>JAUIEC010000009.1 GCA_030428945.1 Phycisphaerae bacterium | reverse complement strand
TGCGGACGAATGGGGCGGGCATCTGCCGGGGACGTCTTCGGACACGGAGAACCGGGCGATGAACCGTTTCCCGGACGGCAAGACGTACTGCTGGCTGGGGACCTGGTACGACGACTTCGACGGCTGGAACAAGAAGTACGTTCCGAAGACGGGCACGATCTTTCCGTATGTCGGCAGACAGACCAGCGTCTACAAGTGCCCGTCGGACAAGGTGGACGGATCGACCGCGTTCACCGACAGCAACCAGATGGTCCGCAAGCCGCTGTACAGCTACACCGCGCCGATGCTGCTGACCGGGGCGCCGCTGGAACTGCTGACGGCGACCTACTACGCGAACGAGTTTCCGCGGCAGGCCGAACTGAACGAGCGGCGGCTGTTCCGGGCCTTCTCGGTGCGGACCGAGCCGTGGATGATCGTCGAGGAAGACCTGACCAACAACCTGGTCAGCTCGATGGACAGCGCCTGGTGCGCCAGCGACCAGATCTCCGACCGGCACGGCGGGGCCGGGGCCGTGGCGCACACCGACGGACACGTTTCGATCACGAAGTACCAGCGAACCCCCCTGCCCCTGACCGCCCGACAGGTCTTCTACCAGTTGCGCGACCAGCGGGTGATCTCGGCGTTCCCCTGGCAGCAGGACCAGGTCTACTTCGGCTACCTGCGGGACCGGCAGCGCAGCAGTGCGGTGGCGGGGGTTCCTTAGGAAGGGAACAGGGAACGGGGAACAGGGAACAGGGGGAGCGGGGGGCGCTTCGGTGTATCCCTGGCGCTGGCGCGGGGGGCCGAACCTCGGGGCACCCGTTCCTGTGTGGGGGATGCGCCGGGGTTACGGTGGCGGACTTGCCGCTGGTTGCGGACTTGCCGCTGGTTGCCAACTTGCCCGGGCTGGCGATCGGAGTCCGGGCCTCGGTGGAGATCTCTCGGAACGGCGTTCTGCGCTCTTCGGCAGCGCAAAGGGGCCTGAACCGAGGCCCGGACTCCGGACCGCCAGCATGGAAGCAAGGGAACAGGGAACAGGGAAGTAGGAAACTTACGCCGCGACGTTATCCAGCGTGCGTGTTCCGGCCGCCCTGCTCACCAGCCGTTGCCCTCACGTTCTGACCTGCTTACGAGTTAACTTGCTCACTTGCTTACCTGCTTACCTGCTTACTTGCTTACCTGCTTACTTGCTTACCTGCTTACTTGCTTACCCGCTTACTTGCTTACTGTTTACCCGAGCAGGCGTTCGACCTGGCCGGAGAACTTCTGTCGGAGCTTGGCGATCGACTCGGTTTCGATCTGGCGGACGCGTTCCTTGGAGACGCCGAGGTCGCGGCCGATTTCGGTCAGGGTCTGCGGCTGTCCGTCGCGGCCGAGGCCGAAGCGCTGCCGGAGGACCTGCCACTGGCGGTCGCTGAGTTCGGCGGCCATCTGTTCGACCAGTTCGCGGGTGACCAGGTCGCCTTCGCCGCTGGAGGCCGAGGCGGCCAGGTCGCGGAGGCATTCCTCGTTGCCGGTGACGAACAGGGCGCGGCGCTTCTGGACTTCGTACCCGCGACGGGCGAAGCGGCGCATCAGGGCCCAGGTGCAGTAGGTGCTGAACTTGAAGCCGCGGTTGAAGTCGAAGCGATCGACCGCCCGCATGAGGGTTTCGTTGCCGTCGCTGATCAGGTCGAACAGGTCCTTGCCCTCCCCGACGTGGCGGCGGGCGACGTGCACGACCAGGCGAAGGTTGGCGCAGACGATCTGGTTCTTCAGTTCGCCGGCCTCGGCCAGCAGGGCCTCGACCTGGTCGAGGTCGGAGGCGGTAGCCGTCTCGGGGTCGATCGCCTGGCGGCGGACTTCGGCCCGGTAGCGAAGGTAGTTCATCTTGCGGAAGAGGGCCTGCTCGCCCTCGGGCGTCAGCAGCGGTCGGCGATAGAGT
The DNA here is from genome assembly GCA_030428945.1 of Phycisphaerae bacterium. Lineage (GTDB taxonomy): Bacteria > Planctomycetota > Phycisphaerae > UBA1845 > Fen-1342 > JAUIEC01. Next base: position 262,003 of record JAUIEC010000009.1, on the reverse strand, counting down.
TCCTGCAGCAGCGGCGGCAGTTCGCGCGGAACCCGCTTGGTGGTCGCGGCCACGTACGGATCGAGACCGGCCGGGTTGCTGCGGATGGTTTCGTCGGCGCCGGTTTCGCGGAAGGTGTCGGAGTCGATGAACTCGATTTCCTGGCGCTTCAGGCTGGCGGCCCGCATTTCGGTCACGATCGCGTAGGCCTGCTTGGTGGTCATGTCGAATCGCTCGGCGATGGTCGCGACCGAGGCGCCATCCTGGCAGGCTTCCCAGACGCGGAGCCGCTCCCAGTCGGCCGCGGTGGCCGGGGCGGGTTCGCTGAAGAGGGCCTGCTCGGGGCGTTCCTGCTCGTGCCGCATGAGGATCTGGCGGACGGTTTCGCGGGCGCGACCGACGTCCTGTGCGACCTGCTCGATCACCGCGTTGCGGCTGCGGGCGCCTTCGGCCAGGACGGCGCGGGCCCGTTCGACGATGGTCTCGACATCGGCCGGGGTCAGTTGGGTGAAGTTTGCGGCCCGCTGGATCAGGGCGGAGTTCTGCTGGACGAAGATCCGGACGCAGCGTTCGGCGAAGGCAACCCGCAGGCGGCCGTCGGCGCCGACGACCTTCCAGGCGCACAGGCCGCGGTCGCGCCAGCGGGAGATGGTCTTGCGGGAGACCTGGAAGCGTTTGGCGAGAGCTTCGGGGTAGTGCAAGGTCTCGCCGCAGGCGTCCTCGGGGAGGCGGGCCTTGCTGCTGAGGTCCTCGGCGAGGGTCAGCAGGTTGCGGCGGAGGTCCTTCCCGCGGATGGAGGCGTCCTCGGCCCCGGAGCGTTTGACGCCGGTGACCATCTGCCAGACGAAGGCCATGGGGTAGCGTTTGTCATCGTCGATGACGGTCAGCCCGAAGGCGATGTTATGCAGGTGCCGCAGGCAGAGGTGCCGGGGTCCCCGGCGGAGCTGGTCGGCGAGGTCTTCAACGTGTCGCGAGGTGTAACGCAGCATGGGTGTCCTTTCCGTAAGTCACGAGACATAGAGCAAGTCTCGTGCCAGGCCGGCGGACCACACTTGAAGTACCTATAAACAATGCACTTAACAAATCTTCGACAGGCTCGCGGGGCGCCCGGGTGTCCCATGGGTGGGACGCCAAGTGTCTCACCACGTGTCCCGTGAGACACTCGTGGGACACTTGGACAGCGGGGTCAAGGGGGTTCTTCTGAGAGGGAGCCGCGGAGCCAGGGAGCCAGGGAGCGAGGGAGCGAGGGAGCCAGGGAGCCAGGAGCCGGGGGGCCGGGAGGCCGGGGAGCGAGGGAGCCAGGAGGCCGGGAGCCACGGGAATGAGGGAGCCAGAGAGCGAGGGAACTGGGGAGTTCGAGGCGTCGCGGGGGGACGGAACTCCCCGGGGTACCCCCCCACCCATGTTCATTTTCGGTGCCAGTCCGGGTTCGCGGTAGCGGGTGAATGCCTGAGGCGCGCGTAACTCGTTCTGTGCGGGCGGGTTCCGTTCGATATTTTTCGGGCGCTGCTCTGAGTAAGCAAGTAAGCACGTGACCAAGTACCAAGGTTTGGTCGTTTCTCCAAACCTTGCTTACCTGGTCGCTTGCTGACTTGCTCACAGGCGATGGGTGCAATCGCCACCCAAGGAGTGGGGCCCCCGGACGAAGCCACGTCAGGCAACCAGGCTCCGGAGCTTGGGCGAGCGAAAGAGCACGGAAGCAAGAAAGCAAAGGGAGCGAGAGAGCAAAAGGCCTTGCTCCCTCGCTCCCTGGCTCCCTCGCTCCCTGATTCCCTCAGCTTCCGGCCTGGTGCATGTGCACGTCCTGCTGCGGGAACGGGATCGAGATGCCGAGGGCGTCGAACTCTTTCTTGACCGCTTCGTGGGTGTCGAAGTAGACGCCCCAGTAGTCCGACGTGCGGACCCACGGGCGGGTGGCGATGTTGACGCTGCTGTCGGCCAGTTCCGAAACGACGATCATCGGCTCGGGGTCCTTGAGGACGCGGCTGTCCCGCGAAAGAACCGACAGAAGCGCCTGCCGGGCCTTTTCGATGTCGTCGCCGTAGCCGATGCCGAAGACCATGTCGACCCGCCGGGTGTCCGAGCCGGTTACGTTCGTGATCACACCGCCCCAGATGTCGGCGTTCGGAACGATCAGCATCTGGTTGTCGGGCGTCTTGATCGTGGTCTGCACCAGGTTCATCGAAACGACCGAGCCGGTCACGCCGCCGGCCGTGACGACGTCACCGACGTCAAACGGACGGTAGAGCAGGATCATCACGCCGGCCGCGAAGTTGCTGACGGTTCCCTGCAGGGCGAACGCGATCACCAGGCCGGCGGCACCGAGCGCGGCGATCATCGGGGTGATGTCGACCTCGAGCATCTGCAGGGCGAAGACCAGGCCGAAGACCCAGACGGCCGTGCGGGCCAGGGTGACCAGGAACGAGCGCAGCAGATCCGAGTGCTGTTTGGTGAAGGACAGGGCCCGGTGCACCAGCGAGCCGACGAATCCGGAGATGAAGCGAACCACGACCAGGACGACGGCGAAGAGGGCGAGGTTGCGGGCGAGGCGAATGCCCCCCTGCTCGGAGACCGCCCAGCCGCGGAACGTGGCCCAGAGCGCCTCGGGGTCGTACCAGTTGACCTTCAGTTTCGAAATCGCCCCGATGTACTCCTCGTACGGACCGGGATCGCCGCCCTTGTCGCGGAGCGCATCGAGCACGACCCGCAACCGGTCGGCCGCCAGGACCTGCTGCTCGTTCAGCTTCGCGATCCGCTGCTGGGCCTTGTCTTTCTCGTCGTCCTTGGCCTCGGCCTTCTGTTCGGCGGCGCGGGCCTCGGCCTCGTCGGCGGCCCGCGCGGACGAAGCATCGGGCGTCTTCGGGCGGGCCTCCTCGGTCTCGGCTTCGGCCTTGGCCTTCGCCTTGGCCTTGGCGGCCTGTGCCTGGGCGGCGGCCTTCTCGGCTGCCGCGCGGCTGACGGCGAGCTTGGCTTCCGTGACGGCCTGCACGCGCTGCTTGAGGACCTGGAGCCAGCCATCGGCTTCGACGACCAGTTCGTCCTGGGTCAGCGGCGTCAGCATCAGGTCGAGCTGATCGACGGGAATCGCGGGATCGGCCGTGGTGACGGGCGCGGGGTCCTCGGCCATCGCCGAGCCGGTCACCAGGGCCAGTACGACCAGGTTGCGCAGCAGCTTCGTCCAGACAACTCGCCCGGTGGACACTACTTGATCTCCATCACAACGTTGCCATAGAAGGTCTTGTCGAGCTGTTCGACGCCCGGGGCGGGCAGGTTGTCGTACTCGAACAGCGCCCCGACCTTGAACTTCCACATGTCACTGTCGCCGATCGGGAAGACCAGCGCGTTGTCGAACACGAGCCGATAGTCGTCAAAGTCGTCGATCGACGGCTGGTACGACGTGGCGTGCGTGAAGGTCAGCCAGGGCTTGATGTCGATGCGGTAGTCGAGGCCCAGGTCGAGCAGGACGTCGTCAACCGTCACGCCGCTGAAGAACGACTCGTGCCGGTACCCGGTACCGAGGCGGGTCTTCAGTTCGTGCGTGTCTTCCTTGATCCAGTAGTAGCCTGCGCCGAGCGTCAGCGTGGTCCGCAGGTCGAGCATCTCGAACTCGTCGTATTCGAACTCGACGCCCGTGTACGCGTACCAGCGGTCCGTGAAGTTGTATTCATAGTAGCCGCCGCCGCGGACTTCGGCGGTGCTGCGGACGTTGTTCTGCTCGCCGTAGTCGCCGGCCGCGTAGAACTTGAGCAGGTCGATCGACGACTTGCGTTTCAGTTCCAGGCGTCCGCGGGCCTCGAGCAGTTCCTTGTTGCCTTCCTTGGACAGGATGCCGGCTTCCATCGTGAAGGACCACTTGCCGATGCGGGCTTCGAGTTCCTTCTTCTCCTGGGCGACCTGCGCCTCGATCGCGAGTTGCTCGGGGCTCTTGGCGCCCTCGGGCCAGACCGCGGCGATGTCGTTGACCTGCACGGGGACCTTGCCCATGGCGGTGTCGATCGTGGCGGTCTTCTTCGACGGCGCCCAGCGGATCGGACCGACCAGCCGATCGCCGGTGGTCATGCCGATGTTGACCTTCTGATCGGTCGAGATCGACGTGACGATGGTCGCATCGATCTCGAGCGTGCCGGCAAACTCGGTCTTGAGGATCAGCTTGCCGTCGCCAAGCCGCTCGACCGTGCCGATCACGCGACTGCCATCCGAAAGCGTGACCGTGTCGGCCGATAACGAAGCCGTGCCGAGCGCAGCCGTCACGGCGGCGGCGCGGAACCAGTTCTTGTTCACGTGTGATTACCCTAGCTCTGGCGAACGTGCCCGCACGCCACCCCACTTCTCATTCGACCGACACCGTGCCGATGCTGCCCGCGGCCGAATCCACTCGCCACCTCGCCGTGCGCCTAGGCGTCGTTGTCGTCGATGAACTGATCGAAGAACCGATCGATGCCGGCCGTGACCAGGTTGTCGAGCGGCGTCAGGATCGCCGAGCGCACCAGGAACGTGACCACCTCGCGACCGTCAAGCGTCGTCGTGGTCGTGGTCGTGAAATCCTGCAGGTTGCACTGCAGCGGAGACTGCAGCATCACACCCGCGGCCGCGATCGTCGAGAACCGCCGAACCCGCGCGAGTCGACGCACATGCTTTGCATCCGTACCCATCTCAATACCATCCCTTGTGTTGAAAGAGCAGCATCGCGCAGCCGAAAACACGCCGTCGGCCGCGCGATGCTGGAAGTGTAGCGACCGAGCCGCGGCTCGGCCATCCCCGTAACGCGCTACTCGTAGAAGCGCGTGCTTTCGGTTTCATTGACCGGACTGGTGGTCTGGTCGGTTGTCATTTCGACCCGGAAACGGGTGTCACCAACCTGCGTGCCGCGGACCACGACCTGGACGGAATACCGCTGCTTGGCCGGCAGGCTCGGGAACGGATCGAAGGTGACGATCTGACCGGAGGCCGAGGCATTCACCGGACCGGCGGAGCTGACAAACTGCGCCTCGGGCTGCACTTCGCAGCGGATGCGGATGTTGGTGGCCGGGGCCGAACCCTGGTTGGTGACGGTGATCACGTAGGTCTCGGTGGTCCCGATCTCATCCGGGTCCTCGAGGTCGACGACCTCGAGCAGGACGGCCGGAATGCCGCGTCCCTCGACGATGCACTCGGCGGCGCCTTCGGCACAGATCGCGCGGGCCTCGGCCACGTTGCGGTGCTGGCCGGGGGAGTCGATCCGCAGTTCGACGGCCACGTTGCGGGCCTGTCCGGGCTCGATCACGCCGAGGTTCCAGACGACGCGTCCGTTGGTGAACTGGGCCCCTTCCGAAGCGCCCAGGAAGGTCGTTCCGGGCGGCACGGTGTCGGTCAGGATGACGTTCTGGGCGGGCGCGTCACCGGGATTCGAGACACTGATCTCGTAGCGGGCCGGCCGACCGAGGTAGCGGGTCGGCGGGCAGGTCTTGGTGACGGTCAGTTCGGGCTTGCGGACGTTGGTGGTGGCCGAGGCGCTGGCGGTCAGTCCGCCGGCCTCCTGGGCGGTGGCGCTGTTGGTGAAGCTGCCGGTGCGTTCGGCCCGCAGGGTGGCGGTGAACTGGCGCGACTGTCCGGCGGCCAGGTCGCCGGCGTTGAAGGCGAGTTCGCGGCGGCCGTCGCTGGTCAGCCAGCCGTCGGGCAGGCGGTCGTTGACGACGACGTTGCGGGCGACGCCGGAGCCGGTGTTGGTGACGACCAGGCGGATCGGAATCGGATCGCAGAGGGTCACGTCGGTGGGTGCTTCCTTCACGAGCGCGAGAGCCGGCTGGACGATGCGGAGGGTGTCACAGGCGGCGGCCTTGAGCTGGACGGTGACGCACGAGGTGATCTCGCCGGTGGCGTTGACGTTGCCGGTGATCCGCAGCACCTGGCTGGCGCGGGGCGGGAAGGCGGACCAGCGCCAGATGAGCGAGGCGCCTTCCTGTGCGGTCGGAGGCGGTTCGGCGCCGGAGAAGGCGAAGCCCTGTCCGGGCTGTTCGAAGAGGACGACGTCGCGAAGTTCGGCGTCGGTCAGGTTGGTGATCCGCAGGTTGTACTCGAGTTGGGTGCCGGCCCGGAGTTCGTTGGGCTGCATGCGTTCGACCAGGAGGGCGCTGGTTGCGCGGTTGCCGGTCGGAAAAGCGTAGCTGTTGGTGATGACCTGCTGTGCGTGTGCGATCCCGACCCCGAGCAGGATCGTGAGCACGGCGGACAGCCGTGGATGCTGGGCGAACATGACGCCTCCTTTGTTTTGTGTATCTCGCCGTATCAGACAGAACGGAAAACGGGCCGGACACGCGGGGTGCCCGGCCCGTCTGTAACTAGCAGGTGCAGTCAGTATCGCCGGGGCCGGCGTAATGCCGACCCCGACGGAGGGTTACTGACTTACTCGTAGAACCGAGTCGACTCGGTCTCGTTGACCGGGCCAGTCAGTTCGTCCGTGTTCATCTCGACCGCGAAGCGCGTGTCACCCGTCTGGTTGGCCTTGACGACCACGGTCCACGAGATCTTCTGCTTCGGAGCCAGCGACGGGTACGGCTCGAAGGTCACGACGTTGCCACTGGCCGAGCCGTTGGTGGCACCACCGGCCGAGACGAAGCTCGCTTCCGGCTGGATGGTCGCGACGATCCGGATGTTGGTATCCGGAGCCGAACCCTGGTTGGTGACCGTGATGATGTACTGATCGGTGGTGCCGATCTCATCCGGGTCTTCCACGTCGACCACTTCCAGCAGAACGGCCGGGATACCCTTGACCGTGGTGCTGACTTCGGCCGTGGCTTCGGTGCAGAAGGCGCGAGCCACGACGGTGTTGCGGTAGACGCCAACGGTGTTGGCCTTGACGGTCACACCGACCGTGCGGCTCTGACCAGGCTGCAGCGTGCCGAGGCTCCAGGTGACGGTACCACCGCTGGCGGAGCCGCCATCGGTCGCACTGACGAAGCTGGTGCCGCTCGGGAGCGTGTCGACCAGCGTCGCGTCACGGGTCGGAGCGTCGCCGTTGTTGCTGACCGTGATCTGGTACGAGACGTCGCGACCAACGTAGCGGACGTCCGGACCGGTCTTGGTGACCTGCAGGCTCGGGCTGCTGACCGTGGTCGTGCAGCTGGCTTCGGCACTCAGACCGCCGTCCGCGGTGGCGCGGGCGGTGTTGGTGTAGGTGCCGACCGAGCTGGCGGTGGCCGAGTAACGGACCCGCTTGGCTTCACCCGGCGCGAGCGTGCCGATGTTGGCCTGGACCGAGGTGCGACCATCCGAGAGCGCCAGGCCAGCCGGAAGCTGGTCGGCGAGCTGGACGTTCTGGGCCGGGCCATCGCCGGTGTTGCGGACGATGACTTCGTACTCGATCGTGTCGCAGAGCGTGGCCTGCTGGGTGCAGGTCTTCTCGATCGCCAGGGCCGGAGCCGTGACGACGGTCTGGCAGCAGTCCTGATCGCTCAGGCCGTGCATCGCCGTGACGCTGGCACAGTTGTCGAAGGTACCGATCTGGGTCGCGCGAGCGGCGATCGTGATCGTGGCACTGCCGCCAGCCGGGAGGCTGCCGAGCGACCACGAACCACCCGAGCTCGGCGGGTTCGACGAAACGAACTGGATGCCGGCCGGCAGGTTGTCGGTCACGGTCACGTTGTCGGCAGCAACCTGCGACGGGTTCGTGACGGTGATGGTGTAGTTGACGTCACCACCGACCAGGGCGGACGGGGTGCATTCCTTGGTGATCGCGATCTCCGGACCGATCCAGGTCTTGCTGGTGTAACCGGTGGCGATGTGGACCGCCGGTTCGCAGCACGACTCGTTGGCCGGACGCATGATGTCGATCTCGATGTTGTTGGTGCCTTCAGCCGGGGTCGCCTGGTTGAGGGTCACGCGAGCGAGACCATCGGCACCGGTGCGAACCGTGGCGGTCGAGCCGCCCTGGCTGAACGAACCGCTGGGGCCGTCCACGATCTTGTAGGTGACCATGTAGCCTTCGAGCGGGGCGCCGTCGGAGTAGCGCGAGACGTCGGTGACGAACTCGTGCGACGTGCCGATCGGGTTGGTGGCCGGCGGCGGGAAGGTCCACTGGACGTCATACCAGTGCTTCTTGACGAAGACCTTGTGCTTGGCCCAGTCGTAGATGCCCGGCGCGTAGACGGTGATGTTGCTGGTTCCCTCGATCGGCGAGGTGATCACGCACCAGCTCTGGCCCTTGGTGAGGGCGATGTCGTCGGACGGGTCATCGTTGCCCATGTCGAGGACATGGTCGTAGTTGTTGGTGTGCGAGACGGCGTACGAGTTGTCGACCTTGTAGCCGCGGCTGGCACGCCAGCCACTCTCATCGACCTCGACGATGTCGCCGACACTGCCTTCCGAGATGATCCACTCAACTCGGCGGTTCGGCAGCGGCTTGCCGTTCTCGTCCTTGACCGTGGCGATCAGGACGTGCTGGGTCATGACCGGGTTGACCGACTCGATCGGCTCGACCGTCAGTTCAACCGCGTACTTGTCCCAGTTCGTGTAGTAGCCCCCTTCGGGAGGCTTCGCGTGCGACGGTACGATGTCGCCGCCTGCCGGCCACGTCCACCCGTGCGGCATGTGGTTCCGACAGCCAGCCGTGCCGAGGGCGACAATGGCCATGGCTGCCAGAAGTACTGGTCCTACTTTCCGATTCATTAAAGGTTCCTCCACTTGAGTCGTTCGACGTGACCGCGCCGTTGCGCACCCTCGTTGCGATGTTATCGGTGCTGTTCCTTTACCGGACCGTGCCCGAAAGCACAAGAAACTCTCCCGAGTTAACGGCAACTTCCGCAATTGCACTTAAGCTGCCGCTTGTCTACCGAGACCCGGCAGAACACCAATTACTGCATCTCGGTGCGTCTAGAAATCGCACCGATCCGCGCCAGGTGTATCTTCTCCAGTTTTCCGCTCTTGGCAAGTACCCGGCGGCACATTTGCTGGCTTGAAATTGTTTCACGGCCGATCGGCCGCCGGTTCCCGACCGCCCCGCCACCATCCCGGCGGGGCCCGAAAAAGAACGTTGGTAGCATCGGTTTCCACCTCGTTGAGAGGTGCCTGGCACGCCAGCCCGGGCAAAGCTCACGCGTCGGCATAGATCCCGATGCTACCGGCAGGCAAATACTGCATCCCGCGTGCCAGACGAACCCGCCACTTCGGTGAGACCCTGTAAACGACACGTAACCAACACCTTAGAGGATCTTCCGCCACTTCCCCGCGGCGGTCGGACTGTCCCACTGGAACACCCCTGTCCCACCTCGGGGCGCTTCGCGCGCCTCAGTCCTGCTCCGGCGGAATCAGCAGTTCCAGCCCGTCGTAGATCAGGTCCGGCGAATCAAGCTGGTGCCGGTTGAACTCGAACAGGTCGATCCAGCGGGCACTGTCCCCGTAGATCCGCCGCGCGATCCGCGTCAGCGTGTCGCCCTGCTGGACCACGTAAATTCGTGGCCGCGGGCCGCTCGGCGGGTCCTGCTCGGGCGTCCGGGACAGGATCGTCTCGCGCACCGGGGCGGCCGGAGGCGCCTGCGTCCGCGCGGGAATCACCGCCGGGGGCGGCGCAGATTCGGCCGGTCGGTCTTCCGGTTTTTCCGCCTGGATGGCCTGATAAAGCGCGTCGCCACCGGTCACGGCCGGCGTCGGACGGGCGGCGGCCTGGGGCGGATCCGGCGCGGCCGAAGGCGGCGCAGCCGGACGGGCCGGCGGCGCCGCGTCGGTGTAGCGGCGGCGGTATTCCGGCTCGGGCTGCGGTTCGGGCGGCTGCGGGCGGGCGGCGACGGCGGGCGCTTCGCGCGTCGGCGGTGGCTGCTGGGGCGGCGCTTCCGGCGCGGGCGGCGGCTCGGCCCGGCGGGTGTAGGCGGGTGCCGGCGGACCTTCGCGCGTCGCCGTGTAGACCGGCAGGCGCTGGAACGCCTGGGCCAGCATGACGCCGTTGACGTCGAGCAGCGCGAACTCGGCCCCGACCGGCATGTCGGCTGGCGCGATTTCGAGTTCGGCGGCCGGGATCGCGATCGTGACGTTCTCGAACCGCCAGGGCGAATCGAACGCGAGCAGCGCCTTGGTGGCCGAGACTTCGCCGGCGGCGTTGCGGTACTTGTCGTTGGCGCTGCGAAGCGGTCGCATGCGGGCGTCGAGCAGTCGGACCTGGTAGATCAACTGCTGGCCGGCGAGGCCGCGCGTTTCGGCGGTGGAGGTGAATGCAACGGCCTGGAGCGTCCCTTCGGACTGCACGCGGCGGGCGGTCGCTTCGATGAAACGAACGCGCGGGGCGCAGCCCACGATCAGCATCAACAGGACGACACCCGGCAGGAATCCCGATCGCAACATGACGAATCACTCGCTCGCACTGGCCAGAAACTCAGATCCGATGACTAGTTGAACGTGCCGGACGGCGTTTGTCACGGGGGCGGAGGGAGCGAGGGAGCCAGGGAGCCAGGGAGCGAGGACGGTCGAGAAGGAGGCGTGCCCGTTGCTCCGGACCCTCCCGGCCGGCGGGTCCTCTTTCACTCTTTCACGTTTTCACTCCTTCACTGGCCGGTATCAGAGGTCGAAGGCGTCGTCGGTCAGGGTCGGGTTGAGCTGCACGCTGGTGGTGGCGTAGCGGCCGAGGAGGGTTGCGCGGCGGGGGTCGGCGTAGGATTCGATCAGGACGGGGGCGAGCCATTCGGCGTCGAGGTGGACGATCATCAGCGCGTCGGGGAAGCGTCCGCCGACACCTTCGTAGGGCAGGTGGCGGACCAGGATGCGGGTCGGTCGGCCGTCGACGCTGCCGGTGCCGCCGTGTTCCCAGCGGACGTCGGGTCCGAACCTGCGGGTGTCGGCGATCAGGCGCTGCAGCACGGCGTGAAAGCCGAAGTCGTCGATGAAGTGCCGGCTGGCGGCGCGGGCCTGCTCGCCGCGGATCGGAATCTTGACCTCGCTGCAGACCAGTCGCAGCACGGCCCCGGCAGGCTCGACGCGGGCCCGTTCCTGGCCGTGACCGTCGCGGTCCCGGCCGGCGACCCAGGCGCAGCGGCGGACTTCGTCGATGCCCTCGCGGAAATGCATGTAGACGCTGCGGGGCTGTGCCCGGTAGCGGACGTCGACGCGCTGGGCGGTCTTGAGCTGACCGGCGAGGCGTTCCTGCTTGCGGAAGGTGCAGTGGTATCCGCGGATCTGCTGCTGACAGCGCCGGGCGGCCTGCTCGAGGAGTGCCAGCGGGTCGACGGACGCGTCGGCGGCCGGGGTGAGCGTTTCGATCGTGACCACGTCCGAGGCCGGGCCCGGGTCTTCGGCGGCGGCCCGGTGCAGTGCGCAGACGGCGATCAGGCAGACGGCGATTCTGGCGTGCAAGCTCTTTCTCCCATGGCGCCGGGCAGAGGCGAGCCGGAAACCCCGCCCGGTCAGGCGAGGCTTCCGGAGCCAGCCGTGTGAACTGGCCAGCTCGCCTCCGGCGCGGACACACGACTCCGCGCGGCACCCCTGTACGACGGGTGGACGGACAAGACTCGTGCCATCCGATGGACACCGCCCGGCGGGCGCATGTTAGTGAAGTCTTGCAACGAAACCGGTCGCGGACCAACTGATACCCGGACGGTCGCGGGCGCAGCGGAGCCCGTCCCGTGCGGTGGCCCCGGCAGCACGATCGTTATCGGGCGCGTCAGGTTATGCTGTCGAGGGTCGCGGGGCGGCCCCGCGTTCGGGGGGCGGAATCAGGGAGCACGTACGATGTCGGCTGCGGTCTACTACCTGGTCAAGCTGGTGATTTCGGCGACGCTGATCGTCGTGGTGTCCGAGGTGGCCCGGCGGTCGAGCCTGTTCGGCGGGCTGATCGCATCGCTGCCGCTGGTGTCGTTCCTGGGGATGATCTGGCTGTACGTCGACACGCGGGACAGCGACAAGGTCGCGGCGCTCTCGCGGGACATCTTCTGGCTGGTGCTGCCTTCGCTGGCGCTGTTCGCGCTGCTGCCGTGGCTGCTGAAGCGGATGAGCTTCGCCCCGGCCCTGGGCCTGGCCACAGTCGGCATGTTCGCGGCCTACGGCCTGACGGTGGCGCTGCTGCGACTCGGACGGGGAAGCTGAGGTGGACGCGGGCGAGGCGCCGCGTCTTTCCCTGCTCCCTCGCTCCCTGGTTTCCCGGGCGCCCTTCCGTCAGCCTGTTTCGATGCCGAGTTCGGCCAGGCGGCGGTAGAGGGTTGAGCGGCTGACGCCGAGGATCTTGGCGGCGGCGACGCGGTTTCCGGCGGCCAGGCGGAGGGCTTCGAGGACGCGGTCGCGTTCGCCCATTTCGGGTGCGGCCAGGACGGGGGTGGGTTCGGCGGCCTGCTGCAGTTCGGGCGGCAGGTCGGCGACTTCGATGACGCTGCCCTTGCAGCGGATGACGGCGAACTCGATCGCGCTCTGCAGTTCGCGGACGTTGCCGGGCCAGGCGTGGTTGAGCAGCAGGCCGAGGGCCGCTTCGCCGACCCGCTGGACGTCCTTGTTGCTGGTGGCGCGGAAGCGGCGGAGGAACGTTTCGACCAGCAGCGGGATGTCGGCCCGCCGGTCCCGGAGCGGCGGCAGGACGATGCGGGCGACGCGGATGCGATAGAGCAGGTCCATGCGGAAGTCGCCGGCCTCGACCATCTGCGGCAGGTCGCGGTGGGTGGCGGCGACGATGCGGACGTCGATCTTCCGGGGCGTGGTCTCGCCGAGGCGGGTAATCTCCTTTTCCTGGAGGACCCGCAGCAGGCTGCTCTGGACGCCGGCGGTGATGTCGCCGATCTCGTCCAGGAAGATCGTGCCGCCGACGGCGGTCTCGAAGACGCCGGCCTGGTCCTCGACCGCGCCGGTGAACGCGCCGCGCTTGTGGCCGAACAACTGGCTGCCGAGCAGCGACTCGGTCAGTCCGGCGCAGTTGACGGCGACGAAGGGCTTGTCCTTGCGATGGCTGGCGTAGTGGATCGCGCGGGCGACGAGTTCCTTGCCGGTTCCGGTTTCGCCCTCGACCAGGACGGTCGCGTCGACGCCGGACAGGTCTGTGATCGCCTGGTAGACGGTCTGCATCGGTTCGCACTTGCCGACCAGGTCGTGGAACTGGGCCTTCTTGTCGAGTTCCTGCCGCAGGTCGTGCAGTTCGGTGACGTCGTACAGCAGCAGCATCTTGCGGGCCGGGTCGCGCGGATCGTCGTTGACCTCGACTTCCAGCCAGACGTGCGTCTGCGACTCGGTCTCGACGTGCACCGAGAGCTTCTCGCGCTGGTCGGCCGGCGACTGCATCAGCCCGGAGAGTCGGGCGCGGTCCTCGGCCGCGAAGGGCAGCCGTTCCCAGTGCAGGCCGACGGCCTCCTCCTCGAGCCGGTCGAGCATTTCGCGGCCGCGCTGGCTGAGGAAGGCGAGCCGCCCGTCGGCTTCGACGACGGCGACGCCGATGCGAAGCTGGTTGAGGATGGCGAGCAGGTCCTGGTGGCTCTTGCGGAGTTCGGCGTCCTTGCGGCTGCGTTCGACGGCGTAGCGGAGGGTTCGTTCGAGGACGGGGGCGGTGATGCCGCCCTTGTCGAGGTAGTCGACCGCGCCGGCCTTCATGGCCTGGACATCGACGTCGTGGTCGCCGGTGCCGGTGAAGAGGACGACCGGCATGGTGCAGCCCCCGCCGCGGGCGGCGGCGAGCAGTTCGATGCCGTTGCGGGGGCCGAGGCGGTAGTCGACCACGCAGACGTCGTGGCCGTTGCCGGTCATGGCCTGCAGGCCGGCTTCGTACTCGGGTGTCCAGTCGAGCGCGAAGCCGCCCCCGGCCTCTTCGAGCAGGTCGCGCGTGACGATGAAGTAGTCTTCGTCGTCGTCGACCAGCAGCACTCGCAGATCCGCGCTCACGCCTTGCTGTCTCCCGGCAGGGGTTCCACGACCCGCAGCCAATAGTGACTGATCGCCCGGATGGTGGCAACCAGATCCTGGAACGAGCTCGGCTTGATGATGAACGAACTGGCTCCGAGTTCGTAGCAGCGGACAATATCGGCCGGCGAGTTCGAGGTGGTGAAGACGACCACCGGCAGGGTCGCCAGGTGCGGCTGGGTACGGATCTCGGTGAGCGCTTCGCGGCCGTCGACCCGCGGCATGTTCAGGTCGAGGACGACCAGTCGCGGGCGGCGGACCGGCCGGGCCCCGTGCAGCGCGTCGAGCAGTTTTTCGCCGTCCTCGACGAAGTGCACGTCGTAGTCGGTCGGATCCTCGGCGCAGGCCTCCTCGAGCAGCATCCGGTCGTCGGGATCGTCTTCGGCGAACAGGATCAGCGGCTTGTCGGGGGTCACGGCAGTTCCTCGGGGCTTTCGCCGGTGACGGTGGTCTGGTCGCCGCCGACGGAGATGTCGCTGCCGATTTCGCTGCGGCGGCGGACGGGCAGGACGACTTCGAAGCGGGCGCCGGCGGCGTGGGGACTGGAAGCCGTGATGGTGCCGTCGTGGCGTTCGACGATCTTTCGGCAGACGGCCAGGCCGACGCCGGTGCCTTCGTAGACGTTGCGGCCGTGGAGGCGCTGGAAGACACCGAAGATCCGTTCGATGTACTTCTCGTCGAAGCCGATCCCGTCGTCTTCGACGAGGATGCGGACGCGCTGCGCCTGGCTGAGCGGGTCGGGGGTGATGACTTCGGCGGAGATGCGGACGCGCGGGGCCTGTTCGGGCCGATGGAACTTGAGGGCGTTGCCGATCAGGTTCTGGAAGAGCTGGCGCATCTGCAGAGCGTCGGCCTCGATCTCGGGCAGGTCGCCGACCTCGACGGTCGCGCCGCTCTGTTCGATCCGCACTTCGAGGTCGCCGAGCACCTCGCGGACGACGGTGCCGAGGGCGACCCGCTCGAACGGGTTGCCGCGGGTGGTGACGCGCGAGAGGGTCAGCAGTCCGATGATCAGCGTCTTCATCCGTTCGGCGGCGTTCCGCATGCGTTCGAGGTAGTCGCGGCTCTGTTCGTCGAGCGCGTCGCCGGCCCGGGTGGCGATGCGCTCGCCGAAGGTCATCACCTTGCGGAGCGGTTCCTGCAGGTCGTGCGAGGCGACCGAGGCGAAGTCCTCGAGTTCGCGGTTGCTGCGGGCCAGGCGGGCGGCCGACTCCTTCAGTTCGAGCTGGTCGAGCTTGCGGTCGGTGATGTCGCGGACGGTGCCGTAGATCAGGCGGCGTTCGATGTCGGGCGTGGCGGTCCAGAGCATCCAGCGGTACTCGCCGCTGATCGTCGCGCAGCGGTTCTCGAACGAGACCATGTCGGCCCCGAACTGCATCCGCTGGGCCTCGGCCTGGGTGGCGGCCCGGTCCTCGGGGTGGACCAGGTAGATGTACGGCGCGGCCAGCAGTTCCTTGATCGGCCGGCCGAGGACGCGTTGCCACGAGCGGTTCAGGTGGCGGAAGCGGCCGTCGAAGTCGGCGATGAACTGCATGTCGAGCGAGGCTTCGAAGAAGCGGTCGCGTTCGAACTCGGCCCGGCGCTGGGCGAGCACGCTCAGACGGTAGCTGTACATCAGCAGGACGACCAGCAGGGCCATGACGCTGGCGACGAGGACGCCGACGGCCTGGGAGCGCAACTGGGTGTTGAGCCGGTCGCTGAACTCCTTGACCTGCGATTCGGCCTGGCGGACCCAGCCGAACATGCCGCCGGCGAGTTCGAGCGTGCGTCCGCGGATGTCCTCGGCCCGGGCGAAGCGGCGGTCGGCGTCGGTCTCGGCGACGAAGTGTCCGATGTCGTCGACGATCTGGCTGAGCTGCTGCTCGATCCGGCGGAGGTTCTCGGTGGTGACGATCTGGTCTTCGGGGTGCTGGATCCGCTGGGCGAGGAGCTGATCGATGCCGACCTGCAGGTTCTGCCGCATGGCCCCGAGGTCGATGACCCCGCCGCGCTCGGGATCGGTCAGGCAGAGAACCAGGAGCGAGTCGATCCGGGTGGTGGACTCGACCAGGTCGTGGGCCTTGCGGATGAACTCGACGTGCATCTGCAGCCGCTGCTGCAGCAGCGCGCTGGAGGCCGACATCGAGACGCTCCAGAGGAACAGCGGAATCGGCAACACCAGCGCAAGCCAGGTCCACAGCAGCGAAATCAGGCTCGTCCGAACAGCTTTGCGGGTACGGCTGGCCATGGCTTACGACACAGTAAGCAAGTGAGCAGGTAAGCAGGTGCCAAGGCACGGCCGCGGCGGCATGGGCCGTTGCATGCGGGTTGGGTTCGGGGCGCAGCGCCCGCGGTTGTCCTGTCGGTCCATGGTCACTTACTCACGTGTTCAATGCTGACCCGTGCACCCGCTGCTTGCTGACTTGCTTACTTGCTCACTTGCCTACTTGCTTACTTGCTTTCTTGCTGACTTGCTCACTGTCGCTAAGGGTAGACCCGTCCCATCATCCGCGGGTACGGAATCGTTTCGCGGATGTGCTTGAGGCCGCAGAGCCAGCGGACGGTTCGTTCGACGCCGAGGCCGAAGCCGCCGTGGGGGACCGAGCCGTAGCGGCGGAGGTCCAGGTACCACTCGTACGGCTCGCGGTCGAGGCCCTCCTCTTCCATCTTGCGGACCAGGGTCTCGTAGTCGTCTTCGCGCTGCGAGCCGCCGATGACTTCGCCGTAGCCTTCCGGGGCCAGCATGTCGAAGTTGTTGACCAGCCGCTCGTCCTGCTCGTTCTGCTTCATGTAGAAGGCCTTGCAGGCCCCCGGGTAGTGCGTCACGAAGACCGGGCGGTCGTGCAGGCGGGCGATGATCGTCTCGTCGCTGCCGCCCAGGTCGGTCCCCCACTGGAAGTTGGCCGCCAGTTGCTTGTGGTGCGGGATGTTCTTGACCTCGTCCTCGCGCTCGGACAGTTCCTCGCGGGCGGCCAGGATCTCCTGGGCCAGCTTGTCGGCCTTCCAGTTCTTCAGCCCGGGCTGCTTGCGCTCCTCCTCCCTGGCGTCGACCTCGGCCTTCAGTTCGGCCACGCGGGCCTCGGCCCGGGCGAGATCCTCGTCGAGCAGGCTGGCGACCCGGTCGCTGCGGAGCAGTTCGGCCGCCTCGGTGTACGTCATCCGGTGGAACGGCGCGACGCACTTCTCGAGCGCGCTGACGTCCCGTTCGAGGATTTCCAGTTCCGGGCGGTGGTCGGCCAGGACCCGCTGGATGATCGCGCAGACGAAGTCCTCGGCCAGTTGCAGGACGTCATCGAGATCCGCGTAGGCGATCTCGGGCTCGACCATCCAGAACTCGGTCAGGTGTCGGCGGGTCTTGCTCTTTTCGGCCCGGAAAGTCGGCCCGAAGCAGTAGACCTTGCGGTGCGACATGCAGGCCGCTTCGAGGTAAAGCTGACCGGTCTGGGCCATGTAGACCGTGTCGCCGAAGTAGTCGACCTCGAAGAGCGTCTGGGCCCCCTCCCCGGCCGACGGGGCGAACAGGGGCGAATCGATCAGGACGAAGCCGCGGTCCTGGTAGAAGCGGCGGATCGCGTCGACGATCGTCGAGCGGATCCGCAGGATGGCCCACTGCCGCTTCGAGCGGAACCAGAGGTGGCGGTGGTTCATCAGGAACTCGGGTCCGTGCGCCTTGGGCGTGATCGGGTAGCCCTCGGCCGCCTGGACGACGTGCAGTTCGGCGATGCGGACCTCGTGCCCGCCGACGCTGCGCTCGTCGACCCGGGCCTCGCCGGTGATGGTCAGCGAGGATTCCTGTCCGAGTTTCCGGGCCCGCTGGAACTGCTCGAGGTTCTCGTCTGTCTTTTCGAGGACGCACTGGGTCATGCCGGTGCCGTCGCGCAGGATGATGAACAGCAGCTTGCCCTGGGCGCGCGTGTTGTAGACCCAACCTTCAAGGGTTACCGTCTGCCCGACATGTTCGCTCAACCGATCAATCGTCGTCCGCGTCGCCATCGCGCCCGTTCCTCGTCTGGGGTTGCTCAAAGGATGGCACTGTACCGGCAAGCACCGCAGGCGGACAGGGACGCCGCCCGGGGCCGGACATGACGCTCCGCATCCGCCAGATCCGCATCGACCCGCTCGCCATCCCGATGCGGGTCCGCTTCGAACACGCGGCCGCCACCCGGGCGATCGCGGATCCGCTGGTGGTCGGGCTGCAGGCCGAGGCACCGTTCGGCGACCTGGTCGGCTACGGCGAGACGCTGGCCCGTTCGTACGTGACCGGCGAGACGGCCGAGAGCGTCCCGGACGACATCGCGGCCTTTTTCGCGCCGCACCTGCTGGATTTCCGGGCCGACAGTTTCCCGGAGGCGATCGAGCGGATCGAGGAACTGCCGCGGATGGTCGAGGGGCGGCTGCTGCACGCGGCCCGGACGGCGATCGAACTGGCCCTGCTGGACCTGGCGGGCAAGGCCTTCCGGCGGCGGATCACGGACGTGCTGCCGCTGCTGGATCTGCCGCACCTGACGCGCGGCTGCCTGGAGACGATGCCGTACTCGGGGATCGTGGTCGGGCGGAAACCGGGCAAGCTGAAAACGCTGCTGCGGGCCCAGGCGTGGTACGGGCTGCGCGACTTCAAGCTGAAGGTCGCCATCCCGGGCTGGGAGCAGCGCGTCGCCCTGGCCGCGCGGGTTCTGGGTCGCCGCCTGGCCCGCGGGACGGCCACGCTGCGGGTCGACGCGAACGGCGGCTGGACCGCGGACGAACTGCTGGCCGCGGTTCCGCTGCTGCAGCGGCACGGGGTCAGCGCGATCGAGCAGCCCCTGGCCGTGGAGGCGGACGGAGAACTGGCCGGGCTGTCGGGCGGCCTGCCGCTGGACCTGATCGCCGACGAGTCGCTGCAGACGGCCGAGGACGCCGAGCGCCTGATCGCGCGGGGCGTGAAGGTGATGAACATCCGGATCGCCAAGCACGGCGGTCTGCTGCCGGCGCTGCGGATCGCGAACCTGGCACTGGATCGCGGAGCGGACGTGCAGCTTGGCTGCCTGGTCGGCGAGACGAGCATCCTCTCGGCCGCGGGCGTCGGCTTCCTGCAGTGCGTGCCGCGGGTGCGGTTCGCGGAGGGCTGCTTCGGTCCGTTCCTGCTGACCGGCGACGTGGTTCGCAAGCCACTGCGGTTCGGGTACCGCGGACGCGTCAGGGCGCCCGGCGGATTCGGGTTGGGTCTCGATGTCGACCAGGACCGGATCGAGACACTCGGCGACAAGCCGGCGATTGTGATCCAGCTCTGAACAGGGAGCGAGGGAGCGAGGGAGCGAGGGAGCAAGGGAGCGAGGAAGCGAGGGAGCCAGGGAAGAAGCGGGGATCAGCCTGCGCCGGCTGACTTGCTTACCTGCTTACCTGCTGACTTGCTTACTTGACTTCCCCCCGCTGGCCTGCTTCTTCGGTTAGACTGATGTCCCTGGCTCGGGGTGGTTCGTCGCGGTGGACCTGAGATGTGGCCGGCGAGCGCGGCCGTGAACCCGTTGAACCTGATCAGTTGCCTGCGGGGTGGCTGCGGAGGGAAGCGGATCCTGCCCGAACAGCCCACGCGCCCCCCTGCCCGCCGTGGAGACCGCCGCGATGTTCGTACCCGACCTGATGCCCTACAACGACTGGGCCAACGACCAGTTGCTGGTGGCCGGCGAAACGCTGACCGACGAGCAGCTTGACCGGCGATTCAAGATCAGCGTGGGCACCTTCCGCAAGCTGCTGCTGCACGTCTACATCGGCGAGTACGTCTGGCTGCGCCGCTGGCAGGGAGAGTCTGACCAGCCGTGGCTCGACCAGAACGAGAAGATCCGTCCGGGTCAACTGGCCGAGCGCTTCGCCCCCGTGCGGCGCGAGCGGGACGCGTTCCTGGCGGCGCTGGACAGCGAGCGGCTGGCCCGCCCGCAGAGATACCTGGACTCGAAGGGCAGCTACTTCACGGCGCCGCTCGGCGAAATGCTGGTGCAGGGGTTCGTGCACTCGACGCACCACCGGGCGCAACTGGTCAACATGCTGCGGCGGCTGAACGCCGGCGCGCCGGAACTGGACTACATGATGTGGTGCCGTCGGCCAGCTTAGGTCGTGTTTGACGGATGCAAATGAGCTGCCAAGGCCGTGAAAAGGTGGAAGTGTGAAGGAGTGAAAGAGGGCGGTTTCGCGACGTTCTTCCCTCTTTCACCCTTTCACGCCTTCACTTTTTCACGGCGGCAACAACGCGATTGGATCCATCAAACAGAAGCTGGGGAGAGTGAAGACGTGAAGGAGTGAATGGGTGGACAAGGGAAGACGCGCGCTCGCGCGGCCCCTTCGGCTCTTTCACGATCTCACCTTTCCGCGGAATCGTGGCTGGCCGGTGCGGAGGTTGGTTGTTGGCGAAGGTGCAGGACACGATTGTCACCTGTCCATGCGGGGCGCGGCTGCGGCCGAAGCCGGGCAAGCCGAGCGTGGTCTGTCCGCGCTGCCAGACCCGCAGCCCGGTGCCGCGGGCGGCGGTCGGGCGGATCGCGCTGACCTGCGACTGCGGAGCCCGGCTGGGCGCGCCGGCCGACACGACCGCGACGACGATCCGCTGTCCGCGCTGCCGGGCCCGGACGGTGCTGCCGGTGATCGAACTCGAGTACATGTACGACGAGGAGGACACCGGCGAGGCCTACGACCTGGCGGCCCCGCCCCCGACGCCGCAGCCGACGCGGGTCCTGCCGAAGAAGCCGGACCAGACCTGCCCGAGCTGCGAACAGACGCTGCCGGGGGAGGACCGGATCTGCGTCGACTGCGGGATCGAACTGGCGACCGGGCGCTCGATCCTGACGCACGATGACACCAACCTGAACGAAAAGTACATGATCGCCGAGCCGCTGATCTGGACGCTGAGCTGGCTGATCTGGTTCGGGATCTACCCGATCGCCTCCGGCGCCTTCGGCGTGCGGACCCCGTGGGTCGTCCGCGGCCTCGCGGTGCTGACGATCCTGGCGTCGATCTGGTTCTGGTCCGCGTCGGCCGGGCCGGGCGCCGACCCGGGCCTGCGGGGCCTGCTGGCGTGGAACTACGTGCCGGCCGAGGAGGCCGGGAACTTCACGGTCAACAACGTGCAACTGCTGACGCACCAGTTCCTGCACGCGGACCTGTTCCACCTGCTGGGCAACCTGCTGTTCCTGCTGATCCTGGGGACGCGGGTCAACGCCCTGATCGGCAACGTGCTGACGGCCGTGTGCTATCCGCTGCTCGGCGTGCTGGCGGCGCTGATCGAACTCGAGATGGCCGGCGACCAGCCGGTCGGGCTGCTGGGTGCGTCCGGCGCGATCGCGGGGCTGGCGGGGATGTACGTGGTGCTGTTCCCGATGCACCCGGTGCATGTCGCGAGCTGGCTGCGGAATCCGTTCCGCCCGTGGCGGTTCGCGATGAACATCGGCGAGACGCGCGGGTACGTGATCGTGGTCTTCTTCCTGCTGTTCGACCTGATCTACATCCTGCTGGGGGCCGACACCGGGGTGGCCCACTGGGCCCACGCGGGCGGCTTCCTGGCCGGGGCGGGGCTGGCCATGGTCCTGCTGATGCTGCGACTGGTCAACGCCCGCGGCGGCGACCTGCTGTCGGTCCTTTTCGGCCGGCACGCCTGGGCGCTGCTCGGCAAGCCGAACCGGCCGGGGCTGACGCTCTGGTGAGGAAGTAAGCAAGTAAGCAAGTGAGCAAGTAAGCAAGCTGGCAGGCTGGCTTGATGTTGTGGAACCTGGAAACAAGGAGTTGCGGATGTCTTGGATGCCCCTGGCTGTGTTGTTTGTTGTGGCGACCGGGTTGCCCGCCACGGAGGATGCGTATCAGCCGGCGGCGCCGGTCAAGGCGGACGTGGCGGACCTGGCGTGGATGTCGGGTTCGTGGAGCGGGGCCGCGCTGGGCGGGCAGGCCGAGGAGCACTGGAGCACGCCGCGGGCCGGGACGATCATGGGGATGTTCCGGCTGGTGAGCGGGGCGGGCAGGGTGACGGTCTACGAACTGCTGCTGATCGAGCAGGACGGCGAGGAGATCGCGATGCGCTTCCGGCACTTCGGCCCGGCCCACAAGCCGTGGGAAGCGCCCGACAAGCCGCTGACGTTCAGAGTGGTCAGCCTGCGCGAGAACGAAGTCGTCTTCGAGAGCCAGCAGGACCAGAACAAGCCGCGGCGGATCACCTATCGCCGGGCCGGGGACAAGCTGAGCGCCCACGTCCAGGGGGTCGCCGACGGGGCGCTCGACGAGGGCTTCCATGTTCGGATGACCCAAACCCGGCTACCATCGTAACGAACCGTGGCTTCGGCCACGCCGCAGTCTGAGGAGAACGTGATGACACAACTCGAATACGCCCGTCGCGGCCGCGTCACGCCCGAGATGGCCCGCGTCGCGATTCGCGAGAACACCACCCCGGAGGTCATCCGCGACCACGTCGCCAGCGGTCGCGTGGTGATTCCGGCCAACATCCGCCACCTGGCGGGCGCGGGCGGCGCTGCGCCGAGCGCGGCCTGGCAGGCCCGCTACGAACAACTGGTCGAGCAGTTGACCAACCGTCCGCGGGGCGGCAGCGCCGACAACGGGAAGCCGGGCTGGCTGGCGGACCTGCGGGTCGACCTGCCCTACCCGCTCGACCGGGCCGGTCACCCGACGTTCACCGGCAGGTCGGCCCTGTGGGTCAACCAGACGGTTCCGCAGCGGCAGGCCCTGCTGGCGGACACGGACTACGTACCGGGCGAAGCGACGCCCAAGCGGCTGGACCCGATGGCGATCGGCCGGCCGCTGTCGACGAAGATCAACGCGAACATCGGGGCCTCGCCGGTCAGCAGCAGCACGGACGAGGAGGTCGAGAAGCTGCGCTGGGCGCAGCAGTTCGGGGCCGACACGCTGATGGACCTGTCGACCGGCGGCAAGCTGGACGAGTGCCGGCAGGCGATCCTGGACAACAGCACGATTCCGATCGGGACGGTTCCGATCTACTCGATGATCATCGGGCGTTCGATCGAGGAACTGGACTACGACACGATCCTGCGGGTCTGCGAGCACCAGGCGCAACAGGGCGTGGACTACTTCACGATTCACGCCGGCGTGCTGAAGGAGCACCTGCCGCTGATTCGCAAGCGGATCACGGGCCTCGTCTCGCGGGGCGGCAGCCTGCTGGCCAAGTGGATGCTGACGCACAACAGGCAGAACCCGATGTACGAGCTGTTCGACGAGATCAGCGCGATCATGCGGCAGTACGACGTGACCTACTCGCTGGGTGACGGCGTGCGTCCGGGCTGCCTGGCCGACGCGTCGGACCCGGCCCAACTGGCGGAACTGCACGTGCTGGGCGAACTGGTCCAGCGGGCCCGCGAGGCCGGCGTGCAGGTGATGGTCGAGGGCCCGGGTCACGTCCCGCTGAACGAGATCGCCTGGAACATGGAGACGCAGCGGCGGGTCTGCGACGACGCGCCGTTCTACGTGCTGGGTCCGCTGGTGACGGACGTCTTCCCCGGCTACGACCACATCACGTCGGCGGTCGGCGCGACCGAGGCGGCCCGGGCGGGCGCGGCGATGCTCTGCTACGTGACGCCGAAGGAGCACGTCGGGCTGCCGAAGGCCGAGGACGTCAAGGCCGGCTGCATCGCCTACAAGATCGCGGCCCATGCGGGCGACATCGCCCGCGGGATTCCGGGCGCGCAGGAGTGGGACGACGACCTGAGCAGGGCCCGCGCGGCGCTGAACTGGCCGAAGCACTTCGAACTGGCGTTCGACGGCGAGACCGCCCGGGCGCTGCACGACGAAGACCTGGACGTCGACACGGACTTCTGCGCGATGTGCGGGCACGACTGGTGCAGCATGCGGATCAGCAAGGAGATCGTCGAGTGGGCTTCGGGCAAGGCCGAGGGTTTCACCCCGGCGAAGGTCGCGGCCAAGAGCCCGGGGCTGACGCAGGAGCAGATCCGCTACCTGGCGCACCGCGGCAAGAAGCTGGACTGCCACAGCGACAACGCCGCGGACGACCAGGCCGCCCGCAAGGCCCAGGAAAAGTACATTCAACTGAACGTTCAGGCACCCGAGTAGGACGGATCAACACGGAGGTCATCCACCATGCGACGGTTTCTTGTCTTTTGCGGGCTCCTCACCACGCTGCTGGCGGCCGGCTGCGTATCGCTGAAGGCCCCCGAGCGGATCGTGATCAACGGCAGCGACGTGCGCAGGTCGGACGACGACAAGCGACAGGAGCGCGACCACGACGACGACCACGACGATGACGACGACTACGACGATGATGATGACGACGATGACGACGACTGAATGAGCCACGCCCCAGGCGGGCGCGGTCGCGCGGATCACCCGGCGCGGCCACGCCCGCTCAAAGGCCTTCCTCGGCCCGCACGGCCGCCGCGCGGCGGCGATCCAGGTACACCCGAATCGGCTTGACCGGCCAGAGTTCCCCCCAGGTCATCCGGTACGCGCTCGTCAGCGAGAACCCGTAGCGGGCGACGCCGGCGACCGGGCGCATGCGGCCGAGACGCACCTTCTGCTGCATCTCATCGGCCATCTGGGCCCGCATCGCATCGGCGGCATCCAGGTCGGCGCGCAACGCCCGGCGCGGCAGTCCGCCGTAGCTGCGTCGCAGGCGGGCCTGGTGCAGGGCGAACAACTGCCGCGGATCACTGACCTCCTCGAAGCGGAAGCACTCGACCGTCGGCAACGTGCCCGCGTTCAGCTCCGGAGCGTTGTTCGTGTCCAGTTGCCGCCCGTCGACGAAGTCGGTGCTGAACTCGACGTAATGGAAGGCCCGCGGGCTGACGGGCGACTGGCGGATGCAGGTGACCAGCGCCGCGGTCCGCTCGGCCGGATTGTGCAGCAGCAAACCGACCATGTCCGAGCCGGGGATCATGTCACGGATCCGCAGCAGCCCGTGCTTCCGGAAGCCGACCCCTTCCAGGTCGGCGGCCTGTCCGAAGATGTAGTCGGCTTCGTCGGCGGCGAGTTCATCGGTCCCGATCGCGACCGGCCCCGGGTGCAGCGACATCGGCATCCGGCTGCGGATCACCAGCGGCATGACCAGCCAGAAGAACCCCAGCACGAACGCGACGAAGACGAGCACGCCGCGCACGACGGTACTCTGCAGCACGAGACCCCAGTCGAAAGACAGGACGAGTTCCATAGGCAGGCAGCCTCGGCGGCGGACCGCAGGCCGTCAAGCGGTTTCTGAAACGCACGCGTTGCCGACCGGCTGACCTGCTGACTTGTTCAGTTGCTTACTTGCTGACGGCGCCCGGTGCGGACGATCCAGACGCACAGGCTCGCCAGGCCGACGTTCAGCGCGGCGAACACCAGGAACGCGACGAAGCCGCCCCGCCCGGCCGCCACGGCGTGCTGGTCGAAGTACGGCTGCAGGCTGGCCTGCAGGTCGAGGGCGTGCAGACGGACCGCTTCGCGGAAGACGGTCATCCCGGCGATCGTCGCCAGCGTCGCCAGCGTCAGCGGCGCCAGGCGGCGCGGGGTCGGATCGCGGACCAGGCCCCACCAGAGCGCGAACTGCGCCGCCGCCCCGACCAGGCCCAGCAGCAGGTACCAGCGTCCCAGCGGACCGGTCAGCGCCGATCGCACGGCCAGGTCGCCGACGGCCGCGTAGATCAGTCCGCAGGCGACCGCGGCCGCGAGCCCCGCCAGCGCGAGCCAGGCCAGCAGGCGAACGGTCCCGGTGACCGCATCGGGACCGTAGCGGGTCTCCAGGTTGCGATTGCCGCGATTCGAGTTGGCGATCTGCAGCAGGCAGACGAGCGCCATCGTCGGCAGCGCCCCGAAGATCCACATGCCGAGTCGCGGCAGCAGTGCGGGCTCCCAGTGGACGATCCGCTCCGCCTGGTAGAAGCCGGCCCACTGATCGCCGGCCAGGGTCAGCAGGCTGTTCTCGGTCCACGACCAGGCGGCGAACAGGAAGCAGACCGCCGCGCCGAGGGCGGCCGCCGTCCGCGGCCAGCGTCCCTCGAAGCGGGGCGCCTTGAGCACGTACAGCAGGTAGAAGCCGACGATCAGGACCGGCAGCATCGCCATCCAGCGATTGAACAGCAGCAGGTTGGCGGTATAGAACGGCTGGCGGTAGAGGATCTGGACGAACAGCAGCGGCGCGATCGCGGCCGTGATGGCGCCGCTCAGGGCGAACGGCAGCCAGTCGCCGAGGATCCCGGCCAGCGGGTTCGGACGGGCCAGTCCGCCGCGCAATCCCGACACGGCCAGCACGGCGGTGCCGGCCAGCACGTAGTTCATCAGCACGACGTGCACGATCAGCGTGACGACGAAGAGCACCAGGTAGAAGGCGGTCGGGGCCGGGAAGCCGAAGGGAAAGGGTGTGTCCATTTCAGGGCTGCTCCGCGCGATGCCGTTCGAAGTCGCCGGGCCGGGTTCCCGCGTCGGCGAGCAGTTCGCGCAGGCGGGCGTCGAGGGCCGACGTGTCGCTGTCGGTCCAGTCGGCCGGGCGGGCGGCGTTCTCCCAGGCGATCCACTGGACGAGGGCTTCGAGTTCTGCGGGCGTGCCGGCGAACGGCGGCATGAACGGCTTGGTGTGCTGCAGGTGGCTGATGTTGAAGCGCATCTGGTCGGTGGTCCACGAGCCGGTCAGGTGTGTCAGGCCGTTGGCGCCCGAGACCGAGTGGCAGACGCTGCACTGGCGGCGGTAGACGAGCCGGCCGAGCCGCAACTGGTCGGTCGGGTAGGCGTCGGCATCGCGAAGCGGGTACGGGTCGTGGGTGACGCTGCCGACCTCCCTGAAGGTGGCGACCAGTTCGGGGGTGATCGAATTCGAGTACAGCGCGCCGCGGACGGTGTAGGGTTTGCGGACGCCTTCGCGAACGAACTCGCCGCCGGCCGAGGCGACGAACGCGAGCACGACCAGCAGCGTGGCGGTGGCGCCGTTGATGTAGAGTCGCTGGCGCAGCAGGCCGACGAGGGCATAGCCGCCGATCAGGACCGAGGCGCCGACCGCCGCGGTCAGGAACATGGTCATGGCGATGCTTCCGCCGGTCGCCCAGGACCGGCTGTCATCGGGAATGACGGCCAGGAACCACGCGCCGAAGACCGGCATGGCGACCATCGGCGCCATCAGCCAGGCCGCGCGATGGATCAGGCGGCGCCGCATGGCGTAGTCGAGGCTGCCCATCGCGTTGATCACGACGCAGGCGACCAGGCCGGCGATCGCCATGCTGGCGGCGGTGCGAAACAGCAGCGACGGCCAGAAGCTGGGGTTGAAGAAGCCGCTCCACACGCCGCCGTCGACCGCCCAGTCGCCGGGGGTCAACTGCCAGGCGAGGATCCCGTTGATCCAGAACAGGCTGAACCAGGCGGCCAGCGAGTAGATCGCCAGCAGTTGCAGGCGGGCGGCGTCTCGCAGGTCGTGGCCGTAGCGGTAGAAGGCGTAGCCGGCGATGACTTCGACGGCGAAGAAGGTCCACTCGATCGCCCAGATCCAGTGGAACTCGCCGACCATCAGGCCGATCGTCTCCGGGCTGACCTGGATGGCGGTGAACCACATGCCGACGCCGGTCAGTGCCCCGGTGACGAAGCTCAGCAGCACCAGGAACTTGAAGTAGCCGTCGATGAACAGTCGGGCGGCCGGTTCGCGGCCGGTCATCGCCAGCCACTGGAACAGGCACAGCAGCAGGCCGCCGCCGATGGCGAACTGGGCCAGGAAGACGTGAAAGATGCCGAGCCCGCCGATCGCGAGCCCCTTCATGACCGGGCCGAAATCGTTGATCGGGTAGTACGGGAACTGGGTGGGATCCACGGTTGCGTCCGCGCCGGGGACTGCGGTGTTGGCGCGGGACCGTGCCACGCCCGCAGGATGATAACACGATCAGGAGAGCTCGGGCGCGCGGGCGCGGGTGTCAGGGCGTCAGGTCGCCGAGACCGCCCAGTCCGCCGAGGCCGCCGAGCAGGTCGCCACCTTCGGCATCGCCGCCGAGGTCCGCGCCGCCCAGACCGCCGAGGAGCTGGTCGAACCCGGTTCCGGTCAGCAGCACGCCGTGCTGCTCGTGCTCGATGTCGTTGGCGTAGAACTCGCCGGTGTTGGGGTTGTAGAGCCAGGCGGCCGAGATCGCCCCGTCCGCTTCCGGGGGGCTGTTGTCGGGGTCGATGTGCACCTCGTTGCCGCCCGCGTTCGGACCGACCGAGCAGGCCGGAACCTCCAGCAGGTACGGTCCGAATGCGTGCCCGGCGTCGCGCGACACGCGGGTCTGCCCGGCCATGCTGGTGTACCCCAGCATCATCGCGTGGAACTGGTCGCTGTCCGCGGCCGGCGGGAACTGGTTGGCGTGCTCGGCCGCGTAGCGGTTGATGGCGTTGCGGACGATCATCAGGTCATAGGAGAGAGCGGCCCCGGAGGCGCCGGCGGCGCCGCGGCTGAGGCGCGGGATGGCCATCGACGCGATCAGTCCGATGATCACGACCGTGACCACCAGTTCGACCAGCGTGAACGCCGCCCGTCGGTTGCGCAAGCCAGGGGATCCGCAGGTCATCCGCACAGCAGTAAGCCTCCCGCCTACAAACCTACGATTCAAACCGGTGTCGCCGAAACGGGGGACCCGCATTTTCATTTGGGAATTGAGCCGGCCTGACCACGACGGGTATAGTCTGGAGTCTGCACCCCCAACGGGAGACTCCGGATGAGGAGCGGTATCGGACGGTCGGCGTTGCGTGGACCGCTGCGGCTGGCGCTGGGCGCGTTCGCCCTGGCCGGTGCCGCGTCTGCGCATCCGGACGATCCGAAAATCCTGGACATCCAGCAGCCGTACGAGGGTCCCGGCTATCACCGCGGGCAGGATCCGACCGCGTCGCAGGGGTTCCAGTCGTCGCGGGTCGCGCTCGAGGCGTGGCTGCCGCTCGGAACGCTCTTCAGCGGTTCCGTATCGGGCAACGACTGCTGGGGCTACGTGTCGCCCACCGGCCGGGAATACGCGCTGATCGGCGTATCGCACGGGACCTCGGTGGTGGAGATCAGCGACCCGGGCAACCCGGTCGTGATTGCCGCCCTGCCCGGGCCGGTCAACCTGTGGCACGACATCAAGGTCTATCGGGACTTTGCGTACGTCGTTTCGGAGGGTGGCCAGGGGATTCGGATCATCGACCTGCGGGAGGTTGACCAGGGAATCGTCACGCAGACATCGCGGTTCGGCGGGGCCTCGCACAACGTGGCGCTGAACCCGGACAGCGGGCGCCTGTATCGGGTCGGCGGAGCGGCCTGGGGAACCTACATTTACTCGCTGGACGATCCCGCCAGTCCGGTGCGGATCGGCGAGTGGACCGATACCTACATCCACGACGCGCAGGTGGTCAGCTACACCGACGGCGCGTTCGCCGGCCGCGAGGTGATGTTCGCCTGCGTCGGCAGCCAGGGCATGCGGATCCTGGACGTGACGGACCCGCAGGCGGTGACGGTCATCAGCGAGTTCCATTACGGCGAGGCCTACGCGCACCAGTGCTGGCTTTCGCCCGATCGCCGCTACCTGTACGTCGGTGATGAACTCGACGAGAGCGGCGGGGCGCAGACGCGCACCTACGTCTTCGACGTCAGCGACCTGACGCGGCCACGCTCGGAAGGCCGCTTCACGAACGGCAGCACGGCCACCGACCACAACCTGTACACGCGCGGCACGCTGATCTTCGAGGCCAACTATCGCACGGGCCTGCGGATCTTCGACGCGACCGACCCGGTCGAACCGGTCGAGATCGGCTACTTCGACACCTATCCGGCCGATGACGACAACAACTTCAACGGACTGTGGAGCAACTTTCCGTATTTCCCGAGCGGGACGATCATCGGCAGCGATCGCGAACGCGGCCTGTTCGTCTGGTCGCTGCGGGACTACCCGCTGTCGATCGCGCTTCCGGAAGGACGCCTGCCGGAGTTTGCCGAGCCCGGGACCGCGCTTGTGGCCGAGGTCGTCCGCAATGTTCCCAGCGCCACCCCGGCCGGTCCGCCGGTGCTGCACTATGACGTCGGCGATGGATTCATCGCGCTGCCGATGAGTCCGCGTGCGGACGGGCGATACGAGGCGCAACTGCCGGCCGACCTGTGCAACGCGGAAGTCAGCTATTACCTCGCGATCGACAGCACGGACGACACGACCGCGACCAGCCCGGTCGGCGCCCCGGGCAGCGTCTACACGACCTACGTTGCGGGCCGAAGCGTCGTGACCCTCCAGGACCAGGCCGAATCGCCGCTGGGCTGGATCGTCAACGCCGACGGCGACGACACGGCGACCAGTGGTGCCTGGGCGCACGGGGATCCGCTCGGATCCCCGGCCGAACCGTCCGACGATGTCAGCGCGACGGGCGTCAACTGCTGGCATACGGGCCTGGCGCAACCGGGGGCGTCACCGAACGACCACGATGTGGATGGCGGCCGGACGACGCTGGTGAGTCCGTCGCTCGACCTGCGCGGCCTGCACGAGCCGGCGGTGGCGTACTGGCGGTGGTTCCACAACGGGGGTGGTGGCCTGGCGGGGACGGCGGACGATCGTTTCACGGTTCAGATTTCGAATGACGACGGCGCGAGCTGGACGCTGTTCGAACGGATCCGGCCGGACGATCCGGCCGCGGGCGGCGGCTGGCTGCGACACGTCGGCCGGGTGAACGCGGTGCTGCCGGGCAGTGAAGCGGTGCGGTTGCGGTTCATCGCGGCAGACCGGGAGGCCGGTTCGCGGGTGGAGGCGGCGATCGACGACCTGCAGGTGCTTGACCTGCTGTGCACGCCGTGCGCCGAGGACCTGGACGGTGACGGGATGGTGGGGTTGTACGAACTGGGGCAGGTG
Organism: Phycisphaerae bacterium; assembly: GCA_030428945.1. Classification (GTDB taxonomy): domain Bacteria; phylum Planctomycetota; class Phycisphaerae; order UBA1845; family Fen-1342; genus JAUIEC01. The sequence goes on along the minus strand of JAUIEC010000009.1, from coordinate 231,422 downwards.
CTGGCGCACTTCGGCCAGAGCGCCGCGCCGTGGAGCGGTGATTTCAACGGCGACCAGCGTGTGGACCTGACGGACCTGGCGCTGGTGCTGCAGGGCTTCGGAACCGGGTGCCCGTAACGGCCGCATGGCCGCGTCCCTGTGCCACCGCTCCTGAGCCGTGTCTTTTCGGGCGCGGGTTGACTCAACCGAACAACGGGATTGCCACGCGGTGCGGCATCGACGCCTGGCGTGTCCGCGTCGGATGGACCCGTGGGCTGCTGCGTCGATGACGCACCCTACGGCGCTGGCGCTGGTGCTGCAGGGCTTCGGAACCGGGTGCTCGTAACGGCCGCATGGCCGCGTCCCTGCGCCACCGCTCTTGAGCAGTGTCTTTTCGGGCGCAGGTTGATTCAACCGAACAACGGAACTGCCACGCGGTGCGGCATCGACGCCTGGAGTGTCCGCGTCGGATGGACCCGTGGGCTGCTGCGTCGATGACGCACCCTACGGCGCCTACAAGTCTACGGGTCGTGCAGAACGTCCCAGCGTCCGGTTGTGTGAGTCCGGGCAGTCCCCCACGGCCCCGGGTTTCCTCGCTCCCTCGCTCCCTCTTCCCTCGCTTCCTCTTCCGTCGCTTCCTAGCTCCCTCGCTCCCTGGCTCCCTCGCTCCCTTCTTCAGACGGAATGTGCGGGCTTGGGCGTGTCGTCCTTGATCTTGGTCTGTTTCTGCGTTTCGCCGTCGTAGGTGAACAGGATCATGTCGTCGTCGATGCGGGCCTGGAGGTGGACGGGGCGTTGCCAGATGGTGTGCAGGTTCCGGAGGCAGACGTGGGCGAACTTGATGTCGAGGTCCATCCCGATGTGCTTGTGGGCCAGGTACAGTTCGCCGCGGTTGGCGTAGTTCGCGTCGGTCACGTAGATGTACGGCTGCATGTGATTGGTCAGCATGAACAGCATCCGCTGCTTGATCAGGTCGAAGTCGCGGCTGACCACGACCATCCGGCCGGTGGTCGGGTCCTGGCGGTAGTGGTACAGGTCGTAGCGGTCGACGAACTCCGGCGTCAGGAACTCGTCGATGAAGGTCACGTCGTTGAAGACCCGCCGGACCTCGAAGATCTTCTCGCGCCCGAGGTTGGCCTCGGTGTTCCAACTGCGGCGCTTCTCGATGTCGGCGCACTCGTCGAATTCCTTGCCGAACCGGCCGCGGTTCCAGCGGTCCTCGATGTCGCGGAGCAGTTCCACGCCGAGTTTGTAGGGATTCAGGCGTCCCGGCGAAGTCGCCAGCGTGCCGGCGTGGTGTTCGGCGTAGGTGATCAGTTCGTCGTCGCGCAGGTGATAGCGGGTCATCATCCGCGAGTGCCAGTAGGTCGCCCAGCCCTCGTTCATGATCTTGGTCTGGCCCTGCGGGGCGAAGTAGTAGGCTTCCTTGCGGATGATGTCGAGGATGTCGGCCTGCCAGTCCATCAGCGGCGCGTGCTGCATCAGGAAGCCGAGCACGTCGCGGTCGGGGCGCGGCGGGAAGCTGGCGGCGTCGGCCGCGGCTCGAGCGCGGGCCGCATCGCGTTCGCGGGTCAACTGCTCGGGCGGGTTGATGTAGCGTTCCATGTAGGGCTTGGCGGCGTAGCGGGTCACGTCGCGGTCGATCGCGTCGTCGCGTTTCCGATCGCGTTCGCGCCGGTCGGACTCGCCGTGGGCGTTGCTGCCGCTGCCGCTGGCCGCCCGGGCCGGTTCGGGCTTGCGTTTCATGAACGGCAGGTGCGGGTCGATCAGGTTTTCGAGTGACAGGCAGACGTCGATGAACGCCTCGACCGTCTCGTAGCCCTGCCGCTCGATGTGCCGCCAGACGCGGGTGGAGTGGTTGGCCATCCCGTCCATCATCTTGCGGTTGGTCTTGCTGAACCAGATGTTGTTCTTGAAGAAGTCGCAGTGCCCGTAGACGTGGGCCATGACGGTCTTCTGGTCGACGAGTTGGTTGTCGTTCAGCAGGTACGCGTAGCACGGGTCGTTGTTGATCACCATCTCGTAGATGCGGCCGAGCCCGTAGGCGTGCTGCTTCTTGAGCTTTTCGTACTCCATGCCGAACCGCCAGTGGGGGTAGCGGGTCGGGAAGCCGCCGTAGGCCGCGATCTGGTTGATCTGGTCGAAGTCGACCATCTCGAAGATCGTCTCGTAGAAGTCCAGCCCCTCTTCGCGGGCCTTGTCCTCGATCACCCTGCGGAGCTCTTCGAGTTCTCTCGGGAAGGAACGCAGCACAACAGCCTCCTGACGGCCCGGGCACGCAGCCTGCAGGATATTATCGACCGCCTGGCGCGGAAGTCTTCTGCCAAAACCGCGGCGCAGCGCGTCGGCGTCCGATTTCGGGGTCGGGCTGGTGGCATGGTTCGAGGCCCGACGACCCGGCCCGTCGCTCTCTTCGCGCCCGTCCGTCGGTTCGTTCGTCTGTCCGTCGTCCGGCCGTCCGTCGGGACAATCCGTCCGTTTCCGTCGGTCGGTTCAGCCGGCCGTTCGTCGGGACAGCCGTCCGTTTCGTCGTCCCTTCGCCGTCCATCCGTCGGTCGGTTCAGCCGTCCCTTCGTCGTCTCTGCGTCGTCCCTTCGTCGTCCGTTCGTCGTCCGGTCGTCGTCCGCGTCCAGTTTCCGTGCGCGGTACCGCCCCGGGGTCCCCCCCACCCGAAGTGCATTCTGCGCGCCGGACGGAATTCGCGGTAGCGGGTAAACACCTGAAGCGCGCCTAAGCCCTGTACCGCCCGCCCGTTCCGCGAAAGATTTTCCGCCCGCCACCCTCCGCAACCACGCGACCCGCACCCACGCGCCGGCCCCGCGCCTTACCATGCGGACATGATGCCCGAAACCACCACCGGCCTGCGCCCCGAACAACTCGCCCCCCTTCCGGATCTCCCCAGCGGCTGCGCCTGGCCGACCCTCGCCGAACAGGCCGACCCGCGCACCGCACGCATCGGCGTCGACCCCGACCTGCTCCGCATCAGTTGGCAGACCCGCCCGCCCGGTACACCCGAAACATTCGGCCCGCCACGCACCGTCGAATTCCTCCCCGACCTGACCGGCGTACCCGCCCGCATCATCGGACTCTGCGGTGACGCCTTCCCCGCCCGAACCCCCGCGGCCGGCAGCGAGTACGGCGCCCGACTGCTGCACGACATCGCCTCGCACCTGCCGCCCGCCCTCCTGCCGCCGCTCGGCCCGACCCTCTGGCACTACGCCGTCACCGCGCCGACCCTCCGCGCCGCCGCCAGCCACGGCCGGGCGCCCGGAGATCGACTCGCCGCACTCGTGATCCCCTCCACGCACCCGGCCTATCTCGGCGCCGGAATCCGACTGCGGCAGGAAGTCCCGCTGTGCCGCGTCGCCGTCGCCAGCCATACGAACGAACCCCTCCCCCACGATTCGTTCTCGATCGACGCAACGATCCACCTCCGGCCGGAACGACTGCGGGCCTGGGGCCGACTGCTGGGCAGCCCGGGTGGACGCGACCTGCTGCACCGCCGCGGCGTCGCCCCCGACATGCTCCCCGTGCTGGCCAGCCTGCACCGGGCCGATCAGATCGCCCTGCTCGGCGCGATCGACCTGGCCGCCGAACTGGAACTGACCCGGCACGAGTTCGTCTTCATCCTGCTGGGCGTTCCACAACCCGAAGCGGACCGCCCGGATGTCCCCGACCTGCGGATCGCCGGCCTGCTGGCCGAAGCCGCCCTGTCCCCGACCGCCCGCGCGTTCCGCGAACTGCGCCACAGCGAACAACGGGCCCTGCACAGCGGGCTGACCGGCACCCTGAACCCGGAACTCGGCCAGGCCATGCGGCGGCGACAGTTCGCCGACCTGCTCGAAGAATGGGCCGAGGCCGTCGACGCTCACATTCTGGGCAGTACGCAGGTAAGCAAGTAAGCACGTGAGCACGTGAGCAAGTAGGCACCTGAGCACGTAAACACGTGAGCAAGCCGGGCCCGGTTCCGGCGGCCGGTTCCCGTATCCGGTTCGCGGCCTGCCTGCCTCCGCAGGCACTAAACGCAGATTATTGCTGAAGTTCTGGGCCGGCGGCGGTAGACTGAGGATCACGTCTTCAGGAGATGCAGCTATGCCTACCGCAGAATCCGTCCTGACGAAGAAGTCCGGGGAGGTCGTCACGATCTCACCCGACGCGACCGTCCGTGAGGCGGCGGCGATCATGAACGAACGCCACATCGGTGCCCTCGTCGTCACCAACGGACAGGCCCCCGTCGGCATTTTCACGGAGCGCGACATCCTGCGGAGGGTCGTCGCCGCCGACCGCGACCCGGCCACCAGCCACGTAGGCGACCTGATGACCGCCCCACTGACCTGCTGCCGGCGGGATACCAAGCTGGCCGAGTGCCAGGCCCTGATGACGTCGCGACGCATCCGCCACCTGCCGGTGGTCGAGGACGAGCGCCTGATCGGAATGCTCTCCGCCGGTGACATCATGGCCTTCCAGGCCGAGGATCAGCTCAGCACGATCGCTTTCATGCAGGATTACCTGCACGGCCGCGCCTAGCCGATGCCGCTGGCCGAGATCGCGGGCACGCCCGCCGGATTCCAGTTGCGTGCCGCCCTCGGCATCGTCGTTCTGCTCGGCCTGGCCTGGGTCATGTCGTGGGACCGCCGTAACTTTCCCTGGAAGACGGTGGCCGGGGGGCTTGCGCTGCAGGTCGGCCTGGCGCTGTTCCTGCTGCGGACCGACTGGGGCGTCGGCCTGTTCGACGGTCTCGCCGGCCTCGTGCTGGTGGTCTTCGAAGCGACCCTCAAGGGCAGCGGCTTTGTCTTCGGCAAGCTGGTCGATGACGAACAGTCGTGGGGCTTCATCTTCGCGGTGCAGGCCCTGCCGGCCATCGTGGTCTTCTCGAGCCTGTCGGCCGTCGGCTATCACCTCGGGGTCCTGCAGCGGATCGTCATGAGCATGGCCTGGGTCATGCGACGGACGCTGTTCATCAGCGGAGCCGAAAGCCTCTCCGCGGCCGGCAACGTCTTCCTCGGCCAGACCGAAGCCCCGCTGCTGGTGCGGCCCTACGTGGCCGGCGCGACGCGGTCGGAACTGAACGCGATCATGATCGGCGGGTTCGCGACCGTGCAGGGCAGCCTGATTGCCGTCTACGCGACCCTGCTGGGCCTGCAGGATGGCGAGCAGACGGCGGCCTTCGCCCGGCACCTGCTGACCGCGTCGCTGATCTCCGCCCCGGCCGGCGTCGTGATCGCCAAAATCCTGCTGCCCGAACGCCAGGTACCGGAAACGCTCGCCGGCGCGAAACTCGAAACCGGACGCGCCTACAAGAACACGATCGACGCGGCCGCGACCGGTGCGGCCGACGGTCTCAAGCTGGCGCTGAACGTGGCCGCGATGCTGATCGCGTTCCTGGCGCTGATCGAGTTGATCAACTACGCCCTCGGCGGCGTGACGACGGGGCTGATCAAGCTGGGCCTGCTGGCGGCCGAGACGACGCCGCTGTCATTGCAGATGCTGCTGGGCTGGGTGTTCTACGGCGTGGCGTGGCTGATCGGGGCGCGCGGCGAGGACTGCGGGCAGCTTGGCAGCGTGCTGGGGCTGGCGATGGCGACCAACGAGTTCATCGCCTACGACACGCTGCGCTCGCTGATCGCCGACGAGGCAATCTCCCCGCGGACGGCGAACCTGGCGGTCTATGCCCTGTGCGGCTTCGCCAACTTCAGTTCGATCGCGATCCAGATCGGCGGCATCGGCGGCATGGCCACCGAGCGGCGCGGCGAACTGGCGCAGCTTGGTCTGCGGGCGATGCTGGGTGGCGCGATGGCCTGCTGGATGACCGCCTGCCTGGCCGGGCTGCTGGGCGCGTGACAGCGCGGCCAGGTGCCGCAACGAAAACGCGAGGCCGTTGACCGCCGCGCGCGGGAAGGGCCCGGAGCCCCCTCCGGAACTCCGAGCCCCCTGCACCCTCACTCCCCTGCCCGGGTCCTCAGCAGACCAGCCCGAAGTTGGCCAGCACCAGGCTCAGATCGCTCAGGTCGACGTCACCGTCGAAGTCGACGTCACCCGCCAGGCCGCCACCGACCAGGCCGAACTCGGCCAGCACGGTCGCCAGGTCGCTGACGTCCACGTCCTTGTCGCCGTCCGTGTCGCCGGGACACGGCGGAATCGGGCACAGGTTGTCGACCCAGAATTCCTGGCCGCCCAGTACCAGCTTGGTCACGTTGCCATCCAGGCGCAGCGTGCCCTGGTAGCCGCCCGGAATCGCCGCGACGTTGAGCAGGCTGAGCGTCACGCCCGGCGCGATCGCGGCCGGGGCGGCCGGCAGGTTGCCGACGAACAGCGCCGCCCCGTTGACCTGCAGGTTCTCGGTCCCGCCGAGGTCGGCCACGTCGATCTCGACGCCGCAGTTCGGCGTCGTCGACAGGTCAAAGCCCAGGTTGATGTTGTTGGTCCGCATGATCTGGTTGCTGCCGAACCCGGAGAAGCTCGAGTCGATCTGCGCCAGGTTGAACAGGCCGCCGCCGGCCGCGAAGTTGAAGAACTCGACCCGCACGCCGATGCCGTTCTCGCTGAAGATCAGATCGCCGGGCGCGTTGCCGACCGGGCCGCCCCACTGCATGCCCAGCGGCTGCGATTCGAACTCGACGCCGAGGCACGGCGGCGACAACTGGAAGTCCAGTTCGAACCCGGCCGTACCCGAACCCGAGAAGAAGAAGTTGTCGGCGAACGCCCCGGCGAAGGCGTACGCGCTGATCGTGTAGGTTCCGGGCGTCAGGATGCCGGTCGCGGCCACTGTGCGGCTGTCGTTGTTCGCCTCGTCGAAGACCAGGAACGTGCCGATCGAGTCCTGCAGCAGCACGCCGGCCACCCCGTCCCCGATGCCGTCAAAGACGAAGCCGTTCAGGTCGGCATCGAGCGTGTACGCGCAGGTCTGCGCGACGGTGAACGTGACCTGCAGCGTCGAATCGCCAAAGGCGTTGGCCGAGCCGAACGGGCCGGAGGACGATGCGTTCGCGTCGGCCGTTCCGTCACCGACGATGCCGGCCGGCAGGATCTGCGAGTTCTGCGTGGCCGAGGCGCTGGCATCGGCCGAGTTGTTGGGGTCGTTCCAGTTCGCGCCGGCGCTGACCAGGTCGCTGAACGGATTGAAGTCGGGGGCGGCGCTGGTGTCGTCCTGGATGTCGCCACCGTTGCCGGAGGCCTCGGCCTGGGCGGTGATCGAACGGTTCTGGCTGATCGGCGTCAGCCCGCTGGCCAGCAACGGTGCCGGCACCAGCAGCAGGCTCGCGGCCACAAGACTCGCGCGGACTCGGTTCTGCATCGTGTTCTCCCTCACATCAGACCGGCCACCGCAACGCGTACGCCCGCGCCCCGGCGCCACAGGAGCAGTAAACGCCCCCAAAGGGAGAAGCTTAAGGAGAAATGATGTCCGAACTGTGGCCAGTCGCGAGGTCAACGGTCGGGCGCGTCAGAGAATCAGCCGGGCAGGGCACGCGGTCCTGTTCCCTGTTCCCTTCGTGGAGTCAGACCTCCATGATTTCCTTGCTCTTGTCTTCGAGCAGCGTGTCGACCTGTTTGATGTAGCCGTCGGTCAGTTCCTGGACCTGCTTTTCGCCGCTCTTGACGTCGTCTTCGGTGATGACCTTGCTCTTCTGCTCGGCCTGCAGGGTCTTGTTGGCATCGCGGCGGATGTTGCGGATCGAGACCTTCTGCTTTTCGGTCAGGTCCTTGATCCGGCCGATCAACTGGTTGCGGCGTTCGGTCGACAACGGCGGGACCGGCAGGCGGACCATCTTGCCGTCGTTCTGCGGATTGATCCCGATGTCGCTCTTCTCGATCCCGCGTTCGATGTCCTTCAGGGTGGAGGGGTCGAACGGCTTGACCATGATGGTGTTGCCCTCGACGACCGCCAGGTTGGCCAGTTCCTTCAGCGTCATCGTCGAGCCGTACGACTCGACTTCGATCTTGAGGCCCTCGACCAGGCCGGTCGAGGCCCGGCCGGTGCGGATGCCGCGGAACTCGTTCCGCAGGTGGGTCAGGGCCTTCTCCATCTGGTCGTCGGCTTCGAGCAGGATTTCATCGACGGGCATTGAATTTGCTCCTCGGCCGGCGGCGGGTGACGGGCCGCCCCGGCGGGGTCGGTTTGCGTGCAGTCATGCGGGGCGAAGCATACCCCAGCAGGCAGGTCCGGCTCAAGCCGCCACCCGGTCCGCCGATAACCACCGCCCGCCCCCGCAACTGCCCTTATCCCACCGTTTTCGGACGCGTTACGCAACTTGGCCGGCGCGTTGGTCGATACCCCTGTTGCCCGGGTGCGCGACCCAGGGCACGCAGATGCACATCTGGAGGCAGTGTGCACTGTCCCGTGGAGGATGAACGTGAAGACCGTTTTCGTTTCCGGGGCCGAAGGCTTTGTCGGCCGACAGGTCGTCCTGCAACTGCTCGACCAGGGCTTCTCCGTCGTCGGCGGCGTCCGCAACCGGGCCCGCAAGCTCGCCTTCGAGAAGAAGTTCGGCCGAGCACTCGTCTGCGACGTCAGCGATGCCATCAACGTGGCCCGCGTGATCGCCAGCACCAAACCCGACGCGGTCATCCACCTCGCCGGTGAGTCGCTCCCCCATCGGGCCGGCAGCGATCCGCTCTCGGCCTACCAGTCGATCGTCACCGCCTGGGCCAACGTGCTCGATGCGGTCCGCCGCAGCACGCCGCGGGCCCGGATCGTGCTCGCGAGCAGTTGCGAGGTCTACGGGCACGCCGGTGATACCGGCCAGCCGATCCGCGAGGACGCCCACCCGCAGCCGGTCTCACCGTTCGGCTCGCTGAAACTGGCGGCCGAGTCGATCGCCGGAACCTATTTCGCGAACTACCACCTGAACCTGAGCATCGCCCGCCCGTTCCAGATTCTCGGGCAGGGCCTGCCGACCGGGTCGTTCTTCGGGGCCTTCGCCGAGCAGGTTGCCGAGTGGGACGCGGGTCGGGGCGACACGATCGCCTGGCCGGACCTGGACTGCCGCCGGGACGTTCTGGCGGTCCAGGACGCGGCGGCCGCGTACCTGCGGATCATGACGGACGGCCAGCCGAACGCGATCTACAACATCAGTTCCGGCACGACGCTGACGGTCGGCGAGATCTGCAACGAGCTGATCCGGGCCAGCGGCGCGTCGGTCTCGGTGACGGCCACCCCGCCGGATGAGACCCCGGCGGTGGCCTGCTACTGCGGTGACAACAGCAGCCTCCGCGGGATCGGCTGGGCGCCGCAGGGCAGCGTCCCGGTGGCGGCCAACGACCTGATCCGCAGCCTTCGGCCGGCCACCCAGCCGGTCTGAGGCCGCGGAGTTCCGGGGCCTGACGGCCTCGTGCGAGCATCCACAGCGCCCGGCAGCCCCCCGCTGCCGGGCGTTTTTCATGTGGTCCGGCCCTGATTCCGGCCGCCCGGGCCCGGTTCCGGCTCTCCTTTTTGCCGCTTCGGGATTGGCACCCGCCCTGAATGAACCTATACTACCGGGCTCTGCCCCGAGCCTCCGGGACGACTGTCGCCCCGGGTCGGCTGACCTGAGACTTGATTGTCGGGGCGGAAGGCACGGAGGTTTCGCGTGGCTGTACGACTGCGGCTCAAGCGGATGGGACGAAAGAACCGAGCGTATTTTCGCATCAACGCGATGGATGCCCGGTCCCCGCGCGACGGGCGCGTCCTGGAGGAACTGGGGACCTATGACCCGGTCAACAAGGACGCCGACAAGCAGGTGAGCCTGAACGCCGAACGGATCAAGCACTGGCTGGACAACGGGGCGCTCCCGACCGACACGGTGCGGCATCTGCTCAAGCGACACGGAATCCTCTAACCACGGCAGGTCCTGATGGCAGGTCGATACGATGCGGTTCGATGTTCTGACGCTGTTCCCCGAGGTAATCTCGCCGTACACCACGGCTAGCATCCTCGGTCGTGCGCAGAATGCCGGCCTGGCCGAGATCGTCCCGCACCAGCTTCGCGACTATTCCCTCGACCCCCATCACAAAGTAGACGACCGCCCGTTCGGCGGCGGCCCCGGGATGGTGCTTTCGTGCCAGCCCGTCTGCGACGCCGTGACCGCGATCGAAGCCCTCGATCCCCGTCCGGCCCGCCGCGTCCTGTTTACCCCGCAGGGACGCGTCTTCGACCAGCAACTTGCCAGCCGCTTCGCCCAGTGCGAGCGGCTGCTTTTGATATGTGGGCACTACGAGGGGTTCGACGAGCGGATCGTCGACCTGCTCGAGCCCGAAGAAGTCAGCCTCGGCGACTTCGTTCTGACCGGCGGCGAGATCCCGGCCCTGGCCCTGATCGATGCCGTCGTCCGCCTGCTCCCCGGCGCCCTCGGGCACGAAGACGCCGCCGCGGGCGAATCGTTCCAGGAAAGCACACTGGAATTCCCGCAGTACACCCGGCCGCGCGAGTTTCGCGGCCAGGCGGTTCCGGACGTGCTGCTTTCGGGCAATCACGCCGAGATCGACGCGTGGCGACAGGCCCAGGCCCGCCGCCGCACGGAGGACCGCCGCCCCGACCTGCTGGATGGCAGCGACGGACCACGTGACTGCGTTTTGCTTGAGAATCGTTGGGCCTGACCTGTCAAGGTCCCCCCGGGCGACCCGGGGGCGCGAAAAGGAGTACTCCCATGCGGAACCCGCTGTTCGATGTGGTGCAGCAGAAACACCAGCGTGCCGAGGAACTGCACTTTGATATCGGCGATACGGTGGTGATCACGCTCCGGATCGTGGAAGGCAACAAGGAACGCCTGCAGGACTTCGAAGGAACCGTCATCTCCCGCAAGGGTGGCGGCCTCGACGAGATGTTCACCGTCCGCCGCCTGATCGGCGACCAGGGTGTCGAGCGGATCTTCCCGATCCACTCCCCCAAGATCGTCGCGATCAAGACCAAGCGGAGCGGCAAGGTCCGTCGCTGCAAGCTCTACTACCTGCGCGACCGCGTCGGCAAGGCCCGCAAGCTCCGCGAACGCCGCATCTCCGCCGAAGCCCGCCGGGCCGCGGCCGAAATGCGCTCCGCCAAGAGCCGCGCCGTGGCCGCCGCCAACGACGCCTCGGCGGCCGCCAAGCAGGAGATGGCCACGACCCCGTAACCCTCAACCCGTATCGAAAGTACTTCCCGGCTGACGAGTCCCGCGCGGATTCGTCAGCCGTTGTTTTTTTTGATGTCGCGGGTCCGCCGCTCCTCGCCCCCCCCCCGGAGAGTCCACCGATGTGGCCGTTCCGACGCAAACCGGCCGACGACACCGGCCTGCGGGGCGAGCGACTGGCCGAGCGGCATCTGCGCCGCCTCGGCATGCGGATTCTCGCGCGACGGTTCCGGGTGCGCGGGGGCGAACTGGACCTGGTCGCCGAAGATGCCGGCACGCTCGTCTTCGTCGAGGTCAAGACGACCGGTTCCGCCCGTCACGATCCGGCCGAACGCATCACCCGCACCAAGCTCGACCGCCTGACGCGGGCGGCGCGGGCCTACGTCCGCAACGCGCGGCGCGAAGACGCGGCCTGCCGCTTTGACGCGATCATCGTTCTGCTGAACGACGCGGAGGCCCCCACCATCCGCCACGTCCGCGACGCCTTCACCCCACGGCACTGGTCCTGACCGGACAACGCCCGGCCGGGGCGCCCGCCGCACGTGACGCACCTGTCGGGGGCACCGCCTGAGCAGGCCAGGCGCTCCTAGCGGAAGCGCTCCACGGCCGCGCGGAACATCGCCAGGCCGTCGCCCTCGCCGCGGCCGGGGCGACTGGTCCAGCAGGGATGCTGTGTCGGGTCGACGAACCGTTCCGGGTGCGGCATCAGCCCGAACACCCGCCCGGTCGCATCGCACAGGCCGGCAATGTCACCGACGCTGCCGTTGGGATTGGCCGGCAGATCGCCGCCGGCGCTCCCGGCCGCCACCGGTACGGCGTAACGAAGCGCGTCGAGGTGCTGTCCACGCACGCGTTCCAGCGTCTCCGCGTCGGAGAAGACGACGCGTCCCTCGCCGTGGGCGATCGGCAACTCGTAGGTCCGACCCGGTTCGAGGAACGCGCAGGGCGTTTCCCGATCGGCCTCGAGCGTCACCCAGCGGTCCAGGTACCCGCCCTGCTCGTTGAAGGTCACGGTGCAGCCGCCCGCCTCGGACCAGGTCCGCCCGCGCAGCACGTCCGGCAGCAGGCCCGTCTTGACCAGGATCTGGAAACCGTTGCAGATTCCGAAGATCAGCCGCTCGGCGTCGATCGCCGCCAGCATGCGGTCCCGCAGATGCCGCCCGAGCCTGGCCGCGAAGATCCGCCCGGCCGCGATGTCGTCTCCGAACGAGAACCCGCCGGGCAGCGTCAGGATCGCGTACGGGTCCAGTCGATCCGGCGATGCGATCGCGGCCTCGAGATGCAGCAGGTCCGCCCGCGCCCCGGCCAGGGTCCAGGCGTGCAGGGTCTCCTGGTCACAGTTCGTACCGGCCGCCCGCAGGACGGCGACGCGAATCGCGCTCATGGTCGGGCCTCCCGTCTGGTTCGAACGGCAGGGTAGCGGAAAGCCCGCCTGTCCGCAGCGGACCCCGGGCCCGGCAGATTCTGCCCCGCGGGGACGATCGGGCCACCGTCCGGTGCGTCTGACACCCATGTTTCGCGTATAATCGGACGATACACAGGTTGCGGGCCGCGTGGGGGCAAGCGGACCCGCCGGGAGATTCTCTGTGCGTCGAAAGATCTGGCTGAGCGTTTTGTTGGGCCTCGTGTCGGGCACCGTGGCCGGACAGGTGGCCGTCGAGGAAGACCGCGAGGAGAGCACGTTGGACCGCCTGCGGCGGCAGGCTTCGCAGATGATCGACGGTCTCCGGCAGTTTGACGACTGGGAAACGCACTACCAGTACCAGATCAACGCGGTGGAGCGGATCTACGACCAGAACGGCTGGGACAGCGAACCGGACCTGTTCTCGCTGGAACTGCTGCGCGAGGTCGAGCAGATTCCGCCGTGGGAAGTCCGCGAGCGGCTCGACACGGTCTTCGCGGTGGTGGGCGACCGCTACCTGCTGGACGAATCGCAGGAAGCCATGCTGCAGCGGCTGGTCTTCGAGCAAAACTTCAAGCTGTTCCGCAAGCACTCCGGGCGGATCATGGAATACGCGATGGAGGCGATCCAGACGCGCGTGGCCGGCCAGCCCTTCGAACCCGAACAGGTCGCCCGCTGGACCGAACTGGCTGAGCCCGTCTTTCGCGATTCGCGCAGGAGTTTCGAGACGATGGCCACGCAGTTCATGGATGTGCTCGATCCCGAGCAGCGCGAACTGGTGCAGGCCGACATCGACGCGGCCAACCGTCGGATGGACAGCCTTGAGCAGATGGCCGAGGGCTGGAAGCGGGGCGAATGGAAGGCGAGTGACTGGGGCCTGGACCACGATCCGATCCAGAACCCCGACGGTGTCGGCCTCGACGACGAGGAGATATCCGCCACGGGCGGCCAGGGCGGTGCGAAAGCCAGCGGTGAAGAAGGACGGCTATCACCGGCCGAGCAGGCCCGCCTCGAGCGTCGCCGCAAGGCCGAGCAGCAGCAGCGTGAGTCGCAGGCGGAGGGTGGGGCCGCCCCGGCCTCCGACCCGGAGATGCCCCCGCCGGACGCAAAGCGCGATGCCAAGACCGGCAAGGGGACGAAGGCGGCCCCGGATGATGAGTGGGCCCGCTACGTTCGCGCGTTCATCGCGCGGTACGGCCTGAACGATGACCAGCAGCAGAAGGCGTGGCTGTTCTACCAGGACGCCCGCAAGCGGGCCGACACGACCGCGAAGCGACTGACGCGGCTCTCGTCGGCCGACCCTGACGACGCCCGCGCCCAGGCCCGGCTGAAGGAGGCCCAGGCCCAGGTGCAACGTGACAAGGACCGCCTGTTCGACCGGATGAAGGCCCGTCTCGAACGCCTCCCGACGCGGGCCCAGCGCCGCGATGCCAAGTCGGAACCGTAATTGGTCAGGGAGCGAGGGCAGAGGGTCGCGGAAGCTGCGCTTGGGGGTTCTCGGCTTGTTTGGCCACGCGGTGCGGCATCGACGCCTGATGCGCGCGCGTTACCGTGATCGCGGTCGGCCGCATCGATGACGCACCCTGCAGGCGGATGGGGTCTGGTCCGTCGGCGGAGTGCGTCCCGATCCCTTGATCTCGACCTCGGAACGAGCAGCAGTGGACGCGTGGCAAGGGGTTCGACACGGGGGTTGCGCACCGCGCCGTAGTCAGCACGCAGTCCCCCACCCTTCCGCTCGCTGCGCTCGCTTAAGGATGGGGCACCCGGATGGGGCACCCGGCCCCTTGCTCGCTTGCTCCGTTGCTCCCTCGTTCCCTCGCTTGCGCTCACTCGCACGACCCGTAGTTGCTGAGGACGTAGGCGAGGTCGGCGAGGTCGACGTCGCAGTCGCCGTCGCGGTCGCCGGTGCAGGCTTCGCAATCGTCGATGCAGCCGAGCTGGCTGAGGGCCCGGGCGAGGTCGTCGAGGCCGACGCAGCAGTTGCACGACTCGCCGGGGGCTTCCTTGTCGACGCCCATCCGGATCATCTCGCAGCGCAGCGCGCAGTAGTCCTCGTCGCTGGCCGGGGCGAGCACGAAGGGATCGTCGATCTTGTCGGGGTGGAACAGCAGGTTGCGTTCCTCGAACGGATCGTTGCCGACCTCGTACAGTTCCAGTCGGTTGACCGGCAGGCACCCCGGTTCGGCGTGCTGGACGCGGATCAGCTTGAAACGATCGTTGGCCAGGGCCCGCAGGTATCGGGCCTGCGTCGGAAAGCTCTGGCAGATCGGGTCGAAGTTGTCGCGGAACCGCTCGGCGTAGACCGTCGGACGCAGCGGCGGGTGCTCCGGGTCGCGCAGGTACGGCACCAGTGACACCGAGTCCGGCGCCGTGGACGGCACGCCCGCCAGTTCCGACAGCGTCGCGAACAGATCCACGGCGCTGACCAGCGCATCGCAACGCGTACCGGCGGGCACGCCAGGGCCGGCCACCAGCAACGGCACCCGCACGCCACTGTCGTACAGCGAGCCCTTGCCACGCTGGTCCAGGCAGTCCGGCGGCGGGAAACGGCTGCGGGTCGACAGCACCTCGTTCGAGGTCCCGTTGTCGCCGACCACGATCACGTAGGTCTCACGCAGGTCCACCACTTCCAGCAGACGTCCCAGTTCCATGTCCAGCGCCTCAACCATCTGCCGGACCTGCACGAACGGATCGCCCGGCACCGGCCGCGGATCGTCACAGAAGGCCCACGAAGCACTGTCGCTGCCGGCCGGGTAGGGACACAGTTCCGGCGGCGGGTAATGCCAGGGGCCGTGGGCGCCGTTGAACGCCAGGTACAGGAACCAGGGGCGACCCTCGCGGACCAGGTCGAAGTCCGCGCCGTGATGGTTCGGGTCGCCGTTCGGGTCGGTGGCCGTCGCACACGGCACGGCCTGCCCCGGATCGAGCAGCGCGATGGCCTCATCGACGGAGTCGGTGGTGGCGTAGGTGCCGCTTTCACTTGGAAGGCCGTTGCAGTTCTTGATCCAGTTGAAGTAGTCGTGCACGTCGGTCGGGTCGCCGTCACTGCGAAGATTGCCCGGACTGCCGGCCCGGTAGTCGAACCCTCCGCCGACGTATTCGGTCGCGGCACAACGGTGATTGTCCTGCGGCGTCAGCAGCAGGCGGCTGGTCGGCAGTTGCCAGCGGTAGTTCCGCAGGTTCGACTGCAGGTGCCACTTGCCGACCGCGGCCGAGCGGTACCCGGCCGCCCCCAGGTGCCAGGCCAGCGGGGCCCGTCCGAAGCGGGCGTCGATGACGTTCCGCTTCAGCGAGATCACGCTGCCGAGCCCGTTCCGGAACCCGTGCGCGCCGGTCATGATCTGGGCCCGCGTCGGCGAACAGACCGGGTTCGCCCAGCAGCGGGAAAACAGCATGCCCTCGGCCGCGAGCGCATCGAGGTTCGGCGTCCAGGCCGGCACCGGGTTGCAGTCCGGATCCTCGGCACAGCCCGGGAAGTGCTTGTCGCGTTCCTCGAGCAGCAACTTGCGGTAGGCCCCCAGCAGGTCCGGCCCCATGTCGTCGAGGACGATCAGCAGCAGGTTCGGACGGCGGCGGTAGTCCTGCCCCGGTACGTCGCCGACCGGATGCGGCTGAGCGCAGGCCGTGGTCGCGACCAGCAGCAGGAAGGGAATCAGCAGGCGTTGTTGCACGCGCGGTGCTCCTTCACGCGGAGGACGGTCAGTCGCAGCGACCGAACCGCTCCAGCACGAACATCAGGTCATCCATGTCCACGTCGCAGTCCGCGTCGATGTCCGCACTGCAGGTCGTGCAGGCGGAGTCGACCGGCCGGCAGCCGAACTGGGCCAGCACTCCGGCCAGTTCGTCCAGCCCGATACAGCAGTCGCACAGGTCGTCGGCGGCCGACTGATCGACGCCGGTCCGGATCATCGCGCAGCGCAGCGCGCAGTAATCGCGCGAGGTGGCCGGCGGGGCGACCTGCGGATCGCTGAGCGATTCGGGGTTCCGGAGCAGGTTGTGTTCCTCGAACGGATCGAGCGTCAGGTCGTACAACTCGACCTGGTCCACGCCCGGGCAGTCCGCGCGGGGCGCGGTCTGCGTGCGAATCAGCTTGTAGCGGTCGTTCCGGAGGGCCCGCGTGTAGCGCTGCTGCGGCGGGAACGACTCGCAGACGGCGTCGAAGTTGCCGTTGAACCGTTCGGCCAGCAGGTTGGCCCGGACGGGCGGCGCGTCGGGATCGGACAGGTACGAAGCGAACGAGACCGAATCGTCGGCGGTGCCGTCGGCCCCGGCGAGTTCGCAGAGGGTCGCCAGCAGGTCGACGGTCGAGACCAACTGGTCGCAGCGACTCCCGGGCGCGATGCCCGGGCCGGCGATGATCAGCGGCACCCGCAGTCCGCCCTCGTAGAGCGATCCCTTGCCGCGCGAGGCGGCGCACGGATCGACCAGGTCCGGACGATAGCGGGCCTGCGGCGCGATCGCCTCGGTGGCGGTCCCGTTGTCGCCGATGAAGATCACGTAGGTCGTGCTGAGGTCCACGACCGCGAGCAGGCGGGCCAGTTGGGCGTCCATCACCTCGGTCATGTGCCGGATCAACTGGTCCTGGTTGAAATCGGGCTGGAGCGGGTCGTCGCAGACGTAACATTCGGGGTCGTTCTCGCTCGGGCAGAAGTCCGGGTTGGGTCGATGGAACGGACTGTGCGGCGCGTTCAGGGCGAGGTACAGGAACCACGGCGCGCCGGTCGCCACCAGGTCGAAGTCATCACACAGCGGCGGGCTTTGCGGGCCGAGACACGGAAGCCGACCCGGCACGGCGCACCGCAGCGGGACGGCCGGGTCCAGCATCGCCAGCGCATCGTCGATCGTGTCCAGCGTGGCGTAGCGGCAGTAACCCATCATCGGAATGCCGTTGAAGTTCTTCTCCCACTCGGTGTAGGTGCCGCCGTCCTCGGCCTGCGTGAAGATCTGCTGCAGGTTCGCGGCGCTGCCCAGGCGATAGTCGAATCCCCCGCCGACGTATTCGGCCCGGCCGGGGCAGCGCTCGTTTTCGGCCGCCGCCAGGTACTCGCGCCGCGTCACCTGGTTCCAGTCGTAGTCGAGCGAGGCCTCCTGCAGGTGCCACTTGCCGAGGGCGGCCGAGACATAGCCGGCGTCGCCCAGTCGCCACGCCAGCGGCGGGGTCGTGAACCGCAGGGTCTGGGCGGTCGTCAGCCGCCCGATTCCGTTTCGGAAGGAATGCTGGCCGGTCATGATCTGGGCCCGCGTCGGCGAGCAGAACGGATTCGACCAGCAGCGGGTGAACAGCATCCCGCGGGCGGCCAGGGCGTCGAGGGTCGGCGTGCACGGCGGGTCCGGCCGACAGTCCGGATCATCCGCGCAGCCCGGTTCCAGCACCCGCCGCTCGTCGAGCAGGATCGATTCGTAGGCCCCGACCATGTCCGGCCCGAGGTCGTCTGCGAGAATCAGGATGATGTTCGGCTGCTGCGGCCGGGCGGTGGACACCTTGTGGTTGGCGTGCGCCGGGCCGAGTCCCAGCGCGCAGAGCGCGAGCACAGCAGTGGCCGCGAAACCCGGTTGCAAAGCTAGTCCTCGCAGGCGGACACGGAACGTCCGCGATGTCTCATTGTAGGCTCGCAACCGCCGGCGGCGTCAATTCGATGGCCGCATTTACCCCGCAACGTCGAGGCCGATAACAAAACTGCATCCGTGCGCTTGCCAGGGGCCCTGAACGGCGTACAATATCGCGCTTCGGCTGCAGGCAGGGTCTGCGGTCCGAGGCCTCGCTAGCTCAATTGGCAGAGCAGCTGGCTCTTAACCAGCGGGTTCGGGGTTCGAGTCCCTGGCGAGGCACTCCGGGGTGGAATCGTCGACCGGACGGTCCACCCCGTTCTTCATTCCACCGCCGCCGAACCGCCCGTGATCGTCGGAGCAGTCCCCGTGCGAATCCCCGACCTTGCCGCCGCTGTCGTCGCGGGCGCCGCATCGCTGCTGATGGTCGCCGATGCGCGGGCCCACGACTTCTCGATCACCCGCGCGACCGTAATCGTCAAAGCGGACGAGAGCTTCCTGGTCGACATGCACGTCCACCTGGATGCGCTCGCGCTGGGGGTCTCGGCCACGACTTCGCCGATCGAAACGGCCGGCCTGCTTCAGCAGTTGCCTCCCAGCGAGATGCAGGCGGTGCTGGCCGACCTCGAGAGCCTGCTGCAGAAGCGGGTCCGGCTGCGACTGGACGGCGAGAAGACGATCCCGGTGGTCAGCTTTCCGGAATACGAACACCCCCTGCCGCCCCCTTCCGACGGGCTGCCGACGGTCCTCGGCCCGACCGCGCGGCTGACCGGCCGCATTCCGCCGGGGACGCGCGAACTGACCTTCGGGGCCTCGCGCTCGTTCAACGCGATCGAACTGAAGATCTTCGAGGAGCGCAGCGGCCGCCTGGCCGAGCACCTGCTGATTCCCGGCAGCGACAGTCCGCCTTTCGCGCTGGAAGACGAGTCCGCGCGCGAGGCGGAAGCAGGCGTCGCGGCCACGCAGCCCGCGCGGGGCGGGCCGCAGGGGCTGGTGCCGGGGGTGACGTTCGGGCAGTACCAGTTGCTTGGTTTCACGCACATCCTGCCGAAGGGTCTGGACCACATTCTGTTCGTGCTCGGGCTGTACCTGCTGAGCACGAAGCTGCGTCCGCTGCTCTGGCAGATCACGATGTTCACGCTGGCGCACACGCTGACGCTCGGGCTGGCCGCCAGCGGATACGTGCAGTTGCCGGCCGGGATCGTCGAGCCGCTGATTGCCGCGTCGATCGTCTACGTGGCGATCGAGAACCTGCTGACCACGCGGATGCAGCCGTGGCGGCCGGCCCTGGTTTTCGCGTTCGGGCTGCTGCACGGGCTGGGGTTCGCGGGGGTGCTGTCGGAACTGGGCCTGCCGGCGGACCGTTTCGGCGAGGCGCTGGTCGGCTTCAACATCGGCGTCGAGATGGGTCAGTTGACCGTGGTCGCGCTGGCGTTCGCGGCCATCGGCTGGTTCCGCAACCGCTCGTGGTACCGCAGCGCGTTCGTCATTCCGGGCTCGATCGCGATCGCGCTGACCGGCGCGTACTGGTTCGTTGAACGGGTGAGCTGATCGCCCGCTGCGCTCGCTACAGGGAGCGCGGGTGGCCCGGGCGCAGCGTGACCCGGGCCAGCCGGGACTTGCCCACCGCCTGGTCGGGCCTCTTTCACCCTTTCACGCCTTCACGTCTCCACTTCCCCTCGGGGGTTCAGTAGAGCAGTTCGACCCAGCGGCCGCCGGCCATCAGTTCGGCCTTGCGGCGTTGCCAGCGGTCGGGGTGTCCGGCGAGGGTGGAGAAGATCTTGTCGAGTTCGTCGCGCATCGGTTCGAGTCCGGCGACGTAGACGTAAGTCCTGATGTCGGCGAGCAGGTTCCAGAGTTCTTCGCCGCGTTCGGCGATGGCCTGGTCCCAGCCGATCGGATCGGCCCAGTTGGGTCGCGGGCTGAGCGCGGTGAAGGCTTCGAAGGTGGCCTCGTCGTAGTACTGGGTGAAGTCGTTGCGGTGGTCGTTCATGTAGAGCAGTTCGAGTCCGCTGCGGGCGCCGTAGAACAGCCAGAGGCGCCCGACCTTCTCGCGGCACTCGGCGTAGAGGTGCTTGACGAAAGCGCGGAACGGCGCGATGCCGGTGCCGGTGCCGATCAGGATGATGTTGGCGGCGTTCTCGGGGGGCGGTTCGAAGGCGAGTCCGTACGGGCCGGCGAGTTGCAGCGTGTCATCCGGGCGCAGATCGCAGAGGTAGTTGCTGGCGATGCCGGGGTACTCTTCACCGCTGTGGTGATCGATGTACGAGCAGCGGCGGACGCAGATCTTGATCCGCGGGCGGCCGGCCGGTCCGAGTTCGGGCAGGTCGGCGACGCTGTAGAGGCGGAAGTGGTGCTCCTGTCCGAAGGCGGCCTGGCCGGGTGCGAGGACGCCGATGGACTGGCCGAGCTTGTAGGGGAAGTCGGGGCGATCGACATCGAGGACGAGTTCGCGGACCTCGGCGTCGGCGGTGTCGGCGGTGATACGCTCGCTGGCGACGACGGTCGCGGTGTAGGTCTGAGCGGTGTCGTAGTCGGCCAGTCGGGTGCGTGCCTGCGTCATGATTGACACTCCTGTTCCTCGGCTGGGGCGGACGAGCGTCGGCGACAGGCCGGGCTCAGGCAGCCACAACAGCGTCCCGCGCCCCGCCGCAGGGCGAGGGCATCGGGGTCGGTTCCGTATTCACAAAACGCGCGACGCCAGGCCGTCTGCACCGCCACCCAGGCCACCAGGATGGCCGGCAGCAGCAGCAGGGCGAGCAGGTGCGTGAGCAGCATGGCGTTTTCTCCGAGCAGTCAGCCGCCGAGTCCGGCGAATCCCATGAACGAGACGGACAGCAGGCCGGCCAGGAAGAGCGTCAGGGCGGCGCCCTTGACGACATCCGAGACGTCCGAGAGTTCGAGGCGTTCGCGGAGGCCGGCCATCAGGACGAGCGCGAGGGTGAACCCGGCACCGGCCCCGAGGGCGTAGACGGTGCACTGGGCGAGTCCGTAGCCCTTGTTGGTCTGGAAGAGGGCCAGGCCGAGGATCGCGCAGTTGGTGGTGATCAGCGGCAGGAAGATGCCGAGGGCGGCGAACAGCGCGGGGCTGACCTTCTTGATGAACATCTCGACAAGCTGGACGGTGCTGGCGATGACGGCGATGAACGCGATCAGTCGCAGGTACTCTGCCCCGATGGCGATCAGGGCGGCGTTCAGGCCGAGGGCGCAGAGCGAACTGACCAGCATGACGAACATGACGGCCAGGCCCATCCGCCCGGCGGTGGCGAGTTTTCCGGAGACGCCGAGGAACGGGCACAGTCCGAGGAAGTACGCCAGCACGAAGTTGTTGATCAGGCAGGCGTTGATGAAGACGGTCCAGAGCGGTTCGTTGCTCATCGCAGGCCTCCCGCGGGTTGTGCGGCGGCGGCCGCGCGGGCGGCCTTGCGGTTCTTCAGCCAACTGAACAGCAGCAGCCAGGCGGCGAGCGTGAAGAAGCCGCCGCTGGGGAGGATCATGATGACCCAGGCCTGGAACCCGTCGGGGAAGAGCCGCAGGCCGAAGAAGCTGCCGGCGCCGAACACTTCGCGGACGGCGCCGAGGCAGAACAGGGCGAAGACGAAGCCCATTCCCATGCCGAGCGCGTCGAGGATCGAGCGGCCGATGGTGTTCTTGCTGGCGAAGGCTTCGGCCCGTCCGAGGATCAGGCAGTTGACGACGATCAGCGAGATGAAGGCGCCGAGGGCCTTGTGCAGGTCGAGGCTGATGGCCTGGATCAGGTAATCGACGATGGTGACGAAGGTGGCGATGATCAGGATGTAGCTGGCGATGCGGACCTGTCTGGGGATGAAGCGCCGCAGGGACGAGACGACGATGTTGGACATCAGCAGGACGAAGAGCGTGGCGAGCCCCATCGAGAGCGCGTTGAGGGCCGTGTTGGAGACGGCCAGCGCGGGGCACATGCCCAGCACCTGGACGAAGACCGGGTTCTCCTTCCAGAGTCCCTTGACGAATTCGTCGGTCGGCGATCGGTCGCGGGCGGTTGGCACGGCGGTCAGTTCCTTTGCTCGAAGTCCGACAGATGCGCTTCGATCCGCGGGACCCAGTGGGCCGCGCTGGCGTTCAGCAGGTCGGCGATGGCGTGGGAGGAGATGGTGGCACCGGTGATGCCGTCGACCTCCCAGGGGTTCTGTTTCTCGCCCTGTTTGCGGAAGACGATCGCGTTGCGAAGCGTGTCGCCGTCCGGGTTCAGGGTCGTGTCGAGGGCCTCGAAGTTGGCCAGGAAGCCGGGGTCGGTTTCGATCTTGTCGCCGAGGCCGGGGGTTTCCTTGCTCTCGAGGACCGAGAAGCCGACGATCGCGTCCCGCTCGGGCGAGTAGCCGTAGAGCACGCGAATCACGTCCTGGTAGCCCATCCCGGCGGCTTCGATCGCGATGCCGAGCAGCCTCCCGTCGCCGTCGTAGGCGGCGTGGACGACGTCCCCGGCGGCGGCCTGGTCGGCGACGGCGAACGACCCGTCGGGCTGCTGGACGAAGGCCTGGCTGGTCTGGCCGCCCTCGAGCACGCGGAAGATCGCGGCCCGCAGGGCCTCGGCCCGGTTGCGGGCGATGATCGGCTTGGTCAGTTCGAAGACGGTCACGATCGCGAGTCCGCAGCCGAGCCCGATGCCGACCATCGCGCGGTACATCGCCCAGATGCTGGGACGCGGCGCGACCGGCGCCGGCCTGCTGGAGTCGGTGACGGGCAGTTCGGTCATGTCGCGGCCCCCCGGCGACGACCGGTGCCGTAGACGGTCGGTCGGACGTAACGATCGATGTGCGGGGCGACGGCGTTGCCGAGCAGGATCGCGTAGGCGACGCCCTCGGGCATGCCGCCCCAGACGCGAATGACGACGACGATCGCGCCGATCAGGGCGCCGTACAACAGGCAGCCGGTCCCCGTCATCGGCGCCGAGACCATGTCGGTCGCCATGAAGACCGCGCCCAGCACGAGCCCGCCGGAAACGAGCATGAACAGCGGCGACGGGTAGGCGCCCGCGTCGGCCAGGTGCAGCAGGCCGCTGAAGGCGAAGACCACCACGAAGATGCTGACCGGGATCCGCCAGTTCATCATGTTGCGGGCGACCAGGTAGACGCCGCCGAGCAGCAGCAGGATGGCGCTGGTCTCGCCGGTCGACCCGCTGACCATCCCGAGGGCCAGTTGGCCGGCGTCGGTCGCGACCTGGTCGAACTTCTGCAGCGAGAGCGGCGTGGCCGACGTGAAGCCGTCGTAGACCGGTTCGGTGAACGGCCAGGCGAGTGTCGACGGCGGCAGCCACGAGAAGCGGTTCTCGGCGAAGGCCGGCATCCAGGTGGTCATCGGCACGGGAAAGGCGGCCTGCAGGATCGCGCGGCCGACCAGGGCCGGGTTGAACGGGTTGCTGCCGAGTCCGCCGAAGATCGCCTTGCCCAGCCCGATGCAGACGAAGCCGCCGAACGCGACCATCCAGAGCGGCAGGCTGGGCGGCAGGGTCAGCCCGTACAGCAGGCCGGTGACCGCGGCCGACCAGTCGCCGATCGTGCTGCGGCGTTTCTGGGAGACGCAGATCAGGTGCTCGCTGAGGACGCACGAGAGGGTCGCGACGACGATCGTCAGCGTTCCGGCCAGGCCGAAGACATACATGCCGAAGAGGGTCGCCGGCAGCAGTGCCAGGACGACGTTGAACATGATCGAGTCGACGGCGTAGCCGCTCAGGATATGCGGGCTGGTGCGCAGTTGCAGGGTCTTGCTGAGCGTGCTCATGGGGCGGCGGCCCTCGCCTTGCGAACCGAGGACTTGGCCACGCGGAAGTAGTGGACCAGCGGAATGTGCGACGGGCAGACGAAGCTGCACGAGCCGCATTCGAAGCAGTCCATCAGGTTGAACTCGTCGGCCATCCGGTCGTAGTTCTCGTGCTTGGCGAGTCGGCCGAGGGTGGACGGGTTCAGGAAGATCGGGCAGGCCTCGACGCAGTAGCCGCAGCGGATGCAGGGATGCTCGGGCCGCTGGTGGAACGACGTCTCGGCGTCGGTGAAGGCGGTCACGCCCGAGATGCCCTTGGTGATCGCCAGGTCGAGCGAGGACGCGGCCGTCCCCATCATCGGGCCGCCCATGAAGATGCGGTTGACGTGCGGATCGACACCGACATAGTCGAGCAGGAACCGCAGCGGGGTCCCGATCGGAATGCGGTAGTTGCCCTTCTTCTGAACCGCCGGCCCGGTGATGGTGATGACGCGCTCCTGGATTCCGCGGCCATGCGGCAGCAGGCGGCCGATCTCGGCGGTGGTGGCGACGTTGCAGCACAGCGCGTGGACATCGATCGGCAGTTTGCCCGATGGCACCTCGCGGCCGAGCATGGCGGTGATCAGCATCTTCTCGGCGCCCTGCGGGTACTTGACCCGCAGGACCTGCACCTCGGCCGGCAGGTCGCCCGGCAGGCCGGCCCGCAGGTGTTCGGCCGCGTCGGGCTTGTTGGCCTCGATGCCGATGATGACGCGTCGGGCCCCGGTGACCTTCATCAGGTAGCGGATGCCGACGTAGATGTCGTCCCGCTGTTCGAGCATGACGCGGTGATCGGTGGTCAGGTACGGTTCGCACTCGACGCCGTTGATGATCAGCGTGTCGATCGACTGATCGTCGCGGAGTTTGAGCTTGGCGTGGGTCGGGAAGCCGGCGCCGCCGAGACCGACCAGGCCGGCGTCCTGGATCGCGGTGATGATCTCATCCGGCGTGGCGGTGTCGAGCGGGCACGGGATGCCTTCGGCCACCTCCTGCGTGGAACCCGGGAACGGTTCGAGGTAGATCCCGGTGACCATCCGGCCGGTGATGCTGGGCATCAGTCCGATGCGGCGGACGACGCCGGAGGCCGGGGCGTGCATCGAGACCGACAGGAAGCCGTCGGGCTTGGCAAGCCGCTGGCCGCGCTGGACCTCCTGGCCTTCGCGGACGACCGGGACGGCCGGCTTGCCGATGTGCTGCGACAGCGGAATGGTCAGGACGGGCGCGAACGGGAACTGCCGGATGGGCAGTCCGCACGTCTCCTCCTTCAGTTCCGGGGGGTGCACCCCGTGCCGAAAGGTGGCCGGCCCCATGTTCAGCAACTGCAACATCGCTGCGTCTCAACTCCTCGGATGGAGGGCACCGGGTCCGGGATTGCGCGGCGGGCGGCCGCGTTCCCGCTGTTCCGGGGTCCACTCTCTCGCTGGCGGCGGCGTGCCTAGTTGAACTTGCTGCCGCGCTTGATCCACTTGTCGATGCCCTTCTCGCTGCGGTCGCGCGGGAGTCCCGGATGGATCACGCGGGCGGTGCAGCGTTCGGCCGCCTTGACCAGGTCGGAATACGGACCGCCGTTCGGGTCGGCGATGACGGCCTTCTTCTGGTCGTTGTACTTGAACATCTTGCCGTTCAGGTGCACGCATTCGTCGCAGGACGTGCAGGCCGGCGTGTCGATCCATGGCGCCATGTATTCCCCTTCGGCGCCGCCGGAGGCCGGTTCGCCGCCGGGGGCCGGAGCCTTGCCGGCCACGATGCCCGGCAGTGCGGCCGGGAGTCCCCCGCCGCCGCCGGCGAGTTGCATCAGCCCGCTGGCGATCGAGCCGACCACTTCCTGGCGGACCGCGGCCTCGATGTCACCGCGCGATTCGCGGTCGAGCCCGGCCAGCGACTTGAGCATCCGCCAGAAGTGTCGCCGGTCTTCGCACGAGCGAATGATCGCATCGGCGACCACCAGTCGGCTGAGGTGGTTCTTCTTGTCGAGCGTCCAGACGAACGGGACCAGGTCGGCCCGGTCGTCCGGGTCGAGTTCGAGGTACTCGGCGACGGGCACCATGTTGTCGTTCCAGGTGTCCGGCGGTGCGGCCCGGAAGTGCTTGCGGAAGCGGACCTCGGTGGCCGCGAAGTCGGCGAAGGTCATCTGCAGGGTCAGTTCGCCGGACTTGCCGTCGTCCTCGTGGGCCAGGGTGTAGCTCGGCCACTCGTCATCCATGGCGGGGTTGCCGGAGAGGTCGAAGCACTCGGCCGGGGTGTCGCCCGCGTCGGGGTCGTAGCGGAAGAGCGGGTAGGCCCGCGACTCGACCGCGAGGCGTGCCTGGCGGGTGGCCATGTCGTCGCCGATGCCGTGTTCGGGCTGGCACGAGGTGTACAGGTTGAACAGGGCCGGCCGGCGGGCGTTGAGTCCTTCGACGAAACCTTCGATCATGTGCCCGGCGTGGGCGATGGTGCTCTGCAGGATGTAGGTCGTGCGGTGGGCCATGCCGACCAGGCCGATCTCCTTGCGGGGTTCTTCCTTTCCGCGGATCGCCTTGCCGAACTGGGCCATGTCGGAGACCTGGCCGAAGAAGCCCGAGGTGCAGGCCTGTCCGCCGGTGTTGGAGTAGACCTGGGTGTCGAGCACGAGCACCTTGATCGGCTTGCCGGAGGCCATCAGCCGCGACAGGTTCTGGAAGCCGATGTCGTACATCGCGCCGTCGCCGCCGACCGAGACCACCGGCGGGCAGAGCCGCCACTCGTCGTCGGTGAACTGTTCCCAGCCGAAGTGGGTGAAGAACTCGTCGTGGATGGCCGGGTTGTACTGGCCCTGGAGCTCCAGTTCGGCGCTGCGGATGGCCTTGAAGCCGTCGGCCATCTTGGCCATGTGTCCTTCAAAGATGCCCATCGCGACGGAGGGCGAATCCTGGAACAGGTGGTTGGTCCACGGGAACGGGTACGGGTTGAACGGATAGGTGCTGCCCCAGACCGAGGTGCAGCCGGTGGCGTTGATCATGCCCATCGCGGCCCGTCCGCGGCCGTTCTCGCCGGCCAGGTAGCGCTGCCTGAGGTCGGCAAGCCGGGCCATGATCGTTCCGACGCGGCGGAGCCATTCCTGGTCGATGACCTGGCCGCGGCCGGACTGTTCGATCCGCTGGGCCAGCGTGGCGAGCGTCAGGTCGGTGTCGGCGGTGTCGCCGAGGGCTTCGACCAGCGAGCCGTCGACCTGCAGTTCCTCGGCCAGTTTGAGCTGGATGTGCTTCTGCAGGTCGGTCATCAGTTGCTCGATCCGGGCGACCTGCTGGGCGACGCGCGGTCGCATCAGGGCTTCGACGGTGCCGGTGAACAGGTGCATGACGGTCTTCTCGGCGCAGCCGAGGCAGGCGCCGTCGCCGCTGGTGAACGAGAGGTAGTTCTGCTTCTTGAGCAGCAGGGTCTCGAGCGCGCCGCCGCCTTCGTTGAGGTCGTCGTAGCGCAGGTAGCGATCGGGCGTGTCGGGCAGGTCGAGCCACAGGTCCCACTGATCGCGGAGCGACTGAATCGACTCGGGCGTCTGGGGTTTGACGACGAGGGCATCGTCGTTGCAGACCTCGATGCACTCCATGCAGCCCTTGCAGGTGTACGGATTGACGGTGATCGCCAGCAGCGCGCCGTCGCCGGCCTGGTCCTGCTCGGGATTCGTGTAGTACGGCCGGGTCAGGGCGAACTGGGTGTCGCCGAGTTCACGGCGGAAGGCGTCGAACTCGGCCGCCAGCGCGTCGCGCGTATCGTCGCCGGTCTTTTCGAGCGTGGTTTCGATGGCGGTCTCGAGCAGGGCCCGGACACTGGCGGTCTCGGGGCCCTGGTTGCAGAGCTGCCGCAGTTCGCCGGCCAGGACGCGCGTCGCCCGGGGCAGGTGTTCGACGCTCTGGCCGTGCTTGCGAAGGCGTTCGATGACGGTGTCGAAGACGGACTGGAACTCGACGACCAGGCCGGGGATGGCGGTGTCGGGACAGACGGTGTAGCAGCTTCCGCAGCCGGTGCAGTTCTCGGCGATGAATTCCGGATGGTGGAAGCGGATCTGGGTCATGTCGCGGAACAGGGCCGACGAGGCCGGCATGGTTCCGAGGGCGATGAACGGATCGGCCAGGTTGTCGTTGCCGCGGCCGCTCATGTAGTAGTTGCCGGTCTGTTCCCAGAAGCGATGGATGTCGCTGATCGGAGCCTGGCTGACGGGCAGCGGGAGGACCATCAGCGGGATGCCCGGGCCGCCACCGTGCCCGTTGGTCTTCGCGGCCGGCATGTCCTCGTAAGGCGCCGCGTGGATCTCGTCGAAACCGCGCTGCACGACCCGCATGTTGTCTTCGACGATTCGCTGGCCCTTGGAGCCGAACTTGTGGTCGAGCTGTTCGCGGATCGCGGCCAGCAGCTTGACATCGGTCAGGCCGACCTGCTTCATGACCGGCGAGGCGGCGAAGAACGCGCCCTGGAAGGCGTTGCCCTGCATCCGCAGTTGCAGGTCGGGGTCGGTCGCTTCGTCACGGGCGATCTTGAAGGCATCGAGATAGAAGACGCGGATGTTCTTGTCGCGGATCATCTGCCGGTAGGTGGCCGGGATGTGCTCCCAGAACTCGGCCGGCGTCGTCGCTTCGCTCTGCATGACGAAGGTGCCGCCGTCCTTCAGGCCGGCGATCGCGTTGGTGTGTTCGAAAACGTTCGGATCGGGCGAGAGCACCACGTCGACGTAGAAGTACTCGCAGTTGATCCGGATCGCTTCCGGTGCGGCCGAGAGGTAGTAGGTGGTCGGCTGGCCCTTCTTCTCGGAGCCGTACTTGGGGTTGGCCTTGACCTCGTAGCCGAGCAGTTCGTAGAGCGTCATCGCCAGGTTCTTGCCGGTCGTGATCGCGCCCCAGCCGCCGACCGAATGGAAGCGGACGGTGATGCTGTCCTTCGGCATCAGGTTCGGGTTCTCGGAGCCGCGGACCGCGAGGCCCTTGACGTCGGGGTAGCCGGACGCGATCGCCTCCTGGTGCAGTTGCTGCTTGGGATTGGCGGCCTCGTCGCGCAGGAAGTCGATCGACAGGTAGAAGAACCGCTTCTGCGGGCCGTCGGCCAGCATGTTCTCGACCGCTCCGATGATCCCTTCGGGCTGCAGGTCGCGGCTGCCCATGCCGAACGAGCCGGAGTACAGCGCCGGCAGGTCGCGCGTGTCGCGATAGGTCTCCAGTTCCGGGTACGGGGCCTGCTTGGGCGTGCGGCCGTTCTCGAGGCACTTGTTCAGCGTCGCCCGGATCTCGCGCATCAGCGGCAGGTCCGCCGCCAGGGGCTGGTCGATCCGTTCCAGCACGGCGACGCCCTTGCGACCCTTGAGGACGCGGCTGAGCAGGTCGCCGGGGAACGGGCGGAACATGACCAGGTCGACCACGCCGAGCTTGATGCCGCGCTTCTCGCGCAGGTAGTCGGCGACCGCTTCGGCCGACGGGATCAGGCTGCCCTGCCCGACGATCAGGTACTCGGCGTCGTCGAGACGGTAGCCGCGGACGCGCCGGTAGTCGCGGCCGGTCAGTTCGGCGAATTCACAGAAGGCCTGGTCGGCGAGGGCCTGGATGTGGTCGAAGAAGAACGGCCGCTGCGAGGCGACGCTCTGCATGTAGGCGTCCTGGTTCTGGACCAGTCCGGCCATGATCGGGTTGTCGACGTCCCAGAGGATCGGGATGCGGCGGCGCTGGTCGCCGTAGATCATCCGCTGCGCGGCCGTGGGCGTTTCGATGATGTCGTCGGGTCGGCCGAGGTAGGCCGCGATCAGTTCGCGTTCGGGCACGCGGATCGATTCGATCAGGTGGGTCGTCAGGAAGCCGTCCTGGGCGATCGCGCCGGGCGTCAGCGACAGTTCGGCGATGCGGTGGGCGATCAGGTTCAGGTCGGCGGCCGACTGGGCGTCCTTGGCGAACAACTGGAAGAAGCCGGTGTCGTCGATGCAGTGGTAGTCGTCGTGGCCGGCGTGCACGTTGAGGGTCGACTTGGTCATGGCCCGCGCGCCGATGTTCAGCACGTAGGTCAGTCGCTTGCCGACGGCCGCGTAGAGCGACTCGTGCATGTAGGCGATGCCCTGCCCCGACGAGAAGTTCGCGGCCCGCAGGCCGGTCATCGACATGCCGGCGGTCACGGCGGCGGCGGCGTGTTCGCCTTCGGGCTCGACGAAGATCAGCGGCCGGCCGGAGATGTTGACGTGTCCGGCGGCGGCGTTTTCGGCCCAGTATTCGCCCATCTGGGTCGAGGGCGTGATCGGGTAGGCCCCGGCCGCGTCGGTCGCCTCTCGTTCGCACATGATCACGGCGGAGTTGCCGTCGAGGGCGGCGCGGATTCCGGGGAACCGGGCGTCGGCGGTCTGCTGCTTGGCACGTTTACCGGGCATCAGGGTGGGCATGAGAGATCCCTTCCAGCTTCAGCGAATACACGGCCGGACGCGGGACGAAGGTCGCGCGTCGCGCGCCGCGGAATCAGGTCGGTGCGTTATGCAGCGCACCCTTGCGAACAATCCTCTTGGCGGCGGGCCCCTTCTGAGGACCGCTGTCGGTCAGCCAGACGATGGCCCCCGTCGGGCATCGCTGGATCGGTACCTGTGTGTCGTGCCGGCGGCTGTAGTCGATCACCGGCAGGCCGTTGTGCATCGTGATCAGCCCCGGGCCGTCCGCGGCGCAGCGTCCGCAGGCGGTGCAGGCCACCTCGCACTGCTCGAGCACCTCGTCGCCTTCCTGCTGCGACTTGCAGGCGACCCACAGGCGGTGGCTGACCGGGTGCAGTTCGAACAGGTCCTTCGGGCAGACCTCGACGCAGTCGTTGCAGGCCGTGCAGGCGTCCTCGTCGACGACCGGCAGGCCGTTGGCGTTCATGTGGATCGCGTCGAAGTCACAGACGTCGGCGCAGTCCGCCAGCCCCAGGCAGCCCCAGAAGCAGGACTTGCCCCCGCCCGCGACGGTGGCCGCCGCCCGGCAGGAATCGATCCCCGCGTACGCCGCCCGCCGCGGCGCGACGTTCGTCCCGCCCGCACAGGCCAGTCGGGCGACCACCTTCTCCTGCTGCGCGACGACCACGCCCAGGAAGTCGGCGATCTCCTCGCGGTCCTCCGGCGAACTGACCGTGCAGCGGCCGGGGTTGGCCTTGCCGGTGACCAGCGCCTCGGCGAACGGGCGGCACCCGGGATAGCCGCAGGCCCCGCAGTTGGCGGCCGGCAGCATCTCCTCGACGGCGTCGATCCGCGGATCCTCCTCGACGTGCAGCCAGCGATGCGCCAGCACCAGCATGGTCGCGAGGATCAGGGTCAGGCCCCCGAGTGCGCCGATCGCCGTCAGAATCAGCATGCCGCCACGTGTCCGAACCGGGACGTCTGAATCACGCCGAGCCGTTTGCTTACGAAGTAGCCCTCGCAGTCCGGCCGCTGCTCGAGCAGGGCGCGGCTGCGGGCGGGGCCGAGCACCATCGTCAGCGTGGCGAGCGCATCCGCCGTGGCCGCATCGGGCGCGACGACGGTGCTGCTGGCCAGTTCCGGCGAAGACCGGCCGGTCCGCGGATCGATGATGTGGTGCTGGCGATAGTCGGGCGTGAAGGGCTGCATGTAGTCGCCCGAGGTCGCGACCGCCTGGTTGCGGGCCTCGAAGCGGGCCTGCAGCGCGCCGCCCGCCCGCGGCGGACGAATCCCGATGCGCCACGGGGCCCCCGCCTCGCGCTGGCCCGCGGCCGACAGGTCGCCGCCGGCCTCGACGAACACGTTCGCGAATCCGCGGGCACGGAGCGCCGCGACGCCGCGGTCGATGATGTAGCCCTTGCCGATTCCGTCGAGCGTGATCCGCATGCCCGGGCGGGTGAACCAGGCGGCCGACTCGTCGAACCGCAGGGCCCGCTGATCGACCAGCGGCAGGACGGCCGCGATTTCGCCGGCGTCCGGCTGTCGATGCGCGCGCAGGGCGGCCCGGTAGACGTCCAGGACGGGCTGGACGGTGATGTCGAAGGCGCCGTCACCGAGTTCGGAGATCTCGCGGGCCAGGGTCAGGCAGTCGCGCAGGGCGGCCGACGGGCGGGTAATCCGTCCGGTGGCGTTCAGTCGGCCGACTTCGCTGTCGGCCCGGTGGCGGGTCAGCAGGCTTTCGAGGGCCCGCATGTGGGCGAGAGTCGCATCGGCGGCGGCGGCACAGGCGGCGGGATCGTCGCCGACCAGGGTCAGGTGCACCGAGGTGCCCATCAGGGTGGCGGCCCGCGTCGCCCGGGGGAGCCCGGCGCGTCGCCACCAGCCGAGCGACCAGGCCGCGGCGGCGGCGCCACCAAGCGCGAAGATGCGCAGGGCACCGCGTCGCGAAACCAGCGGCAGGCCGGCCCGGTTGGCGAGGTCAGCCTGGTTGCCGATCAGATCATCGCCGACGGCCGGGATGGTCCGGCCGGTGGTGACATCGACACCTGGGGCGGCGGGAGCGTCATCGTCCCGTGAGCCGCCGGCGGGTTGAGGTTGGGGTTCGGAGTGGCCTGCATTGGACATCGCCGCGCTCATTTCGCACATCCCTAAGCAACCGCGCGACGGGCTCGCGTCCTGCAAACCGGGCAGTGACGGGCTACGCTCGGAAGATCAAGTTGTTCCGGCATACGGGTTAGAGCAAGATGCGTACCGCTTCGCACCGAAACGCCGCGAGTCCATAAACGAATGGGCGGCGGTCACTTAGCCGCTGGGGCCCGGGACCTTTCGGGGCGAGGTGGGTGTTTTGGCGCACTTCCGGTGGGGAGTTCCGCGGGCGCCCGGAGAGTTCCGAACCGAAGGAACCGTCGCGTGGCTGAACCGGGCTTCCCTCTGGTCTTCGCCCGTGGACGGTTTGCCGGCGAGGTCGGACCGCAACGACCGGCCGCGGTATCGTGGGTTCGGCCCGGCGTCGGCCCGGGTGGCGCGGGAGCGCGATCGGTTCCAGTGTGTTTTCTCCGGCGCCCCCGTCGTCGGACATCCCAACGAGTCACCGGCCCGGAGTTGGGGAACGCGGATGAAGTGGTGGCACCTGGCTTCGGGGATCGCGCTGGTACTGCTTGTCCTGGCGGTCCTGCTCGATTCGCGGATCGACGGGCACACCTGGCGCTATCCGGGGCTTCGTTTCGAGGGGCAGGAGCGTAACGGCGGCGGCGGATTCTTCTCTCTGTACCTCGAGGATCCAGGCGAGGCACCGGAACTGCGGGTCCGGTTTCGAGACGGGGACTGGGTCGCGGCCCGGACGCTCGGGACCGATCAGCTCCGCGCGTGGGGATGGACAAACGCGGGCAGGCCGGCGTACTGGCGACCGCCGGAGGGAACGCATACGCGGGTGTGGCTCGATGATGAAGCGGTGGTCCGCTTCGACAGTTCGAAGTCCGGCGTCCTCAACTTCCGCCTCGCCGACGGACGGACGTTCCCCCTGCCGGCCACTCGCGAGGAACTGCTGGCGCGGCTCGGTGAACCACTGGAGAAGCGCACGCAGCGGCAAAACTAGCGTCTGGAACGCCGGGCAGCACCCGCAGTCGGCGCGATCCTCCTCAGCACGCCCCCCCGAATACCGCCAATACAATCGCCAGGTCGGTGAGGCTGACCGCGCCATCCCCGTTCAGGTCACCGTCGGACCTGGTCGCACCGGTTCCGGTCCCGAAGTTCGACAGCAGGATCGCGAGATCCGTCAGATTGACCACGCGGTCACCGTCGACATCTCCCGGACAATCGGCCGGCGTGCCCGGCCAGAAGCCGCCGGCCAGCGTGTAGTCGCCGCCTGCCGACACCGCCGCGTCCGCCTGGCCGATCGTGCCGGACAGGGTGTAGACGCCGCCGGTGCTGGTTCCGCCGCCGCAATCGATCGTGCACCAGTTCAGGTCGATCTGCGCGAGGGCGGTTCCGCAGACCAGCAGGATGATCAGCATTGCGAGAAGCTTGCGCATCAGTCTTCACCTCCGGATCCAACGCCGCCGCGCTGCGGCCGACTTTCCACCCGGGCAGCACCCGCCTCCGCTCGCGGCGTCGGGTCGACCCGGACCGGCACCGGCGCCCGGCCGCGCTTTCGCTTCGGCGTGTTCGATGGCGCCCGCTCCCGAGCCTCGACCAAGGCGCTGCGACCGATCTGGACGTCCGCGGCGCGCCCGAATCCGCGCGGGTAGAGGAATCTGCCGCGCTCGCGCTCCCCCTTTTCGCGCACGGCCGTGAACGGCTTGGCGCGGGCGTACGCGTCGCTGCGCGCGCCCGTGATCTGCCAGGACACTTCGACGGTCGGCTTGCTCGTCCGCAGCCGAAACTGGTTTCCTCTGACCTTGTCGACCACCTTGGCGAGCACGAAGTCCTCGCTGTCATCGATCACTGTGAGCTGATACTGCACGTCCGCATTGATCGCATCGAACCACGCCGGCAGCGTCACCGTCGCGAAGCCGTCGCCGTCGGTCACGACGCTGCCTTGATACGTGTTCAGCGGCCGGTCGCTCTCGACGCAGGCGTGGTAGAGGTACTTGTTCTCGGGGTCGAGGGGATGGTCGATGCGGAAATTCTTGAATCCCGAAACAGCGAGACTTCCGTTAATCTCCACGCGGCCACTGTAACGACCGGCCACGCCGTTCGGATCGTCGTGTGCCCCGAACACGCCGACGCCATCTCCGTCCGTCGCGAACCCAAACACGCCGAATGCTTCGATCACGTCAAGGCCCGCACTGGTAATGCCCACGACCCCGTGCCCGCTGCTGCTGTCACCGAAAACCGCCGCCGGCCTGGTGGGGACGATACTCGCGCCGTTCGGATCGCCCACTATGCCGCGCACGCCGTAACTCTTGTCGAAGTATCCGCCTGCCTGGGCCCGCCCGTAGACGCCGGTGGGAAACGGGTTCGCGATGCTCGGCTCGGGGGGCAGCGTGCTGACCCCGGCCACACCGGCCCGGTCGGCGCCGACGGTGCCGAGTTGCGTGGTCGCTGGCAGATGTCCGTGAACACCGAGGACACCACAACCACGGCTTGCGGCCACATTGCCGGGGAAGGCCGAGCCGCCGACGTTCTGCCCGACGACACCGTGAGGAAAGTCCTGGTTGGGATCGAACGCGTCGAGCTGCGTCCAACCGATCACGCCCGCACCGGTGTCCGCGTAGGCCTGGACGCCGGCCTTCACGCCGACGTAGATCCAGTTCCCCACGTCGTGGGCTGCCGCGTAGAGGCCCTGCTCGTGCGAATCGACTCCGCCCAGCCGCGTGGATCCGGATCGATTCTCGATCCAGGCGGCAAAGGGAAACACGCTGTTGGGGTCCCCGTCGGGTGTGTAGTTGTCCGCGGTGCGACGGACCCCGAAAAGGGCCAGGCGACTCGACCCGTCCCCGACCTGGACACCGCCCGGGGCGTCGATGACAAACTGGCCAGCGCCCGTCGAGCTTGTCCCGTTCGGGTCGCCCGACCAGACGAAGCTGTTGTCGTGCAGCGCCTGCGCGTTGCGGCCGGCCGCGAAGCTGTGCCCGCCCGACGCGGTGTTGTTCTCTCCACCAGGGATCGCCGCGAACGGTCCGATGGCCGCATTCGACTGTCCGCCGCCGATCGTGCTGTGGGTCGCTTCGTCCGCGCTTCCGCCGAAGACGCCGACGGTGTTGTTCGTGCCGCCCAGGATCGCGCCGTAATCATCCCAGACGGCGTTCATCTCGCCGCCGCCGACGATCGCCGCCAGTCCCTGCGCATCGTTCTGCGCGCCGCCCGCAATCGCGGTGTTGGTCGATGTGGCCGCGTTCGAACTGCCGCCGCCGATGAACGCGCGGAAACCGGTCGCGCCGTTCTGCTGGCCGCTGACGACCGCGGCGTACTGGCTGGTCGCGAGGTTGTCGAAACCACTGCCGATGAACGACATGATGCCGGTCGCGTCGTTCTCGCGACCGCCACCGATGACCGCGTGATCGCCGGCCGCGGTGTTGTTCTCGCCGCCACCGACAAACGTCCCGGGATTGCTGGCCTGGTTCGTTCCTCCGCCGGCCACCGTCGCGAGGTCGCCCGGGGCGAGATTGTCCATCCCGCCGCCAATCGCCGCCCGCGCGCCCGATGCGGCGTTATTCAAACCCCCTGACACGACCGCCTGGGTCCCACCGGCCGTGTTGACCGAGCCACCGCCGACCGTCGCACCGAGGGCGCTGGCCGTGTTCCCGCCGCCACCACTGACGGTCGCACCGGTTGCACCGGCCGTGTTCGCGCTGCCGCCCGCCACAACGGCGTTCTGGGCCGTCAGGTCATCTCCATCGTCGCTGCCGGCGACGTTTCCGGTACCGCCACCGATCGAGCCGCTCCAATCGTGAACCGCGTTGTTGAGCCCACCAGCGATGACGGCGCTCGTCGCCAGCGCCTGGTTGTTGATCCCGCCGCTGACCGTGGCGCGGTTGCCCGTGGCCGTGTTGCCGGCGCCGCCCGCGATCGTGCCCTGCGAGGAATTGACCGTGTTGTTCGTGCCGCCGCCGATCGTGGCAAAGGAAGCACCCGGGTCAATCTGATTGGCCGAGGACCCCAGGACGATGTTGTACGCATCGGCAAAGCCGGTGCCGATGATGCGGATCGCCGGCGCGATGACCAGCAGTCCCGCCTGGTTCGGTTCGTCCGCTTCGACGTGCAGCTTCGCCAGCGGCGCACTGGTCCCGATGCCGACGTTGCCCGAGACGGCCGAGTACAGATCGCTGCCGTTGATGGTCCAGTCGGCATCCGCGCCGCCCGCGTTCGGATCGGTCGCAGCCTCCAACGCGTACAGCGCGACCGGTGCCGGCCGCACCGGCTGGCGCGGCGACAGGAACGTGCCGGGAAAGACTTCGATTTCGAGCCAGCGCTGGGAGGGACCGAACGCGCCGGGGCCGAAGTCCAGGTCGACGGTGAACACGCCGTTTTCGATCAACGGCGTCGTCAGCAGCGGCCCGGCGACCAGGCTGCCGCCGGCCGGCGCATCGTACAGGTAGAACGCCAGGGCCAGGGTTCCGGGGCTTTCGACCGGGCCGTTGGCATCGGTCAGCAGACCCTGGTAGGTGATCGTCGTACCGACCGGCGTCTGGGCCGAAGTCACGGGCACGACTGTCAGAATGAACCCGAGGGCGATGACTGTTAATGACTCTCGCATTCGATTCTCTCCTTCCGAGCGTGGGTTGCAGATCGGAGATCGCCTGCCCCGGGCAGGTCGTCGCCTGCGCTCCTGAGACTGCGGTGTCGGACTCAACAGGGGCCGCCAGATCAAGCCTCGATGAACGCGCTCGGCTCCCGCCTTCCATGAAAGCGACAGCCTCGTCGACAGCGCCAACCATCCGAACTGTTTTTTCCGGATGTTCGCAGGCGCGCAGTCAGCGTCAACCGGCGCGTCCATTACCGTACGCTCCGCGATTGTTGCGTCAACGACGCAGACGGAAGGAGCCGGCCACGCGGTGCTGGACGCAATCCAGCGCCCACAGGACGAAAACGAACGAGTGGCCGCCTTCTGCGGAAGCCGATCAGCCGCAAGAAGTTCCTGGTCGCAGAACCACTCCGAGAGCTTGCTCGGAAGACGAAGGGCTGAGTTCAGGGGGGAACCCCCGGATTCAGGGGGAAAGGCATGAACGTAATTCATTGGGCGTGCCAGGATTCGAACCTGGGACCTCATCCTTATCAGGGATGCGCTCTAACCAGCTGAGCTACACGCCCTCACAGGCTTCCGACCCTCGGCCGGGGGCCTCTGCGGAATCCACAAGAGTATCGATTCGACTGCCCCTGTCAAGCCGAAGGGCCCGGCCGCCAGTTCGACGGTCGGGCCCTCAGGCAGGCTCTGATGTTCCTCCCGCGGTCGGGATCCAGCGAAGCCGATCCG
Organism: Phycisphaerae bacterium; assembly: GCA_030428945.1. GTDB lineage: Bacteria > Planctomycetota > Phycisphaerae > UBA1845 > Fen-1342 > JAUIEC01. The sequence goes on along the minus strand of JAUIEC010000009.1, from coordinate 193,872 downwards.
GGCCGAGCGGGCCCGATCCGGATCGAGCGGGGCCGATCCGGGCCGGGCGTGATCTGTCACGACCGAGCGGGGCCGATCAGGATCGATCGGGGCCGATCAGGATCGGTCGGAGCGGGTCAGCAGGTCGCGCCGAACTCGGCCAGCAGGATCGCCAGGTCGCTCAGGCCGACCATGCCGTCGCCGTCGATGTCGCCGTCCATCTGGCTGGCACCGCCGAGGCCGAAGTTGCCCAGCAGCGTGGCCAGGTCGCTCAGGTCGGTCGCGCCGTCGCCGTTGAGGTCCGACGGGCAGGTCGTCGTCGAGACCGTCATGATCTCGAGCGAGTAGAACTGCGTCTGGGCCGGGCCGGTGCCGGTCTCGTAGATCCGGACGAAGTAGGTGCCGGCCGTGACCGGGACCGCGATCGTCTCGGAATCGCCCTTGCCCGTGTCGTCGGCGGTGGCGATCAGCGTGGTGCCGTCGCTCTCGTAGATGTCGATCGTCAGGTCGGCGAACGAGCCGCTGTCGGTGTCGTTGCCGCTCGGGCAACTGCCGTTGCCGGCCTGGGCGTTGTCGTCGTAGACGCCGCCGTTCGGGATCGCGACGACGGTGATCTCGGCCGGTCCGGTCAGTTCGAACTGGTACCAGTCGTTCTCGCCGTCCGCGTCAATGCTGCAGTTCGAGATGCCGCCCGGGTTGCTGCCCGTCTGCGGTTCGGGCACGTCGCAGTAGTTGACGGCGTTGTCGCCCGGATCGAGCGTGCCCAGCAGGTTGGGATTGCCGAAGCTGTTGTCCGGCTCGCTGACGTCGCCGTAGTGCCGCTGCCCGGCCCGCATGTCATCCTGCCGCAGACCGTCGAAGCCCAGGTTCAGGGCCGGCTCCATCAGGAAGTCGCGATTGTCCGAGCAGACGTGAGCGATGCCGAGCCCGTGGCCGTGCTCGTGCATGATCGTGTTCCGCAGGAAGCGGTTCTGGTTGGTGGTCGACCCCCAGGACTCGGCCCGGTCGAGGACCATGTCACCGCTGGTCGGGAACAGGTTGAAGGCCAGGATGCCGTTGCTGCCATCGATCGGCTTCATGCCGATGCGGACATCGCCACGGGTCGCGCTGCCGGGGGCGCCCCAGTTGGCGCCGTCGTCCCAGTCATCGACGCCGTTGGTGATCCGCGTGTAGGTCAGCCCGGTCAGTTCGGACCAGCGGGCGAACGACTGCTCGAAGCGCAGCACCCAGCGGGCCCGGCCACCCTGCGAGGCGAACAGGGCGTCCATCCGGCTGAACAGTTCGTTGGTGTTGGGCCCTTCGCCGATCTGGTTCGGGATGTTGAGCCCCTCGGGGGCGAAGCTCCAGCGGATCTCGAGCGGCGCTCCCTGGCCGCCCGGCCAGCGTCCGCCGAGGACGTAGCGCTGCGCGACGAGTCCGGCGTTGATGGCCGTGACGCGGGCGGTGATCTCCTCGATGTAAGCCTCCGGGGTGCCCGGCACGAAGCAGACCGCGAGCGGCCCGTCCGTCTCGAGCGGGTCGCCGTTCTTGTCGCCGGCCAGCAGGACCTGCTGCGGATCGCCGGCCGGGTCGGGCGAAAATTCCTGGGCGAGGGCCGATCCGCTGAGCAGAACGGAGCCTGCAATCAGGGTGTTCCGATAAATACGACGCATGGTGCTCCCTCCAAGGGTCGTGTGGGGTGGGTTGTCTAGCTCCGCAACGATTCTAGCGGGAGTGCCCCCCGATTGGTCAAGTTTCGGCGAAAGGGAGGATCTTGGGAGGGAGCGAGGGAGCGAGGGAGCGAGGGAGCCAGGGAGCGAGGGGGCACTCATTCACTCCTTCACTTCTTCACTCATTCACTCATTCACTCATTCACCGTCATTAGAACGAGCCGCCGAAGGAGAAGTTGAAGATGCGGGTGTCGTCGAACTCGCCGTCGGCGATCGGGATGCCCCAGTCGAGGACGATCGGGATCGGGCCGAAGAACTCGACGTTGATTCGCAGGCCGAGGCCGATCGAGGCGCGCCAGTCGGTGATCTCGAGGCCTTCCTCGACGGTGCCCATGTCGACGAAGGCGACGCCGCGGAGGTTCTCGCCGTAGACCGGGAACGAGTACTCGCCGCCGACCAGCAGGATGAAGTCGCCGCCGACACGGTCGTTGAACAGGCCGGCCCGCGGCGAGACGCCGCGGAACTCGAAGCCGCGGATCGAGCCGAAGCCGCCGCCGTAGAAGCGTTCGAAGACCGGTGCGTTGCCGACGATGTAGCCGGCATCGGCCCGCAGTGCCAGGATGCTCTTGCGGTCAAGGGCATCGGTCTGCAGGGTGCGATACCACGATGCGCTGGCGGTCGGCTTGCCGAAGGCGTCGTCACCGCCGAGGGCTCCGACCTGCTCCCAGGCCAGCGACAGGCGGTAGCCCTCGCTCGGCTGGAAGCGGCTGTCGGTCGTGTCGCGCACCAGCGAGCCCTTGAGACTGGTCAGGAAGGTGTTGCCGCGGGCGCGGAAGATCGGGTTGGCGGCCAGCGTGCGCAGGTTGTCGATCTTGATGTTCTCGGCCCGGATGGCGCCCTCGACCGCCCAGCCGCGGGCCAGGCCGCTCTCGAAGCGGCGGCTGAGACTGGCGGTCAGTCCGAGGCGCTCCTCGTCGTAGGATTCGCGGGCCCGCTGGAACAGGTAGGCCTGCGTGTCGAGCCGGACCGGCTTGTCGAGCAGGTACGGTTCGGTGAAGCCGATCCGGAACTGGCTGATGTCGTTTCCGGGTTCGAGCTGCAGTCGCAGCCGCTGCCCCGCCCCGCGGAAGGCCTGCCCGCGGAAGAGTTCCCCCCACGTGCGCGGCCAGTCGAACAGGTCGAAGTTGCGATTGTTGATGATGAACGTGCCGAGCACGCCGTTGTCGGTGCTGACGCCGAGCCCGATGCGGAAATCGGTCGAGACGCCCTCCTCGACCTCGACGAGCGCCTCGCGGACGCCGTCGTCGTCGGCCAGGGGCGTGACCGTCGCGCGGGTGAACAGCGAGGTCTCGCGCAGGCGGCGTTCCGCGCGGCGGGCTTCGAGCATGTTGAAGTCATCGCCCGGATAGAAGCGCAGTTCGCGCCGCAGCACGCGGTCCTGGGTGTTGACGTTGCCGCGGATCGTGATGCGTCCGATCCGGCTGCGGACGCCCTCGCGGATGTCGAGCACCAGGCGGACGACGCCGGGCGTGTCGAGGAACTCGTAGCCGGGCTGCACGCCGACCTCGACGTAGCCGATCTCGCCGTACAGATCGCGGATCCGCGAGGCTTCGCGCTGCACGTCGGCGTCGAGGTAGGCATCGCCGACGGCGATCTCGAAGTCGGCCATCAGCTCGTCGGTCGAGAAGGCCTCGTTGCCGCGCAGTTCGATCGCGTCGATCCGGTACAGGTCGCCTTCCTCGACGACGAAGACGACGGTCAGTTCGGTCCGGTCGATGCTGTCGAAATCCAGCCGGTAGCCGACGCGGGCATCGAGATAGCCCTGCTTCCGGTAGAAGTCCTGCAGCACGATCACGTCGCGCTCGGCCCGGTCCTCGTCGAAAGCGCCCTTGCGGAGGATCGGCAGGTAGGTTTCGGTCTGGACCATGAAGAACAGCCGCGGCTCGGGGAACGCGCGGGCGCCCTCGAACGTGATCCGCTTGACGCGGACCTGGGGGCCTTCGACGATCCGGACGACGACCGTGCGGTCCTGGTTCAGGGCGGCCTCGTCAAGCTGGGCTTCGGCGTAGTAGTAGCCGTCCTCGCGATACTTGTCGCGGATCGCCTCGACGCCGCGGCGGATCTCGAACCGGTCGAGCACGGCCCCGGCCGAGAAGTCGAGCAGCTTGAACAGTTCGTCGTCGCCGTAGGCCTTGTTGCCGATCAACTGGACGCTGGCGATCTCGGGCTTCTCCTGGACGACGAAGCGGACGACGGCCTGGCCGTTGTCCATCTGCGGGACGGCCACGACGTCGACGAACTTGCGGGTCAGCAGCAGGTCGCGGATGTCCTGCTGGATCTGGTCGGCGGCGTAGGGCTGTCCCGGGCGGGTGCCGATCACGCGTCGCAGGAAGCCCTCGCTGACCGAGACGAGACCCTCGAACTCGATCCGCGCGACGGTGGTTCCGTCCGGCGGCTGGGGCTGGGCCTGGGCGGGCAGAGCGCCCGCGAGATTGACCAGCACCGCGACCACCCCGGCCAGGAGAGACGATTTCGCCACGTTGCACCTGTTGTCTTGCGTTACGTAGAGAGGGGTTCGGCGGCCCGGACGCGCCAGCGGATGCCGCACCAACAACCCCGTGGCGCTGTACTATACCCGGCGACCGATCGCGTGCAATCGCCGATCGGCCCGGGAATTCCGAAACGAGGACGCACGCATGCCCCGCCCGCTGATCGGCGTTACCAGCAACTTCAAGATCGCCGGGGACCCGCCCCGCGAACAGACCTGCGTCTCGGCCGCGTATCTCGACGCGGTTCTTGCGGCCGGCGGCCTGCCGCTGCCGCTGCCCGTTCCGCCGGCGCACGACGCGGCGCTGCTGGACGAGTTGCTCGACCGCGTCGCGGGGCTGGTCTTCACCGGCGGGTTCGATCCGACGGCCGCGCGGTTCGGCCAGGCCCAGCACCCGGCCACGCGTCCGGTGCATCCGCGCCGCGAGGGGTACGAGTTCGACCTGTTCGCCCGGGCGGACCAGCGGCGGGTGCCGATCCTCGGGATCTGCCTCGGGCACCAGATCGCGCACATCGGCCGCGGTGGCGCGATCGTGCAGCACATCGAACGCGACGGCGACGATGTCGCGGTGGTGCACTACGAGCATGATGACAGCAGCGCCTGGCACGAGGTCGACGTCCGCGACGCGCGGCTGGCGGAAATCCTGGGACATTCACGCGTGCGGGTCTGCAGCCGCCACCACCAGGTCGTACCGCCCGAACGGGTCGGGCACGACCTGACGACGGCCGCGGTCAGCGCCGACGGCTACGTCGAGGCGTCGGCCGACTTCCGCGACGGGCGTTTTCTCGTCTCGGTCCAGTGGCACCCGGAAGATCAGCCCGACCAGCCCGAAATGCTGAACCTGTTCAAGGCCCTTGTTGAGGCAGCGAGCCAGTAGCCAGTAAGCAGGTAAGCAAGTAAGCAGGTGAGCAAGTGAGCAGATTACCAGGCCGCTGGTAACGCGGGGATGTACCGGCCTCCCTGCCCGTTCCGGAATCGCCGCCCGGATTCCGCGCGAGGCCTGATCCTCTTTCGCGCTCCCTGGCTCCCTCGCTCCCTCGCTCCCTTGATTTCAGGTACAATTCGCGGCCCGCGCGGCGTGGTGCGTCGTTGCGGCGGACAGGCAACAGGCGCAGATGAGTGAGGTTTCCCCGGTGGGCAAGACCAGCAGCGCGGTGCGTCGCGAGTTCCTCGCGTTCTTCCGCGGCAAGCAGCATCAGATCGTCCCGGGCAGTCCGGTCGTGCCGTATGACGATCCGACCCTGATGTTCACGAACGCCGGCATGAACCAGTTCAAGGACGTCTTCCTTGGCACCGGGCAGCGGGACTACACCCGGGCGGCCGATTCGCAGGTCTGCATCCGGGCCGGGGGCAAGCACAACGACCTGGACGACGTCGGGGCCGACACCTATCACCAGACGCTGTTCGAGATGCTCGGCAACTGGTCCTTCGGCGACTACTTCAAGAAGGAGGCGATCGAGTGGGCCTGGGAACTGCTGACCGAGGTCTGGGGTCTCGACAAGCGCCGGCTGCACGCGACCTACTTCGGCGGCGATGACGAGGACGGACTCGAAGCCGACGACGAGGCCCGCCAGCTCTGGCTCGACTGCACCGACATCCCGCGCGACCATGTCCACCCGTTCGGCAAGAAGGACAACTTCTGGGAAATGGGCGACACCGGTCCGTGCGGGCCGTGCAGCGAGATCCACGTCGACCTGACCCCCGACGGCAGCGGCGCCGCCCTGGTCAACGCCGACGATCCGCGCGTCATCGAAATCTGGAACCTGGTCTTCATCCAGTTCAACCGCGACTCGTCCGGCCGACTGACCCCCCTGCCCGCCAAGCACGTCGACACCGGCATGGGCTTCGAACGGATCACCTCGGTCCTGCAGGGACACAACAACAACTACGGCACCGACGTCTTCGTGCCGATCATCGCCGCGCTCGAACAGCGGACCGGACACACCTACGGCGGCGGGGTCAGCGCTCCGCCGGCCGGGCACCGCTACGCGGCCATGGATCCCGACTGCCCGAAGGACCTGGCCTGCCGGGTGATCGCCGACCACATCCGCACGCTGGTCTTCGCGATCGCCGACGGGGCCGTGCCGGACAAGGACGGGCGCGGCTATGTGCTGCGGCGGATCCTGCGGCGGGCGGTGCGCTTCGGCTGGCAGTCGCTGGAACTGCGCGAGCCGTTCCTCTGCCAGCTTGTCCCGACCGTCGTCGACGTGATGGGCGACGCGTTCCCGCACGTCCGCGAGAACCCGCGGATCGCCGACCTGATCCGCGACGAGGAACAGTCCTTCGCCCGCACCCTCGACCGCGGCATCGCCCTGTTCGAACAGGCGGCCGAACGCGCCCGGGCCGGCGACGGACGGATTCACGGGGCCGACGCCTTCAAGCTGCACGACACATTCGGGTTCCCGGTCGACCTGACCGAGATCATGGCGGCCGAGGCCGGGCTGCAGGTCGACCACGACGACTACGTGAAACGGATGGAGGCCGCCCGGGCGATGGCGCGGGCCGGCGGGAACGCCGAGGACGATCCGTTCGAGTCGCTGTGCAGCCCCGATCGCATGCCGGACGAGACCTGCGACGACAGTCCGAAGTTCGATCCGAGCCTGACCTGCCAGGCGACGATTCGCAGCCTGATCCACGACGGCGACCTGCTCGAGGGCGGCCACGTGGTCGTCACCCTCGACCGGACCTGCTTCTACGCCGAACAGGGCGGACAGGTGGCCGACACCGGCACGATCGACACCGGGCACGCCCTGGTCGAGGTGCACGACACGCGCCGCGCGGGCGGCACCGTGCTGCACTGCGGCGTGCTCAAGCACGGACGGATCCGGATCGGCGAGACGGCCACGCTGACCGTCGCCGACACGCGGCGGGCGACGATGCGGAACCACACGGCCACGCACCTGTTGAACTACGCCCTGCGCGAAACGCTTGGCGAGCATGTCCAGCAGAAGGGTTCGCTGGTCGATGCCGACCGGACACGGTTCGACCTGTCGCATCCGAAGGGCATCGATGACCAGCAACTGCGGCGGATCGAGAACATCGTGAACGAGCAGGTCCAGGCCAACCACGAGGTCTTCGCCGAAGAGGCGGACCTGGCTGACGCACGGCAGATCAACGGGCTGCGGGCGGTCTTCGGTGAGAAGTATCCCGACCGCGTCCGGGTCGTCTCGATCGGAGCGGCCGTGGGCGACCTGCTCGCCAGGCCGGACAGTCCGGACTGGCAGCAGTACTCGATCGAGTTCTGCGGCGGCACGCACGTACCGCGAACCGGAGAGATCGACGCGTTCGCCCTGACGGCCGAGGAATCCGTCGCGAAGGGCGTGCGGCGCGTGGTCGGCGTGACCGGGGAAGCGGCCAGGAACGCACACACGGCCTGCGCGGACCTGTTCAAGCGGGTCAGTGCATTGATCGAGAAACCGCCCGCCGACGTCGGCAAGGTCGCGAACCAGTTGCAGGACGAGATCAACCGCACCACGTATGCCCTCAGCATGCGTGGGCAACTGCTCGAAGCGCTGGAGCAACTGAAGGTCATTGCGAAGAAACAGCAGAAGCAAGCCGCGGCCGCTTCGAGCGACGAGGTCAAGGGTCACATCGACGAGTTGATCGCAGCCGGCGAGAAGGTCGGTGAGACGACGATCGTGGTGGGCGAACTGCCGGACGTGGACGTCGACGCCCTGAAGACCGGGGCGGACATCGTCAAGCAGAAGTGCGGCTCGGCCGCGGTGCTGTTCGGCGTGCGAAGCGGCGGGAAGGCGCTGCTGCTGGCGGCGGTCAGTCCGGACCTGGTCAAGCGCGGAATCAAGGCCGGCGACCTGGTCAAGGAGGCGGCCAAACGGGTCAAGGGCGGCGGCGGCGGACCGCCGACGATGGCGCAGGCGGGAGGCAAGGATCCGTCGCAGATGCCCAGCGCGCTCGAAGCCGGCCAGGCCTGGATCCGCGAACGCCTGGGCTCGTGAGCAAGCAGGTAAGCAAGTGAGCAAGTCAGCCGCTGGCCTGCTCCCTTGCTTCCCTCGCTCCCTGGCTCCCTTGTTCCCGGGAGAATCCCGTGAAGAGACGCTGGCTGATGATCGGACTGGGGGCCCTGGTGGGCGGCGCCCTGGGCTACAGCCAGGTCTTCTGCCCGGACGGAAACTGCCAGATTACCGGATCGTGGTACGGCGGCGGGATCATCGGCGGCTGGCTCGGGCTGTTGATCGGTCAGGCGCCGGTTGCCAGATAACCGCTGTCAGCGAGCCGAGATGGCCGGGATCCGACGACATTCGGACTGCGAAAACAAATAGCGTGTGAGTTCGAGGGTCGGTGCGGGTACCCGGGGCAGTGGAACGTCGTTCGGCGATGGGTACCAGGCCTGTCGATTGCGCCCCCGCGCCAGGCGTCGCCGCCACCTCGCAAGGAACACGCGCCATGTCGTCCATGACACCCACTCGCCCCGTCATCGTTCTGTCCGCCTGTCTGTCGCTCGGCCTGCTGCTGGGCGGATGCCCGACGGATCATCCTCGTGCGACCCTGGCCGACACGATCGAGTTCGACGAGACGTCGAGCGCGAACGGCTTCCAGAGGCGGACGGTCAGCAGTGGCGGGGCCGCCCCGCATCTGCCGTTCATGCTGATGGTCGACATCGAGAGCGATCAGCCGCTGATCCCGGATGATGTCCAGGTCTTCGTGACGTTCCGCTGCGCGTTCGGCAACACGAACACGTTCCCGGTCGAACTGAGCGAAACCGGCATCAGCGGCCAGGCCCTGCAGGGCAGCTTCGAGCGGGCGGCCAACAACGGCACCACCGAGTGCGTCGGCCCCAGCGGGCAGCGCGAACTGACGACCTGGTCGGTCCAGTTCGTCCGCCCGAGCGGCACCACCCAGCAGGTCAGCTTCGACTACGAGTTCAGTTGGGCCGAGGGCAGCACCGGGAACTGAATGGCGGGAACTGAGAACTGGGAACCGGGGACTGGGAACAGCGTTGACGTTGGGTGCCCCACCCTTCCAGAGGCGACTGCACCAATCGCCTCTGAGCAAGTCAGCAAGCGACCCAGTAAGCAAGGTTTGGAGAAACCCCGGGCAGCAACAAGGGTCCCGCGCGGCGTCTCTCGGGTAGCCGGACGAATAGCGTGATGCGACTCCATTACCCGGCCAGCTCCGCGAGTTGTTCTTCGGTCGGTGGCGGCAGCGGGCTGCGCCAGGCGGCAAGGAGGACTTCGGCTTCGCCTCGCGTGAGGCGAAGACTCCAGACGCCTTGCTCGCCGGTTACGATGTGCACATGCCAGCAATCACCACTGGCGACCATCACCACGCACGCGCAGGCCGGCGTGGCGATCTGCACCTTGGCCGAAGTACCGGTCGGAACACACCGAACGCATCCGCCGGGAACGAGCCACCATTGCTCGCGCCAGCCGAACTCGACCCAACCGGCTGCCAGCAGGCTGCACAAGAACAGGCCACCGCAGAAAAACTGCTGCCAGGGTGGATTCCCGACCAGCCTCATCAGCACAAACAGCGCTCCGAACAGTGCCGTCAGCGTCCAGGCACCCAATGGCTCTTTCGCCTGAAGTTGGCGCGGTTCGCATGGCTCGGCCATCGGCTCGATCGGCACGAGCTGGGCGCGCCAACCGATCCGGAACGCCTGCCCGAACGCGGCGCGGCCGGCGCGACAGCGTGCAATCACACGAACCGCATTCCAGAGTCCCAATGTCGGACGATACGGATCGTGTACCGCCTGCGTCAGCAGGTCGCACAGGCTGCGGCCTGCGGCGGCGTGGGCGATCGCCCGCCAGCGGCGTGTTTCAAGCATGTGCAGCGTTGGAAAGATCACCAGCAGTGCCAACAGCGGCATCCCGAACAGAATCGCGAGGGCCTCGCGTCCGATCAGCAGATTGGTCCAGGCAACCCAGTACGCGAGCAGCGTTAGCGCAGTGGGTACACCGAGGGCCACCAGCCAGCGTGCGCTTCGCGGCCCCCAATGACGTTGGCGGGGCAGCACCTCGATGTCCGTCAGGCCGGGTGTGGCCGGACGGGTGCGGTTGTCTTGCGTCGGCATTGACATGCCTCACTTCTAAACCCTGCCGCAATGCCGGACGACTAGGAAAGCGGTCCGGTTTCGGAATGCGTCCGGGCATTTCGCAAACGCAGACAGGCGATCGCATACGCACACCAGTAAGCACTGCATCCAGGGAACCGACTGCGCGCGGAGCGGATGCTTGAAGCGCTGCTTACTTCGTCACTTGCCCTCTTGCTTGCTGCCTCCGGTTACCCGGCCAACTCCGCGAGTTGTTCTTCGGTCGGTGGCGGCAGCGGGCTGCGCCAGGCGGCGAGGAGGACCTGGCACTCGATGGCCCGGAGACTGTGGATCTCGGTGACGCGCTCGCGACCGACGAGGAAAACGCCCCACCGACCGCCGACGTGATGACACTCCAGGACCAGCGCGGTTTCGACAGGTGTGAAGCGCGTCAACCGGGCCCGGGTTCGCAGCCAGGAGCCGCGTCGGATGACAAGCCCGCCGGGGATCAGCAGCACATGCCTGGCCTTGGCCGGTCCAAGCCCCAGCCAGAGATCGGGGGTCGCCCCCATGATCATCAGCAGCATGAGCAGCAGGACGACCGGGTCGCGGGTGATCGCCCCGCCGATCACCGCGATGCCGATCCCGATGGCGACGACCGGCGGGCGTAGCCAGCGACGGGCTGGCTTGGATGGCTCCGCGAGGTCTCTCGTCGTGGCCGAGTCGTTCAGCGGGCGCGGCTCAAACGGGGCGGCGATTGGTTCAACTTCGACGAGGTCTTCCGCCGGGGCGATCCTGACTACGTGGCCGACCCATCCAGCGTGTTGCAGCAAACCGGCCGCATGCGGCCCGAGATAATGCAGCGGCACGCGATCCCGGGCGGCGATCAACTGGTGGATCGCCGCGGATGGATCGGCGGCGTTTCGTTTAACGATGCGCTGCCGCACACGTCCGGCGTGGACCAGCGGCACCACCGCCACTCCGGCTCCCAACAGAAGCAGGAAGCCGGCAACGAATCCCAGCGCGAGCATCAACCCGCCAATCACCGCGCCGCCGAAGAACATCGTGTACAGCACCCACCAATGCTCACCAACGCCGTCTGACGGTCGTGCGATGTCCGTGAGGAGCGGCCGATCGCCGGGGGTACTTCGCAACATCAGAGGAACGCTCCGCGATCTCGGCGTCAACTTCATAGCGTAGCAGGATCATTACCGTCACTGTAACGAGCGGGACGAAGAAGACCGCGAAGCCGTTGAAGAACGTCAGGAACAGTGCTGAACAGCGGCGGCGTGTCGACATGTCGCAGACTCGCCGACATGGAGACCGTCTCTCCGAACCGGGCGCAGGAAAAGACCGCAGCCACCCTAGCGGCAACTGCGGTCTCGTCGAAGTCTTATTTGAGAAGGTGACGAAGGGAACGTGCACCTTGTCGAGAACATTCAGTCCCCCACCGTAAACGGTGGGGCACCCTTCTCTCGCTCCCTTGCTCCCTCGTTCCCTGGTTCCCTTCTTAGTCCTTCTTCACTTCGTACTCGGCGTCGATCACGTCGTCGCCGCTCTCCTGGCTGGCGCCGGGGTCTACGCCGGGGGCGGCCCCGACGCTCGGGTCGGCGCCCGGAGCGCCGGCGGCGGCGCTGGACTTGTAGACTTCCTCGGCCAGCTTGTGGGCGGCCTGCTCGACCGCCTGCATGGCGCTCTCGATCGCGCCCGCGTCGTCGTTCTTCTGGGCTTCCTTCAGGCTGGCGACGGTGCGTTCGATCTCGGCGCGTTCGGTCGCGTCGACCTTGTCGCCGTGTTCGCCGAGGGTCTTCTCGGTGCTGTAGACGAGCTGATCGGCGCGGTTCCGCAGGTCGACCAGCTTGCGGCGGGCCTCGTCCTCGGAAGCGTGCGATTCGGCATCCTTGACCATCCGGTCGATGTCGTCATCGCTCAGACCCGACGAACTCTTGATCTCGATCGACTGCTCCTTGCCCGTGCCAAGGTCCTTGGCCGAGACGTTCAGGATGCCGTTCGCGTCGATGTCGAAGGTCACCTCGATCTGCGGTCGGCCACGCTGGGCCGGCGGGATGTCGGTCAACTGGAAGCGACCCAGCGTGCGGTTGTCGTCGGCCATCTGCCGTTCACCCTGCAGCACGTGGATGTCGACGGCGGGCTGGTTGTCGGCCGCGGTCGAGAAGACTTCCTTCTTGCTGGTCGGGATCGTCGTGTTGCGTTCGATCAGCTTGGTCATCACGCCGCCGAGGGTCTCGACCCCCAGCGAGAGCGGGGTGACGTCCAGCAGGACGATGTCCTTCTGCTCGCCGGTCAGCACGGCCCCCTGGATGGCGGCCCCCATCGCGACGACTTCGTCGGGGTTGATGCTCTGGTTCGGCTCGCGGCCGAAGATGCCCTTGACCATCTTCTGGACCAGCGGGATGCGGGTCGAGCCACCGACCAGGGCGACATCGGCGATGTCCTTGGCCGACAGCTTGGCGTCCTTGATGGCCTGCATGACCGGGCCGCGGCAGCGTTCGACCAGCGGTTCGATCAGTTGCTCGAACTTCGCCCGCGTCAGCGAAAGCTGGAGGTGCTTGGGCACGTTGTCGACGGCCGTGATGTACGGCAGGTTGATCGAGGTCTCCATGCTGCTGGAAAGTTCGCACTTGGCCCGTTCGGCGGCCTCCTTGAGGCGCTGGAGCGCCATCGGATCCTGGCGCAGGTCGATGCCTTCCTTCTTGCGGAACTCGTCGGCCAGGTAGCCGATCAGGACCTGGTCGAAGTCGTCACCGCCCAGGTGCGTGTCGCCGCTGGTGCTGAGGACTTCGAAGACGTTGTCGCCGACGTCGAGGATCGAGACGTCGAAGGTGCCGCCGCCGAGGTCGAAGACGCAGATCTTGGCGTCGGCCTTCTTTTCGAGGCCGTAGGCCAGGGCGGCCGCGGTCGGCTCGTTGATGATGCGTTCGACCTTGAGCCCGGCGATCTTGCCGGCCTCGGCGGTGGCCTGTCGCTGGGAGTCGTTGAAGTAGGCCGGGACGGTGACGACGGCCCGTTCGACGGGTTCGCCGAGGTATTTTTCGGCGACCTCCTTGAGGTAGCGGAGGACCATGGCGGAGATTTCGGGTGGGGCGTAGGTCTTGTCGCCGATCTGGACCTTGACGAGTTCCTCGGGCCCGCCGACGACCTTGTAGGGGACGATCTTCTCTTCGGAGGAGACTTCGCTGTGGCGGCGTCCCATGAAGCGTTTGATGGAGTAGATGGTGTTGGTCGGGTTGGTGACCTGCTGGTTGCGGGCCTGCTGTCCGACGAGACGTTCCTTATCGGTGAAGGCGACCACCGAGGGGGTCAGCCGGGCGCCCTGCTCGTTGACCAGGACCTTCGGGGCGCCGGCTTCCATGACGGCGACGACCGAGTTGGTGGTTCCGAGATCGATTCCGATGACTTTCGACATTGTCGTCCTCGCTTTCCGTAGGTGCGCCTGGTGGCGCTTCCTGAAAACGATTGGCAAATGCGGTACCAGACGGGACCATGCCCGATAAAATACGCCTCATTGGCCCGTTAATGCCTTCGAGGGGTCGCGCGTGGTCGGTTCCGCTGCCAGATTGACAGGTCTGACCGGCACGGCGGGGGGCGGTGCGGCACGGCGGGTGCTGTGCGGGGAGGCTGTGTGAAAAGATGATGGGGTGCTCGGCCGCCCCCCCCGGCCGGCGGCAGCCGCCGTTCGGCTCCGGCGGGGATCGGGCCCTGTCGCCGCGCTGTCCGTGAGAGGCAACTCAGCGGCGGCGGAAGGCGAGCCAGATCACAAGTGCCAGGGCCGCTGCCACCAGCAGTAGCAGCATGGCCGGCCCCAGTGCGATCCCGGCGCCGGGGCCGATGTATGCCAGCATCAGTCTCTCCCATCATGAGTCGTATGCGGACAGTGTTCCGCGCCACGAGAGAGTAACCAAGAGTGCTTACGCCGCCGCCGTCCCATCCCGACGGATCGAACCGTCCACGGGGGCATCGCTCACCGTCCCGTAGCCCAGATCTCCTCGCCGTTAGGTATCCGTGACCTGCCCGTCTCCGATCGGACTCGGCCATCCTTGATCATCTTCGTGACGCACTGTCGAATCTCTGTCTCGCTGAACTTCCCGAAGTGGCTCCGAATTATCTTGGCCAAGACCGTCCCGCGAGACATCTTCTCCGTGAGACAATCGAGAACAAAAGCCGGAAGTCTGGAGGCATCGGGGACAACGTCCTCGGGACGGAGTTCGAAGAGTCCGTTGTCGTTCATCTGGCCGGCAAGCATCTCCCGGCTCCTACACATCGCATCGTTCATCAGCTTCAGCGCATCCTCAGATCGAGAACCGAACAGCAGATAGAACTTGGGGACCGTGTGGTGCCCCTCCGCCTTGACGGCATGCATACAGACCTCGCGAAAGTGCTCCCCGAGTTGTCGACAGAAACGGTCTGTGACGGCCTGGACTTTTTCCGCGTAATCACCCATGCCCGTAAGAGTCTCGCGCCACCAGGAGCCGCCAACAACGGCATCGAGCTTCTCAGCCGACGGCGACGAAGCTGCAAGCGCACAATCCTCCATGTCTTCCTCGGACTCGGGTGGAAGCGGCTGCTTGAGCACTGAGAGCCCACGTCGAACGAAGCTGGGAGCGTTGAAGTTGAGCAGTATCTCGACGCTTCGGCCAAGTCGCAGTTGTTCAAACACACGAACCAGCGGATCCCATTCAAGTCCCTCAACCGTGTAAGGATCGAGGTAAAGGAACACGGTGTGCGTTCGGGCGGCAGATTCCATCTCTGGAAGGGCATCCAGGAACGAACCCAGGCGAGTTCTCGCGAAGGCGAACTTCGCGAGGGCAACAGCCAACGGAGAATGGAGGTCCGATTCGATTTCCACAGCCAACAGTTCGATTGGAACGCTCGCCTTCGACTCCGCCACAATCCTGCTCAGGATCAACGGTGAACCTGGCTCACCATCACCGAACTGACCAGGACCGGCGAAAGCATCAACCAAGAGGATCGGTTTGCCGAGCCTTCCGACCTTGGCCAGGTATGGCGTGACGTAGTGGGTAAGAATGCAGTCCTTCCGCTTGGACCAGTGCTTCTTCGTCCGAAAGAACTCCGCACTTGCCTTGTGGCCCATCTAAGGTCCCCCAACCGTGATCCGGTGCACCCTTGGCATCTGGTCCCACGTGCGGCCCCCCAACCTGCGGCCCGCAGCCTTCTTGTTCGTCCCTCCCCATTGCTTGAAGAAGAACCGAACGCCCTTCTGCACGCATTGCAGTCGGATCTTCTCGACCCACTCCGCCTTTACCGGTCTGGCCTTGGGCCCGGACTCTCCTCCCACGATCACCCAGTCGATTCCCTTCAGCGGAAGTCGATTCAGAGGCCCCAGGAGCGGCTCGCACGACAGAAAGCGAACCGCAGGTGACCGCAGTCGCTGCAACAGACGGATGCGATCGAAATAGGATGCAGTCTCGACGCTGGTGCCAAGCCAGATATTCGGCGACCACTCCAGCTTCCTGGACAATTCCAGCACTCTTTCCGGACGCTTGGTCAACACCTGAAACGTGTGCCAACCACAGTCCTTCATCACCCGGAACACCGACTGGATGAACCGGTCGGGTATGGCCCGGTGAAAGAGATCGCTCATCGAGTTGACGAAGATGATCCGAGGGCTGCGCCACTGTCGCGGCGTCTCAAGTGCGGCCGGGTCCAGGCGTATGATTCCGGTGAAGACCGGACGACCCTCCGCACCCACCCGAGCAGTCCCCGCGTACTTCTCTCCGGTACCGTTGGGCATATGGCCAAGCCGGACGGACATCCGCGCCGCGTAGCAGTTAAGACAGCCAGGCGAAACCGGCGTGCATCCCGACACCGGATTCCACGTCGCCTCGGTCCACTCAATCCGCGACCTGCTCATCGCCACCGTCACACCCTCCCCTGACACCTAATACTAACCAAACATCGATAGCACAGCAACCCTGTCTTTGCCGAAGCCCCCCTAATCGCCCGAACCCCGCACGTCGAACGGAACGAACCGCTCCGCCTCGAAGCGAAAGACGCCGTGCCGCGCCGTGCCGAGCCAGAGGCCGCCCGAGCGGTCGCGGTACAGGTGCAGCGCGAACGCCCCGGCCGGCAGCGGGTAATGCGTGACCGCGCCGTCGTACTTCAGCACTCCGTCGGACCCGCACGCCAGCCAGAGCGCACCCGCCTCGTCCTCCACCAGCGACGCGAAGTACGTGAAGTTCCGGCCCGTGTCGGCGTCCGCGTCCGGCAGGCCCGGCTTCTTCCGGTAGCGCAGATGGCGGAACCCGTCCCTAGTCTCGTGCCCAGGCGACACCTCGAACCGCTGACGCGTGTTGCTGATCCAGTAGTCGCCGGCCCGGTCCTGGTGGATTGCCCGGATGCCGAACGCTCCGCCTTCTGGCGTGGTGGTCAGCCGTTCCTCGTACAGCCAGCTCAGCCCCCGCCCGTCGTAGCGGCACAGGCCAAGCGATGCCGTGCCGAACCACAGGTGGCCGCGGCGGTCCCGGTGGATGCTGTAGACGCCCGCGGGATCGTACGAGACATTCGGATAGCGGGCCCGGTGGTCGGCCTCCGCCGGACTGCCCGCCAGTTCCAGTTGATAGAGCCGGCGGCCGTCCCAGCGCCACGGTCCGTAGCGGGACGGGTCGACGATCAGCCAGACATCGTCCGGCGCGAGGGCCCACCCCGCGCCGCCGGACTGCGGCCCGACCGGCTCCAGCGAAACGAATCGCCGGCCGTCGAAACGGGCGACGCCCTCGGTCGTGGCGACCAGCAGGCTGCCGGCGGCGTCCTCCCCGATGTCGCGGACCACGTCTCCGGGCAGGCCGTCCGCCGCGCCGTAGCGGACCAGGCGCCGGCCGTCGTAACGGAAGATGCCGTTCCCGTTGCTGCCGAACCAGTAGTCGCCGTTGCGGGCCTGGCGCATGCACCAGATGCTCCGGTGCAGTTCCGTGACGACCTGCCCGGCGGCCACCTCCGAGTCGGCCCGACCAGGCGGGTCCCCGGACGAATCGCCGGCCAACGCGATCAGGATCAACAGTGCGGACATACCGATGCCTCTCCGGCTCATGCGGAACACGATACGCGATCCGCCCCATCGCGCGGGAGGCGAATCGTTGTGTCGAGAGCGGTGAGCGGGTGCGCAGAGATCGCACCGCTCCCGATCGCCAGATTCACCGGGCACGCTGCCCCAGGGTCAGGGCTGCAGGCGATAGGCGGCCAGGAAATAGTAGCGGTCGGGGTAGTCGTGCTCGAAGATCCGGGCGGCACCGGCCCGGGCGGCCAGGTCGGCCAGCCAGTCATTGCCCTGCGGCGGCCGCAGGCGAACATAGTGCGCGCGAAAGGCCGGGGCGGCCGCGAGGCGTTCCTCGATCCCTGTCCAGCAGGTCAGCGCGGCGGGATCGAAGCGCGGGCCGTCCGGGCCGGGCAGGCGCGGCGCGGTCAGCGTGAGGACCAGGAACGCCGGCCGCTGGTCGAGCACTTCCTCGGGCGGGAAGCGCTTGTCGAGAAACCCGCCGGGGGCCTTGGCGATGGTGCGGTCCGTCAGTCCGGAGATGTCGCGGATCCGCAGCAGCGGGCAATGGTAGCCGACGATGCCGATGTCCATCAGGGCGACGGTCTCGCCCGGACGGACCTCGGCCGCCAGCCAGGTGGCCAGCGCGTGGTGCCCGTTCCGATACCCGACCGCCCGCGTCGACACCCACGGGACGTAGCGGTCCGCCCGCACCTGCTGCTGCCCCAGCCAGATCCCGCTGATCAGCGCCAGGCCGACCACGGCCACCAGGGCCGGACGCACCGCCAGGCGGGCGGCCAGCAGTCCGAGTCCGGTAATCGCCAGCGCGGACCAGAGCGGCGCATACGGAACCAGGAAGCGGAACCCCAGCATCCAGTCGGCGCCGACCAGCAGGCAGATCGCCACGCCGGCTGCCACCACGATCGCGGCCGGCGCGAGCAGGCGACGGACCGCCGGCGGGCTCACCCCGGGCAGCAGCGGAATGACGGCCAGCAGCGCGAGCGGACCGCCGAGGTGGAACCAGGTGTACTCGCCCAGGTAAGCGCCGGCCGACACACCCGCGAAGCCGCCGCGCTTGGCGAAGTAGGTGTTGGGCAGCCACTCGCCATCGAACAGCACCAGTCGCAGACCGAGCAGCGTGGCCGCGAACAGCGCGACGATGGCCGCGTCGCGCAGCACGGCCCGCCACGCGCGTCCTGCCAGCAGTCCCTGCGCGGCCAGCACGCCCGCGGCGACAAGCCCCCCTTCCGGACGCGACCAGACCGCCAGGCCGAGCAGCAGCGCGCAGCCGAGGAAGCGCCCGCCGCCCGCTTCCGCCGCCAGGACGACGACCGCGAGCGTCAGGATCGCGCTGAACTGGATCGTCTCGAGTCCGCTGGTGCTGTTCAGGGCGAAGGCGGCGTTGGTGGCCACCAGTCCGCCCGCGAGCCAGGCGAGCGAAGCAGCGGTCGTTCGCAGCGTAGGCGCGGAACGCAGCGCGGCGCGGGCCAGCCACCAGGCGGCCAGGATCGCGACGCCGCCGCTCAGCACGCCGATGATCCGCGCAACCGTCACGACGGCATCGGGTCCGAGCAGCGCGATCGCGGCGCTGAGTTGCAGCATCAGCAGCGGATTCGTGAAGCCCTCGACATGCTCGCCGGGGTTGTAGTACGGGCCCAGGCCGGCCGCCAGGTTGCGGGCGTAGCGGAAGGTGATGAAAGCGTCATCGTTGACCTGGTGCCAGAACGTCGCCGCATGCATCGCGAAGGTGCCCAGCACGAGCACGCCGCAGAGCCCGGCGACCAGGCTGCGGCCGGGCGGGTCCGCCGGGCTGCCATCCGTCGGCAACGCCCCGTCGCTTCCGGCCAGTGAGTTGTCATCCGGCGTTGGCAATTCCGTGCGTACCTGCTTGCCTTCCTGTACGAACTCTTCCGTCAACTTCTGGCGCAGCATGCTAGTGGGCCGGGTCGCAGGTGCATACCCATCTGGTGACCGGCCAGGGTCTCGGTGTTCTCCCGCGTTCGGTCATCGGTGCCGGTCACCCTGCCTGCCGGCGGGAGTTCATCCGCGCCGATCTGACGCGAAGGCACCGCCCTGCCGGTTGGCTGGCCGGAGTCTGCGGGGCGTGGTTATGATCCTGTGGCGTGCCGGCCGCGTCCTGCGAACGGTCCGGCGCGTCGAGAACGACGGGAACGGCCCGGGAGGCGGAACCGGATGCGAACAAGCGTGATCATCGTCGGGCTGCTGCTGGCAGGCCAGGTCGGCTGCAACCTGTCGTATGACTGGCGGGTGCCGAACCCGGACGCCCGCATCGTCGTGTTCGGCGACTCGGCCACGCGGGGGCCGGCCGAAGCCGATTTCTCGACGCTGCTGCCCGGCCTGCTGGAACTGCCGGACGAGGCGGTCGCGAACGAGGGCACGTCGGGCGAGAACACCGCCGAGGGAATCGTTCGACTGGTTCGGACGGTCGACCGCGATCTGTACCCGAATGCGACGGCGCTGATCTACTGGCAGGGTGGCACCGACCTGATCGATTTCGTGCGGGCCAACGACCCCCTGCTGTTCCGCTTCAACAGTCCGCTGTTCCAGGTCGTACTGGCCGAGGAACTGGATCGGATCGAGGCCAACCTGATGATGGTGGCCGACACGGCGGCGGCGGCCGGGTGGCAACTGTACCTGCTGACTTACTTCCCGCTGTCGGCCGAGGCCCCCTGTCCGCTCGTGCCGGGGGGAGTCGTGACGGCCGCACAGACGACGACGATCAACGCCTACCAGGTGGCGCTGAACGCCCGCATCCGGGACGTGGCGATCGCCCGCGACCTGGTCCTGATCGACGTCGCCACGATCGGCGAGGACCTGCTGGCCGACTGCGACAGCTACTTCGACTGCAACCACCTCAGCGCGGCCGGCAATGCGCGCGTGGCGGACCTGGTCGCCGCGGCGCTCGGGGCAGGAACGTCGGAGTAGGGAGCGAGGGAGCGAGGGAGCGAGATACAGCCACGCGGTGGTGCCACTGCTCTTGAGCAGTGCCTTCTTGGCACGCGGGGTTTTCGCCGGTCGACGGGATTGCCACGCGGTGCGGCATCGACGCCTGAGGCACCCGCGCATACCCTACCCGTGGAATGCCGCGTCGATGACGCACCCTACGATCGCCCCGACTCTGGCTCCCTCGCTCCCTTGCTCCCTTGCTCCCTTGCTCCCTCGCTCCCTCGCTCCCTCGCTCCCTTCCGTTCACGGCGAATTCCGGCGGACCATTTCGATGTAGTCGGCCAGGGGGCCGAGGCCGACTTCCTTGCGGCGCTGGTCGACGTTGTCGCGGTCTTCGATCGGGGAGGGTTCGAGGACGCCGTTGATCTGCACCAGTTGGGTGCCGTAGATCTGCGGCTTGCCCTGGCCGACGAGAACGCGGTCGGTCAGGTAGGCCAGGTGCGTGCCGGAGAACTGCTGGTCGGCCACCTTGGCCCGCATCAGGGCGAGGCATTCGTTCTGGAACGGGCGGTCCTTGTCGGCGTGCTGGATCAGCAGGAAGACCGCCAGGGCGCCGTCCTTGCCGACCATCGCGTAGCCGGGCAGGCCGTGCTCGGCGATGACCTTCTTCATGTAGGCCGTGTTGTCGGCGTCGATCTTCATCCACTTGCTGATGTCCGGGTTCTTCTGACGGCGGATGTCCTGGTCGATCCGCATCCGCCGCAGCAGTTCCAGGCGCAGTTCCTTGTGCGTGAGTTTCTCGATCGCGGCCGCCTGGCGGGCCTCTGCCCGGGCCACGCTCTGCTTCCAGCGGGGATCGGCGTGCAGGCTCGCCAGGTCGGGGTCGGCTTTCAGATGGTCGACGTGGGCGAAGCCGGCCTCGACGGCCGCGTCGAGCCAGCGGAACGCCTCGTCCACCTTCCCGGCCAGGGCGAAGCAGCAGGCCGCCTTGTACCCGTAGCGGTCGCGGGCCGCGCCGGCCTCGATCGCCTGGACATACAGTCCGGCCGCGGTGGCGTTGTCCTTGCCTGCGACGGCCCGGTCGGCCTGGGCAGCCAGGTCGGCGGCCTGGTCCATTGTGAGGGGCGGCAGTGCGAGCAGCAGCGCGATGACGATTCCGTGCATGGGTCTCTCCCAGATGGCCGCGCGGGCAGGACGCGGCGCCTCGGTTTCACGCAGGGTAGGTGCTGCGAAGCGCCCGGGGAACGATGGATCCGCTCGAAACCGGACAAAAGCGAGGGATCGGTGCCGGCGGGCCCCTCCGCCCGGCGGGCGCCGGCGAGGTATAGTCACGGGTCCCGGCTCGCGCAAAGGAGACACCGTGAAGACGATTCACCTGCACGAAGCACTCGGGCGGATCACCGAAACCTGGTCCCCGCGGATTGTCGCCGCCCTGAACGACTACCACCTGAAACTGGCCAGGGTCGAGGGCGATTTCGTCTGGCACGCCCACGACGACACCGACGAAGCGTTCCTGGTGCTGGATGGCGAGATCGAAATCGAGTTGCGCGACCGGACCCTGCACCTGGGTACCGGCGACCTGGCGGTCATCCCGGCCGGCGTCGAACACCGCCCGCGGGCCGCGGCACCGGCCAGCATTCTGCTGATCGAACCGGCCGGGACGAAGAACACCGGCGCCGACGACGGCACGGCCGGCGCGTGGCTCGAATAGTCGGTGGAACGACGACCGGTTTTTTCCGTTGCCGCGCGGCGACGTGTCGAGGAACCTGTCGGCAGCGAAACACCAACCGGAAACGAGGGACATGGGGCATGAACGGCTACGACAGCGTGGACGCCTACATCGAGGCGGCCGAGCACTGGCAGGACGAACTGCGGACGCTGCGGGCGATTCTGCTGGCGACCGACCTGGAGGAGACCGTCAAGTGGGGCGGTCCGTGCTACACCTGTGACGGCGAGAACGTCGTCGGCCTGGGCGCGTTCAAGGCGTACTTCGGGCTGTGGTTCCACCAGGGGGTGCTGCTGACGGATCCGGCCGGCGTGCTGATCAACGCCCAGCAGGGAAAGACGCGGGCGCAACGGCAGTGGCGTTTCACGTCGAGCGACGAGATCAACAAGCGGATGGTGCGGTCCTACGTGCAGGAGGCGATCCGGCTGTGCCGCGACGGCCGGAAGGTCACGCCGCAGCGCGGCAAGCCGGTCGATCTGCCGCCGGAACTGACGGCCGCCCGGGCCGAGAAGCCGGCCGCAAAAGCCGCGTTCGAGGCGTTCACGATCGGGAAGCGGCGCGAGTTCGCCGCGCACGTAGCCGAGGCGAAGCGCGCCGAGACGCGCCAGCGGCGAGTGAACAAGATCATCCCGATGATCCTGGCCGGCGAAGGCCTGAACGATCGATACCGGTGAAGAAGGGAGCGAGGGAGCGAGGGAGCCAGGGAGCCAGGGAGCGAGTAGCGATCGTAGGGTGCGTCATCGACGCGGCCGACCGCGGTCTCTTCGACTCAGAATCCGCGGTCTCTTCGACTCAGAATCCCCGAGCGTCGGTGCCGCACCGCCTGGCTCGGCATTGCGCAGTCCCCCACCGTTCCGCTCGCTGCGCTCGCTCAAGGACGGGGCACCCCCCGCGTAAGAATGGGGCACCCCGCTGCCCGCCACCGTCAGGTCCTCTCGCTCCCTCGCTCCCTCGCTCCCTGGCTCCCTGGCTCCCTGGCTCCCTCGCTCCCTCGCTCCCTGGCTCCCTGGCTCCCTGGCTCCCTCGCTCCCTCGCTCCCTGGCTCCCTGGCTCCCTCTCCCCTGTTCCCTGTTCCCTGTTCCCTTCCATATTGACACTTCCTGCCAGCCGCAGCACAGTTGCGGGAATGTTTGCACGGATTCCCGATGCGCTGGTGCTCAAACCGAGTACCGAGCCGATTGCGACCCAGCGCGGAGCGCGCGAGACCCTGGCTACGCCGGTCGGTCCGTGCGGGTTGTGGACGCATCGTCCGGAAGGCCGCGCTGGTGATGTGCTGCTGCTGCGACTGCCGGGGGCCGGGGGGCGGGCGGAGCGGGCGATCGACCACCCGATCGGCTTCTGGCCGCATCAGCAGGTCGAAGTCTGGGCGGTCAATCCGCCGGGCTATGGCGACAGTCCGGGGCGGGCGCGTCTGCAGAACCTCGTGCCGGTCACGGTCGCCCTGCTCGAACGGGCGTTCGCGTCCGGACAGCGCCGCGTCTTCCTGGCCGGCAACAGCCTGGGCGGGCTGGCGGCGCTGCTGGCCGCCCCGCGGTTTCCGCTGTCGGGTCTGATCGTGCGGAACCCGCCGCCGCTGCGGGCGGTGATCCGCGACCGGCGGGCCTGGTGGAACGGGTGGATCGGGGCCGACCTGATCGCGGCGATGGTGCCGGGGCACCTGGATGCCGTCCGGGCCGCGGCCGCCAACACCGCCCCGGCCGTCTTCATCCGCTCACTGCGGGACCGGGTCGTGCCGGCGCACCTGCAGTCGGTGATCCTCGAGCGCTACGGCGGACCGTCGCGGGTCCTGGACCTGCCGGACGCCAACCACGACACGCCGCTGGAGCCGGACGAGGCCGAGGCCCTGGCTGAACACCTCGACTGGCTGTGGAGGCGCGAGAGCATGGAGAGCGAGCCGGGGAACGCGGCGGCGACGAAGTCGGGGAGCGCGGGAGCGAGGAGCGTTGAGACGCCGTGAACACGGGCGGATTCGCCCCGCGCAGGCATGTGCCCGAGCGATCTTCGCAGCGCGTTCGCCCGGCGCGTTGATGCATCCGCCGGTGGGTTCGCGTTCGCGATCGGGCACCCCGGCGTTTGCGGTGTTCCCGGACCTGCTCGCCTGCTGACCGGCTGATCCGCTGACCCGGAAATGCTGACGTGCTTGCCGGTTACTTGCTTACCTGCTGACTTGCTGACTCCGCGCGCGGCTACTTCAGCCCGGCCCCGGCTGCGGACGCGAGGTCGGCGAGCGCCTTGAGGTGGAGTTCGACGGTGTCGTGGCGGCGGTTCTTGAAGTCGGCTTCCATGGCCGCGCCGCGCTGACTGATGGCGGGGTAGCCGTAGGATCCGCCGGCCCCCTTGAGCTGGTGCGCGAGGGTGGCCATCCGGTCCCAGTCGGTGGCGGCGAAGGCGTCACGAAGTTCGTGGATGCGGGTCTGCAAATCGCCGACGAAATCTTCGACGATGTCCCGCATCTCGGGATCTTCGCGGACGAGTTCAGAAACCAGCAGGGTGGGTACCGAGGCATCCGTCACGGCTTTGCTCCATCGGCGGCGGGCGGCGGGCCCCTCCGAGGTGGTTTTCGATCGACCCGCTCCGGATCCGAGCCGATAAACATCGGACACATGTTGCGACGCTATGGGGTTCCATCGGCTCGCCGGGCGACGTTTTATGGTAAAATTTCAGATCTGCACGGACCGGTGAACGGAGTCCGGATCCAGGCGTAGAAAACACACCGCCCCCGGGCGGATCCGGACACGGGGCCGCCGACCACGGTGCTCGACCCCGACACCACGCGACAAGGAGCGTCAGACTATGTGCGGGATCGTCGCCTATATCGGCAAGCGAGATGTGACCCCGATCCTCATCGAAGGCCTCAAACGGCTGGATTATCGGGGATACGACTCCGCCGGCCTGGTGATCGCCCGGGACGGCAAGCTGACCCTGCGGAAGAGTGCCGGGCGGATCGCCTCGCTCGAATCCAAGCTCGATCACAGCCTCGACGGCAGTACGATCGGCGTGGCCCACACCCGCTGGGCCACCCACGGGGCCCCCACCGATATCAACGCCCACCCCCACACCGATCAGAGCGGACGGATCGCCCTGGTGCACAATGGCATCATTGAGAATTATCGGACTCTGACCCGCTACCTGGAGAGCGAGGGCGTTCAGGTCGAAAGCGAGACCGACACCGAGGTGCTCGCCAAACTGGTCGGACACTTCTACGAAGGCTGCCTCGAGGATGCCGTCCGCAAGGCCCTCCGCGAAGTCCGCGGCACCTTCGGCATCGCCGCCATCTCGGCGGAGGAACCCGACAAGCTCGTCGCCGCCCGCCGCGGAAGCCCGCTGATCCTCGGCATCGGCAAGGAAGAATTCCTGATCGCCTCGGACGCGGCCGCGATCATCCAGCACACCGCCAACGTGATCTACCTGGAAGACAACGAGGTGCTGGTGGTTGACCGCGACGGCTACAAGACGACCAACCTGGACGCCACGCCGGTGACCAAGGAGGTCGAAGCGATCGAGTGGACGCTCGAGCAGATCGAACTCGGCGGCTTCTCGCACTTCATGCGGAAGGAAATCTACGAACAGCCCGAGGCGCTGCGAACCTGCCTGCGCGGCCGACTCGACATGGACGAGGCCCGCGTGCAGCTTGGCGGCCTGGCGCACGTGGCCCGCGAACTGATCAAGGCCAAGCGGATCATCCTGACCGGCTGCGGAACGGCCTGGCACGCGGCCCTGATCGGCGAGTACCTGATCGAGGAACTGGCCCGGATTCCGTGCGAAGTCGAGTATTCCAGCGAGTTCCGCTATCGCAACCCGATCGTCGAGGACGGCACCGTCCTGATCTCGATCTCGCAGAGCGGCGAAACGATCGACACGCTGGCCGCGCTGCGCGAAGCGAAGAACAAGGGCGCGATGGCGCTCGGCGTGGTCAACTCGGTCGGCTCGACCATCGCCCGCGAAACCGACGCCGGCGTCTACCTGCACGTCGGGCCCGAGATCGGCGTCGCCTCGACCAAGGCCTTCGTCGGACAGGTCACCGTCCTCGCGATGATCGCCGCCTTCCTCGGACGCCGCAGCCATCTCAGCCCGGCCGCCTGCGACCAGTACCTGCGAACGCTGGCCACCGTTCCCGACGTGATCGAGAAGACGCTGGTGCTGGACGAGCAGTGCCGCGAGATCGCGGCCGAGTACGCCGACGCCGGCAACTGGCTCTACCTGGGACGCGGCCTGCAGTACCCGATCGCCCTGGAAGGCGCCCTGAAGCTCAAGGAAATCAGCTACATTCACGCGGAAGGACTGCCGGCCGCGGAAATGAAGCACGGCCCGATCGCCCTGATCAGCGAAGACATGCCGGTCGTGATCCTGGCCCCGCGCGGCCACTGGTACGAGAAGGTCATCGGCAACATCGAGGAAGTCCGCAGCCGCGGCGGCCGCGTGATCGTCGTGGCGACCGAGGGTGACACCGAGGTTGCGAAGCTGGCCGAGCACGTCCTGTTCGTGCCGGAGATCGACGAACTGCTGGCCCCGCTGGTGACGGTGGTTCCGCTGCAGATGCTGGCGTACCACGCGGCCGTGCTGCGCGGCTGCGACGTCGACAAGCCGCGGAATCTCGCCAAGGCGGTCACCGTCGAATAAGTGCGACCGGAAGGAGTCTGCCTCTTGATTGTGCGAATCGTCGCCCTGCTGTCCCTGCTGGTTCCGCTGGCGGCCGCCCAGACCGCGAGCCAGCCGGGTGAAGACGCCCGTCCGAACATCGTGATCCTGCTGAGCGACGACCTGCGCTGGGACTATCTCGGCGTGGCGGGTCACCCGTTCCTCGAAACGCCGGAACTCGACCGGCTGGCCCGCGAGGGTGCCTGCTTCGAGAACGCGGTGGTCGTCACGCCACTGTGCAGCCCGAGCCGGGCGACCCTGCTGACGGGGATGGGGATCGCGACCCATCGCATCGGCCGGAACGGCGGCGAGTTTCCGCGTCGGATCAGCAACCTGGCCGAGCGCCTGAAGGCGGCCGGATACACAACCGCCCTGCTCGGCAAGACGGGCTTCACGGATCAGCCGAAGGGGTTCGACTACCTGGTCGATTTCCTGTCTCCGCAGGATGGCGGGCGGGGCGACACCTACAACCGGGCGGTGCTGACGGCCGGTGACAGGAAGATCAAGACGGACGGGTTCAGCACCGACGCGCTGGCGGCGCTGGCGGTCGAGCACCTGGGCGAGGTGCAGCGGCCGTTCTTCCTGGTGCTGTCGGTCAAGAACCCGCACGTCCCGTACACGCCGCCGGCACGGCACTCGCGTCTGTACAACGACGCCGAGATCACGCTGCCGGAGAGCTATCGCGACCCGGTTGGTGACCTGCCCGGCCTGATCCGGCATCACCGCGACGACAAGGCCCCGCTGTTCGTCTCGATGCCGCTGCAGAAGCAGTACCGGGCGCTGGAGCGGGCCCCGTCCCGCAAGCCACCCGGCCCGCGGCTGATCCGCAAGTACGTCAAGATGATCCCGAGCATCGACGACGCCCTGGCCACGCTGCGCAAGGGGCTCGAAGAGCAGGGCCACTGGGACAACACGGTGATGATCTTCACCAGCGACAACGGCATCCTGCTGGGCGAGAAGGGCATCTTCGGCAAGGAACTGCTCTACGAACCGTCCATTCGCGTGCCGCTGCTGATTCGTGATCCGCGCGGCCGGGCCGGGCTGAAGATTCCGGGGCCCGTGCTGAACCTCGACCTGGCGCCGACCTGCCTGGCGTACGCCGGGCTGACTCCGCCGCCCGAGATGACCGGTCGGGACCTGCGTCCGCTGCTGCGTGGCCAGGCGAAGACCGTCCGCGAAGACTGCCTGCTGGTTTCGGGGTATGCGCCGCACCTGCGACGACCCGCGATGATGGGCGTTCGCGGCGAGCGGTTCAAGTACATCCGCTACCTGCGCGGCGGGCTGGAAGAGGAACTCTTCGACCTGCAGTCCGACCCCGGCGAGCGCCGGGATCTCTCCGACGATCCGGCCGCGGCGGCAACGCTCGAGAAGATGCGGGCGCGGCTGGACGAACTGGCCAAAGAGGACGGACTGCCGGGCGAGTGGCTCGAACCGTTCCCGTTCTGAGCGCTCCGTCCCCTCCCGCGCACGCCTGACCGGGGCCCCCCGCCCTCAGCCTTTCGGACTGCGCAACGGCGGTCGTCCCGCCTCGGCCCGCATCCTCTGCGCTTCGCGCCAGGCCTTCGGGTGTTCGAACAGGAACTTCGCCAGGCCCGACGAGGTCAGTGACAGGGCGGCCGCGGCGCTCTTCAGGTCTCCCTCGAACTTGTGCAGCGCGTCGAGGACCAGGGCGATGGCGTGATGCACGGCCGGGTTGCTCTCGTTGACCCGCAGGCGGCCGCGGGCGATCTGGATCCGCTCGGGCCAGCGTGGCTCGGCCGGCAGCGGGACGCGGACGACAAGCGCGAGGGCCTCGCGAAGGCGCTTCAGGGCCCGGGCCCGGTTCTCGTGCTGCGAGCGGCTTTCGGTGCCGTTGACGACCAGGCCGCTGGGGGTGTGCTGCAGGCGGATCGCCGACGTGACCTTGTTGCGGTGCTGCCCGCCGGGTCCGGAGGCCTTGTAGTGCTGCACGTTGCACTCGGCCAGCAACGCGGCATCGTCGAAGTCCAGGCGCTGGCGGAGCGCCTCGGGCGGAAGTTTCGCCTGCTCGTCACGCATCGCAATCCTCGTCGTTTACACTACCCCGAGCGGCGGTGAAAGCGTGAAGGCATGCAGGAGCGAGGGCGGCAGGCAGTTCCTCTCGCACGCCTACGACCTTGCGGGCCCTGGCTCTTCCACGGCCGGAGCGGAATCCGTCGGGCGGCATCCGCCTGACCAGAATGGGAGACGGCATGTCCGGCCCGGTGTACTTCGACAACAATGCCACGACGCGGGTCGATCCGCGGGTCGTCGCGGCCATGCTGCCCTACTTCACCGAATCCTACGGCAACCCGTCCAGCCTGCACCACTTCGGCGCCCGGGTGGCGGCCGAGATTGAGCAGGCCCGCGGCCAGGTGGCCGACCTGCTGGGGGCACGCGAATCCGAGGTCATCTTCACCAGCGGCGGAACGGAAGCCAACAACCTGGCCCTGCACGGACTGCGGGCGGCCCGCCCCGCCAGGCGGCACATCGTCACGACCGCCGTCGAGCACGCCGCCATCCTCGAACCGCTCGAGCAACTCGCCGCCGAGGGTTGCGAGGTTACCCGCCTGCCCGTCGATCCATCCGGCCGGCTTGATCCGGACCTGCTGCGCGCGGCGCTGCGTGACGACACGCTGCTGGTCTCGGTGATGCTGGCCAACAACGAGACCGGCGTGCTGTTTCCGCTGGCCGAGGTCAGCGCGATCGCGGCCGAGCGCGGCGTCTTCGTGCATACCGATGCGGTCAACGCGGTCGGCAAGATCCCGGTCGATGTCGACGCGCTCGGCGTGCACCTGCTGAGCCTGAGCGGGCACAAGTTTCACGGCCCGAAGGGCTGCGGAGCCCTGTACGTGCGACGCGGCACGCCGCTGCAGGCGCACCTGCGGGGCGGGCCGCAGGAACGCGACCGCCGGGGCGGCACGCACAACGCGCCCGGCATCATCGGCCTCGGGCAGGCCGCCCTGCTCGCCCGCGAGGAACTGGCGGCGCGGGCGATGCATACGGCGGGGCTGCGCGATCTGCTCGAATCACGCGTCCGGGCCGATCTGCCCGGCGGGCACCTGATCGCGGCCGGGGCTGAACGCCTGCCGAACACCAGTTGCCTGTGTTTCGCCGGCGTCGAGGCCGAGGCGGTTCTGCTGCTGCTGAGCCAGGCCGACATCTGCGCCTCGAGCGGGTCGGCCTGCAGCAGCGGGTCGCTGGAACCCTCGCACGTGCTGCAGGCGATGGGCATCGCGCCCGGAATCGCCCAGGGGCAGATCCGCATCTCGCTCTCGCACGAGAACACGGCCGACGAGATCGAACAACTGCTGACCGCCCTGCCGCCGATCCTGGCCCGCGTGGCCGCGGTGAACATCTGATGCCCGGCGATCCGACCACCCGCTTCACGGACCGCGTCGAGAACTACGTCCGGTACCGTCCCGGCTACCCGCGCGAGATCGTCGAATACCTGGCCTCGGAACTGGCATGCCGACCGCCCGGTCCGCTGCTGGATGTCGGGTCGGGGACCGGCCTGCTGACCCGTCCGCTGCTGGAGGCGGGCTACGCCGTCACGGGAGTCGAACCGAACAAGGCGATGCGTGATGCCGGCGCGCGGCACCTGGCCGACTGCCCCGGCTTCACCAGCCTGGACGGGACCGCCGAGCAGATGCCGGTGAACGACCGGTCGGCGGGCGCGATCCTGGCGGCCCAGGCCTTCCACTGGTTCAAGCCGGCCGCGGCGCGGGCGGAGTTTGCCCGCGTCCTTCGTCCGGGTGGCTGGGTGGTGCTGCTGTGGAACAACCGCGAGACCGACAGCACGCCCTTCCTGCGCGGCTACGAGGCCCTGCTGCGGACCTACTGCCCTGACTACGCGGACATCCAGGCGACGCACGCCGACGAAGAGGAGATCGCCGCCTTCTTCGCCCCGGAACCGATGCGCCTGGCGCGCTTTCCGAACCACCAGGACCTCGACCTGCCGGCGATTCGCGGGCGACTGCTGTCTTCGTCGTACGTGCCGAGCGCCGGGCCGGACCACGAAGCGATCCTGCGTGACCTGGACACGCTGTTTGCGGCCACCAGCAGCCACGGCCGCGTACAGGTCCGCTACCAGACCTGCCTGTTCTCGGCCCGGTTCCCGTGAGCGCGCCAACGCGCAGACCTTGCGCGACGTGACAGCCGAACGCCGTGTTGTTGACATCGCGGCGACGGTTGTTGACAGGAAGGCGGAAGTAGCTGACAGGACGTTGCCCAAAAAACACCAATTTGTGTTTTTTATCGTGGACGGTTGGGAACGCGGGAAACACCGAACGTCGGCCCCCCTTTCGCCCTTCCGGCCGGCACTCTGTCACGCCGGATGGCGCGGCTGAAACGCGATCAGGCTCAGGGGCGATACTCCGGCGTCCAGGGGACGTCGCGGCGGTCTCCGGTCCACAGGATGTTCTCGCCGTCGAAGCCCACGACGCCGTCGTCGCCCACCTGGTAGCCGAGTTGGGCGAGGGTGGAACTGCCGCAGTGTCCGTCCAGCCAGAGCACGCTGCCGCGGCCCTGGTGGCGGGGATCGACCGCCGTGCGACTCTGCGGGGATGAATCGATGTTGGCCGCCTCGCCCCGGGCCGGGTCGATGCGGGGCGGATCGAGGTTGAAGCCCTCGTTGCCGAAGCGTTCCGCGTCGCGGGCGTTGTTCTCGTACGGCAGTCGCGCCGCGGTCGGCCACGACGCGGCCGTGCCCATGCAATCCCCGGCCGCGACCGTTTCGGCCGGGTAGCGGATCTGCGTCAGGCGGACGCTCCAGTTCTTGTAGGAATCGAGGACGCCGTCGACGAGCAGGCGCGAGTTCCCCAGGAACTGGTAGTTGTAGCCATACGCGCCGTTGCGTTCGTCGGTCCACTCGGCCACCGATGGACAGACGTAGACGTCATAGTCGTAGTTCTGGCGGTCGCCGGCCTCGTTGTACAGGTCGATGTCCGTGCGGCAGGCCTGCGGGTCCGAGAACGGCGGGGCGCCGACGGCGCGGCTCATCATGGCCGTGAAGGTCGGGCGGAACTTGCGGCCGCCGCGGATCGTGGCGTAGGTGTTGCAGTCGTCGACCCTGGGCAGGCGGCCGGGCACGAGGGCGTCGCGGTGCTGGGTGGCGTAGATGGCGAGGCCCTGGCCGAGCACCCGCAGGTTGCTGAGGCACTTGGCGGCGCGGGCCTGCTGGCGGGCGGCCGACAGCGACGGCAGAACGAGGCTGATCAGCAGTCCGATGATTGCCACGACGACCAGCAGTTCGATCAGCGTAAAGGCGGGTTTGCGACGCAAAACGGAGATCCCTCCCTCGGCAGAGTCTAGGCCCAAAGGCAACGCGGGATCCACCACCTGGTGCATCCCGCGCCGCGTGAATCGACCGATTGGTCGGAGGGGTCGTTGTCAGGCAGGCAGAGCCTAGTACCGGTCCCGGCGTCCTCCCCCGCCGCCGCGTCCGCCGCGATCCTCGCGGGGGCGGGCCTCGTTGACCTTGAGGTTGCGGCCGTCCAGCATGGCGTCGTTCATGCCCTGGATGGCGGCATCGGCCTCGTCGGCGCTGGCCATCTCGACAAAGGCGAAACCACGGGAGCGACCGGTCTCGCGATCCCGCATGATCTGTACGTTGTTGACCGCGCCGAATTCGGCGAAAGCTCTTTCGAGACCCTCATCCGTCGTGTCATAGCTCAGGTTGCCAACATAAATCCGCTTCATACTGATTGGCCTCAAACAGAACCGCTGTCCAGTTGGGCCCGCTCTACCAGGCGCGGGCCCCGTGCGCTCGAAACGTAGCGACAGAACCGGTAACCGTCAAAGGAAATCCACATTACCGGTCTGTCCGGTCCGGCGGTCGATTCCGCGGTGCCAACAGGTGGAAACGACGCCGGCGGGAACCCGGGGCACGGGCGTCCGCGTCCCCCCTGCTCCCCTGCCTACGAAAAACCCCGAGCATTCAGGGGGTCCGCACCGATAAAAAGCCCCCCGTTCTGCGCCCGTTCTGACCTGTTGGAAACGCCGAACAGGTTGTTTTGACTTCGGTCTGCAGGCCTCCCTACGAACTAGCGTGCAAGGGCTCCCGATACGCGCGTTCACTCGCGTTGCCTGAGGAGGTTTGGAAATGCTTCGTGCTCTGATCCCGGTCGCGTCGGCCGGTGTGCTCCTGGCCGGGAACGCTCTCGGCGAAACGGTAACCCCGGTCAGTTTACCGGACTTCGTGCTGAACGGGACGACGCCGGTGTCCTTCACCGAAACGCTCGCCCCGGGCGGCACGACCTATGGTCTGCGCCTGCAGGCCGACTGGACAGACGGCGGTTCGGCCTGGTCCAGCGAGTTCCTGGCGGACATCAGCGCCCCGAACGGTGACAGCTTCGGCTGGAACCCGGTCGGCGGCGAGAACAGCAACGCCCCGTTCTCGTTCGATGTGACGCGCTTCCTGGCGTTCCCGTTCGGGACCCCCGGCGACGGCGACTGGGACTTCACCTTCAGCAGCAACTATCCGCACGGCGTGGCCAACCTGGCGAACGTGCAGGTCGACCTGATCGAGATCGAGACGTTCGAGTACAGCAGCGCGACGTTCCACGGCGGGCCGACCTGGTTCCGGCCGGAGGGGCTCGGCCCGGATCTCTCGCCGCTCGGACCGGTCAACTACGACGTGCAGGAATTCAGCGTTCTCGAGGACGGCCTCTACGACATCTACAGCGAGCACACCGGCTTTGACGGGATCCTGTACCTGTACGCCGGCGGCTTCGATCCGCTCGCCCCGCTCGACAACCTGATCGCGTTCAACGACGACGGCCGCGTTTCGCTGACGACTTCGGAACTGATCGGCCTCGAGTTGAACGCCGACGAGACCTACTTCCTGGTGACCAGTTCGTACGAAGCCTGCCAGACCGGGAACCTGCGGAACGTGATCGGCGGAACCGGCGGCGTGGTCCCCGAACCGACGACGGCCGCCCTGCTGGCGCTCTCCGGCCTGCTGCTGTACCGTCGCCGCTAGACGGTCCCGGCAGGAAAGAAAAGAAGCATCGAAGGAGCGGGAGAGGTTGATCCTCTCTCGCTCTTTCTTTTTGTGGGGCAGGGAAAGTTTGCCCCACGTGGTTCCAGCGACCGATGCGGTTGCCACGCGGTGCGGCATCAACGCTCGATACCGCCACCCCCAGACCAGAGAGCGGGCGACGGCGTCGATGACGCACCCTACCACGCTGACCTGTTCCCTGTTCCCTGTTCCCTGGCCCCCGGCCCCTGCCTTCGGCGCCCTTTCCTGCCGTTTCGCCGGCTAGTCCTTGTTCAGGTACCGCCCGGTCAGTCCCTGGCGGCCGAACAGTTCCTCGTACGGCATGACCGGCTTCTTCAGGGCGCCTTCCAGCAGCGGCGCGACGACGTTGCGGACCTGGTCCTGCTGGGCGGTGATCGGCAGGGCCGCGTCGATCACCCGCAGGTGGAATTCGTCGACCATCTTCTCGTACTGGTCGCGAATGCTGCCCTGGAAGACGCGGAAACTCTCGTAGGGGTCCTCGCTGATCGCCAGGTCCATCCCCGCCTCGTAGTACTTCAATGCCGGACGCCCGGTCAGGATCCGGCGAAGCGCCTCGTCGAACGGAACGCGGAAGTAGAACGCGGCCGTCGGCTTGGGAGCGAAGCGGTAGACGCGGCGGACGTACTCGGGGTCGATCCCGCGGGCCACGTCGCGGGCGAAGGCGGTATAGATGTAGCGGTCGGTCAGAACGATCGCGCCGGCCCGCAGCGGCGGCAGGATCGTGTTTTCCAGCCGGTCGGCGAAGTCCGCCGCGTGGATCAGCGAGAACGTCATCGGACTCAGCAGCCGCTTGTCCTTGCCGAACTTGGTCGTGTCGCGCACGATCGGCGAGGAGTTCCACTCGCTCAGGTACGCGAAGTACCCCTGCGACTGAATCCACTTGTGCAGCAGGTCAAGCTGGGTGCTCTTGCCCGATCCGTCGATCCCCTCGACGATGAACAGCTTCCCCGGAAGATCCTCGTAGTCCGTGTAGCGTGGAACGGTACTCATCGTGGCCTCGCTGCCCCCTCACTCGCCTGCGGCGTCTGCCGCCAGGTAAACTCCGGCCGCAGCCCGAAGGCCGCCGCGAACACGTCGCTCTTCTTCTCGGCCGCCCGCAGGTTGATCGCCGGATCGTCAGCCGATTGCACGGCGAACCGCACCCGCCGGGGCCCGACATGCACGGCCACCGCCTGGACGCTCTGCATCTGGTTGCGATCGAGCCCGTCGGCGATCCGCAGGATCCCGGCCAGTTCCGCCACCAGGCGCTGATCGCTGGCCGAAAGGCGGGCGTACGAGTCGTGCCGCGTGCTCGGCGCCGAGCCGCGATGATAGCGGGCGACGTTCGCGATGATCTCGAGTTCACGCCGCGCGAAGATCGACAGGTGACTCTTGACGATCAGGTCGTAACTGTGGCGGTGGAATCGGCGGAACGAGATTCGCTGGCCGATCTCGTGCAGGACCGCGGCCGCCTGCAGCACGTCGCGATGGGCCCGCTGCCGCAGTTCGCCGGTCCGTTCCGGGGCCTGGGCGACAAGCTGGTCAAGGATCTGCAGCGAGAGGCGGGCGACGTGCTCGGCATGCTCGCGACCGTAGCCGCACTGGTGGGCGAAGGCCCGCACCTGGCGGACGGTCTCGGCCGAGCGCATCCGCGGATCGCTGGTCGGGTAGCCGAGTTCGTCGATCATCTGCGTCAGCAGTCCGTCCCGGATTCCGCCGTCGTGCACCGTGACGCGGTCGACGTGCAGGGCGGTCATCAGCCGCTCGACGATCGCGAGGCCGCCGACGACGATCTCGGCCCGCCGGCTGCTGACGCCGGGGACCTCGCGACGCGCCCCGACCGGCATCTCGCGCAACCAGTCGAGCAGTTGCCGGACCTCGCCGTGCCGCAGCTTGTAGCCCCGCAGGTTGAACGGCAGGCGACCCTCCTCGTTGCGAAACAGGCCGCGCCGCAGCGAGATCTTCGCCAGCGTCGTGAACGTGCCGCCGGTGCCGATGATCGCGTCCGGATCGTTGTGCCACTCGGGCATGCCCGCCTTGATCGTCTTGTCGATCGCCTTGACCATCGCGTCGTAGCGGTACAGCCCGGCCGCGTCCGGGCCGCTGTACGCCTCGGTCAGGTGCACGGCGCCGAGCGGCAGTTTCGCGATCGTGTCGACGAACCCGTGCGTGCTGAAGACCACTTCGGTCGAGCCGCCGCCGATGTCGACCACCGCGATCCGCTGGTCCTCGAGATCGAACGAGTTGGCCACGCTGGCGTGGGCGAGCCGGGCCTCCTCCTCGGCCGGAATCGTCTCGAGCGTCAGGCCGACACGCCGCTTGACCAGTTCCGAGAAGGCCGCACCGTTGGAGGCCTCGCGAACGGCCGAGGTCGCGATCGCGCGGATCCGCGAGACGTGGTGATTCTGGGCGATCGCCTTCAGCCGCCCGAGCGCCCGGACGGATCGCCGCACCGACTCGAGCCGCAACTGGCCGGTGAAATACAACCCCGCCCCCAGCCGCGTCGTCTCCTTCACATCCTCGATGATCCGGAACTTGATCCGCGGGTCGGACTCGGCCACGACCAGCCGAATGCTGTTGGTCCCGACGTCGATCGCAGCAACGCGAACCTTGCTCGGCTGCCGGATCTCGTTTCGCAGACGCGGCCGCGGTCCGGCCGAGGTCGCGCCGTTGGCGGTCAGCCCGCCGGGTCCCAGCCGAACGAGTTCGCCCAGCCGGTCGAGGAAGACGAACGCGCCCGGGCGTGACCAGCGATCCCGGAAGGCGACCCGCCGCGCGGCGGCCTCGGCACCGACCTGCTCCTGCACCGAACGCAGGCCGCGCCGCAGGTTCCGGTCCGGACACTTCGACTTGCGACCGAGCCTGCCAAGCCGGGCGACGAAGCGGTCGCGGGCCTCGAGGTCGTCCAACTGGGCGAGCAGGTCTTCGAGCAGGCCGTGGTAGTCACGCCGGAACGTGTCCGCGAAGCACGGACCGAAGAGTTCCATCGCCAGACGCAGGCGACCACCGGCCGACCGCAGCGCCTTCAGGCAGGTTCCGTCCGCGAGGTCACCCTCGGCCGCCTGGCGGAGCGCTTCGACCAGGCCGGGAAGCTGCCGCCGGGCCATGTCGAGCAGCGTCCGCCGACCACCCTGCCGGGCGTCACCGCAAAGGGCCGCCACGCCGCCGAGGTGGGCCTCGACCGCCACGCGGACGCCCTCGGCCGATTCGCGTTCCACGACGGCCGCCAGGCTGGCGACAGCGCGGGCCCGGCGACGAATCAGGGCCCGGTCGGCCCAGTTCGCGGCCTGACGGGCCGGTTCGTCTTCGGGTGAGAGTTCAGCGAGGCGCGTCAACTGGTCTTCGGCCCGCACGATCGCCTCGGCCGCCCGCGCGAGGCGCTTCAGCCGTCGTCGCAGTCCGCTGGCAGACGTCGTGGGCGAGAAGTCTCGAAAGGCCCGCAGCGCCGTGGTTGCCTGCTGGATGGACGACAGCAGTTCGCCGACCGGCGCGCGTCCGCTGTCCTTCCGCCCCTCGAGCGCGGAGACCAGGTCGCTGACGGCTTCAAGCCGCTGACCGAGAACGCGCTGGGCGGCCAGCCCGGCCGCCATGCTCCCGTGCAGTCCTTCCATCCACTGCTGAGGCGCCTGGGTCGTCACTTGCCCGTTGTCCGCATCGCGCTGGTCACGGCCGTGATTCGTTCCTTCAGGTCGCTGAAGACGCGGTCGATGCCGCGGTTGGCGTCGATCACCTCGAAGCCGCCGTGATCGCAAAGTTCGTCGAAGACCTTCAGCAGGCGGCGCTGGTAGCGATCGAAGGAGGCGTACAGGTCGCGCTCCTCCTGGAAGTCCAGGCCCGACTCCCAGTAGTCGAACTTGCCGCGTCCGAGCACGCGCGGGATCAGGCTGTTGGCGTCGACGCGCAGGTAGCAGACCAGGTGCGGCTGCGGAGCGAAGCTGTAGACATCACGCAGCCAGGCCTCGTCCATGCCTCGTACGACCGAACGGGCCAGCACACTGCTGACGTAGCGGTCGGTCAGCACGACGAACCCGGCCCGCAGGGCCGGCAGCACTTCGTTCTCCAGGCGATCGGCGAAGTCCGTGGCGTAGAACAGGTCGAGCGTCAACTGGCCGAGAGTCGTGCCCCGCTTGGCCTTGCGGAGGCCGTTGCCGGCCAGGCGGCCCCGGGTCTGCCCGGTGTGCAGCACGCCGTAGCCCTGCGTTTCGAGCCACTCGCGGAGGAGGGCAATCTGCGTGGATCGGCCGGCCGCGTCGGTTCCCTCGATGGCGATCAGCCGCCCCGGGTAGCCGGAGATGTCGACCGAGCCCGCGCCCGTCGGACGGATCGGAGCCGACGGCATCCAGGCCCGATACCCCGGTTCGCGGGCCTCAGGATGGTCGGAATCGTGATGCATACTGGCCTCCCAACCGGCCGCAGATCCACCCCGGCGGCCGGTGCTCGCATACTAGCCTATGCGGGGGCCGCTGCGCAGCTTCCCTGAGACTCCATCGTCCGAAAACACGAATGGCTTCAGGAGGGAGCAAGGGAGCGAGGGAGCGAGGGAGCAAGGCAGGGAACAAGAAACAGGGTTCCGGTGGCGTCGTCCTCACACCCCGCGCGGGTCTCACGCAGACTCTGGCCTTGCTCCCTTGCTCCCTGGCTCCCTCGCTCCCTCCTCAGAGCCCCCCCCTGGCGACGTGGTAGACGGCCCAGGCGGCGGCGTAGGCGACCGCGGTCATGAAGAAGAACAGCCCGACCGGCCAGGCCCAGCTTCGCATCTCGCGACCGACCGCGACCAGCGTGGCCGAGCACTGCGCGCAGAGCGCGAAGAAGACCATCACGGACAGGGCCACCGGAAGGTCGAAAACCGGCTCGCCGGTGTCCGGCCAGGTTGCCGACCGCAGGGCGTCTCGCAGCGAGGGGGACTCCTCGTCGGTGTCGCCGCCGAGGTTGTACAGGGTGCCGAGCGTGGCGATGATCACTTCGCGGGCCGGGAACGACGCGAGGGTCGCGACCCCGATCCGCCAGTCCCATCCCAGCGGACGGACGAGCGGTTCCAGCAGCGGGCCCGTCCGGCCCAGGTAGCTGTTCCGCAGGTGCGCGCCGGCCAGTTCCTGCTCCAACCGCTCTTCCGACCAGTCACCGGCGGCGGCCTCGGCCCGGACGGCCTGCTCGACCTCGGCCGAATGCGGGAAGTACCCCAGCGCCCAGACGGCGATGTTGACCACCAGGATGATCGTTCCGGCCCGGACGAGAAAGCCGTAGCCGGCCTGCCGGACCCGCTGCCAGATCGCCCGCGGGCGCGGCACGCGGTACGGCGGCAGTTCCAGCAGGAAGCCCGGGGCCGGGCCGCGAAACGCCGTCCGGCGCAGCACCCACGCGAACGGAATCACCGCGGCGACGCCGACGAGGTACATCGCGAACATGACCACGCCCTGCCGGTTCAGCCAGGTCCCCAGGACCGGCACCGGCGCGACGAACGCCGAGATCATCAGCACGTAGACCGGCAGGCGGGCGGAGCAACTCATGAACGGCGCCGCCAGGATCGTCGTGAAACGCTCGCGGCGATCGGGAATCGCGCGGGTCCCCATGATCGCCGGGACCGCGCAGGCGAACGACGACAGCAGCGGAATGAACGCCCGCCCGGTCAGGCCGAAGCCGCGCATCAACTGGTCCATCATGTAGGCGGCCCGGGCGAGATACCCGCAGTCCTCCAGCACGGCGATGACCGCGAACAGGATCAGGATCTGCGGCAGGAAGATCAGCACGCCGCCGACGCCGGCAATCAACCCGTCGGTCACCAGGCTGCGGACCGCGCCGGCCGGCAGGTACGGCGCGACCCACTCCGACAGGCCGCCGAACAGCCCGTCGATCGCATCCATCGCCGGCCCGGCCCAGGTGAAGACCGACTGGAACACCAGGAACAGCACGACCAGCAGGATCGCGACGCCGCCGATGCGGTGCGTCATCACCCGGTCGAGCCGCTCGGACCACGTTCGCACCGGACCCTCGGCACGCTGCACCGACTGTTCGATGATCGCGTCGGCCCAGCGATAACGCGACTCGGCCTCCAGCGATCCGGCCTGCCCGCCCGCGGCGGTGACGACCCCGCGGGCCGCCCGCAACGCCTCGGCCGAGCCACCCTCGTGCAGGTAGCGGCGTTCGGTCGCACCGTCCTCGTCAATCAGCAGACGGAGTCGTTCGGGGTAGGCCCCGATGTCCGGCAGTGATGCAAGCCCCTGCTGCAGCGGCGCCGGCAGCGCCACCTGCGGGGCCGAGGGCGGCAGGTCGGCCACGCCGCGAAGCGCATCGACCAGCGGGTCGAGCGTGCCGGGCTGCGTGGCCACAACCGGAACCACCGGAACGCCGAGTTCCTTCGCCAGACGCCGGGCGCGAATCACCAGTCCGCGGCCACGGGCGACATCGATCATGTTCAGGGCGATGACGGTCGGAATCTCGTACTCGAGCAACTGGCTGACGAGGTACAGGTTCCGGCGCAGGTTGGAGGCGTCGACGACGATCAGCAGCGCATCCGGACGGGCATGCCGTCCGCGACCGGCGAGTACATCG
Source organism: Phycisphaerae bacterium (assembly GCA_030428945.1). Taxonomy (GTDB): domain Bacteria; phylum Planctomycetota; class Phycisphaerae; order UBA1845; family Fen-1342; genus JAUIEC01. Next base: position 153,878 of record JAUIEC010000009.1, on the reverse strand, counting down.
CCGACCAGCAACTCGTCCGGCGACAGCGCGGCCATGCTGTAGGTACCCGGCAGGTCGAGCAGTTCGATCCGCATGGACGGATCGCGGACGGGGCCGCGGGCCACTTCGACGGTCACCCCGGGATAGTTGGCGACGTGTCGGCGAAACCCGGTCAGGGAATTGAACAGGCTGGTCTTGCCGGTATTGGGGTTGCCGACGAGCGCGACGACGCGCTGGTCGACGCTCGAATAAAGCGGAACGCGTCCGCGCTTGAGATCGCCGGTGGGTTCGCCGGGGACGACCGCCTGGGGTGGCGGCCAGGGGGCGGAATCGGCCTCGTGGGGCTGGGCATTCGGCTCGGAAATCGCCGGTCCCCTCTACGCGCGGTGACGAGCTTCGGGGGGTTCCTCAGGAGGCGGTCACGCTGACCAGGGCGGCCTCGGTGCGGCGCAGCGCCAGGTGGGTGTCGCAGAGGTCGACGTGCAGAGCGCCGCCGAAGGGCGCGCGGCCCACGACGCGAACCGGCGTGCCGGCGACCAGTCCCATCTCCATCAGGCGGGTGCTAAGTGCACTTCCTGCAGAGACTTCGAGGACTTTCAGTGCGGCGTTGACCGGGGCGTCAGCGAGCTGCATGACATTCTCCGTGACGATTCGCTCACATAGGAGACTAGCATCCATGCGAGTGTTTAAGTATTCAATCGTCAGGATTGTGACGCAAGCGCAGTCCGCTGTCAATTTCCATCGACCCGAATTCCGAGGGCCCGGGCCCCTTCCCGCAGCCAGCCCTCGTCCGCGTCGGGAATCGAGAAGTGGTCGAGCACCCGCGGCCGATCGTGCGGCGTGACCTCGTGGAGCACCAGGTCACCCAGGGTCCGGGAAAACAGCCGCAGGCCGGTCCGCAGGCGTTCGAGCCCGCTGATCGACTGATCGCCGCCGACCGCCGCGCGTTCGATGAAGACCAGGACCGGCCGGCCGTCGACGCGGGCGAGCAGGTGCATGCCGTCGGGGCTCATCGTGTTCGCGTAGCTGAGCCCGATCGCCTCGCTGCCGGAGGGCAGGACGCCGAGGACGAGCGGCTGCCCGAAGCGGGCCCAGATGCTGCCGGCGAACTGCTGGTCATTCTCGCAGACCCAGTCCGCCCGGTAGTCGGTCGCCATTTCGTAGCGGTAGACCGTGGTCATCGCGTGGGGCGAACTCTGCCAGTATCGCTCGTGCGGGGTCAGATCGTGTCCGTACCAGCGCCACAGCCCGATCGCCGCCACGGCCACCGTGGCCGCGACGGCCAGCAGTTCCGGCCGCCGCCACCAGGCCCGCAGCGTCACGGGTGGCGCGGAGGGCGTTGCGACCTGGGGTGGCTCGAAGTTCCGCAGCAGGCTGGCGTCGATTTCGCGCTGCAGGCTGACGGCGGCCTGCAGTTCGGGGTCGGCCGCGATCTTCTGTTCGAAGGCGGTGCGCTGCTCGGGTGTCATCTGCCCGTCGAGGTAGGCGTCCAGCGGGGATTCGTATCGCTCGGTGTTCATGCGCGGGACGCTCCGTAGGCCGAGGCGAGTTGCTGACGAAGCGTGGACCGCGAGCGATGCACGTGACTCATGGCGGTGCCTTCCGGAATCTCGAGCAGGCCGGCGATTTCGGCGTAGCTGAGCCCCTCGATCGTCCGCAGCAGCAGGCAGGCCCGGGGGATTTCAGCCAGGGCTTCGAGGGCCCGCAGCAGGACGTCGTCGAACCAGCCCTGGTGTTCGGGGACGCGTCCCGCCTGGCTGGCGGCCAGTGTCGGGGGCTGCTCGGGGGCGGCCGGTCGTTGCAGGTCGCCGGGGTCGACGCCGGCTTCGCGGCGGTTGCGGCGTTTGCGGGCCTGGTTGAGGGCGATGTTCCGCACGATCTGTCCCATCCAGGCGCCGAAGTTGCTGCCGGGTTCGAAGTGGTCGAACTTGCGATAGGCCGTGATGGCCGCCTCCTGGACGATGTCCTCGGCGAGGGCGTGGTCGCGGACCATGCTGACGGCGATCAGCCAGAGGGCCCGCTGGTGCTTGGCGAACAGCCCGGCGAAGTCATCCTGCGACGCTGGGCTGGACGCGCGACTCACGGCATTCGGGTCCGACTCGGCAGTACGTGTGCCTGCGCCCATTGCGCTTGCTTCCTCAGAGGATGTTGCGAAACGTCACGACTCTTGCAGCAGGCGACAGTTTTGTGACCGGATACTCGCGGTCCGTTCGTTTTTCCGGCGATCCAACGCCCGATAGTCTGACCGAAACCCACCCGCGGGGGAACACGGGGCCGCGCGGAAAGGCCCGGATCCGCGGCCGGGCGGTCGGTTCCCGCCGTGCCCTTAACTGATGAACGTGCGTTTGCGTCGTCCGCTCAGGTAGCTTTCCATCACGCAACTGGAGAGGTCGCCGCTGGCGCACTGGAAGGTGACGCCGCGGGTCAGGCGGCCGAGTTCGTTGACGAAGCCGAGCCAGTCCATGTCCCAATAGTCGTCGGTCAGGGCGAACGTGCAGATGCGGACGTCCTGGCGGGCGATCAGGAAGGCTTCCTGAAGCGTGGTGTAGTGGCTCTCTTCGCTGGGCGGATACAGCAGGTAGAGGTAGTCGCCCTTGACGTGGGCGGTCGGCTGGCCGTCGGTGATGATGAAGATCATCTTGTTGTCGCCGCTGCGACGCTGCAGGATCCGCCTGGCCTGCAGCAGGCCCATGTGCAGGTTGGTGAAGTGCGGCGGAGCCTGCTCGGTCTTGTTGAGCGGGACCCGCATGCGGATCACGGGGTCGTAGATCGTGACCGGCTTCGGCATCAGCAGCGGCAGGCGCGACTCCTCGATCTGCTCGGCGACCGAGGCGAACCCGACCAGGTCGACCGTGTCGAACGGGAACTTCTGGCGGATCAGCGCGATCAGCGACATGGCGCATTTCTTGGCCTGCATGAAGCGGCCGAAGCGGCCCATCGAGCCGGACTGGTCGATCAGCACGACGGTGCTGCAACTGGTCCGCGACTCGGTCTCGTAGCGTTCGAGGTCGCGGTTTCCGATCCGCAGCGGCAGCAGGCTGCCGGTCGGGTCGGACACGGACCGGGCCTGGCGGGCGAGCGTGTTGCGAAGCGTGGCGAGCAGGTCGAGTTCCGAGGCCGGGTCGCCGAACTCGAACGGGCGGTTGCCCTCGATGCGTTCGCCGGGGCCGCCGTGGTCGGGCGAGACGTGTCCTTCGCGGGTTCCGCGTTTCATGCGGCTGAAGACTTCCATCAGGGCCCGCCGCTGCATGGCGCTGACGGCCCGCGGGGTCAGGCGGAAGCGTCCCTTGACCTTCTCGAGCAGGCCCTGCTCGATCAGCGACGCGAGCATCTCGCTGTGGTCGGGATCCTGCTCCATCATCTGGGCGGCCCGCAGGGCGTCGTCTCCGTGTGCCAGCACGAAGTCGAAGAAGTCCTCGGTGATGTCCAGGTCATCCTGGAACCGGAATAACTTGCCGTTGAACTCGAAGTAGCGGTGACGCATGCGGCGGTTCCCCTCGCGGGATTGTAACAAACGCACGAGAGTAGGGAGCCAGAGAACACGCGGGATGCCGGATCGCTGGTGCGGGGCCTTCCGTGCGGTCCCTTGTTGCCCGGCGAAGCCTGCGCGGCTTACGGGGCCGTGCCGATCTGCTGATGGACCAGGGGGGTGTTGCGGATGATCAGGAAGCCGTTGTAGGCCCGGACCGAGCCGCGGCCGCCGTTGGCCTGCCAGCTTTCGGGTTCGATGGTGTTTTCGATCACGCTGATCAGTTGCTGCATGCGCTGGTCGCTGAAGGCGCCCACATCCGGTTCGCCCCCGCCCCCGCCGCTGCTCTGGCCGGGGTTGAAGACATCATCGCCCTCGCGCGGGATGAAGATGCTGCCGCCCGGGTTGGTGCCTTCGAACCGCCCGCCGCTCTGGATCGTGTCGGTGACGGGCTGGACGCCGACGGCACCCTCGGCGACCTGCGGCGTCGCGCCGGCCACGTAGGTGCGGACCCGGCCGTAGGTGAAGCTCGGGTTGGCGATCTCGGGCTGGAGCATGTCGCGGACGTCGTAGACGCGGACGATCATTTCCTGTCCAAGCTGCTCGGCGGTGGTGATCAGCAGCAGGTCGCGGTCGAGGCGATAGCCGAGCCGGCCGCCGTCGGGGGTGGCCTCGTTCATGACGATCCAGAGGACCTGGCTGAGTCGCAGGTTGCGAACGCGGATCGTGATCGGTGTGTCGCGTTCAATCCCGAGGTCCGCGAGGCGTTCCCAGCGGACGACCAGGTTGATGTCGGTCATCTCGGCGATGAAGTCGAAGACCTCGTCCAGCGGGGCCGCCTGGAACGAAATCTCCGGGAACCGCAGGTTGAGCAGCGCCGCGGGCGTCGGCCGATCCTGGGCGGCGACGGTGCCGGGGAGGAGCAGAAGCAGTCCGGCAATCGCGATCCAGTGTCTGGCGGGCATGGCAGGGCTCGTTCCGGGGGCCAGGGTTCGGGGCTCCGCGGCGCTGCCAAGGCGCACCCGGGGCCCTCTGCGACAGTTTCCGCCCTCCCCGGGTGCGAAGGCAAGAGGAATTTTGGGAGAGGGAACAGGGAAGATGGGAGAGGGAACAGGGAACAGGGAACAGGGAACAGGGAACAGGGTCCCGCGGCACGCGTTGGCGGGGGGAGGCGCTACCTGCTTACCTGCTTACTTGCTTACTTGCTTACCAAGCAAAAGGGGTGAGAGAGGTTTCCCTCTCTCACCCACTTACGTGTTCGCGGGTTCCGGTGTACGGACTAGGGAGTCGTCTGCGGCTGGGCCTGTCCCATGTTGGACATGTCCATCACGTTGACGCCTTCGGGGGCGACGAACTTGAAGTCGGCCTCGTTGAAGTTGGCGCCGGTGTTGATGTTGGTGCTGGTGGTGGTCATGACTTCGGCGCCCTTGTCGTCCATCGCGACCATCTTGACCATCATGCCGATGTCCTTGCGGAACCAGAATTTCTGCGAGGCCATCGGGTTGCCGGGCTGGGGCGTCATCGTCACGAGGATGCAGTAGCAGTCCTGGCCGTCGAACTTGTCGTCGCCGGCGACGGTGACTTCGCCCATGTCCTTCATCCCGGCGAACATCTGGGTGGTGTCGCCGGCCATCTTGGCGTCGGCCTTCATCTTCATGGCGGTCTTCTGGCCCATCATGTCGCTGACGGTGTACATGTAGTCGCCGTCGCAGACCATGAAGGTGTCGATGTCCTGCGTGTTGGCCTGCCCGCCGAAGTTCTGCTCGCTCTTGCCCTTCTGCTCCATGCGGAACAGGATCTTGTCGCCCTTCCGCATCCACTTCATCTGGCCTTTGACGTCCATCTTCATGGACATCTGGTCCATCTGGATGTTCTGGCGGGTCTGCATGTCACTGGAGAACGAAGTCAGCTTGGCGTAGGCCGCGTTCAGCTTCTTTTCGATTTCGTCCAGGCTCTCCGAGGCCATGGCACCTGAGACCACCACCAGGCAGCAGATCGTAGCCACAATTCGTCGCATGTCATTGCTCCTTGCCATGACGTTCCGAGGGAATCCCGTCCGTTCCGGGACGCCGCATGATAGGCCCAAGCCCCGCCCGCTGCGAGTCAGCACCCGTCAATCCATCCGCCGTCCGGGCCCGAAGACCGACAGGCACGGTCCGGGTTTTCCACACGGGCTGACCGCGCAGAGAAGACACTGCGCAAGAGCTCAAGAGCAGTGGCACGCAGGCATGGTCACCCGGGCATGGCATGCGGGCAGTGCGACGAGTTTCGCCGCGGGCCCGATAACGCCGGGTGTTTGGAATCCGGGCGCTCGCACGCTAGCATCAGGGTTCGGACAGTCCCCCCTGGAGCACACCCGACATGAATCGATTCGCCGCCACGCTCGCCGCGTGCGTTCTGAGCCTCGCTCTCGCCCTGACATGGAACCACGCCCCGGCCGAACCCTCCCGTGACGCCGCGTTGTCGGCGGCGCCGGTTGCGGCCGTCCCCGATGGTCCGCCGCTCGACGCCGGCGTGGTCCCGACGCACGAACCGCTCGACCTGACGGCGGCCGATGCGGTCGTCTGGCGGACAACCGAGGCGGCGGTGATCGACACGACCACGTTCCCGCAGCAGGTCCGCGATGGCGGCCCGCCGCTCGGCCCGCAGCGGCTGGTCAAGGACCATCTGCCGGTGCACGGCGGCAAGCCCGGCATCGTCCCGGTTCCGGCCAGTGACCTGCCGATCGGGCGTCTGCTCGATGCGCCGCGGGCCCGGCCGGCGGCGCAGTTCCCGGGCATCACGCAGACGGGCTGGGTGCCGCCCGATCCTTCGCTCGGCGTCGGACCGACGCACGTGGTCGAGACGGTCAACCAGTCGGTCGCGTTCTACACGCGGGCCGGCACGCAGGAGTTCGAAGCGATTCTCGGCAGCCAGGGCAACCCGGGCTTCCTCGAGGACGTCGGCGCCCAGACCTTCGCGTTCGATCCGAAGTGTTTCTATGACCCGTATGCCGAGCGCTTCCTGGTGCTTGCGCTCGAGGTCTACGATTCGGGTTCGCCGAGCGGGACGGCCTTCATCACGCTGGCCGTCTCGGACGACAGCAACCCGAACGGGACCTGGTACAAGTACCGGACCGACGCGGTGATCAACGTGTCGGGCACGAACTTCTGGTGGGACTATCCCGGGCTGGGCTTCGACGAGGACGCCTACTACGTAACCGGCAACCTGTTCGGCTTCGGCGGCGGCTGGGCCGGCGTCGGGTACCGCGTCTTCGACAAGGCCCCCCTGCTGACCGGTGCCCCCGCGACCTACGCGACCCTTCGCGACGGCGGTTCGGCCTCGATCCAGATCGCCCAGCACTTCGGCACCGCGCCGGCCGCGTACTTCGTCGGCGTGGCGAACACCTCGGCGATCCGGGTGCAGGCGATCGCCAATCCGCTGACCAGTCCGACGCTGAGCACCCAGGACGTGGCGGTGCCGGGTTTCTCGGGTCCGAGCGAGCCGCCGGCCCCGGGCGGCAACACGGTCAGCGTGGTCGACCTGCGGATGCTGAACGCCTGCTGGCGCAACAACCAGTTGTACCTGTGCCACACGGTCTTCGAGAACGGGCGCAACCAGGCCCGCTGGTACCAGGTCGACACCGGCAACTGGCCGGCCAGCGGCGGAGTGTCGCTGGTGCAGAGCGGCAACATCGACGTGCCCGGCCTGCACACCTGGTTCCCGGCGATCTACGCGAACGCCAGCGACCAGGTCGCGATGGTGATCGGCAGCAGTTCCGAGTCCGAGCGGATCGCCGTGCAGGTCACCGGGCGGTTCCCGGGCGACCCGGCCGGCTTCATGGGCGCTCCGACCGAACTGATCCAGGCGTCGGTCAACGGAGGCGGGCGCTGGGGTGACTACTACGACATCGCAATCGACCCGCTCGACGACGAGACCTTCTGGGTGGTCGGCGAGTACCCGGCCGCGTTCGGCTGGTCGACCTGGCTGGGCAGCTTCGCGATCAGCGGCGCGGGTCAGCCGGTGGCGGTCGGTGACGACGGCGGGGCCGCGGCGCAGGGTCTGCCCCGGCTGATCGACGTGCTGGCCAACGACTTCCACCGGGCCGGCCTGCCGGTGGCGATCGACAGCTTCGACGCGACCAGCGCCGGGGGCGGCAGCATCGCGCTGGTGCCGGGCAGCGGCGGCGGCAATGACCTGCTGGAGTACACCTCGGGTGCGAGCTTCACCGGGACCGACTCGTTCACCTACACGATCAGCGACCCGAATGGCGTGACCGCCAGCGCGACGGTCGCGGTCGAGGTCTTCGACAACTTCCGGGCGCCGGACAACCCGGCCGCGACGGTCCAGGGGCTGAACGCCGACTACTACGAGGTCAGCGGGATCGGCACGCTGCCGGACTTCGGGACGCTGACGCCGTACGACACGACCGCGGTCGCGCGGCTGAACTTCTCGAGCACGAACGGCAACTTCGCGAACTCGGGCCGGGCGGACAACGTCGGCGCGGTCTACACCGGATTCGTGGATGTGCCCGAACTGGACATCTACACGTTCTTCACCGAATCGGACGACGGTTCGCGCCTGTTGATCGGCGACACGGTCGTGGTCGACAACGACGGGCTGCACGGGATGCAGGAGCGCAGCGGGCAGATCGCGCTCCAGCCGGGACTGCACGCCCTGCGGGTCGAGTTCTTCGAGGCCGGCGGTGGCGCCGGGCTGATCGCCAGCATCCAGGGCGGCGGAATCGACAAGGTCGCGATCACCCGTCCGCGACTGCAGCGACTGGGATGCGCGGCCGACTTCGACGCCGACGGCGCGGTGACGCTCAACGACCTGGCGATCGTCCTGGCCAACTTCGGCGACACCGGGGCGACCCCGGCGGACGGTGACGCGAACGGTGACGGCCTGGTCGACCTGAGCGACCTGGCGGAAGTGCTGGCGCAGTTCGGGTTGCAGTGCTCCTGACTCGGGACGCGAAAGAGCCGGGGAACGAGGAAGCCGGGAGGAGGACCTCCTCCCTCCCGCAGGCAGACTGACTTGTTCGTTGCGGTTGCCGGGGGGAAGTGTCGCATGCCAGACGGGGACCGGGACGCGATTCTGGTCACCGGCGCGACCGGGTACATCGGGGGACGCCTGGTCCCCGAACTGCTGCAGAGAGGCTGGCGCGTGCGGTGCCTGGCCCGCGCGCCCCGGAAACTCGAGCAGCGGACCTGGATCGACGACCCGCGCGTCGAAGTGGTCGAAGGCGACGCCGAGGACCTCGCGGCCGTCACCGGCGCGCTGCGCGGCTGCCGCCATGCCTACTACCTGATCCACTCGATGATGGTGGCCGGGGATCGCTACCGGCAGCGTGACCAGCGCCTCGCCCGTGTCTTTGCCCAGGCGGCGGCCGCGGCCGGGGTGGAGCGGATCATCTATCTCGGCGGACTGGGCGAGACCGGGCGCAACCTGAGCGAACACCTCGCCTCGCGGCGGGAGGTCGAAGAGGCGCTGGCGTCGTCCGGGGTGTCGCTGACCGTGCTGCGGGCCGCGATGATCATCGGTTCGGGCTCGGCCTCGTTCGAGATCCTCCGCTACCTGGTCGAACGCCTGCCGATCATGGTGACGCCGAAGTGGGTCCGGACCGAGGCGCAGCCGATCGCGATCCGCAACGTGCTGCACTACCTGGTGGCCTGCCTCGATACGCCGGCGACGCGCGGCCGCATGCTGGACATCGGCGGACCGGAGGTGCGCAGCTACCAGGAGATCATGCAGATCATGGCGGCCGCACTGGGCCTGCGCCGGCGGTGGATCGTGCCGGTTCCGGTGCTGACGCCGCGGCTGAGCTCATGGTGGATTCACCTGGTGACGCCGCTGAGCCATCGGATCGCGCGCCCGCTGGCCGAGGGACTGCGGAACCGGGTGGTGTGTCGCGACAACGCGGCCGCGGAACTGATGCCGCAGGAGTTGCTGACGATTCGCGAAGCGATCGACCGGGCCCTCGGGCGGACGCGGGAGGGCCTGATCGAGACGTCGTGGAGCCAGGCGGGACCGATTCCCGGCGACCCCGACTGGGCGGGCGGCACCTGCTTCACGGACGAGCGGACGATCGCGGTCCGGGCGACGCCGGAGCAGGTCTGGCGGGCGGTCTGCCGGATCGGCGGCGGGCAGGGCTACTATGCGGCCGACTGGCTGTGGCGGTTGCGGGGTTGGATCGATCAGTGGGTCGGCGGGCCGGGCCTGCGTCGCGGGCGGCGCGATCCGGAAGAGGTCGCGTTCGGCGAGGCGCTGGACTTCTGGCGGGTGACCGGGCTGGAGCGGAATCGGCGGATCGACCTGCGGGCCGAGATGCGTCTGCCGGGTCAGGCGCTGCTGTCGTTCTCGATCGAACCGACCGCGGAGGGCGCGCGCCTGACGCAGACGGCCCGTTTCCTGCCGCGCGGCCTGGCGGGGCTGGCGTACTGGTACGCGGTGCTGCCGCTGCACGGAGTCGTCTTTCGGGGGATGCTGAACGGCATTCGGAAGGCGGCGGAGTCGGAACCGTCCGCAGGCGGGCCGGTGCGCAAGTAACCCGCGCGAGCAACTGGCGAGCGAGGCGGGCGATCGCGTAGACTCCGGAATCGCAGCGCCTGTAGCTCAGTTGGATAGAGCAACGCTTTCCTAAAGCGTAGGTCGCAGGTTCGAATCCTGCCAGGCGCGATGGCTCCTGGGAGGGAGCGAGGGAGCAAGGGAGCGAGGGAGCGAGGGAGGACCGGGGGGGCAGGTCCGCGGGGGCAGGCCGCGGGGGCACCTCCGGTGGGCACGTCGCGGGGGCGGGTTGTGTGCCACTGCCATCCTGGCAGTGTCTTCTCTTCGCGGTGTTCTGCCGTCACGTCACCGCGTTATCACTCTCTGTTCGGGTTCCGTTGTGCGGCGGCGAATGCTAGGCTCATTCTGACGGAGCGGGTTTGATCGGGGGGGATCGGCGGGCGGTCGGGACGTTTTCGTCCGACACCGGCCGGCTCGAGGAGGGACCACATGCTGACGCTTTCACGACCGATGCAGCGGGCCGCCGGTCTGCTCGCGGGGCTGCTGGTGACGGGCGGTTCCGCGGCCACGGATCTGCTGGATGGCGATTTCTCGCGGGACGACCCGCTGGACGTGCGGGTGGTCAGCTACAACCATCACGGCGACTTCATCGATAACGCGAGCGCCGATGCGGAATTCAACCGGATCCTGGTGGCGCTCGATCCGGACGTGATCTGCTTCCAGGAGTTCCCGTTCGACATTTCCGAGGGTGACGTGGCGAGCCGGATGAACAGCATCCTGCCGACGGCCGGCGGCTGGCAGATTCACTTCGGCCTGCTGGGTGGAATCCGGACAGCGATCGCGTCGCGGTATCCGCTGACGAACACGCGGATCGACACGATTCCAGCCTCCTCGACGCGTGGCGTGACGATCGCGCTGGTCGACCTTCCCGATGCGGACTACGCCGTCGATCTGTACCTGCTGGGCGTGCATCTGAAATGCTGCGGCGACGAGGGCGGCAGCGAGGATGACAGTCGCCAGGAAAGCGCCGACGCGATCGCGAACTGGCTTGGCGATGCCCGCGGTGTTTCGCGCCCGTCGGGCGACAACATCGTGCTGCCACCCGACACGCCGATGATCGTGCTGGGTGACTTCAACCTGGTCGGCGGACCGCAGCCCGAGGACACGCTGCTGACCGGCGACATCCAGGATGAAAGCAGCTACGGCGCCGACGTCAAAGGCGACTGGGACAACAGCAACCTGACCAACCTGGATCCGGTGGATCCCTTCACCGGGGACAACTTCACCTGGCAGGGCAGCAGCAGTTTCGATCCATCACCGCTCGACCGCATGTTCTACACCGATGACGTCATCACGGTCGCGACCAGCTTCGTGCTGAACACCGATACGATGTCAGCGACCGCCCTCGCCAACGCCGGACTGCAGGCGGGTGACACCCTGCCGTTCAACACGTCCGATCACCTGCCGATCATCATGGACGCCCGCGTGGCCCTGGCCGGTTGCCCGGACTTCGACGGGGACGGTGTCTGCGACGACGTCGATCCCTGCCCGTTCGACAATCCCGACGACTCGGACGGCGACGGCGTCTGCGACGCCGGCGACCTCTGCCCGGGTTTCGATGACACGCTCGATGCGGACGGTGACGGCGTGCCCGACGGCTGCGACTGTCCCGGGGATGTCGACGGTGACGGCGATGTTGATCTGACCGATCTGGCCACGCTGCTGGCGGGGTTCGGCGCCACGGTTCCACCGGGCACCGGCGGGGATCTCGACAACAGCGGTACGATCGACCTCAGTGACCTCGCCGCCCTGCTGGCCGACTTCGGCTGCCTGCCGTGATGGGGGCTGCGTGCGCGGCGTGGTTACCGTTCGTTGAACTGGATGCCGACGCGGTGCATGCGGCCGGACTGGTGGACGCAACTGCGGACGACGCCCTGGAGGGCGATCGGTTTGGCGCCCGGCAGGGTGACCGACACGCGGGTGCCGGCGTGGACGAACTTGTCGATCTGGAAGGCCATCCCGCCGGGTGACAGGTCGAGGGTGCGGACCTGCAACTCGCGGGTGCCGAACTGTTCGTGCAGGGCCACCTTCAGGCGTACGCTCCAAGGCTTGCGATCGGTGCCGCGGTCCTGCTGGTTGGTTCGAGGCTCGGCCTTGACCTGTAGTGCCGTCATGCTCTGCTTTGCCATGTCCCGCTCCTTCTCCCACCTCTGAGTCTCCAAACGCGCGGCCCGGATCGCCAAACGGCCCGGCGCGAAACGTCGGTTTTTCCCGCGTTTTCAGGCTCCTGCGCGGCAATGCACGAGCTGCGATAAGACTTTGCCCTAGGCCGAGATCGGATCGTCCGGCCGGGCAGGAGCGGGACCGCGCCGCCCCGCGGCGGCCGGGCGACCGGCCACCGGTCCCGAACCTGTTCCCGGTTCCGGGTTCCCCTCGCGGCCCCCGGTGGCAAGCATCGGCTCCCGCGCGAGTTACGGTCGGGGACGGGCGACTGCCCATGCCGCCCGGCTTGCGATAAACTCTGGGCTGCCGTTTCACGCGGGTGGCGGGCCTGGTGCGCCGGCCGCGCGGGGTCGGACCAGTGCATCTCCGGGGGCAGGACACGTGTCCAGTCACAGCGACAGTTCGGACCCGAATGCCGAAACCGTCATCCGCGGTTCTTCGGCGGCCAATCCCGTGCCGCCGCCGTCGGGTGATGCGGCCGACTTCCCGACCGTCCCGGGGTACGAGCTGATCGAACGGCTGCACCACGGCGGCCAGGGCGTGGTCTACCACGCGCAGCAGCAGGCGACGCGTCGTTCGGTGGCGATCAAGTTCATGCACGCGCACGCGGTCGGCAGCGAGCCCGAGCGGGTCCGCTTCGAGCGTGAGGTGCAGATCCTGGGCCAGCTTCGGCACCCGGGGATCGTCAGCATTCACGACAGCGGGATGGCCCGCAGCAGCTTCTACTACGTGATGGACTTCATCAACGGGAAGCCGCTGGACGCCTACATGGCGGCGGCCCAGCTTGACGTTCACGCCCGTATCGAACTGTTCGCCCAGATCTGTGACGCCGTCCACGCGGCGCACCTGGCGGGCGTGATCCACCGCGACCTGAAACCGAACAACATCCTGGTCGACGAGAACGGCCAGCCACGGATTCTCGACTTCGGCCTGGCGAAAGTAACGCTCGACGAGTCCAGCGACCTGACCGTCGCGCCGGTGATGACGATGACCGGACAGTTCTTCGGCTCGCTGCCCTGGGCGAGCCCCGAGCAGGCCGAGGCGATTCCCAGCAAGATCGACCTGCGGACAGACGTCTACGCGCTCGGTGTCGTGCTCTACCAGTTGCTGACCGATCGCTTCCCGTACGAAGTGACCGGCAACATGCGTGACACGATGGAAAACATCATGCACGCCGAGCCGCGCCCGCCGCGGAGCGTGAATCCCGAGGTCGACGACGAACTCGAGACGATCACCCTGAAGTGCCTGAGCAAGGAACGTGACCGCCGCTACCAGATCGCCGGCGAGATCGCCCGCGACATCCGGCACTACCTGGCCGGCGAACCGATCGAAGCCAAGCGGGACAGCGGCTGGTACGTGCTGCGGAAGACCCTGCGGCGCTATCGTGTGCCGGTGCTGGTTTCCTTCGCGTTCCTGATCATGCTGGTGGCGTCGCTGGTCTTCACCGCGACGGCGTGGCGCGCGGCGGCCGACCAGCGCGACCGCGCGGTCTCGGCCGACCAGGCCAAGGAAGAAGCCCTCGAACTCGCCCGCCAGCAGGCGGACCTGGCGCGTCTGCGGGCGGCCGAGGCGACCCGCTACCTGCACGCGATCCAGGTCAGCAGCGCACTGGACGCGGTCCAGCGGCACGACTGGTCGACGGCCGAGCGGCTCCTGGGCGAAACGATGGCGCGCGGCGAAGCCGAGGGTGAGGACCTGCGTGGCTTCGCCTGGCGGCACGTCGCGCACCGGGTCCGGGGGCACGCGGACGCCGGAGTCCCGACCCTCGTCAACGCTGCCCCGAAAGAGTCGAACCAGCGGCTGAGCCCGGACGGCAGCCTGCTGGTGACCTGGCGCGGCGGACTGCTGCGGGTTTACAACGCGGCCGGCGAACTGCTCCGCCAGACGCGCCTCGAGGGCCCGATCCAGGACGTGGCCTTCTCGGCCGACGGAAACCGCTGCGCGATCGGACTGCCCGAGGTGCTGCTCGCGATCAGCACCGCGAACCTGCGGAACCCGATCGGAGGCGGCAGTTTCCGCCGCGTGCCGCTGACCAGTCGCCCCAGCGCGGTGGCGATCGACAACGGCGGCCTGCTGGCGTACGGGACGGCCGACGGGCAGGTCGCGATCGTCCGCGGTGTCCTGTTCGGCCTCGCCCGCGACCTGCTGGGCGGCGGCATCGAGGTCTGCCCCGACAAGCACGGCAGCGCGATCCGTTCGCTGTCGTTCCAGGGCGCGCACAGCCTGCTGGCCAGCGTAAGCTGGTCGCGCCGCGGCACGCTGTCCGGCGTGTTCGGCCAGGCCCGTGGCGTCGAGATCCGCGTGTGGCGCGTCCCGACGATTCGCGAGGCGATCCCGGCCTCCGTCGCGGACCTCGACCCCGACGCGGTCCGCCTGCCGCCGCCGAGCCTGCTGCTGACGCTGCGTCCACAGACCAAGCTGACGCAGGTGGCCTTCTCGCCGGACGCTCCGATCCTGGCCGCCTGGGGCGGGTCGTACGTGCGCGTCTGGAGCCTGCGGCTGATCGAGCAGGCCACCCTCACCGGCGGCATCAACTACCTGGCGGAGGCCAACCCGCTGCAGGTCTACGCCTCGCAGCAGGACGAACTGTCCGATCCGTCCGAAATCCCCGGCACCACCGCCGCGTGGTCGACCGACGGACGCCAGTTCCTGTGCGGCGACAAGGACGGGCAACTCCAGTTGTTCGATGTCACGCCGCATCCGAACGCGACCGCCGATCTGCACGAGGTCTTCCGCGGCCAGTGCGAGCAGCGCGACCCGGTCGCCTCGGTCGCGTTCGTCGGGCAGACGCCGTCGGCCACGGTCATCGGCGGTGACCGCATCCTGTCGTGGAACCTGACGCACGCCCTGCCCTATGTCGAACTTCCCGGCAACTGGGACGAACTGGCGTTCAGCCCGGTCGACCGCCGGGTCTGGACCCTGCGACGGCGGACCGGCAATACGATCAACGTCCTGAATCCGGTCGTCGCCCAGGTCAGTTGCTGGGCGCTGGACTCGAGCCAGCAGCTCTTCTCACGCGCGCTCGAGACCAGCGCCACCCAGATCCACGTCGCCGCCGACGGTGCCTGGCTGGCGCTGTCCGGCGACGCCGGCCTGCAGTGGATTGACGGCAGCAACGCCGCGGCCGGGACCGTCTCGGTCCGTCCGGGGACCGTCGCCCGCTTCGGACCACGCGGCGACCTGATCCTGGCCCGTGGTCGGGACGCCGCCGGCGAAAGCGCGGTCTGGAGCGACTTCCGCCTGTTCCAGACCAACGGGGGCAGCCTCGATGCCCAGTCGGGCTGGAAGCCGCCGGAACGGCTCCGGCAGCCGCGCTTCTCGAGCGACGGCGTCTGGCTGCTCGGTGGCGAACCTGACGGGCGCTCCGCCCGCACCATCCCCGTCGCCGGCGGAACCGCCGCCACCTTCAAGACGAGCGACCCCGGACACACGGTCGACCTGCTGGCCGGGCACGCGGGTCGCGGGCAGGTCCTGCTTGCCTATGCCGAAGGCCGGCGGCAGGTCCTGCGTCTGGGAACGACCGCCGACCGCGCCGCGATCGAACTGCAGTCCTTCCCCGCCGACACGACGATCACCGACGGCCACTTCAGCCCGGGAGGCGACTGGGTGGCGGCCGTGGTTCGCGACGCCGCGCAGGTCCTCCGCCTGCTGACGTGGAACACGCGGACGGGGGCGTTGTCGGTCGAAGCCAGCCTGCCGCGTGACCTGCCGGGCGACCGGTTGAACGAGTGGTGCGCGTTCTCGCCGGATGAAGACCTGCTGGCGATTCCCGGCAGCGGTCAGATTCGACTGGTCGACCTGCACAACGGGCAGGACCGCATGCGGCTTCCGGCCGAGGAGCTTGCCCGCATGCTGCGTTTCGCCCCGGACGGTACCGCCCTCGGAGCCGTGCTGACCGGCGGACGCACGCGGGTCTGGCTGGCCGAACGGACCGCGGGCGATGCCTCGGCCCGAACGTGGTCGAAACCCTGAGGCTGCGATGTTCGCGCTGCTGCTGGTCGATCTGCAGAATGACTTCCTGCCGGGCGGCGCCCTGGCGGTCCCCGACGGCGACGCGGTCCTGCCGGTGGCCGCGGACCTGATCCCGCGATTTGACCTGGTGGTGGCCACGCAGGACTGGCATCCGCCGGATCATCTTTCCTTTGCCAGCCAGCACGACCGCCCGGTCGGGACGATGATCACGCTCGACGATCTGCCGCAGGTGCTCTGGCCGGACCACTGCGTGCAGGACACGCCGGGTGCGGCGCTGGCGGAGGGCATCGATCCGGCCCGCATCGCGGCCACGTTTCGGAAGGGCTGCGACCGGCGGATCGACAGCTACAGCGGGTTCCACGACAACGGGCATCGCCGCAGCACGGGCCTGGCCGAATGGCTGCGCGAGCGGGGTGTCCGCGGCGTGTTCGTCATGGGCCTGGCGACCGACTACTGCGTGCAGTTCACGGCACTCGACGCGCTGCGCGAGGGTTTCGAGACCTGGCTGGTGACCGACGGGTGCCGAGCGGTCGACCTGCGGGCCGGTGACGGACAGCGGGCGATCGACGCGCTGCGGGCCGCGGGCGTGCAGTGTCTCGACAGCCGGTCCGCCCGGGACGTCGCGCGGCAGAACCGAGCCGATCGCGACGAGGTCGGCCGGTACGACCAGGAGATCCTCGCGCATCATCAGTACCTGCAACTGGTGCGTCGCGGGCACTGGGAGTTCGCCCGCCGGCACAACGCCAGCGGCGCGGTCGCCCTGGTCGCCGTCACGGACGAGCGGCGGCTGATCCTGGTCGAGCAGTTCCGTCTGCCCCACGGCCGGCGGGTGATCGAACTGCCGGCCGGCATCGTCGGTGACGAACCGCGGGCGGTGCCGGAACTGCCGGGCGAAGCGGCGGCGCGCGAGTTGCTCGAAGAGACCGGCTACCGGGCGCGAACGGTCCGCTACCTGACGCACGGGCCGACCTCGGCCGGCTTCAGCGACGAGGCGGTGATGCTGTTCGCGGCGTCCGGCCTGGAGCGAATCTCTGCCGGCGGCGGGATCGGCCGCGAGCAGATCACGGTGCACGAGGTTCCGCTCGACGAAGCGTGCGGGTGGCTTGGCGCGCGGATCGCGGGCGGAGCGCTGGTGGATCCGAAGGTCTTCGCGGGCGTGTACTTCGCGGCCGGACCGGCGAAGGGGTGAGTGCGGCGCGGGTCGATGGCGCCCTTCGCGCATGGCGGTGTTATTCCTTGGGACGCGGGAGCAGCGCGAACAGGATCAGGGCGGCCGGCACGGTCAGGAGGATCCAGTCCCATGCGCCGGTGCGGATCGAAAGCCAGACGAACGCGAGCAGGAATCCGGCCACGCCGGCGACGATGCGTGTGTCGAGGTCGTGCAGCCTTCTGAGGCGCAGTTGCTGTCGGGTGCGGGGACTGAGCGGATCGCGAAGCTGGCAGCCCGGGCAGCGCCGCACGGGCGCGGGCAGATCGCCCAGGTCGCGGTGACAGGCGGGACAGGTCCGCGGATCGGCCATGCCGGCAGTGTACTCAGACGAAGACAGCCCTGACCACCAGGCCAGGGCTGCCGTCGGAACTCGATTTCAGGTCAACCGGCCAGGCCGATCCTAGTCGATCAGCGACAGCAGGATGGCGATGTCGGTCAGGTCGATGATGCCGTCATCGTTCAGGTCGCCGTTGCCATCGCTGGCGATTCCGTAGGTGGCCAGCAGCGACATCAGGTCTTCGTTGGTCAACTGCCCGTCGCCGTCGACGTCACCGAAGAAGTCATCCGGGACCTCGGTGGACTGGGGCTCGTCATCCGTGCCGGTGTCGGTGTCGGTATCGTCGGTGGTGTCCTGCGGGACCGGACCGACGGGCTGGTTGTTGCTCGGGTTGGTCGGGGCGTTGTTGTTCGGAATAACCTCGGCGTCGCCGTCGTCACTGGTGACTTCGACGGTCGAGGTGGTCGTGCTGCCGGCGGTGGCGGTGCCCATCATCGTGGTCGAGCTGGTGGCCACGACCCCGGTTCCCGGCGTACCGGTCGCTTCGACCTGCTCGGCGAGGACGCTTTCGGCCGGCGAGACACAGCCGGTCAAAGCACCGGCTACGGAAAGACTGATAACAATTGTCGTGATCGTACGAAACGCGCGCATTGGGCTCCCCTTCCCTTCCTGGTTCGCGAAGATTTCGAACATGATTACCCCGCACGGGATCCGCAGGACCCGCACGGCTGGTGTGTCCTTACTTACTTTTAGGACCCCGAAATTCGCGAAGACAAGGGCGAATTTGAAAAGGGACCCTGGCCGCGGGCCGGCGGGTTGGGGCAGCGCCCGGCACCGCGGCGAGGTTGCATGTAAGGGGGCGGTCGGGACGGACTTGCGCGGTCAATCGGGCGGTCAACCCAAAGCGGCGGGCGCGGTCACCGCGGTCGCCGGCTCCCCCACAAGGAAGAGACTCCGGGGATCCCCTGCGCGGAGAAGGCACTGCTCAAGAGACGTCAGGCGGATTTCAGTTCGCTGACGATCTCGGTGATCATCTTCTTGGCGTCGCCGAACAGCATCGTCGTGTTCTCCTTGAAGAACAGCGGGTTCTCGATGCCGGCGAAGCCGGGGTTCAGGCTTCGTTTGCAGACCATGACCGTCTTGCAGCGGTCGACGTCGAAGATCGGCATGCCGTAGATCTGGCTGCCGGGGTTGTCGCGGGCGTCCGGGTTGACGACGTCGTTGGCGCCGACCACCAGGGCCACGTCGATCTGCGGCATCTCGGGGTTGCAGTCCAGGTCACGCAGCAGTTCGTAGTCGACGTTCGCCTCGGCCAGCAGCACGTTCATGTGCCCGGGCATGCGGCCGGCGACCGGGTGAATGCCGAACATGACGTTCACGTCCCGGTCGCGCAGCAGGTCGGCCAGTTCGGCCACGATGTGCTGGGCCTGGGCGACGGCCATGCCGTAGCCGGGGACGATCACCAGGCTCTGCGCGGCCTCGAGCACCATCGCCGCTTCCTCGGCCCCCATCTTGCGGACCGTCAGGCCTTCGCGGGCTTCGGTGCCGCCGGCGGCGGCCGTGTCCTGCCCGAAGCCACCCGCCAGCACGTTCAGCAGCGAGCGGTCCATGGCCTTGCACATGATCTGCGTCAGGATCAGGCCGGAGGCACCGACCAGGGAACCCGAGACGATCAGTCCGGTGTTCTCGAGCACGAAGCCGGTCGCGCACGCGGCCAGGCCGGAGTACGAGTTCAGCAGCGAGACGACCACCGGCATGTCGGCCCCGCCGATCGGCGCGGTCAGCAGCACGCCGAGCAGCGCGGCCACCACGATGATCAGGACGGCCGCCCAGGTCGCCCCGGGGGTTCCGGTCAGGTAGACGATCAGTCCGAGGACGAACAGGATCAGGACGAGGTTGATGACGTGCTGTCCGGGCAGGGCCAGCGGATTGCCGAGTCGGACGCCGGCGATCGTCATGCCGCGCAGTTTCGCGAACGCGACCAGGCTGCCGGTGACGGTCACCATGCCGATCAGGATGCTGAGCCCGATGCTGAAGGTCAGGTCGCCGCGGACGACGCTACCGGGGTTCCAGTATTCGGCGATCGCGACGACGGCCGAGGCGGCCCCGCCGCTGCCGTTGAACAGGGCGACCATCTCGGGCATGCCGGTCATCGGAACCGTCCTGGCGGCGACCATGCCGATCAGTCCGCCGACGATCACGCCGGCGAGAATGACCCACGGGCCGACGATCTGCTGGTCGAGCAGCGTGACGACGATGGCGATCAGCATGCCGACGGCCGCGACCATGTTTCCACGGCGGGCGGTCCGCGGTGACGCCAGCATCTTCAGGCCGAAGACCAGCAGCACGGCGGCGAAGAGATAGGCCAGATCGACGACGAACTTGAGCAGGGCCGAGTCCTGCCGGCCGATCTGGGTGAGTGCGTCGCTGGCATCGGCGGCGGCCTCGGGGCCGGGCGCCGCGGCCTGCGCGAGCAGCAAGAGTGAAGTTGTCAACATGGGGCCCTACCTGCGTTTGAACATGGCGAGCATGCGGTCGGTGACAAGGAAACCGCCCACGACGTTGATCGTCGCGAACGTCACGGCGAGGAAGCCGAACACGATGCTGATCCAGCCGAAGTCTCCGCCGGCGACCAGCAGGGCGCCGACGATCGAGATTCCGGAGATCGCGTTCGAGCCGGACATCAGCGGGGTGTGCAGTGTCGGCGGTACTTTCACGATCACTTCGAACCCGAGCAGAATCGCGAGGATGAACACGCCGAGGTTGCGCCCCAGTGACGTGAGCATCTCGTTGTCGAGTTGGGCGACCAGCAGATCCATCGATCAGTCTCCTGCTTCCAGGGCAGCCTTGGCACGTTCGTTCAGCACTTCGCCTGCGTGCGTCACCAGTGCCCCGGCGATGATCTCGTCCTCGCGGTTGAGCTGGAACGCCTTGTTCTCGGCGTCCCAGAACTCCAGCAGAAACGTCGTCAGGTTGCGGGCGTAAACCGTGCTGGCGTGCAGCGGCATCTCGGCCGGCAGATTGGTCGGCCCGCAGATCGTCACGCCGTGCCGGTTGACGTTCTGCCCCGGTTCGGTCAGTTCGCAGTTGCCGCCCGCGACGGCCGCCAGGTCGACGATGACCGAACCCGGCTGCATCGACTTGACCATTTCGGCCGAGATCAGGCGCGGCGCCTTGACGCCGCCGATCAGAGCGGTGGTGACGACCACGTCGTTGGCGGCACAGCAGCGCCCGATCAGTTCGCCCTGCTTGCGATAGAACTCGGCGCTGAGTTCCTTGGCGTATCCGCCGGCGGTCTGCGCGTCTTCCTCGCTGTCGACGCCGATGAACTTGCCGCCGAGGCTCTCGATCTGCTCGCGGACGACCGAGCGCGTGTCGGTCGCCTGCACGGTCGCGCCCAGCCGCTTGGCCGTCGCGATCGCCTGCAGACCGGCGACCCCCGCGCCGATCACGAAGACCTTCGCGGCGAAGATCGTGCCGGCCGCGGTCATGAACATCGGGAAGTACTTGGGCAGCATGTCGGCCGCCAGCAGGACGGCCTTGTAGCCGGCGATGTTGGCCTGCGACGAAAGCGTGTCCATCGACTGGGCCCGGGTCGTGCGCGGGATGCAGTCGGTCGAAAACGCCGTCACCTTGCGCTCAGCCAGGCGCCGGACCGCGTCGGTGTTCCGCGTCGGCAGCAGCGTGGTCAGCAGGTAACTGTCGGGTCGCAGCAGGTCGACTTCGTGGCGACCGTCTTCGCGGGCGATCGGCTCGGCCACCTTGAACACGAAGTCGGCGCTGCCCAGCAGTTCCGCCGGGTCGGCCACGATCGACGCGCCGGCCTGCCGAAACATCTCGTCGGGCAGGTAGGCGTTATCTCCGGCCCCCTGCTCGACGGCCACTTCGGCCCCGGCTTTGACCAGCTTCTTGACGGTTTCCGGAACGGCCGCGACGCGACGCTCTTCCGGCACGATTTCCCTGGGAATGGCAATCTTCATGGCAACCTCGGAAGGGCCAGCGATGAGCTGCGCCCGGACGCGCGGTCGCGTCCGAACGACGCCGATTGTACCCGAGATGACGCCCGGCGAAAGGCGGGTCAGCCCTGACAAAATCCGCGCGGCACGAGCGTGTCTTCGAGGTAGGCGCGAACCGCGTCGGGCACCAGGTAACGGACGCTCCGGCCGGCCCGCAGTCGGGCCCGAATCGCGCTGGCCGAAATGTCGATGCGTGGCGTCTCGAGGATGTGCGCCTCGATCCGCGCCAGGTCCGGCGCCGCCACCTGGTCCGCCAGCGCCGACAGATCCGGACGCGGAAACCCGGGCCGGGCCGCGGTCACCAGCGTGCAGGCCGCCGCGAGTTGCCCGGCCTCGTACCAGTTCGGCAGGTCGGTCAGGCTGTCCATGCCGATCAGCCAGGCGAGGTCGTGATCGCCCAGCGCTTCGCGAAAGTGCCGAACCGTCAGCAGCGTGTAGTTCTTGCCCGACTGCCGCAGTTCCCAGTCGCTGACTTCGAACCGCGGCTCATCGTCCACGGCCAGGCGACACATCGCGAGCCGATCCTCCGCGGGTGCCAGGCCGGCGGTCTGCTTGTGCGGCGGGTGCCGGCTGGGGATCAGGATCACGCGTGGAACGTGCAACTGCTCGGCCACCGCGCGGGCGATGATCAGGTGACCATTGTGGATCGGATTGAAGGAACCACCGAACAGCAGCGTGCCGACGCGTGGCCGGCGGTCATCGGTGTGCGTGCTGGCGGCCTGGTTCACGGGTGGGCGGGCTCGCGGGAGGGGCGAATTCAGGCGACGATCCGTTTGCCGACCGCCTGGCTCAGGGCCGGGACGATCTCGCGAAGTTCGACCAGGTTGGGGTGAATGCGGAGGGCGGCCTCGTATTCGGTCAGGGCCGCCTGGAATTCATCCTGCTCGACGGCCAGGTGCCCGAGGGCACAGCGGGCCGGGTAGTGGTACGGATTCAGGGCGGCGGTTCGGCGATAGCCACCCTGGGCGGCGGCGAGGTTGCCGAGCGCGTGCTGGGCGATCGCCCACTGATGCTGGGCCTCGGCGTAATCCGGAAGCGCTTCCACCAGGCCGCCGAGCACGGGGAGGGCCCGGTCCCAGGCGTCGTCGCGTCCGTAACGCATGGCCTCGTGGAGGAGTGCGATTTCTCCGGGTCCGGCGGCGCGAACCCAGATGGACCAGAGGGCATTCTCGCAGGCGGCGACGACGATGCTGTCGCGGTGGGCGAGCATTCCGGCCAGCGGGGCGCATTCGGCCCAGCCGCCGATCAGTCCGAGCGCGCGGGCGGCGAGTGCAGCGGCATCGGTCCGGTCACTGCCCAGAAAGGCGGTGAGTCGGTCCACGCTCCACAAGCGTGAGAGCGTCTCCGAGACTGCTGACAGGTCGTCGTGCCGAAAGAAGTTGCCGGCGACATGCACAAACTGAGAAAGGTCATCGCAGGTCACAGGACGCAAACTCCATGCCCTGTCCGGGGTTCGTGTAAATGCTACGACACACAAACCCGATGCAACCGCCCCATCCTGAGGCGGACCGGCGCAAAAGCGCCGATTTCCTGCAGACCCCAAACTAGCGAAACGGCCGGGCGGCGTCAATGCGATTGACACTGCCCGGCCGTTGCCGCTTCAAGTTTTGCTGTGGCAGAAGGTTATCGCGCCAGGACGGCGTCCTCGAGGACGGTCTTGAGTTTGCCGAGGGCCTTGTTCTGGATCTGCCGGACGCGTTCCTTGGTGACGCCGATGATCTCGCCGACCTGCTCGAGCGTCTTACCGCGACCGTTGCCGCCCCGCACCGGGGCGTGCTCGTCGAGGGCGAAGCGGGCCTTGATCACGGTCGCTTCGGTATCGCTGAGCCGGGCCAGGTTGCGGCCGAGGATCGACTTGAGTTCGTCCACGCAGTCCGCTTCGACATTGTCTCGCTTGGTTGCCATGTGATCACTCTTCTCGAGCGTCGGGTCAAACTCAACGGGGAAGTAGCCGCGATAGCGGGAGGTCTTGGTGGCCACCCGCGAGAAGCTCTTGAGGATCGCGCGGCAGGCGTAGGTGCTGAACTTGAAGCCGCGCGTGCAGTCGAACTTCTCGACGCTGCGCAGCAGCGCGAGGTTGCCTTCGCTGATCAGTTCGGCGTGGTCGACACCGGTGATGCGGGTCCGCTTGGCCATCGCGAGGACCAGCGGCATGTTCAGGCGGACGATTTCGCCGCGCATCTCGCGGACCTGGTGTTCCCAGCGGAGCAGCTTGCGGGTCGCATCGGCCGTCAGGCGACGGTCCGCAAACCCCGACAGGACTTCCAGCACGCGGCTGCGGCAGTAGTTGTACCGCTGGAACAGGTGCTGCTCCTGTTCGGTCGAAAGGCTCTGGGCACTGCTCAGGGCGTGAAAGCCGCTGTCGTCGTTGCCGGCGGCCTCACCGGCCGGTTCGCCCGTCCAGGATCCGAGCAGGCGCTGCTCGACATCCGCGGTGGCGAACAGGTCGGCGTCGATGATCGCCTCGGCCGTTTCCTCGAGCCGCTGGGCGAGCAGTCGTCGGTCGAAGTCAGAGAGCTGGTTCAGCACGGCGGCCGTGGGCATTTTGGCCGTCGGCTTGAGTTTCACGAGCCGTGTGGCGGATTCCCGTGGCTCCGAGGTGGTCGTGGATGCTGTCGATGCCATTGCTTTCCCCTGGCCACCGCGAAATCCGTCTGGGTGAACGGACTGTCCCGGGGGCGTCTGCGAGAGACCGCCAGGACGATCGCGGATGTCGAACCGCAAGCCAGCCACAGCGCGGGAGCCACTGCGCAGGAAGCTGCCTGGACAGTCCAACAGAACTTACATTCTTGTGAAGCTGGAGATTTCAGCTACCAGGGGAGCCTTCCTGGGTTCCTGCTGAACTCCAACACGCTTGGGGAGCCTTCACGCTCAAAGTATACGCTGGCTAAGTGCCGCAGGCAAGTTTGGTCAAGCGCGACTTGAGAAAAACTCGAAAACCACCCTGCCAGCCGGCCGCGAACCCGTTTTATGGGCCCCGCCCCGAAGCATGAGAGCGAGAGAGCAATGAAGCACGGGAGCGAGTGGATCCGCGCGCAGCCCGTGCTGACCTGCTTACTCGTAGCGCAGCGCGACGATTGGGTCGAGGCGGGCGGCGGCCCGGGCCGGGTACAGGCCGAAGGAGATTCCCACCAGCACCGACACCAGGAAGCTCATCGCAACGCCCCAGACCGGCACGATCGTGTCGAAACCGGCCGAGACGCTCACGACCCGGGCGAAGCCGATCCCGGCGATGATGCCGATGATGCCGCCGGACACGCTCAGGATCAGCGTCTCGATCAGGAACTGGGCCGTGATGTGGACCTGCTTGGCCCCGAGGGCCCGGCGGATCCCGATCTCGCGGGTCCGCTCGGTGACCGACGCCAGCATGATGTTCATGATCCCGATCCCGCCGACCAGCAGCGAGATGCCGGCGATGCTGCCGAGCACCGCCTGCCAGAGCGCCTTGGTCTGCTCGGCCTGCTTGAGCAGTTCCAGCGGGACGTTGATCGTGTAGTCGAGCTTGTCGTGCCCGTGCTGGAACAGGCGTTCAACCATCAGCGCGGCCGCCCGGACGTTGTCCTCGGAGTTCACGTGCACGTAAACGTCGCTGTACTCGACCCTTTTGATCTCGCGCGACCCGCTCGTCCGGCGGTAGTTCAGGTCGCCGTAGCGCAGATCGGCGGTGGCCAGCGGAATGAAGACCTCGCGATTGATGTCGCGGGCGCCGGTGCCGCGTGACGGCTTGCCGGCGGTCTCGACCGGCGCGAGCACGCCGACGACGCGGTACGGCACCGGTCCGGTCGATGCGCTCAGGACGGTGATCGTCCGGCCGAGCGGGTCGGACTGCGGGAACAGTCCGCGGGCGATCTCCTGGCCGACGACGCAGACCTTGGCGTGCTCCTTCGAGTCCAGCGGCGTCAGCAGGCGTCCGCGTCCCAGTTCCACGTTGATGATTTCGAAGAAGTTAAGCGTGGTGCCGAGCACGTCGCCGTCGATCCGCCGGCCGCCCGAAGTGATCTCGTTGGCGACTTCGCGGAGTCGGGCGATCTCCTGGATGTACGGCAGTTCGGCGATCCTGCGGAGGTCTTCGCGGCGGATGCCGTACTCGGCGATACGGGTGTTGCCCTGGCTGGCCTGCCCGGACCGCGGAGGTTCGGTGCTGCGGATGATGATGTTCTGGCTGCCGAGCAGGCGGATCTGCTCCAACTGCTCGGCCGAGGCGCCTTCGCCGATGCTGAGCATGCAGATGACCGCGCCGACGCCGAAGATCATGCCGAGGGCGGTCAGGAACGAACGAAGCTTGTGCGCCCGCAGATCGCGCAGCCCCAGCCCGATCAGTTCAGGCGAAAGCAGCGTCCGCAGCAGCATCGAGAGGCTCCCCTGGCAGGCAGGTGAAGGAGTGGAAACGTGAAGGCGTGAAAGAGTGAAGACCCGCCCCCGGGCGAACCCCTTTCACCCTTTCACCCGTTCACCCTCGCACTTACTTCGGCGGAGGCGCCAGTTCGATCGGGCCGAACCGCTCCTCGTGGGCGGCGACGGTCTGCTGCAGCGCCAGCATCAGCCGCTTGGTGATCTGCGGCTGCATGATCAGGCGGTGCGAGACGCGGACGATGGGCTGCTGCACGCCCGGCATCGGCGTGTTGACCCCCAGGTAGGCGGTCAGTTCTTCGGCCGAGCCCGCCAGCGCGAAGAAGTTCGCGTAGACCGTCTCCATCCGCTGCGTATCGAGTTGGATCTGCTGCTGCTGACCGCCGGGCCGCTGCTGCGGCGAGCCACCGGGCAGGTCCTGCGGGCCGGATCCTTCTTCACCGAAAATCGACTCGTTCATCGCGTATCTCCTTTGCCAAGTCTATCGCGTTGGATCGCCCATGGTAGCGGAAATCAGGGAGCGGGGGAGCGACGCGGCGCGAGAATGAGCCCGGCGCACGGCCGCCCTGCGCAGCAGGTCGACCTGACGAGGGAGCGAGGGAGCAGGCGAGCCAGGGAGCAAGGGAGCGAGGGTTGTAGGGTGCGTCATCGACGCGGGCGCCCGCGCCTGCGTCGGACACGGACGTTTCAGGCGTCGATGCCGCACCGCCTGGCGCGACATTGAACCCAATGACGGGCATGCCGTGCAGTCCCCCTCCCTTCCGCTCGCTGCGCTCGCTCAAGGGTTGGGCACCTGTCTCGCAGGGTGGGGCAGCCTGACGAGGGAGCCCGGGAGGCAGGGAGCAAGGGAGCAAGGGAGCAAGGGAGCCAGGGAGCGAGGGAGCCTGGGAGCGAGGGAGCCTGGGAGCGAGGGTTGTAGGGTGCGTCATCGACGCGGGCGCCCGCGCTTGCGTCGGACACGGACGTTTCAGGCGTCGATGCCGCACCGCCTGGCGCGACATGGACCCCAATGACGGGCATGCCGTGCAGTCCTCCCCCCTTCCGCTCGCTGCGCTCGCTCAAGGGTTGGGCACCTGTCTCGCAGGGTGAGGCATCCGTCTCAGGGATGGGTCTCGCGGCCGCGGCGGGTTTTCCGGCGCCGCACGAGGCCGCCGCGGGGTTCGAGGGTCAGACCGGCCCGGACGCCGGCCCGCAGGAGGTCATCGCCGCGTGACGCGATCATCGCCGCGTTGTCCGTGCAGTACGCCATCGGCGTCAGGTGCAGCGTCAGCCCCGCCCGTTCGCACGCCGACGCCAGATCCGCCCGCAGCAGCGCGTTGGCCGCCACCCCGCCGCCAACCACGATACTGCCGACGCCATGCCGTTCGGCGGCCGCCAGGGTCCGGCGCACGAGCGGTGCCACCAGGGCCGCCTGGAAACTGGCCGCCACGTCCGCGATCTGCCTGGCCGACAGGTGCGCGACCGAGCCGTACTTCTGCCCGGCCCCGTAGACGTGGTACAGCACGGCGGTCTTCAGCCCGCTGTACGAGAAGTCGAACGGACCGCTGCGTGGGCCCTTCCGCGGGAAGTCGACCGCCCGCGGGTCGCCTCCTTCGGCCGCCTTCTGAATCACCGGCCCGCCCGGATAGCCGAGTTCGAGGATCGCGGCGACCTTGTCGAAAGCCTCGCCGGCCGCGTCGTCGATGGTCTGCCCGAGCAGTTCGATCGCGAGCGGGTCGCGGACCAGGTACAGCGACGTGTGTCCGCCGCTGACAACCAGAGCGACGGCCGGCCAGGGGCTCGCCTCGGCCGTGATCGCGGCGCTAGTGCAGTGCGCTTCGAGGTGGTCGACGGGAACCAGCGGGAGTCCGTGGACCAGGGCGAGGGACTTGGCGGCCATCACGCCGACGACGAGCGAGCCGACCAGTCCGGGTCCGTCGGTGACGGCGATCGCGTCGAGTTCGGCGAAACCGACGCCCGCTTCGGCCAGCGCCTCGGCGATGACGGGCTGGATGCGTTCGAGGTGGGCCCGGGCGGCGATCTCCGGCACGATGCCGCCGTAGCGGGCGTGCAGATCGACCTGCGCACTGACGATGCTGGACCGGACATCGCGCCCGTCGACCACGACGGCGGCCGAGGTTTCGTCGCACGATGATTCGATCCCAAGCACCACTGGCATTGGCGGGTCCCGGTCAGTTCGCGGGCTGCGCTGTGGCAGCCGGGCGGCAGGGTTGGCGCCCCATGAGATCCACGCTGGATCAGATGGGCTTCAGGTGTTCGAACGAATTGCGGCAGGCCCGGCAGTAGAAGATCATCCGGCAGCGCGTGGGGCCGAAGCGGCTCTCGCATTCGGTCTCGTCCGAGTCGCAGTACGGGCACGGCACCGGCGGCGCCTGGCCGGCAACGGTCAGGCCGACCAGTTCCGGCTGGGCGGCCGTTGACGTTCCGCCGCAGCCCGCTTCGGGGACCGTCACCCCGTGGGCCTTCAGTTCCGCCCGCCCGGCCGGGGTGATGCGATCCGGCGACCAGCCCGGGCGATGCAGGAAGTTGACCGTCACGCGGGTGATTTCGGGCAGGTCGCCGACGCGGTCGCTCACTTCGGCCCGGATCATGTCGAGGGCCGGGCAGCCGACGAAGGTCGGCAGCAGGTCGATCGTGGCGTGCCGGCCGCTGTCCCGGTCGGGCTCGAGCGTGACGCGCTCGACGAGTCCGAGGTCGACGATGCTGATCGGCATCTCCGGGTCGCGGACCAGCGCGAGCACGCTTCGAATGTCACGTTCCGTCGTTCGCACCGGATGTGTCCCCCGCTCGTTCCTCGATCACCACTGGGCCTGGGGTTCGGAGCGATACACTTCGCACATTTCGTCGAGCAGGCCGGGGAACTCGGCCGGGTGCCGTCCGCGGCGACCGCCGGCTTCGCCCGATCGTGGCGGCAGCGTGGCCGGCAGGCCGGCGTGTTCGAGCACGTTGCTGACCATCTCGCACCACTGGCCGTGCATCTGGTCGGTGCTGCCGGGGTACAGGCCGCAGGCTTCGAGTTCGGCGACGCCGGCGGGCTCTTCGAACAGTCCGGGGGTCAGGGGCAGCACGATGCGGAGGGCGCTTTCGACCCGCTGGCGTGCTTCGGCGGTGGCACCGCTGAGCCGCACGATCCACTGGTCGGCGTGGCCGACGCCGAGGGCCTCTTCGCGGGCCATGCGGGCGGCGAGATCGGCGAGGGGCTGGAGGCTGGAGGCGGCCAGTCGGGCGAGTCGCAACTGGTCGAAGTGATCGCAGCAGAACTGGCGGACGAGGGCGACGGCCCAGTCGAACTCGTCGGAGAGGGTGACGAGGGCGGCACAGCGGTACTCATCGGGCTGGCGTCCGAAGGCCAGTCGATTGGCGTCATCGTCGTTCCAGTCGGCCAGCAGGTCGAAGAGCGCGCCGGCGTGGGCGATGTCGTCCTGCGCGAGGGCCGAGAAGGCGATGTCCTCTTCGAGGATCGGCGCGAGTCCGGTCCAGTCCGCGTTGCGATGCCCGAGCATCAGTTTGTCATCGGCGATCGACAGCAGCAGTTCCGTCAGGGCCGCCCTGTGCTGTCCCAGTTCATCCGGCATGAGATTCCCGTCCGCGAAACGTGCCTGTTCCCTGTTCCAGTTCCCGGTTGCCTCAGAAGTGTTCCTTGATGTCTTCCTTGCGGTAGTCTTCGTAGTCGCGCTGGGCGCGGAACTCGCGCCACTTCGCGCCGACGTTGTAGCCCTTGGCGAAGCGGTAGCTCTGATCGGTCAGGCGGAAGACGAGGTCCTTGTCGTAGTCGGTGCGGATCATCGCGTCGCGCGGACAGACCCAGACCTGCACGCAGGCCTGGTCGCGGCCGTAGTGCTCGCGGGCGAACTGCAGGGCCATGGCGTCGTCGGCGGCATCGACGCTGCCGCAGTGGGTGTGCGGCTTGCCGCGTTCGGTCTGCACGAAGACCTCGTAGGCCCGCAGGTCACCCTCGGGGTTGTCGCTGAGCCTGTCCGGGTGCTCGTAGGTCGGGATTCCGGTCCGCTTGCTCGAAAGCCCCATGGGCACTCTCCCTGTTTCCGTCGCACCGCGTGGCGGCGGAGCACTCAGTTGGCCAGCGGCAGTCCGCAGGTCTGCCCGAGGACGGCCCGGCGAACCCAGGCGCCCTGCTCGTACGAGAACCGCCGCAGGCCGACGCGCTCGCGATTGAGCGGTCCGTTTCCGCGGATTACGCGGTTGAACTCGTCCCAGTCGGGCTGCGTGAAACCGTAGTGTCCGCTGGCCTCATCGTGGACGATCAACTCGTCCGGCACCAGGTCGTCCGAGACGATCGCGCCGGACGCGTCGCGCTGCTTGGTCTTGATCTCGAGGCCGAGGTCGATCGCGGCCGGCGCGAAGCGATCGACGAACCGCTGCCGGAGCGTGTCGTTGGTCAAGGTCTTGATCCGCCAGGTCATGAACGGCGAGGTCTTCGTCGAATCCTTGTCCGGCGGTCCGAAGAACATCAGGCACGGCATCCACCAGCGGTCGAAGGCGGCCTGGGTGTCGCGTCGCTGGCGGGGCGTGCCGCTCATCAGCGTCAGCACCATGTCCTCGCCGCTCTTGAAGTGGAAGGCCTCTTCCATGTTGATCCGCCGCATGGTCCGCACGTAGGGACCGTAGCTGCCGTCGGCGAGGCTCTTCTGGTTCATGATCGCGGCGCCGTCCACCAGCCACTGGATCATGGCCACATCGGCCCAGGTCGGGGCCGGGTAGTTGAAGACGTTGTGATACTTGGTGCGGCCGGTGCACAGATCGCGCAGCATCGCGTCGCGCGGCTTGCCGAGGTCCTGGCTGACGCGGTAGAGCATCTGTCCGTGTCCGACCTCGTCCTGCACCTTGGCGATCAGGGCCAGCTTGCGCTTCAGCGACGGTGCCCGCGTGATCCACTCGCCCTCGGGCAGCGCGCCGACGATCTCGGAGTTGGCGTGGTGCTCGGCCATCCGCAGCATGCCGACGCGGTAATTCTGCGGCATCCAGTCGTCGGCTTCCACCAGTTCGCCGGCGTCGATGCGGGCCTCGAACGCGGCCAGACGCTGCGGATCCTCCTGCCGCTCCCAGTCGAGCTTGATGTTGTCCCCGGCGCTGACGCTCATCGATCACTCCTCAGATTGCGGGTTCCGTGGATCGGATTATATCACCTGCACACCGCGCGCGGGAGCGGGCGGGCGCCGCGGAAGCGACCAGCGCTCCGGCGTTCCCGGCTGCACCCCGGCGATCAGCCACGGAACCGACGCTCGATTGCGCGGCTAGTCCGCCCGTTCGATGATCGTGGCGACGCCCTGTCCGACACCGACGCAGAGCGTCGCGAGTCCCCGGCCGGCGTCGCGGCGCCGCAGTTCGTGCATCAGCGTCAGGACCAGCCGGGCACCGCTGCAGCCGAGCGGATGTCCCAGGGCGATCGCCCCGCCGTTCGGATTCACCCGCTCCGGATCCAGTCCGAGTTCCCGCACGCAGGCCAGCGACTGGGCCGCGAAGGCCTCGTTCAGTTCCACCAGGTCGAAGTCGCCGATCGCCAGTCCCGTCCGCTCCAGCAGCTTGCGGGTCGCGGCCACCGGACCGATCCCCATGCAGGCCGGATCGACCCCCGCGACCGCGCTCGGACCGACGTACGCCAGCGGCCGCAGTCCGAGGGCCCGGGCCCGGGCCGCTTCGACCAGCAGCAGCGCCGCCGCGCCGTCGTTGACGCCCGACGAATTCCCGGCCGTCACCGTGCCGCCTTCGCGGAACGCCGGTCGCAGCTTCGACAGTTTCTCGAGGGTCGTGTCCGGCCGCGGGTGTTCGTCGACCTCGACGATGACCGGATCGCCCTTGCGCTGCGGAATCTCGACGGCCACGATCTCGTCTGCAAGCCGGCCGGCCTGCTGGGCGTCGGCGCACTTCCGCTGGCTGGCGACGGCGAAGGCATCCTGGTCGGCGCGGCTGATGTCGTACTGGCGGGCGACGTTCTCGGCCGTCTCGCCCATGCTGTAGGGGTGGTGGGCGGCGGCGAGTTTCGGATTGACGAATCGCCAGCCGATCGTGGTATCGACCATCTGCGGGCCGCGATCGAACGCGCTCTGCGCCTTGGACACCACGAACGGAGCCCGGCTCATGCTTTCGACGCCGCCGGCGAGGAAGACATCGCCGGCCCCCGCTTCGATCATCCGGGCGGCAAGGTTGATCGCTTCGAGCCCCGAGGCGCACAGGCGGTTGACGGTGCAGCCGGCCACCGATTCCGGCAGTCCCGCCAGCAGGGCCGCCATGCGGGCCACGTTCCGGTTGCTTTCGCCGGCCTGGTTGGCGTCGCCGAAGTAGACATCCTCGATCAGACCGGGGTCGATCCCGCTTCGGGTCACGACCGTCCGGATCACGTGAGCGGCCAGATCATCCGGGCGGCAGGCGGCCAGGGCCCCGCCGTAGCGTCCGATCGGCGTGCGGACACCGGCAATAATTGCTGCTTTTCTCATGGCCGGCATCGTAGTCGCTGGCCCGGAAAAGCGCAATGCCGGCCGTCAAGCCGTCCCGAGGGGTTCCCGATAACACAGAAAGCGCTGTCGCGATGGGAACACCCCGGATGAACGGTGACAATCGACTTTCGCCGCGCGGGCTCGTCCGTCGCTTCAAGGCGGCGTACATCTGTGCCCTGTCCGCCATCGCGCTGTTGACGTTCGCGGCCCAGGTCCGCAACCAGCAGGCCATCCAGAGCCTCGAAACCACCGGCCACGTAATCAACCTGAGCGGACTGCAACGGGCGCTGAGCCAGAAATGCGCAAAAGCCGCACTGGTCGCCGCGGCCGCAGACGATGCGGTCGCCCGTTCGGCCGCCCTGGCCGAGTTGACCGCCGACCTGGCCACGCTGCGGCAGACGCACCAGGCGCTGATCGAGGGGGACCCGGGCCTGCGGCTGCCGCCGGGAGACCCCGAGACCGTGCGGCGGCTTGAAACCCTGCAACCCGCGCTCGACAGGCTGCGGGCCGCGGCCGACACGCTGATCGCGACGCCGCCGGACACCCCCCTGCCGGGACACGAGGTGCAGCGCCTGGTGGAGGCCACCGCGGCGTTTCTGCCGGCGATGAGCCAGATCGTCTATCAACTGGACGACCAGCTTGCCGCGCGGCATGCCGGGCTGCGGCTGACGGGCTGGTCGCTGATGGCGATCACGCTGCTGGTGCTGCTGGTGGAAGCGGTGATGATCTTCGAGCCGACGACCCGCCTGCTGCGATCCGAGTTCGCCAGCGGTGTGCGTCGTGAGCGGGCGCTGCGCCGGGCCCGCGCGGCGGCCGAGGCCGCCAATCACAGCAAGACCGAGTTCCTGGCGAACATGAGCCACGAAATCCGGACGCCGATGACATCGATCCTGGGCTATGCCGAGACGCTGCTGGACGAGCGCCTGGACCCGGTCCAGCGGCAGGACGTCAGCCGCACGATCATGCGGAACGCCCAGCACCTGCTGACCGTGCTGAACGACATCCTCGACGTTTCGCGGATGGAGGCCGGCAAGCTGACGATCGAGCGGGTCACGACCCGGCCGACGGCGATCCTCGCGGAGGTCGAATCGAACCTGCGAAGCCTGGCCGACGAGAAAGGCCTCTCGCTCGAGACCGTATACAGCGGTCCGATCCCGGAGACGATCGCCACGGACCCGACGCGGCTGCGGCAGATCCTGATGAACCTGGTCGGCAACGCGCTCAAGTTCACCAGTGAGGGTGGTGCCCGCATCGCCGTTTCGTTCCGTCCGGGGGCCAGCCCGCTGCTGCGGATTGCCATCCGGGACACCGGCATCGGCATGACACCCGACCAGTGCCGCCGGGTGTTCGACCCCTTCGAGCAGGCCGACGCGGGGGTCGCCCGCCGCTTTGGCGGAACCGGGCTGGGGCTGTCGATCTCGCGACGCCTGGCGCGTGAGCTCGGCGGGCAGATCACGGTCGCAAGCCGGCCGGGGGAAGGCAGCACCTTCACGCTCGAAATCGCGACCGGCGATCTGGACGATGTGCGGATGATCGATCCCGCCTCGGATCGCGAACCCGAGCAGGGTGCCGGCACGCCGGTCCCGCCGCCGAGCCTGGTCGGACGCGTGCTGCTGGCCGAGGACGGCGAGGACAATCACCGGCTGATTCGCCGCCTGCTGGAACGGACCGGCGTCGAGGTGACCTGGGTCTCGAACGGGTCGGAGGCCGTCAAGGCGGCCCTGGCACAGTCGACGGCCGGCACGCCGTTCGACCTGATCCTGATGGACATGCAGATGCCGGTGATGGACGGCTACACGGCGACCCGCAAGCTGCGGTCGGCCGGCTATACGAATCCGATCGTGGCCCTGACGGCCCACGCGATGCGCGGGGACCGCCAGCGCTGCCTGCAGGCGGGCTGCGACGACTACGCCACCAAACCCATCCGCCGCGAGACCTTCTTCCGCAAACTGCAGCGATTCCTGCAGGCAGCCACGCCCGTGGGGGCCTGACGAGGAGGGAGCCAGGAAGCAGGGAGCGAGGGAGCGAGAGAGCGAGAGAGCGAGAGAACCCCCGCGCCCCGCCCTGTTGCACCGGTGGTCCCGCCTGCGGCCGGGTGCCCCGTCTTTGAGCGAGCGCCGGATGCGGAAGGGGTGGGGGACTGCGTTTGGCCGCGACACGGAAGAAGGACCGCGGCGACGAAGAGCCAAGCGGTGCGGCATCGACGCCCGGAGTTCCCGCGGTCGTCGCAATCGCGGTCTGACGCGTCGATGACGCACCCTACAGCGCGGCGGTGGAAGGGGAACCGGACAACGATTCCGGGCGTCAGAAGACACTGCCCAGGAGACTCGAGAGCAGTCGCACCAGATTCCCTCGCACCCTCGCTCTGTCGCGCCCGGCTCCCCTGCTCCCTGCTTTCTTGCTCCCTCGCTCCCTTGCTCCCTCGCTCCCTGCTTTCTTGCTCCCGCGCTCCCTGACCTTCCCCGGTCCGTCCAAACGGACAGCGGCGGGAGCGTGCCGGCCGAGTGGGCCCTTTCACGCATCCCGCCGCTGTCTTGGGAACGCCCTCTCCGAGGGGCTTCAGACCGCAACCCTGTTACCGCAGATCATTCGTCCACGGGTCCCCGTCAAACCCCAGGGCGTTCCAGTCGAGTCCTCCATCGTGACAAGCCTCGCAGTCCAGCGCCATGCTGGCCGGGGCGATCTCGTGATTCAGGGTCAGGTACATGACGGTGTCGACGAACACCGGCGCCTCGCCGCTGTAGTCCACCCACGTCTCGTCCCCGAGCATCTCCCTGGCATAGGCGTCGCCGTCCATGCAGGCGGTCTGCCAGTCGAACTTGGCCCAGTACGGGTTCTCACCCGACTTCTTGCCGAACAGGTGCGGCACCAGCAGCTTCCTGTTGACCGGGTCGGCCGGCTGCCGTCCGATGAACCGCTTGAACGGGTACAGCTTCGACTTCGGATCGTCGATGCTGCCCACCGGCCGGGCCAGCACCACCGGGTCACCCGGGCTCGGATCGTGCTCGTACGTGTCGTTCCGTCCGATCACGACCCGCTCGAACTGGCCGTCGTACCACAGCAGGTCCGGACGCACGTTCTTGCCCCAGACGAAGCTGCCCTTCTTCTTGTCATACGTCGCCCGGCCGAACTGCTCGGGGATCTCGGTCCGGTCCTCGCCGGCCTCGTCCCAGTACCACTCCAGCTTCGTCGCGATCTGCCGCGCGTAGGTCGGAATGTGGCAGGCCTGGCAGGCGACCGAGCGCAGGTGCAGGTTCAGGACCGCCGATTCGTGCACCGTTCCGCCGTGGCAGTCGGTGCAGGACACGCGTCCTTCGTCGGCCGAGTGCAGCGCGGTGGCCCCGGCGATCCGGTGGCTGGTCGTGGTGTGGCAGGTCTGGCACTGGTAGTTCTGGCCACCCGTGTCGAGGCTGCCCATGTGGACATCCATCTCGAAGGTGGCGTCGTTGAGCGATGAAGCCAGGTCGCCATGCTTGACGTTATCGCCGCCGCCGGCGCTGTAGTGGCACTTGCCGCAGTTGGCCCGCTGCGGGGCCCCGACGCTGTAGGCGGCTTCCTGCAGGTTCGAGGCCTCGGTCGGGAATCCGCCGCCGCCGGCCGCAATCGGATCCTTGCTGTAGTGCTGCGGATCGGAGTGGCAGACGAGGCAGTCGACCTGGTCGATGTCCTGCATGTCGAACTTGTTGTCCTGCCAGCCATAGCTCGGGTGGCACTGCGTGCAGCGTCCCTCGTTGCCGGGGATGGCGATGCAGAAGTTATTGATCAGGTTGATCTTGCCGACGAATTCGCCGTCCTGTCCGGCGACGCCGTGGGCCGCGCCGCCCCAGTTCCAGTGGGCGGACTCGAGAATCTGCTGCCCGCGGTCCGAGTGGCAGACCAGGCAGTCGCTGCCGTCGGTGTAGACCCCGCCCGTGAAGCTCTCCGTGAAGAACATCTCGTGCAGGGTCTTCTCGGTCTCGCCTGGTGGAGACTGGTCCTGAGGTGTGTCGGAAGGCTGCTGGTCTTCCGGAGGCATCAGTTCAGGACAGCCGCCCATGGCCACAGCCAGGAAGGCACTCAGACCGAAAAGAACCGCGGCACGCATGTGACGCACTCCCAGACCGTCCCGACCATCCGCCCCATGCGGCGCCTGAACCGGTCAGTAATTGGCGCGGTATTGACCACGGATCAGCGAAGCAAACCCCGTGCCGGACACATCTTCGCGGTTTAAACGCAATAGACCGGTTTGAACGTTTTTTATCTGCGCAGCTTCGCGCACGCCCGGTGGGGGAACCGGCGCAGCACGCTTCGACCGGATTTCGACAGGTTGGCACGACGGGAGTGAGGGAGCCATCCCGGCAGGGTGCGTCATCGACGCGGCAGACCGCAATCGCGAATGACCGCGGAACACGCGGCGTCGATGCGGCACCGTCTGGCTCTTCTGCTTCGCGGTCCTTCTTCTGTGTCGCGGCCCAACGCAGTCCCCCACCCTTCCGTTCGCTGCGCTCACTCAAAGGGTGGGGCACCCGGCGAGGGGCACCCGGTGCTCTTGCTCCCTAGCTCCCTCGCTCCCTCGCTCCCTGATTCGCGTCAGCTGTCAGGCTCGCAGGTGACGGTCACGCCGCAGGTCTTGAACTGGTCGACGTAGAGTTCGGCCCGTTCGCGGTGAGTCAGGAGCAGGATGCTGAGGCCGTTTTCGTGCGCCTCCCAGGTGCACTCGATCGCCTGCTCCTGCTTGAGCGGGGTCAGTTTCAGGATCGTGATGATCACGTGCATGAAGTCGTTGACGTCGTCGTTGTGCAGAATCACCTTGTAGGGCGGCAGTTGCGCAACGGTCTCGTCGACCTCCGGCAGCAGGGCCGTGTCGGGGTCGTCCTCCCCGGCGCGCGGCACAAGCCGCGGGTGGTTTGCGTTCGCCCATTGCGTAAGCATATTCCGGAGCTTACCTTAGCCCAAAATGAGGGGTCAACGGTTTTTTGCACGCCCGCGCGGCGCGCGTTTTTGCCCGGCGCGGTGGAAAGCCCCCCGGCCGCTCACTAGAATCCGGGCCTTGCCAGAAACGCTGAACAAGACACGAGGTAGCCGATGACAACCCTGAACCGCCTGGCGGTGCTCGTCGCGCTGGCCGGCGCCCTGGTGGCCAACGCCCCGGCGCAGGACGGTGAATCCGGCCTGCAGGCCCTGCAATCCAAGACGGTCCTGTCCGAGGACGAACTGGGCCAACTGCGGTCCTGGATCGAGCAGCGGGTCGCCGCGGTCGCCGATTCCTCCGCCCAGGCCGGCAGCGAACTGCGCAGCGCCTACGCCGGATCGCAGGGCTTCCGCGAAGCCTACGCCAAACTGGCCGTCGAAATCATCCGCCCGGTCTACGGCCGCGCGAGCCTGAAACTGATCGCCGCGACCCAGCTTGTCGCGGTTCTCGGGGCGCTCGATGACATGCAGGTGCACGCGACCCTGATCGAAGCGCTCGGCGACAAGCGCGTCGCGGTTCGAACGGCCGCGGCCGCCGGCCTCGGCCGCCTGCGAACGGCGATCGCCCGCTCGGGTGCGGCCGCGGTGACGAGCACGCTGAACGCCCTGCAGACAGCGGGTGTCGCGGAGACGTCGACGGTCGCGCTGAAGACGATCTACCGGGCGATGGACTTCCAGGCGATCCCGACGCCGGCCGATGCGGGCGGGAATGCCCGGACGCTGCTGTCGCTGCTGCGGGCCCGCCAGGGCAAGTACGCCAGCGCGCGGAGCGCGACACCGGCCTGGGCCGCGGAGATCGACGGCCTGCGCCTGGCGGGCGTGCTGCTGCGGGGGATGAACGACACGGACAGGACGCAACTGGCCGAGGCGACCGGACAGATTCTGCTGACGGCGGTGATGCGCTACGCGGACGAACTGTACGAGGTCGAAGATGGCAGTTCGGCCCTCGACGTCGCGATCCGCAACGACACCGAAGTCCTGATCCAGCAGTGCGAAGCGGTGCTGGTCCAGGTGCTCAAGCCGGGCACCGCGCCGGATGTCACCGCCCAGATGCGCGAACTCGAACCGGTCAACATGAAGCTCGAGATGAAGAAATGGGCCGGCCTGCTGCAGGCCAAGACCGGAAAGAACTTCGACCCCGACGCGGTCGCGGCCAACCCGTAGCGCGGACGGAATCCCGGGCGCGGTCAGACGCTCGCCGCTTCGGCTACTTCGATCTTCCGTCCAGGTAGCCGCGCAGGTGCTCGTCAAGGTCGGCCGGCAAGGCCGCCGCGTCCCCGAGCCTGACCACCAGGGACTGCCTGCTTTCCACCCGATCCAGGAAATGCGCCATCAGCCAGGCCTGCTCCATCCGCTGAACGGGCGGGGTGTCGGCCGGCGGCGTGCCGAGCGCCGCACCGGCCCACGTCGGCAGTTGTTCGAGCAGTTTGCGGTCCTGCATCACCGGGCCCTCCTCCAGCACACCACGACGGAACAGGAACGGGCGTGAGGCCTTGCGGCGGGTGGCCGGGATGATGCACAACAGGTTCCAGTGCGTATCCGGCTGGGTCCGCCAGCGGGTCCGGCGATTCCACTCCTCGACGACGGCCAGTTGCTGCTTGACCTGGGCGGCCTGCTCGAAGCGCTGCCCGCGGGCGTGCGACTGCATCCGTTCGTGCAGCACGGCGGCCGTGCGGTCGGTTTCGCCGCGCAGAAAGCGCCAGGCGTCGGCGGTGCGGGTGTCCATGGCCTGGGGCGGCACGCTGCCGTCGCAGGGGGCGTCGCAGCGGCCCATGTCGGCGTAGGGGCAGCGGCGGCCGTGCGGGGTTCGGCGAAGCTGCTCGGGATGCCGGCAGAGGTCAAACAGGTCCCAGAGGGTTTCGAGCGCCCGCTGGGCTTCCTTGTGATAGTTCCACGGGCCGATGAACGGGCCCTCGCTCTGCCAGACCTGGTCGGTGACGCGGATTTCGCGCGGGTTGTGGCGGGGGTCGATCTGCAGGAACCAGACCGGGCCGAACGAGATCAGCTTGCGGTAGCGATCGGGGTACAGCAGGCGGGCGGCGCGGTAGTACCACCAGCGTGATTCGAACGGCGACCAGACTTCACGCCAGCGGGCGGCCCGGACGACCTCGCTCAGATCGGCCCGCAGGGTGGGCTGATCGTCCTCGGACTGCCCGGACAGGCGGGCCTGCACGGTCTTGCGGGCCTGCTGGGCGGTCAGCAACTGGACCGGACGGCCGGAGGCATCCTCCAGCAGCACGACGGCCGGTCCGCCGGGCAGTTCCGCGGCGGCCCGGGCGGGCTCGGTCCATGTCTGCCGCTGCGGCAGGACTTCGAACGTCGGTGCTGGTGGGGTTTCGGGCGGCATAGCCGGGCAGATGGAAACTGGGGTCAGGAACGGGTCAGTCGGTGCCACTTCGGGAACGGATCGCGTTCAGTCCCCCACCCTTCCGCTCGCTGCGCTCGCTCAAGGATGGGGCACCCAACATGGGGCACCCGCCGATGGGGCACCCAACATGGGGCACCCGGCGATGGGGCACCCGGCGATGGGGCACCCGGCGATAGGGCACCCAACATGGGGCACGCGACGATGGGGCACCCGACGCGGGTCCTCGCTCCCTTGCTCCCTCGATCGCTTGCTCCCTTGCTCCCTGGCTCCCTGGCTCCCTCGCTCCCTCGCCTGCGGTTCAGACCGGCATTCCGGTGATCTTGGCTTCGAAGACCATGACGTTGTCGACGAAGCCCTGGGCCAGGCAGACGCTGCGGCGGGTCTTGACCTGCAGGCCTTGCCCGACGACGACGAAGCGGGACGGCGGGACCACGGCGCCGCGGAACTTGACCGCGTCGACGCCGCCGAAGCCGATGAACCGGTCGTCCAGTTCGGGCAGCAGGCAGTGGGTGACGTAGCTGGCAAGCTGGGCCGCGATTTCGATCATCAGCACGCCGGGAAAGATCGGCCGCCCGGGGATGTGTCCCCGGGCCCACCAGCCGTCCTCACGGACGTCGTGATAGCCGGCCGCGATCTTGTTTTCCCGATCAAAGTGAATCACACGGTCCAGCAACTGGAACTCGTGCCGCTGCGGGGTGAAGGCCCGCACCCGCTCGATCGACTCGGCTTCGTCGAAGCTGAGCCCGGCGGGGTCAAGGATTACGGGAGGGGGCATAGGTGCTTTCGTACAACGGGCCGCATCAGCCCTCGTCGACGCGAATGTCCAGGATCTTCTTGCGAACGTCCTGGGCGATGTTCTTGATGTCCTGCATGGCCTTTCGGACGCGGGTCCCGGCCGCCTTGTTGCCGCCGACGGCCTTGTAGACGTCGTCCGCGATCGCCTCTACGGTCCGCTTGAGCAGTTCGTACTCCTCCATGGATTTCCTCCAACGCCAAGGTGCCGACGCCGCCAGCCGGCATCCAGGCCGGCCGATCTGCCGCGCTTTTATCCGGCCTGCGCCGGTTTCGCAAGCGATCGGGGCCAATCCGGGGCCCTTCCGGAGGCGGTTGCCAAGCGGCGACGGACGATATACTTAGCCAGCATGGGAGCCCACCCCGATCCACGCATCGAGCGCCTTCGCGAGATCATCGCCCACCTGCCGAAGGCCCCGGGGGTCTACCTGATGAAGGGGGCCGGCGGGCAGGTCCTGTACGTCGGCAAGGCCCGTGACCTCCGCAGCCGCGTCGCCAGCTACTTCCAGGACTCGGCCGACCTGCTGGCGACCCGCGGCCCGGAAATCGCTCACATGGCCGGCCTGGCGACCGACATCGATTTCCTGGACTGCGAGACCGAGGTGGACGCCCTGCTGAAGGAGAACCGGCTGATCAAGGACATTCAGCCGCCCTACAACGAGCGTCTGAAAGACGACAAGTCCTTTCCCTACCTCGAAATCACGACCCGCGACGACTTCCCGGGCGTCTACGTGACCCGCTCGCCGCAGCCGAAGGGCACCAGGCTCTACGGCCCGTTCACCAGCGCCGCCGGCCTGCGTGACGCGGTCAACGCGCTCCAGCGGGTCTTCAAGTTCCGGACCTGCGAACTGCCGATCCTGGACGGGGACGACCAGCGGCGACACTTCCGCCCGTGCCTGCTGCACGCCATCAAGCAGTGCACCGCCCCCTGTGCCGACCTGATCGACAAGGACGAGTATGCCAAGGACATCCAGCGGCTGATCCGCCTGCTGAACTCGAAGCGCAGCGTTCTGCTGCGACAGATGACCCGCGAGATGAACGCGGCCGCCGCCGAGAAGAAATACGAGGAGGCGGCGATTCTCCGCGACCGGATCAAGGCCATCCAGTCGCTCGAACTGAGCGGCAGCGTGACCGAGGACGTCCAGCCCGAGGTCTTCTACATCGACCCGGCGGCCGGGCTGGACAAGCTCCAGCGCCTGCTGCGCCTCGAGGAGCGGCCACGGATCATCGAGGGGATCGACATCGCGACGCTGCAGGGTCAGGACTCGGTCGGCTCGCTGGTCTGCTTCATCGACGGGCGTCCGTTCAAGAGCGGCTATCGGCGGTTCAAGATCAAGACGGTCAGCGGGATCGACGACTACGCGATGATCCGCGAGGTGATCGCCCGCCGCTACAAGCACGCGATGATCGCCGAGGAACTCTACCCGGACGTGATCCTGATCGACGGCGGGCTGGGGCAGTTGCACGCCGCGCTCGATTCGTTCGAACGCCTGCGGGCCGGCCTCGAGGCCGAAGGCTATGAAGGCGTGCGGCCACCGATGGTGGTCTCGCTGGCCAAGCGCGAGGAACTGATCTACGTGCAGGCCGAGACCGAACCGTACAAGCTGGCCCGCAACAACGAGGCCCTGCGCCTGCTGCAGCAGGTCCGCGACGAGGCCCACCGGTTCGGGCAGCACTACCACCACATCCTGCGCCGCAAGCGGACCTTCGACGAGGATGTCCGCAGCGGCCGCCGCCCGCCCTCGAAACGGCGCAGCACGACGACCGGCAAGACCGTCCGCCGGCCGAAGAAGGGCGACGTGGTGCTCGACGAGACCGAAGGCCAGGACGCCCCGGACGAGTCCTGACCGCTGGCGGGCTGCCGGGCGGCTAGGTACGATCTGCTCCGATGCCTGACACACATCACGGGCGGAACGCCTGTGCCACAGGCCTGGGGTGAAGGGACAACATCACAGGCGGGACGCCTGTGCCACATGCCAGGGGTGAAACGTGAACCAGGCTGTCTCCGCAGCGTTTCGGACGCCCCCCCTCTCTCGTTCCCACACCATCCCACGCTTTCCGTGCCCAGCGGGACAACGCGGATGAGCCAGCCGACGCTGACCAACGCCGAGTTGATCGAGGCCTGGCCGCTGCTCTCGGACGAGGAGCGGACCGAGGGGTTCTCGCTGCTGGAGCGGAGCGACGCAGAGGACCTGTTCGATCAGCTTGACGCCCGCCAGCAGAGCGAACTGCTGCGGGCGATTCCGGCCACCGCCCGTCGCGGCTGGATGCGGTACCTGGACCCGGACGACGCGGTCGACCTGATCCAGGAGGCCGCGGACGAGGAACGCCCCGCCCTGCTCGACCTGCTGGATCCTGGCACGCGCCGCGAGATCAACGCCCTGCTGGCCTACGCCGAGGACGAGGCGGGCGGGCTGATGAGTCCGCGCTACGCCCGCCTGCGGCCAAACATGAGCACGGACGAGGCGATCGCGTACCTGCGCCGGCAGACGCGTCAGACGGCCGAGAGCATTTACTACGCGTACGTCGTGGACGCCGACCAGCACCTGCTGGGGGTGGTGTCGCTGCGGGAACTGGTGACGAGTCCGCCGCAGCAGGCGGTGCGCGAAGTGATGGCGACGGATCTGATCACGGTCGGCGAGGACACCGACCAGGAGGAACTGAGCAACCTGTTCGCCCAGCACGACCTGATGGCGATTCCGGTCATGGACGAGGACGGCCGGATGAAGGGAGTCGTGACGGTCGACGACATCGTCGACGTGTTCCGCGAGGAAGCGACCGAGGACATTCACAAGATCGGCGGTACCGAGGCACTGGACGCCCCGTACCTGGAGGTCGCCTTCCGCGAACTGCTGACCAAGCGGATCGGTTGGCTGGCGGGCCTGCTGATGCTGGGCGTGGCGGCCGTGCTGAGCCTGAGCTACTTCGAGGAGCAGTTGCAGAGCGCCACGGCGCTGGCGCTGTTTGTTCCGCTGATCATCGCCAGCGGCGGCAACGCCGGGACGCAGGCGACCACGCTGGTGGTGCGGGCGATGGCGCTGGAGGAGGTCCGCCTGCGCGACTGGTCGCGGGTCATCCGGCGGGAGATCACGGTCGGGCTGGTGATGGGGGCGATCCTCGGCACGCTCGGCGTCGGGATCGTGCTGGGCTGGCACCTGGTCGGAACCGGCCTGAGCGGCACGCCTCCGTTCGGCGATCACTATCCGCAACTGGCGATGACGATCGGGATCAGCATCGTGACCGTCGCCCTGTGGGGAACGATCGCCGGCAGCATGCTGCCCTTCGGCCTGCGGGCCCTGAACCTCGACCCGGCCAGTTCGTCCGCCCCGCTGGTCGCGACGATCGTCGACGCGACCGGACTGGTGATCTACCTG
Source organism: Phycisphaerae bacterium (assembly GCA_030428945.1). Classification (GTDB taxonomy): domain Bacteria; phylum Planctomycetota; class Phycisphaerae; order UBA1845; family Fen-1342; genus JAUIEC01. The sequence goes on along the minus strand of JAUIEC010000009.1, from coordinate 109,960 downwards.
ATGATCGCACTGTTCATCCTGAAAGGGACGATGCTTTGAGCTTCGCAGGGAACAGGGAACAGGGAACAGGGAACAGGGAACCGGGGGACGGCGCGAGTGCGGCATCTGGGAAGGGAGCTAGGGAGCGAGGGAGCTAGGGAGCGAGGGAGCAAGGGAGCGAGGAGGGGAACCGGGCCGGCGTTCCGCTCTCTCCCGGGTGCCCCACCCTGCGCCCGGGTGCCCCACCCTGCGCCCGGGTGCCCCACCCTTGAGCGAGCGAAGCGAGCGGAAGGGTGGGGGACTGCGTTTGGCCGCGACACAGAAGAAAGACCGCGAAGCAGAAGAGCCCTCCCGGGTGCCCCACCCTGCGCCCGGGGTGCCCCACCCTTGAGCGAGCGAAGCGAGCGGAAGGGTGGGGGACTGCGTTTGGCCGCGACACAGAAGAAGGACCGCGAAGCAGAAGAGCCCAGCGGTGCGGCATCGACGCCTGAACATCCCGCGTCAAACAGACCGTGGTCGGCCGCGTCGATGACGCACCCTACATCCCGCTAAGAAAGCAGCCAGGGCGCGAGGAGGACCGGCGCCTTGGTTGACGATCGGCCGTTACCATGGCAGGCATGGACCGACCCGCACGGACGATTACCACTCTGATGAAATGGGGCGGGACGGCGGTGGCCGTGCTGCTGCTGGTCGCCTGGGGGGTCAGCGAGGTCTGGTGGCTGCACTACGAAACCAGGCTGGGGTACGTGCACCTGTACCGCGGCGAGGCCGGCCTGGTCCGTCATGGCCCCGGGACGTTTCCCGGTGTGCCCGGCTGGAGTGTCGGGCCGCAGGTGCAGACGCCGCGCCGCTGGTGGCCGGCGTTCCGGGGGCCCGGCGCCCCCTGGTTCCAGGTCAGCGTGCCGCTCTGGCTGCCGCTGAGCGCGGCCACGCTTGTCGCGGCGTTCGGCTGGCGGCGTGCGCGCCGGGCCGGGCTCGACGACGGTGAACCGCGCTGCGGGAACTGCCGCTACAACCGCACCGGCCTGGCACCGGGTGCCAACTGCCCCGAATGCAACGCCCCCCCCAAGTAAGCAAGTAAGCAAGTGAGCAAGTGAGCAAGTGAGGGCTTGCGTACGCGATCCGGTCAGCCTTTCGGCTTCTCGTATCGGCCGCGGAACTCGTCGGCGGGGTACTTGGCCCGGTTCTTGACCATCTTCCGGGTGACGGCTTCGGTCAGGTCGAAGTTCATCCGGTTGGTCAGCGCGAGGACGAAGCAGACCACGTCGGCCAGTTCGTCGCGGATCTCGCTGCTGACCTGCGGATCGTTGAGGACATCCGCCAGGTTCTCGCTGCGGGTCCACTGGAAGTGCTCCATCAGTTCGGCCGCCTCGATCGCGATGGCCATCGAGAGGTTCTTCGGGTCGTGAAACTGCTCCCACTCGCGTTCGGAGACGAAGTCGGCCACCAGTTGGCGGAGCTGGGCGACGGAGGTTGCGGCATCGGACATCGGGGGCTTCCCATTGCGAGTTCGGATCATGGACTGCGGGTTTGCGCCCAGCATCGCCGGCCGGTCCGCAATCCGCAATCCGAAATCGAAACCCGCCGGTCAATTGCCGCCCTGCCCGCTGACCCCTAAAATGCCGGGTTGTTTCGGAAGGCAAGTGACCACAGGCGCGCACCCGGCGCGTACGGAGACGAAGAGATGATGTCGGACCAGGTCCGCAAGATCCTGAGCTACTACGAAAACGACAATGCCGGCGTGCTGGCCAACATCCGCCGCATGCTGGGGACCGGGACGCTGGCCGACACCGGCAAGCTGGTGATCCTGCCGGTTGACCAGGGCTTCGAGCACGGCCCCTCGCGGAGCTTCGGCCCGAACCCGGACGGGTACGACCCGCACTACCACTTCGAACTGGCGATCGAGGCCGGCTGCAACGCCTACGCCGCCCCGTACGGCTCGCTCGAGGCCGGTGCCCGCACCTTCGCCGGCGAGATTCCGCTGATCCTGAAGATCAACAACAACAACGCGCTGCTGAGCCTGAAGAATCCCGGCCAGTCGATCACCGGCTCGATCGAGCAGGCCCTGCAACTCGGCTGCGCGGCGATCGGCTACACGATCTACCCCGGCTCGGACCAGGCCCAGGGCATGTACGACACGCTGCAGCACCTCGGCGAGGAAGCCAAGAACGCCGGCCTGGCGGTCGTCGTCTGGTCCTACCCGCGCGGCGAGCAGATCAGCAAGGAAGGCGAAACGGCCGTCGACGTGGCCGGCTACGCGGCCCAGATCGCGTGCCTGCTGGGCGCGCACTTCGTCAAGGTCAAGCTGCCGAGCGAGCACCTCGAACAGGCCGCGGCCAAGAAGGTCTTCGAAGAGACGAAGATCCCAATCGCCACGCAGGCCGAGCGGGTCAAGCACGTGGTCGACAGTTGCTTCGGCGGCCGGCGGGTGGTGATCTTCTCGGGCGGTGCCAAGAAGGGCGCCGACGCGGTTTACGATGACGCCCGGGCGATCCGCGACGGCGGCGGGAACGGCTCGATCGTCGGCCGCAACGCGTTCCAGCGTCCGAAGAAGGAAGCGATCGCAATGCTGCAGAAGATCATGGCGATCTACAAGGGAGAATAGCCTCCGGCGGCTACGCCCGCTTTTTGGTGACACATCGAGCCAGCGATCCGTTTGCGCGGGTCGCTGGCTTTTTTCTAAGGGAACAGGGAACAGGGAACAGGGAACAGGGGGAGGCGGCGCGCGGCTGCCACCTGCGATTGTGGTGTCACTTGTCTGGTTTCACCGGTCTGGTGCCACGGCTCCTGAGCTCTTGAGCCGTGTCTTCTCTTGGCGGGGGACCCGGCCCTGTCGCACCTGCCCTGTTCACCGCCCCAGCGGGCGGCGGTAGTGGATCAGGCGGTCGGTTTCTTCGAAGCCGAGGGCGCGGTGGGCGGCGTCGGAACCGGTGTTGTCGATCCAGGTGTCGGATGCGATTTCGCGGCAGCCCTGCGCGCGTCCCCACGCTTCGCCCGCCGCCACCAGGCGCGCGCCGATGCCGGTGCGACGCCGGCCCGCGTCGACGTGCCAGCCCTCCAGATAGGCCACCGGACCCGGCCCGCAGCCGATCGCGTGCGGATGCAGCGACAGTTCCACGAAGCCGATCAGCCGGGGCCCGTCGAACGCGCCGAACGCCACCTGCCTGGCGTCCGCGACGATCGCGGCCATTTCGGTGGCGCTCTGCTCCGGCGGACAGTCCGGCCAGAGCGCCTGCCGCTGCGCCGCCCAGGCCTCGGCGTCGGCGCCTGTCAGCCTGCGGACCTCGACCTCGGCCTTTCCCGCACCTGGCTGCACGTCGTCACTCCGTCGCGTCTTCGCTGCCGCGGAAATGCAGCGAGGCCGAGTTGATGCAGAACCGCTGGCCGGTCGGCGGCGGGCCGTCGGGGAACAGGTGTCCGAGGTGGGCGTCGCAGGTGCCGCAGCGCAGTTCGGTGCGGACCATGCCGTGGCTGCGATCGGTCACCTGCCGGATCGACGCATCGTCGAGCGCGGCCCAGAAACTCGGCCAGCCCGAGCCCGAGTCGTACTTGCTCTTCGAGTCGAACAGGGTCGTGCCGCAGACGACGCAGTCGTAGTGCCCGACGCCCTTGTGATTCCAGTAACAGCCGGTGAAGGCCGGTTCGGTGCCGGACTCCTGCGTGCAGTGGTACTGCTCAGGCGAGAGGCGCTGCTTCAGATCGTTCTTGTCGGTACCCATGCGCGTTCATCCCCAGCCGATTGCCGGAACGGTCCGCGGACAAGCGGTGTCCCGATCCGATTCCTCGTGTTCCCGTCAACCCCCGCGCCCATCGGAGCCCGGCTCATCCACCAGGTACAGCAGCGGCGCCGGCCGGCCCCAGGCGTGCGCGAGCCCCAGCAGCAGACGCTGCACGCGCGTCTGCACGTTGGCCGGCGCGTGCACCACGAACAGTCCGTCGATCACGGTCAGCGAACTGTCCCCGGCGCCCAACTCGCGCCAGAGGTCCGGCTCGCAGGTCACGCGGACCAGGTCCGCCAGGACGATTCCGCGCTGCTCCAGCACGAACGAGTTCGGATCATCGCCGGCCGTCAGTCGTTCGCGGGCCCGCGTGTCCGCCAGTCGCACCAGTCGCTGCGGACCGGCCGCGCGGGTGGCGGTGCGGCCGAGCAGTCCGTTCACGTCGTAGATCCGCGTGACCTTCCGCTGCTGCAGGAAGTGAACCGTGGCCACCAGGACCGTATTCCCGCGGATCTCCCAGCCCTTGCGGATGTCCGGGTGGCCGAGGCCGAGGATTAGGTCGAGCGTCGCGCCGGCCGGGACGCCGCGGACCTCGAAGGACAGGCGTCCGTCCGGCGAGATGCCGCTCAGTTCGAAGTCCTCCCAGTTGACGACCAGGTTGACCGCCAGGCGCCGTCGCAGGCCGTCGATGGCGTCGGCCAGCGTCGTCTCGCGCAGAGAGACATCGATCGGCTCGTTCATGCGCCGGCGGACTTCGTCGGTGGTGCGCGCAACGGGACGATCGCCGGCCACAGCGACGGACGACAGGCAGAGCACCAGCAGCAGGACGACGGCTCGCATCGGGTTTCTCCCGGAGGAAGGCAACCTCAGTATGCCCGATTCCGCGACGAGGCCGGAGAAAGACCGAAAAACGATGCAGACGCGAAAGCGTGATCGGCAACCGGGCGTGCGAGGGCGCCCCCCTGTCACCCATCCACGTCTCCGCCGGCAAAGCCGGCGCCGAGCAGGACCTCGTTCATGCTGCCGGTGCGAAAGCCAAGCAGGTCAAGCGTGACGTACTGGTAGCCGAGTCGGCGGAAGTGCTCGACGATCTCGGCCCGCAGCGACTCGTCCGCGAACCTGGCGATCTCGTCGGCCGGGACTTCGATGCGGGCCAGCGTGTCGTGGTGCCGCACGCGCAGTTCGCGGAAGCCGCGGGCCCGCAGGTACTGCTCGGCCTTGTCGATCCGCCGGAGTTTCTCGGGCGTGATCCGTTCGCCGTACTGCACCCGCGACGACAGGCACGGGGCGGCCGGCTTGTCGTGGATCGGAACGTCCAGTTGCGCAGCCAGGGCTCGCACGTCGACCTTGCGCAGGCCGCACTCGGCCAGCGGGGCCCGCACGTCGTGCTCGCCGGCGGCCTGCAGTCCGGGGCGGTAGTCGCCGAGGTCGTCGACGTTGACGCCGTTGATCACGACCGCGAGTCCCTCGCGCCGAGCGAGCGGCGCCAGTTGTCCGTACAGTTCGGTCTTGCAGTGGTAGCAGCGGTTGGTCGGGTTCGAGACGTAGTTCTCGTCGGTGAATTCCTCGGTATCCAGCCAGATGTGCCGGGCGCCGAGTTCGGCCGCAAGGTCGGCCGCCCCGGCGATGTCGCTCTCCGGCACGGCCGGACTGCGTCCGGTGACGGCCAGAACCCGCCCGGGGCCGAGGGTCAGCACGGCCGCCCGCAGGGCGAGGGCGCTGTCGACGCCGCCGGAAAAGGCGACCAGCACGGATTCCCAGCCGCGCAGCAGTTCCTGCAACGCGGCGTACTTGTCGGCCAGTTCGCGGCCCTCGCTGGCATTCAGCCCGGACATCGCTGCTCCTCTCGCGGTCTCATCATAACCATACGCGGCGACGGTTGTTCCGTTCAGGCGAACGGGGTGCGAATTGGGGCGGGGATGGCCGCGGCGCATCAGGCCCAGCGGGCGGCCAGCGTCTGCCCGGCCCAGATGGCGGCCAGGCCGGCCAGGTTGCTGACCAGCAGGTTGGCGGCGGCGAGGCCGAAGTGCCCGCGGGCGCCGAGTGCGTAGGTCTCCCAGCCGTAGGTGGAGAAGGTGGTCAGGGCGCCGAGCAGGCCGACGATCAGCAGCGCCCGCAGTTCGTCGCGTCCCTCCAACGGCCCGGTGAACAGGCCGGCCAGCAGACCGATCAGCAGGCAGCCGATCACGTTGGCGAGAATCGTGGCCAGCGGCAGGCCGTCCGCGGGCGGCGGCATCCAGCGCAACAGTCCGAACCGAAGCACGGCCCCGACCGCCCCACCGATGGCGACATACACAATCGCAAGCATACCGGGGAGGATACCGATTCGGGGAGCTAGGGAGCAAGTCGAGGGAGCGAGGGAGCAAGTCGAGGGAGCGAGGGAGCAAGTCGAGGGAGCGAGGGAGCCAGGGAGCGAGGGAGCAAGGGAAGGGAACAGGGAACAGGATGATTCGGCGATCCGGTGTCACCGGCTCATGCGCCGCTGCTCCGCTGCTCGTGTGTCAGCGCCTTGTGCCATGCCTTGTGCCACGGGCTTGTGCCACGGGCTTGGGCCACTGCTCTTGAGCAGTGTTTTCTCCGCGCGCGGGACGTGGCCCACCGAAATCAGGGCGGGGTGTCCAGTCATCCTCTGCTCTGGCTCCCTTGCTCCCTCGCTCCCTCGCTCCCTCAGAAAAGGGTTCGGCACCGGTGCGCTTCCGAGAGCGCACCGGTGCCAGGGTTGGAGAACAAGATTGGTGCGGGCCGGGGGCTACCGCAGGGTGCTCGTGTATTCGGCGTCGTACAGGTCAGCCGGGCCGGTGGCGGCGTCAAGGGCCTGGAAGGCGTGGGCGGTGTTGGCTCCGAGCGAGCGGGCCGCGACGACGCCGACGACAATCACCAGGGCGAGCAGGATCGCGTATTCGGTGGCGGTCAGGCCATCTTCTTCGAGAAAGAAACGTCGAATGCTGCTGACGAGCATGGGCTTACCTCCTGCGGTTGCCACCTGCTGACCCGGTTCTTTTGAAACCTGCCTGATTCGCCTCATGCTAGGGGCACACACCGGGCGACTTTCCACTCGGGACCGGCCAGATTTTCCCCACCCGCCCCTGCCAGCCCCCGGCCCGATTTGCTCTCGGACCCACGGCGTTGTTTTTGCGTGAACAGGTGAGCGGTTGAACCGGCCCGCGAGCGGCGACGGCCCGAGCAGGCTGCCCGGTTCAGTTCAGATCGGCACGCTGCGGGTGCTGTTCCGGGTGGGTGCGCCCGGTCGGTCCGGGCGGGTCGGACCGCAGGCCGAAGACCAGGCCCGAAAACAGGTAGGCCAGGGCGACGACGGCCAGGACCTCCTGGGTCCACCACCACAGCGCCACCAGCACGACCACCATGACGACCAGGTGGAACGGCGGCTGTTCGCGGCGGGCGTACAGGTTGAAGACGTGCACGTAGTCGATGCGCCCGACCATCAGCAGCCCCAGGGCCAGCAGCAGCGGGCCGAAACAGACCCGGATCCAGCCGGCGAAGCCCGGACTGCCGACGTAGTCCTCGTGCAGGATCAGCAGCGCCGCGACGACCCCGGCCGCACCGGGGACCGGCAGTCCGGAGAAGCGTCGCTGCCCGGACTCGTCGCGGACGTTCTCGACGTTGTAGCGGGCCAGGCGGATCGCGGCGCAACTGAGATAGACCAGCCCGCCGAGCAGCCCGATCCGCCACTCGATCAGCCCGACCTCGACCGGCAGCCCTTCGGGCGGCGTCGCCTTCCGCAGCAGCAGCGTCAGCAGCAGCACGACCGGCGCGGTCCCGAAACTGACCACGTCGGCCAGCGAGTCGAGTTGGGCGCCGAACTCGGTCGTCCGGCGGGCCAGGCGGGCCAGGCGCCCGTCGAGCGCGTCGAACAGCAGCGCCGCGGCGATGCAGTAGGCGCCGACGGCCAGGTAACTCGGGAAGAACTCGCTGAGCCGCGGCCCGAACTCGCGCAGCGGCATGTCCGCGTACAGCGCCCGGATCGAAAGCAGGCAGAAGAAGATCGCGAGCAGGCCGCTCAGCAGGTTGCCGATCGTCGCCGCGCTCGGCAGCAGCGTCACCGCCCGCAGACGCGGCCGATCCTCATGCTGCGAGAGTGGTTCCCGGTCCGATCCGCTCATGTCTGCTCCGCGGCCAGTTCGGCCAGCACGGTCAACCCGCCCCGCACGCGGTCGCCGACCGCCACGCGGACCCGCCAGCGCGGGTCTTCCGGCACGCGCAGTTCCGTCTGCGAGCCCAGCTTGATCATACCGAACCGCGCCCCGGCCCGCAGCGTGTCGCCGGGACCGACGCCGCAGACGATCCGTCGCGCCAGGGCGCCCGCGATCTGCCGGACCAGGACCGGCCCCGGCAGCGGATCGATCGGATCCAGTTCGACCAGGTTGTTCTCGTTCTCGTCGGTCGCCCGCCCGCTGAGCGCGTTCAGAAACCGGCCGGGCTCGTAGCGGACGCCGGCCACCCGGGCGGCGCACGGGCTGCGATTGACGTGCACGTTCAGCACGCTCAGGAAGATGCAGATCCGCAGTTCCGGCCGGCCGTCGGCGCCGGCATGCCCGCGCTCGATCAGCATGATGCGGCCGTCGGCCGGCGCGCGCAGCGCGTCGGGCCGGGCGTCAATCCGGCGGCGCGGGTCGCGATAGAAACTCAGCAGCGCCAGGGTCAGCAGCAGCGGCAGCAGGAACCAGAGTCCCCCCTGCCAGGCCAGCGCGAAGGTCAGCACGGCCCCGAGGGCCAGGATGATGGTCGTTTCCAGACGGGCGTAGGTGGCCATGGCGTTTCGCTCGCTCCCCGTGCGGTCGCTTCAGTTGCTGACGCGGTCGGCGAGGACGCGTTCGAGGATGCGGGCGACGCCGCAGTCGTCGTTGCTGTCGGTGACCTCGTTGGCGACCGCGATCACGTCGGGGTGCGCGTTGGCCACGGCGACGCCGTGTCCGGCGCCGGCAAGCAGCGCGATGTCGTTGACGTCATCGCCGAACGCCAGCGTGGCCCGCGGGTCGATCCGCCAGTCCCGGCACAACTGGTCGATCGCGCTCCACTTGCTGACCTGCCCGGTAAAGGTCTCGAGCACCATGAAGTCATAGGTCGGCACGTGGATCAGGTGATGCGTCACCCGCGAACCGAACGCCTCGACGAAGCCACGGCCGATCTCCGCGAGCGACTCGGGTTCGTCGATCACGGTCAGCCGGATCGGCGCTTCGCCCGGGAGACCTTCGCGAATCCGGATCTCGCAGGGCGTCATCTCCCGCCAGCGGTCGAGGGCCGGGTGGTGCCGCCGCCCGGTCAGCATGTAGCCGTCGAACCCGTGCTCGGCCGGGTCGTGCGTCCACATCACCGTGTGCTCGTGCGCCTGGAACCAGGCCACCATCTCTTCGGCCAGCGCCCGGCTGAAACTGGTCGAGCGCAGCGTGCGGCCGCTGGTCGCATCCGAGATCAGACCGCCGCCGATGGTGACGGCCGCGTCGAGATCGAGCCCGATCGCTGCCAGCACCGGCCGGGTCTCGGTGAAGGTCCGCCCGGTGCAGACGACGACCTTCATGCCGCGCTCGTGGGCCTCGTGCAGGGCGGCCCGGTTGCGGTCCGGCAGCCGGCCGGACGAATCCAGCAGCGTGCGATCCAGGTCGAGCGCGACCAGTTCGAAGTTCGGAAGCGATGCCGCCATGCGCGACCCCCGGGGAACGTGAAACCTTGGACCGGCTATTGTCGCCGCCGGGCCGCGAACCGCAACGCCCGGCCGCGCATTCCGCGCGGGGGGCTCGTATACTGGCGGGCATGAGCAAGCGCGTTGCCCTGATCGGTGCCCCGACGAAGCCGTCCGTGGTGGCGGCGTTCGACCGCACGGTGGCCTGGCTGCGCTCGCAGGCCGACCTGGTCTTCTGCGAGCTGACCGACGACAGTGCGCGGGTCGCCCCGCACGCGCCGGAGATGCTGTTCGTGCTGGGCGGCGACGGCACGCTGATCGCCGCGATCCACGGTCTGGGGCGGCAGCAGATGCCGATCGTCGGAATCAACATGGGCAAGATCGGCTACCTGGCCGAGTTCACGCTGGAGGGGCTCGAACGGGACGGCGGTTTCCTGTTCGAGGACGACCTCGAACTGACGCTTCGAACGATGCTGGCGGTGCGGATCCGGAAGGTGTCGGGCGAAGTGATCGACACGGTCGCCGTCAACGACTGCGTGCTGCTGGCGGGCGATCCGTTCCGGATCATCGAGATCCAGGTCGACTCCGACGGGGCGCGGGTCGCGCGGATTCGCGGCGACGGCCTGATCGTCGCGACGCCCTCGGGGTCGACGGCCCACAACATGTCGGCTGGTGGCCCGATCCTCGATCCGCTGGCTCGTTCGGTGGTGATCACGCCGATCTGCCCGTACGCCCTGACGCTGCGTCCGGTGGTGGTGGCGGCCAGTCGACGGCTGGAGATCCAGGTCGAGCAGGCCAACGCCGGCACGACGGTGGTGGTCGACGGCCGTGAGCGACATCGCTTCAATGTCGGCGACACGGTCGAGATCTCGCGTTATCCGACCGACCTGCAGATGGTCCGCAATCCGAAGCGTTCGCTGTGGTACGCCATGCGGCGCAAACTGATGTGGGGCAAGGCGCCGAAGAACAGCTTCTGAGGGCGCGCGGTGAGGGAACCGGAGGCGGCCGGCCCCGCCCGTGTCGCTCCGACCGGCCGCGACTCCTCCTGTACGCTTTCACACTTTCACGTGTTGACCAGCGCAGCCGGGAATATCGCGGGCCGATCCGGGTTGACCTGTTGAGGAGATGCATCGTGGGTGACTACTACCGGTCGGAGGATCTCGGGAAGTTCGCCGAGATCGGACGGGATGCTCCGGAACTGGCCGAGAAGTTCTTCGGCTGGTACGAGTCGGTCTTCGCCGAGGGCGCGCTGAGCGCCCGCGAAAAGGCCCTGATCGCCCTGGCCGTCGCACACAGCGAACAGTGCCCCTACTGTATCGACGCCTACACCCGCAGTTGCCTCGAACAGGGCAGCAACCCGGCCCAGATGACCGAGGCGGTCCACGTCGCGGCCGCCATCAAGGGCGGGGCCGCTCTGGTCCACGGCGTGCAGATGCGCAACACGACCGACAAGCTGAGCATGTGATGCGGGGGAGGAAGCGAGGGAACAAGGGAACGAGGGAGCGAGAGCAGAGGAGGCCGGAGAAGACACTGCTCAAGAGAAATGGCACCAGAGCCGTGGCACGAGCCTCCGGTTCACGATTCCCAGCCCGCCACCGTCCCCTTTCCCCCTGGCTCCCGGGCTCCCTCGATCCCTTGCTCCCTCGCTCCCTTGGCAATAAGGATTCTCCGTGACTGAAAGCCTGGTGCAACGTCGTCACGCCCTCTCGGTGCTGTCGCAGCAGTTGGACGTGCTCGCGCGCAGTCCGGTCCCGTCGTTCGCATCGACCTTGCGGGCGATCGGGCTCGACCCGTTGACGCGGACGTCGCCGCGGGTGCTGCAGATCAACGTCGGCAAGATGTGCAACCAGGTCTGCCGGCACTGCCACGTCGACGCCGGGCCGGATCGCACCGAGATCATGACCCGCGAAACGATGACCCACTGCCTCGCCGCGCTCGACGCCGCGCCGTTCGAAGTGGTCGACCTGACCGGCGGCGCCCCCGAACTGAATCCCGACTTCCGCTGGCTCGTCGAACAGGTCCGGGCCCGCGGCCGGGCTGTCATCGATCGCTGCAACCTGACGATCCTGCTGGTCCGCGGCCAGCACGACCTGGTCGACTTCCTGGCCGGGCACCAGGTCGAGGTGGTCGCCAGCCTGCCGTACTTCCAGGCCCGCCAGACCGACGCGCAGCGCGGCGACGGCGTCTTCGAGAAGTCGATCGAGGGGCTCCGTCGCCTGAACGCGGCCGGTTACGGCGCCGCGGACGGGCGCCTGAAGCTGAACCTGGTCTACAACCCGGTCGGCGCGTTCCTGCCGCCCCGCCAGGAGGCGATCGAACGCGACTTCCGCCGCGAACTGGCGCAGCGCCACGACGTGCGGTTCAACCACCTGTTCACGATCACGAACATGCCGATCAACCGCTACCTCGAGTACCTGCTCGAGAGCGGCAACTTCGACGAATACATGCAGCGACTGCAGGCCGCCTTCAACCCGGCCGCGGCCCGCGGCGTGATGTGCCGCGACACGCTCAGCGTCGGCTGGGACGGCACGCTGCACGACTGCGACTTCAACCAGCAGATGCAACTCGGCCTGCCCGCCGGCCTGCCGCGGCACATCGCCGACTTCCGCCCCGAAGCCCTGCACCAGGCTCCGATCGCGATCGGCAACCACTGCTACGGCTGCACGGCCGGCGCGGGCTCGAGCTGCGGCGGCGCGGTGGAGTAGCGAACAGGGAGCGAGGGAGCGAGGGTGCCGCTGCTCTTGAGCTCTTGCGCAGGGTCTTCTCCGCGCGAGTCGATTCCGCCGACCGGCGGAGCGCTACGCGGTGACTTCGAGGGCCAGTGCGGAAACGTCGTCGTCGAACCCGTGCCCGGCCCAGTCCTCGGCTGCGCTGACCACCCGGGTCAGGCTCTCGGGCAGAGCCGACTGCCGGGCCGCGTCGAGTTGTCCCATGATCCGCTGCACGCCGTAACGATCCCGGGCCGCCCCGATCTCGTCGAGTCCGTCGGAGTAGACGTACAGGCGATCGCCGGCACGCAGGCGCACGCGGCCGTTCTCGTAAGCGGGTTCCGGCACGAGTCCGACCGCGATCCCGCGATGATTCAGTTGCCGCGGCGCTTCGCCGCGCGGCAGGTACAGCGGGGCCGGGTGCCCGGCGCAGACGTACTCGAACGTCCGCGAGCGCGTGTTGTAGGTCCCGTACAGCAGCGTGAAGTACTGGGCCGCGTCGTCCTCGAGCGGGAAACGGCGGTTCAGTTCCTCGGCCACGACCGCCGGCGGCGTCGGCCGGATGGCCCCGTCGGCGCCGGGCTGGCAGACCAGCGACGGGCGGCCCGGCACGGGCTGCAGGGCCCGGGCGACGGCCACCGAAAGCAGCGCGGCCCGGACGCCGTGTCCGCTGACATCGAGCAGGTAGGTTCCGACGGTGTCCTCGTCGAGTTGAAAGACGTTCAGGCTGTCGCCGGCCAGTTCGTCGCAGGGGCGATAGAACCAGGTGACTTCGAGTCCCGGCACCTCGGGGACGCTGGTCGGCAGCAGGGCCTGCTGCACGCGGGCGGCCGAGTGCAGGTCGGCCTTGATGTGCTGGTAGGCCACTTCCAGGTGGCGGTTGGCCTGCTGCAGGGCGGCGTTCTTGCGTTCCAGGTCCTGTTCGAGATCAAGGATCTGGTCGTAGGCTTCCTTGAGCGTCAGTTGCATCCGCAGGCGGGCCGAGACGACGCCGGCATCGAACGGCTTGACGACGTAGTCGTTGGCGCCCAGTTGCAGCGCTTCAACCACGTGTTTCCGGGCGGCCATCCCGGTGATCATGATGATCGGCAGCATGCTGGGGGAATGGGCGGCCCGCGCGGCGCGGAGCACGTCGAAGCCGTCCGTTCCGGGCATGTCGATGTCCAGCAGCATCGCGTCGACCGCCCCGGTGGCCAGCACGTTCAGCGCGCTCTGGCCGTCGCCGACGGCCGTCGCCTGGTAGCCGTCCCGCAGGACGAGTTCGCGGAGCAGTTCGCGGTTGTCGAGATCATCCTCGACGATCAGCATGTGCCGACCGTCCGCAGCGGCAACGGCGGCCGCCAGCGACTCAGCCTGCATGAGCGCACCACGAATCGACGACAGCGGACATCAGGCGACAGGACAGCGGACAACCGCGGGTTGCACCGCCAGGGCAGGAGCGAAACGGAAACGACATCTCTTCCCTCCATGGAAGCAATGACGCTGATGAGTTTTCGACAGGCTTTTCAGACCGCAGGCGGGTTGTACACCAAAGGTCCTGAGGGAGCAAGGGAGCAAGGGAGCAAGGGAGCGAGGAGGGAACGAAGGCTCCGCCCGCGGGCGGTCCCTCGTTCTTGCTCCCTGGCTCCCTTACTCCCTCGCTCCCTGTCTTCAGAGCAATGGCGCCAGGCGGGTCCAGAAGAACCAGGCGGCCGGGGCGGCCAGCAGGGGTGAGTCGAAGATGTCGAGCACCCCGCCCATTCCGGGGATCATCTGGCTCGAGTCCTTCACGGCCGCGTCGCGCTTCAGCAGCGAGCCGGCCAGGTCGCCGGCGATCGAGAAGGTCGCCATCACGACGCCGAAGCCGAGCAGGTACCAGGTGTGCCCCACCAGGGCGTAGCCCGGCAGCCAGTCGTAGCCGCTGGCCAGGTGCCCGAGTCCGACGCTGGTCAGCCCGGCCACGACCACGCCGCCGATGACGCCTTCCCAGGTCTTCTTCGGGCTCAGCCACGGGATGAACTTGTTGCGGCCAAGCAGGCGGCCGGTGAAGTACGCGCCGACGTCGGTCATCTTGACGACGAACATGCTGTAGAGCAGCAGCACCGCGCCCTGGCTGCCGCCGACTTCCATCCGCAGCTTGGTCAGGTATCCGCCCAGGCCGCCGGCGTAGAAGATGATGAACATCGTCGTCGCGAGATTGATCATCACGCCCTCGGTGCCGCGCCGCACCGCCTGCATGACGAAGGCGTAGGCCAGCGCGATCGTCAGCCAGAGTCCGCTCCACGACTCGTCGTAGAACAGCCCGTTCTCTTTCAGGTTGTAGGACAGGTACGGACCCAGCACGAGGCCGATCGCGAAGAACTGCGACTCGAACCGCAGCGGCCGGTAGCCCTGCAGGTGCGCCAGGTGGATCAGTTCGCGGGTCAGCAGGGCCGTCAGCACGGTCACGAGCACCGTCGGGAACAGGCCGTGCCGCAGCCAGGTGCTCAGCGGCGGATCCAGTCCCAGCAGCGGCAGGCTCGGCGCGTGCCCCAGGACGGCGTCCAGCACCAGCAGCACCATCACGACGCCGGCCAGCGAAAAGCCCGAGATCAGACGATTGCGAAGCACGCCGCCCTACCGCGCCGGCGCCGGCGCCACGTCTCCGTAGCGGCGCTCCCGTCCTGCGAACGAACGCAGCGCGTCGTTCAGATGATCGATCCGGAAGTCCGGCCAGAGCGTGTCGGTTACGTACAGTTCCGCGTAGCTGATCTGCCACAGCAGGAAGTTGCTCAGGCGCAACTGCCCGGCCGTGCGGATCACCAGGTCGGGGTCGGGCAGGCCGGCCGTGTACAGGCTGTTGTCGATCAGGGCCTCGTCGATCTGCTCGGGCCGGACCTCGCCGGCCAGCACGCGCCGGGCGATGGCCTGGACCGCGTCGACGAGTTCGGTCCGCGAACCGTAGTCCAGCGCCAGGCACAGGTGCATGCCCTGGTTGTTGGCCGACAGTTCGGCGGTCCGGTTCAGTTCGTTCAGCACGCTGGCCGGCAGGCGGTCGCTGCGCCCGACATGCCGCAGGCGCAGGTCGTTGTCCATGATCTCGGCGCGGTTGTCGGCCAGGTACTGGGCGTAGAGGGCCATCAGGGCGTTGACTTCGTCGGCCGGACGCTTCCAGTTCTCGCGGCTGAAGCTGTAGAGCGTCATGCACTCGATGCCGAGCCGGGCGGCGTGCCGGATCGTGTCGCGGACGGCCTGTCCGGCGCTGCGGTGCCCTTCGATCCGGGGCAGGTTGCGCTGCCTGGCCCAGCGGCCGTTGCCGTCCATGATGATCGCGATGTGCCGCGGCAGGGCCGCGCGGGGCACGCCGAGCAGTTCCTGCGAGTCAATCGTCGGGGAGGTCGGCATCAGATGTCCCCTTCCACGAGAATCGCCTGGTCGCGGGCCGGGCCGACGCCGATCATCCGGATCGGGGCCCCGACCAGTTCGCCGATCCGCCGGGCGTAGGCCCGGGCCTGCTCCGGCAGTTCCTCGACGCTGCGACAGAGGCTGATGTCGCGCTCCCAGCCGGGCAGCGTCTCGTAGATCGGCTCAACGTCCGACAGCAGGTACGTCTCGGCCGGCATCGTGTTCAGGATTTCATCACCCAGCCGGTAGCCGGTCGCGATCTTCAACTGCTCGAAACCGCTCAGCGTGTCGAGGTGCGGCATCGCCAGGTGCGTCGGTCCGGTGAACATCGCCGCGTAGCGGGCGGCGACCGCATCGAACCAGCCGACCCGGCGGGCCCGGCCGGTGGTCGTGCCGAACTCCTGCCCGCGCTCGCGCAACTGGTTGCCGGTCTCGCCCATCAGTTCGGTCGGCAGCGGCCCCTCGCCGACCCGCGTCGCGTAGGCCTTCAGGACGCCGACGATCGAGCGGATCGCCGTCGGCGGCACGCCGGCCCCGCTGGTCACGCCGCCGACGCCGGCGCTCGCGCTGGTCACGTACGGATAGGTGCCGTGGTCGATGTCGAGCATCGTCCCCTGGGCGCCCTCGAACAGCACCCGCTCGCCCTTCTCGATGCGACCGTGCAGTTCCAGCATCGTGTTGCAGACGAACGGCCGCAGGATCTCGGCGAACGCGAGGTACTCCTCGGTGATCGCTTTCGAGTCGAACGGCTCGCGCAGTTCGTAGAGGGCCTTCAGGTAGGCGTTCTTGTGGGCGATGATCAGGCCCAGTCGTTCGCGCAGGCGGGCCTCGTCGAACAGTTCGCAGACCCGCACGCCCCACCGCCGCGAGACCTTGTCGGCATAGCACGGACCGATCCCGCGCGAGGTCGTGCCGAGCCGACCGCCGGGCAGCGCGGCCCGCTCGGCCAGCACGTCCTGCTGGCGGTGGTAGGGAAAGACCAGTTGGGCCCGGTCGCTGATCCGCAGGTTGCCGAGTTTGACCCGTCCGCGGAGCGCTTCGATCTCGCCGATCAGGACGGCCGGATCGATCACCGATCCACCCGCGATCACGCTGGTCATGTTCTCGCGCAGGATGCCGCTGGGAAGCTGATGCAGGGCGAACTTCTCGTCGCCGATGACGATCGTGTGGCCCGCGTTGGCGCCGCCGGAGTACCGCACGACGACGTCGAAGGACTCGAGCAGGCCGTCGACGACCTTGCCCTTGCCCTCGTCACCCCACTGCAGGCCGATTACGCAGGTGTTACCGAGCTGATCCCAATGCATGCAACACGCCCCACTGTACTGTCGCGGACACCAGCGATCTTTGTATCCGGTCGGATGCCCGCTGGCAAATCGGCCCGGTTTCAGGCCTGTTTCAGGACCCCCCGGACCCGCGCGGCCAGCGCCGCCTGGATCTCGAACGACCGGTCGCCGTGCACGCCGTGGTCACTCGGCAGCATCCAGTTGCCCGGGTCGGTCTGGACCACGTCGTCGACCGGACCGCACCGCAGGCGGATCTGCCGCGGGGCCGCCAGCGCCGCCGGGGCGGCCCGGAAGTGCGTCGCCTGCCGGACGCCGTCGCCGGTCTCGAACTGCCAGACCAGTTGCGTGGTCGCCAGGTGCCGCCGGGCGAAAGGCGTCTGCTCGCTGCACTCGCGTCCCAGCCACTTCATCAGGATCATCATCGGCTCGGGCGGGACGCCGTCATGCGGGTCGAGGTTGTCCATCCGCCCGCTGCGCAGCACGATCGTCCGGCGGGGTTCCTCGGTTCCGCCGACCGCCAGCCCGAGGCTGGCCAGTTCGCCCTCGCCGCTCCATCGCAGCGTCGCCACGCTCGGATAGCGGCGGGCCAGGTCGGCGATGTCACGCAGCACGATCCCGCCGTCCTCCCAGCGGTTCCAGTACTGCAGCCCCTCTTCGATCGGGCCCGCCAGGTGCATCCGCAGCAGGTGCCGCGCCAGGCGCGGGGCCAGCAGCGACCCGTACGTCCCCGCCACCAGCCACGGCAGGTCACTGGCGATCAGCTCGCCCTGCCGAAGCGCCCGGGCGGCCGAAAGCACATCGCCGCACTTGCTCTCCCAGGGCGTCTCGCTGGACAGCATCGTCGCGAAGCCGGTGTCGTTGGCGAACCGCTTCCACGACTTGTTGGCCTTCAGCACCCGCGTCGCGAAGCCGCCCTGCTGGTCGACCACCGAGTACGGCAGCACGTCAAGCAGCGCGAACCCGCGCGTCTCGACATCCGCGTACTCGACCCGGGCGCTCATGATGTCGTGCGGCGCCTGCAGCGTCGTGACCCGCGCGTCCGCCAGGCCGGCCGCGCGAACCAGTTCCGCGGTCGTCTCCAGATCGACCAGGACCCACGCCCCGCCCGCCACCTTCAGCAGACCGGCGTAGTCCAGGCCCAGGCCGCGGACCAGGTCGCGGTCCAGGATCAGCCCGCAGCGCTGCACCGTCCGCGCCAGCGCCGCCGCCGAACGCGGCTTCTTCAGCACTTCCAGATGCGGCAGGTCCGGCAGGTCCGCGAGCGCCGCCAGCGAGTCCGGCACGTAGATCCGCCCGACCGGGAACGGCGGCTTGTAGGTGCTCCACGCCGGCGTATTGGCGTACGGGTGACACTTCGGGTCGCGCTCGGCCGCCGGGTACAGCATCAGCCGGTCCAGTTCCGGCGTCTCGCCCAGCAGTTGCACCTGCAGGTGCGTCGCGTCGGCCGGCGCCTGGACCCAGCCGACCAGCGTGCTGCCGGGCGTGTCGCCGCCGCGGCTGAGCTGCACCGTCCGCCCGTGAAGAGGATCCTCGCCCGCCAGGAAGCGGACGCCGACACGGCCGTCGAGAGGCCGTCCGTCACCGTTGCCGTGGGCCCGCAGCAGGTACCACTCTTCCTTCCTGCAGCGCACCGGAGCCGACAGTTGCGGGCCTTCCCACTTCCACTTTCGCAGGGCCCGCTTCGACGCGGCCAGACCCCCGCCGGGTTGGACGACGGGTGCTCGATCCTGTTTCATGCTCTTTCCCGTTCGAGGTTGGCTGACCGTCGCAACGCGGTACGGCCGAAAGAGGTATTATCCGGGTCGCGTGCCGTGCGCCAACGGGCATCCGGCTGAGAGAGGGACGATCTTGAGCAGTTCTCCGTCAACGCCGGTCCGCGCCCGCCCCGCCGAACACGCCGGTGCGCCGCCCCCGACGCCGCTCGACCCGATGCACCTGCCGGACCTGACGCCCCGGGCGGCCGGGCTGGACCTGGCCCTGGTGGTCGTGGTCGGCGTCGTCGGTCCGTTCCTGCCGAGCCTGTTCGCCGCCTTCGGCTACCTGCGGGAGATGGGCGCCCCCGAGGGCGACATCGGCCCGTTCCTGACGGTCACCAAGTGGGCCGAGGCGATCGTCGCGATGATGCTGCTCGGCTACCTCGCGGACCGGCATCGCCAGGCGGCCGAGGGCTTCGGCGTGCGGCCCGGGCACCTGTTCGGCTGGCAGATCCTGACCGTCCCGTTCATCATCGCCGCCTGCTACGTGACGATGCTGGTCATCGGGCTGCCCGCGATGCTGGCGGCCGGCGAGGAGACCGCCCGCCAGGAACTGACCCAGCGGTTCGAGTTCGCCGCGCCGATGCCGACCGATCCGGTCCCGGCCTTCCTGCTGCTGATCCCGGTGGCGCTGCACGAGGAGATCCTCTTTCGGGCCCTGATGCTGCCGTACCTGCGGCGGCTGACCGGAAGCTGGCCGGTCGCGATCCTGCTGGCCGCCGTCCTGTTCGGATCGCTGCACTACCCGCAGGGACTGACCGCGACGTTCCAGATCGCCGGCGTGGGCATCGTGCTCGGCACGGCGTTCGTCCTGACCCGCAGCCTGCTGGCCGTGGTCGTCGCCCACTGCCTGTTCGACTTCATGCAACTTCGCCTGTTCCGCTACCTGCAGGAAAACACGGACCTGCTGAAACAACTGAGCGAGTGAGTCGAGCAGGACAGGGAACCGGGTTCCTCACCGGAGGCCCCTGGGTTCTGCTTGATGGATCCAAGCGCGTTGTTGCCACCGCGAAAGTAGTGAAAGAGTGAAAGGGTGAAAGGGTGAGAGGGTGAAAGAGTGAACAAGTGAAAGGGTGAAAGAGGTAAGAACGTCACGAAACCGCCTCTTTCACTCCTTCACATTTCCACCTTTTCACACCTTGGCAGTCATCTGCATCCGTCAAACACGACCTAGTCTCCCGGTTCGGCGTCTTCCGCCGCACTGTTCCGAATGCCCTGCACCAGGTAGACGAAGCCGGCCAGGCTGGGGCGGGTCAGGATCAGCAGCCCGAACGGCAGCAGCAGCAGCAGCAGATCACCCCTGGTGTTCCCGACCACCAGGCAGACGGCCGCGAAGACGCCGGCGAAGGCCAGCAGGGACATCGACAACAGCCGCAACCGCTGGTAGAGCTCGAAGATCGCCTGCGGTCCGGCCCCGCTGGCCGCGGCCTGGTCCCAGCCGCGAGAGGTGTACACCGCGGTCAGCACCAGCGCCAGGATCGGCAGCGCGATCCGCACGGTGATCAGCAGGTTCGTCGCCCAGACCGGCAGATCGGCGCCCCCGCCGCGGGCCTGCGTGATCCCGAGACAGATCAGCCCGACCAGGAACACCACGAAGATCAGCAGGTTGTGCAGCCGGATCACCTTCCCGACGGCGGCCGCGTAGGCCTCGCCGGGCGAGACGGATTCTGCTGAAGGTGAAACCTGATCTGTCATTCCGGCACCGGCAACGAGGTGGTCCATGCACGCGGACCATAGCATACCGGATTCAGGATTCAGGCGTCACGGCGCAGGCTCCAGGTCGAGCAGGCAGGGCGACCGGGCTGGTCCTGTCTTCGACCGGCCGGCGGCCGCGGACCGCGGTCACGAGAACCCGCGCAACTGCAGCATCACCTGCACCTCGCCCAGCGGCAGGCCGAGCGCTTCGGCCACCTCGACCGGCGTCCGCCCGGCGTCATGCAGTTCGAAGACCCGCCGCTGCTCTTCGGTTCGCGGTGGGTTCGGCGCGGATGGTGCCGGTGCCGGTGGTGCCGGTGCCGCGGGCCGCAGTTCCGGCTCGGGCTGCAGGTGGACCGTGGGTGGTTCGGCGGGTTCGACGGGTTCGTTCCGCAGGCGTTTCAACTCGGCGATCCGCTGATCCGCGTCGTGGATCACGGTTTCCAGGCGGGCGAACTTCGTATCGAGCTGCGCGTTGATCTCGCGCTGCAACTGCTCGAGTTGCAGCAGCAGCGTGTCCATCGAGTTCCGCACCTCGGTCTGGTCACGCAGGCGGGCGAACTGTTCGCGGGTCACGTCCCGGCCGGTCACCCGGCGGAACTGGTGGCGGCGCAGCATCATCAGCATCACGGTCGTGCCGGCCAGGACCATGACGACCATGCCCAGCCCCTGCCCCATGTTGCCGTCAGCCGCCAGCATCATCCTGCATCTGCCAGTAAGCGCTCAACGCCGCCCGCTGGACACGCTCCAGCGACACACCGGCCGAGCGGGCCAGCGCGGCACAGTCCTCGTATTCCGGCCAGGCCCGC
This sequence comes from Phycisphaerae bacterium, assembly GCA_030428945.1. Taxonomy (GTDB): domain Bacteria; phylum Planctomycetota; class Phycisphaerae; order UBA1845; family Fen-1342; genus JAUIEC01. The sequence goes on along the minus strand of JAUIEC010000009.1, from coordinate 89,012 downwards.
ACGAGGGCAGCCCCCCGCCGCCCGAGCTTGACCCGCACCGGCCCCCAGGGGGTGTCGACCTGCTCGAACGACCGATCGAGGGTCGACCGCCGGGCCGTCGTCCGCCGGATGCCGAACGTGCCGGTCTCACGGAAGATCAGGTCCTCGATCCGCGGCACGTCCGTCGCCGCCGCCAGCACCGTCAGAAGCTGGCCGGGACGGCTCTTCTTCATGATGATCGGCACAATGAACGCATCGAGCGCACCCGCGGTCAGCAGCAAATCGATCGTGTGTCCGAGAATCTGCCCGCTCGTGTCGTCCAGTTGCGTCTCCAGCACGACGACCTCGTCGCTCTCGCCCGCCGGGCCGCCGGCCACCTCGGTCCCGATCAGGACCCGCAGCAGGTTCGGGCGGGTGTGCCCCTCACGCGTGCCGGTCCCGGTGCCGGTCGCCTCGAGCCGCAGCGACGGCGTCGGGCCGAACCGGCGGGTCCAGGTCGTGATCAGGGCCGCACCGGTCGGAGTGGTCAGTTCGGCCTGCTCATCGGTCTGCATCAGCGGGACGCCCGCCAGCAGACGGGCCGTGGCCGGGGCCGGCACGGGCATGACGCCGTGCGCGCAGGTCACCGTGCCGTTGCCGGGCGCCAGGGGGGAAGCGGTCACGTGGGCGAGCTTGAGCGCTTCGCGGGCGACGCATGCGCAGACGATGTCGACGATCGCATCGTCGGCCCCGACTTCGTGAAAATGCACCTTTTCCAGCGTGGTCTGGTGAACGGCCGCCTCGGCCTCGGCCAGTCGGCGGAAGACCTCGATGGCCTCGTCGGCGACGTGTTCGTTCAGCCCGGCCCCGCGGATGATGTCTTCAATGTGATGCAGGTGGCGGTGCTTGCGCGGCGCGTCGGAGCCGATCTCGACGCAGAAACGCCGGGCCGCGATGCCGTGCCGCATGACCTGCTCGGTCGCGATCGAGACGCCGGGCAGTCGCAGTTGGGCGACCGCTTCTTCGAGCAGTTCGAACGGGCAGCCGGCATCGATCAGGGCCGCCACGGTCATGTCGCCGGCGATTCCACTGAAACAGTCAAAATGCGCCGTGCGGGCCATCGCAGAGGCCTCCGGTTGCGGGTCAGTCGAGCAGTCGGCGGTAGGCCTTGATCATCGCCTGCGTTCCGAGAGCGCCTCCGCCCGGCTCGGCCTCGACCGCCCGGAACAACTGCTGCGCCAAAGCCGTGCCCGGCAGCGGAACGCGCAGTTCCTGCGCGGCCTCCTGCACGATCCGCAGGTCCTTCTGGATCAGGCGGACCATGAAGGCCGGGTCGAGGTCGTCGGACGCGATCTTCGCACCAAGCTGGCTCCAGGCCCAGCTTCCGCCGGCGCCGCCCGCCAGCGTCTCGAGTGCCTGGGGCAGGTCGAGCCCGGAGCGGCCGGCCAGGGTCAGCGCCTCGCAGACGCCGATCATGTTGACCGCGCACAGGATCTGGTTGCAGGCCTTCAGCGTCTGCCCGCTGCCCGGCGGGCCGACGTGCACGACGTTGCGGCCGAAGGTCTTCAGGATCGGCTCGGCCGCGGCGAAGGCCCGGGGCGCGCCGCCGCACATGATCGTCAGGGTGCCCTGCCGGGCGCCGATGTCGCCGCCAGTGACCGGGGCGTCGACCAGGGCGACCTCGCGGTCGGCCAGGCGGGCGGCGAGGACCCGCGTGACGCGCGGGCTGATCGTGGTCATGTCGACGACGGTGCTGCCCGGGGCGAGGGTCTCGGCGGCGCCGTCGGTGCCGAACAGAACCTGCTCGACATCGGGGGTGTCGGTCACGATCGTCAGCAGGAAGTCGGTCCCGTCGGCGGCTTCGGCGGGCGTGGCGGCCCAGGTCGCGCCGGCGTCGAGGGCCGGTCGGGCCCGGGCGGGCGTACGGGTGTGCACCCGCAACGGATACCCGGCCGCCCGCAGGTGGCCGGCGATCGGCGCGCCCATGATCCCGGTGCCGATCAGGCCGAGCGTTGGCAGGGCGGACATGGTGCGCCGCCCTACTCGGTCGGTTCGCCGGCGGCGTCGGCGGCGGCCTCAGCGGCTTCGGCGGCTTCGGCGGCCTCGTCGGATTCTTCGAGTTCGTCGTCGAGATCCTGCTTGAGGATCCAGGCCAGGTTCGGCTTGCCGCCTTCCTTGACGATCCGGTCGAATTCCTTCTTGTTCGGCGCGACGATCATGACCATGTGGCGGCCGTCCATCGACGGGTTCCGCTCGAGTTTGACCAGGTCGCCGAGCAGGTCGACGATGCTCATCAGGATCTGCTGGCCGACTTCGCGGTGGGCCCGCTCGCGGCCGCGGAACTGCATCGTGAACTGGACCTTGTCGTTCTTGCTGAGGAACTTGAGGGCCCGGTTGATCTTGATCTTGCGATCGTTGTCATCGATCTTCGGCCGCAGGCGGACTTCCTTGAGCTGCTGTTCATGGTGCTTGCGGAGGTTCTTCTTCTGGTTGTACTTGAACTTTCCGTAGTCCATGATGCGGCAGACGGGAGGACGTTCCTTGGGCGCGACCTCGACCAGGTCGAGCCCGGCGTCCTGCGCCATGCGAAGCGCCTCGGGGGTTTCGATGATGCCGATCTGGTTGTTGTCCTGATCGATCAGCCGAATGGGCGTGATCCGGATCTGCGTGTTACACCGTAGGTTGCTGGAGGCTTTGGACATCCGTTCTCATCTTTGGCGGCGCCTGGCAGCTCCGCCGCGGTTTCGTGTTATGCGCTGCGTTCCACAATTTCCTTGGCACACGCGGCCAGGAATTCCGGCAAGGTGCAGCTGCCAAGCTGCTTGCCGTCGCGCGTGCGAACGTTGACCGTCTGCGAATCGACTTCCTGCTCTCCGATGACGAGGACGTAAGGAATCTTCATCATCGAAGCGGCCCGGATCTTGGCACCGATCCGTTCGCTGGTCTGATCGTACTCGATCCGCAGACCAGCCTTCATGCAGGCGTCGAACACCTCGCGGCCGTACGAATCCGACTTCTCGCTGACCGTGCAGACGATCGCCTGCACCGGGGCCAGCCAGAGCGGGAAAGCACCGGCGAAGTGCTCAATCAGGATGCCGCAGAAGCGCTCGAGGCTTCCAAACGGGGCCCGGTGAATCATGACCGGGACGTGCTCGCTGTTGTCTTCGCCGATGTAAGTCAGTCCGAAACGCTGCGGCAGGTTGTAGTCGACCTGGACCGTACCGAGCTGCCAGTTGCGCCCGATGCAGTCCTTGACGACGAAATCGATCTTCGGACCGTAGAAAGCAGCTTCGCCACGCTCCTCGACACAGTCGAGATCGGCGGCCGTCACCGCGTCGCGGATCGCCTGTTCGGCGATCGCCCAGTTCTCGCGCGAGCCGACATACTTGTCGTCGTCGTCGCGCAGACCGATCCGTACCCGGAAGTCGGTCAGGTTCAGCGTCTTCAGGACGTACTGGGTCAGCTCGATGCAGTCCGCCAGTTCGGCCTGCAACTGCTCCGGACGGCAGAACAGGTGCGCGTCGTCCTGCGTGAACCCGCGGACGCGCGTCATGCCGTGAACCTGCCCGGACTTCTCGTGGCGATAGACCGTCCCGAACTCCGCCAGCCGGATCGGAAGTTCGCGGTAGCTGCGCCGGTCCGAAGCGTAGACCCGCACGTGATGCGGGCAGTTCATCGGCTTCAGCAGGTAGCCGTCCTCGACATTCAGCCAGGTGCGGACCCGCTTCAGACGCTCGTCGAGCGGCGCGTCGAACGGGTACGGCGGATCCTTCAGATCCTCGTACTCCCCGGCCAACTGCTGGTACAACTCGCGCTCGGCCGGGGTGGCCGTCTCGGAACCCGCCGCCTGGGCGATCTCCCAGAGCGCGTTCAACTGCCGGGCCCGCTCGGACTCGAACATGGCCGGGAACTGGTCGTCCTTATAGTACGGGAAGTGTCCGCTGGTCCGGTAGAGGTCCAGCCGCCCGATGTGCGGCGTGTAGACCGGCTGATACCCGCGGGCGAGCAACTGCTCGCGCATGAATGACTCGAGGTTGTGCCGCAGCACGGCCCCGCGCGGCTTCCAGAGGATCAGACCGGTCCCGACCAGCGGGTCGAGCGTGAACAGGCCGAGTTCCTGGCCGATCTTGCGGTGGTCACGCTTCCTGGCCTCCTCCACCTGCGCCAGGTAGACCCGCAGTTCCTTCTTGTCCGGAAACGCCGTGCCGTAGACCCGCTGCAGCATCTTCTTGCTGGCGTCGCCGTGGTGGTACGCGCCGGCCACCTGCATGACCTTGAAGGCCCCGATCCGTCCGGTGCTCGGCACGTGCGGACCGCGACAGAGATCCTCGAAGCAGCCCGATCCGGCCGCCCCCGTCACGTAGAAACTGAGGACCTCGCCTTCGGCCCGCTCGGCGTTGTCGACCTTGTACTCGTTGCCTTCCGCGGCCAGTTTCGCCAGGCCCTCGTCGCGCGGCATTTCGTAGCGGGTGAAGGGGCGATCTTCCTTGATGATCGCCTTCATCCGGTCTTCGATCGCCTTGAAGTCGTCCGGCGTCAGCGGACGGTCCAGGTCGATGTCGTAGTAGAAACCGTTCTCGACCGGCGGACCGTAGACCAGCTTGGTCTCCGGCCAGAGATCGCAGATCGCCTCGGCCATGACGTGCGCGCAACTGTGCCGGAGCACTTCGAGCCCGACCTCGTCGCCCGGCAGGACGGCCTTGAACTCGACCTGTCCCTCGAGCGGCACGGCCAGGTCGACCAGCGTGCCGTTGCAGACGGCGTTGGTCGCCTTGCGGGCCAGGCCCGGACCGATCGCTTCGATGACTTCGCGGGCGGTCACCCCGTCGGGATGCTCCACCACGTTTCCATCCGGCAGGCGGACTTCTACCATGAGTTGCCATTCCTCATGGTCGCGACGCGGCGGACACGTTGACTGCTGAAGGCGGAGAACTGCCAGGTGGCGCTGGTGCGTGGGACGCAATCCGCCGGCAGCAGCGTGCAAGCACGTTGCGACCGTCGAACTACCATGTGAACGTTCGCACCAACTTCAACATCCTGGCCGGCCGCGGTGCGCGGCATCTCGGAGGTCACGTCGAAGCCGCCGCTCCGTGGGGACCGGACCCGCTCCGACAGTCCCAAAATGTACCCGCTGGCGGGCCGAAGTCAAGATCAGGCGGTCGCGTCGCGGGCCTTCCAGTCGGTCGCCCCGGCGCTGCCGCTGCGAATGTCGCCCTGCTGCATGTTCGCCTGGACCGAGTAACCCAGCGTCACCAGCATCGCCACCAGCAGCGGCACGAACAGCGACAGATCGCTGGCCCAGGCCACGAACGTCGACGCGAACGTCGGCGCGAAGCCCGACGCCAGCCCGACAAAGCCCACGATCATCAGCCCGGCCCCCTGCAGCGTCGAGATCAGGATCGGCAGCGAGCGCTGCCCGGCCCAGGCGAGGGCCCCGCCCGAGAACGTCCCGATCCCGGCCGCGATCAGCACGTTCGGGTCCGAAAAGCCCATCCGCATCGCGAGGTAACCACCGTAAAAACCAAGCGTTAGCATCGAACAGGCCGTCACGCCGAACGAAAGCCGCAACAACGCCGCGGTCGCGACCACGACCCCCAGCGCCACCCCGGTCATCGTCGGCGGCAGGTTCAGCACCCGGCCCAGCACGACCCCGATCACGAACGCGGCCACCCCGGCGGCGACCCCGAACAGGAAGCGGGCGAAGCGGTACCCCTGCAGGTTGAACAGGGCCCCGATGGCGAACAGGGACAGCGAGGTCGAAAACGACCAGTAGGTGGCACCGTGCAGAATCTGGTGCTGATAATCAATCATGCTGGACTCCACGCATCGGGCCCCCCGCCCGTCTGGCGAGATGCCCGCCTGTACATCGTAAAAAACAGGGCGCGGCTTTGGAGAAACACGCGGGAACCGGCGACGGGACGTCGCGCCCGGGCTCGCCGGCGCTAGAGTTGCAGTTGGCCGCGGAGTTCGCTGACCGAGGCGAAGCCGTGCTGATCGAGATAGGCGGCGATGCCCTCGGCGATCTTCACCGGGGCGGTCGGGTCCACGAACAGGGCCGTGCCGATCGCCACCGCGCTGGCGCCCGCGAGCAGGAACGCGACCGCGTCACGGGCGTTCTGGATGCCGCCCATCCCGAGGATCGGAATCCCCCGGTCGGCGCAGACCTCGCGGTAGACGCGGTGCACGTTGTACAGCGCCAGCGGCAGGATCGCCGGGCCGCTCAGGCCGCCCGTCACGTTCGCCAGCACCGGCCGACGCCGCTCGACGTCGATGCTCAGACCGACATAGGTGTTGATCAGGCTCAGCCCGTCCGCCCCGCCCTCGACCGCCGCGCGGGCCAGGGACGCGATGTCCGTCACGTTCGGCGACAGTTTGACCAGCAGCGTGCCCCGGGTGACGACGGCCCGGACGGCCGAGACCACTTCCTTCAGCAGGCCCGGGTCGGTCCCGAACATCAGCCCGTCCGAGACGTTCGGACACGAGACGTTCAATTCGATCCCCGCCAGGCACTCGACCCGGTCGACCGCCTCGCAGACCACGACGTAGTCCTCGATCGTGTAGCCGGCCACGTTGACCAGCACCTCGGTCGGCATCGTCTCGATGAACGGCACCTTCTCGGCCAGGAACCGTTCGAGCCCGACATTCGCCAGGCCGATCGCGTTCAGCAGGCCGCCGGGCACCTCGGCCACCCGCTGGGGCTCGTTGCCGGGGCGCTCGTGCCGGGTGACGCTCTTGGTCGTGAAGCCGCCCAACTGGCCATAATCGAGCAGGTGGTCGTATTCCGGACCGTATCCGCACGTGCCGGACGCGGTCAGGACCGGATTGCGCAGCGTCCGGCGGCCAAGCCGGACCTGCAGGCGCGGGTCGCTGGCGGTCATGGCGGCCAGCATCCTTGCGACCCGCGGGCTTGTCAACGCCGGCAGTCACCCCGCCCGGCGATCTGACCGATGTACCGAACAAGGCCGGCTTTTCCGGTCCGCCCCGGCCGATGCGCCGGGACCGGTTTGGATACACCTGGCCCCCAGGAGCCACACGCCGATGCGGTTGGTGGACAAACTTTACGACTGGCTGCTGGTCGGGCCCGCCCCGGACTGCGACCGCATGCTGAGCCAGGCGCTGCCCACCGCCGAGCCCGAATGGGCCGAACGCATCATCGAAGTGCTGCTCGCCCGGCGCTGCGATTCCTCCTGGCGCGGACTGCTCGAGCATTATCAGGACCTTTCGCCCGAGGTGCAGGAGAAGATCCGCGCGGACGGGCGACTGCTCCGCGAGGGACTCAGCCTGGTCCTTCGCGGCGGCGGGTCGGCCACCCGCCTGCACGCCCTGGCCGCGGTCCGGGACGATCCGCCTCCGTCGCTGATGTACCTGCTGACCGATACGCTCCGCGATGCCGACCACGAGGTCCGCACCGCGGCTGCCCAGGCGATCACCCGCTGCGCCGAGAACGTGCTGGCCGCCGAAGCCCGCCTCGAACAGGAGGCCGTCAGCGACGAGCAGGCCGAGGCGGTCCGGGTCGACCGGGCCCACCTGGTCCGTGCCCTGGCCGAGGCGCTGCACACGTTCGACCGTCATCGTCGGGTCGACGTGCTCGAAACCTGCCTGTGGTTCACCCGCGACCTGGCGGACGAGATCTGGGAACTGCTCGACACGCCGCGCTCGCACGCCAATGTGCTGGCGGCCGAGCGGTTCCGCACGTGGAACAGCCCGCGACTGGCGGCGTTCCTGCTGTCGGCGTTGAAGCATCCGACCTGGCGACGGGACGCGCTGCAGATCCTGCAGGGCTGGGACACCGCCGAGCACTGCCGGGTGCTGTTCCGCGAGAGCCGCTTCCTTGACGATCCGGAGATCCGCCGGCGCCTGTCGGGCCTGCAGGCCCCGCGCTGGGCCACGCTGCTGACGCCGGACCTGGAGGACGTGCCGCCGGCGCTGCGGCCGCGGGCCCCGCACTGGGTCCTGCACCTTGGCATCGAACCGTTCGAGAAGATCGACCGGCTGACGGCCTGGGTGCGGACGACCGACGAGGCGCTGCACCGGGCGGCGGTCTACGCGCTGGCGGAGTTGAACGATCCCGACATCATGCGGCGGCTCGAGCGGATCTCGGCGAGCGAGTCGCCGCTGGCCCGCTTCTGCGCGTGGTACGTCCGGGCCCGCAAGATGGAACTGGTTCGCACGCGGCACGAGCGGAGCGCCCGGACGCAGCCCGAGCCCGAGGAAGCGCCGTCCAGCGACGTCGACTTCGCGCTGCTCTGGCAGGTCTGCCGCCGGACCGAGCCGAACCTGCGGGGCGAACTGATCGACGTGATCCGCGAGAACGCCGGCGTCTGGCGGACGCGGATCCGCAACAACTTCCGCTCGCCGGATCCGCGCGACCGGATCCTGGCCCTGCAGATCGTCAGCACCCAGGAACTGGCCCTGCGCTTCCGGCAGAGCCTGCGTGAACTCGACAAGGATCCGGTCACCGGAATCCGCAACCTGGCCGAGACGCTGGTCAAGTCGATCTCGAACCGGCCGGAGGATCGGCTGGAAGAGTCGCCGCCGCCGGTGCTGGACGAGGACAGCGCCGAGCGGGCCGACCTGCACGCGCTGCTCAACCGGATGGTGACCGGCCAGGAGGATGCCACCAGTCCCGAGGTGATCTCCGACCTGCGGGCGATGCTGCAGCACGTCTACGGCGAAGTGGGGAGCGTCTGATGGAACTGCTGGCGGCCAACGCGTTTCTGAAGTCGATCCAGAGCGCCCTGACGGAGAACGACGACCAGTCGGACCTGGCGATCTTCGGACTGAGCGTGCTGGCGTTCCTGGTGGTGGTCGCGCTGGTCGGGCGTTACCTGAACCCGGAGAACCGCCGGCGCGGCAACACGCGGGTGGACTACCTGACCGCGGCCGTGGACATGCTCGGGCTGACCGAGCAGGATCGCCGCGACCTGCTGCGGATCGCGCGGGTCGTGGAACTCGAAACGCCCGCGACGATGCTGCTGACCCCGGCCAACTTCGCGGCGGCGGTCCACCACCCGGAAACCGGCGGCCGCGACGCGGAACTGCTGTCCCGGATGCACGACCTGTGCCGGCGCCTGTTCGACGCCCCGCTGCCGGACGTGGCGGCCGGCTGAGGGCGGCGGGCGGGGTTCACTAAGGGAACAGGGAACAGGGAACAGGGAGCGAGGGAGCGAGGGAGCGAGGGCGTCTCTGGTGCCACTGCTCTTGAGCGCTTGAGCAGTGTCTTCTCGCGCCCGGGTGTTCGCTCCACCCGATCCGGACCACGGCCGCGTCGTAGGGTGCGTCATCGACGCGGCCGACCACGATCATGTCCGACCTGGAAACCCCAGGCGTCGATGCCGCACCGCATGGCCAGGCACTACGCAGTCCCCCGAACCTGACGGGGCGAGGGAACAGGGAGCAGGAAGTGTGGCGCGTGTTTGCCGCCTGTGATCAGCGATTCCAGAGCAAATCGAGCAGGAGTGACCACGGGGTGCCACTTTATCGACAAACCGCACACGCAGGCCGGAAGGCGCCACGGCAGTCTCGCCATTGCGGCACGAGCCCTCCCGCCGCGCTGTGGGTCGTGGACGACTAGTGTTGCCGGTAGCCCCTAATCGGTCGAGTAGATCAATTCAACAGCGTAGCGAACGTAGACCAGTAGCGCCAGGCCAGGAATCGGTGAGCGGTCAAGCACTAGGTCAGCTATACCGCCGCTGAGGGCCTTGCTGTGCTTCCGCGTCCAGTAGGCGATCAAACAGCACACGGGGCCGGCGATCATGGCTATGACATGTTCCAATTTGAGACTGTCGAATGCCGGAAGCGCTTGGAGCAATAGCACGAGCACCCAGAATCCGAAGAAGAGCTGAGGCAGAAGGACCCACGCATTGGGGGCGGCAGGCCTCAGCTTCACGGGAGGATGTTCCGTCTCCTTACCCACCGCGCGACTGTCGAGCCCGATGACAGGTGGGTGGTCGATCGCGACCTGCCTGGTTCTTCGCAACTCTTCGTACCACCGATCGGCAGCATTGGTGATTGCCACGTCTGCAGCGACAATTGGAAGCCATGTGATACAGGCACTGATGGCTGCAGCGGAAGCAATCAAGGTGGCTAGAATGCTGTTGTGCCAGGTTCCGACGATGGCAACGAACATCAAGCTCTGAGAAACCAGCAACCACGTGACGCGATGGTTGATGATCTCGTTCTCGGCAGTGATCATGCTGCTGAGAGCTGTACGGAACTCATTGAGGCGCCTGAGTTGGTCATCGCCAAGGACAATGCTCGCGCCGTTCTTCTGCCCAACGAATTCTCCGCCACATTTGCACCGCGTTGTTCTCACGAGTTGGTTTCGGTCCTGGACACTTGACTCAAGGCAATGGGGGCACCGAACGCCAAATGGAGCATCGGCTAACGCGACGGAGGAAACTTCAGGTTGCTTTGTATTCTTGTCCTCGCACACGCTCCGCAGACTCCTCAAGACTAGGGTTTCCAAACAGTCGGTATCGGTCTGCCGATCTCAACAAAAACGGACGGCGGACGACAACCGTGTCTAATATGTTACCGCGACATGGAAGACGGGCAATTGAAGAGCCCAACATGAGATCTGGGTGCCTGCCAACGGGCTATGTCTGTAGACCCGTCCCCAGAAAAGCGTCGTAGGGTGCGTCATGACGCGGCCGACCGCGATCATGTCCAACCTGGAAGCCCCAGGCGTCGATGCCGCACCGCATGGCCAGGCACTACGCAGTCCCCCACCCTTCCGCTCGCTGCGCTCGCTCAAGGGTAGGGCACCCATGCGGGGCGCGGGAACAGGGAACCGGGAACAGGGAACCCGGAGCGAGGGAACCGGAACCGGCGAGCGCACGCCCAACCGCAATCCATTCGCGGCGATCGGGTATAGTGTCGCGGGGAAGCCCTGACCGCGCTTGAGCCGACCGATGGATTCTGCCGAAAAGCGGGAACCTGAACTGCATCTTCGCGTCCAATCCGACGGACCGGCAGACGACTCTGCCGGCGCGGCGGAGGATGGCGAACTGATCCAGCGCGCCCAGGCCGGAAACGCCGATGCGTTCAGCGAACTGGTGCAGCGTCACCAGGATCGGCTCTACAACATGCTTTATCGGATGTCTCACAACCACGCCGACGCCGCCGACTGGACCCAGGCCGCCTTCCTCAAGGCCTGGCAGGCCCTCGACCGCTTCGACGGACGGGCCGGCTTCTATACCTGGCTCTACCGGATCGCCACCAACCTGGCGATCACCGAGTTCCGCACCCGCCGGCGACGGGGCACCAGCACGACCGACTTCCCGGCCGGCGGCGAACCCGCCAGCGAACACGCCGGCCCCGCCGAACGCGTCGAACTCCGTGAAATGCACGACCGCGCCGCCCGAGCCCTGGCCGAACTGCCCGACGAATACCGGGCCGCCGTCGTTCTCAAGGATGTCGAGGGACTCGACTACGCCACCATCGCCGAAATCCTCGAAGTCCCCGTCGGAACCGTTCGCAGCCGCATCCACCGCGGCCGAACCCTGCTGCAGCAGACCCTGCACGACAAGGACCTGCCGGCGTGAACCTGCGCGACCCCGAACAACTCGGCCTCGCCCTGTCGGCCTATCTCGACGGCGAACTCTCGCCCGAGGAGACCGCCCGGGTCGAGCATGTTCTGGCCACTTCGCCCGAGGCCCGGCGACAACTCGACGCCCTGCGCCAGGTCGTCAGCCAGGTCAGCGCCCTGCCCCGGACGTCCGCCCCGGCCGATCTGCTCGGGCGCGTTCGCGACAGCCTGGCGCACCCGTCCGGGACGCACCTGCGGCGTCTGCCGCGCGGCTACCGCTGGGGGCTGGGCCTCGCCGCCGCGGTCGCGACCATCGCCGTGCTGACCCGCTTCGCAAGCGTGCCGGCGCCCGTGGCCGGACCGTCCGAGCAGGTCGCCCTGGCCCCGCCGCGGCAGCCGGCCATCGTGGACGCACCGGCTCCCTCCCGGTCCGAGGAGCCCGTGACGGCGACACGCGGAACGCGGTCGACCGCTTTGTCGGCCCCGGCGATCGCCCGGGCCGAAAAGAGTGAAATGGCCCGCCTGCAGCAACTCGGCTACGTCGGCGGCGAAAGCGACGAGGAGGATCTGACCGCCATGCTGGAGGCCGGCGTCGCGGCCCGCTCCGAACGAGAGGGCGACGCGCTCCGCCGGAACGATGCGCGGATCGTGGCCGGCCGAGCCGCCGGGACGCCGACCGTCGGCACGTCTCTGCAGTCCGAGCCCCTGGCCGATGGTGCCGGCGTCGGGCGCGACGCGGATGACGGACGGCAGGTCGCTTCGGCCGGCACGCAGTTGCGGGTCCGGGTCAACACCAGCAGTCCGGCCCAGTTCGAACGGCTGCAGTCGTGGGCCGACGGACTGGAGCCCAAGCAGCAGGCGCCGGGTGTCGGCGGCCAGTTGCTGCTCAGCCCGGACGATGTCGCCGGCGTGCTGGATGTGCTCGCGACCGAGGAAGCGGCCGACGTGGATCTGGAGATGCGCTTCCGGGCGGCGGACATTCGTGGCCTGCGGGCGGCCTTCCAGGAACCGACGATCGCCTACCTGCCGCCACCGCCGGCCGAAGTGGCCGACGACATCAGGAAGCCGGCGGGCTGGCCGGTCGATGTCTTCGCCCAGCGGCACCGCAAGGGTCGCGCTGCCGACCAGGCCGCGCCGGCGTCGCCCGCGGCCCCCGTGACGACCACGGCCAGTCGAGCGGAGCCGGTCGCATCCAACGTGCTGGGCCAGTTCGGAGCCGACCTGATCGCCCTGCGTCCGATGCTGGTCGGTCCGCCCGTTCCGCGGCCGGTCGCGCCGATCGCGGTCGACCTGCAGATCCTGCCGCCGACCAGCACGCGCCCTGCCGGGGAATAGGGCTGGGAACTCGGGGCAGGGAGCGAGGGAGCAAGGGAGCGGGGCGCGGGGCGCGAGGGCGCGTCTGGTGCCACTGCGCTTGAGCTCTTGAGCAGTGCCTCCTTGCGACCGGATGTCCATCCACGCGATCCCGGGCACGGCCGCGTCGTAGGGTGCGTCATCGACGCGGCCGACCACGATGCCGGCAACGTGGAAGCCCCAGGCGTCGATGCCGCACCGCCTGGCTGGACACTACGCAGTCCCCCACCCCTCCGCTCGCTTCGTTCGCTCAGGGATGGGGCACCCATGCTCTTGAGCAGTGTCTTCTCATGCCCGGATGTTGATCGACGGGTCCGGGGCCTGGATGCGATGCCGGGGTGTGCGGCTTCCGCCGGTGCGGCGAGGCCGCTAAACTTCTTTCGAGCGCGGCGTTGCCGTTCGAGGGTTGGGTTCGCTGCTGCGGCGGCAGTTGCCAGCCCGGCCGCGAGGAGAGACCCCACCGGTGCCCACCACGGTTGTTGTTCATACCGCCACGCCGAACCCGCTTCGCTCCTGGCTGGCGCCGCAGGCCGCGATCCGGAACCTGTGGACGCACCGCGAACTGACGCTGCAACTCGCCTACCGCGAGGTGATCAACCGCTACCGGGCCTCGTGGCTCGGACTGGCGTGGACGGCGCTGACGCCGCTGGTGCTGCTGGCGATCTACACCTTCGTCTTCGCGGTCGTCTTCAAGACCCGCTGGGGAGACAGTCCCGACGAGAGCAAGGCCGTCTTCGCCCTGACGATGTTCGCCGGCATGCTGGTCTTCAATCTCTTCGCCGAGGTCAGCAACCGCGCCCCGCGGCTGATCCTCGACCAGCCCAACTACGTCAAGCGGGTCGTCTTCCCGCTCGAGATCCTGATCGTCGCGACCGTCCTGGCGGCCGTCTTCAACTTCCTGGTCGGCGCGGGCGTCTGGGTCCTGGGCTGGGTGGTGATCATGCAGACCGCCCCGCCGGTCACGCTGCTCTGGCTGCCGGTCGTGCTCGCCCCGGTCTGCCTGATCACGGCCGGACTGGCCTGGGCCCTGGCCGCGGTCGGCGTGTTCGTCCGCGACATCAGCCACGCGGTCGTGCTGGCGACGCAGGTGCTGTTCTTCGCGACGCCGATCTTCTACAGCCTGGAACGGATCCCCGCGCCGTATCGCGGCCTGATGCACATCAACCCGCTGACGCATGCCGTCGTCAACGCGCGTCGCGTGATGATGGCCGGGCAGGCGCCGGATCCGGGCTACCTGGCGATCTCGCTGGCGTTCGCGGCCGTGCTCGGACTGGCCGGCTACGCCTTCTTCATGCGCAGCAAGCGGACGTTCGCCGATGTCATCTGAGCACGCCGCCCTGCACGACGGACGTCTGGCGATTCGCGCCCGCGGACTCTCGAAGACCTACCGGATCTTCGATCGCTCGTTCGATCGCCTCAAGCAGGCCCTGAGCTTCGGCTGGCGGCGCTACGAGCGGCCATTCGTGGCGCTCGACGAGGTCAACCTGGATATCGCGCCGGGCGAGATGGTCGGCATCGTCGGACGCAACGGCAGCGGCAAGAGCACCCTGCTGCAGATCATTGCCGGCACGCTGATCCCGACGGCCGGGGAAGTCGCCGTGGCCGGGCGGGTGGCCGCCCTGCTCGAACTCGGGTCGGGGTTTCATCCCGAAGCGCCCGGCCGCGAGAACATCTACATGAACGCCGCGATCCTCGGGCTCAGCCGGGCCGAGATCCGGGCGCAGTACGAGCGGATCGTGGCCTTCGCCGACATCGGGGCGTTCGTCGATCAGCCGGTCAAGACCTACAGCAGCGGGATGGTCATCCGACTGGCGTTCGCGGTGGCGGTGCATGTCAACGCGCAGATCCTGATCGTCGATGAAGCCCTGGCCGTCGGCGACGCGGCCTTCCAGGCCAAGTGCTTCCGGCGGATCGCCGAACTGCGGCAGCGGGGCGTGACGATCCTGCTGGCCTCGCACGACATGACCACGATCGCCGGCCTGTGCGACCGGGCGGTCCTGCTCGACGCCGGCCGCGTGCAGCACGTCGGCCCGGCCAAGGAGATCGCCGAGGAGTACTACCGCCGCGTGCAGCAGGTCCAGCGACGAACGGGCGAGGCGCCCCCCGCGACCGCCGGCGAGGACCCGGCCGGGCTCGAGCGTCCGGTCCTGACCAGCGGATCGCGGATCGGCGACGGTTCGGCCGAAGTGACCGGCTTTGCGGTTCGCGACGAGGACGAGCGGCCGACCCGCGTCCTGTCGGCCCGCCAGCCCTGCCGCTTCGACGTGGCCGTCCGCTTCCTGGAACCGCGTGAGAATCCGCACGTCGGGATCGCGCTGCGTGACGCACAGGGCGCGGTCGTCCTCGGGGCCCACACGCTGTTCGACGGCCAGCCGCTCGGTCCGGTCCCCCCCGGCAGGCACCTGCACCTGGTGTTTCGCACGACGGCCAGCGTCCGACCGGGGCGCTACCTCGTGCTGATCGGCGTGGCCGACCACGCCAGCCGGGAAAGCTGGACCGACTGTGACGCCTGGTTCGATCTGTGCGAGGTCGAGGTCGTCGGCCAGGCCTCGTGGGGGCAGGTGAACGTGCCCGTAACCGTCACCGCCCGGCCGGTCGAGGCGGTCGCCGCCGGGTCGTCACCCGCGGTCGAGCCGTCGGTGGAAGAATCCGGGCCGCGCGGGTAGCATCAGGATGTCTGAGGTGACGGTCGGGCCGGGGCGGTGCGTCGGCTGGACAACGGGTCAGGGTCGGAAGGCAGCAGCCCACCTGGTTTGGCGTTCGTGCTTCGATCACCCGGCCGAAGCCTCAGGCATTTCTGGCGACCCGCAACCACACGGATAGCGCGTTCCGATGGCATACACCGTCCTGGCCCGCAAATACCGCAGCCGCACCTTTGACGAGGTGATCGGCCAGGAACCGATCGCCACCACGCTCTGCAACGCGATCCAGGCCGGCCGGATTCATCACGGCTACCTGTTCACCGGCACGCGCGGGGTCGGCAAGACCAGCATGGCCCGGATCCTGGCCAAGGCCCTGAACTGCCTGGAAGCCGACGCGCCGACCGCGACGCCCTGCTGCACCTGCGAGGCCTGCACCGCGATCGCCGAAGGCCAGGACATCGACGTGCTCGAGATCGACGCGGCCAGCAACACCGGCGTCGACAACATCCGCGACCTGCGCAGCAACGCGGCCTACCGCCCGGCCCGCTGCCGGTTCAAGATCTACATCATCGACGAAGTCCACATGCTCAGCACCGGCGCGTTCAACGCCCTGCTGAAGACGCTCGAAGAACCGCCCGAGCACGTCAAGTTCATCCTGGCGACCACCGAGATCCAGAAGGTGCCGGCCACCATCCAGAGCCGCTGCCAGCGGTTCAACTTCCGCAACATCGGGACCGACGAAATCGCCCGGCGGCTGGAAGGCATCACCGCCGAGGAAGGCGCCCAGGTCGAACCGGCCGTGGCCCGTCGTGTCGCCCGCCTGGCCGCGGGTTCGATGCGCGACGCGCTCAGCATTCTCGACCAGTTGCTGAGCATCTCGCCCGACGGCCTCTCGACCGAGGTGCTCGACGAGGTCATTCCGCCGCCGCAGGACGAGCAGGTCACGCAACTGCTGACCTACGCGGCCGACGGCGACGTTGCCCGGGTGCTCGAACATGCCGACCAGATCCTGGCCGGCGGGCGCGGGCTGGACATCTTCTGCGGCGATGCGATCGAGGTCGCCCGCCAGTTGATGCTGCTGCGGGCCTGCGGGGCCGACTCGCACGCGGTCGACATCGCGGCCGGCGAGCGCGAGCGCTACATCGCCCTGGCCGCCCGCTTCGAACTGTCGCACTACGTGCAGATGATCGCGATGCTGGAGGAACTGCGCCGCAACGTCCGCTTCAGCGCGGCCGGGCGGGCCCTGGTCGACGCGGTGCTGGTGCGGATCGCGAACCTGGCAAGCTGGAGTTCGATCGAGAGCATCCTGGCCGGCGGCGACGGGCACGAAAAAAAAAAGTCCCCGCCGAAGCCGGTGAGCAGACCGGCCGCCAGCGTGGTCGCCAGCCAGCCTGAACCATCCGCGACGGCGCCGCTGGAACCGGTCGCGCGAGCCCGGCCGGCCCCGGTCCGACCCCCCGCTGCCCGGCCCGCGCCGGCGGCTGATCCGAGCGCCGCGCAGGCCCCCCCGCCCGCGGCCCCTGAAACGCCGCCGAAGCCGGCCGCGGAAGGCGAAGCGGTCGACCGCGACGCGATCCTCAAGGACCCGGTGGTCGGCAAGGCCCTGGAATTGTTTGACGGTGTCGTGATCGACGCCGATCGAGACCCGGCGCGTCGCGCGGCGCCCGGAACGCCCCGGAACACCGACGGGACCTGACCCGGTCCCGGACACACGCAGCACGCAAGGACTTACACCATGTTCGGCAACCTCGGCCAACTGACCAACCTGCTTCGCAACGCCGGCGCCATGAAGGAAAACATGCAGCGGATGCAGGCCGAGATGAAAGCGGCCCGCTTCACCGGCGACGCGGGGGCCGAGCAGGTTGTCGCAACCGTCGACGGCACCGGCGAACTGATCAGCCTGAAGATCGACCCGAACCTGGTCACGAGCGGCGACCGCGAGATGATCGAAGACCTGACCGTCGCCGCCGTCCGCGCGGCCGTCAGCCGTTCCCGCGAGGAAATGAAGGCCCGCCTGCAGGAAGTCACGGGCGGGCTCGACCTGGGCGGGATGATGGACATGATCCAGTAGCAGGGAACAGGGAACCGGGAACAGGGAACAGGGGCCTGCGGTCCTTCTGGCTGCTCTGTTCTGCTCAGCCACAGGAAACCCCATGTCGGAAGTGCAGCTTACGGCGCCGCTTCAGAACCTGATTGAGCAGCTCAAGGAGTTGCCGGGCGTGGGGGCCCGGTCGGCGGAGCGGATTGCGTTTCACCTGCTGAAGACGGATGCCGAGGCGGCTTTCGCGCTGGCCCAGGCGGTTCGCGACATCAAGGAGAAGATCCGGCCGTGCACACGGTGCTATCACCTGGCCGACGGTGACCTGTGCCAGATCTGCCAGGATCCGCGGCGCGACCCGAGCCAGATCGTCGTGGTCGAACAGCCGAAGGACCTGATCAACCTCGAAGCGACCGGCATCGTTCGCGGGGTCTACCACGTGCTGATGGGGCACATCGCCCCGCTGGAAGGCATCGAACCGTCCGACCTGACGATCGCAAGCCTGGTCGAACGCTGCCGCGACGAGGCCGTCCGCGAGGTGATCCTGGCCACCAATCCGAACATGGACGGCGACGTCACCAGCCTGCACATCACCGAACTGCTCAAGCCGCTCGACGTCAGGGTCACCCGCCTGGCCCGCGGGCTCGCGCCGGGCAGTCAACTCGAATACGCCAACCGCTCGATGCTCGAGGAAGCGCTCAAGCACCGGCAGGCGGTGGCGGACGATCAGGATGGCGAAAGCTGAGGGCGTGCAGAGGAACACCGACCTGGGGTTCCCCGTTCTCTCGTGCGGCGGATGGTTCGGGACGAACTACCGCGCCTTGAGGATCTCGGCTTCGAGGTTCGCGAGATCGCGCGCGGCCTGTTCGGCCTGGCGCTGCAGGACGGCGGCGCGGCGGTTGAGGGTGCCGGTGAAGCGGTCGATACGGTCGCCGAGCATGCGCAGATCCTGCGCGTCGGGTTCTTCTTCGGGACGGGTGAACCGCTGCAGCAGATCGGGCCCGATCGTTCGCAGGAACTCGGCCGGGGGTACCGGCAGGCCGTCCAGCGAGGCGTCCGGGCGTTCGTAGGCAGGCATGGCGCGATCCTCCGGCGGGTCGAGTGGCGACCCGTACCGGTGGTATCGGCAGATCCGGGGGGGAGAGCGTGAAAAAGTGAAGGCGTGACCGAGGTTCCGCTGACCGGGCCCTGCCCAGGAGCCGTGGCACCGGGTTCGAAGTTCGTCGGGACCGCGCACTGCGAAAATCGCAGTGGCACACTTCGAGGGCCAAGCCCGCCCCCCTTCTTCTGACCCTGGCTCCCTCGCTCCCTGGCTCCCTCGCTCCCTCGCTCCCTCTCAATACTGAAAGTGCTTGATCGCTTCGCCGTGCGAGCCGATTTCGGTCATCGCTTCGATCCCGAGTTGCAGATGCATGTCGGCCCAGTTCGCGGTAACCAGCGCGTCGGACTCCTCGGTCTTGACGCCGTCCGGGACCACCGGCACGTCGGAGACCAGCAGCAGCGCGCCGCGGGCGATCTGGTTCTTGTGGCCGACGATGAAGATCGTGGCCGTCTCCATGTCGACCGCCAGCGAGGTGGTCGCCTGCATCCGTTCGAGGTAGGCGCTGTCGTGTTCCCAGACGCGGCGGTTGGTGGTGTAGATCACCCCGGTGCGATAGTCGAAGCCGCGTTCGACGATCCGCTCGGAGACGAACTTGTGCAGCTTGAAACTCGGCAGGGCCGGCACCATCGGCGGGAAGTAGTCGTCCGAAGTCCCCTCGCCGCGAATCGCCGCGATCGGCAGGATCAGGTGCCCGATCTCGGTCGAACTCTTCAGCCCGCCGCACTTGCCGAGGAACAGCACCCCGCGCGGATGCACCGCCGTCAGCAGGTCCATGATGATCGCCGCGTTCGGCGAGCCGATCCCGAAGTTGATGATCGTCAGGCCCGCGTCGTTGGTCGCGGCCTGCATCGGCCGGTTGCGGCCGTAGACGTCGCAGCCGAACTGCCCGGCGAAGCTCTCGACATAGTGCGAGAAGTTCGTCAGCAGCACGTACGCCCCGAAACGGTCGACCGGCATGCCCGTGTAGCGCGGCAGCCAGTTGTGTGCCAGGTCCTCTTTGGTCATCATCGCGCGGCGTTCCTCCGAGGGGGCTGCGTCGCTGGCCGGCGGACCCGCTTCCCGCCGGATTTCGTCCCCGAACTTCCGGCGCAGCAACTCTGGCTGCGATCATATCGGCCGTTCGGCTCGACCGTCCTGCGGCGGGGATCCAAATCCGCGCGTCGCGACCGGCCCCGTCCGGACGGCTTTTTCCTATCGAAGGACAGCCGGACGCCGCTATGATGCCCTCAGGGAAGGTCTGGGCCGACCGGTGCAGCCGCTTTCCAGCTTCATGATTTCGGAGGGAACCATGACCCGCAAGCTTCTCGCGGCCGCTCTGGCGGCCTGGACTCTCGGTACAGCTTCGAGCCTGGCCGAGGAGATGACCGTTCAGAACGACTCGTTCCAGTCCGGCGGATCGACCGTCATCGTGGCCGGCTTCATCCCGGGCGAAGAGGCGGCCGTGCGGCTGACCTCGCCGTGTGACGGAACGATCGTGGCGATCCAGGTCGGGTGGCTGGCGAGTCCGCCGGGCGCCCAGCCGTCGATCGAGCGGCAGATCCACGTCGAGGACGGCTCGACCTTCCCGGTTCCGGCCGGTCCGCTGAGCCAGGACGAGTTGCTGGCGCCGGCCCTGACGCCCGGCGCGCTGAACGAGTTCCGCTTCCTTGATGACCAGATGACCCTGCCGATCAGCATCCCGGTCTCGGAGAACGAAGAGGTCTTCGTCTCGCTCGAGTTCGAGAACCCGGCGACGCTCGCGAGCGGCAGCGTGATCCGCGACGTGGACGGCTGCACGAGCAACCGCAACGCGATCCTGGCGATCCCGGGCGGGTGGTTCGACCTGTGCCTGATCACCAGCGGCGACTTCATCATCCGGATGGTGGTCGACTGTGCCACCAGCGATCCGACCGGGGCGTGCTGCTTCGAGACGACCGGGGGCTGCCTGGACGAGACACAGAGCGACTGCGCTTTGTTCGGCGGCGTCTGGCAGGGCCCGGCCAGCGACTGTGCCGGCACGGTCTGTTTTCCGGAGGGTGCCTGCTGCCTGCCGGACGGCTCGTGCATGGACAACATGAGTCCCGAGGACTGCCTGGCGGTGGCCGGCGTGTTCCAGGGTGACGGGACGGACTGCGGCACGACGAGTTGCCCGGAACCGACCGGGGCCTGCTGCACGAGCGCGGGGGCCTGCCTGGAGCGGACCGAGGCGCAGTGCAACATCGCGGGCGGCACCTGGCTTGGCATCGGCAGCGACTGCGAAGACGCCGACATGAACGGCACGGCCGACGACTGCGAATCCCCGCCCTGCCCGGGCGATGCCAACGGTGACAACGTGGTCGACCTGAATGACCTGGCGATCCTGCTGGGCAGCTTCGGCGCCAGCGTCCCGGCCGGGACCGGGGCCGACTTCAACGGCAACGGCGTGATCGACCTGTCGGACCTGGCGGTGCTGCTGAGCGTGTTCGGAAGCAGTTGCTGACGCACGGGAACAAGGGAACAGGGAACAGGGAACAGGTGGGAGTCGCGTCCTCGGGCGCGGCTCCCCTTTCCTTTCCCGGTGACGCCTCGCCAGAAAGCCCGGCCGGCGCTTCTTCGCATTACAATTCGCAATCCGCAATCCGGAAACCCGCACGGGAAGGAGTCCCCTTGCCGAAGCTTTGTCCGAAGGTGATCCTGGAAGGCACCCGGCTGACCCACAAGACCGAGATCGCCTTCGCGCTGAACGAGCATCCGGAGTTCGTCGGGGTCCGCAGGTATCGCTACCATTCGCCGATCATCTCGGGCGAGTGGTGCGGCTTCACCAACACGCCGTGGGGCCGGGGGCTGATCAACTTCAACCGCGACGAGACCGAACGGGCCCTGGAGACCTATCGCACCTGGCTGCGCCTGTTCGAACTGATGCCGTACTACTCGTGGATCGTCGACCGCTTCCACCTCTCGACGCAGCGGTTCCAGGCCGCACAGGGCAACCCGCTGGATTTCGACTGGCTCGAACAGCGACTGGCCGGTCTCGGGTTCCACCTGGTCGTCTGCACCCGCCGCCCGGAGACGTTCGAGGCCGCCCGCGCCGAGCGGCTGAAGGTCTCGGGCAACCCGGCCCAGTACGACGACCTGACCCCCTTCCTGGCCGAGCAGGACGACTTCCGGGCGGCGGCCAGGGACTCGCGCCTGCCGACGCTGGAACTGGACATCAGCGACCGGACGCCGCAGCAGGCGGCCGGCGCGATCGCGGCCTGGATGGCAACGACCGGCGGCCTGTACGCCCCGGCGTCCGCGGCGTCGGAGTGACTTGCACGATCCGTATCGCGGTTACAATGCCGCCGACGTCAGCGACCGAAACGTCCGCACCGCGCGCCTTCGCGCCCCACAGGGAGACGCCATCGCCATGCTTGGTGGAACAGGAACCGAAGACTATCGCAACGACATGACTCCGGGCGCTGTCTGGCAGGCCTCAACCGAGACGCGCGCGCAGTTCATCTGGAACACCTACCTGCACCTGTTCGCGGCCGTGATCAGCTTCGTGCTGCTTGAGATCGCGCTGTTCCAGTCGGGCGTGGCCAAGACGATCGCCGCGCCGATGCTGCAGTGGTGGTGGGTGGTGCTCGGTGCCTTCGTCCTGGCGAGTTGGGGCGCGACGCACTTCGCGCACACCGCCGAGTCCAAGGGCGCGCAGTACCTCGCGCTGGTCGGCTTCGTCGCGCTGGAGGCCCTGATCTTCTGTCCGATCCTGTACATCGCCAACCATTTCGCGCCAGGGGCGATCGAGAGCGCGGCCCAGATCACGATCCTGGGCTTCAGCCTGCTGACCGCGATCGTCTTCGTGACCCGCAGGGACTTCTCATTCCTGGGCGCCCTGCTGAAGTGGGGTTTCGTGGTGGCGATCCTGGCGATCTTCGGCGCACTGGCTTTCGGCCTGGAACTGGGCACCTGGTTCAGCGTGGCGCTGATCGCCTTCGCCGGGGCCGCGATCCTGTACGATACGTCCAACGTCCTGCACCACTACCCGGAAGACCGCTACGTCGGCGCCGCACTGAGCCTGTTCGCTTCGCTGGCCCTGATGTTCTGGTACGTGCTGCGACTGGTCATGTCCGCCCAGAGCAGCGACTAGCTGCGGGCGAAAGAGTGGAAGCGTGAAAGGGTGGAAGAGGCTGTTCACGCAGCGGCTTCTCCCTTTCTCTTTCACTCCTGCACCCTGTCACTCTGTCACTCGTAAGTTGGAGGAACCCCCATGGCAGATATCACCCTCGCCCAGGCCGAAGCCGCCGGACGCGCGGCCCTGGCCCACGCGGCAAAGATCAACACGAAGATGAACGTCGCGATCGTCGACGCCGGCGCGAACCTGAAGGCCTTCTTCCGGATGGAGGACGCCTGGCTCGGCTCGATCGACATCGCCATTCGAAAGGCCCGCACGGCCCGTTTCTTCGACATGCCGACCGGCGACATCGGCGGACTGAGCCAGCCCGGCGGCGCCCTGTACAACATCGAACACTCCAACGGCGGCCTGATCACCTTCCCCGGCGGCCTGCCGCTGCGCGACAGGAACGGCACGATCATCGGCGCCATCGGCGTCAGCGGCGACACGGTCGAGAACGACCACGCCGTGGCCAGCGCGGGCGCGGAAGCGATCTAGCCTGCGCCGGTGAATGAGTGAGAACGTGAAAGCGTGAAGGAGGTCGGAGGCGCGGCGAGCGCGCCCTTCCTGACCGTTACGCGTCCGCTTCGAACTCGGCCCGGTAGGCGACCTCTCCGACCGGCGTGTCGACGTTCTCGCCGCCGCCCGGGTCGGCGGCCGCGCGGACGTAGTCCAGCACGAGCCGGTCCGGTGCGACCGTCAACCGCGTGTAGCCCAGCGCCGCCAGGAAGTCGCGCTGCCGGTACGAGCCGTACGCCTCCGGCCAGACCGGGCGGTTGAACCACTCCGGATTCAGGTAGCTCGGCCGCCCGCAGCAGACGAATTCGATCTCGTCGGCCGGCTGATGGGCGAAGACGTGGTCGTGCCCGTACAGGAAGAAGCGGGCCCCGTGGGCTTTCATCAGGTCGTTGACGCGAGCCTGTTCGCCGACCCGCGCGTACCGGCCGCCCCCCCGCCCGTAGCAGTACTTCGTCGGACGCCGCGTGCCGGCCCCGTCGTACGGCCACCCGCCGACCAGGTGATGACCCAGGACCACCTTCCAGCGGGCCGTGCTGGCCGCCAGCGTCCGCTCGAACCAGGCCATCTGGGCGTCGCCCAGGGTCCACTGCTCCGGCGTCTCGGGGGTGCCGCCGCCCGGGTTGGTGTAGCGGTGCACGTCGAGCACGACGAAAAGCGCATCGCCCCAGGTCCACGCGTAGTAGTTCTCCAGCGGCGAGCAGTTGCCCTCGGAAGCCCCACCGGTCGCGGCCGAGTCCTGGTCGCCGCGCCAGCCCTCGTCCTCACCGCCCTCGGGGTTTGTCGTCGGCAGCGGATTCAGCACGAACTGCTTGCGGCCGATCGTGGCCGTCCGCTGCAGGTAGAGCGGCGCGGCCCCGTTGGTCGGCCGATAGTCCTGGTAGTAGCCGGCCTCGCCCTCGTGGTTGCCCAGGACCAGGCAGCTCGGCACGGCCGCCAGCAGGTCGGCGTACAGCGTCCGCCAGAGGGTCCAGCTTTCGCGTGTGTCGGCGTCCGTCACCCGGCGTCCGCGATAGACGTCACGGATCAGGCTGGCCTCGTCGCCGATGAAGACGACGAAGTCGGGCGCATCGGCCGCCACGGCCGCGGCGACCTGGCGGGCGGCCTGCGGCGCGCCGGGCTTGCCCATCGTGGCGTTGATGTGCGTGTCGGCCAGGATCGCCACCTTGAAGGCGTTCCCGGGCGGGCGGCGGGTCCGAACGCGCCGGACGGGCCCGTCCTGCCAGTCGCGCTGCGGATCGCGGCGGTACTGGGTCTTGAGCACGAACTCCGAACCGGGCTGCTGTCCGTCGATCACGCACGTCCCGGCGCCGGGCACCTTCCGCGTGGCGTGCGGCGCAAGCTTGTCCTCGGACCGCCCGACCAGCACGCGGGCCTCGTGCGGCTGATCGGCCAGCCAGTGCAGGGTGACGCCGTCGTCGCGGACGCGGAAGAGAGCTTCGTTGATCCGCAGTGCGGAGGTCGGGTCGGTTGCCGTTTTCCCGGCCGATTCCGGCGGCGTGCCGGCGTTGTCGGTTTCGGTTCCGGATCGCCCGTCGCAGCCGAGCCCGGTCAGCGCGACCGCGCCGGCCAGTCCGGCCGTCTGGAGAAACTCCCGGCGGGTCGAACGCCCTGCCCTGTTTTTCACGCTTCACTCCCGCGGCGCTGCGCCGCCGTCCCGCCGGACGTAGTCGGCCGTTCACCCTTTGCTGACCGTCCCGGTCATCCCCTGCCTGCGCGAGTGTCCGAGGTCGGACCGCCCGCGCAGGACTCTAGTCGCCGTCGTCGTCTTCGTCGTCCTCGTCTTCTTCTTCGTCGTCATCGCCCACGTAGCCGAGGCTGCGCAACTGGTCGAGGCGTTCCTTGTCCGCGATGCTGTCGGCCGAGGGCTGCAGCCGGGTCCGCTCGGCCAGGAAGGCGGCATCGTCGTGCGAGTCGCGCGGTTCGGGCTGGATCGCAACCTGGTAGGCCGGATCGAAGAGCCGCGTCTGAATGCTGCCGGCCATGTCGCGTCCGAGCGGGATGCGGAAGTGCGCCAGGATGGTCGGGGCCAGGTCATAGACCGAGCAGACCAGCGGGATCCGTTCCGCATCGAGGCCGTGCAGGTCGGGCGGTTCGGCCGGTTTGCGGAAGACGGGGCCGCTGCAGGCGAAGAAGCCCGGCGGCGCTTCGTGATGGTGGGCCGAGAAGCGCGTGTCGGTGAAGACCGGCACCATGCCGTGGTCGGAGATGATGATGAAGCTGGCGTCGGCCGGGGCCGCGTCGAGCAGGGTCCCGACGAGATGGTCGAGATGCTTGTAGTAGTCCTTGATCACGGACCGGTACATCAGCACGTTCTGCTGAGGCGGACGCGGATCGTAGAGCTGCGGGTACATGTAGTTCCAGAAGCGGTGCCCGAGCACATCGGCGCCGCCGAAGTAGAACATCGACAGGTCGTAGCCGGGCTGTTCGTCGAGCAGGCGCAGCGCGGTGCTGTGATAGACGGCATCGGCCCGGACGGCCCAGTCGATCTTGCGGAGTGCCACGCGGTCAGCGTTGACGCGAGCCTTCGGCAGGCGCCCGAAGATCCGCCGCTTGAGTCGTTCGGCCCGCTTGGCCACGTCGCCGACGACCGAGAGGATCTCCTCCTGTCGCTCGGGCGGGTAGACCTGGTCGGGAACGCCCTCGACCAGCGTGCCCTTGAAGAGGCGGCGCTCGTCGGAGTCCGTGTTGGTCTGGGCGACCATGATGCCGTTGACCGGCTCAACCGGATAGGTCATCCACCAGCCGACAATGGCGACCCGGCGGTCAAACTCGGAGAGGATGTTCCAGAGCGCCTTGGTCTGCCGGTCGGCGTTGGTCAGCAGGATGGTCTCGCCGTCGTCGCTGGTGCGGGTGAAGTCGGTGATCCCATGCTCTTCGCCGCGCTTGCCGGTCGCGATCGTCGTCCAGATGATCGGTGACGAGGTCGGGCGAATCGTCTCGAGCTTGCCGAACGTGCCGGCCCGCATGACCCGGGCCAGGTTCGGCAGGTGATCCTTGTCGAGCATCTCGACCACGACCGACCATTCGAGCCCGTCGAGGCCGATCACGATCAGCGGCGTCGGCGGCGGCGCATCGGCCACGCGTGACGAATCACACCCGCCCGGCAGGCAGGCCAGCGTCAGCCCGAACATGAGCAGCGCGCGACGGCGAAACGACCGTGGCATCAGGAGCCTCTTTCCGTTGCTTGCTTCGCGGAAACGACCGGTTGCCCCGGGGGCAGCGACGATCCGCGAGTATACAACGCCGGGCGCACGCCGCGAAGCCCGCCCCTCGACCGCGCTTCAGCCGCGGGCCTGGGCCTCGAGCCGGGCGATGCGGTCCTCGATCGGCGGGTGCGTGCTGAACAGGCTGGCCAGCCCCTGCCCCGAGAGCGGCTGGGCGATGTACAGGTTGTGAAACGCCGGCGGCGTGTCGGTCGGGACCCGGCGATTGCCCGAGTCCAGCCGCCGCAGGGCGTACGCCAGCTTGCGCGGATCGCCGCACAGTTCGCCGCCGTACGAGTCGGCCGCGTACTCGCGCTGCCGCGAGATCGCCATCTGGATCACCGCCGCCGCCAGCGGCGCCAGCATGACCATCAGCAGCATGCCGATCGGACCAAGCGGGTTGTCGCGCCGTGAACCGCCCAGGTAGAACGCCATGTACCCGGCGTAACTGATGATGCCGGCCAGGACCGATGCGACCGTCGAGATCAGCACGTCACGGTGCTTGATGTGGGCCAGTTCGTGCGCGATGACCCCCTCGACCTCGGGCAGCGGAAAGCTGTTGAGCATGCCGGACGACACCGCGACGGCCGCGTGCTCGGGGCTGCGCCCGGTCGCGAAGGCGTTGGGAGCCTCCTGCGGGCAGACGTACAGACGCGGCGTCGGAATCCCGGCCCGGTCGCTGAGCCGTTCGAGCATCCGGTACAGTTCCGGCGCGTCTTCCGGCGTGACCTCCTGGCCGCGCATCGCCGCGATCGCGATCTTGTCGGAGTAGTAGAACGACACGATGTTGCCGATGCCGCCGAACAGCAGGCCGAGCAGCAGACCGGTCGCCCCGCCGACGGCCCAGCCGATCAGCAGGCACAGGCCCATCATCCCGCCCAGCAACGCCGCCGTCTTCAGATTGTTCAACCACCGCATGGCAATCCTCCCGACCCGACACTGGGCATCCGACGACCGGCTCACCCGGTCCCTGTTCCCTGTTCCCTGTTCCGCACAAGTGTATTCGTTCGACCGGCGGGCGGGGTTCCTTCGGAAAAACGTTGCATTTTCTATGCCGGATCCCCCGGCCGGGAGCGTCTGCTGGCCGGGGGCGCTTGGCGGGGCTACACTGGCCGGCGATGCGAACGTCCGCGAACTGGGTTCGGACCGGAGCGGGGGTCCTGCTCGTCGGCCTGGTGGCTGTCGGCCTGGTCGGTTGCGAGCGGCCGACACCCTCGCACGCGTACACCGTTCTGGCGGGGACCGTCCTGAGCTGCAATCCGGAAGCGGGGGAACTGACGCTGGAACTCCGCGA
Source organism: Phycisphaerae bacterium (assembly GCA_030428945.1). GTDB lineage: Bacteria > Planctomycetota > Phycisphaerae > UBA1845 > Fen-1342 > JAUIEC01. The sequence goes on along the minus strand of JAUIEC010000009.1, from coordinate 61,262 downwards.
TCAGCCCGCCCGCAAGTGGAGCGGCCGGGTCCCGTGCGTGCTGACGAAGGACTCGGAAGTGTACGTCAACGACCGCTTCAGCTCGCTGGCCGAGATCCAGGTCGGCAACGCGGTCGAGGTGATCGGCTATCGCGAGGCCAATCGTCGCCTCGAGACGTTCGTGGTCGCCTATGCCTATGTCGAACAGCCCGGGCCACCGGTGAAGACGCCACCGCTGCTGCTGCCCCGCCCGGAGGAAACCAGTCAACCGCGTCCGAGTTGAAGGAAGCCCCGCACCATGGCCAGTTCCGCCCTGATTCAGACCGTGACCGCCCGAGAGATCCTCGATTCGCGCGGCAACCCGACCGTGGCCGCCGAAGTCGTGCTGACCGACGGTCAGCGCGGGACCGCGATGGTTCCGAGCGGCGCCTCGACGGGCGAGTTCGAAGCCGTCGAACTGCGTGACGGCGACAAGCAGCGCTACCTCGGTAAGGGTGTCCTGAAGGCGGTCGAGAACGTCAACGCGGTGATCGGCCCGGCCCTGCGCGGCCTGGACCCCTGCCAGCAGCAACTGCTCGACCACCGCATGCTCGAACTGGACGGGACCCCCAACAAGGGCAAGCTGGGCGCCAACGCGATCCTGTCGGTCTCGGTCGCGGCCGCCCGGGCCGCGGCGGCCAGTCGCAACCTGCCGCTCTACCGCTACCTGGGCGGCGCCCAGGCGCACGTGCTGCCGGTCCCGATGATGAACATCCTCAACGGCGGCAGCCACGCCGACAACAACGTCGACTTCCAGGAGTTCATGATCCAGCCGTGGGGCGCCCCCAGCTTCGGCGAGGCCCTGCGGATCGGCACCGAGATCTTCCACGCCCTGAAGGGCGTCCTCAAGAAGCGCGGCTACAACACGGCCGTCGGCGACGAAGGCGGTTTCGCGCCGAGCCTGAAGAGCAACGAGGAAGCGCTCGAGGTGATCGCGATCGCGGTCGAACAGGCCGGCTACAAGCTCGGCGAGGACGTGCACATCGCGCTCGACCCGGCCACCAGCGAGATGTACGACAAGGAAAGCGGCAAGTACCGCTTCTTCAAATCGGACCCGGACCGGCTGGCGAGCAGCGACGAGATGATCGACCTGTGGGCCGACTGGTGCGAGAAGTACCCGATCCGCAGCATCGAGGACGGCCTGGCCGAGCACGACTGGGACGGCTGGACGAAGCTGACGGCCCGGCTGGGCGACCGGACGCAACTGGTCGGCGACGACCTGTTCGTCACCAACGTCGAGTTCCTGCGGCGCGGCATCCGCGAGAAGTCGGCCAACGCGATCCTGGTCAAGATCAACCAGATCGGCAGCCTGAGCGAGACCTTCTCGGCCGTCGACCTGGCCCTGCGGAACGGCATGGCGGCGGTGATCAGCCACCGCAGCGGCGAGACCGAAGACACGACGATCGCGGACCTGGCGGTGGCCACGAACGCCGGACAGATCAAGACCGGCAGCGCTTCGCGGAGCGACCGGATCGCCAAGTACAACCGGCTGCTGGCGATCGAGCAGGAACTGGGCAGCGAAGCCGTCTACGGCGCGCAGTTCTGGGGCTGACGCGCGGGAGTCAGGCAGGCACGGAGCGGGGGCCCTGGTGGTTACCCGGGTTCACGGACTGCGCTTTCGTCGGGAGTTGGTAGCGCATGGATGGGCGACGTGGCACGTGGCTTTCCGGCCTGCTGACCGGGATGCTGTTCTGGACGATGTTTGCGGCCGGGGCGGCGAGCCTGGGCGCGGCGCTGCTGATTCCAGCCTGGCTGGAGTACGAGAACACGCTGGCGCAGCGCGACGCGAGCGTGGTCCGGAACGAGCAGCTTGCCCGGGCGCGGCTGCTGCGTCAGAACCAGCTTGCCCATCACCGCGACGACGAGTTCTACACGGCCCGCTACGCCGAGCGTGAGCTGAACCTGCGGACCCCGTACAGCGACCTGCACCACCTGGTCGACGAAGCGCCCGACGTGAGCGCCATGCAGGCCGACCCCAGCGACGCCAGCATGACGCTGGAACCCCTGCCGCTCGAACGGTTGCGCCAGCCCGAGGGACTGCTGGCGCTGTTCGTGCTGCCGCAGACCCGGCCGGCGGTGCTGGTCCTCTCGGGCCTGCTGGTGGCGGCCAGCCTGCTGCTGCTCGGCGGCCGGGCCGGCTGGGCCCCCGCGCGCCAGACCACCAAGTGAGCAAGTAAGCAGGTAAGCAAGTCAGCTGGTAAGCAAGGCCCTGTTCCCTGTTCCCTGTTCCCTTCCTCGCCCCTGTTCCCTTCCTTGCCCCTGTCCTCTTCCGGTCAGAGGAAGAAGATCAGGGTCAGGACGATGAAGACCGGGATGAGGATGGCGGCCGAGTAGCCCATGTAGCCGAAGAAGCTGGGCATCTTGACGCCGGACTGTTCGGCGATGGTCTTGACCATGAAGTTCGGGCCGTTGCCGATGTACGAGTTCGCGCCCATGAAGACGGCCCCGCAACTGATGGCGGCCAGGAGCTTGACGTCGACCGCGCCGGTCAGCAGCGACATCATCTGCTCGGTCGGCGGCAGGGTCTTGGCGGTTTCGAAGAAGACCACGTAGGTCGGGGCGTTGTCGAGGAAGCTGCTGAGAATGCCGGTGGCCCAGAAGAAGTGCCAGGGTTCGCTGAGACCAAGCTGGGCGCCGCGGGCGTTCAGAATCTCGATCGGCACCTGCATGGTGATGAAGATCCCGATGAACAGGCAGGCGACCTCGCCGATCGCGACGTAGTTGAACTGGTTTTCCTTCCGCAGCAGGCCCGGCGTCAGGACCAGCGACAGGCCGACGAACGCCAGTTGCACGCCTTCGCGCATGAACTCGGGCGGGTGCCAGCTCGTGCCCGGGAAGGCCTTGGCCGGGTCGAGCGTCGCAACCGCGAAGACCACCCCGAGCAGCCAGAGGATGTTGAGCGTGCCGGCCAGGCGGAGCGGTTCGATGTGCGTCTCGTCGCGCTTCAGGTCGGCGAGTGACTCGCTGCGGTAGGCGAGCAGGTCGATCACGTAGTACATCGCCAGCAGAACGACCAGCAGGAAGGCCCACTCCTTCCACAGGCCGAACGTCCAGAGGAACGGAACGCCGCGCAGGTAGCCGAGGAACAGCGGCGGGTCGCCGATCGGCAGCAGCGTGCCGCCGATGTTGCTGACGATGAAGATGAAGAACACGACCGTGTGAACGACCTTCTTGCGCTCGACGTTGGTCTTCAGCAGCAGGCGGATCAGGACCATCGAGGCCCCGGTGGTGCCGATAAAGCTGGCCAGCAGGCCGCCGATCCCCAGGATCATCGTGTTGGTCAGCGGCGTGGCCTCGATGTCGCCGCGGACGACGATGCCGCCGGCGATCACGTACAGCGCGAACAGCAGCGTCAGGAACGGGATGTACTCGGCCCGCACGGCATGGTCGAGTACGGCCATCACCGTCGGCCAGCCCGGCGCACTGCGGTGGTGCGCACCGGCGTGCCCGTCGTCGCCATGTCCGTCGTCGGCGTGGCTCGCGTCGGCGTGTCCGGCGACGTCCTCGGGTTCGGGTTCGCCGGCGTGATCGTCGTGGGCGTCGGCGTCGTCGCCGGCGTGCGGATCGTCGTCATGGTCCGAGGGCGCATCGTCGTCCGAGTGCGCATCGTCGCGCGGATCGGAGCCCGCGTCCGCGTGCGCATCATCGGCCGCGGCATGGGCAGCGTCGGAGGCGTCGTGCGCAGGATCCGCGTGTTCGACGTGGGCGGCGTCATCTCCGGCGGCCGGTGCGTGGTGCACCTCGACGCCGTAGCCGCGGAAGCCGTAGTACAGCAGCGTGGCGGCGGCGAGGACAACGCTGACGAGCAGCTTGTTGCGGTTCTCTTCCCACCAGTGGTGGGTCTTCTGTACGAGGGGGAGAATGGCGATCGCCAGCAGGATCGCGACGAAGGGCCAGGCCCAGAACAGGTGTGGGATGTGATCCGCAGCGAGCATGCTGCCCCTTCAGAAAAATGAACCGTTCTGGAATGCGGTCATCCCGCGCCGGTGCCGCTACATTATGCCGATCGGTGTTGCTATCGGTAGGCCCGCGAACCGGATTCAGTCCCGTCCCGGCAAAATCCGAGCGGGCGACATCGACCTGCCGCGCGACACTCGCGACGGGACCGTTCCCGAGGAACTGGAACGGAAGCGCGAACGCTGAGGACGCTCTCGCATGGTCTGGAACATCGTGCTGCTGGTCGCGGGTCTGACGCTGCTCGGCGTCGCCGGCGAGGCGCTGGTCAAGGGCGCTTCGCAGATCGCGCGGCGCTTCGGGATTCCGGCCCTGATCGTCGGGCTGACCGTCGTCGCCTTCGGCACCTCGATGCCGGAGATCGCGGTGACGATGTCCGCCGGCGGTACCGGGCACGACGAGATCGCGATCGCCAACGTGGTCGGCAGTTGCACGATGAACCTGCTGATCGTGCTCGGCCTGGCGGCGGTGGCCCGGCCGATGCGCGTGGCCCGCAACGTGATCTCGAACGAAGCCCCGATCATGATCCTCGTGATGGCGCTGTTCGTGCTGCTGGCGAGTCACCGGCGGATCGAGGCGTGGATGGGGCTGGCCCTGATCGGCGGCCTGGTCGCGTACATCGGGTACACGATCGTGGTCGCCCGGCGTCAGACGCAGTTCCGGGCCGAGTTCGAGTCAGGCCTGCAGGCCGGTCCCCTGCCGACCAGTTGCGTGCTGGTGTTGATCGGCCTGATCGGCCTCGGGTTCGGCGCCAACCTGGTCGTCGAAGGGGCGGTGGGCATCGCCACCGCGCTGGGCATCAGCGAGCGACTGATCGGCCTGACGATCGTCGCGTTCGGAACGAGCCTGCCGGAGGTGGCCACCTGCGTCGTGGCGGCCAGGCGGAACCAGCCGGACATCGCGATCGGCAACGTGATCGGCAGCAACATCTTCAACATCCTGGCGGTGGTCGGCGTCACCGCCAGCGTGTTCCCGCTGGACGTCAGCGACACGACGTTCTTCTTCGACGCGCCGGTCATGATGCTCTCGGGCCTGATCGTCATCCCGATCCTGCGGACCGGCCGACGAATCAGCCGCGGCGAAGGCGGTTTCCTGCTGATCCTGTACGGCGTCTACCTGAGCTGCATGCTCCTGGGCGTGCAGCGGTAGCAGGAAGTAAGCAAGTAAGCAGGTGAGCAGGTAAGCAAGTGAGCAAGTGAGCAGTTCAGGGGGAACCGCTGTTCCCAGCCCCCCCCGGCTGCGTCGCCCGGACGCATGGCCAGGCTGCCACACGGTGCGGCATCGACGCCCGATCATCCCGTGTCAGACGCAAGCGCGGGCGGCCGCGTCGATGACGCACCCTACAACCGCAGTACGGCTTCAGCCTGCACCGCATCCTTCACGGGACGCGACAGTGAGCAGGTAACAAGCAGTAAGCAGGTAAGCAAGTAAGCAAGTAAGCAAGTAAGCAGGTGAGCCGGTAAGCAGTTCAGGGAGAGCCGCTGTTCCCAGGCCCCGTTCCCTGTTCCCTGTCCCCTGTTCCCTGTTCCCTGTTCCCTGTCCCCCAGAAGCATGCCCCCGCGATCTCGGCAGTGCCTTCTCCGCGCGAATCGCCCCCCGGCCTTCGGGGGAACCGCGCCCCCCCTCTTTCACTCCTTCACGTTTTCACCCTTTCACGGCCGCGCCGGTCAGCCGCCGTCTTCGATGCGGATGACTTCGTACTCGACGGTCTGGTTGTCGAGTTCGACCTCGACCCGCTCGCCGACCTCGGCGCCCATCATCGCCTGGGCGAAGGGCGCCCGGTAGTTGTAGATGCCGGCGTCGATGTTGGTGTCGAACGGGCCGCGGAAGGTCATCGTCCGTTCCTCCCCGCTGCCGGTGTCGCGGACGACCACGCGGCTGCCGACGCCGACGTGTTCGGTCGGAACATCGGTCGACTCGATCTCCTGCGAGAGCGACAACTGCTGGTTCATCTGGGCCAGACGGGCCCGCAACAGGTCACGCTCCTCGAGCGCGAACTTGTACTCGGAGTTCTCGCTCAGATCGCCCAGCGCGGCCGCTTCGCCGATCCGCTTGGCGTTCTCGGCCATCTTGTCGTTGACCAGTTCGTCCCGCTCGGCCATCTTGGCCTCGATGCCGGCCCGCGAGTTCCAGAGCACCTCCGGGTCTTCCCACGGCGCGATCCGCTGGTGCTTGACGACCCACAGCGCCGGGTGCATGTCGCGGAGGATGTTGAGCATCTTCGCCTGCGCGGTGTCGCCCAGTCCGTCGATCAACTGGATCTGGCGGCGCAGCGTGACGGCCCGGTCGGCTTCGACCGTCTGCATGCAGTCGCGAACGTAGGAGTAATCGCGCAGCGCGAGCGCGGCCTTCACGCGGTGGCGAAAGGCCTTGGCGACGCTGTCCTCGACGGCGAGCGTCTTGCCGAGCGCCGGCAGCGTCTCCATCCAGGTCGTGAACACCATGTCGCGACTCGGCAGCGTCAGGCCCTCGACCCGGGCCGGGCCCTTCCAGAACCAGTAGTTCAGTTCCGGGTAGTGGGCCGGGTCGGAGAGGGCCTGCTCCACGTGGGCCTGCAGTTCCGCCGTCTCCTCGCCGGCGGCACCGGCCGCGAAGAGACGGTCGAGCACGGCCGCCGGCGCGAACGGCGCAAGCTGCGCGGAAAGCTTGGGGTACTGGTCGGGGCAGCCCTGCTCGAGCGCGTCGAGCGCCAGCGGCCAGAAGACGTTCTCGCCGATCCCGCGGACCAGGCCGACGATGCTGTCGGCCGCCCGCGCCTGGGCGACGGCGAGGCACTCGTCGGGCGCGGTCTCGCGGCCGAGCAGTTCATTCAGCCGACGGATGACCAGGCCGCAGGCGAACGCCTCGGAGGGTCGCCGGGCGACGGCTTTCTCGGCCTTTTCGACGAGCAGGCCGGCGGCCTTGTTGATCAGTTCTTCCTGGGGCTCTTCCTTGTGGTTGCGCTTGTCGCGGACGTAGCCGTCAATGATGGCGAGCCAGGCGGAGGGTTCGCGGGCGGCCTCGAAGGCTTCCCAGGTCTCGTCTTCCGCGGTGCGGACCTCGTCGGTGTACTTGAGGACGACCGGGGAGCGACCCTCGATGATGATGTTGGGGTGCTTGCGCAGGGCCGCGCGGGTCTTGGTCCACCACTTCGACCAGGCCTTCGGCTCGAGGTGTTCCGGGACGAGTTCGGTCTTGAGACCGTCCTGGGTGATCAGGTTGTCGTGGGCGTGCAGCAGGCCGATCACGACCCGGACCGGTTCGGTCTGCAGCAGTTGCTGAAGCTGTTCGGGGCGATGCCGCATGACCCGGAAATCGTCGGGGTCGACGGCCTCGAACTCGCGGGCCAGGTCGAGGGCCGAGAGCGCGTTAGGGCGTCCCCCGCGGCGAACCGTGAACAGCCCGCTCTCGAGATCGACGTCGATCACCTCGACGACCGTGTCCTCGGTGCGGCTGATCAGCGCGTCGCCGGGCTGCAGGTTGAGCGTCAACTGGAGGATCCGGACGGCGTTGCGGGCCGGTCGGCCGCTTTCGAGTCCGGCCGTTTCGAGCAGCAGGTCAAACCCGGGGCGCTCGCCGTGAACCTGGCGGAACATGCTGACCACGCGGGCCCGCAGGTCCTCGTTCTTCGGGTCGGACTTGAGCGTCACGCAGGCGATTTCGAGGGCGGCCCTGGGGTCCTTCTCGGTGTGCGAGGTTTCCAGCACCATCTGCCCGAGCGTGGCGACGCGGGCGCGGTCGTCGGCGCGGGCCAGGGACTGGAACGGGTCCACCAGTTGCTCCAGCGCGATCGTGCCCTGCTCGAGACCGGCCAGACATTGAGTTTCGAAGGCGTCAAGGTCGCCTTCACGAGCCATCTGTAGGAGTTCGGATGCTGACATCGACTGCTCGGTGCTCCACGTAGCAGAACAAGAAAAAACGGGGCCGGAACCCTGTCCGGCCGCTCAACCTATCGATCATCGTCTTCCAGCTTCTCGCGCGCCTGCCGCTTGGCCTTGAGCAACCGCGAGGTGAAGTCCTGCTCGCTGGTTGGCTTGGCCTTGCGGGTCGGTCGCGCTACAACGGGCGCGTCTAACTCCGACGCGCCGCCGAGTGCCTCGCTGAGTTCCTCGCTGGCCCGGGCCTGGTCGGCCGGCTCGTACCGGGCCGCCGCCTGCGCCTCGGCCTGCTTCTCGTCGCGGGCCCGCTGCCGGGCCCCCTTCAGCGAACTGACCGTGGCGGCCGCCGTCTCGGGGCGTCGCCCCGCCAGGTCGCCGATGTATCCGCGTCCCCACCGCAGGATCGCCAGCGGGTCGATCGCGATCCGGCGAACGGCCACGTCCAGCAGGAACAGCAGCAGCATCCAGCGGATCAGGTCTTCCCAGATCGCCGACCGGGTCTCGGCCCGGGCGAGGCTGCCGCGGTCGAAGACGCTGGCGGCCTGTTCAGGCTGTAGCACGCGGCCGCTGCTGCGATCGGCCAGTTCGCGCAGCAGCGGTTCGTTGGCCCGCAGTTCCCGGTACTCGGGCGAGAAGGCCACCGAGACGCCGGTCTGAAGGGTCTGAGGCGCGTCCTGCGGACTGGCCCGGTATTCCAGGCTGAAAACATAACTTCCGGCGGCCGGTGCGTCGAATTCTCCCTCGTACTGCCCCGGGCCGACCTGGGTGAGTCGCAGCGGTCGCTGCTGCTGGTCGGGGTCGAACAGTTTCCCGGAGATGACCAGGTCGTTGATCGCGTCGGCATCGCTGCCGAGTGCTTCGATGCGGACGCGTCCGACGCCGCCCTGCACCGAGGTCGTGACGTCGAAGCGGGCGGCATCGCGCTGCCGGGCGGTCCAGCGGGCGATCTGCGCCCAGAGCTTGCTGAACTTGGCCCACTGGGACCAGTCCGACCCCCAGCGGGTCCACATGCCGCTGGTGAAGGCGACGGTCTTGCCGAGCCCGACCTGCCACTGGGCCATGATCGGATCGAGTCCGTCCTCGGTTTCGCGGACCAGGGTCAATTGCGCCAGCGGCTTGGCGGTGGTCAGCACGTAGCCGCCCAGGGGCGGAATGCCCTCTCCGGCCAGACCCGCGACCGTGCTCGGCAGGGCGCTGGCGAGCCTGGGGGTGAAGGGGCTCTCCTGGATCAGCGACCGGCGGACGATCTGCGCTTCCTTGATGAAGATCCGCGGCAGTTCGTTGTAGTTCTTCGTGCTGTACGACTTGCCGCCGGTCGAGTCGGCGATCCAGCGGGCCTTGTTCAGGTCGATCGGGTGCGAACCGAAACCGATCGCGACCGTCGTGCAGGTGATGCCGTGCTTCTTCATGTCCGCGATGACGTCGCCGGCCGGCGGATTCGGATCAAAGTCCGAGAGGATGATCATGTGGCGGGCGGCGGCGTCGGGTCGTCCGGCCAGGGCCTTGACGCCGGAACGCATCAGCGGATCGAGATCCGGCATGTCGCCGTGGGCGAGCTTCTTGATGCCCTGGATGATCGCGACCTTGTTGCCCACCGGCTGCAGCGGGACATCCCAGTAACCGCGATCGCCGCCTTCCCAGTCGTAGGACATGACCCCGACCAGGTCGCGGCTGCTGAGCGACTTGACCGCCGCGATCGCGACCCGTTCGGACCAGTAGTTGCCCTCGGGAATCTCGCAGCCGTGCATCACGAGGACCAGCGCGCCCTTCGGGATCTGCTTCTTGTTCTTGACGTCGAAGCTGACCGGCATGACCTCCTCAACCGGCGTATCCAGCCACCCGCCGGCCCCGAATCCCTGGTCGCCGCCGATCATCACCAGGCCGCCGCCGAAGTCGCGAACGAACGTGGCCAGCGCCTGGCGCTCCGCGTCGGTGAACGCGTGGGCCGGGACGTTCGAGAGGACGACCAGCGAAACGCCGATCAGGCTGTCGAGGCTGAGCGGGCGGGTACCGACCGGTTCGGCGATGCTGGCGATCTTCTCGGCCCGCAGCGCACCCTGCAGCATCTTGGCCGCCAGGGTCTCCTCGGAGTCGGCCTGGTGCAGGATCAGGATGTCGCGCTGTCCGCTGACCAGCGTGAAGGCCCGCCCGACGTTGTTGCTGACGATCGTGTCGGCCGCCCGCTCGTCGGGTTCGAAGACCGCCCGGAAGCGATGCTCGACGGCATTGCGAAGCGGGATCGGGATCGTCAGGCGGTTCGGGCCGGCGTCGAGTTGCACCGGGAAGCCGGCGCTCGGGCTGTCGGGGTCGAGGTCGACCAGTTCCTCGTTGTGGTAAAGCTGGACGCGTCCGGTCACCGGTGCCTGGCTGCGGAGGACCATCTGCAGGTTGACGGTTTCGTCCGGCGCAGCGGTGGCCGGCGCGGACAGTCGTTCGAACAGGACCTCGTTGCGATGGGCGTAGCGGATCGGGACGACATCGATCGGCACGCCGGCGGCCCTGAAATGGTCGGCCTCTTCCAGGGCGGTGCCGATGTTCTCGTTGCCGTCCGAGAGCACGACCACGCGGCGGGCGGTCTCGTTGGTGAAGAGCGCCATCGACATGCGAAGCGCATCGGCCAGGTTGGTCCGGTCGGGGTCGCTGGGCGGGCTGACGCGGTCGATGCCGAGCGTGGCCATCGGCAACTGCTCGACCGAACTGTTCTGGGCGAAGGCGATCACGCCAAGCTGATCGCGCTGCGGATCGAGGTTCTGCCCGGCGGCGCTGACGAACGAGAAGGCTGCCTCGCGCTCGGAGTCCGGAATGCTGCTGGACTGGTCGAGCAGGAAGATCACCGAGAGATCGTCGTTGGTGCGGACACGCTGCGCGCCCGCCAGGGCGAGGACCATGCAGACGATCACGATGCAGCGCATCGCCAGCGCGATCCAGCGACGGATCGGACCAAGCCCGGCCAGGGAGCGATACGAGAACACGATCAGCAGCGGGAGCAGTGCCAGCAGCGCGAGGTATCCCGGCGTCTCGAAGCGCAGGAACGCGAGCAAGCCGGGGGCTGTAGCCATAGAACGTTAGTGTAACCGGATTTGGGGCGGCGGGGAAGGAAGGACGAATAACGGCCGGGAGCGGGACCGCTGGCTACCCGCGGGTCGCCGGACTCTTCCCGGGCACGCCAAGCTGGCGGATCTCGATCGCCTGGACCCGGCAGTTGCCGGAATCGACGATGAAGACCCGGTCGTCGACCACCGTCAGGGCCCAGGGATAGGCCAGCCGGCCCGGGTCCCGCCCGGGCCCGCCCCAGACCCCGAGCGACCGCCCGTCACGGGCCAGCCGCTGGACCCGGTTGTTCCCGAACTCGCAGACGACCAGCGTCCCGTCAGGCAGCACCTCGACGTTGTAGGGAAACCGCAGGTCGCCCGCCTGGCCGCCCGGCTGCCCGAACGTCCCGCGCAGCGTGCCGTCAGGATCGAAGGCGCAGATGCGGTGGTTGCAGGAGTCGGCCACCCAGAGCGTGCCATCGGGACCGACGAAGACCGCCTGCGGACGCTGGAACGTCGTTTCGGTCCCGGGACCGCCGATCTGCCGCAGGAACCGCCAGTCGGAGTCATAGACCGTGATGCGGTCGTTGCCGCCGTACTCCGAGACGTAAATCGTGCCGTCCGGGGCGATCGCAACGTCCGTCGGCAGCCGGAACCGGCCGGGCCCGTCCCCGTACGAGCCGAACAACTCCAGCAGGGTGCCCTCGGGACTGAACACTACGACACGGCTGTAGTGGGTGTCGGCGGCGAAGACGCGTCCGTCGGGGGCGATGCCCAGGCCGGTCGGTCGCCCGGCGTCGTCGGCCGGCATCTTCCATTCGCGCACGTAGGTCCCGTCGGGCTGGAAGACCTGGATGCGGGCGGCCTTGTCGACCACGTAGAGCAGCCCGTCGGGGCCGAGGGCCGTCGCCCGCGGGTAGTTGAACTCTCCGGGACCGAGTCCGCTGCGGCCGAAGAGCAGGCGCGGCGCGTCCTGTTCAACGGGTTGCGGGTTGCATCCGGCGAGCAGGAGAACGAGGAGCAGAACGGGGGTTCGCGGGTGCACGGGCGGGTGCGGCTCAGTTGGGTGGTTGGGCCGGAACGGAGGTCGACTGCGTGGTCGGGGGCTGGTTGTTGATCGCCAGGGTGGTGCGGAGGGCTTCGGCGCTGATCTGTCCCTGGAGCATGGACAGCACCTTGCCGTCGGGGTCGAGCAGAACGATGGCGGGCGCCCGGCGGACGCCCCACTCCTCGGCCTTGGCCTTGTTCCAGTCGTAGTCGACGTTCGCGCAGCGGTACCCGCGTGTGGCCGCGATGACCTCCGGGTCCTTCAGGGCTTCGTTTTCGAACTCGGTACACTCGGGAAGATACCACGAGCGGAGGTAGACCATGGTGGGCAGTCCGGCCCGGCGGGCGTCCTGGTGGACGGGATCAAACAGGTAGCCGTTCCAGTGGACCTGGTTCGCGCACCCGGCGAGCGGTGCGATCAGGCAGGAGAACAGCAGCAGCAGGCAGGCAGATCGTGAACGCGGGTCGGGTTGCATTGCAAAGGCTCGCGGGCTCAACAACAATTCCGGACAGACACGCGGATTCTAGTGGGCAGCGGGGACAGGCGACAAGCGAGCATGGCAGAAGGGATCGAGGTCGAAACCGGGGGACTGGCGGAAGCGGCGGCGCGGATCCTGGCGCCGCCCGGGGGCCGTCGTGCGCGGCGTGCGGCCGTACGGGGGTTCCTGGCGTACCTGGACCAGAGCCCCTGCCGTCACGGGTGCTACCGCAGCGCGGATGGGCAGGCGTTTCTGCTGACGCTGCTGGTCCCCGGCGGCACGGCCGTGCTGATGCTGTCGGACCCGGGCACGGCGCCGGGCGCGCACGAGCGTCTGCTGCACTGGTGGCTGGCCGCGCAGCCGGCGGGCCGGTTCCACTACCTGCAGAGCCTGCTGGATCCCGCGTGGGAAGCCCGGGCGCGGCTCGTCGAGTCCGCGGGCTTCCGCCGCCTGACCCGGCTGGTGTACCTGGAACGATCGGCCAGTTACCCGTGGGTGGAGACCGCCGATCCCCCGAAGGTGGCCTGGGTGACGCAGGCCGAGGTGGGAGACGGTCCGTTCGCGGCCACGCTGCCGGAAACCTACATCGAGAGTGGTGACTGTCCCGAACTGACGGGTCTGCGTCCGATCGAATCGGTGCTCGCATCGCACAAGGCGGCGGGTCCGTTCGAGGGCAGCCTGTGGCATCTCCTGAAGGTCGAAGGCGAACTGGCCGGATGCCTGCTGCTGAGTCGTCTTCCGCAGGGCACGGGACTGGAAGTGGTGTACATGGGACTGGTGCCGCGCTTTCGCGGTCAGGGTTGGGGGCGTGCGTTGCTGACGCGCGCGGTGCTGGCATGCCAGGTACGTAATTTACCGCAGTTGACGCTGGTGGTGGACGCACGCAACACCGCGGCGCAGCGTCTCTATCGAGGATTCGGGTTTCAACCGACGGCCGAGCGCGATGCGTACCTGCGTTTCGACGCCTGATCGGGGACGGCGCGTGTGCGTTGCGCGGATGCGCAGCGGATAGCCTGTGGATAAGCCGCAAAATTAAGAATTTGTGAGATCGGCGAACACTTGAACCGGCGAGGTTTACATTCGCGACAGGAACAAACAGCAAAGTCCAATATTGCAGGCGGCGTTGGCGCGGGTTATATTTCTGGTCTTCGGCGAGTGTGCCGAAGTCAGTGAACGGCGACCTTTTCCAAGACATTTTACACGTTCGATGCGAACCGCACTTCCAGGGGTGAATGGCGTGGGGAGTACGCTTGCGCAGAAATGCAGCGATATCCGCGACTGCGTCGCGGACCGGATTGGCTTGAACAAATTCCGCACCTGGTTCGGTGATACGACCGAGTTCCAACTCGAAGAAGGCGAACGGCTCGACGTACTGGTCGACAATTCGTTCGTCGGCAAGTGGATCGCTTCCAACTTCCTCGCCGACCTGGCCGAAGCCAGTCGCGAGGTGCTCGGCGGCCGCGGCGTAGACATCCGGATCGTCGAGCGGACCACGCCGACGCCCCGGTCGAACGGGTCCGGACCGCCCGATGGTCCGCCGGTCGCCCTGGACCACGAGGATCCCGAAGACGAACCACCGCCGCCCCCCCGCCCGCGCCGCCAGGCACCGCTGCGGGGACAGTTGCAGAAGTTCATCGTCGGTCCCAGCAACCAGTTGGCCTTCGCGGCCGCCTCGCAGATGGCCGGCACCCCCGGCCAGGCGTACAAGCTGCTGATCCTGCACGGAGGCTGCGGCCTGGGGAAGACTCACCTGCTGCAGGGGATCTGCAACGCGATCCGCACGGCGCACCCGACGCAGGAATGCTGCTACATCTCCGGTGAGGAATTCACCAACGAGTTCATCTACGCGGTCAAGCGCGGGCGGATCGACCTGTTCCGCGCCCGGTTCCGGAGCGTGGACGTGCTCGTGATCGACGACATTCATTTCCTGCGCGGCAAGAAGGCGACCCAGGACGAGTTCCTGCACACGTTCGACGCGATCGACGCGGCCGGCACGGCGGTGGTGCTGTCTTCGGACAAGCACCCGCGCAGCATCGCGACGCTGTCCGAGCCGCTGATCAACCGGCTGATCTCCGGAATGGTGGTCGAGATCGCCCCGCCGGACTTCGCGACCCGCCGCGAAATCCTGGTCCACCGGGCGGCCGAGATGAAACAGTCTCTGCCCGACGCGGTCATCGACCTGGTGGCCGGCCGGGTGGTGCGGAACGTCCGCGAACTGGAAGGCGCGCTGTTCAAGCTGGTCGCGCTCGCGTCGCTGCTGAAGGAGCCGATCTCGACGGAACTCGCGGAGACGACGCTGGCCGATCACTTCACGACGCAGCCGGTCAAGCCGTCGGTGTCGGAGATTGAGAACGCCGTCGTGCAGTACTTCGGCGTAACCGGCGAGCGGATCCGTTCGAAGAGTCGCGACCGGACGGTGAGCCTCTCGCGGGCGGTGACGATGTACCTGATCCGCAAGCACTCGACCCTCAGCTTCCCGGAGATCGGGCGGCTGCTCGGCGGCAAGAATCACTCGACGGTCCTGATGGCCACCCAGCGGATCGAGCGGCAACTGGGCGAGGGCGCCATCTCTCGCTGGACCGGGCTGACTGGCCCGCAGTCCCGCCCGCTGCGGGAGATCCTCGAACAACTCGAAGGCCACCTGATGGGAACCGACGGGGCCCGGTCGCAGTAAGCCCGCGGGACGGGAACGAGGCCTGGCGCCCGGTCCCCTTCCTCACGCCTTCACGCATGCACCGGTTCACCGCCGCCGCCCGGGCGACAGCGTGTTCACCCGGCGGGAACGGGCGGTTATACTCCCGGTTCGCCGGCGTTTGGGTCGGCAAGGGAGGCCGCGGATGCGGAAGCGGATGTGGATGGTGCGTCTGGGCCTGACGGGCGGTCTGCTGCAGGTGGGTGGCTGCTTCGCCGCCTTCGAGCGCAACCTGGACCTGGTCCTGGCGGTCGAGGCGACGCAGAACCTGCTGCGGGCGCCGCTCAGTGCCCTGCTCCCGCTGGCCCGCCTGTTTTCACTCTTCTAGCGGACCGGTAGTCGAAGACCATGCCGAAGCTCTGGATCATCACGCCCGAAGGCGATCAGACGCCGTTCGAGCTGGGCCCGCAGCCCATCCGGGTCGGACGCTCGGAAGAGTGCGACTTCGTGCTGCGCAATGACGCCGAGGTGTCCCGCTTTCACGCCCGGCTGTGGTGCGACGACGCCGGTCAGGTGATGGTCGCCGACCTCGGCAGCAAGAACGGGACCCGGGTCGACGAACACAACCTGTTCCGCGACCAGACCCACGCCGCCCAGCGACTGATCCGCATCGGCGAACACAAGATCAGCCTGGTCAACGCCGACGAAGAGGTGATCGTCGACGGCCCGGAACCGCCGGTCGACACCCAGTTCTTCCCGAGCACGCGCAGCCTCGACCTGAACCAGCACCGCCTGCAACTGCTGATCCAGTTGACCCAGCGGATCGGCGGAACCTTCGAACGCAAGCAACTGCTCGAACAGGCCCTCGACGCCTGCTGCGACGCCCTCAAGTTCGAACGCGGCCTGATCGTCCTGAAGACCCAGCGCGGCGATACCGAACTGCCCGTGACCCGCAACGTCGACCGCGACGAAACCGGAACCTTCAAGGTCAGCCGCACCCTCCTGAACCGGGCGCTGATCAAGGGCGAACGCGCCATCGTCAACAACCCCGCCACCGACCTGGAAGGCAAGCTGACCGAGAGCATGGTCCGTTTCCCGATCTGCTCGGCTCTCTGCGTGCCGATCCTCAACCGCGATGACATCCTCGGCGTGATCTACGGGGACCGCGTCACCCAGGCCTCGACCTACTCCACCGAAGACGTCGACTTCCTGGCCGCAATCGCCCAGCAGGTCGGCGTCGGACTCGCCAACCTGAACCTGATCCGGACCGAGATCGACGCACTGCAGGTCCGGGCCGAACTCGACAAGGCCCGCGTCATCCAGCAGCAGATGCTGCCGGCCGGGCGACTCGAACGGGACCGGACCACGATCGAAGGCCACAACGAGCCGTCGGCCCAGGTCAGCGGCGACTACTTCGACTACTTCGACATTGATGACGACAAGGCCGGCTTCATCATCGCCGACGTGGTCGGACACGGCCTGCCGGCCGCGCTGGTGATGGCCAACCTGCAGTCGGCCGTCCGCGTGGCGCTGGCGGGCTCGACCTCGCTGCCCGGCCTGGCGACGCGCGTGAACCAGCTTCTGTGCGAGAACACCAACACCGCCGTCTTCGTGACCGGTGTGCTCGGCATCGTTCACACGCGGACCGGCGTGATCGAGTACGTATCGGCCGGACACCCCGGACCGATCCTGATCGATCGCAGCGGCGCCCGTTCACACGAGGAACTCGGCGGCTTCCCGCTGGGGATCGATCCCGACGAAACCTACGAGGTCTTCGACCTGAAACCGACGCCGGGACCGAACGCGGCCCTGTTCTTCACGGACGGTCTGATCGAGGCGCTCTCCGACGGCGGCGATCTGCTCGGGCTCGACCCGGTCATTGAAGCGGTCAACGGACTGGCCGAGGTCGCCCCGGACGTCCTGATCCGCACGGCCCGCAATGTCGTCAAGGGTCACATCGGCCGCACACACACCGCCGACGACCTGACGCTGCTGGTGATCAACTACCGGCACGACTAAGGCAACCGTTCGCACGAAGCCGCTGAAGACACCGATCGGTCGATCGACTCGCGCGGAGCAGACACGGCGCCAGCACTCGAGCGCATCCGCACGCCCTCAGTCCTTCACGCTTCTTGAATGCAGGAACACCAGCAGGCCGGCCGCGAGCGCGACGGTCAGCATGACCTGGAGACACAGGGCCACAACCTCGGCGTTGCGTCCGAAGTGGATCTGGTTCAGCAGGGTCAGCGGCAGACTGGGGGCGCCGGGCGGCGTCACGAGTTGACTGGCCGCGACTTCGCTGATCGACAGAAACGCGACGAGGACACCGGCCGCGAGCAGCGCCGGTCGGATCAGCACGAGGCGAATCCGCCACCAGCCCGCCAGTGGCGTGACGCGATCGACGCTCGCGAGGTCGGCCACCTGCACGGCCGCGAAGCGCCCGGCGACCAGCACCAGCACGATCGCGGGCAGACTGAAACGCAGCGCCGTGACGACGCTGACGATCAGGAAGCGATCCGCGAGCCATGCCTGCCCGCCATAGGTCACCAGGATCATGTCGCCGACCAGGACCGGCGGAACGAACAGCGCCACCCCGCTGACGATCAGCACCGCCAGCGCCACCGCCCGCCCGAACCGACCGCGCCCGGTCCGCGCTCCGTGGCTGAGCGCTTCAACCGCCATGGCGATCAGCACCGCGATCCCGCCCGCGGTCAGGCCGCTGCGGGCGGCCGCCAGCCAGCGCTCGGGGAACACCACGTGCGCCCGCCGCAGGGCGCCGAGGTCACCGAGGTAGGCGATCAGCAGCGCGGTCGGCGCCAGCAGCACGCCGGCCGCGAGCGCGACCGCGAGAACGCGCCAGGCCAGGCTGCCGCGAGCAACCCGCGCGTCGGCCGTGGCGACCGGATCGGCCGGTCGCAGCCAGGGTCGCAGGATCCCCCCGACCAGCAGGACGACGGCCGTCAGCGCAAGCAGCGGCCAGGCGAGAAGCAGCGCCCGGCCGGGGTGCTGCTGGGTCTCGGCGAGCAGTTCGGTGTTGAAGGTCTGGACGAGCGACAGGTGCGGCAGCGCGAACTCTCCGAGCAGCATGGCACTGGTCACGATCCACGAGAGCCCCAGCCACGGCAGCATGGCCGGCAGCGCGGCCCGCAGGATCGCCCGCGGAAAGGACGCGTCGAGACTCGCCAGGCGGGCGGCGGCGGCGCCCCGACGGTGCCAGCCGAGGGCGAGCACGAGGCCGGCCAGCGGAGCCTGCCAGATCGCCATCCCGAGCAGCGCGCGCCCCTCGGTCGCCAGCCACCAGAACCACGGCCGCTCGCGGAAGCCGGCCACGGCAAGCCCCTCGGGCAGGACCGGCAGGCTGAGCGCGTAGGCGAGCACATAGGTCGGCATCAGCAGCGTGGCGAGCGCCAGCCAGGTGGTGCCGGCAAACAGCCAGGCGGGTCGCCGCTCGAGCCAGCCGGCCGCGAGCAGCGCGCCGAGGGGCTGGGCGAGCGCGGCGGCGATGAGGGCGAGTCGCCATCCGCGGAGCAGCAGGTCGCGTCGCCGGGGTGTCAGGGCGAGTTCAAGCCCGCCGAGGTCTCCGCTGAGCGCGGTGGCGAGGGCGACCACCGGCGGTACCAGAATCACCGCAAGGGCGAGCAGCATTCCGCAGGCAAGGGTCAGGCGGGCCATGGCCGGGCAGTTTCGACGGGCGGGCGGAAAAACTCAAGCCGCGGCAGCCTTGGTAAGCGGCGGATTGCCAGCGGGTTAAGGCCGCGATCCGGGCGGACGAAATGTTTTTGTCCCGATTGGGGAATACCTTCAGGCGGGTTTTGGTTTTGACCCGTGGCCAAAGACTTCTTCACGTGTGTGAAGAAGGGTTGGCAGGACGTTGTTCGGCTCGCCCTTCCTGCCAATCTGGACCAGGCCCGTCTTCAGGTCGGAGAAGACGGGCCATTTTTCTGCGCTGCGCATCCGGTCATCGCTTTTTTTTCTGTCGGGCGTTGCCCGCGATTCTCGCGGCCGATCGTGCGACGCGCGCGATCACCGGGTCAACCCGCTCACTGTTCAAGCCGGGCGACATGCTGTGCGACACAGCGCTCGAGCGCTTCGAGGTCGTAACCGCCTTCGAGCACGCTGACGAGTCGACCGTCGGTATGCTGGTCGGCGACGGCGAGCAACCGCTCGAGCATCCAGGTGAAGACGCCGTCGCTCCACTCCAGATGGCCGAGCGGGTCGTCGGCGTGCGCGTCGAACCCGGCCGAGATCAGGATCAGTTGCGGACGATACGTTTCGACCCGCGGCAGGATCTGCTCGCGGAAGGCGTACTCGACCAGGTCGCCGCCGGAGCCCGGCAGCATCGGGATGTTGAGCGTGAAGCCAAGCCCGGGGCCGTGCCCGCACTCGTCGGCGTAACCCGTGCCCGGGTACTGGTGGTCGGGGTGTTCGTGCATGCTGACGAACAGCACGCCCGGGTCGCGCTCGAACAGATGCTGCGTGCCGTTGCCGTGATGAACATCCCAGTCCAGGATCAGGACGCGCTCGATGTCGAACTCGGCCCGCGCAGCCGCCGCGGCCAGGGCGACGTTGTTCAGCAGACAGAAGCCCATCGCGCGATTGTGTTCGGCATGGTGCCCGGGCGGACGGATGCCGCAGAAACCCCGACGAGCCTCGCCCCGCAGGACGGCCCGGGTCGTATCGACGACGTAACCGGCCGCCAGGCGGGCAAGCTGAAAGCTGCGCGGACAGATCAGCACATCCTGCTCGTCGACAAACGAATCGTTGCGGCGGCAGGCGTCCTCGAGGCGGGCGATGTGCTCGGGGGCGTGCACGCGGATGATCTCGTCGTCGGTGATCTCGCGGGCCGGCGTGCGCGGGGTCCGCGCCAGCAGGCCGCCCCGCTGAAGGGCCCGCTCGACGGCCGCCAGGCGGGCGGGCGATTCGGCAAAGCCGGCGCCGGTATCGTGCTGCATCAGTTCGGGATCAAAGGCGATCTGAAGAGGTTTCATCGGGGCGTGCGCTCCGCAACGCTGGATCAGGGTTCGTGTGATTCCGGTGAGGTGACGAGCAGTCGCTGCACCGCGGCCGAGGCCGTCCCGCGGCCGAGCGTCAGTTTCCCGAGCAGTTCGGTGCCGCTCTCGCGCAGGGCCGCCTGCTGGCGCTGCGCGGCCGTCAGCGCGGTCCGGCAGCGCTCCGCGAGTTGCTCGAGCGCGGCCGCCACGCCCGCCTGCAGTCCGCGCGTCACGAGTTGTTCGAGCGACGGGCGCAACAGGCGGTCGAGACCGAACGGAATCAGCCAGGCGAACAGCACGACGAGCCCGCTGTGCACGGCAAACTCGCTGCCGAGATACGCAGCGCTTCCGGTGGTGGCCTCGTAGTAGCCGCGCAGCACGCCCCAGGCGACCCAGCCGAGCGCGGCGACGGGCAGCGCGACGGTCAGGAATCCGAGGCCGCGTCGCGCGACGCGCTGCAGCGCATTCCCGGGGCGGGCGAGACTCGTGCGCAGCGTGGTCTCGACCGTCCGGCGGGCCTGCCCGGGGGCGTCCTCGATGATCGGCGCAAGGGCCTGTCGCAGAGGCTGCGGCACCAGGCTGGTGCGACGCAGCGACAGTTCGAACGCATCCAGCGTCTCCCCCGTGCGGGTCGCCGCCCAGTCGTCCCAGACCTGCTCGGCCAGTTCGTGCAGGCGGTTGAGCGGCCCCCCCTGCTCGGCCGGCGGCCCGCTTCCGCGCAGCGCGCTGAGCCAGTCTCGAATGACGCTGCCCTCGCGATGCGCGAGCCTGCTGGCGGCCGTGCGGATCGGAAAGTCGAGTCCTTCGCGCAGGCTGTCTTCGAAGCGCTGCCAGTGCTGCTGCCAGAGTTCATCCGGCGCGGGATCGTCCGGACGGCCGAGGCCGGCCAGCGCATGCTGCAGCCAGCCGCGCAGGTCGGCCAGTCGCGCCGCGTGCCCGAGTCGGGTCAGTTCGGCGATCTCGTGCGCGGCCCGCAGATCGCGCAGGTAGGCGACCAGCGCGTCGAACTCGTCCGGACTCGGCAGTTCACCCGGCGGCGTCCGGCAACTGGTGCAGAACACCAGCGGGTCACCGAAACCCGCCGACTGCAGCAGTTGGACCAGGTCGTCCCGCTGGGTGAGGTGCCCGCTGTCCCAGTGGTTCATCGCGAAGAGCCAGCCGTGTCGCTGGCCGCGCTGCCGCAGCACGCTCCAGCCGACGTCATCGCGATACCGCTCGGGACTGACGACGTAGACCAGCAGGTCGATCCGGGCCAGCCATTCGAATACCAGGGCCCGGTTCTCCTCGGCCGTGCTGTCGATGTCGGGCATGTCGAGCAGCATCACGTCGCGCAGCCCGTCATCCTGGTGTCGACCGACGGTCAGGCGGTCGGCCGGAAGCTCCTCCGGCAGTTCCGCCAGGTCGACATCCTCGTGCAGCCAGGCGGTCAATTCGTGCGAGGTCGGCCGCTGCACGCCGGTCCGCGCCAGGGGCTGCCCGACCAGTCGATTCAGCAGGCTGCTCTTGCCGACGCCGGTTCCGCCGAAGAGCCCGACGACCAGCGGCCGGACGGTGCCGCGGAACAGTTCCTCGGCGTGGCCGGATTCGAGTTGCGCGAAGGCCGCCTCGTGTTCCGGCGTGACCCAGCCGTGCGCGGCGGCCCGCTGGAGCCACTGCTGGACGGCGCGACGTTGTTCGCGATGGTCAGGCATCCGCGTCTCCGGCAGCGAGCCAGGCGTCGGCGGCCTGGAGTTGGTCCGGGGTGATGCCGAACAGCGCCGGGCCGCGCAGCGTGTCCGGCAGGGTCCGCAGCGGCGCCGCCAGGGCCGGCTGGAGAACTTCGCCACGCAGCGCGTCGATCTGCTCGTCGCGCAGCCGCTGGGCGACGGTCTGCATGTACGAACCGAGGGCCCCTTCGGTCAGCATCGAGGTGACACCGACCATCGCCGGCGCGAGCAGCAGCGCATCAACCCCCAGCCCTGCCGTCTTCACTGCCAGCGCAACGGCCGCGGCATCCGCGGTGGTCCGCGCGGCCCGCAGCGTGTTCAGCAGCGCCGGGCGCTGGCGGAGCGCCTCGTAGAGACTGTCGGCCGCGGCCTGGATCCGCTCCGTGAACTGCGCGCGGTAGGACTCGATCGCCGTGGCGACGCCGGCCCGCAGGTCGGGTTCCCGCGTCTCGAGATCGGCGTGCAGCGCGGACCACCAGGGCGCGGCGGCCGGATCGCCGACCCGCCGCGCGGCGAAGTGCTGAACATGCAGCAGCAGGCGGTCGACCACGTCGCGCAGGACGACCTCTTCGCCGCCCGCGCTGTGCGGGCGCTGCGGGTTGCCCCACCAGGTGCGGCCGCTGAACAACTGGCGGGCCGGCCAGGTCAGCACGTGCCGGACCCGTCCGAGCGTGGCCGCCACGCCGGGAACTTCGAGCAGCGTCAGCAGTTCGGCGATCGCCCGCTGGAAGGTGTCGAAACGCTGCGGGTGTTCGAGAAAGTCGCGGCGGTAGGTCCGCTCGGCCTCGGCCACCGCGAGGTCCAGGTTGTCACGCCAGGCAGCGGCCGCGGCGTGCTCGGCATGAACCGGCGCAAGCCAGCGGTCCCAGTTGGCCCGCAGCAGCGCCCGGGTCGTCCGCGCGCGGGCCGCCGGCGCGGCCGGTCGAGCCGTGGCGGCGACGCGCTCGCGCAGGTGCGTGACCTCGGGCGGCCACCGGTCGGGCGGCAGGTTGCCGAGATCCGCGCAGGCCGGCAGGCAGACCAGCGGCGCGTCGGCCTGCAGCGGCGTGAACTCGCGCAGGCGTCCGCGGAGCGCGGTGGCCAGTTCGTCGGCCACGGCGGGGTCGGTCTTGTTGAGGCAGACCAGCAACGGTCGCTGCAGCGGGGCCAGCAGTTGCAGCGTCTCCCAGACGGCGAGGTCCGAGTACTTTTCCCGGCTGAGCACCAGCACGAGCAGGTCGGCCAGGGCGGCCACGCGGAACACGCTGGGCAGGTAGCTCCGGGCCCGCAACGAGTCGAAGTCGGGCGTGTCCCAGATGACGTGCGCGTGCGGAACCAGCGGGCGCGCGTCGGGCTGCCGCTGAAGCACGAACTGGTCAACACGCTCGCGCGACAACTCCGGCGGGCTGACCCGCTGCCAGCCCTCGAAGTGGGCGCCGGCCCACTCGTCGCCATCCGGGGCGCCGACCGCGAATCCCTGCGGGTGAATCGTGAAGCCGGCCAGCGGACTGACTTCGGCGGCGACGCGGCCGAGCAGCAGATTGGCGACGGTGCTCTTTCCGACCTGGGTGGGACCCAGCAACGCGATCTGGAGCGAGCGCTCGGGGTGCCGGCGTCGGGCGGCGAGGTCCGCGACGGCGGCCTGGGCCAGCGCGATCTCACCCGCCAGGCGGAGGCTGTCGTGATCGCCACGTGCGGCGCAGGTCTCGCGGAGGCGGGTCAGCATGCTGGCCAGCGGGGCGCTCGGGTCCGAAGGCGTGGTGGCGGTGGCACTCATGACGCGGCTGTATTCGACCCGATCCCGAAGAGATTCGAAAGTCGGCCGCCGGAAGGATTCCAAAGTTGCGGGCAGGTTATAAGCCCCTGGCGCGATCGCGGACCACGGCCGGGGAATGGGGGCCGGGCAGCGGCTTCCCTCCTGGCGCCCCGGCTCCCTTGCTCCCTCGCTCCCTTCTTAGGACACTTACCGGACGCCTAGAATCACGTAAGGAGCAGCGGGATGGAGATCCGTGCGTTTCAGCAGTTGATTGATCGAATGTACTCGGACAAGGACCGCAAGCGGGGTGCCGCCCGCACGTTCCTGTGGTTCAGCGAGGAGGTCGGCGAACTGGCCAGCGCGATCGCCACGGACGATAAGCAGAATAAGGTGGAGGAGTTCGCCGACGTGCTGGCCTGGCTGGCCACGCTGGCGAATGTCGAAGGTGTGGACCTGCAGGATGCGATCCGCAAGTTCACCGAGGGTTGCCCGGGCTGCGGCAAGATGAACTGCTCGTGCGACAACAAGCTCACCGAGGTTTCCTGAGGCCGGCATGCGTCGATCGAGCGAGGGCACCGTCATGCGAACCATCGCGAAAGCCACCCGGGTACGTCTCTGGGCCCTGGTGCTGGCGGCGGGCCTGCTGCTGGTCGGCGGCGCGGATGCCCAGCGGGCGGGACAACCGGGCGCGAAGCTGAAGAAGTACCGCAGCAAGTACTACGACATCTATACCGATCTGAGCCGCCAGCGGGCGGCCGAGGCGCAACTGCGGATCGAGCGGATGGCCGAGGCCTACTACGAGCGGACCCGGGGCTACGCCGGAAAGATCAGCAAACGACTGCCGTTCTACCTGTTTTCGAGTCGCGAGGCCTACTACGCGGCCGGCGGGATCCAGGGCAGCGGCGGGCTGTTCGACGGCAAGCAGTTGATGATGGTCGCCGGCCCGGAGGGGCACCCCGGCACCTGGCAGTTGATGCAGCACGAGGGGTTCCACCAGTTCGCGCACGCCGTGATCGGCGGCGCGTTCCCGGTCTGGGTCAACGAGGGGATGGCCGAGTACTTCGGCGACAGCGTCTTTACCGGTGACGGCTATGTCACCGGAGTGATTCCGCCCGAGCGCCTGGCGCGGCTGCAGAAGTGGATCGCGGACGGGCACACCGTCTCGATCGACGAGATGCAGAAGCTCTCGCACGGCTCGTGGAACGCGGAGCTGAGCATCGTCAACTACGACCAGGCCTGGTCGATGATCTACTTCCTGGCACACGGCCGCGACGGCAAATACCAGGAGCACCTGAACCGGTACATCCGAGAGATTTCGAAGGGCAGCCTGCCGCACAACGCGTGGGACACGGTCTTCGGGCGGAACAGCAACAGGGCCTTCGAGGCTCAGTGGAAGCAGTACTGGACGACGATGCGCCCGGACCCGACCGCGGACAAGTACGCCGAGGCGACCGTCGCGAAGTTCACGAGCTTCTACGCCCGGGCGTTCAGCCAGCGGCAGAAGTTCAACTCCTTCGCGGCGCTGGTCAAGGCCGGCGCTCAGGCGAAGCTGAAAAGCCACGAAGACGACTGGCTTCCGCCGGCGCTGCTGCACGAAGCGATTCGCGACTACAAGAAGTACGGCAAGTGGAGCCTGCGCAACCGCCCCGGAAACTACCAGATCGTCTGCACGCGGCCGAACGGAACGGAACTGATCGGGACGTTCAAGGTCCGCCGCGGCCGGGTCGTCAGCGTGAGCGTCAAGACGCGGTCGTAGGCGGCCGGCACCAGCGAGAGGCCGCAAGCGAGCCAGCCCCCCACCCTTCCACTCGCTTCGCTCGCTCGAGGATGGGCACGCGGCGTTCACTCAAGAAAGGGGCACCCTCGCCCTCTTGCTCCCTCGCTCCCTTGCTCCCTCGCTCCCTTTCCTCAGAAGAACTTCTCGACCACGACGGGCCGGTTGGAGAGCAGGTTGCCAAGGTCGGCGGCCTCGGCGTTGACCCAGACCTGGCCGGGCTGGTTGTGGGCCTCGCCGGCGCGGCAGTGCATCGAGCGGAGCCCGCCGAGCCACCAGCGGCGGTCGCAGACGTACAGCAGGTCGCCGGGGTGGGCCTTCATCCGCTGCATGTCCTCCTCGGAAACGCGGACGATCGGGTACTCGGGCATCATCTGCGGCGCGATCGTGTCGGGCTCCGGGAAGCGTCCGGCGTGGTGGTCCTCGCAGGTCAGCGCCCGGGTCGACGGCGTCGTGCCGTCGTCGGTCATGCTGAGATGCCCGTGAACCTTCTGCCCGACCTCGTAGTTCGGCTCGGCGCCCTTGAAGCGGCGACGACCCCAGTCAATCGAACCGATCCACAGGCCGGCCAGTTCGTCCTTGCTCTTCGGCGTCGTGAACAGCGAGACGACGACCCCGAACAGGGCCGAGGCGAACAGGCCGAAGAACGCGGTCATGTAGTTGTACTGTCCGAAGGCATCCGGCTCGACGCCGTGCGCGAACGGCGCGACCAGCACCGGGAACTGCTTCGACAACGCGATCGCCGCCACCCCGCCCGCCAGCGACGCCACCGCGCCGGCCGACGTGTAGCGGCTCCAGAACGCGCCCAGGAAGACGGCCGCGACGATCGGCGGCGTGACGAACGCCTGGAACTGGCCGTGCAGCTTGTACATGTCCTTGCCCTGGGTGGCGAACCACAGGCCGATCCCCATCGCGACCACCGCCGTGATCGCCGAGGCCCAGCGGGCCGCGGTCATGTAGTGCCGGTCCGGGGCGTTCTTCTTCACGTACGGCTGGTAAACGTCGTAGATGAACAGCGCGGCCGTCGCGTTGGTCAGCGTGTCGATCGTCGACATCAGCGCGGCCGAGAGCGCGGCGAGGATGAAGCCGAAGACGCCGGGCACGCAGACCAGGGTGGCGACCTCGACGAAGATGTCGCGTCCGTTCTCGGGCCGGTCGAGGACGCCCATGTCGACCATCGCGTTGCCGAGCCAGCCGGCGTTGCCGACCACGATCATGCTCAGCGGCAGGATGAAGACGGTGTTGAACAGGATCGCCTTGCGGCCTTCGTTGACGCTCTTGGCGGCCAGGAACCGCATGATCAGGCCCTGGCTGATGAACAGGAAGGTGATCGACCCGGCGATGCCGTCCTGCCAGAAGACGCCGACGAAGTTGAAGTTCTGCGGCTCGTTGAATCCCGCGAACGGCAGCCGCTCGGACAACGACAGGTTCGTCCAGAGGTTCTTCAGCCCGATCGTGAACGCGCCGTCGAAGGCCAGGTAGTCGAGCCCGAGGTACAGCAGCAGCATGCCCGCGAACAGCAGCATGAAGCCCTGCAGCAGGTCGGTGAAGATCACCGCGGTCTGCCCGCCGGCCGTGATGTAGATACCGGAGATGACCGAGATCAGGATGATCGCCGTGCTGACCTCGATCCCCAGCACCTGGTGGGCCGCCGTGCCCAGCGTGAACAGGTTGTAGCCGATGTAGCCGACCATGTACTCGAGGATCACGATCACCGCGAGGAACCGGGCGACCGTGTTGAAGCGGCGTTCGAAGTACTCGGGAATCGAGCGGACCCGCGAGAGGTAGATGATCGGCAGCCAGCCGAACATGAAGAACGGAATGAAGAACCAGTCGTTCATGTACGACATGCCGCTCGACATGCCGAAGTCAAAGCCCTTCTCGGCGTACTTCAGGAACGAATGCGAGCCGACCCCGGTGGCGACCATGCTCATGCCGATCAGCCACCAACTGAACTTGGCGCCCGAAAAGAAGAAGTCCTTCGTGCTCCTGGCGTAGCGGCCGAAGAAACTCCCGAAGCCGAGTATCAGCAGCAGGTAGCCGACAATCACGATGTAGTCGAGCGTCGTGCCGTAGGTCTGCGGCGCGGCCGCGTCCTGGGCGAGCAGCGCGATCATCCGGCACCTCCGGCCGGCATGATGTACAGGGCGGCCATGTACCACAGGAAGTGAATGCCGGCGTACCAGATGAACCCGAAGACCAGCACGCCGAACCAGAAGCGGTCACTCTGCCGCTCGAGGTTGCAGCTCCGGTAGCGCAGGATCATGACCATCCCGATCATGAAAATGACCAGGCCGACGCCATACTGATAGAGATACGGCCACCAGTAGTCGGGGACGTTCACCGGTTTGTTCTCGCTGAGGGCGCCGCGGAAACCCAGAGGGCGTCATGGTACTCGGACGAGCGAGCGACGCAAGGGAGCCGGTCAACGGACCCGGGCGCGAGGGAAAAACCGCAGGTTTCGCGGGCGCGAAGTCCCGGTGTGACACCGGCGTCCCCGCCCGCGTTCCGGAATCCACAACCCGCCGCCCGGACTCAGTTCCCCAGCAGCCCCAGCAGCCGCGTGACCGTCTCGGCCCCGCGATCCAGGTCCGGCAGGCGGACCCGCTCGTTCGGGCCGTGCGCGTTGCAGGTCGGGCTGGCGAAACCGAGCAGAATGCACTCGGCCTTCAGCACCTCGCGGAACATCGCCAGGATCGGCAGCGAGCCACCCTCGCGGAGGTACACCGGCTGCTGGTCGAACGCGGCCTGCAGCGCTTCCGTGGCGGCCAGCAGGGCCGGGTGATCGGCCGGCGTGACGTAGGCGTTGGCGGCCGAGCCGTGGGTTTCGATCTTCATCTCGAGCTGCGGCGGACAGAGCTGACGGATCCGCTCGTCGAACGCGGCGCTCATCGCCGGCCCGTCCTGGCCGGGGACCAGCCGCATGCTGATCTTGGCGCTGGCCCGGGCGGGGATGATCGTGTTGGCGCCTTCGCCCTGGAACCCGGCCGTGATGCCGTTGACGTCCAGCACCGGGCGAACGCTGCGCATCTCGTGCGGAGTGTAGCCGCCCTCCCCCTCAGCCAGTTGCTTCATGCCGACGTTGGCGGCCAGGTCGGCGTCGGTGATGCCGAGCGCGGCGATCTGCTCGCGATCCTGTTGCGTCGGGACGTCGGCCGCCTCGTAGAAGCCGGGGATCGTCACCCGTCCGTCGGCGTCGTGCAGGCCGGCGATCATCTCGGCCAGGGCGGTGGCCGGGTTGACGACGGCCCCGCCGAACTGCCCGCTGTGCAGGTCGTGGCTGGGGCCCTTGAGGAAGACCTCCTTGTAGACCATGCCGCGGGTGCCGCGGGTGATCGCGGGCTGGCCGTCGCGGGCCAGGCCGGTGTCGGAGATCAGCACGCCGTCGCAGGCCAGCAGGTCGGCGTGCTTGCGGATGAACGGTTCGAGGTTCGGCGATCCGATTTCCTCTTCGGCCTCGATCAGCAGTTTCAGGTTGATCGGCAGGCGACCTTCGCTCTGCAGCCAGGCCTGGGCGGCCCGGATGTAGAGCAGCACCTGCCCCTTGTCGTCGGCCGCGCCGCGGGCGACGAGCCACTCGTCCCTGACGGTCGGCTCGAACGGATCGGCATCCCAGAGGCTCAGGTCGCCGGTCGGCTGGACATCGACGTGCCCGTAGGCCAGGTAGGTCGGCTTGTCGGGCCCGGCCTGGCACCACTCGGCGTAGACCAGCGGGTGGCCGCCGGTCTCGTGGATCTCGGCCTGGAGTCCGGCGGCGCGGCATTTCTCGAGGGTCCACTCGACGGAGCGGCGGACGTCGCCGGCGTGCTCGCTCTTGGTGCTGACGCTGGGGATGCGGCAGAGTTCGATCAGCCAGTCGAGGTGGCTGCTGTTCTGGTCCCGCAGGTAGGCGATCGGTTTGTCCACGGTCTGCTCCCGTCTGGTGTGAATCGTCGTCATCGCCCCGCCGCGCGTCGTGGGGCGGATCGTCGATTGTAGCTTATACTCCGGCAAAGCGAAGGAGAGCCCGTGCCGAAGATCAACGTACTGCCGACCGACCTGGTCAACCGGATCGCGGCCGGGGAGTGCATCGAACGTCCGGCCAGCGTGGTCAAGGAACTGGTCGAGAATGCCCTGGACGCGGGGGCGACGCGGGTCGACCTGCTGATTCACGACGGCGGCCGGGCCCTGATCCAGGTAACCGACGACGGCTGCGGCATGACCTCCGAGGACCTGGCCCTGTGCGTGCAGCCGCACGCGACCAGCAAGATCGCCAGCGACGAGGACCTGTTCAGCATTCACACGATGGGGTTCCGCGGCGAAGCGCTGCCCAGCATCGGGTCGGTCAGCCGCCTGGAGATCACGACGCGGACAGCCGAGAGCGACCTGGCGCACACGCTGAAGATCGACGGCGGGCAGATCGGACGGATCGTCCCCGACCAGGCCACGGTCGGCACCCGCGTGGCCGTTCGGGACCTGTTCTTCAACGTGCCGGCCCGCCGCAAGTTCCTGAAGACCAACCAGACCGAGACGAGCCACATCACCGAGCAGCTTGCCCGGATCGCCCTGGCCCACCCGGAAGTCAGTTTCACGCTGACGACCGAGAAGCGCAGGCTGCACAACCTGCCGGCGACCGACAGCCCCCGCCAGCGGATCGGCGACTTCTACGGGCCCGAGATGGCCGAGAGCCTGCTGCCGGTGCGGCGCGAGGGCCGCGGCCTGCGGGTCGAGGGACTGGTGGCCCCGCCGGCCCAGTCGCGCAGTTCAAGCAAGTGGGAGTACGTGTTCGTCAACGGGCGGTACGTCCGCGACCGGTTCATCGGCCACGCGGTCAAGAGTGCCTACCGGAGCCTGATCGATCCGTCGCGCTACCCGGTCGTGTTCCTGTTCCTGACCGTCGATCCCGGGCAACTGGACGTCAACGTGCACCCGACCAAGATCGAGGTCCGCTGGCAGGACAGCAACCAGGTTCACAGTCATGTTCTGGCGACGCTGCGCGAGAAGTTCCTCAGCACCAACCTCGATCACAACCTGCGCACGCAGCACACGAC
Source organism: Phycisphaerae bacterium (assembly GCA_030428945.1). GTDB lineage: Bacteria > Planctomycetota > Phycisphaerae > UBA1845 > Fen-1342 > JAUIEC01. The sequence goes on along the minus strand of JAUIEC010000009.1, from coordinate 31,007 downwards.
ACGCGAGGCCGACCAGGAGCGCGTCCGCGAAGCCCTGACGGACTTCCTCCAGAGCGCCCCGCGCACGTACCAGCCACGGCTCGCGCCGACCGCGCCGATCCGCGTCGGCGGAGACGAGCACGCCGCGCCGCGCAGCGACCGCGTGCAGCACGCCCCGACGGCCCCGACCGGCGCGTCGCCGCCGCCCACCAGCACCGCCGCGCCCGAGCCTTCACACGAGGCGGCCCTCGGCAAACCGGTCATCCGGGCGCTGCAGGTGCACAACAGGTACATCGTGGCCGAGACCGAGGACGGGGTGATGCTGATCGACCAGCACGCCCTGCACGAGCGGATCCTGTACGAGCAGTTCCGGGCCCGCCTGACGAGCGCACCGCTGGAGAGCCAGCGCCTGCTGCTGGCCGAGAGCGTCAGCGTCGCCCCGGACCGGATCGCGGCCCTCGAACAGCACGCCGACCTGCTGAGCCGGCTGGGGATCGAACTGACCGCCGGCGGCCCGCAGAGCGTCACGCTGCACGCGTTCCCGACGCTGCTGGGCAAGGTCGACCGGGCGAAATTCGTCACCGACCTGCTGGATCGACTGGTGGAAGTCGGCCAGCGCTACGACGCCGAGACCGTCCTGCACGAGCTGCTCGACATGATGGCCTGCAAGGCGGCCGTCAAGTTCGGCGACCCGCTGACGCCCGACGAAGTCACCGCCCTGCTCGAACTGCGCCTGATGGCCGAGCGCAGCAGCCACTGCCCGCACGGCCGACCGACGACCCTGCACCTGACGCTGGCCGACCTGGAGCGGCAGTTCAAGCGCCGCTGACGCGGCGAGGGAACAGGGAACAGGGAACAGGGAACAGGAGACACGGCGAACACGGGACCGTAAACACGGCACAGGCCGGAGGTGTGCCACGGCGATCTTGGCAGTGCCGAGCGCCGCCCACGCGTCCTACGCCGAACCTGGCGCCACTGCCTTTGAGCGCTTGAGCGGTGTCTTCCTGAGCAGCCTACCCGCCCCTGCCTTGAGTCCGACCGGATCTGACGCCATCATGTCGGTTCCTTTCTCCGGGAGCCGCTCGTGAAACGCTCGTTTGTTCTATCGATTGTCGCCCTGCTGCTGACGGGGTGTGCCCTGCGTCCGACGCCCGCCCCGCATCCGGCGCTCAGCCGGGACGGGCGCTGGGTCCAGGACATCGACTACCTCGTGACCAACCTGAAGCGCCTGCACAAGGACCCGTTCCGCTACGCGTCCGAGGCGGAGTTCGACGCCGCGCACGCGGAACTGCTGCAGCAGGTCGCGCAGGTCGCCGATGCGGACCTGATGGTCGGCATGGCCCGGCTGATCACGCGACTCGGCGATGCCCACACCCGCCTGGTCTACGAGTCCGACAAGCTGCTGCAGGCCGCCCCGCTCGACGTCTGGCGCTTCGCCGACGGGTACTTCCTCAGCCACACCCTGCCACACCAGACCGACCTGCTCGGCAGCCGGATCGTGGCCGTCGGCGACATCCCGGTCGCCGACGTGGTCGCGCGACTCGGCACGATCATCCCGCACGAGAACGACTACCTGCTCGAATCGCGGGCGGCCCGCTACTTCCGGTTCCCCGAGATCCTCGCGGCGATCGGCGTCACCGAAACGCCGAACGCCGTCACCCTGGTGCTCGAGGATCGCGGCAAACGGCGACGGACGGTCCGCTTCACGGCCGCCGCCCCGGCCGACGAACTGACGCCGATCTGGGAGGTTCACCAGCGGCCGAAGATGCTCAGCGAGGAGCACACGGGCGGGCTGTATTCCTATGCCCGGGTGCCCGGGCACGACGCCCTGTACATCGCCTACAACAAGTGCCGCGAGGATCCGGACCGGCCGATGCGGACGTTCGCCGACGAGATCTTCGAACTGCTGGCCGACGAGCGGATCGAGCGGGTGATTCTCGATCTGCGGCGCAACGGCGGCGGCAATCAACTCGTCGCGTGGCCGCTGCTGAAGGGTCTCGCCCGCCGGCCGATCAACGCGGAGGGGCGCCTGTTCTGCCTGATCGGGCTGAACACGTTCTCGTCGGCCCTGAACAACGCGCTCGAATTCCGTCGCTGGACCGATGGCACGCTGATCGGCGAACCGACCGGGCAGAAGCCGAACCACTTCGGAGAAGTGCGGACCTTCCGCCTGCCGAACTGCGGGCTGACGGTGGTCTACTCGACGAACTACTTCACGCAACTGGCGGACGATCCGCTGACGCTGGAGCCCGACATCGCCACCCCGATGACGATGGCCGACTGGTTCGCGGGTCACGATCCGGCCCTGCAGACCGCACTCACTCTAGAGAGTGAAAAGGTGGAGGAGTGAAAGGGTGAAAGAGGGCCTGTCGCGTGTCGGCCGACCCCTTTCACACTTTCACCCGTTCACGTTTTCACTCTCCCTGTCCGTTGTCGACGACGAACCGGGCGGTGGGCGAGAGGCCCTGGACGCTGCAGTCCAGTTCGCGGAGCCAGTTGACCACCAGCGAGTTGCACTGGCACAGCAGGCAGTACGGCACGGGGTACGGAACGAACCGCAGGCCGAGGTCGGCGTTGTAGACCTCGTCCTTCCCGCGGGCCGCCAGGTGCAGATCGAAGCGGGCCAGCAGCGCTTCGGCTTTCTCGCGCGAGACGACCACCGCGTGCAGGTGTTCGACCGGCAGCACCGCGCGGATCTGCTCGAGCTTCGGCGGGACGTTCAGGTCACGGGTTCCGAGGGCCCCGGGGGTCGGCACGGCGATCGCCGGCAGCGCCCGGTACCACCCCTGGCGCCCCAGCGCGAACCAGCCCCACTCGCCGTAGGCGAACTCGGCCGCCGAACGCGCGCCGCGCGGCAGGATCAGGCTGGCATGCTGGCCGTAGTCGGCGATGAAGACCGTCACGGGCGCGGCCGGGTCGACCGGCGGGCGCACCCGGAGCACGCACCCCGACGAGGCGGCGAGCATCACCAGCAGCAAAGCCAGAGCCGGGGTTCGAATCGGTCATCCTCGCGGGCGGTACGCACGGACGGGTGCCGGCATGATACGCGAGCGGGTGCGAAGTCGACGAGCGGCCGCTAGAATCGTCGAAACCCGATTCATGGAGTGAACCGATGTCCGACCTCGAAGCCGTCCTGAAGCAGGCCCAGCAACTGGGCGAAGCGATCGTCGCTCAACCCGAGGTGCAGGCGTTCCTCGCGGCCCAGCAGCGGCTTCGCGGAGACGAAGAAGCCCAGCAGATGCTGATGGAGTACCAGGGCGTGGCCGAACAGGTCCAGAAACTGCAGGCGACCAACCAGCCGATCGAGCCGGACCTGAAGCAGCAACTGGCGGCCTGTGAAGGAAAGATGGCCAGCCAGGACACGCTCAAGGACATGATGCGGGCCCAGGCGGACTACCTGGAAGTCATGGGCAAGATCAACCAGGCGATGGAGGGCCCGCTGGCCCGGGCCTCGGCGCCGGGAGCCGGCGGGGCATGAGCACCTCCCCCGCGCCGCCAGCGGCGGACCTGGACAGCGGCCACAACACGATGGCGGCCTGGGGCTGGGCGGCGGCGCTGCTCGGCTGGTCGCTGCTGCTCGGCCTGTACCAGCTTGATGCGCCGGCCTACTTCGAACAGTCGGACGCCTGGGTTGCCCAGACCGCCCGTGAGATGGTCGAGCAGGTTCGTGCCAACGGACTCGAAGGACTGATCACACCGCAGTTCTCCGGCGAAGTGCGGACGGCCAAGAGCCCCGGCCCGTACTGGGCGGTCTGCCTGGCGGCCTGGGCGACCGGCGGCGAGGTGACCGAGTTCGCGGTCCGACTGCCGAACGCGCTCGGCCTGGTCCTGCTGACGATGACCTGCTTCTGGATGGTGACCAGCATCGCCGGACTGCGGGCCGGCGTCTTCGCCGGATTCGTCGCCTGCGGCACGATAGGCAGCCTGGTCTGGTCGCACCGGGCCAGTGGCGACCCGGCCCTGGCGGCGCTGATGGCGGCCTCGCTGGCCTGCCTGTGGCACGCTTCCGAGGAGGAGCGGCCCGCACCGCGGGCGTGGCTCTGGCTGAGCGGATACCTGCTGGCCGGCCTGGCGATGCTCTACAAGATTCCCGTACCGATCATCTTCATCGGCCTGCCGCTGGTGCTGTACGTCGTGCTGTGCAATCGCTGGCGGGCGCTCGGCAGCATCTGGCACCTGGTCGGACTCGTGCTGTTCTGCCTGCCGTGGCTGCCGTGGACAGTCGCGATCGTGCGGCGCTACCCGATCATCCTGGATCGCTGGCGGGTCGAGTTCGTCGACCGCGGAACCGGAGCCCTCCCGAACCTGTCCGACCAGCCCGACGCGTGGTGGTATTACCTGCTCTATGTCGGACTCGCCCTCGCCCTGACCTTCCCGTTCAGCCTGTCCGTGTTCGGCGCCCTGGCCGTCCCGTTCCGGCGCACTGAGCGCGATCGCGCGCGGCGCGGCCGCTGGTTCCTCTGGCTGTGGTTCATCGGCCTGCTGGGCTTTCTGACCGTCTACAGCGGCAAGGAGACCCGCTACTTCATCCCCGCCCTGCCGCCGCTGCTGATGCTGCTCGGAATCGAGCTGAGCCGCTTCTTCGACCCGCGGCGGGCCGGCAACCCGCGTCTGCGCGGCGTCGCCCTCGCGGCCGTCGTGCTGCTGGTGCCGGCCATGCTCTTCGGCCTGCACAAGGGGCTCGACAAGCTCTACGAACGCACCGAGATGGTCACGCTGTTCCCGTGGGAGCAGTTGTGGCGGCCGGCCCTGGTGGCCGGGATCGTGCTGGGGGTCGGCGCGGTGATCGCGGCCGGGCTGTTCTTCCGGCGTCGGACGAACGCCTCGTTCGGGGCGCTGGTGGTGACGACCTGGCTGGTCTTCGCGTGGATCTGGCCGAACCTGATTCCGCGGCTGGAGCACCAGGGCCCCTACCGGGCGATCGCGTCGCAGTTGCGTGAAAAGCTGACGCCCGAGCAGCACGACTGGCTGGTCAGCATCGCCCACCAGGACCCGCGCGTGATCTGGTACTCGGACCTGCGGTTCCCGCGACTGATCTCGCAGCTTGACATGCTGGCGATGCAGGACGGACGCCGCGACCCGCTCTTCGAACGGCGCAAGTACGGCCAGGAGATGCTGGCGCGACTCAGGCAGGACGAGCCGGTGCTGATGGTCGCGGACATCATGCAGTACGCGCTGTTCCGGCACATCGCCGAAAAGGAACTGGCCGCCCGCGGCGAGGAAATGCCGCCGATCCACGTCTGGCTGACCAGCGGCGTCGGGCGACTGGATCACCGCCACGTGGTCTTCGGGAACCGCCCGCCGGACTGGGAACCTCCCGCGCTCGGGTTCACCGAGAGGCAGCGGCAGGGCCTGGCCCGCAGAGCGGATGAACTCTCCGCCCGGCTCGCGTCCGATGAGACGCCGCTGGTGCCGACGAGCGGGCCCAGCGGGTCGCCATGAATCGCAAGCCGCGCCGGATCGACTTTGCCCGGGCCTGGGCCGAGGCGCCGTCGCGATCGGCCGCCGTCCGCGAACTGCTGCTGTATTTCGCGCTGCGCTACTGGGCGATGATCGTCGGCTGCTTCCCGATGGAGACGAACCTGCGCAGCGGGCGCCTCTTCGGTCGAATCTGGTGGTCGATCTCGCGACGGCATCGCGAGCGGGCCCTGGCGAACCTGCGGCCGGCCCTCGGCGATCGACTCGACGAAGCGAGTCTGCGGCGCCTGGCGCGGCGCTCGTTCCAGCACTTCGCGCAGCTCTACCTGGTCGAACTGGTCATGACCCCGCGGCTGATCAACAAGTGGAGTTGGGCCCGCCACGTCGAACTGGGCGCGATCGGGCCCGCGATCCGTGAACTGCTCCGCGAGCGCGGCACGATCATGATCACGCCGCACTTCGGCAACTACGAACTGCTCGGATTCACGATCGCGGAACTGGGGCTGCCGCTCGTGTCGATCATGCGCCCGCTCGACAACCCGCTGATCAACGACTACCTGGTGGCGACGCGCGAGGCCAGCGGACTGTCGCTGCTGTTCAAGAAGGGCGCGATGAACCGGGCCGACGACATCCTGGCCGAGGGTGAGACGCTCTGCTTCATCGCCGACCAGGACGCCGGCCGCAAGGCGGTCTTCGCGGACTTCTTCAATCGCAAGGCGGCCTGGTACAAGTCGATCGGACTGCTGGCGATGCGGCACCGGGTCCCGATCGTGGTCGGCGCGGCCACGCGCGTCGGGCGCGGCTTCCGCTACCGGATCGACGTCGAGCGGATCATTCAGCCGGAGGAATGGGACGCGCAGGAGAGCCCGCTGCAGTGGATCACCGACACGTACGCAGCGGCACTCGAGCGCCTGATCCGAGCCGCACCCGAACAGTACCTGTGGGTCCACCAGCGCTGGAAGACCAGGCCCAAGGAGCGCACGCGAAACGAAGCAAAGGCGCCCGGGCGTTAAGGCCCGTTCGGCCGTGCTCGTGCGTTGCGCGGCGGTCCCGTTCTCCGTCTCCTGTTTCCTTGCGACGAAAAAGAAAACGCCGCCGCTTCGGGTGAAGCAGGCGGCGTCTTCGTTTCTTCTGACTTGCCGGTGCCGATCAGCGGCGACGGCGCAGGGCGATCATGCCGAGCGGCGTGAAGCCGAGCATCAGGATGCCGAACCCGCAGTGGTGCGGGACGCCGATGAGAACGTGCGCCGTCGGATTTGGCACGTCCCGCGGCGACTCGGGAACCGAACCGTCCAGGCCGGCCAGGTCCTTGGCCGCCGCGTTCAGATCCTCGAAGACGAACTGCTGGCCGTTCACCAGCGGCTCGATCACGTCGACCGTGAACCGGGTCGAACTCGTGAAGCCGGAGTCACTGACCAGCAGACGGAAGTAGTACCGCCCGGGGATCAGCGCCTGCCAGGTCGCCGTCGGTCCGTCGAGGCCCGACAGCGGCTGGAACACGTCGTTGACCTCGGCCTGCTCCAGTTCGCCGCCCAGGGCGTTGGTCTGGACCCAGCGGAACTTCAGATCGCCGCCCTCGGGGTCGGCCGAGCCGCTGCCGTCGAGGGTGACCGTCTCGCCAGCCAGGACCGGGGCGCCCGGCCCGACGATGCTGACCGTCGGCGGCTGATTGGGAGGCAGCGTGCCGACGACTTCGATTTCGACGGTGGCCGCATTGGGAATGGCGTTGACGCCGTCATCGACCAGCAGGCGATAGACGTACGGATTGCTGCCGTCCGTCGGTGTGAGCGCGGTCAGGACGACATCCGCCAGCGGATCTTCCGACGAGGTCTGAACCGGATCGACGCGGACGGGGCCGGAGACCCACTCCCAGACGTACGTCAGGGTGTCCTTCTCGAGGATGCGGTCATCGTCCGGATCAATCCCGGTATTGGTGCTGTCGAAGCTGCCGCTGCCGTCGAGGGTGACGCGGGTGCCCGACGCGACCAGGGTGGCCGACGCGCTGGCGTCGGCGATGGCCTGCGGGTTGGGCGGTGCCAGGGCCGGACTCTGAATGGCGCCGATCTGCACGATGTTGCGCGAAACTCCGGCCGGAACGTTGAACAGCGACGATTCGTCGGGGTCATCCTCGTTGGAGACATCGATGAACAGCAGGTAGGCGATGTCGAAGCCGACGCCGGTTTCGAGGCGGGTCTGGTCCTGCCCGACGAAGGCCGGGATCTGCAGCGAAATCGTCAGGTCGGTAAACGGCGGCGGGTCGCTGCCGAAGGTGAAGTCCTGGGTCGGCGTGAAGCCGTTCATGTCTTCGGAGTCGGAGCCGAAGAACTGGGCGAGTTCCTCGCTGCGCAGGAACAGCAGCGGCGTGTTGGGCTCGAGGGCGACCAGGTCGGCCGGCCAGAAGACCGAGATTTCCGGAATCAGCGGGGCCGCGGGCGCGTCGAAGTTCCCGATCATGTAGGTGCCGACGTAGACGTCGTCGTAGTCGGGCGGCTCGGGGATGTCTTCGTCCATGCCGACTTCGGTGGCGTTCAGTTCCTCGAGGGCGATGTCCCAGTCGAAGTCCGTGATCCGCAGGCGGATCTGGACGAGGTCGAGTTCCTCGTGCTGGAAGTTCTGGGCCTGCACGATGCCCGGTCCGGGGCACGGCGAGATCAGCGAATCCTCGCAGAAGAAGAAGGTCTCGCCGGTCGTCGGGCGGAACACCGTCCAGGACACGACCTGCGTGCGAGGCGGAATGTCGTCGGTCTGCGCCAGCGCCGGAGCCAGCAGGAATCCGGTCAGCAGCAGGGCTGCGATGCGCTTGTCCATGATCAAACCCTCCCTTCCTATTCTATCGACACGAAAGCCGCGCTGCCGTTATCAGCAACGCCGCGAATGAAGTCCACGCGGACCGACTGGCCTTCGAAGTACTCATTGGCCGATCGGGCGCCACCACCGGCCCGGAAGTACAGACCCGGCTCGAACGGCGAGCACTGGTAGGCGTCCACCTGGGCATAGGTCTTGCGGCCGCCGGCGTTGGTGGCCCCGAGGGTGGTGTCATTGCGGATGATCTGGCCGAGGATCGGTTCGCCTCCCTGCGTGAACTCGAAGGCGACGGACTCGCAGGACCGGGGCGTTTCCTTGAAGATCAGCAGGACGTCGGGGGTGACCATCGTCCGGACCACCTCGGTGGCGTTGCCGCCATCCCCGGGTCCGGCAATCGTAATGGCCTCGGCCCCGGCGAAGCCGCCGCCGTCCCGGATGAAGGACCCCTCCGGAATGTCCAGCACGCCGATCCGCAGTCGCTGGTTGACCCGCACGTAACCGTCGTTGAACAGCGAGTCCTCCTGCTCGGTGGTCCGCAGGCTGGAGGGCAGGACCCACGCGGCGACGGAGACTTCCAGGTCAACGTCGGTCGCGTTGTTCGCCAGCGTCAGGTCCATCGACAGGCGGAACGGGAGGTCGACGGTCGTACCCGACCCGCCGGTCGTGGTGTCGTCGTCGTCCGTCTCGGCGAGCGACTCGGCCCCGAACTGCTCGGCGAGCGTCAGGAACGCGTTGGGGCCGGTCAGCGGGCTGACCAGCGTGCAGCCGGACAGCAGCGCGAGAAGGATCAGTGAAATTGCCGGGAACCGCATAGTCAACTCCTAGTCACCCGCGCCGTAAATCAGGTATGCCTCGCCCGCTTCGACCCGCTGCCGGGGGGCGGCCACGGGCGTCGAGAGCAGCAGATCGCCGAAGCCGTCGCCGTCCGTGTCGCCGACACCGGCCATGCCGCGGGCCCGGTCCAGCTGTGACCCGATCGCGGCTCCAAGCTGATCGCCACTGTTGCGTCCGACGAAGACCGCACCGGGAAGTTCGGGCGTTCCGACGAGCGAGAGGTTCAGCGTCTTGCCGACGTGATCGGGCGAACCGTAGATCAGGTAGACCACGCCGCACCGCTGGCGGTCGATGTCCAGCACGCCGTCGATGTCGCGGTCGAGACGCACGCTGCGCTCCGGGGCCGCGACCAGCAGGTCCTGGATGCCGTCACCGTCGATGTCGCCGGCGGCCGCCACGCGGGCCCCGGCCTGGTCGCCGACTTCCTGGCCGACGAAGGTGGTGGCCAGTCCGCGGGCGGTCAGCGAGTCGATGGTCAGGTCATCGGAGGTCACGTTGATCAGATCCGGCGAACCGTAGACGACGACCGCCCCGCCCCGCCGCTGGTTGATCAGGGACGAGCCGACCACGATGTCAGGCAGGCCGTCGCCGTTGAAGTCGCCGAGCGCGTCCTGGGTGGATCCGAGCCGGGCGCCGTCGGTTCCGGCGATCCGGATGCCGTCGATGACCCGTTCGTCACCGGTGTCGGTGCGGAGCGAGTTCTCGATCTCGTCGACCTCGATCTGGGTGCCGAAGCGTCCGACCGGACCGACCAGCAGGCCGCGCAGGCGGCCGAAGACGATGTAGACCGCGCCGTCACCGCCGTTCTGCAGCGGGTAGCCGATCAGCAGATCCTCGAGTCCGTCGCCGTTGAAGTCGTCGATCCCTTCGGCGTTGCCGAGTCGACCGCCCACGTCGCTGCCGAGGATGCGGACGGTGTTGCTGCCGTCGGCCCGCGGGACGTCGGGGTGCACGTCGCGGGTGCAGGGCTGGGCCGCGTTGTCGTTGTCGGTGAAGTACCCGGGCGTCAGGAACTCGAGCGTGTTCTGGTCGACGCGGTAATCATCAAAGATGTAGTAGTACGGTCCTTCCTGCGGCAGGAAGTTGATGAAGGTCGGTTCCCCGACACCAAGGTAGTCACCACCGGCCGGCGGCGCGTTGACCGTTCGCCAGGGGAAACCACCCTCGGTCCGGGTGAAGAAGACACTGACCACGCCGGCCCCCTCGATCGAGGGCGTCACGCCCTGCACGTCGCTGATGATCGGATCGCGGTTCGGCGAGGAGATCACGAGCGAATCGAACTGGTAGCGGGAGATCGACTCGCCGGTCTGATCGCCGAACTCGTTGGAGGTCAGGCGGCAGCCCTGCGCGGTGGGTCCGTCACCAGCAAGCGGGATGGCCGTGGCAAAATAACGCCAGAAGTTGGTCACGCCGCCACCATCCGTGGCCGTTCCGACCTTCGGGCCGAGGAACGTGTGCGGGCACTGAGGCGTGTCGGCACTGCTGATGTGCGGTCCGGAGCCGACCTCGGAGAGCGCCAGCACCTTCCCGCCCGGGAAGCCGAGGTCCGGGAAGAAGTTGAAGCCGGCCGAAACGATCACACCGCCGGTGCGGAAGTAGCCGCCCGAATCGAACTGGTTGATCGCGAACGAGTCGGTGAAGGGAATCCCGAAGGCGAGTTCGCGAACGCCGTCACGGTCCCAGTCGGACAGCACGGCCACATCGGTGATGCCGCGACTCGGCCGGACCGGGTTGGCGATCTCGTCGACGCCGGCGATCACTTCGCCGCGGAACAGGGTTCCGGTCGAGTTCAGGTTGATGTCGCCGGAGTAGCGCCGGGTTCGTCCGTAGACGAGGTAGGCTTCGCCGACGCCCTCGCGCGAGGCGCTGAACTGGAAGCGGGGCTTGCCGAACTGGGCGACGATCATGAAGTCGTTGACGCCGTCGCCGTCGAAGTCGCCAAGGCCGTCCACCAGGCTGCCGGCGTTGTCGCGCGGGTTGAACCCGCCGAAGACCGCCCCCTCGACCGGGCTGGAGTCGGTGCCGTGATCGCGCAGGTCGATCACACCGGCCAGGCGACTGCGAAGGCGGATCCGCCCGGGCGCGTAGAAGGCGACATCGGAAACGTTGTCGGAGACGATCGCGAGGATGCGGTACGAGCCGGCCTCGAAGCTCGAGGCGGGCAGGTTGAACGTGAAGCTGTCGCCGGCCTGGTTCTCGCTCTCGCGGAGCAGGAACTCGTTGCCGTTGGGCGTCTCGTCCGGGTCAAGGAAGATCTGGACGACGGAGGTGCTGTCGGGATCGCTGAGCGTCCAACTGACATCGAAGCGCGGCAGCACGTCGATCGTGCGATCAAACGCGACGTTGTCACGCGGCGAAGTGAAGGTCAGCTCCGGACGCTGGTTGATCAGGATCTGCCCGGAGGCATAGCCGACCGCGGCGATCTCGTTCGACTCGAGCAGGACCACACCCACGTTGTAGGTGGCGGCCTCGAGCGGCGTCGTGTCGAGCACGGCGCTGGTGTTGCTGAGTCCCAGCCCCGAGACGCCGACAACCTCGTTGCCGTTGTCCGGATCGGTGTCCAGGTCGAAGAAGACGTTCACGACCGCGAAGTTGGTGGTCGCGATGGCCGTCCAGTTGACTTCGACCGGGGAGCCGCCGGCCAGGGACAGGGAGACGACCGGCGACAGGACGTTCACCGAGGCCACCGAGCCGAGTCGGTTCGTGTCACCGGTGGTGCCGGCGATGACCTGGGCCGAGGTACCGGCCACGGGGCAGCCGCCCATCTGAATGGCCAGCATCGACAGCAGGCCGAAACACACCGCGCCAAGCTTGCTCTGCTTCACAATCAACCTCACTTCGTCTGGCTGCCTTTTCAGGAGCCGGGGCGTTCAATCGTAGCAAAGACCCGGTAACCCGAGGGCGTTGCCGAGGACGTGGCGACCCGGAACGTAATCCGATCACCACAGGAAAACTGGACACCTTCCTGGAGCAGGATCCCGAAAGGCTCGACCTGCACGAACGGGTCGGTCGCCAGCCCCGTGCCGAGGCGAACGACCGCGCCGGTGGCGCTCAGGTTGGAAACATCGCCAAGCGTGACTTCCGTGACCGGGCAGAACTGGGCCGTGCTGACGACGACACCGTCACCGGTCGCCGGCAGGGCGCCGCTGCGGACGTCGATCTCGCCGGCACTGTTGCGGAAGCTGAGCTGATACTCGATCACGCGGCCGGTGTCGTTCTGAACGCCGATGACCAGGCTGGGCGCCTCACCCGGCAGCGAAGCGGCCGAGGGCACGGCACCGAAGGCCCGCAGGAAGTCGTCGGAGAAGATCTCCAGCGGGCTGATGCAGCCCGCGGTCCCGAGCAGTCCGAGCAGTGTCATCAGGATCGTGCTGGTACGTGCCATGTCAGGACCCCTTGATGACTTGAACGATGATGGCGAAGTTGGCGGCCGCGATGTCGGTGCCGGTCTGGACCAGGCTGACCTCGATCACGTCGCCGCAGTCGAACGTCGCGTCGGACTCGAGCGTCGAACCCGTGTAGGTGACGTCGATCGTCATGCCATCGGCCGCGATCACCGAGGCGGCGGCCGAGTTCAGATCGCTGACCGAGACGCCGGCCGCGACGCCCGCTGGTCGGACGAATCCGACCGGGCAGTCGAGCACGAAGTTCTCGCTTCCCCCGGCGGCGGTATCGGCGGACAGGTTGGCCGGTGCGGTGACGCCGCCGGCGAGGACGCTGAGGACGGCCTGCTGGGTGGTGTCGTTCTTGACGCGAACGACGACGCTCCCGATGGACTGCGCGGGGGCGGGGACGCCGAGCGAGGCGGCCACGTCGGGGGCCAGCAGATCTCCGAGGAAGACACAACCCGATAACATCGAGCCCAGCGTCAAGGCCGCGAGACATCCTGCCATTCGAACAGCGCGATTCACAAGCGAACTCCGTATTCCCAGGTCAGCGTTCCCGGGTCGTCGGGTGCAAGGCGGTTGGTGATGCATCCTGTGCGGATCAACCTGCTTACACTCTATTGTGCGGACCCGATCAACCTTCCTCAGTGTCCCGCGGGCAAATCCACGCGACACGACAAATAAATCCTTACTTGACAGACAGTTAGCCACTCCCGGGCGGAGGCGGCCGACTAGTACGCCAGAACGCTGTGGATCGGTGCCGGACCAAGGCGGCTCCGTCCGTCGAGTTCCAGCAGTTCGATCAGGACGGCCAGTCCGACCACCTCGGCGCCGCAGGCCTGCACGAGCTGGAGGCAGGCGGCGAGGGTTCCGCCGGTGGCGAGCAGGTCGTCGACGATCAGGACGCGTTGCCCCTTCCGGAGGGCATCGGCGTGGATTTCGAGCGTATCGGACCCGTACTCCAGATCGTAGGAATGCGCCCGGGTCTGCCGCGGCAGCTTGCCGGGCTTGCGGATCGGGACGAAGCCGACCGACAGGGCGCTGGCCACCGAGGTCCCGAAGATGAAGCCGCGCGACTCGGCACCGACGACCGCGTCGATGCGGCTGGACCGGAACGGCTGGCACATCAGCTCCACCGCCAGCGGCAGGCCGGCGGGGTCCGAGAGCAGCGGGGTGATGTCCTTGAAGACAATCCCCGGTTTGGGGAAATCCGGGACGTCGTGGATCAGGCGTTTGAGATCCGTAATACCTTGCGAAACCATCATTTGTGTAGCCGTTGCCATGACGTATCGGGCCTGCCGGGGGTGGCGGTCTGGAGTACTCCGAGCGGCATCCTAGTGCACGCCGAGAGTGCCCGCAACCAAACCCCGACGCCGAATTTCATGCCGCCGCCCGCCCTACCGATAGGATCAGAGTCCCGGTCCGCCCCGGGACGCTGTCGACGTGCCCGGGAGATGCCGCCGCCGTGCTGCTGCTGACCATTACCCTCTGCGCGGCCGGTGCCGCCGCGATGCTGGTCCTCGCCAGCCTGACCACCCGCGACGGGCGCAGCGCGATGCTCGATCAGTACGAGCAACGCCTGGCCGAAGTACGCGAAAAAGCCGCCGAGAAGGCCGCCGAGGAAGCCGCCAAGCGGGAACAGATGCGCCAGCAGGAAGAGATGCAACGCCTGCGACGCGAACGGGCAGCCAGCCAGAGCCAGTCAGCAAGTAATCAAGTAAGCAAGTAAGCAAGTAAGCAGGGAGCCCGGCGTCCCCCTGTTCCCTGTTCCCTGTTCCCGGTTCCCTTCTGTCGTCCCTGTTCCCTTCTTCCCTGCCCCCTTATCCCGGCTTGCGTTTCCCGTGACAGGCCTTGTACTTCTTGCCTGAGCCGCACGGGCACGGGTCGTTGCGGCCGACCTTGGGCTGCTCGCGCTTGAAGGTGGTCGGCGGAGGTGGCGTCTCGGGCATCTGGCCGCCCTGGCCGGTGATGTCGCCGCCGCCCTGCTGGCCCTGGGCCTGCGGCGGGGGAGGCGGCTGGGCGAAGCCGGCGCCGGTGGCGTCGGCGTGGGTGGCGGTCATCTGCGGCGCGAGGCTGGGCGGCTGCGGTTCGGCCGGGACGCCCGCGTCGGGTCCTTCGCCGGCGGCGCCGGGGTCGACGGCCCCGACCTTGAAGATCAGGTCGGTGACGCGGGCCCGGATGTTGCTCATCATCTCGTTGAACAGGCGGGTGCCTTCGCGTTTGAACTCGATCTTGGGATCGCGTTCGGCATAGCCGCGGAAGCCGATGCCGGTCCGCATCAGGTCCATGGCGTACATGTGGTCCTTCCAGGCCTGGTCGAAGGTCATCAGCAGGACCATCCGCTCGATCTGGGTCAGTTCGAAGCGGAGCATCTCGTACCCGCAGCGATGCAGGCGCGAACGCAGGTCGGACTGCTCGGGCGACAGGTCGGCCTGTTCGGCCATCCGTCCGAACCGTTCCCGCGCCCAGGCGAGCAGTTCGTCCCCGGCGTGCCGGTCCATGGCCGCGTCGATCTCGCTGTCGAGCTTTCCGTTGGTCAGGTACTCGGCGTTCAGGCCGCGCAGCTCGTCGAAGACCTGCTGGGGTTCCTTGCCGGCGAAGTGCTCGTAGGTCAGGTCGAGCGCGTACTTGCGGTTGGCCCAGCGGGCGACCTGTTCATAGAAGACGTTGCGGTTGCTGCCGGCCTGGCGGAGGGCGTACTCGATGATCGCGACGACCGGGTACTCGATTTCGCGTTCGCGATAGGCCGCCCGCATGCGTTCGCCGAGCATCTGCTCGACTTCCTCGGGCGCCTTGTTGGTCAGTTCGTCGACGTCGAGTTCGAGCCCGAACTTGTCGTGGGCCCAGGCGGCCAGTCGTCGGCGACCGAAGCGCGGGTCGACGAAGCTGGCGAGGCCGGTCCAGTCGGTGCCTTCAAGCTGGACGATGGCGGCTTCGATGATCCGCTGCTCGAGTTCGTGCGGATCGCTCTGCTTGACCTCGTTCTGGCTGATCTTGAGGTTGTACTGCTCGACCCAGTTGACCAGCCCGCGCAGGTCCCATTCCTCGACTTCGAGGGTCGGGTCGACGTATTCGCCGAACGTCCGCGAGACGTTGCCGCGCAGCTCGGCGTCGGCCTGGTCGCGGACATCGACCTTGAGGACTTCGATCTCGCTGGTGTCGAGCTTCTCGGCTTCGACGTTGACGCCGACGGTGCTGGCGACCCAGTCGGCGGCGCAGTTGGCGGGATACTGCGGATCGAGGTAGCGGTTGATCTCGTCGCGGACGGTCTCGTCGAGCATGTCCCAGATCAGTCCGCTGAGATCCTCGCCGACCAGGACGCGGCGGCGCAGTTCGTAGAACTCCTTGCGCTGCTGGTCGGGGACCTCGTCGTATTCGAGCAGGTTCTTGCGGATGCCGAAGTTGCGTTCCTCGACCTTCTTCTGCGCCCGCTCGATGCCGCTGGTCAGCGAACGGTGTTCGATCGGGACGCCTTCCTCGAGCGCGAAGCGGTTGAGCATCTTCAGCAGCCACTCGCCCATGAAGAGCTTGATCAGATCGTCTTCGAAACTGAGGAAGAAGCGCGAACTGCCCGGGTCGCCCTGGCGTCCGCAGCGGCCGCGAAGCTGGTTGTCGATCCGGCGGCTCTCGTGGCGTTCGGTACCGACGACATGCAGGCCGCCGATGTCGGCCACGCCGGGGCCGAGAACGATGTCGGTGCCGCGCCCGGCCATGTTGGTGGCGATCGTGACGTTGCCGACCATCTTCTTTTTCTTGCCGGTGGTGCGTTCGTGCTGCTGTCCGGCCTTGTGGATGATGTCGGCTTCGCGGGCGTGGTTCTCGGCGTTGAGGACCTCGTGCTCGACGCCGTAGGTCCGCGTCAGGGCATCGCTGAGCTGCTTGGAGGATTCGACCGAGACGGTACCGACCAGCACGGGTCGTCCGCCGACGTGTTCGCCGGCAAGCTGCAGGTAGGTCTGCTGCATGGCCGACGGGTCGCCCTTGCCTTCGTTGAACTGCTTGAGGGCGTCGTCGATCAGTTCGATTGACTGCCCCAGTTCGGCGTTGTCGCGGTCGCCGCGGGCCTGGTTCCTGAGCAGCTTGCGGGCCTCGCGAAGCATCTCGAAGAGCGTCCAGGGGTCCTCGGGGTAGCCGTTGTGGCTGTACGAGCGGATCTCCTCGACGATCGCGTTGAACTTGCTGGAGATGCTCTTGTAGAGCTTGTCGTTGTAGTCGATCCGGCGGATCGGCTTGTTGGTCGGGATCGAGATCACTTCGAGCTTGTAGATCTTCATGAACTCTTCGGCTTCGGTCATGGCCGTACCGGTCATGCCGGCCAGTTGACGGTAGAGCTTGAAGAGGTTCTGCAGCGTGATGCTCGCCAGGGTCTGCGATTCCTGCTTGATCTGGACGCGTTCCTTGGCCTCGACGGCCTGGTGCAGACCGTCGGACCACTGGCGGCCGACCATCAGGCGGCCGGTGAACTCATCGACGATCACGACCTTGCCTTCCTGCACGACGTATTCCTTGTCGCGCTGGTAGCAGAGGTGCGCCTTGAGGGCGTTGTCGATGTAGTGCGGCCAGTTCATGTTGCGGGTTTCGTAGAACGTGCCCATGCCAAGCTGCTGCTGGGCGAACTTGGCCCCGTGCTCGGTCATGTGGGCCGACTTGCGGTCCAGTTCGACGACGACGTAGAGCGTGTGCCCGATCGCCTCGGCTTCCTCGGCCGTCAGCCACATCGGGTCGGCCTTGAACTTGTTGATGCCGTCGCGGAACTTGGGCTCGTCCTGGACCTGCTTGGGGGTCTCGGCCAGGACCTGCTCGATCCGGCCGGCGAACTGCTGGTTGACCTCGCGCTGGCGGGCGATCATCGCGCGGGCGACGGTGTCGGCCTGCGAGTACTTGCCGAGGTCGTCGTGGGCCGGACCGGAGATGATCAGCGGCGTACGGGCCTCGTCGATCAGGACCGAGTCGACCTCGTCGACGACGGCGAAGTCCTGGGCGCCCTGGACCAGGTCGGCCGGGTTGGTCTTCATGTTGTCGCGCAGGTAGTCGAAGCCGAACTCGCTGTTGGTGCCGTAGGTGATGTCGCAGGCGTAGTGCTGCTGGCGGACCCGGGCCCCTTCGCCGTAGGAGTCCATCTCGGAGGCGATGTAGCCGACCGTCACGCCCAGCAGTTCGAAGATCGGGCGGCAGAACTCGGCGTCGCGCTTCACCAGGTAGTCGTTGACGGTGACCATGTGGACCTTCAGGCCCTGCAGCACCTTCATGTAGTTGGCCATGTAGCAGACGATCGTCTTGCCTTCGCCGGTCCGCATTTCGGCGACGCTGTTGTCCTCGATCACGCGGCCGCCGATCAACTGGCATTCGAACTGGCGGTGCTCGCGGGCCCGGCGCGAGGCTTCGCGGACGCAGGCGTAGGCTTCGGGGCGGATCTCCTCGAGGGTCGCGCCGTCGGCCAGCCGCTGCTGGAGTTCGGCCCGCTTGCCGCGCAGTTCCTCGTCGCTGAGGGCCCGGATCCGCTCCTCGAGCGGATCGACGCTGGCGCGGACGAAGCGGCGCAGGTCCATCACGACGCGGTCGTTCCGTCCCGGGCTGAACTTGTAGAAGACCCACCCGGTCGCGACCAGCCAGAACACCAGCACGGCCGAAAAGGCCGGGGCGACGTAGGTCGGCGAAAGCCAGGCGGACTCGAGGTCGCGGCCGAACAGCAGGATCAGCAGCAGGGCCACGAGCAGGACGGTCAGTCCGAGCAGCGCGGCGAGTTTCCACTTGCTGTTGCGGGCCCGGTACCAGAAGACGGCCTGCGACTGGGTCGCTTCGCGGAGAATGTCGGTGTCGCCGGCACTCAGCAGTGAGATCATCGGAGGTGCAACTCCTGGGGGGGGCGGAAGCGGGGATTCCGCGGCTACTTGGCTCGTTCGATGTAGTCACCGGTGCGGGTGTCGATCCGCAGCACTTCGCCGTTCTCGATGAACGGGGGGACCTTGACCCGCAGGCCGGTCTCGAGCGTGACTTCCTTGCTCTGGTTGGTGGCGGTGGCGCCCTTGACGACCGGCGGGGCGTCGGTGACGACCAGTTCGACGGTGTTGGGCAGTTCGACCGCGACGGTTTCGCCGTCGATGATCGAGAGCGAGACGAGTTCGTTGCCCTTCAGGTACTGCTCGGCCTCGGTCATCATCTCGGCCGAGACGTGGACCTGTTCGTAGGTTTCCTGGTCCATCAGGATGTACTCGTTGCCGTCGCGGTAGAGGTACTCGTAGGACTTGGATTCGATGAAGGGGGTTTCGATGCGGTCATCGACCGAGAAGCGGACATCGATGATGCTGCCGCTCTTGAGGGCTTTGAGCTTGGCCTGGATGTAGCTCCGCTTGTTGCCCTTGGCGACATGCTGGGCGGCATGCACCGTGTAGAGGTTGCCCTCGTGGTTGACGAGTTTGCCCTTCCGAAGGTCGACTGCCTTGATCATCGCGTCCGCGCTCCTGCCACAGGGCTGGCCCCTGCGTCTGGTCCCTGCTGAATCCGATCGTTTTTCTCGAATCAGGTACTATATCGAACCCGCCCGTCGATGGCGACCGGGGGTCCGGGAGACCGCCGGGCGGCGGTCAGGGGGTCGGCTTGGAGGTCGGCGCCCGCGGGCCGTGCGCCCGTTCCCAGGCCTGCTGGTTGGCCTGTTTCTCGCGCGTGACATCCTTCAGAAACGCCGCCCGGTCCCCCTCGAAGGCGGCCCGGCAGCCCGGACAGCAGAAGTAGACCGGGCCGCTGGCGACCTGCACGCTGACATCCGCCCGCGGCAGCGCCTCGCAGGTTCCGCAGGTCGTCTGGAAGGACCAGGCCCGCGCCAGCCCGTCCCGATAACGGTCCGGATGCTTCCGCCAGGCCTCGCGGGCCTCGTCGGAAGCGAAGTACAACTCGTCCCAGTGCCGTGCCAGGAAGACGTCGCGGCGGACCGGCTTGCCGGTCACCGGGCACAGCAACTGCACCCGCACCGGGCGGAGCACCTCCCACTGCTTCAGCAGGCCGTCCTGGTAGGCGTACGGGTCACGCTGGAACGCGTCGCAGGCGGCGGCCGTCGCACAGTAGACCCGCCTTCCGCGCAGTCGCGTGTGGTGTTCCGCGACGACCGGTTCGCCGGTCACCGGGCAGCGGGCCTCGGCCAGGCGGACCGGCGGGCGACTGGCGTCCGGCGGTTCCAGCGCCGCGGCCGGGGCGACGGCCGTGGTCAGCAGTGCCACCACGCACAGCGGTCGAGACAGTCGCAGCCGGCAGCGCCCCGTCAGCATCGGATCAGCCGGCCAGCAGTTTCTCGGTGGCGGCCGAGAGTTCCTTCACGTGCTCGACACTGGCGTTGAACATCTCGCGTTCCTTGGGCTCGAGTTCGACCTCGATGACCTTCTCGACGCCGCCGCTGCCCAGGATGCAGGGCACGCCGACGAAGTAGCCGCCGACGCCGTACTCGCTGTCGCAGTGGGCCGCACAGGGCAGGACGCGCTTCTTGTCGCGGACGATCGACTCGACCATCGCGATCGTGGCCGAGGCCGGCGCGTAGTAGGCACTGCCGGTCTTGAGCAGTCCGACGATCTCGGCCCCGCCGTTGCGGGCCCGGGTGACGATGTCCTCGAGGCGGCCGGCCGGGATCAACTGGCTGACCGGTACGCCGCCGACGCTGGTCAGGCGCGGGAGCGGGACCATGTCGTCGCCGTGCCCGCCGAGCAGCAGGGCGCTGACGTCCTCGACGCTGCAGCCGACCTCGGCGGCGATGAACGAGCGGTAGCGGGCGACGTCGAGCACGCCGGCCTGGCCGAGCACGCGGTTGGTCGGGAAGCCGGAGACCTTCCAGGCGGTGTAGACCATCGCGTCGAGCGGGTTCGAGACGACGATCAGGATGGTGTTCGGGCTGTGCTCGATGACGCTGCGGGTGACTTCGGCGACGATCTTGACGTTGGTGGCCATCAGGTCGTCACGGCTCATGCCGGGCTTGCGGGCGATCCCGGAGGTGATCACGACGACGTCGCTGTCGGCGGTCTCCTCGTAGCTGTTCAGGCCGACGATCCGGGCGTCGAAGCCCTCGACGGGCGAGGCCTCGTACAGGTCGAGGGCCTTGCCCTGGGGCAGTCCCTCGACGATGTCGACCAGGTAGATGTCGCCCAGTTCCTTGCTGGCCGCCCAGTGCGCACAGGTCGCACCGACGTTGCCGGCCCCGATGATCGTGATCTTCGCCCGTTTCATAACGTCTCCCGCTCTCGCAAGTTCACGGTGTTGTCAGCCTGGCCGCGCCTCGGCCATCCCCCGCGCCAATCGGTCGCCCGCATTGTATCCTCTTCGCGTCGCAGCGAAATCGGCCGGCGGGTTCTTTTCGGAGAACGTTAGGGCGGATTCCTTCGCCGGCGGCCGCAGTCGATATGATGCCCTGTTTCGACAGGAAGCCCTGCCGCCCGGCGTGTGCCCGGCCGCCAGCAGACAAGGATGCGCCCGCGTTGCCAGCCCGCAAGACCACCCGCAAGGCCCGCAGCACGCCGCGCGCGGAGGCGCCTCCGGAGCGTCCGCCGGGCGTGATCGACTGGCTGCGGATCCGCGGCGCCACGCACCACAACCTGCAGAGCGTCGACGCGGCGTTCCCGCTCGGACGGTTCACCTGCGTCACGGGGGTCAGCGGCTCGGGCAAGAGTTCGCTGGTCAACGACATCCTGTACGAGGCCCTGGCCCGTGACCTGAACGGGGCCGTGCGGACGCCCGGCACACACGCCGCCATCGAGGGGCTCGAACACCTCGACAAGATCATCGCGATCGACCAGTCGCCGATCGGACGCACCCCGCGCAGCAACCCGGCCACGTACATCAAGGTCTTCGACGAGATCCGCAACCTGTTCGCCAAGCTGCCGGACGCGAAGCTGCGGGGCTACAAGCCGGGGCGCTTCAGCTTCAACGTCGCCAGCGGCCCGCGCGGCGGCGGGCGCTGCGAGGTCTGCGAGGGGAACGGGGCCCGCCGGGTCGAGATGGACTTCCTGGCCGACGTCTGGGTGACCTGCCCGATCTGTGACGGGCGGCGGTTCAGCCGCGAGACGATGCAGATCCAGTTCAAGCACAAGTCGATCGCGGACGTGCTGCAGATGGACATCCAGGACGCGCTGGCCCATTTCGACAGCCAGCCGCGGATCCGGATGATGCTGCAGACGCTGCACGATGTCGGGCTGGACTACCTCAAGCTCGGACAGGCCAGCACGACGCTCTCGGGCGGCGAGGCCCAGCGGGTCAAGCTCGCCCGGGAACTGGTCAAGCGGCCGACCGGGCGGACGATCTACGTGCTGGACGAGCCGACCACCGGGCTGCACTTCGAGGACATCTCGAAGCTGCTGGCGGTCCTGCACGGATTCGTCGACGCCGGCAACACCGTCGTGGTGATCGAGCACAACCTGGACGTGATCAAGACAGCCGACTGGCTGATCGACCTCGGCCCGGAAGGCGGCGCGTCGGGCGGGCGGATCATCGCGACCGGCACGCCCGAGGATGTCGCCCAGGTCGCGGAGTCGCACACCGGCGCGGCCCTGAAGGAAGTGCTCGCCCCGAAACCACGCAGCCGGCGACCCGCGCGGCGCAAGCCGGCCGCGGCCGCGGCGACGGCCCCGGAGGCGATCACGGTCCGCGGGGCCCGACAGCACAACCTGAAAGACCTGACGATCTCGGTGCCGCGCGACGAGGTGACGGTCTGCACCGGCGTGTCGGGATCGGGCAAGACGAGCTTCGCGATCGACACGGTCTTCACCGAGGGGTACCGGCGGTATGTCGAATCGCTCTCGGCCTACGCCCGGCAGTTCCTCGGCCAGATGGCCAAGCCGCAGGTCGATCACGTCGAGGGCCTCTCGCCGGCGATCTGCATCGAGCAGAAGGCGGCCTCGAAGAGTCCGCGCTCGACGGTCGGGACGATCACCGAGATCTACGACTACATGCGGGTGCTGTGGGCGCGGGTCGGCCAGGCGCACTGTCCGCGCTGTCGTCAGAAGATCGGGGCCCAGACGGTCGACGAGATCGTCGATCGGATCTTCAAGCTGAACCCCGGGACGCCGATCATGCTGCTGGCCCCGGTCCGGCTGCAGGACCAGGAGACCTACGCCGGGCTGTTCAACCGGCTGAAGGCCTCGGGCTACACCCGCGTGCGAATCGACGGGACGGTCTCGCGGACGGCCGAGGCGACCACGCTCGACCGCCGCAGCCGGCACCGCGTCGAAGTCGTCATCGACCGGACGACCGTCAAGACCAGCGCCCGCGGGCGCATCGCCGAGAGCGTCGAGCACGCGGTCACCCTCGGCGACGGCATGATGACGCTGATCAGCGAGGCCTTCGAGATCGTCCCCGAGGACGGCGAAGCGGACGGACGCACCGAACACCTGCCCGAGAAGGAGTTCATGTTCTCGCAGAAGCTGGCCTGCCTGCGGTGCGACCTGAGCTTCGAGGAACTGTCGCCGCACAACTTCAGCTTCAACAGCCAGATGGGCTGGTGCGAGACCTGCGAAGGGCTGGGCATGCAGCGCGGCGCGCCGGAGCGCGACATCATCGTCGAGCCGACCCGCAGCCTGTTCCGCGGCGCGATCGCCGGGTGGGATTCGGTCGACAAGCGCTCGCAACTCGGCAAACTGCTGCTCGCCCTGTGCGCGGCCCTCGACGTGCCGCCCGATACCCCCCTGTCCGACTGGACCGCCCCGCAGAAACAGGCCCTGATGTTCGGCTACGAAAAGGACTGGGTCGACGGGCAGGCCGTCTTCGCCGACGTCCGTTTCCAGTGGCGCGGCTTCTTCCCGGCCATCGACGCCGCCACCCGTAACAGTTGGACGCTGCGGCACCGACTGCAGAATTCGATCACCGACATCCCCTGCATCCGCTGCCGCGGTGGACGCCTGCGGGCCGACGCGGCCGCCATGCAGCTTGGCGGACGCACGATCGTCGACCTGTGCAACGCGACCCTGACCGAGGCGGCCGGGTTCTTCAAGAAGCTGCGCCTGTCGCCGTCGGAGCGGCGGATCGCGGGCGAACTGCTGATCGAAATCCGCAACCGGCTGCGCTTCCTGCTGGATGTCGGACTGGAGTACCTGACCCTGCACCGGGCCGCCCCGACGCTGTCCGGCGGCGAGGCCCAGCGGATCCGGCTCGCCAGCCAGATCGGCAGCGGACTCTCCGGCGTGCTGTACGTCCTCGACGAGCCGACCATCGGGCTGCACCCGCGCGACACGCGGCGCCTGATCAAGGCGATCCAACGCCTGCGCGATCTCGGCAACACCGTCCTGATGGTCGAACACGACCGCGACGTGATCGCCTCGGCCGACGGACTGCTGGACTTCGGCCCCGAGGCCGGCAGCGGCGGCGGTGAAATCGTCGCCCAGGCACCGCCCGCCCGACTCGCACGCCCGGCCAGCGCCCGACGCTTCCCCCGTTCGCGGACGGCCGGCTACCTGCGCGGCGCCGAGGCGATCACGATTCCCAGCAACCGACGCCCCGTGCCGCAGCAGCCCCCGCCCCGGAAGAAGCCCCCGAAGACGCGACGCGGCCGGCCGAAGGTCGCGGCCACTCCGGCGGCCCCGGACGGGCCGGTGACCGGCTGGCTGCAGGTGCTGGGCGCCCGGCACAACAACCTGCGGAACCTGGACGTGGCCTTCCCGCTGGGGCGGCTGATCGGCGTGACCGGCGTATCCGGCTCGGGCAAGAGTTCGCTGATCAACGACGTGCTGTACCCGGCGGCGGCCAATCGCCTGCAGAACGCGAGCCACTCGGTCGGCGGGCATCGTGAACTGCAGGGTCTGGAGCACCTCGACAAGGTCGTCATGTCGGACCAGTCGCCGCTGGGCACCACGCCGTCGAGCAACCCGGCCACCTACACGGGCGCGTTCGACCTGATCCGCGAGTTGTTCGCCCGGGTCCCGGACAGCAAGGTGCGCGGCTACGACGCGCGGCGGTTCAGCTTCAACCGCCCGGGCGGGCGCTGCGAGGCCTGCGAGGGCTACGGGCAGCGCTGCATCGAGATGCACTTCATGCCGGACGTGTGGGTCGAGTGCGAAGTCTGCCACGGGCGGCGCTACGATCCCGAGACGCTCGAAGTCCGCTTCAAGGGTCGCAACATCGCCGACGTGCTCGAAATGCGCGTCCGCGAAGCGCTCGACCTGTTCGAGAACGTACCCAAGGTGCGGCGGATCCTGCAGATGCTGGCCGACGTCGGGCTCGACTACGTCCAACTCGGACAGCCGGCCCCGACGCTGTCCGGCGGCGAGGCCCAGCGGGTCAAGCTGGCGAACGAACTGAGCCGGCCCGACACCGGGCGGACGCTGTTCATTCTCGACGAGCCGACCACCGGGCTGCACTTCGAGGACGTCCGCAAACTGCTGGAGGTGCTGCATCGGCTGGTCGACCTCGGCAACACCGTGATTGTCATCGAGCACAACCTCGACGTACTGACCAACGCCGACTGGCTGCTCGATCTCGGCCCCGAAGCCGGTGCCGACGGCGGCCTGCTGGTCGGTGCCGGAACCCCCGAGCAGATCGCCGCCCTGCCCCAGTCCCACACCGGCGTGATCCTCGCCGACGTGCTGGCGGCCGGGCAGCGCGACGAACGCGACCGCTTCGACCCGAACGCCTACGCCGCCGCCCAGCTTGCGGCCGAGAAGGGTGGCTTCGGCAACGTCGGGAAGAACGTGCAGATGCCGTGGCAGACCGACGGGCGGATGTGGCACGTGGCCCAGCGGACCGACCGCAACGGGCGTCCACGCCAGTGGGAAGCGGCGGCCCTCGAGTACGTCGTCGCCCAGGTCGAGAAGATCGACGGCTTCGAGCCGACCAACTGGAACAACCGGGCCAGCGTCGAGATCACGGCGGCCGGTGCGCCGACCTGGTTCATGCACGCTCTGACCGGCGGCGAATGGCTGCTGGAACTGTACTTCCGGGCCCCGAAAGGGCATTTCGACTGGCGGGAACTGGACGAGAGGCTGGGACTCAAGACCCTCGACGAACGTGAGGACCTGCAGACCTACGGCGACTGGAGCCGCGTCGACGTCCGCAGCCGCCGCGACGGATACGACGCCGTCGTCGTCTATCCGTACGACCAGGCCGAAATCGAAACGAAGGCCTTCCGCAAGTTCCTGGCCGAGGCGGCGAAGGTGTACTTCGAGAGCATCGTCGGCCGGCCGCGGTCCGGGCGCAAGCCGCGTCGCCCCGGCGGCAGGAAGAAGGTATCGCGATGATTGACGAACTGCCGACGCGGGCCCTGTTCCGGTTCGAACTGCAGATTCCGCGGCTGGCGGAGCCGCTGCCGATGGACGGCGACGTGCGGAAGTGGCCGGCGGAGTGCGAGGTGCCGTGCCTGGCGTACCTCGAGGACGAGGAACCGTTCGCGGACGTGTACTGGGGCTGGCACGACAGCGGCCTGTTCTTCGGCTTCGACGTTCCGTACCGGCGGAGTCCGCTGCGCTGCAATCCGAAGCAGTGGTGGAAGCAGGACGGCCTGCGGATCTGCGTCGACACGCGCGACGCCCGCGAGAACAAGCGCGGGTCGCGCTACTGCCACTTCTTCTACGTCCTGCCGCGCTCGGAAGACCGCAAATCGTCGCCGGTGGTGGGGCTGCACCGGATGAGCCGCGCGAAGGAAAGCCCGCCCGGCATCGACCCGAGCGACGTGCAGGTCGCCACCCGCAGCGGACGAGTCGGGTACTACGTCGAAGTTCACATTCCGGCCGGCTGCCTGTACGGCTGGGACCCTGCCGAGCACAACCGCCTGGGGGTCTTCTACAAGATCAAGGACCTGGAACTGGGCGGCCAGACGCTCAGCACGGCGGATTCGCTGGGATGGAACGCGGATCCGAGCACCTGGTCGGTCGGCGTCCTCAACAAGGCGGGGACC
Organism: Phycisphaerae bacterium; assembly: GCA_030428945.1. GTDB lineage: Bacteria > Planctomycetota > Phycisphaerae > UBA1845 > Fen-1342 > JAUIEC01. The sequence goes on along the minus strand of JAUIEC010000009.1, from coordinate 4,727 downwards.
TGAAGGAAAGCGAACAGGGCCGCACCCGCCACCAGCGGAATCGGCCCGGCCCGCGCTTCACCTGTTCACGGATGCAGTCTCGGTGTCGCCGGTTACGGCCGGACTTCCTGGCAGCCCCAGTCGGCCAGCAAAAGGGCCAGGTCGGACAGGTAATCGACGACGCCGTCGCGGTTCAGGTCCGCGGTCGGGAAACCCATGCCCCCGTCGAGCAGGATCGACAGGTCCGACAGGCCGACGCTTCCGGAGCCGTCGATGTCGGCCATGCAGCCGTTGTTCCAGACGGCGATTTCGAGGCGCGGCTCGGTTCCGGGCTGGATGATTCCCACGAAGCCACTGACGATTTCCGGTCGGCTGTCGCCATGCAGGTCGGCGACGACCAGGTTGCGCGGCCGCAGGATCTGGTTACCGGCGAAGTTCTCGTACCCGCCGGTGTTGATCGCTTCGGAGTCGATGACGAATTCGCGATCGACGCCGTTCCAGAGCAGCAGTTCGACCTGGTCGGATTCCTCGGCAGTCGCCCGGCGCTGACGGGCCACCACGTCCAGGCGACCGTCGCCGTTGACGTCCGCGGCCTGCAGGACGAGCCCGAAGTCGTTGGCACCGCCGGCCAGTCCGATCGTGCGCCCCTGCGAGGTGAACCCGAGCGAACCGGTGCAGTTGTTGGTCCAGAGCGTGACGAAGCGACCGTTGGCGCGGTCGTCGGCGATCAGGTCCGCGCCACAGGCCCGACGCTGCACGGCGACGATGTCGGCCGAGTAATGGGTCGGATAGACCAGGTGCACGGCGAATTCCTGGGCCGTGGTGTCCAGGCCGTGCCAGATCACGATGACCGGCACCTCGGCGATCTGTTCGCGGGCGGTGAAGGCGACGTCGGGGCGACTGTCGCCGTCGAAATCGCCGACGGCCAGACCGAGCGTGTCGGTCGTCGGTACACCGCCTTCGAAGCCCTGCCAGTTGACGCGTGCCATGGCCGACAGCGGCCCGGCGGTCTTCCAGAAGTGCAGTTGCCCCGAGGCGTCGGGCGTCGGGTTGGCGACGTAGACGAGATCATCGCGGCCGTCGCCGTCGAAGTCCGCGGCGGCCCCTTCGGGAGGCGTCAGGAACCCGCCGCCGAACTGTCCGAAGATGTACTTGTAGTGCGGGGCGTAGGCGCCGTCGCCGAGGTTCTCGATGAACCAGATTTCGGCGCTGAAGTACGGCAGCACGGCGAGGTCCTGGTCCCCGTCGCCGTCGTAGTCGCCGACGACGACTTCGCCGCTGCCGTTGTCGAAGACGGAGTCATCGAGCGGGAACGGGAAGGTCGACGGCCGGTAAAGGTCGATCTGAATCACTTCGTCAAAGCCGGATCCGATTCCCCGATAGATCGTCAGGAAGCGACGTCGCAGCATCGGGGTGGCGGGATCGTTGGCGTACCAGGCGACCGCCAGATCGAGCAGTCCGTCGTCGTCGAAGGCGAAGGCCTCGACATCGGTGATCGCCGCTTCGTTGACCGACAGCGGCAGATCCGCCGGCGCCAGCGTCGAGCAGCACAGCATGACCGGAAGTTCAACGCCGAGTTCGCCACCATTGCCGGGCAGATCGGCTTCTCCGCCCGCACCGGGCGCTACCAGCAGACAGGCCACCAGTACAGCTAACACGTTTGCTGTCACTCCGCTTGAAGACACGCCGCACCAACCACCAGATCTACTGACAACTGTCACCAAAAAGCGTCAACAACTCACCGAGGTCCTGAAGCGTGATGCAACTGTCACTGTTCAGGTCCGCCTGCGGCACGTAACTGCTCTGCGTCGCGCAGGCACCATAGGCATTCAGGAAGATCGTCAGATCACCCAGGTCGACGCCGCCGTTCGCGTTCAGGTCGCCGGGACAGGTCAGGCCCGGGACCGGCTCGCTGATTCCCATCTCGGCGTCCACGATAAACAGGTCGTTCGGCGTCAACGTGAAGGAAACGTCCGTACTCAGTTGCGACACGTCAATTCCCAGCGGGGCGTACCCGATGGTCGGGAAGGCACCGTTGGCGTTGACGGTCCCGGCCGGCATTCCCGGCTGGGCCTGGACGGCCATCTGGTAGATCATGCTGGTGAACGTCTGGCCGTCGTTGACCCGTCCGCGATAGGCACCCACACCGACCGGCATGCCGAGCGAGACCATTTCGGCGAAGCCGTCGCTGCCATCGGTCAGCGCGAACGAGACCGCGGCGCGTGCTTCGGCGAGGGTGTCGGGAACGGTCGGGAACGGCAGGATCGGCGAATCGGCGTAGACCTCGATCGCCTGGCTGCCGCTGAGGATCGCGAAGTCCATCTCGACGGTGGCGCGGGGGCTGAACTGGTAGGCATACGACGCGGACGCGATCGTCGCGATGGTCTCTCCACCGGTGCCGACCAGCGTCACGGGTGTGCTGAGGTTCCACTCCAGGCGATCACCATCCACCGTCAGCACGCCGTTGGCGATACTAACCGCGTAGGTGTCCGTCCCGCTGGGCGAATGAACCTCGATCGACAGCGCGTCCCACTGGCCGGCCCAGGCAGGCAGACCGAGACACACAACGGACATAAGTCCGAATAAACTTCTCATGCTACCCCTCCAGCCTCACGAGCCGCGACTGCGCGTTCGATCGAACGGCGCAGTCGCGCTCAACATACCGCGAGCCTTCGCCGGCGTCTGATCAGCGCCGCCGCGTGCCGAGCAGGCCGCCCGCGAGCAGCAGCATCAGCGTCGCGGGTTCCGGTGCGGAGACGCTGAGTTCCATCGTGCCCGACGCGATCAGTGCGTCGCCGGGTGTCAGGGTGAACGACATGTCCATGCTCATGTCATCCACGTCAGCGGGGACCGTCCCGAAACCGAAGTTGGGAAAGTTCTTGTTCGCGTTCAGCGTGCTGCCCGCACCGCCGCTGATCTGCATCTGGTAGATCATGTGCGCGAACGTCTGGCCGGCGTCGCCGGCACCGTTGTACCGGGCCCGGAACGCACCGGTCCCGAGCGGCGTGGCCGCCGAGGTCATGGTCGCCTGGCCGTCGCCGCCGTCGATCAGTTCGAACGCGACCGACGAGCGTGCCAGCGTGTCCTGCCCGCCGACCGCCAGGAGCGGCGACTGGGCTTCCACGAGCGTATCTTCGGCACCACTGACGATCGTGAACGCGAAGTCCACCCGCGCCCGCGGTTCGGCGACGATCCCGAAGGAACTGGTCGCGAGCGTGGCGATCGGCGTACCGGTGACGTCGTCCTGGATGACGATCGGGCCGGGGTCCATCTGCCACTGGACCGATCCTTCACCATCGGTGTTGATCGGGACCGAGTAGCTGCCCTGCCCGGAACTGTTCGAGACCTGGATCGTAAAGAACTGCGACGGATCCAGGATGTCGGCCGAAGCCGATCCGGCCAGCAGGCCGGTGCATATCAGAGAGACGAGAAGCCGAGATGGGAGCCCTTGCACAATGAGCCTCCTGCACATGTGTCGGGGACGTGCCCGGCGAGGCCGCGGTGGTAAACCGCGGCCTCCCGGCGTTGATCGATCACGTCAGTGCAGCACACCGCCCGAAGACCGGGCTGGTGATGTGAAGCGCGTCTATCCGCGGCGACGGAAGGCAGCCAGGCCACCGAGCGCCAGCAGAGCCAGCGTACCGGGTTCCGGAATGCCCTGGACCGCGAAGACGCCGTTACCGGTGGCGTTGTCTTCGGCGCTGAGCACGAAGGAGTACTCGACGCTGATGTCGCTGATCGGAGCACCGATCGGAACGAAGCCGCCGCTGCTGACCGAATCGGAGCCGGTCAGAACGCCCGGATCATTCGCGACCGACGAAATCCCCGAGAGGAACTCCGTCGAGCCGTTGTACTGCGCCAGGTAAATCTCGTTGTTGACGTTGTTGCCCGTCGCGAGCACGCCGCCGCCGAACTGCGAGTTCTGGTCGGTGACGTTGATGCCGCCCGAGGCCGTGCCCTCCGGCAGCACCAGCGGGGTCGCCAGCGTCGCCGAGGTCACCGTGAAGACCGTGTCACTCAGACCGGCATCCACGTTGAAGTTCACGAAGATCGCGTTGAAGTTCGTGTTGACCGTGACGGACGTGTTGTTCAGGTTCGCAATCTGCGTTGGTCCGTCCATCAGAGCGCCGGAACCATTCCAAGTGTAGACGCCGGACGCAAACGTCGCGTCGGCCGTGTCTACGTCAAAGGAAGCGGTTCCTTCCGAATTGGTGGCCGTTACGGTCAGGAACGTCGACGAGACCTGGCCGAAGGCCGTCCCGGCGAGTCCGAGAACCGTCGCCGCCCCGAGCAGACCTCGGAGCCTGGCAAGCTGCACTCCCATTACTTCTCTCCTCATCCTGCTTATCATCCGTGTCGAAAACGGAGATGCTTCTCTCCAAGGGCCCTTATAGTCCACCCCCGGCCCGGATGTCAATCCGATAATGGCCCGGACCCCCGGGGCACCCCTGCGGCAATGTCGTAGACTGCACGTAAGCCTATCTGCCGCAAAGAAAAAGGGCCGCCTCCCAGGCGGGAAACGGCCCTCTTTTTTCTTGATTCCGACGTCCGTTTTAGCGGCGACGAATCAGGGCCAGACCGCCGAGACCGAAGAAGAGGGCTGGCGGTACTGCACCGGCGACCCCGAGGCCAAGCGGCCCCCTGAACTCCTCACCCGGGATCACGTCGCGCGGCGGATCCTGAACGAGGTGAAGAGCGGGCGAGGGAGCCCCCATGGCGGCGCGTTCCTGGACATCGCGTGGTTGCGC
>JAUIEC010000008.1 GCA_030428945.1 Phycisphaerae bacterium | reverse complement strand
GGCTGGCGACGATCTACGGCGGGTCGATCTCGCTGAAGACGCCGATGATCTACGCCCTGAGCTTCATCTGGATCTTCGGGATCGGCGGACTGACCGGCCTGTTCCTCGGCACGATGGCCGTCGACGTCCACCTGCACGACACCTACTTCGTGGTCGCCCACTTCCACTTCGTGATGGCCGGCACGATCTTCGTCTTCTTCGGTGCCGTCTACTACTGGTGGCCGAAGATCACCGGAAAAATGTACAGCGAGTTCCCGGCCCAGGTCTCCGCCCTGGTTTCGGTGGTCGGTTTCAACATCACCTTCCTGGCCCAGTTCGTCATGGGCGCCAAGGGCATGCCGCGGCGATACTACAACTACGCCGACCAGTACACGATCTATCACCAGATCTCGACCGTCGGGGCCTGGATCGCGGGCGTCGGCTTCGTCGCCGGACTGGTCGTGCTGCTGATCTCGCTGTACCGCGGCAAGAAGGCCCCGGCCAACCCGTGGGGCGCCGTGACCAGCGACTGGCGGTGCGCCTCGCCGCCGCACCCGCACAACTTCGAGGAAGAGCAGATCGTCACCGATCCGTACGACTTCAGCCTCGTCCAGTATCGACCCGAAACCGACGAGTTTGAATTCCTGCCCGAGAAGGCTCGGGTTCCCGCCGCCCCGCACTGATTCGGCGCCGGCCGCGGCTGGGTTTTGACAGGCAACGACGAACGCACACGCAAGGCGAACGCGAGATGGCAGACGCAGTAGAGCATGGACACGGCCACGGGGACGGGCATCACGACCCGAACCTGCAGCATCACTTCGAGGATCTGCACCAGCAGTTCGATGCCAGCAAGCTGGGCATGTGGCTGTTCCTGGTGACGGAAATCCTGTTCTTCGCCGGGCTCTTCTGCGCCTACGCGGTCTATCGCCGGACGCACCCCGAGATCTTCGACGTCGGACAGCACTTCCTCGACGTCAAGATGGGCGCGATCAACACCGCCGTCCTGATCACCAGCAGCTTCACCATGGCCCTCGGCGTCTGGTGTGCCCAGAAGTCCTACCAGAAAGGCCTGATCGTCTGCCTGGTCCTGACCCTGATGGGGGCGGCCGGCTTCATGGTCATCAAGTACTTCGAGTACACCCACAAGTTCCACGAAGGCAAGGTCTGGGGCGCGAACTTCTACCCCCTCTCCCCCGAAGAAGCCCACGCCCGCGACGCCCGCCTGCATGGCGGGGCCCACGACGCCGGCGTCCACGCGGCCGGCGAACACGCCGAGGACGGGCACGGCACCGACAGCCACGCCGAGAATCACGGCGAAGACCCGCACGCGCCGAGCGCCAACGCCGGCCTGGCGGACGGGCACGGCCAGGACGATCACGCCGATGATCACGACTCCGACCACGGCGACGGCGACGACCACGACGCGACCTCGCTGCTGCAGCCTGCCGCGGCGGCCACGGGCGGAGCGACCTATGCCGAGACGCTCCAACTCGAGGAATCCTCGGTGCCGGCGGCCGCCCGCGGCCCGGACGGCCTGGTGGTCGGGCGGGACCTGAGCGAAGCGGAACGGGAGAAAGCCGAGAAGAAGGCGCTCTACGCCAGGGCCAAGGAGATGAAGGATCTGCGGATCTTCATGGGCATCTACTACTGCATGACCGGCCTGCACGGCATTCACGTGGTGGCCGGCATGGTGGTGATCACCTGGCTCCTGGTCGGGGCCGTCAAGGGGCGTTACCACGCCCGCTACTACACGCCGGTCGACCTGGTCGGTCTGTACTGGCACGTGGTCGACCTGGTGTGGATCTTCCTGTTCCCGCTCTTCTACCTGATCGATTAGGACGCACGACGATGAGCCAGATAGACGACCCGATGCAGCAGCACACTCCGGAAGTCGGCCACGAGGTTCCGTGGCAGCTTCTGGTTGCCGTCGCCGTGATCCTGCTGATCCTGACCGGGATCACCGTCGCGGCCGGACTGTGGGCCCGGACGGTGGACCTCGGGGCCCTCGGGCTCTGGATCGCGATGATCATCGCGACGATCAAGGCCTCGCTGGTGTGCCTGTATTTCATGCACCTGCGCTGGGACCGCCCGTTCAACCAGATCATCTGGTTCGGGTGCCTGCTGTTCGTGGCGCTGTTCATCACCCTGACGATGACCGACGCCGTCAGCTACCAGTCCGAACTGATTCCGCCGACCGCCAAGGCCTACGCCCCGGACCCCGACGCCGAACGGGCCGCGGCCGTCTGGATGGGCGAGGAAACACCCTGAGGACCCGGTGAAGTCGTGACCGTGTGAGGCCGTGCGACCGGCGGAAGCCGCGCACACCGGCGCCACCCGCGTTTCACGCCTTCACCCCGCGCCGGGGGGCGTGCATGTTGTTCAGCCTGATGGCAACCGGTGCGTATCCGCCGCGAGACGGGCGGCGTGGCCCCCCGCCCGATCCCGATCCCTCGGCCAGCGCGCTCGGGATGTGGGTCTTCCTGCTGTCGCTCGGCGTGTTCTTCGCCGCGATGTTCGTGCTGTACCTGGTGTTCCGCTCGTGGGGCGAGGTCTGGCCGCCGCCTGGAATGCCGGCCTGGCCGAAGCTGTTCTGGCTGAGCACGCTGCTGCTGCTGGGGGCGAGCGCCGCGCTGCACTGGGCCCTCCGCTGCGTGCGGCACGACGGGATCGTGATGATGCAGCGCAGCCTGGTGCTCGCCGGCATCCTGGCCACCGGCTTCCTGGTCTGCCAGGTGGTCTGCTGGAACGAGTTCTTCCGCTGGGAGTTCTCGGCCGCCGATCGCTGGCGCCTGGCCGCCTTCTTCTACTTCCTGATGATCCTGCACGCGGCCCACGTGGTCGGCGGCGGGGTGGCGCTGTGGATCGTCCTGCGCAACAGCCTCCGCGGCCGCTACAGCCGCCACCACCACCACCCGGTCCGCAACTGCACGATGTACTGGCACTTCCTCGACGTCGTCTGGCTGTGCATGCTGGCCGCGATGGTCTTCTGAGGCCCTCTTAAGCAAGTAAGCAAGTAAGCAAGTAAGCAGGCGGGGGCGTCGCAGGTCGGGTGTGCCACTGCGATCTTCGCAGTGCCCTGGTGCCACGGCTCTTGAGCTCTTGAGCAGTATCATCTCGGCGCGGGTGACGTTCGATGACCGGCGAGCCCCGCCGCCGTGCGAAGCGCCCACCTGCTCACGCGCTCACTTGCTCACTGAGTAAAGAAAGCGTTCACCGCGCAGGATCAGTTCGCGGCCGACCAGGGCCGGGGTGGCCGAGAACGAGTCGTCAAGCTGGTTGCGGGCCAGCACTTCGAGCTTGTCGCCGTGTTTCAGGACAACGGTCGCGCCGTTGCGGTCGACGATGTAGATCCGCCCCGCGGCCCCAACCAGCGACGCGTAGACGTTGCCGATTTCCGGCAGGCGCTGCCGGGCGAACAGCGGCTTGCCGGTCTTCGCGTCGACGCACGTCAGGTAGCCCTGGTAGTGCTTCAGGAAGTAGAGCCGGTCCCCGTACAGCAGCGGCGACGGCACGTAGGGCGTGTCGCGATGCCGCGTCCAGGCCACCGCGGCGGTGCCGGTGATGTCGCCCCGGGCGTCCGCCAGGCGAATCGCCAGCATCTCGCGCGTCTCGTAGCTGTTCGTCACGTATACGTAGCCGTCGCCGGCCACCGGCGTGGCGACGACGTTGCCCGACAGTCCGCCGCATTCCCAGACCACGTCTCCACTCGCCAGGTCATACGCCCGCACCCGATTGGTCGCGGCGATGATGACCTGCTTCCGGCCGGCATGCTCGACCACCAGCGGCGACGACCACGAGGTGCCTTCGTCCCGGGCCGCTCTCCAGATCTCCCTGCCGGTCCGCGTGTCGAGGGCCTGCACGAATGAAGCGCCCTCGTGGTCCCAGTTCAGGATCAGCGTGTCGCCGTGCAGGGCGGCCGTACTGCCTTCGCCGTGGCCGTGCCTGATCCGCATGTCGCCGGGATCGACCTGCCAGAGGATCGTGCCGTCCAGATCGAGGCAGTAGACCCCGCGCGAGCCGAACGACGCGTAGACCCGCTCGCCGTCCGTGACGGCCGAGTTGGAGGCCCAGGTGCCGGTCTCGTGCGTGCTCTCGTGCGGTTGTTCCTGGGCGACCGTCCGCTGCCAGAGGATGCGGCCGTCGCGGCGATCGATCGCCATGACGACGAACTCGTACGCCTGCTCGGGCCGGACGTTGTCGTGGTGGCCGTGCGAATCGTGCCCCGGATGCGGCAGCGTCTCGCCGTAGGGGATGGCGGTGGTCAGGAAGATCCGCTGGTCCCAGACAACCGGCGACGAGTGCCCCCTGCCGGGAAGCGGAATCTTCCAGCGGATGTTGCGATCCTCGCTCCACTCGACCGGCGGATCCGCCTGCGGCGCAACGCCGGTCCCGAGCGGCCCGCGCCACTGCCCCCACTGCGTGGCGACCCCGTCGGCGAAAGCCCATGCGGGCACGAAGAACGTCAGGGTGACGAGACTGAGCGTCGCACAATGTGAAGTCATGGCGGGCCTTCGCAGAACGGGCTTCGGGTGATCGCGGCACATTGTACCGTCGAGGAATACCTGCTGACTTGCGAACTTGTGCACCTGCTCAACCGGGTACCTGCCTGCTCAGCACCGCCCGGTTGTACAGCAGCGCAAAGCCTCGTCGCTGGGCGTTCTGCTGCGACTTCGAGCCCGGCTGGCAGGTCATCACGGCCAGGTCGCAGCCCGCCCGGGACGCTTCCCCCAGTCGCAGAGCCAGGAAGGCGGCCTGGATTCCCCGGCGACGGTGCGCCGGCAGCGTGGCCGCGCCGCACAACTGGGCGATGCCGTCGGTGATCCGCATGCTGGCGCCGCCGGCCGCCTGACCGCCGCGGGTTGCGAGGTAGTGGACGAAGCCGGGGGCGGCGGCCAGGCCGCGGATGCTGGTCTCCAAGATCTCGCGAGGGAACGACTCGTGCGAGGCGACGCCCTGCCCCTCCGGGGCGGCGAAGCCGTCGGCGATCAGGTCGATCCACGTGTCAAGCTGCTCCCGGCCGGAGCGTTCGATCCGCACGTCGTCCGGCGGCGACGGCGGGTCGTGCGGCGCAAGCGGGCACCCGAGGACGGCCTCGAACCCGACCAGTCGGTACCCGCGACCGGTCAGCCAGGGAGCCAGGCCGGGATCGGCCAGCGTCGCGACCTCGACATTCAGATCGGCGCCGCGCGTCGCGAACGCGTCTTCGATGGCGGCCATCGCCTCCTCGTCGGGCAGGCCGTCGAACCCCAGCCCCGCCAGCTTGTTGAGCGGCGAGTGCGGCGCGCAGTGCGCGGCGACGCCCCCGGCCACCATCGCGGTGAACGGCCGCAGGTCGGGATGCAGCGCGGCAATCCCCGCCGCCCCGTCCATCAGCAGGCGGCACTCAGCCCGTTCGATCCGAGCGGCCGTCTCGATGCCTGCGAACATGGACGTTCCTCCGCGACCCGCGACGCCTCCGCCTGCTCACGTGCTTACTTGCTTACTCGCTTACTTGCTCACTGCGCCCGGCAGGCGTACCACGCGAACCAGAAACTGTGGGCCTGCGGAAGAGCCGCCAGCGTCGGGTCGGCCCGGTATTCGTCGCGTGTCAGCACCTGCCAGTCGCCCGGAGCCTGTCGGACGGCCACGATGCGGGTCTTGTAGGGACGCCCGTCGCCCGGCAGCGGGTCGACCGGGAACTTCAGCGTGTCGTCACGCAGGTAGGTCGAGTACGCCTTGCGCTTGTAGACCCGTTTGCGATGCGGCTCCGGCAGCAGCACGGTCGTCTCCGGATGGGCCGCGTGCCAGTCCCGCCATTCGATCAGTTGCGCCGGCAGCGGCTCGAGCGACGTTCCGGCCAGCGGGCCGCTGATCGCCCGCATCTGCAACTGGCTCCACAGGCTCGGCACGTGCGCGTCATCGTCATCGCCGGCGTAGTCGTACATCACCAGGTTGCTGTTGTAGATCAGCCCGCTGAACCCGAACCGGCGGATCCGCCCGGCAATCGTCCGGTCGAACACCACCGCGCTCGCGCACACGCCGCTGTAGGTCACCAGGATCGGCCGCCCGCCGACGGTGTCGTTGACGATCTCGTGCCAGTCCAGAATCCAGGTCGGATAAGCGACCGACTCGCCGTTGATCGTTACGCCAATCACGTAGTCGTCCGGCAGCAGCTTGCGCATCTCGCCGAGCTTGGGAATGTCCTTCTCGAACTGCTCGGCCGGAATCTTCGCCGGGTCGTTCATCACCGGCAGGCCGTCGCGCCGCAGCGAGCGACTGATCGGCCGCAGGCGCTCGCGCGGCACCAGCAGGTTGTCGAGGTCGAACCGGTAGCTCTCGAGCGTGACGCCGTCGCCGATCGCCCGCTGGTCGTAGGTCGCGATGATCACCGAGATCCGCCAGGCCGCGATCGCCCCGACAATCACCACCGCCAGCAGCAGCACCCAGCCGCCACTGCGAAAGGTCAGCATCGGTTCGGAAGGGCGCGGCGGACGAGCGAGAGGCTCAGACCGTTCAGTCACCACTGGCTTCCACCACGGCCACGACGGGCGTCGCATCGGCCTGCGGCCCCGGCCAGGGCTGGCGATCGATGACGAACAGCGCCAGGATGATCGGCAGGTAGATCACGCTGGCAATGAACAGCTTGCGGGCGTGCGTCGCTCCGCGGGTGCGGTTCAGCAGGATCGCCATCACCAGCATCCACGTGCCCAGCACGGCCGCCACACCGGCCGCCAGCCAGCCGATGCTGCCCTGCCAGGTCAGGATGATCGGGAAGATCAGCAGCGGCGCCGCGTACAGCATCGCGGCCCGGCCGACCCGCGACCCGCTCGGGTCGACGACCGGCAGCATCCGGAACCCGCCGCGGGCGTAGTCTTCGCGATAGAGCCACGCCAGCGCCAGAAAGTGCGGCATCTGCCAGCAGAACAGGATCGCCGCCAGCGTCCAGGCCGGACCGGCGAAATCGCCCGTGGCGGCCGTCCAGCCCATCAGCGGCGGAATCGCCCCGACGACCGCACCCACCAGCGTGTTCTGCGGCGTACGAACCTTCAGCGGCGTGTAGACCAGCACGTACAACGCGATCGTCACCGCCCCGAGGACCGCCGTCAGCAGGTTGATGCTCAGCGCCAGGAAGATCGGCCCGGTGATCGCGCACGCCAGCCCGAACGTCCACGCCGTCGCCGGCGAAATCTCGGCCGCCGGCAGCGGACGCTTGCGGGTCCGCTGCATGCGGGCGTCACGCTCACGCTCGCGGCACTGGTTCAGCGTGTTGGCCCCGGCCGCGGAGATGCCCGTCCCGAGCAGGGTCAGGGCGAAGGCGACCCAGTCGATCGTCACGCCGCTGCCCAGAACGAACCCGACCCCCGTGGTCAGCACGACCAGGGCGCTCAGGCGCGCTTTCGACAGTTCCAGCAGGCACTCGCCGAACGAGCGGCGTGCGGCCTGGGCGGACAGGTCTGCGGTTGTAGAGGTTGTACTCAAGGACGTCTCCGGGCGACAGATTGTAGCAGCCTCGGCCGGAACGTAAAACCGTGCCGGACGGTCCGGTCCCCCGGCGCGGAAAAACGGCCCGGAGAGCTCAATTTCGGGCATTTTGTGTGATGCCGGGCGGCCGGACGGGTACTCCCTCTATGAGCGGGGCACCGCGACCCCGCCGGTCCTGTCGGAGTCGAATTATGACCGCCCGTATCTGCCTGCTGCTGGGACTCCTTTGCGTGGTCGTCCCGGCCGAGGCCCAGACCCCCGCACCACGCCTCGAAGTCACCCGCTGGGTGCTCTCTCACGGCCGCTGGGACGACCTGCGAAGTGTCGGCATTCAGACCCCGGACAACCCGGGCGGCGCCGTCATTCCGGGCGTGACCCCGGGGGTCCTGCCGTTCCTCCCCCGGCCGGGGGCACCGGCAACCACCATCCTCGAAGCGATCAACGGCAATCCGCAGGTCTCGCTGGACCGCGACCAGGACGGCAAGCCGGATGACGCCGCGACCAACAACCTGATCGCCGCCGGCATGAACATCCCGGCCGGCTTCACGCTGGTCGTGGCCGAGAACGTCGATCCGGCCCTGCCGTTCGGCTGGCAGATTCCGCGGCCGCGGTTCGGCGGCGGGAACGTCTACGCGACGGTCTCGGTCGGCGGAATCGTCGCCGGCCAGGAACTCGTCACGCCCGAGGACTTCGAGGCGTACCGGGCGACGTCGGTACTGTACGAGGCCCCGGACGTCGGGACGGGGGCCCACATCCAGGACAACGAACTCGACGGCGGAACGAAGAACGTGATCGCGCTGCGCGATCTCAACCGATCCGGCGGCGGGGTGCTCTCGCGCCTGGTGGGCTATGCCGATCCGCTGGCCGTCGAGATCGTCGAAGTGCAACAGTGCCGCTGCGAGTACGGCGTCTGCATCACCGTCCGGGCCGACCTGGACAACAACTTCACGCCGCCGCCGGGCGTTGTCTTCCGCTGGGCGGTCGAGGGGCAGACCGGCACGCTGATCGAGGACGTGGCCGGGACGAACCTGTTCACCTTCTCGGTTCCGGTGGAGAGCCCGACCGGGGCGGACGGCCTGCCGACGCTGGCCCCGGACACCTCGGTCAAGGTCACGGTGGTGGCTTCGCCGCTGCAACCCGGCGGGGCGAGTCCGTTCGTCAACGGCGTCGGCACGCGTCCGGGCCAGACGGTCGGCCTGGAGACGTTCGTCAGCCGGGCCGAGACGCTGTCGGATACCGAGACGATCCAGGTGCAGCCGAGCAGCCTCGAGCGTTCGATCGTGCTGGTCCTCGACGCGTCGGGCAGCATGAAGGACGACGACCGGATGGAGCAGGCCAGGAACAGCGCGATGCGCACGCTGAGCCAGTTGCGCAGCAACACCGAAGTCGCCCTGATCGTGTTCTACGACTGCGGGCGGATCGTCGTCAAGCATCCGTTCACCACCAACCACGGCGAGATCATGGCGATCCTGCCGGGGATTCAGCCGAGCGGCAGCACGCCGCTGGCGGCCGCGATCCGCTACGCCAAGGACTACCTGCGGAAGCACGCCTGCGGCAAGGAACTCGACCTGATTCTGCTGACCGACGGCAAGGAAACCTGTGGCGGCGACCCGACCGCCGAGGCTGCCCGCTGAACCCGGCGAACCGCAAAAGGAACGACCCGATGAAACGCATACTGACCATCGCCGCGGCCGCCCTGCTGCCCTGCCTGGCGGCCGCCCAGGAAGCGGAGGCCCCGGCCGGCCCGCAGAACCTGAACCGCATCCGGATTCACGTGATCGGACTGGACGCCGATCCGGCCACGCAGGCGCAACTGCAGGAGATCGCCCAGGCGGGCGGCGGAACCTATCACGACGCGAGCGACGAAGCCGGCCTGGTCAGCGCGCTCGGCTCGGCCCTGGGCATCCCGACCCCGACGATGATGGGTGCCGAGCAGGAAGGCAACAACGGCTTCGGCGAAGCCAACGGCGTCGCCACGACCGGACAGGTCGCCGGCGCGATCGATCCGAAAGGCGACGAGGACTGGTACTCGATCGAAGTCGACCGACAGGGTCTGCTGCGGGTCCTGCTGACGAACGTGCCGGCCGAACTGGACCTGCACTTCCGGGTCTTCGATGCGAACTACCGACTGCTGCACAACTGGGTGGCGCCGCTGCGGGCCGGGGCGGACACGCAGGCCGACCTCGGTCTGCCGGGCCCCGGGCGGTACGCGATCCTGGTCGTCGACGGCAAGAACGACGCGGCCTCGCCGAATCCGTACACGCTGCAACTGGCGTTTCATCCCGGCGATGGCAACGAGTCGAACAACAGTTTCGGGCAGGCGACCCGCCTGGCCCCGGACGGCAGCACCTTCGGCAGCATTCTGCCGCAGGGCGACGAGGACTGGTACGCGGTCGATGTTCCGCGGGCCGGCACGCTGCACGTCGCGCTGACGAACGTGCCGCCGGAACTCGATCTGCACCTGCGGGTCTACGACGCCGAGTACAGCCTGCTGCGCAACTGGATCGCCCCGATGCGGGCCGGCGCCGACAACATCTCCGAGATCGGACTGCCGCGCGGCGGAACCTACACCCTGCAGGTCGTCGACGGAAAGGGCGACGCCTACGCGGTCGGCGAATACACCCTGACGACCCGCTTCGACCCGGCCGACCGCTGGGAACCGAATCCGACGCGCGGCACCGCCACGCCGATCAAGCCGACCGCGCAACTGTTCGCCAGCATCAACCCGCTCGGCGATGTCGACGGGTACCGCTTCGACACGCCCCACCCGGGCGTCGTCAACCTCGCGATCACAAACGTGCCGGCCGACCTCGAACTGCAGTTCCGCGTCTACGACGCCAACCACCGCCTGCACCGGAACTGGGTCAACCCGCTGCGGGCCGGGGCCGAGAACCTGGCCGTGCTCGACCTGCCGACCGCCGGCCGCTGGTACCTCGCGATCCAGGACTCCGGCGGCGACGCCTGGTCGCCGGATCCCTACACGCTGCAACTGGAATTCGTCGCGGCCGACTCGTTCGAGCCGAACGGCGACCTCGGCAGCGCCCGCCCGATCGCGCTCGGCCAGGCCGTGCAGGCCTCGATCCTGCCGAAGGGCGACAACGACTGGTTCGCGTTCGATGTGGCCGCCAGCGGCACGATCGAAGTCTCGCTGACCGACGTGCCCGAGGAAATCGACCTGCACTTCCGCGTCCTGCGGGCCGACGGCAAACTGGTCCACAACTGGGTCGCCCCCCTGCGGGCCGGCTCCGAAAACGTGGCCGAAATCAACATCAAGGAACCCGGCCGCTACGTGGTCGAAGTCAGCGACGGCAAGGACGACGCCCGGGCCGAAGGGACGTATACGCTCAGAATTCAATAGGGAGCGAGGGAGCCAGGGAGCGAGGGAGCAAGGGCCTGATCATGGCAGCCTGCCGCGGCGCCCCGGCGTGGTCATGGTCTTGGTCTTAGTTCCTCGAGCGGGTGGCCGCACTCGGGGCATCTGCCGCTCGTGTTGCCCCTCAGTTGATAGCCGCACCGGCAACGCCCGGGTGGAACATACCGCCGAACCCCGCGGTAGATGACTCCGGCCAGCACCATCCCGAAGACTGGAATCAGCAGAAGCGCGGCACATCCCGGCCACCAGATCAAGGTGAAGAGCCCCATGACGCCAAGACTAGTCCGGTCAGAATCAGTCTACAATCGAGCCGGGGTCAGTCACGTGGGTCGATCTCCTTGCTCCCTTGCTCCCTCGCTCCCTCGCTCCCTGCTTCTGCTGTTGTATCCCCAAAGCCCAAGGGCTACGCTGGGTGTCTGATTTGAGGGACCCATCCGGTTTCGGGAGCGGGACTTATGAAGCGCCGCCTGTCTGGCTTCACGCTGATTGAACTGCTGGTCGTCGTCGCGATCATTGCGCTGCTGATCTCGATCCTGCTGCCTTCGCTGCGCAGTGCCCGCGAGCAGGCCAAGCAGGTCAAGTGCATCGCCAACCTGAAGGGCATCGGCACCGCCCAGGAAATGTACTCCGGCGAAAACCGCGAGGCCTTCCCGTTCGAACGCGAGGAGTGGCCGGCCGGCAACTTCAACTGGCCGATGAGCGCCTTCTTCTACGGCGGACACCCCGGGCGCCCGGGCGGACCGGGCGGAACCTACGAGTGGGACTCGCGCCCGCACCGCTACGCGTTCTACGACAAGCCGCTCAACCGCTACATGTACGAGGGGCTCCGCAAGACGGTCGAGCGGAACAACGAGGTCGGCCGGCCCGAGTTCGAGAACGCCCGCAGGGACTTCAGCAACTTCGCATGCCCGTCCGACGTTGGCGGCTTCATCAATTCGGACGGCTCGTTCCAGACCGAGCACATCCAGCCGACCCACTACTACCACGGGGCCAGCTACGACATCAATTACCAGTTCGTCTGGAACTGGGCGGCCGGCGTCGGCCAGGGCAGCTACAACCGCCCGAGCGGCACCGCGAACCCGTACCTGAGGACGGCCAACGAGTTCCTGCGGGTGCAACGGAAGAAGTACGCATCGCTGTTCATCATCCTCTACGAGGACCCGTTCGACTCGGCCCAGTACCTGAAACTGCCCCGCCGCGGCTGGCACGGCAAGATGAACAAGCACAGCTTCCTGTTCCTCGACGGCCACGCCGCCAACATCCACGCGAACCCCGAGAAAGACGACGCCTGGGGCCCGAACTGGAAGACGGCCGCCCTGAACTGGTACCGCCGCCCGAACCACCCGGACTACGAATACCGGCTGATCGGACCGCAGCAGTAGGGAGCAAGGGAGCAAGGAGACTGCGGATGTTCTCGCCGCCTGACCCCACCCCCGAACCGGCCGCTGAGAGCGAGGCCTATCAGGCGCATGTGGCCGCGATGATCACCGAGCTTGAAGCCGTTCGGGACCTGCCGGAACTGCCCGCATTCAAGCAGACGCGTTCGCTGCCCGAGGCGTTCTTCACGCATTTCAATCGCTTCCTGCATCACTACGAGGAACTGATCGGCCTCGCGCTGGCGGCCGGCGGTGGCGACCGGATCGAGTGCCGCAAAGGCTGCTCGAACTGCTGCATCGACCTGGTGCGGGGCATCACCACGGCCGAGATCGTCAACATCTACCGGCACGTCCGGGAGTGGCCGGACGCCCGGGCGTTGTTCGAGTACCACCGCGACTCGGCCGTGGCGTTCATGGAGATCCTGGCCGGCCGGATCGGCCCGAACGATCCGCCCCCGCGGGGTGACGATCCGCGCGTGGCCGAGGCGCATGTCGCCTACAACCGCAAAAACCGCCCGTGCGGCTTCCTCGACCAGGAGACCGGCTGCTGCCGGATCTACCCCGTGCGCCCGGTCGCGTGCCGCTACTTCTTCAGCTTCGACCCGCCCGAGACGTGCTCACCGCTGCACATGAAGTACCTGAACCGCGAGGTCCGCCTGGTGCACCTGCCGCCGGAAGTGCACGCCCTGCTGCGCGAAGTGAATCAGCGGTTTGAACTGGCGATGCCGAACTTCCTGTCCGGCGCCTTCTGCGAACTGACCGCGGCGGTGATGAAGACCAAGCCGATTGAAGTGAAAGAGTGAATGGGTGGAGGAGTGAAAGAGGGTCTGCTTCCTAGGGCCCTCTTGCTGGGTGCCCCATCCTTTAGGATGGGGGACTGTTACGCGACGCACAGGTGATCGATGCTCCTGCTGATGGCAGCTGTGCTCTTTCTTCTCTCTTTTCGGATCCCCCACGCAGAGAGACCCACAGCACTCGGTTGGGGGACCTGGGTCAGCGGCGTGTGCTGCGCCTGGCTGCATGGCATCGCCCCGCCGCAGATACCGGGTCCTGCCCAGGGCCTCGCGGTCCTTCTCTTCTTGTGCATGGTGTTTGTTGTCTTGCCCCGCGCTGGCCGCGCGATGGCAGTTCTTGTGATCCTGGCTTCGGTGCTCGGGGCGATTGACGCGGGATGTCGGCCCGGCGTCAGTTCGGTCGACTACCACCTTCCGCGTTCGGTGGTCGATGCGTACAACCAGTTCGCCGCGGCTGCGTTCATGGGGTGCGCCGTTGCAACGTTCCCGCTCTGGTGCGTGTTAACGCCTCCACCGATCCGGCGGGACTTGTGCCCCAACTGTGGATACAGCACGCGCGGACTGGCAAGCGATCAGTGCCCGGAGTGTGGTGAAGATCTGCCGGCCGATGCGGATCGTGGGACTGCCTGAACAGCCGCCTGATCCAGACTGCTGGAGACCTGAAGACAGCGCCGAACCACTGCTCAAGAGCAGTGACACAGCAACTCTGGGGTCGAAGTAAGACAGTCCCCACCCTGAAGGGTGGGGCACCCACGGCGGAGCAAGGTCAGGCAATTCGGTTCCCGGTTCTCCCGGCGCGCCGGGACCCTCGCTCCCTCTTCCCTCGCTCCCTCACTTGAAGGCATACGTGAACTCGCCGTCCACGCAGTCGACCTGCAGCGTGCGGTAGCTGGTCGTCTCGCCCATCATCTCCAGCACCTTGCGTGAAATCTCCGGCAGGACGCTCTCGTTGATGATCAGGTTGATCAGTCGCGCGCCGATCGTGATCTGCTGGCAGCGGCGGCCGATCTCGTCGCCGACCGCGGGCGTCAGTTCCAGGTTCAGCTTGTACTGCTCCAGCAGGCGCTTGCGGATCTTGTTCATCTTCAGGTCGGTGATCTTCCGCAGCACCGGCGGTGTCAGCGGGTAGTACGGAATCACCGTCGTCCGGCCGACGAACGCCGGCGTGAAGCGCTGCTCCAGGATCGGTTGGATGCCCTTCCGCATCTCGTCCAGCGAAGGCATCTCGCCGTCGGCGCACATGTCCATGATCATGTCGCTGCCTTCGTTGCTGGTCATCATGATCACGGTGTTCTTGAAGTTCGCCACCCGCCCTTCGGCGTCGGTCAGCGCGCCCTTGTCGAAGACCTGCATGAACAGCAGGTTCACGTCGATGTGGGCCTTCTCCATCTCGTCCAGCAGCACGACGCTGTACGGGCGGTTGCGGACCGCCTCGGTCAGCACGCCGCCTTCGCCGTACCCGACCAGGCCCGGGGCCGAGCCGATCAGCCGGCTGACGTTCATCGAACTGGAATACTCGGTCATGTTGATGCCGGTCATGAAGCGGTCGCCGCCGAAGATCAGGTCCGCGACCGACAACGCCGTCTCGGTCTTGCCCGTTCCCGACGGCCCCACCAGGAAGAACACCGCCAGCGGCAGGTTCGGATCCTGCAGCTTGCTGGCCGCGATCCGCAGACGCTTGCCGATCTCCGACATCGCGTGGTCCTGGCCGATCACCCGCCCGCCGATCCGTTCCTCGAACGTCAGCATCGCCTCGGCCGTGTCCTTGACCATGTTGCCGGCCGGGATCCCGGTCCAGTCGCTCAGGACCGACGCGACGATGTCGTCGTCGACCTGCAGCGGAACCAGCGGGCTGCGCTCCCCGACGAATTGCTCGAGCGTCTCGGTCGCCCCCGTCAGGTCCGCCCGGATCTCGTCGATCGGACGCGGCGGCGCGGCCGGTTCGTCACCCTCGCCCGCAGCCGCGGCGACCGCGGCCGGATTGGCCTCCGGCAGCGCGGCCGGTTCGCCGGACGCGGCCACGCGCTCGGCCTCCATGATCTCCTCGCGCAGGCGGATCACCTCGCCGGCCAGTCGCTTCTCCTCCTCCCAGGTCTTCTGCAGCGCGTCGTACTGCTCCTGGCAGGTCGCCCGTTCCTTCTGACAGGCTTCGATCTCGTCGGGGTCGACCTCGTGCCCGGCGTCGGCATCACGCGACAGGGCCTTGATCGCGACGTCAAGCTGGATCATCCGCCGCCGCAGGTCTTCGAGCGGGCCCGGCGTGGACGACAGGCCGACCGCCACGCGGGCGGCCGAGGTGTCCAGCAGCGAGACGGCCTTGCGCGGCAGCGACGACTCGGTCAGGTACTGGTTCGACATCGAAACGGCCGAGCGGATCGCGTTGTCGAGAATCCGCACCTTGTGGTGCTTCTCGAACTTGTCCTTCGTGCCGCGGAGCATGTCGACCGCGACCGGGACGGCCGGCTCTTCGAGCTTGATCACGCCGAAGCGCTGCGCGAAGGGCGGGTCCTTCTCGAAGTACTTCTTGTACTCGGCGAACGTCGTCGCGGCGATCGTCCGCAGTTCGCCGCGGGCCAGGGCCGGCTTGAGCAACTGGGCCGCGTCGGTCCCCTGCCCGCCGCCGATCAGCATGTGGGCCTCGTCGATGAACAGGATGATCGGCTTGCCGGCCGCGTTCGACGCGTTGACCTCGGCGATCACGCCCTTCAGCCGCCGCTCGAACTCGCCCTTGACGCTGGCCCCGGCGCTGAGCTGACCGATGTCGAGACTCAGCAGCGTGATGTCCGCCAGGAACGGCGGCACGTCGCCGGCCGCGATGCGGAGCGCGAAGCCCTCGACGATCGCGGTCTTGCCGGTCCCCGGTTCGCCGAGGATCAGCGGGTTGTTCTGGTAGCGACGCATCAGGATGTCGATGCACTGGCGAATCTCGCGCTCGCGACCGATGACCGGATCGACCTTGCCGCTGCGGGCCTTCTCCGTCAGGTCGTAGCAGAACTGCTGGAGCGCCTCGCCGCCACCGTCGGGCGCGGCCGCGGCGGCTCCGGCGCCGGCGGCGGTCGAGGCTCCGGCGTTCTCGCTCGAGGCGGCCGTGATCTCGCCGAACTTCTTGAGCAGGTCGTTGGCGTTGATCTTCTTCAGTTCTTCGGTGTAGTCGACGAAGTAGGCCCGGCTCGGGTTGCGCAGCAGCGCCAGCACGAGGGCCCCGCTGCGAATGCTGCCCTGGTTCAGCTCGAGCGTGCTGATCTGCCAGCCCTCGCTGAGCCACTCGGCCAAAAACGGCGAGAACTGCGGCCGGCCGCTGTTGCCGGTCTTGACCTCGTCCAGCACCTTGTTGATCGCGGCCCGGACCTGCGAAACGTCAAGCTTGAAGTGATCGAGGATGCAGACCAGGTCGCTGCTGCCCAGGTCCAGCAGCGGCGCCAGCATGTGTTCGATCGTGATCTCGTAATGCGTGCGGTTGATGCAGGTGCCCGCGGCCGCCTCGAGGACGCGCGTGCAGGTGTTGTTCAACTGCTGCCGCAGAAGTTTCATATCGACATTGGGCATCAGCGCGTCTCCAGAAAAGGCAGGGAATGCCGTCAGGGCCCGGACATGGCTTCGTCATCTGGCGCGGCCGCCTCGGACGACCGTGGAACCTCAAATATAACCGACTTGTTCTCGCAGGGGGCGGATTTCAACCAGCTCGTCCACGCCAGCCGGCCGAGGATGCCGTGCGCGCCGACCGGCGTCTCGGGCACCTCTTCGCCCTTCAGCGTCAGCTCGACGTCGAAGTCGAACGGATCCTGGCAGTAGAAGCGGGTCACCTCGGCAAGCTGCTCGACGTCGCGGCTGCCCGGCAGGAACCGGCAGTAGTCGTCGAAGCCGACCGGACCAAGCTGCACGCGGAACTTGCCCGAGCGATCGAAGATCCGCTCGCCCAGCAGAAAATCGCGGCCGAGTCGACACTTGCCGAGCCCGATCTGGTTGCGGTCGTTCGGCTGGATCGTCAGCCAGCGCCCCACGCACTGCTCGACATCGGTCGGAATCCCCTCGAAGAAGTCGCGCAACTGGCCCTTCAGCCCGGCCGCCGACCGCGGCCGCTGCGACAGCAGCCCGGCGTAGCGGAACAGCCGCACCGGCGAGACGGCCAGGTGCTCGTCGAGCCCGCGGGTCCCCAGCCCGAGCAGGCCGCGATTGACCTGCGAGATCGGATCGGTCCCGTTGCTGCGGAACGTGACGTAATAGCGGTACTTCTTCCAGACCCGGAACAGCAGCGAGTAGATGCGGTGGTGGAAGACATCCAGGAAGTCGCGGACGCGGATGTCGTCTTCCTGCTCGCGCAGCAGCCGCTCGGTCATGTGGGTCGGCAGCGGCGAATTGCTGCCGTACAGCCCGAGGAACGTGACGGTCAACTGCAACTGCCCGGTCGTGTCGAGCGGGTTCTCGTACCAGTCGGCCGATTCGATGTCGCCCGGCGGAAAGCCCAGCGCCAGCCGCGGGCGCAGCCGGACGGCCTCCTGCTCGACCGGCCCCTGGTGCCCGAGCATCGGCGTCTCGTGCTCGATCCGCTCAATCAGGTGCAGCAACTGGTACAGCTCGAAGTCGCTGCTGCGCTTGCGAACGATCCGCACCAGCGGATGACTTGCGATCCACTTCTTAGACGGCACACAGGCCTCCGTTGCGCCGGGCCGCGCGGCGTGACCGGCACTCCCTGGCGCCCGCGCTGTCCGGCTCGCTTCTCAAAGGACCACCTGCTGGCCGAGCCGCGGCGCCCACTCGTAGACCTCGCCGTACTTGGTGCCCTTGACGTGCAGTTCCGTCAACGCGTTCATCGAAGCGTACAGGGCGAAGAATTCGTTCAGCACGCAGGCGAACATGTACATGTCGCCCTCGCCGGCGAAGCTGGCCTCGCTCATCTGCAGGTCGATCCGCGTCCCGCGAATCGGCGAACCCTGCACCAGCCGCTCGACCGGACGCGCATCCAGCGCGACCAGCCCCTCCAGCCGCAGGATGTTCTCGCGGGCCGCCTGCCGGTCGTACAGCGCCTGGTAGTTGTACAGCTCCAGGATCCCGCGGAGCGCCTCGATGCTCATCAGCGACAGGTAGTTCAGGCTCAGGTGCGAAATCAGACGCCAGTGCAGGCCGCGCCCCAGCGGCGGACGCAGCGAGCGACTGATCGCCGTGATGTTCCGGAAACGGGCGAACTCGGGCGAACTGCTCGTCGCGACGTTCACGTCGCCGACCTTCAGCCGCGCCGCCAGGTTGCGGTTCGACGCGGTGATGTCGATCGAGATCGTTTCGGTCGGCGGCACCACCAGCTTCTGGTTGGCCGAGACGAACGAAATGTACGAATCGGTCCCCTCGCCGACGACCGCGTCATACAGCCGCGACTGGTAGTAGATCGCGTCCTCGCCGACCCCGCCGACGTGCTGGAACGCGTACAGCGGCGGATACTCGCGGCGCTGCGCCTCGCCCTGCACCAGCCCGACGACCTTGTCGATCGAGTAGATCTCGTAGTGCTCCGGCGGCGAGCCCGACGTGCTCGGCCGCACGCGATGCTGCGTGCGCGTATGGTCCACCCGGATCCCGTCGGCGGCGTGCTTGAACAGGTTGACGATCGGCGTGCAGAACAGCCGCATGCTCTCGCGGTCCACCCGCATCTCGTCTTCCGGACGACGCGAGAACGGCACCACGATCTCGAACTTCTCACCCAGACCGAGGTGCAGCAGCCGCTCCAGCCCGGTGAACTCGACGAAGTAGAACTTGGTCGGACAGGTGAAGTACTCCTGCAGCAGCCGGTAACCCGCGAACGAATGCGACGGGTACGGCAGCAGCCCCTCGCTGTCGGCGAATCCCACCGGCCGGATCGAGTCCGCCTCCAGCCGCACGACCTGCTTGGTCTCGGGATTCCGCAGTTCCACGTGCTTGGCGTACCGCATCAGCCACAGGTACAGCGACGAAGCCTGCACCACCTCGTCCGCCAGGTACAGCCGCAGCCGCCGCAGCTTGACCTGCTCGAGCTGCGCCTTGCCGGCCGCCTTGACCACCAGCCGCAATTGCGCATCCGACGCCATCGGCAGGTCGAGATGACAGTCCGCCAGTTCGATCGGCGCCAGCTCGACGTCGTACGTCGTCCGGAACCGGCACGGCGTGCCGTCGACCGGCACCGATTCAACCTCGGTCCCCCGCTTGACCGTGATCGGACCGCTGAGCTGCTCGACCATCGGATGAAACTGCAGGATCCCCGTCGACGGCACCGGCCGCAGGTAGTGCGGCCACAGCAGCGACATCATCGACTGGAACAGTTCCGGAATCTCGTCGTCCAGCTTCTGCCGGACCCGCCCCGTCAGAAACGCGACGCCCTCCAGCAGCCGTTCGACATCCGGATCCGCCCCGGCCGACTCGAGCATGTGCGCGACGGCGGGATGCGCGGCCGCGAATTCGCGCCCCATCTCCCGCAGGAACGCCAGCTCTTCCTGGTAATAGACGTTGTACATCCGCTCTCTGTCCGAAGGGTCCGAGTTGACCGGAACTGTAACCGCCGCGGCCGGTGGCGCACAGGGTCACGCCCGCGAGTCACCCGCCAGCCCCAGCCCCGCCAGCAGTCCCGGCAGGTCGGCCGCGAAGGACAGCACCCCGCTGGCCTCGGGCAGCAGGTCGCACAGCGGTCGCCACGTCGACCCGAGCAGCCAGATCGGACGCGCTTCGCCCAGCCCCTTGCAACGCAACTCCCAGACCAGGGCCAGTTCCACCAGCGTCCCGGTCCCGCCCGGCAGCACCGCGTAGGCGTCGCCGCGACGGACCAGTTCCGCCAGACGCGCCGGCAGGTCCGCCGTGCGGACCTCCTCGCGAATCCAGCGGTTCGCCCCCGGCCGGCCCAGCGCCCCGCAGGTCACGCCGATCGTGTGCCCGCCCGCCGAGACGGCCCCCTCCGCCGCCGCGGCCATCGTCCCGCCGTAGCCGCCGTTGCAGATCGTCCACCCGGAACGGGCCGCGGCCTGACCAAGCAGGCGGGCCTGCGCATAGTCCGGCGTGCCCGGGCCGGGCGCGGCGCTTCCGAAGATCGTCAGGGTCGGCATCGTTTCTCCCCGGAGGGTCGTCACGTGGCTGGCACCGCGCGCTGCGTCGAGTAGCATTATGCCCAGTCGAACCTGTTTGTGCCCGGTGAGGAACGCATGATCGATCTGCCGCGAACCGCAGTGCTGCTGCTCGTCATCGTCCTGGGAAGCTGGCCCGCGGGCGCCGCCGCGACCAACCAGCCCCCGGACGAGATCGCGGCCCTGATCGAGGAACTCGGGGCGTCCGACTACCCCCGCCGCGAGGCCGCCACCCGGACCCTGATCCGCCACGGTTCCCCGCTCGTCGAGCGGTTGCAGGCCGAGATCCTGACCGCCGACGACGCCGAAGTCCGCCACCGCCTGCAGTACGTGCTCAGCAACATCACCCCGCCCAAGTTCGCCGTCCTCCTGATCAGCGGCGACCCGGCCTCAGGCCTCCGCCCCGGCGATGTCATCACCCACGTCACCAACCGCCCCGTCCGCAACACCCTCGAACTGCGGCAGCGACTCGGCGCCGCCAGCTTCGGACTGATGCTGCGGGTCCGGCGACGCGACGGCACGCACGAACTCGGCCCGCTCGAAGCCGGACAACTGCACGAAATCACCGACTACGTCGCCCCGCGCGGCGAAGCCTGCGCCGAAATCCTCCGCGACTTCCACGCCGGCCTCGCCGAACGCGCCCTGGCCGCCCTGCGGGACCTGGAAGCCGACGCGCCCGTCCGCGAGGACGAACTGCCGGCCGCCCTGCGCGCCTGCCTGCTCTTCACGGCCGGGCAGGCGACGGCCGCCCGCGGCCTGCTCCAGGGCTTCGAACGCCTCGCCCAGCCGATCAACGGGAACCAGCCCTGGGAGAGCCTCTCCGGACTGGACCGGCTGCTCGGGCGCAAAGCCCCGTACCAGCTCGAATGGGAACTGTTCACCGAGGCCGGCCAGGACTTCCAGCGCAGCAGCGTCGACTGGGACCTGCGGATGCAGCGGATCCTCGAACCCGCCGGACGCTACCAGGAGACCGCCCTCCGGGCGCTGCAGATCTGGCGGGCCGACCTGCGCGACAGCGTCGCCACCGACCGCACCCAGCAGCACGTCGCCGGCAACATGCTGGCGGTCGCCGGCTGGATGCTCTACGACCTCGGCCTGCGCAGCGAATGCTGCCAGTTGATCGAGCCGCGCAGCATCCTGCTGCGGCGCGGCAGCGGCAACCCGCGCAAGTGGGTCCGCGTCGACACCGACGCCTGGCTGCCCTACCTGCGCGGCGATACCCAGGCCGCGGTCGACGAGTTCTACGAGTACGCCTACGCCGTCCTGGCCGACCCGCCCCGCCCCGGCGACGACCTGTTCGTCATCCAGAACCCGATCGTCGCCGCCCGGATCGCGTTTTTCCTCTACCAGTTGCCCGAAGACGGACGCATCGACGAACTCGCCGCCCAGGTGATCCGCGAACAGCACCCGATCCTGCCCGAGTACCTCCGCTGGATGCTGCACGCCCTGCGCTTCGAAAACCAGAAGATCATCCGCCGCGACCTGCAGGCCGCCCTGCCGCTCCTGACCCGCCAGGCCGGCGTCACCGCCGCCCGCGACGTCGCCCTGCTCGAATACGTCCAGGAAAACCCGCAGCGCGAAATCTTCCTGGCCGCACTCGAACAACTCCGCCAGGCCACCGCCGGAACCGAGCGCGACGAGTGGCTCGCCATCGCCAGCGCCCTCGAGCGCCTCGTCGCCGCCGCCCCGGACGAAGCCGAGCAGACGCTCGCCCCCTACGCCGACCGCCCCCTCGTCCGGGCCCTCTACCACACCGCCCGCTACCACGCCGCCCCCCCGCCGGCCGCCGCGCTCCGCGACCTGCTGCAGGCCCCGCTGCTGGCGGTCCCGCTGGACGCCGACGACGCCGCCTGGCTGCTGCTGACCCGCCAGCGCCGCCTGGTGCACTTCGAAACGGCCAGCGAGCGAATCACCCCGATCGACGCCCCGACCGCGGACTGGTTCCCCAACCCGCGCACCTGGCCGTGGATCGGCACCGGCGGCGACGACGGCCGCGCGTGGGTCTACGGGCAGCGCCGCCTGGTCGAGATTCGCCCCGACGCGACCCCCGGTGTGCGGCTGAACATCACCCCCGAGCAGGTCCCGATCCTCGAACCGCTGCTGCAGTCAGGCTTCGACGAACTGGTCGACCTCGTGCAGAGCCTGCCGCCGCGCGACGACCCGCGGGCCGGCGAATTCCTGGCCGAACAGGTCCAGGCCCACCACGGCATGGTCAGCGACCCGAGCCTGCCCGAGATTTCGCTCGTCCGCCGCCTGGCCCGCGATCCGCGCATCGCCCAGATCGTCCTCCGCGGCGGACGGCAACTGCTGCTGCTGCCCGAACAGCGCCAGGTCTTCGCCAGCAACTGGCTGGCCGACGAACTGGGCGTGCAGCACCTGGCCTTCTTCGCCCAGGCCGAGCCCCCGACCGGCCAGGCCGCGCCACGCATCTGGCTGTTCAGCAACCACGGCCTGCTGCACCTCGACACCGCCGTCGGCACGCTCGAACGCATCGCCCTGCCCGGCGACGAACCCTACCCGCCCGTCATCCCGGAATCCGTTCCGTACGTCCGCACCGACCCGGACCTGCTGTACTGCGCACGACTGCCGGCACACGGTGGCCAGGTCTTCCGCGTCCGCCTGAAAGACCGCGACGTCACCGCCCTCGACCTCGTCAACCTGGCGCTGCCGCCCGAGTACTTTCCCAGCCTCAGCCGGGCCGACATCCGGGCCGCGATGGACCGTCAACTGGCCGACAGCGGCCAGCCACCGCTCGCGCAGATCATCACCGACGCCGACCAGGTCATTCGCAGCCTGGTCAGCGACCGAACGGAGTAGACGTTGGACACCTTGAAACTGGGTTCCCCCCTGACGCTCGGACAACTCGACCCGCACCTCGGCCGACCGCTGCAGGTGGCCGTCGACGACCGCGCCATCGCCCGCATGCGGCAGGGCCGAGACTGGGTCACGGAACTGGCCGGGCAGGACGCCGCCGTATACGGCATCAACACCGGGTTCGGACACCTGAAGAACAAGCGCGTGCAGCGCGATCAACTCGACCAGTTGCAGCACAACCTGCTGGTCTCGCACGCGGTCGGCGTCGGACCGCCCGCCCCGGCCGAGATCGTCCGCTGGATGCTGCTGTTCAAGGCCCACATGCTGACCCGCGGACACAGCGGCGTCCGGCCGGAACTGGTCGAACGCTTCGCCGCCTGGCTGCAGCGCGACTGGCTGCCGGTCGTCCCGACCCGCGGATCCCTCGGCGCCAGCGGCGACCTGGCGCCCCTGGCACACCTCTGCCTGCCGCTGATCGGCCGCGGCTTCCTGCAGGAAGGCGGCAACCCGGGCCGGATGCACCCGGCCGGTGACCTGCAGGCCGGCGCCGGCCTGGCGCCCCTCACGCTGCAGGCCAAGGAGGGCCTCGCGCTGATCAACGGGACGCAGTTCATGTCCGCCTACGCGGCCAACATCTGCGTGCGCGCCGGGCGCCTGCTCGACCTGGCCGACCTGATCCTCTGCATGTCGCTCGAAGGCCTGCAGGGCAGCACCCGCCCGATGGACCCCCGCCTGCACGCGCTCCGCCCGCACAGCGGCGCGCAGGAGGTCGCCGCCCACGTGCGGGCCCACATGCAGGGCAGCGAGATCCTGCTCTCGCACGCCGACTGCGACCGGGTCCAGGACCCCTACTCGCTCCGCTGCGGCCCGCCCGTGCACGGCGCCGTCCGCGACGCCTGGCGGCACGCCTGCACGACCGTCGAAACCGAAATCAACAGCGTCACCGACAACCCGATCCTGTTCGGCCCGCCCGAAACCGGCGTGACCGAGGCGATCTCGGGCGGCAACTTCCACGGGGCACCGCTCGCCCTGGTACTCGACTACATGGCGATCGCCCTCTGCGACCTCGGGAGCATTTCCGAGCGACGCATCTACCTGCTGCTCGAAGGACTCGACGGACTGCCGAAACTGCTGATGCAGGACACCGGCGTCAACAGCGGTTTCATGCTGCCGCAGTACACGGCCGCCGCCCTGGTCAACGAGTGCAAGGTGCTCGCCAGCCCGGCCAGCGTCGACACGATCCCGACCTCGCTGGGACAGGAGGATCACGTCAGCATGGGCGCGACCTCGGCCCTGAAGGGCTTCGAAGTGCTCGACCGGGTCGAGATGGTCCTGGCGATCGAACTGATGTGCGCTGCCCAGGCCCTCGACTACCGCGCCCCGCTGCAGCCCGGACGAGGCCCGAGGGCCGCCCACGCGATCGTCCGCGAAGAGATCACCCACGCCGAAGAGGATCGCGAGTTCGGCCAGGACATCCAGATGGCGATCCGCCTGCTGCGCGAGAGCGACGACCTGCTCGCCACCGCCCGCAACACAACCGAGTGACCGCCCCCTGCCCGGGCGACAACGCTACCTTCATGCAAAGAAAGGAGATCACGACGATGCGAATGCACTCTACCGGCCTGCTCTGCGGACTGACCCTGGGACTGCTGAGTACGGGCGGGTGCCCGATGACCACCGGAGGCGATGACCCGACCGCGACCCAGGTCACCCTCGGCAGCACCTTCGTTCAGACCGAGCGGACCGGGACCGCCACCGCCACGACCGAATTCAACGCCACCTGCCAGGGCTTCTTCCCGACCACCGCCCAGCACACCCTGACCGTCGACGTCAGCCAGGCGATGACCATCTCGGTCAGCGGCTCCGACAACGCCGTCGTCCGCGTCCTGGCCGGCGCGTCCAACTTCTGCGTCAGCGCCAACGACCCCCTGATGCGCTTCTGGACCCGCGGCGACGCCGAAATCTTCGTAGGCTCCACCGTCGAAGGCGAAACCTTCAACTACGAACTGACCTTCACAGGGAGTCAGTAGCCAAGTAACCAAGTAAGCAAGTGAACAAGTAAGCAAGTCAGCAGGTCAGCGGCCGTCTCAAACGCCCGCGCCCTCACGCCCCCGGCCTGTTCCCTGTTCCCTGTTCCCTTCTGCAGAAACGAGCCAGGGCTGCCCCACGCGTAGCAGCGAGGCAGCCCTGGTCTCTGGAGGGGTCTGAGCCGAAGTCGGTCGCCGCATTGCGCCGCGCCAAGCAGGGGCTCATCAGTAAGTAGCGCTTTTTCGGACGTTTCTTACCAGAAATCCGCACACTTTTCGTAAGTCGTTGTCAACCCAGGGCCTGCGAGAGGTCCGCGATCAGATCCTCCACGTCCTCGATCCCCACGCTCAGCCGCACCAGGCCGTCCACCACCCCCAAACGCTCGCGGGTCTCACGCGGAATCGACGCGTGCGTCATGATCGCCGGATGGTTCACCAGCGATTCCACCCCGCCCAGGCTCTCCGCACACGCGAACAGCCGCGTCCGCGACATGAACCGACTCGCCGCCTCGAACCCGCCCGACAGCACCACCGACACCATCCCGCCCGGCCCGTCCATCTGCCGCCCCGCCAGCGCGTGCTGCGGGTGACTCGCCAGCCCCGGATAGATCACCTGCTCGAACTGCGACTGCTGCTCGCACCACGCCGCCACCCGCTGGGCGTTCTCGCAGTGCACCCGCATCCGGATCGCCAGCGTCTTGATCCCACGGTGCGTCAGGTAGCAATCGAACGGACCCGACACGCCCCCGGCCGCGTTCTGCGCGAAACGCAGCGTCTCCAGCACATCCTCGTCCCGGGCAATCACCGCCCCGCCGATCACGTCCGAGTGCCCGCCCAGGTACTTGGTCGTGCTGTGCACCACCAGGTCCGCACCCAGCTCCAGCGGCCGCTGCAGCGCCGGCGTCGCGAACGTATTGTCGACCGCCACCAGCAGGCGGTTGGCAGTCGGACGATCACCCCCCGGCATCGCCGGAATCCCGGCATCCGCCGCCGCCTGCTGCACGGCCGCCGAGACGGCCCGCAGGTCCAGCAGGCGCAGCATCGGGTTGGTCGGCGTCTCGAGCCAGACCATCCGCGTGGTCTTGTCGACCAGGCCCGCGATCGCGGCCGGGTCGGTCTCTTCCGAGTACCGCAGTTCCAGGCCCCACTC
The DNA here is from genome assembly GCA_030428945.1 of Phycisphaerae bacterium. Taxonomy (GTDB): domain Bacteria; phylum Planctomycetota; class Phycisphaerae; order UBA1845; family Fen-1342; genus JAUIEC01. The sequence continues at coordinate 262,654 of JAUIEC010000008.1, read as the reverse complement.
CCGGAAGATCCGCTCGAACAGCCGGTAGGTCCCGCCGTACATGTCGCCGTACGCCACCAGCGAATCCCCCGGCCGCAGCAGCGACGACAGCACGGTGTTGGTCGCCGCCAGCCCGCTGGCGAAGCTGCAGGCCCCGGCCCCACCCTCGAGGGCGGCCAGGCAGTCCTGCAGGCCGAAGCGGGTCGGATTCTGCGTGCGGGAGTATTCGAAGCCCTTGTGGTCACCGGGGGCGGCTTGGGTGTAGGTGCTGGTGACGTGAATCGGCGGAACCGTCGCCCCGGTCGCCGGATCCGGATCCTGCCCGACGTGGATGGCGCGTGTCGCAAACTTCATTGGCGTGGCCCTTCCCTGCAAGTTCCTGAAGCAAAGACGGCCATGATAGCGATCAGGCCCCCGAGGCGGCCAGTCGGCCCCGCTCAGGCCGCCAGCGCCGCCGCCGCGAGCGCTTCGGCATGAATCCGGGTCGTGTCGAAGACCCGGCTGAACGGACGGTGTTCGATCGCCAGGCCCAGTTCCGAGCAGGCCAGCACGACCCCCTCGGCCCCCTGCCGCCGCAGGTCCGACTGCGCCCGTTGCAGACGCGTCCGCGCCTCCGGGGTCACCACACCGCGGGCCAGTTCGTCGAAGATGATCCGATGCACGTCGGCCCGCGTGTCATCGTCCGGCAGCACCGCCTCGATGCCGTACGGAGCCGCGCCAAGCCGCTCGGCATAGTACCCCCCGTCCAGCAGGAAACGCGTCCCCAGCAGACCCGCCCGGCGGACACCATCGGTCTGCAGCGTCCCGGCGACCGCGTCGGCGATGTGCAGCACCGGCACGGTCAGCCCGGCCGTGGTCGTTTCGAAGTCCTGGTGCAGCGTGTTGCTGGCAATGCCCAGTACCTCGGCTCCGCCCGCGACCAGTCCGGCCAGTTCCGTCCGCACGAGGTCCGCGACGCCGCGCCAGTCACCGGCGTTCTGCAGCGCCTCCACCTCGCCGAAGTCAACGGAACGGATCAGCAGGCTGGCCGAGTGCCGCGGCATCTCGCGGGCCACGCACTCGTTGATGATGCGGTAATACGCGAGCGTCGAATGCCAGGTCACGCCACCAAGAAGCCCGATCGTCTTCATGGCGCCAAGTGTACCGCGCCCCGCCGCCCCTTGCGGAATCCGCGGATCCGCAATTCCACCGCTCACCCTGCAGACCGTATACTCTCGGTATGCCGATCCAGCGAACGCTCCTCGAACGGATTCGCGAACCGGGCGACGGGTCCGGACGTGACCTGTACGTCTCGACCACCGACGTCTTCCGCTCGATCCTCGCCAACCTCGAGATGATCCTCAACACCACCCAGGGCAACTGCCTGACCGACGAACGCTACGGCCTGCCCCACCTGACCCAGGTACAGAGCACCATGCCGCACTCGATGGCCGGCTTCGAGGCCGCCATCCGCCAGACCGTCGAGCGATTCGAACCACGACTCTCCCAGGTCCGCATCCGCCACGCCCCCTCGGCCGACCGCCCGATGGACCTCCGCTTCGAAATCACCGGCGTCGTCCAGGACGAAGACGGCCGGCAAAGCGTCCGCTTCGAAACCTACGCCGACGAACACGGCCGCCTCCGCGTCCGATAGGCGTCGAAACCGGTCTTCCCCCTGTTCCCTGTTCCCTGTTCCCTTCCGCTCCCCCTGTTCCCCTTTCCCCTTGAGAGACAGTCTGGGTCGGCGCACAATGGACCCGGGAGCAGAGACGGCGTCTGCCGGTGTGACTGAGCCGACACCGGGGCGCCGCCCGAGGTGCATCGATGGTGTCACGCGCGCTGCTGCTGCCCGGCCTGTTGGTGGCGGTCTATCCGTTGCTGTCGGCCGCCTGGCAGGCTCCCGATCCGGTCGCGCTGCTCAAGCGGGCCAACGACGCCACCGCGGCGGTCGCGGCCGTCCGCTACGAGGCCCGGGCCTGGGGTGCCGAGGGCCTGCTCGACCAGATTCCGACCGTCGACGGCACCGTCGCGGCCCGCCCGACGCACCGCCCGTCGACCCCCTGCCTGCGAATCGAAGCCAGCCTGCGGAATTCCGGCGGAGAGAACGCCGGCAACCGATCGCTGATCTGCGACGGGCGACGGGTGCGGATCGAGGCCGACGGGCACGTCCGCCGGCTTGAAGTCTCGACCGGTTTCGAGCAACTGCGCGTACTGGTGACGACGCTCTGGCTGCGCGAGTTCTCGATGCCGGCCCCGTTCTCGGACGAGATCGAAGCGGACATCGTGCTCTACGAGGGACGCAAGACGATCGGTGGCGTCCGCTGTGACGTGGTCTTCGTCCGCTACAACGGACGGATGGGCGAAGCCCGCTGGTACCTCGGTGCCGACGATCACCTGCCGCGCCGCGTCGACCGCATCCTCGGCGGCGGCACCCGCGTCACCGAACTCCGCAACCTGCAGGTCACCGACACCCTGCCGGACACGCTCTTCCACCTGGACGATGCGACCTGAGTGTTGCCCGCTGGCCGCCTGGCCGCACGACCAGGATCCGCGCATGTCAACGTGTCGCGGCAAAGCGGAAAGAGATGGCGGCAAAGCGTCGCGCCACTCTGTCGCGCCGGATTCGTGCCACTGCGCTTGAGCAGTGTCTTCTCCGCCGAAGTGGTCCCTTGCTCAGCCCCGGCCTCCGCCGCCCTACAGGGGCTATTGCGTCAGAACGCAAGAGCCTCTGAGTAAGCAAGTGAGCACGTGACCAGGTAACAAGCTGCTCGTGAGGGGCTGTTTCTCCAAGCCTTGCTCACCTGGTCGCTTGCTGACTTGCTCACAGGCGATTGGTGCAATCGCCTCCTACAGCAGCAGGTCCAGGACCTGCCCCTGCTGATCGATCAGGTCACGGCGCGGGTCGCGACGGTCGCGGTAGCCGTACGAGGTGGGTTCGAGGCGATGGTCCCGGCGGCGTCGCTGTTCGCGCATCTTGCGCTGCTGGCTCGGACACGCGTCGGCGATGCCGTCGCCGTTGCGATCGACCTGGTTCGGGTTGAAGACCTGCGGGCAGTTGTCGATCACGTCCGGAATGCCGTCACCGTCACTGTCCGCGGCGCCCGGCAGCAGACCGGCCGGTGCCGGGAAGACCTGCACGCGGGCGATGCGTTCGGCCGGACGAACGCGCTGAATCCAGACCTGGTCGCGCGGCGCATAGTCCGCGATCGCGGCGAGTGACATCGGTGCCTCCTCTGGCACCCGACCTTAGGCCCCCGCTCGAACCGATTTCCACCCGCGCACGCCGCAACCGCTCACCGGAATCACCGTGCCTCTTTTTCTCGGCCCCGGGGATGAGTAAGCGGGTAACCAGGTCAGCAAAGTAGCAGGTCAGCGGCCGTGTCTTCTCGTCGCAAGTTGCCAACATCCGCCCGGGCCGCCCGATCACCCGTTTGCTGCCGGCGCCGAGTGCATCCGCGGGCCCGGCGGCTGGTTCTGGATGAGCCGCGCCTCGGCGTCCAGCATCTGGTCCCAGCGCGCTTCAACCGCCGCGTCGTCGTCGTGCAGCACCTTGCGGGCCAGGTCGATGAAGATCCGGTAGTGCCCGTTCTCTGACGCCCACAGTTCGCTGTAGAGCCGAACCAGTTCGGCATCGTCGGCCACCCGGCTGAGCACCTCGAACCGTTCGCAGGAACGCGCCTCGATCAGGGCCGAGACCATCAGCCGGTCCATCAGTTCGAGCGGCCCCGCCCCGTTGCGAACCAGGCTGCGAAGATCGTTCGCGTACGGATTGCGATGCTGCCGCGTCAGCTTGCCGCCCCGCCGCGCCAGCATCCGCGTGACCGTCGCCAGGTGATCGACCTCGTCCCGGGCAATCGCCGTCATCTTCTCGACCCAGTACTCCGGCGGATTCGGCTCCGGCCACCGGTTCAGCAGTTCCAGCGCATTCCCGGCCGCCTTCCGCTCGAGATAGGCGTGATCATTCAAGAGCGCCAACGGATCGCGAAGCGCCTGCGCCGCCCAGGCATCGGGCGTCTGGTACCGCAACGGCAGGTCAGCGGGTTTCGGCGTCATCACATTCCCCCGACGTCCATCGACGAATCCAAAGCGAGTATCGTCCGATCAGCCCGGCAGTGCCAGCCTGGCCTGTTGAAAGAGTGCAAACGTGAATGAGTGGTTGACTGCGATCCCGTCGAGTGCCCCCGTGCCCTTTCACTCTTTCAAGTCGTCACGTGTTCACTCTTTCACTCTTTCACTCTTTCACTCTTTCACGTCTTCGCTCTTTCACCCTAGAAGAGTCGCCCCTGCCGGGGATCGTCGGCCGTTGATTCGAAACTGCCCTCGGCCAGTTCCGTGCGAACCCGCTGGCCGGGCCTGACCTGCTCGGCATCGCGCAGGACCTGGCCGCTGCGCGCGTCGCGGGTGACGCTGTAGCCTCGCTGCAGGATCTGTCGCGGATTGCAGGCCGCGACCACCTGCACGCGGGCGGCCAGTTGTGACGCGTGCTGTTCGAGCGTCCGCGCGACGGCCCGCTCGAGGCGCTGCTCCCACTCCGCGATCCGGGCCGCGAGCAGATCACGACGGGCCAGTTGCGGCGTCTGCGCGACCCGCGTCTCGAGCGCGACGATCCGCTGCCGGGCCGCGTACCGCTGATCGAGCAGCAGTTCCCGGCAGCGACTGACCCGCCGGGCCACCTGCTCCGCCAGGCGATGGAATCCTCGCACCGCCCCGCCGCTTGCCAGCCGACGCTCGATCGTCCCCAGCCGCGCCCCGGCCTGCTGCAGACGCCGCACGCAACCCAGTTGCAGCCGGGCCGCCAGTTCGTCCAGACGCTGCGTCTGCTGCCGAACACGCTGCATCGGCCTGGCCAGCGACTCGCTCCGCAGTCGCGACATCAACTGCTGCCGGCCCAGATGCAACCGCTGCTCCAGCGCCCGCGCCGCCCGCCCGGCACTCGTCTCGATCCGGGCGATGATCTCGGTTCGGACCGGCACGACCAGTTCGGCGGCCGCGGTCGGCGTGGCCGCCCGCACATCGGCCACCAGGTCGGCGATGCTGACGTCGACCTCGTGCCCGACCGCGCTGACCACCGGAATCTCGCTGGCGAAGATCGCCCGGGCGACAACCTCCTCGTTGAACGCCCACAGGTCTTCGAGACTCCCGCCGCCCCGCCCGACGATCAGCACGTCAATGCCGCCGAACTGCTCGGCGCAGCGACTGGCCACCTGAATCGCCGCGGCGATTTCGCCGGCCGCACCGTCTCCCTGCACCCGCGCGGGAAACAGCAGCACCTCGCTGGTCGGGCAGCGGCGGCGAAGCGTCTGCAGAATGTCCCGCAGCGCGGCCCCCGACGCGCTGGTCACAATGCCGATGCGGTTCGGCAGGAACGGCAGCGGACGCTTCCGGTCGTTGTCGAACAGGCCCTCGGCCGCGAGTTTCTCACGCAACTGCCGGAAGGCGACTTCGAGCGCTCCGACCCCGCGCGGTTCGAGTCCGCGCACGATCAGTTGATACGTTCCACGTGGCGGATAGACATCCACGCCGCCGGTCGCGATGACCTCCATCCCGCTTTCGACTTCGAAGCGGATCCGCGCAGCGTTGCTCCGCCAGACCACGCAGCGGACCTCGCCGGCCGCGTCCTTCAGGGAGAAGTACAGGTGCCCGCTGCCGGCCCGGGTCAGGTTGCCGATCTCACCCAGCACGGTCACCGTCGACGGCAGGTGCGCGCGGATCGCGCCCTGGATCAGTTCGTTCAGGCGACTCGGCGTGATCATCTCGCGCGACGGACTGGTCCGCGCGCCACGCGGCGAGCGCACCCGGTTGGGATCGAACGGTCGGCGCTCGGGCATCAGAGTGCCCCCTGCTGCAGCAGGCGCCACGGCCCGCGGGTCGGCTGCCAGAGGGCCCACGCCCCGCCCGGGGTGACGATCAACTGCCAGCCGGCATGCTCGCCCCACAACAGGTCCCGGTCGCGCCGCGAAGGGTGCGGCGGTCCGAAAGGATGCGAGTGATAGACCCCCGCCGGACGCCGTCCGGTCCGCCGCAGACGCTGCTCGGCCGCGGCGCAGTCCAATGCATCGATCGAGAATGCCGCCGGTGCCGAGGTCGCGTTGCGCAGCGGCAGGTGCGACTCGACGCGGTCGCCGCGGGCCACCAGCAGTCCGCAGCACTCGCGCGGACGGTGGGCCCGGGCATCCCGAAGGATGGCGCGGAGCAGACGATCTGGCATCAGCGGTGTGGGCAAAGAAAATGGCCTCCCGTCCGGGAGGCCATTGTGACGATTCGCTGGCAGATTGCGAGCGGCTTAGCGCTTCGAGAACTGGAAGCGACGACGCGCCTTGCGACGGCCGGGCTTCTTCCGTTCGACGATCCGGCTGTCGCGGGTCATGTAGCCGCGGTCGCGGAGCGTGGTCTCGAACTGGCTGTCCGCGATGACGAGCGCCCGGGCGAGGCCCATCTTGATCGCCCCCGACTGGCCGGTCGTGCCGCCGCCGCGGACGTTGATGAACACGTCGTACTTGCGGCGCGCGTCGGTGGCCGTCAGCGGGGCCACCGCGGCTTCGCGATCCTGGTGCAGGCTGAAGTAGTCGTTCAGATCCTTCTTGTTGATCTTGACGACGCCTTCGCCCGGCGTGATCCGGACACGGGCGACCGACGACTTGCGGCGACCGACGCCCCAGCAGTACTTGCCGTCACGGCCGACGCGACGCGTCTGGGTCTGCGGTCCGGCCGCCGGCGTCGCGGGTGCGACCGGGGGGACCGGGATCAGCGGCGCGGCCTCGGTCTCGGGGACCGCCGGTTGCGCCGGGGTGGTGTTCTCGGGCTGCATCGGGCTATCCGAATCGGTCACGTTCCGCTACTCCTCAGTTCGGCAGGGATTCGGGGTTCTGGGCCTGATGCGGGTGCTCGTTGCCGGTGTACAGCTTGAGCTTCGAAAGCATCTTGGTGGCCAGCGTGTTCTTCGGCAGCATCCGACGGACGGCATCGCGCAGGACCCGCTCCGGATGACGCTCGAGCATCGTCTTCATCAGGATATTCTTCTGGCCGCCCGGGTACCCGCTGTAGCGCTGGTACGTGACGGTGTCCAGCTTGCTGCCCGTGACCTTGATCGCCCCGGCGTTCAGCACCACGACGAAATCGCCGGTGTCCACGTGCGGCGTGTAGGTCGGCTTGTTCTTGCCCATCAGGACGGTCGCAATCCGGGCCGCCAGACGTCCGAGCACCTGGTCCGTGGCGTCCACCACGTACCACTTCTGCTCGATTTCGTGCGGCTTGGCCTGGAAACTCTTGTTGGCAGTCTTCATGTCAGCAGTCTCAAGCAGTCGATATTCGCCGGTAGCGGCGGGGCAGCGCACCCCGCTTGACTCGGAATCGGGTAGTATAGGCCGAGCGGCAGCCCAGTCAACGCCCCGGCCGCGATTTACGGCCATCGGCCCCCCTGCCCACCCCCGGGAGTGACCATGCCCCTGCTCTACCGTACCGCCGGCGAATCCCACGGCCGATCCCTGACGATCCTGGTCGAGGGCCTTCCCGCCGGACTGCCGATCGACGAGGACCGAATCAATACCGAACTTCGGCGTCGCCAGGGCGGCTACGGCCGCGGAGGCCGGATGAAGATCGAGAAGGACGCGATCGAGATCCAGAGCGGCGTCCGGGCCGGCCGGGCGATCGGCTCGCCGCTGGTCATGCGGGTGATCAACCGCGACTTCCGGATCGACGAGGCCCCCGAGGTCCATCGCCCCCGCCCCGGTCACGCCGACCTGGCCGGCAGCCTGAAGTGGCTGACGACCGACTGCCGCGAGACGCTCGAACGGGCCAGCGCCCGCGAAACCACCTGCCGGGTGGCGGCCGGGGCCCTGGCCCGCTGCCTGCTGGCCGAGTTCCACATCGACGTCGTCGGCTTCGTCAGTGAACTGCTCGACCAGCGGGCCCGCGTGCCGGACAACGCGGGCCCGGACCAGTTGCGGGCCGCACGGGACGCCAACGAGGTCTACACGCCCGACCCGGACGTGGTCGACGGCATGATCGCCGCCATCCGCCAGGCCAAGGTCGACAAGGACACGGTCGGCGGCATCGTCGAGGTCCGCGTCTTCGGCTGCCCGCCCGGGCTGGGCAGTTGCTTCACGCCCGAAGGTCGCCTGGAGGGGCGGCTGATGCAGGCGGTCGGCTCGATCCAGGCCTTCAAGGGTGCCGAGATCGGACTCGGGTTCGAAGCGGCCCGCCGCCCCGGCAGCGCGGTCCACGATCCGATCCACTACGACAACATGCAGCGCGGCACGCCCAACCTCGGCTTCGTGCGCAGCCGCAACAACGCCGGCGGCATCGAAGGCGGCATGACCAACGGTCAACCCGTCATCGTCCGCGGCGCCATGAAGCCGATCAGCACGCTGCTGCAGGGCATGGACAGCGTCAACCTTCAGACCCTCGAAGCCGAACGCAGTGACTACGAACGCAGCGACGTCTGCGCCGTCCCGGCCGCCAGCGTGGTGGCGGAAAACGTCGTGGCGTTCGAGATCGCCCGGGCGATGCTCGACAAGTTCAGCGGCGACACACTGGTCGAAATGAAGGCCGCCTGCGCGTTCTACCTCGACGCCGCCCGCAGCCTGCCCGGCGGCCGCGGCCCCGCCTAGCGACCGCGCCGCGTTAGCGTTCACGAAAGCGGCGGTGCCCGCGTCGCTGACTTGCGGCCCCGCACACTTGCACACCTGCTGATCGAAAAAAAGAAGGCGGCGAACAGCCGAAGCCGCTCGCCGCCTGGGCCGTGCCGCTCTCCCCTCCGAAGGAAAACTGGCAACGGCGTCTTGGTCTGCTCAGCCGGACAGACGGCCCGCGCTCAAGATGCCGAGATTGTCTCGATACTCGCCGCGATCATCCGTCACTTCGAAACGCGTTTCGAGCGAAGGTGAGGTCGTGATCTCACGCCCCTGACCCGCCTGAAACGGATGCGCATTGTACGAATAACGGGACCGGAATCCACCTTGGTTTGCCGCTTCTGACGACGAATTCGCAAAATCGGGCACGACGCAGATCACCCCGGACCCGGCCACTGGTTTCGGCGCGCTGTCGGAGTGCCCGCAGGCTGCTTCGGGGAGGGGGAAAAAAAACGGCGGCCGTGACGATGGAGGGAGGGAACGTCACGGCCGCACTCGGGAGCTAGCTTTGTTGCGTCAGTATTTGTACCACGCCGCTGCCGGCCGGACGCAATTGGTCGGAAAACCGACCGCGATTTTCGCGAAAAATGTCACGACCCATAACTATATACATCAGCGTGATTTACACGAAAATGCCGACCGCTTTCAGTCGATCCAGCGGATCCAGCCGCGACAATGGGGGCCATCAACGGTCAGGCTGCGGGCCTGTCGCAGCACGTTCATGCCCAGCAGGACATCGCACTGCACCCCAACCATCGGACCCAGCGTCTCGTCCAGCACGCTCAGTGCCAGCCCGCCGAATCCGGCCGGCTGACGACCGCCCAGGTCCAGGTCCACCCGCGGCACCAGCAGCAGCGACCCCGAGTCGCCGTCCCCGACCCCGGCCCCGCCCGGCAGCGGCGCCGAGAACATCTCCCGACCGGGGAACACTTCGCGAACGAAGTCCGGCGACAGCACGCTCGAATCCGCCCCCGAATCGATCAGCGCCGGGCCGGACCGCCCGTTGACCTGAACCCACGCCAGCAGCTTGGCGTCGGCCACGATCCAGAGCGGAATCTCGCCCCCCCGCCCGGCCGTTGCGCTGCTGGCTGCGACCTCGAGGTGCCCGGTTTCGAAATCGAGCGTGAACCGTTCGGAGAGGAACAGGCCGGTGCCGAGGATGCCGTGGATGCCACCCAGCAGTTCAGGCAGGTCGAACGCGTGACACAGGACCCGCTCGACCTCGACCTCGCCGATCCGGACCGAGTCGATCAGCGAGTGGAACGCCTCCTGAGCACCACTGACACCGTGAATGCGGGCCTTCGAGATGACCGGCAGACCGACTTCCTCGGCCACCCGCCGATCGAGCGACAGGGTCGAACTGCCACCGGTGTCCAGCAGGAGCCGATACGGACCCTTGCCGTTCAGGAAGACCGTGCAACTCGGCAGGCCGATTCCCGCGATGGCCGGCATCTCGGCCCGGCCGAAGTGCCGCACCCGGTTGATCGGGCGGTTTCCGATCGCGCGGGCCAGGTCGGGCATGCCCTGGGTGGCTTCCTCGAGCAGCGCGTCGGGGTACCCCCGCTCGGGGCGGAGCAGTCCCTCGGCCAGGGTGGTCAGTTCGGCCAGGTTGCGGGTCTGTCCGCGCTGCATGCGGGCCAGGACGATGTTGTAGGCCTGGAAGGCGGTCTCGGGCCCGAGGTCCTCGAGGCGGCTGAGAAGCTGATCGGCCTCGGTCCCGCGACCCTGTCCGAGGCGCAGCGTCGCCAGGGCCGAGAGGGTCTCGCGGTCGCGGATTTCGACCGGCAGGCGGTCGGCGACGGCGGCGGCTTCGGCCAGTTCCCCGGCCCGCCAGAGGGCCCGCAGCGCGCGGCCCTGGAGGGCGACCTCGGGCTGCCGGACCTCGGGCAGCATGCGGGCGAACGCCAGACCGGCGCCCCAGTCGTCGGCGTGCCAGGCGGCGTCGAGGGCGGCCTGAAGCCGGTCGGAGGTCAGGCCCTGCTCGAGATCCGCCCGGGCGGCCCGCAATTGCAGAGCGAAGTCGTCGGCCAGGACCGGCGGGGCCGCGAGCAGCGAGAGCATCAGGATCGTGACGAGAAGGTGTTTGCCGGGCATGGATTGCGCTCCGAAGGGTGGACAGGCCCCGGATTCTACGCCGGCCGGGTGGTGGCGCCGTCGAATCTGTGGATAATTCCGTGCATTCTGCGAACTTGCGGAATTTGCGGACTGGCACGCAGGTTGCCCATTTTGGATGAACCGGCTGTGGCCGGGGCCTCTGGACGGACCATGACGGACGCTACGGAATTGACGTTCGAAGAGCTGGCCGTCCCGCATCTCGCGACGGTGTATCGGGTGGCGAAGCGCCTTGCCCGTCGAAACGATGTCGCCGAAGACCTGGTTCAGGAAACCTATCTGAAGGCCTTCCGGGCCTTCGGCCGGTTCGAGATGCGTGAATTCGGGATCCGGCCGTGGCTGCTGAAGATCCTGCACAACACGTTCCTGAACCGCTACGCCCGGGAGCAGCGTGCTCCGAAGGCGACGGACCAGGCGACGCTTGAGCAGACCCGCGAGGCGCCGAACGCGGCGGCGGCCAGCGAGGCCCCTCCGGAGCTGGACTTCGAGGATCTGGATGAGGAAGTCAAGGCGGCGATCGACGGACTGGCGGACGAGTTCCGCTCGGTGCTGCTGCTGTGGGCGACGATGGAGCTGAGCTACCAGGAGATTGCCGACATCCTGAGCGTCCCGATCGGGACGGTGATGAGTCGGCTGCACCGGGCCCGGCAGCAACTCGCCCGCAAACTGAAAGACTACGCGGCCGAACATGGGCTTGTAGAGAGACGGAGCTAGAGGTCAGTGATGGAAACGAACGAAGTTCGAGGGCTGTTGCCGCTGCTGGCGGATGGCGAGCTCGACGCCGGGCAGGCGGTGGAGGTGGAAGCCGTGCTGGCCACCCGCCCGGATCTGCAGGCGGAACTGGATCGCTGGCGGGCGCTGCGCCAGGCCGCCCACCGCGGGCTGACGGCCGAAACCGTGCCGGCGGCGCTGCAGGCCCGGCTGGCGGCGACCGTGCAGCGCGAGCGGAACCGCAGCCGGATTCTGCGTCTGGTCGGTCCGCTGTCGGCGGTCGCGGCGGTGGTGGTGTTCGCCCTGGTGCTGCAGCAGGGGCTCTTCAGTACGGATCGGGTCGGGGGCGGAGCGACCTTCGCCGGTCAGCTCGTGGCGGATCAGTTCGTCCGCGTGCACGAGCACTGCGCGGTCAGTCGCAAGCACGATCCGTTCGGCGTGGTCGGGCAGGCGGACGCGGCGGCGCTGATCGCGGACGCCAGCGACTGCAAGCTGAACGTGCCGCTGACGGTTCCGGAGCTGCGGGGTTTCGCGGTGCGCGGCTGCTGCGGCTGCCTGGATCGCAGCAAGCAGATCAAGGCGATCCATGTCTATTACGAGGAAGACGCCCCGAACCAGGCGGTCGTCTCGCTGTTCGTGACGGACGGCGTCGTCAAGATCGCCTGCGACAAGGCCCGCTCCGATCGAGTCAACGGGCGCTCGTACCAGGTGATCGAGCTGCACGGCACGGGCCTGGTCAAGTGGGACGAAAAGCTGCGAAGCTACACGATGGTCGCGCGACTGAATCCGCAGCAACTGGAACAACTGGCCAACCAGATCCGTGTCGCGGGCTGGCTGTGCTCGCAACCGCCGATGGCGATGGCGACCTCGCGCAAGTAGTCACCCCGCACCAGATCAGAACCACGCCGGAGCGAATGAGGCTGACCTCGTTCGCTCCTTTCGTTTGGATGGGATCAGCAGGCAAGTGGCCGGGCAGGTAGGCAGAGCCGGCTGTTCCACTGCGAAGGACCTGCCCCTGCGATTCTCGCCGTGCGCTCGGTCACAGGACTCGAGCGGTGTCCTCTCTGCGCCGGTCGCCCCGCACGCCTGCGACCTGCCACGCGGTGCGGTAACGAACTACGACCCGGTCCTCACACCCAACTGCCGGCCGGGTTGCGGGCCGGCGCCCAGACGTTGCGGACGGCGCTGAGGATCGTGCGGGTCGCGGGTGACTTGTTCAGGGTGTAGAAATGGATGCCCGGCGCGCCGCGCTGCAGCAGTTCCAGGCACTGCGCGGTGGCGTGCGCCACGCCGAGGGCCAGCACCGCGTTGGGGTCATCCTTCAGGCGGGTCAGTTCGTGCCAGAGCGTGTCCGGGATCACCGCCCCGCACATCTTGGTGAAGCGCTCGACCTGCGCGACGTTCGTGATCGGCATGATGCCCGGCACGATCGGGACGCCGATCCCGGCCGCACGGGCCTGGGCGACGAAGTCGAAGTAATGCTGGTTGTCGAAGAAGAGCTGCGAGACCAGGAACTCGCAGCCGGCCTCGACCTTCCGCTTCAGGAAGTCCATGTCGACCTGCAGGCTGGGCGCTTCGGGGTGCTTCTCCGGGTAGCACGCCCCGCCGAGGCAGAACGGGAACTCCTCGCGGGCGAAGGCGGCCAGTTCGCTGGCGTGGCTGAAGCCCTCCGGGTGCGGGCGGAACTCGGTCTCACCCCGCGGCGGGTCACCCCGCAGGGCCAGCACGTTCTCGACCCCGGCCGAATGCAGGCGGGCCAGGACCTCGCGCAGCTCCTCGCGTGAGGCCCCCAGGCAGGTCAGGTGCGCCATCGGCGTCATGCCGTACTCGGTCCGCAGTTTGGCCACCAGGTCGATGGTCTGGCGGCGGGTGCTGCCGCCGGCCCCGTAGGTGACCGAGACGTAGGTCGGCTTCAGGTCCCGCAGCGAGGTGATCGTCTCCTCGAGCCGCGCGAGCCCGGCTTCGTCCTTCGGAGGAAAGAACTCGAAGGAAATGCTCGGTCGCCCGGTGGATAACAGTTCTCGAATCCGCATCGCGGTCGGTTCTCCTGTGCTGCCGCCAAGGGGACTACTGTATCGCCCGGACCCGGCCGCGGCGAGCGGAGCCCCGGCGCTTTGACGGGACCTTTCGCCGAGTGCTATAGTGCCGGGCCCGCTTCAAGGCGAAGAGGCACTCCAGGAGCTAGGGCCACATGAAGATTCTGGTACTGGTCAAACAGGTTCCCGACTCGACCACCAACATCAAGATCCTGCCCGATGCCAGCGACATCGACCGCGGCGGCGTCAAGATGGTCGTCAACCCGTTCGACGAATTCGCGATCGAACTGGCCGTGCAGTTGCGCGAGAAACGCAGCGATGTCGAGACGATCACGGCGCTGACCGTCGGACCGGCCACCGCGGCCGACGCGCTCCGCACCGCCCTCGCGGTCGGCTGCGATGATGCGATCCACCTGCAGGATGACAGCTTCGCCGATCTCGACGAACTGCAGATCGCCGGCCTGATCGCGGCCGTGGTCCGCGACCGCGGCTACGACCTGATCCTCCGCGGCAAGCAGGAGATCGATCTCGACAGCGGCCAGGTCGGACCGGCCCTCGGCGAATACCTGGGCCTGCCGCACGTCGGCGCCCTGGTGCAGGTCGAGATCGCCGACGATGCCGGCTCGCTGCAGGCCCGCCGCCGGATCGAGGGCGCTGACGAAGTCCTCGACGTCCGCCTGCCGGCCGTGCTGACGATCGAGAAGGGCCTCGTCGAGATGCGCTACCCGTCGCTGCCCAACCTGATGAAAGCCAAGAAGAAGCCCGTCGAGGTGCTGTCCGCCGGGGACGTCGCCGGACTGGCCGAGGCGACCTCCGCGGCCGGCGGCACGAAGATGAGCGAACTGTCGCCGCCGCCCGAGCGTCCGCCCGGAAAGGTGCTCAGCGGCGATGTGGCCGAGACGGTCCCGAAACTGCTGCGGCTGCTGCGCGAAGAAGCCAAGGTGCTCTGAGCCGAACGGAACACAGGCGCGTCCGTCCCGGCGGGCGCCAACCACGAATGGAATCGGCCGGCCGGCCGAAATGCCCGAAGGAGGCGGCGTGCAGCCATGACAAACGATGTCCTGATCTTTGCGGAGCAGCGCAGCGACCAGCTCAACCCGGTCGTGCTGCAGTGTGTCACCCCGGCCCGCGAACTGGCGGGCAAGACCGGCGGCCAGGTTGTCGCGGTCGTGATCGGCAGCGGGATCGAAGCGACCACGCAGGCGGTGGCCGGGCACGTTGACCGCGTGCTGACGATCTCGGACGCGCGGCTGGAGCATTACACCGCGACGCACTACCGGACCGCGCTGCGGCAGGCCGTCGAGAAGATCGATCCCCGTTTCCTGCTGATGCCGGCGAGCTTCATGGGCCGCGACGTCAGTCCGCGGGTCGCGGTCGCCTGCGGGGCCGGCCTGGCGACCGACGTGGTCGAACTGACACTCGGCGACGACAACGCCCTGAGCGCCCGGCGCCCGATCTACAACGGCAAGGCCTTCGGCCGGGTGACGTTCGCGGCCGACCGCCTGGCGATCGCGTCGATTCGCGGCAACGCCTACGCGACCGCGGAACCGGGTGGAGCCGGCGCGACCGAGTCGCTCGCCTTCGCGCCGGCTGACGGCGATGACGCGCTGCGCTGCAGCGAGGTCGCCAAGACCGGCGGCGAAGTGCTGGACGTCACGGAAGCCGACATCATCGTCTCGGGCGGACGCTCGCTGAAGAGCGAAGAGAACTTCCAGATCCTGTACGCCCTGGCCGAGAAGCTCGGGGCCGCGGTCGGCGCTTCGCGGGCGGCCTGCGACGCCGGCTATCAGCCGCACAGCCGGCAGGTCGGCCTGACGGGCAAGACGGTCACCCCGAAGCTGTACATCGCCTGCGGAATCAGCGGCGCGATCCAGCACCTGGCCGGCATGCGCGGCAGCAAGGTGATCGTCGCAATCAACACCGATCCCGAAGCACCGATGTGCAAGGTGGCCGACTACGTGATCAACGACGATCTGTTCAACGTCGTCCCGGCCCTGACGGAAGCCTGCTGAATCTGCAGTGAGCTAGCAAGCTAGCAAGTAAGCAAGTAAGCAAGTGAGCAAGTAAGCAGGTGGGCGAAGCCACACCGTGTTGTGCAAGGCCGCCCCCCGGCCTGCCACGGCCATCCTGGCAGTGCCTTCCTCACGACCGGCGCCACCCATCCGACGGACGACACGCGAAGATCGCAGTGGCACACCACGCGGCCCTGCTCCCTCCCGCGCCCCCTGCTTCCTCCCGCTGCCGGTTCCCTTCACGCTCCCTGTTCCCGCTTGCTTGCGATCAACCATGCGGCGGAAGCTTCGGCCCGGCCACGCGGACGTCGCCGTGCCTGCGGGTCAGGCCGGCCTTGTCGAGAGCTTCGGCCAGCGGGACGACGTACTTGCGGGTCGAGTCCAGGGCCTGACGCAGTTCTGAAACCGTGAAGCCGGCCCCCTCTGCCAGCAGGCCGCGGATGATCCCGGCCAGCGCGTTCCAGCGACCGGCCGTCAGGTAGATCCCGTCGCTGATCCGGACCAGTTCGCCCCGTGCCAGCGCCAGTTCGATCAGTTCCTCGCCGCGCGGGCGCGGCTTGCCCGCCAGCGCCTTCAGATCCGCCACCGGCGTCGGCGTGTAAGCCCCCGCTTCCAGTTCAGCGAGGATCCCGGCCAGCAACCGCTGATCTTCGTCCGACATCGCGGACGCATGTCCGGCCGGCAGGACATATCCGTTGACGAGCGCGACGCGCTGCTCGGCAATCAGCCACTCGGCCAGCGCCGGGCGCAGGGTCGCGGGGCAGGCGGACGGCATCCAGGCCGGCCAGGCCGCGCTGGCCACGCCGGTCCAGCGCGGATTCCGCCGCGCCTCGGCCGCGAGCCGCGCGACCGGATGCGTCGCGGCGTCTTCGAGCAGGTCGCGCGCCAGCGGAACCGCCCCGCCGGCCAGGCGGACGACGCGCCCACTGGTGCCGAGTTCACGCAGCAGTTTCTCGACCGTGGCGGCATCGCGGCAGCCCGTTCGCGCAGCCAGCGCGGCCGGTGCGGGCGGCGTCCAGTCGGCCAGGCGCAGCGCGGCCAGCAGGCGGTCTCGCGGCTTGCCCCGGCGAAGCGTCTCGAGCGTGTCGTGATCGGGCGGACGCCTGGAACTCCAGGGCCGGGCGCGGGAGAGCACGACGCCGCCCCCGCCGAGCGTTCGCGTGCCGGCGTCATCGCGCAGGATGAGGCGCTGCCCCCAGGTGGCGACGACCGGTTCATCCGTTCGGATCTGGGCCAGGACGTCGGCGGCGCTGTCGCCGTCGACCGGTTCGGCCAGTTGAATCTCGCAGCGGACCTCGGTGGTGGCCAGGTGCAGCCGCAGGCGCTGCCGCTTTCGAAGTCGCTTGCCGGGCGCCCGCAGGCGGTCGAGCCGGACGGCCAGGCACTGCGTCGGTTCGAGATAGCCGGGTGCCGCGAGTTCCATGCCGCGGCGCGCGTCGTCAACACGAACGGCGGCGAGGTTGACGGCCAGTCGGGTCCGACCGCCGATGGCGCCGCGGACGGTACCGTCGGTCTGCAGTTCGCGGCCACGCACGCGCTGGCAGGCGGGGAGCAGTTCGAGGTCATCGCCAGGTCGCAGGCTGCCGTGCAGGAGCGAGCCGGTCACGACCGTTCCGCGTCCGGGGATCGAGAAGCTGCGGTCGATCGGCAGACGGAACCAGGCGGGGCGCGTTTCGCCATCGTCGCGCTGCCGGGCGGCGGCGACGAGTCGGGTGGTCAACTGATCGAGTCCCTGCCCGGTCACAGCGGACGTGTGGATGCAGTCGAGCATTTCGAGTTGCAGGTCGGCCAGCAGGTCGCCGACTTCCTCGGCCACGGCGGCGGCCCACTCGGCATCGACGAGGTCGAGCTTGGTGAGCACGACCAGGCAGTGCCGCACGCCGAGCAGTTTCAGCACTTCGGCATGCTCGCGTGTCTGCGGCATGACGGAGTCATCGGCGGCGACGACGAGCAGCGCCAAATCGATGCCGGCCGCCCCGGCGACCATCGTGCGGATGAAGCGTTCGTGTCCGGGCACATCGACGAACCACAGGTCGGCCTCCGGCAACGCGGCGTGGGCGAAGCCGAGTTCGATCGTCATGCCGCGGGCTTTCTCCTCGGGCAGCCGATCGGGGTCGTGCCCGGTGAGCGCCTGCACGAGTCGTGATTTGCCGTGATCGATGTGACCGGCTGTACCGATCAGGATGCAGGGACGTGCATCCGCGTCGGTCGCGCTGGCTGTTTGTTGGTCTGTCATGGCAGCCTGCTAACGCGTGCGGCCCGCGGCGTGGTGCGGCGCAAAAAAAAGATGGAAGGTCTAGCCGTGGCGCGTTCTAGAACCTTCCATCACGAGGACCCGCCGAAGCGGATCGCTTTTGCTGCACTTCTTATGACAAAAATGTACCTGATCGGGACGTTGCGCGCAAAGTGCCGTGTCAAAAAAAGTTTGAAAAACTTTCGCGGCCAAAACGACGTCGACGAGGCCGCGCTGCGCCGCACGCACGCGATCAGCGCGCGAATGCGAGACCGTGAAGGTGCGACAGAAGCGACGCGCCACCGCGCGCCGCCGCGCTCTGCGTTGGCACGCGCGCGGGCGGCGTCGGTTGTTGCGCCCGCAACGTGTCGCGCCGTCAAGTCTCGGCCGCGCGCCCGTTGAGACCTGCCGCGCTGCGCGTCACGCAACAGGCGCCGCGCGTGAAGACCTGCGCGGGATGCGCGACACGCACCGTCGCGCGGCCCGCGCGCGCCGCGTCCGGGTCGGGCACCGGCGCGACGGCACTTCGGTGCGGAATGCGCCAGGCGGTCGTGACGGCGAAGGGATGCCACCGGCGGAACGGCGGTGCGAAACTCAGGGGGGAACCGGTCGGAGGAGGGAACAGCCGATGGCGGGAGTCGAACCCGCAACCCCGGCTTTACGAAAGCCGTGCTCTGCCATTGAGCTACATCGGCACGCGGCCATCGGGCGAATCGGCCCGATCCCGAGAAGGGTACGAAGCCGGCCGATCAGAATCAAGCCCCCCCGAGCCTGAAACGCCCTCAGGGGCGAAACAGCCGCGTTTGCCCCCGAAATGCGGCCGCTCGGCTTGCCGTCGCCCTTCCCCGACCCTAATCTGGAATTCCTGATACTCAGGGGTGGAGCACCTGTACATGCGCCAACCGGCCATTGGCATCGATATCGGTGGTACGTTCATCAAGGCAGGCATCATCACCGCCACCGGTGAAATCCTGAAAAAGGTGTCCGCACCGACCGGGTCGGCCGAGGGTCCCAACGGTGTGGTCGGCAGCATCACCACCCTGATCCACAACCTGCTCGACGAACAGATCGTTCCCCGCCAGGAACTCGAGGGCATCGGCGTCGGCTGTCCCGGTCCGCTTTCGCAGGCCGACGGCGTGATCTACGAGACCGCCAACATGCCCGGCTGGGATCACTTCCCGCTGCGGCAGCGCCTGCACGAATCGCTCGGCTTCGACGTCACGCTCGAGAACGACGGGAACGCTGCCGCCTGGGGCGAATTCGTCCTCGGTGCCGGCCGCGGGGCCGCGAGCATGGCCCTGCTGACCCTCGGCACCGGGGTGGGCGGCGGCATCATCATCGATGGGAGAGTCCTGCACGGCGGATGGTTCAACGCCGGCGAGATCGGACACATGATCGTCGAGCCGAGCGGGCCGCAATGCTCGTGCGGCCAGCGCGGCTGCCTCGAGCGCTTCTCGTCCGCCAAGGCCATCCTCGAGCGCTACCTGGAAGGAATCCAGGCCAACGGCAAGGCATCCGGTGACCTGGCCGAACGCGTTCGCCAGGGCGCGGTGCTCGACGCCCGCGACGTGGTGGCGGCCCTCGATCACGACCCGATCGCCCGACACGTCTGGGATGATGCCTGCCGTTACCTGGCGATCGCCTGCGTCAACCTGCAGCACCTGCTGAACCCGCAGCGGATCATCTTCGGCGGCGGCGTCAGCGCGGCCGGTGACGTACTGCTCGGACCGGTCCGTCAGCACTTCGAAAACCTGACGTGGCATTTCAAGGGCGACCGCCCGACGCTCGAACGGGCCACGCTCGGCAACGACGCCGGGCTGATCGGCGCCGCCTCGCTCTGCTACGCCCACTCGGCGGCCTGAGCCGGCCATGTCAGGCACGCACCCGCACCACGAACAGGTCCGCCGTTATCTCGATGAAGCGCTCGGTACCCGCGCGCCGCGCGAAGTCCGGCACGTGGCCGACTTCGCCGAACAGCCCCTGCCCGACGAAGGCCCCGCCAGCCTGTTCGCGTTCGAACTGACCAGCCCGGCGGCCGCCGAACCCTGCGACCCGAACCCGCAACGGCACTTCGTCGCCGGTGGCCGGACGGAACCGAACTACTTCCCGGCCTACCACCTGACGCCGGACGAGGCCTACAGCTTTCACATCGGTACGCGTTTCATGCTGTACATGGGAGTGCAGAAGGTCGCCGAGGATCTGGAGCCTCCGACCGCCCGCGCCGCCCTCGGCGAACTGGTCGCGAACCTGGCCCGCGGCGCGAAGCTGACCGACGCGCGTCTGGCGGCGCTGTTCCGGTGTGAGGACGACTACTTCGCGGTCTACCGCCTGCAACTCGACGATCAACCGGTCTACTGCCTCGGGGCTGACTGTCCGCCGGGGTTCTATCACCTGACCGACTACCCGCCCCAGATGGTTCTGCGACTGCACCTCGGCAACGTGCTGCGCGAGGAGGCCCGGCAGGCCGCCGCGCGGTCCGGCGACTGAACAGCGGAACAGGACTGCCCCGTGCCACAAGCGCCGCCCGCGATCGTCTACCTCGACCACGCCTCCACCAGTTGGCCGAAGCCGCCCGGCGTACTGGCCGCGATCCGGGCGCGGCTTGGCGACCGGTCCCCCCTTCCGCCCGCGGACGTCGACGAACTGTGCCGGCACCTGCGAACCCTGAGCGGTGCGGACGAGGA
This sequence comes from Phycisphaerae bacterium, assembly GCA_030428945.1. GTDB lineage: Bacteria > Planctomycetota > Phycisphaerae > UBA1845 > Fen-1342 > JAUIEC01. The sequence continues at coordinate 242,278 of JAUIEC010000008.1, read as the reverse complement.
AACCCGCTGCCGCCTGACCTGCGGCGGACGCGCCGCCCTCCGCGACCTGCTGCGGGCCACCCTCGCTCCGGGAGACCATGTCGTCACGACCGTTCTGGATCACGACGCCGTCCGCGACACGCTCGGCGAACTGGAATCGTCCGGCGTGCGGACCACGCTCGTCGGCCTGGGAAGCGACCGCCAGCAGGTCGACGTGGACGCGTTCCGCGCGGCCCTGCGTCCCGGGACCGCGCTGGCGATCATGCCGCAGGTCAGCAACGTCACCGGCGCCGTGCAACCGGTCGAGGCGATCGCACGCCATTGCCGTGCACGCGACATCCCGCTGGTACTCGACGCGGCCCAGGGGATCGGCCGCCTGCCCGGCGTGTTCACGTCGGCCGGCCTCGCGGCGCTGGCCGCGTCGACGCACAAGGCCCTGCTGGGACCGCGCCGCACCGGCTTCACGCTGCTGTCCGAGTCGTTCCGCGCCAGGCTGGCCGGCCGCGCCGACGTCGTGGATACCGCCGCCCGCGCCGCCCTGCTCGACCTGCCGCCGGACGAGGGCCTGGCCCCTGCCCTGCTGGCCGGCGCGATCGCGGGCGTCCGCCACTTCCTCGCGCTCGAGGCGAGTCGAGACATCAACGCCCGAGTCGCGGAGACACTGGCCGCGCTCCGCTCGGTCCCCGGCCTGACGCTGCACGGACCGAGCGCGCCGCGCGGACGGATCGGAATCTTCGGCTTTTCCCTGGCGGGTTACGACGCGCTGGAACTGGCGGGCCGGCTTCGGGCGCGGGGCTGGTGGGTGGCGGGCGGCACGCAGCGTTCGTCATGGCTGCACGAAGCGCTGGCGACCGCCGACGGTGGCGGGCTGGTGCGGATCTCACTCGGACCCGGGACGAGCCCCGCCGAGATCGACGGCCTGACCGCCGCGCTGATCACGGCCGCCGGAGAGCGGCCATGACCGCGTGGTGGTCCGGCGACTCAGGCCCCGGTCGACTGATTGATGCCGGAGATCAGCGACGAGATCAGGGTGCTGATCACGTTCTGGGCCAGCAGTTGCAGGATCACGACCGCACAGCCCGATACCTGCAGCAGGGCACCGCCGCAGGCGACGAGCGCAAACGCCTTCATGGTCTTCCGATTCATACTCCACTCCTTTGCACCAGGCAGAACGGGTGTGCGACTCCGAACGCGCACGCCGTTACACTAGCGAGCACGAGCATGAGCGACAAGCATCCAGCCATCCCGAAACGCGCCCCCGCCAGCCTGCTGCTGGGCACCGTGCTGCTGCTTCTGGCCGGCGCCGGACCGGCCGGGGAGACGCCGACCGTCAAGGTCCGGTCCGCCGAATCGCGGGAAGCCGGCACCGCGTTCCGCGGCGTCGCGATCCAGCTTGCCAGCGGCTACAAACCAACCGAAACCTACGGACCGCTGATCGACGAGATCGCGGACCTCGGCGCCAACACCGTCCTGCTGAGCCCGGCCGGCTACATGGAGCACGCACGGGCCCAGGGGTTGTTCCTCGACGTCCGCAACAGCCCCTCCCCCGAGAGCCTGCGAAGCCTGATCAAGCGGGCCCATGACCGCGGCCTGCGGGTCGTGCTGATGCCGATCGTGCTGCTGAGCCATCCGCGCGGCAGCGAATGGCGCGGCGTGATCGACCCGCCCGACTGGAACGAGTGGTGGCACCAGTATCGCGAATTCATCGGGCACTATGCCGACATCGCCCGCGAAACCCGGACCGAGGTCTTCCTGGTCGGCTCGGAACTGGTCAGCACCGAGAAATACACCCAGCAGTGGCTGCGTGTGATCGAACTGGTCCGCGACCGATACCCCGGCAAACTGGGCTACTCGGCCAACTGGGATCACTACCGTCCGATCAAGTTCTGGGACAAGCTCGACCTGGTTGGCATGACCAGCTACTACACACTCGCCGACCGGGCCAACCCGTCGATCGACGAGATCGCCCGCAAGTGGAAACCGATCCGCGAAGAGATCCTCGCCTGGCAGCGAAAGATCAGGAAGCCGCTGATGCTGACCGAGGTCGGCTGGTGCAGCCAGGAAGGCGCCGCCAAGGCACCGTGGAACTACTATCAGAACACGACCGCCAGCCCGGCCGGACACGAGGAACAACGCCGCCTCTACGAGGCGTTCCTGCAGGTCTGGGACGGCACGCCGCAACTCGAGGGCGTGATCTGGTGGGAATGGACGACTTCCGCGGGCGGCGCCGACGACTACGGCTATACTCCGAAAGGCAAGCCGGCCGCCGACGTCCTGCGTCGCTGGCTGCGGAAAACGACCGGCGACACCGCCACGCGGGAATAGCGGTCGGTCCCGGCCGGTTTGGCCCTGTAAGCAGTCGAGTCGGTCCGTTGGACGCTGGCACGATGATACGCTGCTGTGGTTTGATGGATCGCCCGACCGGAACGGGCGCGCGGGAGATACTGCCATGCGAATGATGCCCTACCTGCTGCTGACCGCGCTGTCGGTCTTTGTTCTGACCAACCCGAGCGCCAGCGGGGCCGCCCCCGGCAAGGTCGGCGAAACCTTCCCGACCTTCTCCGGCAAGGACGTCATGACCGGCGAGGCGATCGACCTGGCCGGGCTGCGCGGCAAAGTTGTCCTGGTCGACTTCTGGGCGACCTGGTGCCCGCCCTGCCGGGCGGCCGTGCCGGAGTTGCGCGAGTTGCAGGAGAAGTTCGGCGGCAAGGGACTCGAGATCGTCAGCATCTCGCTCGACCGCGTCGAAGCCCCGCTGAAGAAGTACGTCCAGGACAACAAGATGACCTGGAAGCACATCTTCGACAAAGGCGGCAAGCTCGCCAACCAGTACAGCGTCCGGCAGATCCCGACCGTCTTCGTCGTCGGCCGGGACGGCAAGCTGATCGCCAGCAACCCGCACGGCGCGTCTCTTCGCAAGGCCATCCGCACCGGTCTGAAACAGACCTACGTCGCGGCCCCCAGCCCGGCCGACACCGGGGAAGTCGTCAGTCCCGTCGCACCGCCCGCGGCCGAGCCGACGGTCGAGCCCGTCGCCGATCCCGCCCCGCTGACGGAAGCCGACGAGGCCCGCGCGAAGCGCTGGCTGGCGATCGCCGAAGGCATGCGGCAGAACGGCAACACCCGGCTGGCCCGCAAGTACGCCGACAAGCTCGTCAACGACTACCCGCAAACCCGCGAAGCCCGCCTGGCCGGCGTCATCCTCAAGGCGCTCCCGGAATAGAACGGGGAAGGAAGAGGGAGCGAGGGAGCGAGGGAGCAAGGGAGCGAGGGAGCGAGGGAGCAAGCAAGGCGCGGCGCTCCGGGTGCCCCGCCCTTGAGCGAGCGCAGCGAGCGGAAGGGTGGGGGACTGCGTGACGTTTCGCCACGCGGTGCGGTATCGACGCCCGGCGCATCCACCTCGGAAGTAATCGCGACACGCCGCGTCGATATCGCTCCGACGATCACTGCCACCACGCCTCAAGTTCCGCACCGCCTTCGTCCGATAGCGCAAGTGGTTTCTCTCGCGCAACCGCTGCGCGAGCCTGCCGCCCTGCAAGGACTTTGCCATGAGCACCGTCAGCGCGCCGCCCCCCGCTCCCGCCCTGCACAGCGAAACCCTCCTGCGACGTTTCCTGGCCGCCTACTGGCTGCGGCCGGAGAACGCGTTCTGGATGACGATCCGCAGCATGCTGCTCGGTCGGGTCGAACTGACCTCGCCGTCGATCGATCTGTGCTGTGGCGACGGGCTGTTCACTTTTCTGCATGCCGGCGGAACCCTATCTCCGGAGTTCGACGTGTTCCACGCCGTCGGCAACCTCGACCAGGTCAGCCGCCAGCACGCCGACATGTTCGACGTCCCCGACGCGCACTACGACCCGCAGGTCACTCGCCCGCCCCTGGGACAGGTGGACGTCGGCTGCGACCTCAAGCCGAATCTGCTGGCCAAGGCCTCGACGCTCGGCCTGTACCGCAGCCTCGTTCAGCACGACAGCAACCAGCCCCTGCCGTTCGACGACCAGGCCTTCGCGACGATCTACTGCAACGCGATCTACTGGCTGACCAACATCGACGCCGCGCTCCGCGAACTGCATCGCGTGCTGCGCCCGGACGGGCGAATCGTGCTGCAGGTCAAGCTGGCGACGCTCGACAACCACACGCTGACCTCGACCGCTCCGCAACTCGGACCGGCCGCCCTCGACGTGATCGGACGCGGGCGGCGAGCCTGCTGGCCCACCGTGGCAACCGCGGACGGCTGGGAAGAGCGCTTCGCCGCGGCCGACCTGGCAATCGTCGACCGGGCCCCGCTGGCCACCGGTGCCCATGCTCGCATCTGGGACATCGGCCTGCGCCCGATCGCGCCGCTGCTGGTGCGAATGGCCAACGGGCTGACCCCCGCCAACCGCAGCGCGATCAAGGCCGACTGGCTGGATCTGCTGGAACCCCTGCTGGCACCCCTGGCCACCCCCGACCTGGCATTCGGCCCCGACAGCGACGAACCGGTCGAGATGCAGTACGTGCTCGAGCGCCGCGGCGCGGCGTGAACGGGTGAGAACGTGAAGGCGTGAAAGGGTCCGGCGGACCGCGCCCTCGCCGTGCGCACTTGCCTGCCTGCTTACTTGCTTACGGCATACATGAACACCAGCGTTCGGGGCGTGACATCGACCGCCAGCGTCCCGCCTTCCGGGATGGCGGCCAGCAGGCCCGGGACATCGGCCGTGGGCAGCGTGATCTGGTCGGTGCCCGGCCAGGTGTCGATCATTCGCAGCACCGCACCGAGTGCGAAGTCGTGCGCCCGGCGGGCGTCCGGGTCCGCGACGGGTTCGGCCAGGTCTCCGGCCAGCAGTCGCAGCGTGTCGAGCGGACCGGTCTGCTCGACGCTGTAGAGTTGCCGGTCCAGCGCAACCTCGGCCCGCAGCGTAACGCCCGGCGACGGGTGCTCCTCGATCAGCAGCTTGCCGGCCACCAGGCGGGTCTCGGTCAGAATCGTCACGACCGCGACGCTGTGCCCGTCGAGTCCGGCCACCTGGATGTGGGCCTGTCCGAGGTCCGTATTGCGCGTCGAAGCGGCCGGCAGGAGCGTCTTGTACTGCTGTGGCCGGTCGCCGAGTTCGATCTGGCGGTAACTGAGGCGGCTGTTACAGCCGATGAGAAGACAGGCTGATGCAGCCAGTGCGGCAAAAGATATCGCATGCTTCATTACGGAATCTTCGGGCCCGGTTCAATCCGACGCAAGCGCGGCCCGATAAACCATGGTCCAGATCGGGAGTCGTTCGATGCACCGCCGAGACGCCCTGCTTCTGCTTACCGCGTCCGCTTTCTCCGGGACCGCCTGCGTGACGACCCCGGAGGCGGCAATGGATTCGGGCACCGGACTGACCAGCCGCGAGCACACGGCCGTGGAGGCCGCCCTGGAGGCGATCCAGGCCCTGACGGTGGCCGGCAGCACGATCGAAAGCAGCACGGATCTGCCGGTCGCGACGGACGAGGCGTCGCGGGCGATGGACATGCCGGGGCTCGGCACCTGTCCGCAGGTTTCGGTGGATGTCGGCAAGACGAGCGGGCGAACGCTGCAGATGACGCTGGATTTCGGCGACGAGGGCTGCGCCCCGTTCTCCACCGACTACATGCTGACCGGATCGGCCAGCGGCGCGTTCAACGCGGACGACAACCTGGTGACGGTCACGTTCGACGAGCTGCGGGCGGACGACAGCACGCTGGACGGCGGTCTGGAGGTCACGTACCAGCTTGGGGACGAGAGCGTCACGCTGACCGGCGACTGGGACCTGATGACCGACCGGATCAGCACGGCCGGGCTGGGTTCGGTGCACTACGACCGGGCGGCGTTCGAGACCGAGGTCCGCGACTTCGACGGCACGGTCCGCAACGCGTCGCAGTCGTGGATGCTGACCACCAGCCAGTTGGTGCTGTCGCCCCGCACGTATGAGAGCTTCATCCCGTTCGCCGGAACGCTGTCGGTCTCCGGCAGCGACACGCGTCCCCTGACCGTCACCTTCGACGAACAGTCACCGGCCAGCGGCCTGGTCGAAGTCAGCATCGACGGCGGCCCGACCGTGCAGGTCAGCCTGTTCCAGCTCTGAGCAAGGGAGCGAGGGAGCAAGGGAGCAAGGGAGCCAGGGAGCCAGGGAGCCAGAGAAGATGCCCTGGTGCCACTGTTCTTGAGCTCAGTGAAAACGGCCGCCTGCCGGGAGCGTGTTCTCCTCCTTCACCCTTTCACTCCTCCACCTTTCCACCCGCGCAGCGTAGGGTCCTTGACTGAGCGCAGCGAGCGGAAGGGTCGGGGACTTCGTTTGACCGAGACGTACAAGAAGACCGCGACACAGAAGAGCCACGCGGTGCGGCATCGACGCCCGGCGCCTCCACCCCGGAAGGAATCGCGGACTCCCGCGTCGATGACGCACCCTACCGCCCCAGGCCAGCGTCTCCCCTAGCTCCCTCGCTCCCTTCCTCCCTTGCTCCCTCGCTCCCTTGCTCCCTCGCTCCCTTCCTCCCGAATAAAGAGCGGCCGCGACCGGGGGGTGCCCGATCGCGGCCTGTCGACGCTCCCGCCGTGTGAGAGTGGGGGTCAGTTGATGCGACGCTTGCGACGCGAGAGGCCGCCGAGGGAGGCCATGCTGGCCAGCGAGGCGAAGCCGGCCCCGAAGCCGCAGGTCAGCGGGGTGACCAGGTCCGGGTCGATCTCGATGTCGACCTGGTCGGCCTCGTGGTCGGTCTCGACCTGCTGATCGTCATCCTGCTGGTCGTCGTCGAGGTCGCCCTGGTAACCGTCGTTCGGATCGGCGACGTAGGCGTCGTTCGGGTCGACCTGCTCGTCGTTCTCGTCGATGTCGTCGTTGCCGGTCGGCAGGTTCGGGTCGGCGATCACGTCGTCCTCGACGTCGTCCGGATCTTCGTTGTTGTTGTCGTCGTCGTTGTTGTCGTCGTCTTCCTGGTCCTGATCGTCGTCTTCGTTCTGATCGTCGTCCTGGTTCTGGTTGTCGTCCTGTTCGTCGTTCTCGTCGTCGCCCGGGTCCTCGATCTCGGCCTCGACGCCGGTGCCGGTCAGGTTCAGGCGGAAGATCTGGTTGCCGTCGGCCGACTGCGTGTGAATGAACAGGTTCGTCGCATACGGACGGGCGTCGCTGGGCGTGAACTTGACGGTCAGCGGGCTGGACTCGCCGGCCTCGATCTGCGTGTCGACGCTGCCCTCGATCGACATGACCAGTTCGCCCAGGCCGCCGGCAATCTCCGGCTGCTGTGACAGCGCCAGCGGACCGCTGCCGGCGTTCTTGATGTCCAGCGTCAGCGTCGCGGTCTCGCCGACCGTGACCTCGCCGAAGTCAACCTGATCCTCGGCCGCCAGCAGGTCATTGTCCTGCAGCACTTCGAGTTCCGGCGCGGTGCCGCTGCCCCGGACACTCAGCCGGAACGGCGCGGCCTGCTCGTTCGTGAAGATGAAGACGTTGGCGTTCAGGTTGGCGAACTCCACCGTCGGCTCGAAGCGGACCGCGAAGGCGGTCGAGGCGTTCGGCGACAGCTTGCTGCCGACCTCGAGGGCGGGCTGAATGACCACGAACTGCTCGGCGAAGGCACCCGACAACTGCACCGCAGGCGTCTCGAGAAACTCCAGGTCCTGGCTGCCCTGGTTCCGCAGCACGATCACGAGCTGCCGCGTCTCACCCAGGTTGACCTCGTCGAAGTTCACCTGGCTGAAACTCGGCAGATCCGCCCCGTCCAGGGTCGCGACCATCTGCGGCTGGGCCCAGGCGGCCCCCGTGGTCGCCGCCAGCGTGGCGGCCAGGGTCAGTGCTTTGCGAAGGCTGTTCTTGACGGTCCGGTGCATGGTGGGTCTCCTTTGTGTCGTTTCCCACCGTTTCCACGCCCGGGACCGGCCGGCGGACCGGCGAATCGCTCCTTTTCCGAAAATCTCCGCCAGGGTCCGAAAACACACGCTGCGCGCAAAGCAAAGGCGGCACCCGGGAGTCCCGAATGCCGCCTGATGGTTCTCAATGCCCGCTGTAACGGACCGGTCAGTTGCCGTTGTCGCCCTCGACCACGCTGACCATCCGGCCGCGGAACTGCACCTGGCCCGGGACCAGGGCGAAAAGCGTGTCGTCGCGGCCGCGGCCGACGTTGTGGCCGGGCTTGAAGCGGGTGCCGCACTGGCGAACGATGATCGAGCCGACCTTGGCGGTCTGTCCGCCGCCGAGCTTGATGCCGCGGAACTGCGGATTGCTGTCGCGACCGTTGCGGGTCGAGCCCTGTCCCTTCTTATGTGCCATGACGAGGTCCTTCGCTGCCTTCCGGGGTCCAGTCGATTGTCCGAGCCGGGCAGTATAGACCCGAGGGGGCCGGTCCGGCAAGGGGCTGCTACCGCATGATCCAGTCGACCCGGACCGGCTCGGGGTCGGTCCAGGGGCGGGCATTGCCCGATCCGGCCAGGCGATAGCTGAGCGCCAGGGTCTTCCGCAGCGTGAAGGCCCGCGGGTTGACGGTCACCTCGCGGGGCGTGCCGAAGGGGCCGGGCAGGCTGACCTTTTCGGGGGCGTCGGGGTCGTAGGCCGGGTTCCGCACGAGACGGGCCTCGCCACTCAGACCGCCGACGTAGATCGTGAACGACGAGGTCCGCAGCGCGGATTCATGCCAGACGGCGACCGAGTCGATCGCGTTGTCCCGTCCGGTTCGAATCGCACCGGCGGCCTTGGTCGGATGCACGAAGTACGGGTGCGTCAGGCGGTGCTGCTCACGGATGGCCTGGTAGACGGCCGGCGGAATGCCGACATCCGACGGCACGACATCGAGTCGCTCGGTGACCAGTTCGAGCCGCGGGTAGAACCGCAGGGTGTTCGGGCTGGGATTGGAGACCGTGTAGATCATGTACCAGTAGGACTGCCGCTGGTTGCCGGTCAGGATGTCGATCCGCTGCAGGTTGCGGTAGCGGAATTCGAGTTCCCACGCGGTCGGCAGCGGGGTCGGCTCCGGGCCGGTCCCGACGGGACCGTCGACCACCTGGCCGATGGCCAGCGTGGCGGGGAGCAGCAATACAGCAAGAAGCCAGCGCATCAGCCTGTTTACCCCCGGTACTGGTTGCGAATGATGGCGCTGGCGGGGTTGCTGGACAGGTTCAGGGCCCCGAGAGCCTCCGAAGCCGCCGCGCGGATCGTCATGTTGCCGGCACCTTCCGCAATCGTGATCAGCCGCTCCACATCACCCTGGTCCAGCAGGTTGCCATGACTGCGACCCGCCAGGGCCAGCGCCGCGAACATGCGGACCCGCAGGTCCTGGTCGGCGTCCTCGTTCAGGCAGACATCCGCGAGCGCCGCCTGGGCCTCCTTCGACGGCAGGTAGGCCAGCACCTGGGCCACCGCCCCCTTCAGTTCGGCATCGTCGGCCTCGAAGACCGTCAGCAGGGCCTGCTCGACCAGCGTCGGACTGAAGGCCGCGTTGCGGGTCGCCGCCAGCGAGGTCAGCACGTCGGCCGCCTGCATGGCGATCCCGCGTCCGGCATCAGGTGTCAGCGTGGTCGCACCGATCGAGGCCGAGACCGAGCGAATGGCCCGTTCGAGCCCGTCGCCGGCGACGCCGGGCGTGACGACGCCGATGCCCTTCTTGTGGCGGCTGGCCTTGTCGACCCGCTCGCGATCGCCGGGCTTCTCGGCGATCAGCACCGGAACCGACGCGAAGGTGAACTCGGACGCAAGCTGCGCCAGCGAACCCTCCAGGTACGGCGTGCCGACGTCCGAGGCGAGCACGATCAGGTTGATCCCGGCCGTCTCGTTGCGGACCTTCTGCATGCCGTCGAACAGCGTGTTGGCCTGGATCACGTCGAAGCCGATCCCCTGCAGGGTGGCCGACAGTTCGTTCGTGGTGGCCTGGTCGCTGTCGACCACCAGGGCCCGGCTCGTCCCGCCGTAGGCCTGCAGGGCCTCGGCCAGGACCGGCAGCAGGTTCTGGCTGTTCGGGAAAGTGTCGGCCGGCCGGGCGGCGCCCAGCGTCAGGGCGGCCTGGATCCGGACCATCTTGTTCGGGAACGAAAGGGCGTTGGCCAGCGGGCTGCCACCGGGGCCGCCGAGCAGGCTGGCCGTTCCGGCCGTGCTGCGGAGCGCGCCGATCGCGCCGAGGGCGACGGCCGCGTCGCCGTCCTTCAGGGCCCGGGCGAGGGCAAGCTGGCAGTACTCGGCGCCGGCCGACTGGGCGAAGTATTCGGCGGTCGGGTAGGACTCGGGCCGGGTCAGGTCGGCGGCGTCCATCGGAAGCTGCGCTTCGCGGCGGAAGTTGGCGGCCAGCCAGAGGGCGAGGGCCTGCTTGGAGTCGGGCTGCAGTCGCAGGGCTTCCTCGCAGCAGCGCATCGCCATGATCTCGTCGAAGATCGGGGTCGGGACCTCGATGTTCTCGAGCAGTCCCTCGTTCCAGTACCAGATGTTGGCGAAGTCGACCGTCGGATCGGCGGCCAGGGACTCGGCCCCGTCGTAGTAGGCCTGGGCCAGGGCGAAGAAGGCGTCGGCGGCGCTGGCGTTGGTCGCGACGCTGCCGCCCGAAGCGATCTTCCGCAGGGCGTCCGAGACGGCGGTCTTGACCTCGGTCGCGACGCCGTCGCTGTTCCGCAGCTTGAGCAGGTAGGGAATCGCCTGGGCGTAGCCGATCTCGCCGAGCGAGTAGATCACGTATCGCTGTACGACCTGGTCCTTGATCTGCAGGGCGTGCACCAGCGGGTTCAGGGCCCCGCGGCCGAGTTTCGGCATGGTCCGCAGCACGGGCTGCACGAAATCGCTCTGCGAGGTGTCCCGCAGGACCTCGAGCAGGAACGGAACCGCGTACTCGCCCGAATCGGCCAACGCGGCGACGGCGTTGTCGAAACCGCGCGGCGGCCCGACCAGGCGGCCGATGTTCTGCTTGATGCGGAGCGGGTCGGCCTTGACGACGCGCTCGCCGAGCGCCAGGTGCCCGAGCACGCGGGCGACGGTGTCCCCCATCACCGGGTGATCGGTCAGGCGAACGAGAATCTCGTGTCGGCGACGATCCCGGTCGGCGAACTCGAGCAGCGCGGCCGGGTCGGGGTCCTGGTCCAGCAGGGCCTCGAAGTTGGCCCGGGCGATCGGGAACTGCCCGATCGAAGCGAAGTACCAGCCGTCGTCGGCTTCGTTGAGTTGCTCGCGCCCGATCGTCAGGGCTTCGGCGACGGCCTGTCCGGCCTCTCCGAGCGATTCGTTTTCGGCGTCCTGTTCAAGCAGCAGCACGCCCCCGGCGAGGTTGCCGCGGGAGACGGTTCGTTCGACGAACATGGCCAGTCGCAGGGGGCTCGGCTCGGCGGCCATCAGGTCGCCGAAGGCGGCCTCGGCGGCGTCGTTGTCGCGTTCGATCAGTGCGGCCATCGCCCGGGTCCAGGCATCCCAGGCCCGGCTGGCGGCTCCGCTGACAAAGCCCTGCTCGCTGGACTGGGCCCAGCCTGGCGGCGTGGTGCTGAACGCCAGAGCGGCAATCCAGATCCACGCAATAGAACCCAGCCGACGCTCGGCGTGCATGTACGGCCTCCCTCGGATGCTTCAAAACGGGCCGGCGTCGTCCGGCCAACGGCAGGTCACTCAGGCCGGGATTATAGCGCCCCGGCGCAACCCGTCAAACGAACGTCGGGTAAGCTGGCGCACCCTGTGGCGGCCGACTTACCCGGCTACGTGCAGCCAGTCCTGCACGAGAAACTCGAATCGTCCGACCAGCAGCGCGATGCGGCCCATCACGGTGTAGCCGAAACCGGCCCCGAAGGTGATCATCAGCACCCAGATGCCGATCCGCGATGCCTTCCCGACCAGTCCCTTGTGTTCCAGCGAGAAGAAGAAATACACGATCCCGCAGGCGACCCCGATGATCAGCAGGATGTTGTTCATCGAACTGTAGAAGGTCATCCCGTAGTCGATCGCCCCGGCCGCGTCGCGTTCGAACGCGATCAGCGGCAGCAGCGTGCTCTGGATCTGCTTGACGAAGTCCGACTCGAGGTAGCCGTTCAGCCGGATGCCGGCCGTCGTCCCGAGAATGAACGCCAGCGGCCAGCGGGCGATCCAGGCCCCGGTCGGCGCGAGCCGCCAGAGCAGCATGATGCCCATGATCAGCGGGAAGATGTACCAGACATCCATCAACTGCATGGTCGTGGCGGTCAGGCCGTCGCCCTGGGCGGCCTCGTAATCGATCAGGCCCTGCATCCACGATCGCGAGCCGAGCGTCGCGACGATCTCGTCCAGGTCGAGCCCGGGGACCATCGAGAACTTGACCGAGTACGGCAGCAGCTTGCCGAACACGTTCGGCACGACCGTCGTCCAGTAGGCCACCACCATCCAGTAGGCGGCCGAGACGCCGACGAAGGCGTGCTCGGCGATCTTGTAGAACGGGTTGTCCTTGTACAGGAACGAGAAGGTCGCCAGCGTCAGGAAGGCTCCGATCCAGAGCCCCACGGTTCGCAGCGGGCTGTACTGCAGGCGGCCGAGCAGGTCCTGCCGCTGGGCTTCGGTCAGGCTCTCGTCGGTCTTGATGCCCTGAACGGCGGTCTTGTATTCGGTCTCGTTCAGCTTGAGGACCTTGTTGTCGAGCCGGTACTGCACGTAGTGCTGCCCGGTCGTGGTGCCGGTCTGGTAGTGCTTGACCGACACGAGGATCGCCAGCACCGCCAGCACGATCAGGATGATCAGGTTGTCACGCTTCACGCCGCGCCTCCCCGTCGCCACATGATCACGTTGCCGAGCACGATCAGCGCCATGATCAGGCAGTGCGCGATCAACTGCGGGCCCATGCGTTCGATCCCCTTGGTGTACTTCGGATCACGGACCCGCTCGCCCTTGTCATTCACCAGCGTGCCGTAGTCCGGGTACTTCTCCTTCAGGGCCGCCTCGTACTCGGCCGCCCCCTTGATCGCCCCCAGCAGGCCGAACAACTGGTTCGGAATGTACGGGTACAGCAGCGGCGCCTGCACCCCGGTGCAGCCGCCGGCGATCGGAATCCCCAGCGGCGTGGCCGCGTACTGGACCCACTCCTTCGTCCCCGGGTAGCCGGCCGAGACGTTCAGGATCAGGTCCATGCTGCGGATGTCGGTCAGGTCGGCGGTCATTTCGAATTCGCTCAGGCTGCGACCGGTCGCGTCGGTCGTGTACAGCTCACGCAGGTTCGAGGCGACCACCTTGATGACGCCCTCGTTCCCCGGCTTGAAGCCCAGGTTGACGTAATCCTTGCCGTACTGGTAGCTAGGGAAGTCGGCCGTCAGGACCTTGGCGATCGTATTGTCGATCATCTGCTGGCCGACCGGCCAGAGTGCCAGGTAGTAGATCTTGACGCCCTTGGTGGCGCAGTGCCAGGTCAGGGCGTTGGCCATCGGCTGCAGTTCGGGTTCGCTGCCGGGATCGTAGTCCATCGGCATCAGGACCCGCGCCCCGGGCGGCAGGCTCTCGACCTTGTCGAAGACGGCCTGCACCAGCGGCGAAGGATACTCCGGGAATTCCTTCCGCAGCACGACCGGGATCATCACCGCGATCGCCATCAGCAGAAAGATCCAGCGGCGATCCAGATTGACCAGAAGCTCAGTCACGCCTTACCCCTACTCACTCGAACCGAGATAGGACCGATCAATGCCAAAGATCACCTTCAGCGACGTCGACGCAATCCCCAGCGCGATGCCGATCGCGATCGCGCGGTTGCCGGCCGTGTTGAAGACCGACATGATCCAGCCGGTCAGGTTGGGAATCTGGAAGAACGACCAGAAGCCCTCATCGGGCAGTCCGGCCGTCAGCCAGGTCCCGATGAACGTCCGCCCCAGCAGGATCACGAAGGCGGTCCCCAGCAGCAGAACCGACTCGATGTTCTTGGCCCGGAACGCCCGGAAGGCGGCCGAGGCGACGTAGAACGCCAGCATCGCGAAGGTCGTCTGCTGCAGCGGCTTGAACCAGTACTCGTACATCCACCAGAAGGCCCCGCCTTCGTTGTAGACGCCCATGATGCTGGTGTAAGGCTGCAGCGTGCCGCTCAGGCTGCCGATCTGGATCGCGCCGGTCTGGGCCGCTTCGACCTTCGCCAGCGTCGCCGCCTGGGCCGAACCCGCCGCGATCTTCAGATCGCCGCGCCCGGACTCGTTGACCGTCAGGCTGCCGACCTCGACTCCGTCGATCCGGACCGGCAGCGTTTCGCCGGGCGTCGCCTTGCGGACCGTGACCGACAGCGCGTGCGTCTTCGAGGTCCCCTGCTCGACGGCCACGTCAAGCTGGGCGAGGGCGACCGTCTCGCCGCTGGTCAGCGGCGACGACGTCCACAGTCCCGGGGGCGGCGGCACGCCGACCTTGAACAGGCCGAGCGCCAGCGTCACCAGGAACGTGACGACCGCGATCCCGCTGTAGCCCCAGCCGGGCTGCTGCTTGAAGACCTTCTCCCCGTGGCTCCGCAGCAGGTTGCCGCCACCGAGGATGAACGCGATCGCGGCCAGGATGTCGAACCAGATCGCGCCGGTTTCCATGATGGCCTCGATCGACGGGACGAAGTACGCCACCGTCATCACGACACCAGCCAGGAAAGTAATCAGAATCGGAACGGTGCGCTTCACCCGCCGCCTCCTCTAGCCCGCGGTCTGGAGCAGTTGGTTCTTGATGAAATCAAACGTCAGCCCGATCGCGTTGTAGTGACTGCCCGTCACCGCCACGATCGTCGCCAGAGCCGCCCCCAGCAGGATCAGCACCAGGCCGACACCCTTGCCGATGTCCTGCCCCTTCAGGCTGCCAAGCTGCTGCGGTTCGCCCGACAGGTAGGCCGAGGCCGCGAAGAACTCCTCGCCGATCAGCGTGTAGTCGCAGGCCGCCACGAAGAACGGCAACTGCGCCGGCATCGCCGTACCCGCAATCTGGATGCTCCCCGCCGTGTTGGCCGTCTCCGCCAGGATCAGCGACTCGGCGAAGAAGGCACCCATGTAGAAACACGCGGCCGGCTTCTCGCGGACCATCGCCCCGGTCACGGCCGCGACGTAGGCGAACTGCTCGTCGGTGGTGTAGTAGATCTTCCGCTCGTCGTAGGCATCCGGACGCCCCACGTCGAGGTACGCGCTGTGCACCGTCTCGCGGGCCGCGGTCATCACCAGCGAACGGCTGGTCGGCACCTCAAGCTGGGCGTCACGCTCGGCCGCCACCTTCGCGACCCGCGAAAGGATCGTGATGCCGGCCACCGTCTGAATGTCGTTCATGTCCTGGATGCCGGGGATGAACATGATCGGCCGACCCATTTCGGTCGCCCGGCCGACGGCGTCGTCGACCGCTTCGAGCCCGGCGATCTTGCGGATCTTCAGGTCCTGCCCGCTCTTGGCGATCTGGATGTAGACCAGCACGCCGACGCAGATCAGGATCACGAACAGCATGTAGTAGACCCGCTGCGTGTTCAGCAGGTTGCCGGCCGCGACGAAGGGCTGCGTCTCGGCCAGGGTCTGCCCGCCCGGCCCGACCAGGCGGTACGCGTAGCGGCGTCCCGGACGGATCAGTTCCTCGTCCTTGATCATCACGCCGTCGCCGGCCAGCCCGGACTTGATCTCGTGCCAGCCGTGGGCGAGTTCCGGCCGCTGTTCTTCGAGCGTGACGTCGCGGCGCAGGATCGAGAGCGGACCACGGGTCGGGCGCCAGACGACCAGCAGCTTGCTGCCGTCATCGTTGGGATTGTCGAGCACCGCCAGCGGCGGGAAGAGCGCCAGCAGTCGGGCGCGCAACTGCTTGAGCAGCGGTGCCCGGGCAACGCGCATCGCGGCCCGCTTGTCGCGGCTGGGCTCGGAGGCGAGTTGTTCCTCGATTTCGATGGCGCGGTCCCACTCGGCGGGATCGCGGAGTTTGCCGGTTTCCTCGAGCAGCCCCCGGGCCCCGTGCAGGGCGAACCACAGGCGGGTTTCGTCGTGGATTTCGTTGACGTACTCGAGTGCTTCGGAGAGGTGCGCATCAGGCAGGACATCGCCGCCGGAGGCGGACTGCCAGGCCTGGGCCGGCAACGCCAGCGCGACGGCCATCAGCAACGGCAACATGCCACGGAGCCGCGGGTTACCCATCGAGTTGGTCCTTCGTTTGGTGCTGGGGCGAGTCCCCGACCGGCGCGTCCGGCTGATCGGCGAACGACTCAATGCGACGACAGATGTACTCGATACTGCCGCGCCGGGCAAGGAAGCCGCGGAAGCGGGCATACTCGTCACCCTTGAACAGGAGCGTCACGATCGGCTCGAGGAACACCATCGTCTGGCTGGCGAGGAAGTTCAGATTGTGGCTGCAGTCGAGCGCCACGACGGCCGGCGTGCGCAGTCCGCGGACGACGATCGCCCGGCAGAGTCGGTCGACCAGTCGGGCTTCGTCGGGCGTCGGCTGCAGGGCGGTGTCGTCTTCGACGGCAAACGCAGTCCTGAGCCAGTTGCCAAGCCGCACGGTTCAACCTCGTTTCAATGACGCGGGAACTTGCCGTCCCCACGCCGGACGACCGATCCGAATCCTAGCGTGCCGCCGCGCAGCCTGTCACCCCCGCGGCGCGTTTTTCCGACCGGCGTCATCTTCGATAACCAGATCGCCGGCAACGGCTTGAAGCCGCTCGCGCACCGCGCCCGCGTGCCGACCGAACAGCAGGTGCACGCCGCGGCGACTGTCCCGGAAACTCGCCTGGCGATAGGGCGAAACCCACGCCGCCGTCGCCCCGATCCGCACCCGCCGCACCTCGGCCCACGACAGCGTCCGCCGGGCGGCCAGCGGCACGTCGGCCGAAACGGAATCGCCGGAGATCCGGTAGTGGCTCGGAAAAAAGAACCGCGCCAGCGACAGGCACAGCACCACCACCGCCAGCAGCGCCCAGCCCTCATGCTGACCGAACAGGTAACAGCACCACGCCAGGGCGAAGATCAACAGCACCGCCGCCCCCGCCGCCCCCGGCCGCTCCCGGGCCGGATGCACACTCCAGACATATTCAGCCGTCTCGCTCAAGCCTCGCCCTGTTCCCCGTTCCCTGTTTCCCGTTCCCTGTTCCCTGTTCCCTTCCCCTCCGCATTGACCGCGGAGGAATCGATCTAATATCCTACTCCCACTGTGCCTACGATTGAAACCACCGCCGTTGTGCCGCCGCGACCTGACTGGACCACCCGAATCCAGGTTGCCGCCGGGACCCTGATCCTCTGGACCCTGCTGGTTTACGGGCTCCAGCCTTACCTGATGCCGCGGGCCGGCGCCGACGCCGTCGTGCTGCTCGGCTCCACGGCCGGAACCGCCGGCGGGTTGCTGGCGGTCGCCCTGCTGTTCGCCCTGACGTACGCCCTCGGGAAACTGATCCCGCTGCGCGACGGCAGCGGGCCCCTGCTGATGCTCTCGCTGGCGCTCGTCGCCTGGGCCGTCACCGGCGGAACGATCGACGCCTGGCTGATGGCCGGACACCAGCAGGTCGGACCCGCCACCAGCGGACCGTACCTCGCCCTGCTCGGGGACTACGCCCTGCTCGCCCTGGTGGTCTTCGCCCTGGTGGTCCTGTTCGGCTACACCGGCGCCCCCCACGCACCCGACGAAACGCCCCACGCCCTGGCGGCTGACCCGGCCGGCGGCAAAGGGCCGCTGGCACTGCTGCTGATGGTCGGGTTCTCGGGCGCGCTGATCTACCTGCTGGCCGGCCCGCAGGGGCACACCTACCACGGACAGGTCCTGTTCGGCGTCGCGGTGGCCAACTGGGGCGCCGTGCAGATCGCCCGCAACCTGACCGGCGTACACCACGCCCTGTGGTACTGGCCCGCGCCGCTGATCGTCGGCGTGCTGGCCGTCGTCCTGTGCGCCGCCCAGCCCAAGCCGCCGGGAATCCTGGCCGGTCTGAACGTCATCCCGGCCTGGGGCGGTCTCGGCCGACCGCTGCCGGTCGAGATGGTCGGGGCCGGCCTGGCCGCGATCCTGCTGACGCTGCCCACCCGCGGGCAGGGGGCGAACGGGTGATGCTCGAGCGACTGGGCTGGCGCCGGACGGAATCGTACGAGCAGACGCGGGCCCGCCTGATCGCCGAGACCTCGGCCTACCTGACCGAATGCCTGCAGCACCCCGAACTGATCACCCGCATCCCGATGATCGAAGCCGGCCGCGGCCGCTTCCCCCCTTCCATGACCCACGCGTTCTGGGACACATTGCTCGAGGACTAGGGAGCGAGGGAGCCAGGGAGCCAGGGAGCGAGAGAACATGCCCTGGTGCCACTGCTCTTGAGCTCTTGAGCAGTGTCTTCTCCGCGCACGGCGCCTTACCTGTTGACGGAACCGCCGCGCGGTGCACGGCGCATCACCTGTTGACGGAACCGCCACGCGGTGCGGCATCGACGCCTGGAGCGTCCGCCTCGGATGAAACCGCGGGCGGCCGCGTCGATGACGCACCCTACGGCCCCTCTGCCAGCGTCTTCCGTACTGCTTGCTCCCTCGCACAAGCGCAGCGGCACCGGAGAGTCTTCCCTTGCGCCCTCGCGCAAGGGAAGCGGCACCGGAGGGTCTTCCCTTGCTCCCTCGCTCCCTCGCTCCCTGGCTCCCTCTTCAGGAAAGCATCTTCGTCAAACGCGCCAGCCCGGTTTCGATCTGCTGATCCGACGTGGCGAAGCTCAGCCGGACGCGCTTCGGCATGCCGAAGGCGACGCCGGAGACCATCGCCACGTGGGCCTGGTCGAGGGCTCGTTCGGCGAAACCGTCGGCGTCGCTGACCCCCAGCCGCGCGAACGTGCCGGACACGTCGGGGAACACGTAGAACGTCCCGTCCGGCATCGGGCAGTCGACGCCGTCGATCGCGCGCAGCCCGGCCACCATCGTCTCGACCCGCCGCCGGTAGGCGGCCCGCATTTCGTCCACGCAGGTCTGGTCGCCGGTCAGAGCGTCGACGCAGGCGGTCTGCACGAAACTGGTCGGCCCGCTGGTGGCCTGCCCCTGCAACTGTCCGATGGCCTTGATCAGCGGCTGGGGTCCGCCGGCAAAGCCCAGTCGCCAGCCGGTCATCGCGTAGGTCTTGCTGCACCCGTTGACGCTCAGCGTCCGCGCGAACATCCCCGGCAGGCTGGCCAGCGCGACCGGCGCCTGCTGGCCGAAGTACAGGCGGTGGTAGATCTCGTCGGCGATCACCAGCGCGTCCGAACCCGCGATGACCTCGGCCAGCGCCGCCAGCTCATCCGCCGAGTACGCCACCCCCGACGGGTTGGACGGACTGTTGATGATCACCGCCCGCGTCCGGGGCGTCAGGGCCGCGGCCAG
This sequence comes from Phycisphaerae bacterium, assembly GCA_030428945.1. Classification (GTDB taxonomy): domain Bacteria; phylum Planctomycetota; class Phycisphaerae; order UBA1845; family Fen-1342; genus JAUIEC01. The sequence goes on along the minus strand of JAUIEC010000008.1, from coordinate 223,092 downwards.
GGCGGCCGGGGTCATCTTCAGGTTGGCGTCGGGCTCGACGAAGACCGGAGTGCCGCCGGCCAGGCGGACCTGCTCGGGATAGCTGACCCAGTACGGGACGGGCACGATCACCTCGTCCCCGGGATCGATCAGCGCCTGGAACGCCAGGTACAGCGTGTCCTTGGCGCCCACATTCACACAGACCGCGTTCGGCGCGTAGTCCAGCCCGCAGAACTGCCGGAAGTAGGCGCAGACGGCGTCGCGCAGCGCGGGAATCCCGACCGCCGGCGTCGGGTACTTGGTGTCGCCCCGCTCCAGCGCCGAGATTGCGGCCTGCTTGATGAACGCCGGCGTGTCGAAGTCGGGCTGACCGGCCGCGAAAGCGATCACGTCGACTCCCCGGGCCTTCAGGGCCCGGGCCTTTTCGGTCACGGCCAGTGTGGCCGACGGCACCAGGGCGGCGGCGCGCTGCGCGAGGCGGATGTTCATGGTGGTGGTCCGATCTTCTGACTCGGGGGCCTGACTGCTTCGTTCACCGCCGTTGCGGGTTGTTGTGCGGCGCCGCAACGTAGCCTAGCATCGTGCCCGAAGCGGCGCGGAAAGTCCAGAATCGACCCCCGCGCGGCTGCACCGCCGCAGAGGACTCCCGCGTGATCGTCGACATCCACGGACACATCGGGCAACTGGACGGGCGCGAGTCGCCGGCCGTCGACCTGGCCCGCTACCGCGAAGCCGCCCGCATCGATCGCGTACTCGTCTCGAATCTCGACGGCGCCTCGGTCGACGGGGCGGCCGACCTCGACGAACAGGACGCCAACCTCGCGACGCTGGCCGTCCACCAGGAACAGCGTTTCTGCGTGCCGCTCTACTGGACGCGTCCGCGGCGCCTCGACAGCAACCTGCACGCCTTCGCCGGCGCGCTCGAGTCCGAGCCGTTCGTCGGCGCCGTCTTCGCCCCGCACCTGAATGACTTCCCGGCCGACGACGCCGAGGTCGACCGCTACCTGACGGTGCTGAGCGACCTCAAGCGGGCGGCCGTGTTCTGGACCGGAACCGATGATCGCGCCCGACCGCGGCGGGTCTATGCGATCGCGCAGCGGCACCCGAGCGTTCCGTGCGTGCTCTACAACGCGACCGGCGACACGCACTGGCGCGAGGCGCTCGACTGCGCCGAGCGGGCCCGGCAGCGCCGCGACGCCCGCCTGTACCTGGAAGCGGGAAGGACCGACCGCGAGGATGTCGCCGAAGCCATCGCCATGGCCGGCGAGGATCACGTCATGTTCGGTTCCGAAGCGGTCGGCGATCGCGAGAAACACGCCGAACAGGTCGTCAGCCGCCTGGCCCGCCTGGAAGAACTGCTCTCCGCCCGCCAGTTCGCCAAGCTGATCGGCCTGAACGCCGAGCAGGTCTTTCACCTCGACGGTGGCAAGTCCGCCAGAGGCTGAGCCCGCGGCAGTCCCAGCAGCGCGACCATCGCCAGCAGCGCCAGCGCCGTCGCCACCGCCGGGGGACCGGGCGGTCCGACCAACTGAAAGACATAGCCGCCCAGCCCGAACCCGAGGGCCCGCCCCAGCGCCGTGACCGACTGCTGCATGCCCATCAACCGGCCCTGCAGATCGGGCGTCACGCGATTCGACAGCAGGGCCGACAGGCAGGTCGTCGCCGCCGCCGTGCCGGCCGCGATCACGACGATCGTCAGCCAGAACCCCGCCTGCCCCGGTCGGGTCACCAGCCCGACGCACCCCGCCGACAGCACCGCCAGCGACAGCACGCCGAGCGACTCCTCGCCGACGCGGGCCACCGCCGGCCGGATGCCGCCCTGGATCGCCGCGCCCACCAGGCCGAAGGCACCGAACAGCAGGCCGACATCACGCGGCGCGAAGTCGTACAGCACTTCCGTGTAGCGCCCCAGCGTCGCGATCAGACCCGAGGTGGCCGCGCTCATCGCCGACACCGCCAGCAGGCCGAACGGCACGCCGGGCTGGCCGAGGATCGTCCGCCAGCCGCTGGTCACTTTCATCGCCGGAACCGGTGCGACCGTCTCGCGCAGTCCGAAGACGATCAGCCCCAGCGAAACCAACTGGAACGATGCCGCCAGCCAGCCGACCCGCGCGTAGCCCCAGCCATCGCCCAGCCAGCCGCCCAGCGGCGGACCGAGCGTCAGCGCCACGCCGAAGGCCGCCCCGACGGCCGCCATCGCCGCCGCCCGTCGCCGCGGCGAAACGTCGGCCGCGATCGCCATCGCCAGAACCGCCTGCGCCCCGAAGATCCCCGTGACCACGCGGGCCACCGCCAGCCAGACCAGGTCCGGCGCCAGCGCCCAGCCGACCGAACCGGCCAGCGTCCCGAGCGTCACCACGATCAGCACCGGTCGACGCCCGTACCGGTCGGCCGCCCACCCCCACAGGGCGTTGACGATCACCTTCGGCCCGGCCACCAGTGCGAACAGCAGACCCACCGCGATGGCGTTCCCGCCCAGCGCATAGACATGGGCGTGCACGACCGGGAACAGAGCCGACAGGCTCAGCCCCTCGCACAGCACGATCAGCGCGGCCAGCAGAAGCGGGTGCATCGTGCCGGACTATAACGGCGAGGGCGGCGGCCGACAGCGGCCCCGCGTACAATGCCCGTCTGCCTGCCAAGGAGGTCCCGCGTGCAGATCAGACGACAAGCCCCGCTCGCGACCGCCCGGCTCCGCCTGGCCGTGCTCGGACTGCTGCTGCTGAGTGCCGCCGCAACCGCCGCGGCCGAACCGGACGGCGTGGCCGTGATCGGCTTCCGGACGACATCGGCGACCGATGCCCGCGAAGCCTGGCTGGTGACGGCCGTCGAGGAGACGCTCAGCCGACGCCTGCGCTACGAGTCGGGGATCCGCGTGATCCCGCCGGTCCGTCTGCACCTGGCCCGCAAGGAACTGCAGGACCCGGGCCTGCCGCTGCCGGACTGGTCGCGTGTGACGCGTCTGCTGGGTGCCACGCGGACCGTGACCGGCACGATCGGCGGACACGCTGACGCCGCCACGCTGCGGGTCGAACTGCGGGCCGCAGCAGGCACCGAGCAGGCCACGTTCGGACCCGCCCCGCTGCTGCCGGTCCTCGACGAGGCCACGAGCTGGCTGTTCGTCCGACTGACCGGCGCCGCCCCGCGCGAAGCGCTGCGCGCGTTCTGGAGTCGCAGTGCCGGTGGCAGCAGTTCGCCGCTGGAGTATTACGCCAAGGCGGTGGCCGCGACGCGGGCCCTGTCGACCAGCGATGCGGTCTTCTACCTGGAACGGGCCCTGCAGTATCCGAACACCCCGCGCAACGTGGCGCTGATGCTGTCGGAGATCCAGTTGCGGCTGGGTGAGTCGGCCCGCAAGCAGGCCACCGGGCGGCTGCGGACGATGCTGCACGCGGCCCGCAAGTCCGGCGACACGCTGGCGGAACTCGAAACGGAGCTGACCTACGCCAACGCGCAACTGGCCGAGAACTCGCTCGACGCGGCCCTGCAGCGTCAGCAGCGGGCCCTCGAACTGGCCGTGCAGCGTGGCGATGTCTATGGCGAGATCGCCGCCCGCAACGCGGTGGCCGAGACGCACCTGCGACGCGAGGCGCAGCCCGACCCGCGGCTTGACGAGGACGCCCGGGCCGCGTTTCGCCGGGTTGAACTGACGGCGGCCGCCGAGCAGTTGCAGCAGGTCCTGGTGCTGCTGGAACGGATCGGCGACCAGGTCGGGCAGGCGCCGCTGACCAACAAGCTCGGCCTGATCTTCGAGCGGCTGAAACTTCCGTCGGAGGCCGGCGCGATGCACCAGCGGACGCTGGCGCAGGCCCGCGCCGTCGGCTCACGCCGCACCGAGGCGACCGCCCAGATCTTCCTCGGCCAGTGGCACCGCAGCCAGGGCGACCTGCCGGCCGCGCGCGCGGCGATGGAAGCCTGCCTGCGGCTGGCCCCGCCCGAATCGAAGCCGAAGGTGCACATCGCGCTGGCCGACGTGCTCGACCAGGCGCAGCAGTACGCCGAGGCCACCCGTCAGTACCAGGCCGCCTACACGCTACTGCTGGAAGGCGACGACCTGCTCGACCAGATGCTGTGTCTCGAACGGATCGCCGGGCTGCTGGAGAAACAGGGCCGCCGCGGCGAGGCCCGCCGGCGCTGGCAGGAAGCACTCGACATCGCCGAAGTCCTCGAACTCCCGGACGCCGAGCGCCTGCGGGCGCAGGTCAACAAGTGAACGAAACAGAGGACGCCGCACGCGTCGATGCGGCACCCTACGGCCGCGCGCCGATCCATCAGCCGGTGGGCCGACGCGCGCAGAAAAGACACGCAAGAGCAATACTGTCCGGAATCGGGTGGGATTGATGCGGGGCACCGTGGTTGCGGCGGGTGCCCCATTCTTGGGTGATCGCAGCGGGCGGAAGGGTCGGGGACTGCGTTTGACCGCCACACGGAACAAGGACCGCGACGCGGAAGAGCCACGCGGTGCGGCATCGACGCCTGTGTCTCCCGGGTCGAATGGAATCGCGGACGGCCGCGTCGATGACGCACCCTACGCCCGCGCGCCGATCCAGGTCTCTCCGCGCATTCCGGAAGAGCACTGCTCATGGGCTCATCGAGCGGTGGCACAAGACCGGCAATCCAGTCGCCTCCTCGCTCCCTCGCTCCCTTGCTCCCTTGCTCCCTCGCTCCCTTGCTCCCTCGCTCCCTCGCTCCCTTGCCGTAGGGTGCGTCATCGATGCGGCTGACCGCGATCACGGCCACGCGGAAGCTGCGGGCGTCGATGCCGCACAGCGTGGCCGGTCCATCAGCCGGTGGATCAACAAAGGCGGAGCCGCACCGCGTGGCAGGTCCATCAGCCGGTGGATCAACAAGGGCGGAGCCGCACCGCGTGGCCGGTCGAGCCGCAGCAGGCAACGGAGCCGAACCACCCGAGCGCGGCACCCCCACCACCCCCAGCCCCCCTGCACCCAAGCACCCCCCGGCACCCGGCCGCCGCCGTTCGAAGCCCCGCGATCGTCCCCGGGGTCCCCCCCACCCAAGTTCATTTTCCGTGCCAGCCAGCAGCCGCGGTAGCGGGTAAACACCTGAAGTGCTCGTAACCTCCACCCACGGCCGGCATTGCGGCCTCGATTTTTCGTCGGACGACACCTGTACGGGTCATCGCCCGCAGCCCGACCTGCCAGCGGCTCCACCGCAGGTCAGCGCGCCGTCCGGAAGCTCGCCAGCGCCACGTACGTGTACCCGGCAATGAACAGCAGCACGAAGGGAATCGCCAGCGAGACCCGCTCGACCCAGTGGTCAAAGAAGAACAGGCTGACCAGGCAGACCGTCAGGTAGGCCGCCATCGCCAGTTCGATCCAGGCCTTCCACTGCCCGCCCAGCCGATAGCGCCGCAGACCCGCCGCCCGCTCGCCTTCCGGCAGATCACCGGCCTTCGGCGTGCGGACAAACTCACCCGCCCGCGAGAAGAAGCCCTCGCCGGCCGCCAGCGCGTTGTTCAGCGCAATCCCGAGCCCGAGCGCCATCACGGCCGGCAGCGTCTTGACGGTCTCGCCCATCCGCCGCTGCAGTTGCCACTGGCTGACGATGTAGAACGCCAGCGCCGACCCGGTGCCGACGGTGAACAGCAGCATGTCCACCAGCGTACGCCAGCCGGACTCGGGCTCGACGATGATCAGCTTGGCCAGCAGGGCCGGACCGATCAGCAGGCTCAGCAGCACCATCAGGATGTAGACAATGCAACTCGTCAGGTGGAAGAACGCCTCGAGCTTGACCCGCCAGGTCTCGTTGCTGCGCAGCACGCTCGGCAGCAGCTTCACGCAGGTCTGGGCCCCGCCCTTGGTCCAGCGGTGCTGCTGGCTCTTGAACGCGTCCATCTGCGGCGGCAGTTCGGCCGGGGCCGTCAGGTCCGGCAGGTACAGAAAGTCCCAGCCCTTGAGCTGCGCCCGGTACGACAGGTCGAGATCCTCGGTCAGCGTATCGTGCGACCAGCCCCCGGCATCATCGATCGCCGTGCGGCGCCAGACGCCGGCCGTACCGTTGAAGCTCATGAATCGCCCGGTGCGATTGCGGGCCGTGTGCTCGATCACGAAGTGCCCGTCCAGCAGCACGGCCTGGGCCCGTGTCAGGGCCGAGTCGTCACGGTTCAGGTGATCCCAGCGGCACTGCACCATGCCGATCCCGGGACTGTCGAAGTGCGGCACCGTGCGCCGCAGCAGGTCCGCCGGAGGCAGGAAGTCCGCGTCGAAGATCGCGACCAGTTCCCCGCTCGCCACCTCGAGCCCGGCCGCCAGCGCGCCGGCCTTGAAGCCGGTCCGGTCGCTGCGGTGCAGGTACCGCACGTCGTGGCCGGCCGCCCGCATGCGTTCGACGGTCTCGCGGGCGATCTCGACGGTCTCGTCGGTGGAGTCGTCGAGCACCTGGATCTCGAGCCGGTCGCGGGGGTAATCGAGCCGGCAGGCCTGCTCGATCACGCGGCGGGCGACGTAGCGCTCGTTGAACATCGGCAACTGCACGGTCACCCGCGGCCACTCGGCCGGCACGGGCCGCGGCGGCGCGTCCGCCTGTCGGACACGGACGAAGGTGGCAACGAGGAAGTAGCGATGGAGCCCGTACAGACACAGCAGTGCCAGAACGATCAGGTAGGCGAACAAGGCCACCCGGGCCAGCGGCAGAAGTTCGATCAGAATCGGGGGGCACTCGCTGCCTGGTCACGCGTCGGGGTCCGCTTCACCAGTCGGAAATGGTAGAGCACCCCCCCGGGGGTTGCAACGCCGCGGGGCGGTCGGCGGCCCCGGGGGGCGGGCGCGGCGGCCCCTGCGCGGCGCGCAGGCCCGGGTGGAAAACGGCGTGGAATACGGGGGTTTGGCGCTGCCGGACGCAGAAAACCCCTGTATTTCTGCACTTTCCGGCACTTTTTCGATGAAAGACGCTTGACGAAACGGCCTGCGCGTGGGAAAAGTTGACGCGCAGCATGGATTCTGCGAAGTGCGTTTCAGCCTTGTTTTGCAGGGGTAAAACGACTCTCGTGGTTCACGCTGTCAACCGCGGTCACATGGAAAGTGATCGCACAACGCGTCACGTTTAGGAGTATGCAAGATGGCCAAAGCCAGGAAGAAGGCCAAGTCGGCCGCTGCCGCCAACAAGCCCCGGACCAAGAGCGAAATCTTCTCGACGCTCGCCGAATCCACCGGCCTGCCCAAGAAGGACGTCGCCGCGGTATTCGACAGCCTCAACGGCATGATCAAGAAGGACCTCGGCTCGCGCGGCCCGGGCATCTTCACCGTCCCCGGCCTGATGAAGATCCAGGTCCGCAAGAAGCCCGCCCAGAAGGCGATCAAGAACTGGAAGAACCCGTTCACCGGCGAACTCCAGACCAAGCCCGCCAAGCCTGCCAGCAAGCAGGTCAAGATCCGCCCGCTCAAGGCCCTCAAGGACATGGTCTAACAGACCGGATCCTTCGACGGCCTCGCCGATCGAATTCCAGGCGAGCCTCCCGCACCCGCGGGGGGCTCGTCTTTTTTTCGTGAGGGAGTCAGAAAAGCAACAGGACCGCGGAAGCGACGTTCGCGGCCCGTGCCCCTTCCGGCGGTCAGCTTGCCGACGAGCGCCGGCCGCGGCGGGCTTCGAGGCGGTCCCGCAGGCTGGCGGCCGTCTCGAAGTCTTCCGCCTCGATCGCCTGGCACAGTTGTTCCTTCAGCGTCCGCGGGATGCCGTGCTGCTCGCGCAGGCGGCGGGCGAACTGCTGCAGGTAACTGATCCCGGCGTCCTCTTCCAGTTGCTGCTCGTCGAAGCCGGCCGATTCGAGCGAAGCCCGCAGCGCTTCCGCGCCGGCCATCGCCTCTTCGATCGCTTCGTCAAAGCGACACTCGGCCGCCCGCAGCCTCGCCAGCAACCTCGCCCGGTTGAAGATCAGCGTCGGAATCAGCGACAGGTTTCCGATGAAGTGCTCGCGTCCGTACGTCTGCGCGAAACGCAGCACCGCCAGGCAGTGATCGATGTCGCGCAGCGTGCGGGCCAGGTACAGCCGGATCAGTTCCGTGTCGTCCTCGTGCACCGCCTCGTCCGCCAGCGAAGAGAACGCCAGCCGGCGATAGTTGAACTGGTTCAGCTCACGCCGCAGATCCGCCCAGATCTGCTCGTGCGCGTCCTCGTCCAGGTCCTCCGCATCCCGCGCCTGCAGGTACTCGAGGACCGTCGCACCGCCCCGGTAACCGTGACCGTCCGGCCGCCCGTCCAACTGCATCTGCAGAATGCCCAGCTCCACCCGTAGCTGGATGATGTCGACCCCGTCCTGGCCGGCAATCACGCGGGCGGAAAGCTCTTCGGGCGGACAGCCCCATTCGCGGTAGATGCGTTCGAGATCGAAGTTCATCACCCAACCCACCGAATGTGTTTCCATGCAGTGGATGTATCGACCACGAACCGCGGGCCCTGAAGTGTCCCCGCCAACCGGGCGGGCGCAGTTGTCGCGGGGTCCGTTAACGTTCGCCCTGCCGTTGCCGATCCCCGCGACCGCGACGCCGTGACCGCGTGCCGGCACCGCCGGCCGCCGGATTCCGGTACGAATTCGCCCCCCCGCTCACGCGCCCCGGTCCGCCGATGTCGCGCCGGCCGCCGCCCGGGTCGTCCGGATCAGTTCGGTCCTGCGCGTGTGCAGGCCCCGCTCCAGCCCCACCGGGTAGCCGTGCGGGTTGACCACCCGGCGGATCGTCGGATGCAGACCCGCCAGTTGGCTCGCCGCCCGGGCCCGGATCGCCTCCAGCCCCTCCGCCTCGCAGGCGGCCTCTCCGTCGCGAATCACCGGGACCAGCAGGTCCTGCCAGGCCAGTTCGCCGGCCAGCATCCGATGCCGGTTCGCGTCGGCCGGGTCGACGATCTCCCAGGTCTCCGGCACCGGATGGGCCAGGTCATAGACCGCGTCGCCGACCAGCCGATCGGCGTCCCGGAAGCGCCGGACCTGCAGCACGCCCGGAATCGACGTCTTGACCGTCTGGTCCGACAGCTTCAGCTTGTACTCCCAGTCGCCGCCGGCACGCCGCAGGGCCCCCATCTTGTAGATGCAGCCCAGGGCCGGGTCGTCGCTTGCCGTCGCCAGCCGGGTCCCGACCCCCCAGGCCGTGATGCAGCCCCCCTGTCCACGCACGCTGGCGATGATCTGCTCGTCCAGGTCGTTGCTGGCCATGATCAGCGTGTCGTCGAAACCGGCCGCGTCCAGCAGCCTGCGGGCCTCGACGCTCAGGTACGCCAGGTCGCCGGAGTCCAGGCGGATCCCGGCCAGGCGGTGCCCCGCGGCCCGCAGTTGCCGCCCGATCCGGATCGCGTTCCGCACCCCGGCCAGCGTGTCGTAGGTGTCCACCAGCAGCACGCAGTTGTTCGGCAGCGCCTCGGCGTAGGCGGCGAACGCCTCCAGTTCCGACGGAAACGCCATCACCCAACTGTGGGCGTGCGTCCCGCGAACCGGAATCCCGTAGACCTGCCCGGCCAGGACGTTCGAAGTCGCGGCACAACCGCCGATGTAGGCCGCCCTGCTGGCCGTCAGGGCCCCGTCGATGCCCTGGGCCCGCCGCAGCCCGAACTCCAGCACCGGGGCCTCACCGGCCGCCTGGCAGATGCGGGCGGCCTTGGTGGCCACCAGGGTCGGAAAGCCCAGCAGGTTCAGCAGCGGCGTTTCGAGCAGTTGGCACGGAACCAGGGGTCCCCGGACCCGAACGAGCGGCTCGTGCGCAAAAACTGCCGTTCCCTCGGGCACCGCGTCGAGGTCGCAGGCGAGCCGAAGCGTCCCGAGGTCGGCCAGGAACGCGTCCGGAAACAGCCGGCTCCCGTCGCCGGCCGGTACCGTCGCCAGGTAATCGAGCGCGGCCTGGTCGAAGCGGAACCCGCTGACGAAGTCGACCACGCGCTGCAGCCCGGCCGCGATCGCATACCCGCCGCCAAACGGCGCGGTGCGGAAGCTCAGGTGAAACACCGCCTCCTGGGTGCCGGTCCCGTTCTTCCAGTGCGCGCAGGCCATCGTCAACTGGTACAGGTCCGTCAGCAGCGACAGAGACGGGCGATACAGATCGCGCAGCATGCGGGAGCCTCAAACCGGGGAACCGGAGCCGGGGCGAACGAATTGCGGGTGCCCCGGGGAACGAGTCAGCAGAAGAGGGGCGCCACCCGCGAGGATGACGCCCCTCCAGCCTTGCTTGATCAGCGGCCTGCGGACTTCAGCAACTGACGCCGAAGTTCGCCAGCAGCGTGGCCAGGTCGCTCAGGTCGACGTCGCCGTCGCCGTCGATGTCGCCGTCCGCCGGCGTCGCGCTGCCGCTGCCGAAGTTCGCCAGCAGCGTGGCCAGATCGCTCAGATCGACCGTCAGGTCGCCGTTCAGATCGCCCGGACACGGGTCGCCGCCGAAGCAGCCCTCGTCCCGCACGTCGAAGTCATCGATCGCGGCCTCGACGATCGAACCGCTGCCCAGGTCCGAGGCGACGAATCGCACCCGCACCTGGCTGGTCAGGCTGACGTGATCCAGCACCCGGAAGCCGGACGCGATCCAGCCACCCGACGTCTCCGGACCGGACGGACCGACCTGTTCGGCCAGCACCCAGTTGCTGCCGTCGTCGGTCACCTCGACCAGGAACACGTCCGCGTTCGGGGCGCTGCCGGCCGTGTTCGAGTACCAGCGGTTGTAGCTGATCACCGGATCCCCCGCGGCCGACAGATCCAGCACCGGCGAGAACAGCGTGGTCTTGCCGCCGTCGATGTCGGCCGAACCGACACTGGCACCGGCGTTGCCGTCGGTCACCCAGCAGTCGGTCCCGCCCGGCGTGGTGTCGTCACCGGGCTGTGCCGCGGTCGGCTGCGGATCCATCCGGTTCCAGACGCCGGTGTTGGCGTCGTCATCTCCGTCGAGGTTGACGCTCCAGCCCGCGTTGGTCTCCATGTCATAGCTGGCGATCGGGAACACATCGAGCGCCTGCGCCTGGTAGTAGGTCGTCGGAGCGTCCTCGGGCTCGGTCACCGTGTCGCCGACGGTCGTCTCGGCCGCGAAGTAGTACTGGATCACCTGTCCGCACGCAGCGGCCGGAAGCTGACCCTCGTAGGTGTCGCCCCCGACGCCGGTCATCGCGGTCGCGGTGAACGGCCCGCTCGTGCCGACGCGGGCGTACAGCGTGGCCGTCCCGGCCGCCAGCGTGGCGTTGATCTCGCCGATGTTGACCTGCACGGTCGTCGCGCCGGCCGGGGTGACCGTCGGCGGAAGCGCGGCCGGGAAGCTGAAGTCGAGCTTCTTCGCGGCGAAGCGCAACAGCACCTTGATCGCTTCGAAGTTCTCCTGCCCGGTCGGGATGATCTGGTCGGCCGGCAGGATGAAGCCATCGTTGCCGGTGTCGCGCAGTTCGATCGTCCAGCTCAGAATGCCCTGCGAATCGTAGGCCCAGTCCGGCATCGTGCCGGCCGCCGGGTACAGTTCCCACGCCTCCTGGTCGATGTAGGTCATTCCGCTGGTGTCGAAGATCGCCGCGGCCATGTCGGCCCCAAGCTGGATCAACCGCGAACCATCCGGCTCAGGCGGCGGCGGCGGCGCGGTGGTGTGGCCGTACGGCTGCAGGATCAACTGCGAGAAGCTGTGGAAGTCGACGTGCGCGATGATCTCGGGGTGCGCCAGGAAGAAGGCCTGGATCGCCTGTGTTTCCGGTTCCGAGGCCGGTGACGGCCCGCGGTAGGTCTCGCTGCTGCCGCTCCCGGAACTGCCTTCGCCCCCCCAGGCGAACGGCCAGTTGCGGTTCAGGTCGACGCCGAAGGTCCCGTCGCCGTTGTTCCGGCGGTTCTTGCGCCACAGGCGGACCGACTGGGTGTACATGTAGCCGTCGGGGTTGACGATCGGAATGATCAGGACGGTCACGTCGTCCAGCAGAGCGGTGATCTCGGGATCCACGCCGTAGCCGTTCACGAGTTGATCGGCGATGTACATGTTCGTCATCGGGCTGATCCACTCGCGGGCGTGCTGACAGCCGTTGAAGAAGACCGCCGGCTTGCCGGCCGCCCCGCCCGCGCCGGTGATCTCCATGCCGTAGATCGTGTTGCCCTGCAGCGAGGTGCCGATCGTCAGCTTGGTGACGGTGTTCGGGTCGGACGCCACGAGCGTGTCGATGTACGCGTTGATCTCCGCGTAGGTCTTGTAGTCGTCGAACCAGGCCCGCCCGGCCACGCCGCTGCGTTCGCGGTCGATCAGCGCCTGGATGTCCTCCTGCAGCACGACGAACGGCAGGCCGCTGTCCTGCAGGTCGGCGAAGCGCTCGGGCGCGACGCGGAACGGCACCTGCCCGAGCCCGAGGCTCTCGCTCCAGAAGTCGCCGCTGATCGCCAGCATCGTCTCGACGTCCTGCGGAGTGGCCAGCGTGACCTGGACCAGGCGATGCCCGCGGTAGCTGACGACCTTGGGCGCCTCGCCCGGCAGGTCCTGGTTCCCGGCGGTCTGGGCCCAGGCCCCGACTCCGGTGAAAACGCTGATCAGCAGCGCGGCGGATAGCCGACGACGCAACATGGCATGCTCCCTCGGTTGTCTTGACTTCAATTACGGGTATGCCCCGCCCCCGCGGGCCCGACCGGACACCGCTGGCGGGTACCAGCTCCAGAGACAGGATAGCCGACCCCGCCAACCCCGGCCAAGCCAAATGCCCCGCAAGGCGTGATAACCTCAACCCGGAACACAGCCGGGCGGCCCCGGCGCGAGGAACGACCGAGCCGCGGGCATGACCGCCGCGAACATTCCGCAATCGTCACCCCCGCTCCCTTGACACCCCGGCCCGGGTCCGGCTTAACTGGATCGCTATGAGTTACAACCGTGTCGACGAGGTGGATCGCTGCTTCAGCGAGCATGTTCGCGCGGGTGGCCGGCCGGTCTGGTCGCATGCCCGCCCCGTTCCCGGCGACGTGCTGCTCAGCATGTTCCACTCGCAGATGGTCAGCCGGCACCTCGACCTGGCCGCCCGGCGGCTGCGCCTCGAGGGCAAGGGTTACTACACGATCGCCAGCAGCGGACACGAAGGCAACGTCGTCCTCGGCGAAGTCCTCCGCGAGACCGACCCCGCCTTCCTGCACTACCGCAGCGGCGCCGCCATGGTCCAGCGCGCCCGCAAACGCCCGGACACCGACATCATCCGCGACACCCTGCTCGGCATGATGGCCGCGGCCGACGACCCGACCGCCGGCGGCCGGCACAAGGTCTGGGGCTCGCGCCCGCTGTGGGTTCCGCCGCAGACCAGCACGATCGCCTCGCACGTCCCGAAGGCGGTCGGCGCGGCGATCGCGATCGACCGCGCGACCCGCATCCGCCTGCCGCTCGAGATTCCGCCCGACAGCATCGTGGTCTGTTCCTTCGGCGACGCCTCCGTCAACCACAGCACCGCCCAGGGCGCCTTCAACGCCTCGGCCTGGATGGCCTACGAGCAACTGCCCTGCCCGATCCTGTTCGTCTGCGAGGACAACGGCACCGGCATCAGCGTCCCGACCCCGCACGGCTGGGTCGAAGCCTCGATGGGACGCCGCCCCGGCATCGTCTACGTCGACGCCGACGGCATCGATCTCCGCGACGCCTACCAGAGCGCCCTGCACGCGGCCGAACTGTGCCGGGCCCGCCGCCGGCCGGTCTTCCTGCACCTGCGCCTGACGCGCCTGCTCGGACACGCCGGCAGCGACATCGAACACGAGTACCGCACGCTCGAGGAGATTCAGCGGAACGAGGCCCGCGACCCGCTCCGCCTGACCGCCGACGCCGTCCTCGCCGCCGGCCTGCGGACCCCCGAGCAGATCGTCGACGAGTACGAGGCCATCCGGCAGCAGGTCGCCGAAGCCGCCGAGGACGCGGTTCACCGGCCGCGACTCGAAACCCTCACGCAGGTCACGGCCGCGCTCGCGCCGCTGCGCCCGGACGCGGTCGAGCGCGAGGCCCGCCGGACGCCCGACCGCCCCGTCAACGCCCGCCCGCTGCGCGGACGCCAGCGGCACCTGGCCGCCCTGCTGAACCGCGGCCTGCACGAGATGCTCGCCAAGTATCCCGAGTCGCTGATCTTCGGCGAGGACGTGGCCCGCAAGGGCGGCGTCTACAACGTGACCGCCAACCTGTTCAAGACCTACGGCCCCGGCCGGGTGTTCAACACGATCCTCGACGAACAGGCGATCCTGGGCCTGGCGCTGGGTGCCGCGCACCTCGGCTTCCTGCCGATCCCGGAGATCCAGTACCTGGCGTACCTGCACAATGCCGAGGACCAGGTCCGCGGCGAGGCCTGTTCGCTGCAGTTCTTCTCGAACGGACAGTTCAGCAACCCGATGGTGGTGCGAATCGCGTCGTACGCCTACCAGAAAGGCTTCGGCGGGCACTTCCACAACGACAACAGCATCGCCGTGCTGCGCGACGTGCCGGGCCTGCTGATCGCCTCGCCCTCGCGCGGCGACGACGCGGTCCGGATGCTGCGGACCTGCATGGCCGCCGCCAAGGTCGACGGGCGCGTCGTCGCGTTCCTCGAACCGATCGCGCTGTACATGACCAAGGACCTGCACGAAGAGAACGACGACCTGTGGATCTCGGACTACCCCGAGACCGGCGAGGCCATCGCGATCGGCGAGATCGGCGTCCACGACGCCGAGGCCGAGGACCTGACGATCGTCAGCTACGCGAACGGCCTGTACCTGTCACTGCAGGCCGCCCGCCGCCTGGCCCGGGACGGCATCCGCGCGCGGGTCCTGGACCTGCGCTGGCTCGCTCCGCTGAACATCGAAGAGGTCGCCCGGCACGCCGACGAAACCGGCAGGCTGCTGGTCGTCGACGAGTGCCGCCGCGCCGGCGGGCTCGGCGAAGCCATCGCGGCCGGCGTCAGCGAACGCTGCGGCGAGCGCGTCCGCATCGGCATCGAAGCCGCGGCCGACAGCTACATCCCCCTCGGCCCGGCCATGAACCTGTGCCTGCCCAGCGCCGACTCGATCGAAGCCGCCGCCCGCAAACTGGTGGTCGAACCCGCACTGCAGTAACCAGTCACGCCCCGCAGAGAAGACACTGCGCTCCCTCGCTCCCTGGCTCCCTGGCTCCCTCGCTCCCTTCCCCCTCAATCATCATCACCGTCGAACGTCAGCAGGCACACCACCGGCAGGTGGTCCGAGATGCCGCCGAAGTACTTCGGGCCGCGACCCTCGTACGTCCGGTTCGGACGCATCACGCCGCGGTAGTTGAAGCACTGGAAGTCATGCTTGACGACCTGCGTCGAGCGCGGCTTCCAGGTCAGGCCCTTGTCATCCAGCAGGCCCGGCGAGCAGATGATGTGATCGATCACCTCCCAGTGATCGCGGTAGTAGTACGTGCCCTGGCTCGGGTCCGTGTGAATCGCCCAGGTCGAGTTGAACAGCACACCCTCCTTCAGATCCTGCGGATCGCCCCACGTCCGCAGCACCTGGCTGACCGACGGATCGGTCGGGTGGTCGTTCAGGTCGCCGATGATCACAAAGTCAACATCGTCATCGTCGTCCATCAGTTCCTCGACCCGCTTACGGACCACCTTGGCGGCCGCGATGCGCCCGACGCCGTCGGGATCGCCGCCGCGCGACGGCCAGTGGTTGACGAAGACGAACAGGTCCTCGTCCTCGATCTCCAGTTCGACCTCGATGATCTCGCGGGTCTTCAGGTCGCCGACGCGGTGGAAGGTCGCCTCCTCCAGTTCGCAGCGCCTGCTGTCGTAGAGCAGGGCCGTGTCGATCCCGCGCCCGCTCGGCGAGTCGCGGTGCACGATCTTGTACTCGCGCCCGGTCTTCCGCAGTTTCGCGACCAGGTCCTCGAGCACCTTGCGGTTCTCGACCTCGCTGAGCCCCAGCACGTCCGGGCCGCGCCCGTTGTGCATCGTCTCGATCACCCGCACGAGGTCCTTCAGCTTCTTGTTGTAGCGGCTCTCATCCCACTTCTTCTCGGCGGTGGGCATGAACTCCTCGTCGCCCTCGACCGTCGGATCATCGACCGTGTCGAACAGGTTCTCGACATTCCAGAACGCGACGCAGGCCTCGCCGGCCACGGTGGGCGGCACGAGACAGCACAGCAGCAGGCCCGCGGCAAGGGCCGGTACAAAACGCAACATCTTGTGGTTCTCCCAGGCAGTTGGTTCCGCCCGAGTATCCCGGAGAGGGAGCACGGGAGCAAGCGAGCGAGCCCCCTTGCCAGGCCCCGCACGCCGGCCCGCGGGACCGTTGGGAGGACTTGACCCGTGCGGTAGACTGTATCGTGGCGCGGGCGGTGCGTGACGTCCGGCGACCCTACCGAACCAGACATGCGGGATCACCATGCGCTCCTCCTCCACCGCCCTGCTCGCCCTTCCGCTGGCCGCCCTGCTGGCCGGCGGCTGCCCCCAGGTCGTCGATGTCGTCCAGGACCTGCTGCCCGGAACCCCCGCGATCAGCCCGATCGGCACGACCAAGTCCGACCTGCTGCTCTCGAAACTCGACGGCCCTTCGCTGCAGTCGACCCGTACCGTCTGCGCGATCGATGTCGAGACCGGCGTCTCGCGCGAAATCGCCGGCGGCATCAGCGCCGTCACCGGCCAGATGGCCGCGAACGAAAGCTACATCGCCTGGCTCGACATCGGCGGCAGCGTCGTCCAGGTCTTTCAGCGCAGCAGCGGGCAGACCGCGACCGTCTTCACCGCCCTGACCGGCGAACTGAACGTCCGGGCCGTCCTCGGTGACATGCTGATCCTGCACCGTTCGACCGGCGGGCTGCTGAACCCGCGCTGGGAGTTCCGCCTGATCAACCTCGCCACGACGGCCGACAGCACCATCAGCACCTCGTGGCAGTTCGGCACGTTCGCCTACGACGGACGCTGGTTCGCCCTGCTGAACGACGAGAACGTGACGGCCGACCCGAACAGCCTCGAACTGATCGCCAACCTCGACCTGGTCGACACAGACACCGGCACGCGCAACCGGATCGCCGACAACATCCGCGTCCGCGGCGACGGCGGATCCCTGTTCCTCGACGGCGACCGGCTGATCTGGGAACAGTTCGGACCGGACTTCAGCAACCGGGTCCTGGCCTACGACCTCGACACCGGCAGCATCGAAACACTCTCCGAGAACTTCGACGGCGAGATTCAGGCGGTTCAGGACGGACGGTTCCTGTCGCTCGACACGAACGGCAACCCGCTGCTGCTCGAAACCCAGGCGATCCAGCTTGGCGGCCTCGACCAGAACACCCGGCTCGTGACCTACAGCTTCACGCTCAACGACAGCCAGGTCTTCGACCTGCTCCCGCAACTCGTCGGCGACACCGCCGTCTGGATCGATCCGTTCACCGGCGAAATCCTGACACTCAACCCGACCACCGGCGACTCGGCCCGCATTACACCCTGAACGCAATCAGCGACTAAGCAAGTGAGCAAGTAAGCAGGGGTCAGGAACTGTCGCCGGCGCCGTCGGTGGACGCGCGCGCCCGCTGCGCCAGCAGCACCGGCGGCCAGAAGTGGGGATCGCCGAACGGTGCCAGCACCCGACTGCTTCCCGCTCAGGTGCCTGCCTGCTCGCCGAGCACCGCGACGAGTGTCTCGCCGACGCCGGCAAGCTGATCCTCTTCGATCACCAGCGGCGGCAGCAGGCGGACCGTGTTCGGCCCGGCGCCGAGGGCGATCACGCCGCGTTCCTGCAGCACCGCGAGGATCGGAGCGACCTCGCTTGTGAGCTCGACGCCGATCATCAGTCCCAGCCCGCGCACCTCCCGGACCGCCGCCAGGTTCGCATCGGCAATCCGGGCCCGAAACGCTTCGCCCAGCCTCTCGGCCCGGCCGCACAGGTCGCGTGATTCGATCTCCTCGATCGTCGCCAGCGCCGCGGCCGCACACAGCGGGTTGCCGCCGAACGTGCTGCCGTGCCGGCCGGTGACGGCCGGGATCCGGTCGTTGCAGACGACGGCCCCGATCGGCAGTCCGCCGCCGAGCGCCTTGGCGATGCAGAGCATGTCGGGCACGACGCCGAAGTGTTCGAGCGCGAACATCCGCCCCGTCCGACCGAACCCGGACTGCACCTCGTCGAAGATCAGCAGCGCCCCGCGCTCGTCGCACACCGCGCGGGCTCCGTCGATGAACGCCTGCGTGACCGGGTGAATCCCGCCCTCGCCCTGCACGACTTCCAGCAGCACGCCCGCCGTGCGGTCGGTCACGGCCGCGCGGAGCGCGTCCAGGTCATTGAACGGAACGTGGCTGAAGCCCGGCACCAGCGGCATGAACGGTTCGCGATACTGCGGCTTGTGCGTGCCCGAGAGCGCCCCGAGCGTTCGCCCGTGAAAGGCCCGCTCGCAGGCGACGAAGTCCGTCCGCCCGGTCGCCAGTCGGGCGAACTTGATCGCGGCCTCCATCGCCTCGGTGCCGGAGTTGCACAGGAAGCTGCGCTCGAGTCCGTCGGGCGTGATCTCGCGCAGTTTCGCGCACAGTTCGATCCGCGGACCGGTGTCGATCGAACCCGGGCAGACGATCAGCCGGCGGGCCTGCTCGGCCACCGTCCGGGCAAGCCGCTCATTGGCGTGGCCGATGTTGCCGACGCCGATCCCGGCCGCGCAGTCGATGTACTCGCGCCCGGCCGTATCCCACAGGCGCGCCCCGAGTCCGTGCGACATCACGATGCCGCGTTTCGGGTAGGTCGGCAGTTCGCTCGAGTCGGCCACGGTCGAAATCGTGTCGGTCATGCGCGGGGGGTCCTTGGACGAAGGGTTCAGGTGGCCGCTGCCAGCCAGCCGAAGACGATCAGCAGCACCAGCGCGGCCGTCGCGAGCAGCGCCCACGGTGATTCCTCGAGCGTGCCCGACGATTCGGCGGGTGAGCATGTCTTTCCGGCGAGATCCGATTCCTGGCGATTCATCCGGCACTCCAGCAGGTCGATCGGATCATAGCGCCCCGCCCCCGGCCGATCCAGCGCCGTCCGCCGGTCGCTGCCTGTCGACGGCCCGCGGCGACAGCGTCCGATACAGCAACGGCAGCACGAACAGTGTCAGCAGGGTCGAGGTCAGGATGCCGCCGATCACCACGGTCGCCAGCGGACGCTGCACCTCGGCCCCGACGCCGGTCGACAGCGCCATCGGAATGAAGCCGGCCGCGTCGGTAATGCCGGTCGCGAGCACCGGCCGCAGGCGCTGCCGGGCGGCGGTCATGACGGCCTCGGGGATCGCCAGGCCCTGCCCGCAGAAACTGCGAATGGCCGACACCAGGATCTGCCCGTTCAGCACGGCGATGCCGGTCAGGGCGATGAAGCCGACCGCCGCGCTGACGCTGAACGGCATCTCGCGGTACCACAATGCCAGCACGCCGCCGACGGCCGCGAACGGAATCCCGGTGTAGATCAGCAGCACGTCGCGCAGGCTGCCGAGGCTGAACTGCAGCAGCAGGAACACCAGGACCAGCGTCAGCGGGACGACCACGCCCAGCCGCAGGCGGGCCCGCTCGAGGTTCTCGAACTGTCCGCCCCAGCCGATCACGTAACCGGGCGGCAGGTCGAGTTCCTCCCGCACCCGCGCCTGGGCCTCGGCCACGAACGAGGCCATGTCGCGCCCGGCGATGTTGCACTGCACCCGCAGCAGCCGCCGGCCCCACTCGCGGTTGATCGTCGCGACGCCCTCGACATCGGCGATGTCGGCCAGGTCGGCCAGGGCGACGCGCGGGCCGATCTCGGTCGGAATCAGCGTGCGGGCGAGCAGGTCGCTGTCGTGACGGTGCCGGTCCGGCAGGCGGACGACCAGCGGAAACTTGCGCTGCCCGACGAAGACCTCGCCGACGCGCCGCGCGCCGACCGTTTCGATGAAGTCCAGCACGTTCCGCGCCGGGATTCCGTAGCGCCCGATCTGTTCCCGGTTGACCGCGATCCGCAGCGTCGGCTGGCCGGTCATCTGGTCCACGCCGATGTCGGAGGCCCCGTCGATCTCCGCCAGGATCTGCTGCACGCGCTCGCCCAGTCGCACCAGTTCATCGAAGTCGTCGCCGTAGATCTTGACGCCCAGGTCCGAACGGATCCCCGAGACCATCTCGTTCATCCGCATCTCGATCGGCTGGGTCATGATCATGCTCAGCCCCGGCAGGTCGGCCACCTCCTGCTGGAGCAGCGCCGTCAGTTCGGCCTGGCTGGTCGCGCGCGTCCATTCCGACCGCGGGCGAAACGTCAGGAAGATGTCGGTCAGCTCGGTCCCCATCGGATCGGTCGCCACCTCGGCGGTGCCGACCCGGCTCCAGGCGTGTTCGATCTCGTCGGGAAAGCGCTCCAGCAGCAGTCGCTCGATCCGCGTGTTGTAGCGGGCCGATTCCTCGATCGAGACGCCCGCCAGGCGAATCGTGTTGATCACCGTCGCCCCTTCGCTCAGCCGCGGGACGAACTCGCCCCCCAGCCCGGACGCCAGCCAGCCCGCGCCCGCCAGCACGCCGACCACGCCCGCCAGCACCACGAAGCGCAGCCGCATCGCCAGACCCAGCAGCCCGCCGTAGACCGCACCCAGTCCGCGGGCGACGAGCCCCTCGCCGGACCGGGCCGACCACGGCAGCAGGTAGTAGCCCAGCACCGGCGACAGGAACAGCGCCACCAGCAGCGCCCCCAGCAGGGCGAAGATGAACGTCCACGCCATCGGATGGAACAGCTTGCCCTCGATGCCTTCCAGCGTCAGGATCGGAACGAACACCACGCAGATGATCCCCATCCCGAAGACGATCGGGCGAACCATCTGCCGGCTCGAGTCGACCAGCACCGCGACCCGCTGCGCGGCCGTCAGCCGCCGCCCGAGTTCCGCCTGCCGGGCGGCCAGCGAGCGCAGGTTCGCTTCGGTCATCACGACCGAACCGTCGACGATGATCCCGAAGTCGATCGCCCCCAGGCTCAGCAGGCTGGCCGCGATCGCGAACTCCGCCATCCCGAGCGCCGCGAACAGCATCGCCATCGGGATCGTCACCGCCACCAGCAGGCTCGCCCGCACGCTGCCCAGCAGCAGGAACAGCACCAGCAGCACCAGCAGCGCCCCGGCCGAGAGGTTGTGCCGGACCGTCTCGATCACCTGCGTCACCAGATCGGTCCGGTCGTAGACGATCTCGACCTGCACGTCCTCCGGCAGCGCGTGCCGCACCTCCTCCAGGCGCCGCTTGAGCGCCTCGGTCACCGTCCGGCTGTTCTCGCCCATCAGCATGAACGCCAGCCCGAGCACCGCCTCGCCCTCGGCCTGGGCGGTGACGACGCCGCGGCGAATCTCGTGGCCGATCCGCACGTCGGCCACGTCGCGAATCCGCACGGGCGTTCCGGCATAGGCGGCCAGCACGATGTTGCCGATCTCGGTCAGTCCGCCCACGCGTCCGAGACCATGGACCAGGCGGGCCTCACCGCCGGCGACGACCTGTCCGCCGCCGACGTTGTGGTTGTTTTCCTCGAGCGCCCGGAAGACGTCGCTGAGCGTCAGGTCGTACTTCACCAGCGCTTCCGGCGCGACGACGACGTGGAACTGCTTCTCCTTGCCGCCCCACGAGTTGACCTCCGCGACCCCCGGCACCTGCCGCAGCGCCGGCTTGATCACCCAGTCGTGCAGCGTCCGCAGGTCTTCGAGCGTCCGGGCCGGATCGCGCGATCGAACCGTGTAGTGGAAGATCTCGCCCAGCCCCGTCGCGATCGGCCCCAGTTCCGGACGCCCGATCCCGGCCGGCAACGCGACCGTCGCGAGGCGCTCGGAAACGTACTGGCGGGCGTCGCCGATGTCGGTTCCGTCGCGGAACACGGCCACGACCTGCGAGAGACCGAACTTGGAAACCGATCGAACCGCGGTCAGGCCCGGCAGTCCGTCGATCGCCAGTTCGACCTGCAGCGTGATCTGCTGCTCGATCTCCTCGGCGTTCAGCGCCGGGGCGGTCGTGTTGACCTGCACCTGCACCGGCGTCGTGTCCGGAAACGCATCAACCGGCAACTGCACCAGCCGCCAGAGGCCCAGCCCCAGGCAGAGCCCGAACAGCAGCATGGTCAGCAGACGGTTGCGGATCGCGATTTCAACCAGGCGTTCCAAGCGGAATGCCTCCTCGGGTATGGCGCGCCGGACGAATCAGAACAGAGACCGACTGCGAAATGAGTTCGAACGAAACGACGCGACCCGGCCGGCCGAGTGATCGCCGTCAGCGCCGGTGCCTGGCCGGGCGACAGGCGTCAGTCATGCACGCAACCGGCCCCCAGTCGCGACTTGAGGAATTCGGACTTCATCGTGAACGCGCCTTCGACGACCACCGCCTCGGCCGGACCGATCCCGCCGAGCAGTTCAACCGTGTCGGCGTCCCCGGCCCCGACCTCCACCCGCCGCAGATCGAACAGGTCGGCCTCGGTCCGCACGAATACGAACGGGCGGGTCTCGATCCTCTGCAGCGCTTCGCGCGGCACGCGGAGCGTATCCGCGGACGCACCGATCCGCACCCGGACCTGGCCGAACATGCCGTCGCGCAGACGCCGCAGCGTGTTGCGGACTTCCGCCCGGGCCATGATCTGCCGCGTTCGCCCGTCCACCTCCGAGTGCAGCCAGACGAGACGCCCGTTGAACTCGACACCCGGCACGCCCTGGAACGTCGCCCGCACCGACTGGCCGGCCTCGATCGCGGCCGCCTCCGTTTCGGGAATGGCGAGTTCAATCCACATGGTCGAGAGGTCCGCGAGCGTGAACAGCGCCGCGCCGGGCGCGACGGCCTCGCCGATCACGGCCGTCCGTTCGACCAGCGTTCCGTCGAACGGGGCCCGCACGTGCAGCAGCGACGTACTCGAACGCGTCGCCCCGATCCGGTCCACCTCGTCATCGGTAAAGCCGAGGTTGACCAGTCGCTGGCGGGCGGTCAGCCGCGCGATCAGGGCCCGCTCGTGTTCGGACTCGGCTCGCTGGTAGTCCTGCTGCGGCGCGATCGCGCTGGCCAGCAACTGCTTCTCCCGGGCCAGCGCCAGTTCCTTCTGTCGGGCATCGACAATCGCCAGCAGGTAGTCACGCTTCGCGGCGGCCACCTCGGACGAAGCCACTTCGACCAGAATGTCGCCCGCGCGAACCTCCTGCCCGACGTCGACCAGCACGCGCTGCACCACGCCCGACGCCAGCGGCGTGATCCGCGCCAGACGGTTCTGGTTGTAGCGGGCCTGCCCGAAGAACCGCACCATCGGGGTCGTCGCGCTCGCCTCCGGCAGCGCCGTCCGGATGCCGGCCTTGTCGATCGACTCCGGCGAGGCCGTCCGCACCTTGAGACTCTCGCCCGGCCGCAGGACCACCGCGCGTTGCGGCTGACAGATGCCGCACTCGCGCTCCGCCACGCCGTGCTCGTGACACATCAGTTCGTCCGCGTGCACCCGCCCGGCCGCATCCTTCAGTTCCGGGTGACAGATCAGGCACTCGTCCTCGTACAGGTTGTGGGCCCGGCACCACAGG
The DNA here is from genome assembly GCA_030428945.1 of Phycisphaerae bacterium. Lineage (GTDB taxonomy): Bacteria > Planctomycetota > Phycisphaerae > UBA1845 > Fen-1342 > JAUIEC01. Next base: position 199,723 of record JAUIEC010000008.1, on the reverse strand, counting down.
CGGCCGGGGTCGCGCCCGGGCGGCGCAGGGCTGACGTCCGGCCGGCGCTGCTGCTGCCACTTCCGCTTGATGCCGGGGTTGCACCGTTCGCACTGCGATTCGGGCAGGTCATGCCCGCCGCACCAGTCTCCCTCGGCCTTGAAGGCCGGGATGACGGCCGGGCGGCAGACGACGCAGAGCGCCTCCGGGACGCCGTGCCCGCCGCAGAACCCGTCCCGTTCGATCAGTTCGGGGTCACAGAACGGACAGATCGCCAACGCCACCCCGTGCGGCCCGCACTGAGGCGGATCGTCGGCGGGCAGCGGGCCGGCGAGCAGGCAGACCAGCAGCACCAGCCCGCAGGCGGGGTATCGCATCTGCATGGGGGGATCTCCTCAAGGTGGCACCGGCTCCCCGGGCGCCAGGCCGGCGCGGCCGCGGCACGGCCGGTTTGTCGAAAACCGTTTCCACGACCGAACTTACCGGCTGCGATCCAGTCTGGCTGTACGGCCGCGAAGCGTCAAGAGGAATCGGAGAGGGAGGGATTCTCCGACCTTCGTCTGCAGCCCTGAAGATCCATTACTTAAATAACTATAAAACCAGAGGCTTATGGCGACAACCCTCTGCAACGTCTGACTGCACCCAAGACGCAGGTATGCCAGGCGACCGCCACAAAAACGCCACAAGCTGTGGGCGTCCTGGGTCGCCCGCGTCCACGCATCGGTTGCCGCCAATGTGATGTGTTCGATCGAGTCGTTCATCGCCCGATGTGCGAATGATTTGACTGGCACCTGCGTGATCGGAAAGGCGCTGCATGAGGCGGCTGGTTTCGCAGGTAGGAACGGGCCGGAACGCGTGTCCGGACAGAACGTAGTCGCGTACCGCATCCTCGAACGAGGTGTGCATGCGAGTCTCCTTGTCTTGTTGGCGGTGCGTTGCGAGGTGGAATCGAGTCAGGGCCCGCGCCGGATGCCGCGAGCGAGTACGGCCAGCGTGATGAACAGCACGGTGACCATCGTGCAGCCACTAAACGGATCCGCATTCCAAACGACCGGAATGCTGATCAGGACTGAACCGAGGGCGAGGAACTTGGTGTTGCTGTTCATCGTCGCGGCCTCCTTTTTCGATAACAGCGCCGTTTGTGAGTTGGCTTCCCTTTTCGAAGTGCCTTGCGGCGTGGGCGGAATAGCGACTCGAACGGATCCACGACGAGTGCGTCGATCAGCCAGAGCCAGAACGGGTCCCTGGGCGGGAGGCTCGTCTGCTTCATGGGTTCTCCTGGAGTGAAACGAAGTCATGAGAGGGCCGACGCGCCGGCCCTTTGTAGAACACGGGTGGGAATTGCAGGTAATTGTCTGGGACGGGTTGTCACCTGGCCGCGCCGTATTCGACGCCCAGTGCGCCGAGTACGACCAACGGGGCAGTCAGCATCGACCAGCCGAGAAGAGGGTCCGCTGTCATTACGGTCGCGGCGCTGACGACGACGCTGACAGCGACGAGATAGGCGCGATCACTGCTCCTCGATGCCTCCTGAGACGACCCGGCGTCTCAAGTAAATGAGAGGACTCGATGGATGGCGGGGATCAGGCCGGGACAAGAGGCGCTCTTGAGCGGTTCGGTGGCGCACACGTCGAAACGCCAGAGTCGAGTGGGGATTTCGGCGCGTGGCCGTGGTCGGTTCTGGTGCACGGCGTGCATTTGGGACAAGATAAACGGCCGCCAGAACCCGATGTTCCGGCGGCCGAACGAGCCTTCTAACAGCTAATCTCTGTCGCTCTATTATGACACGTTTTGACCTCGAATTAAGGTCGCGGCGTAACGCGAGGTCTACAGCTGAACACTCCGCTGCAATCACGGCATCGACCTGGTGCTGCGCCAATGACAGTTCAGAGCTAGCGTGCTCCAACTCCGCGGGCGAGCTCCGCGTCAACACCAACATGGCGGGTCAAGCGCCTCGGCAAACGCGCCCGCGAGGAGCCTTGCAGTGGCAGTCAAGAGACTGGTTGCTGGAATCCAACCACCTTGAAGGGATGATCCGCTCGCAGCGGAGGGCGCTGACGCCGTTGCACCGGTCGGATATGATCCGCCAATATGGAAGACGCAGCCCTTGTACACGCCTGCCAGACTTGCGATCGAGACGCCCAGCGTGAACTCTACGAGCGCCACGTCGACTGCATCTATCGGCTTGCCTTCCGTATCACGCGAAATGAGCAGGATGCATTCGATGTGACCCAGCAGACCTTCATCCGGGCGTTCGAGCACATTTCGTCGTTTGATCAGCGAAGCACCATCCGAACGTGGCTTTACCGGATCGGGACGAACGAGGCGCTGCAGCTCGTCAGAAGGAGGGGCACGGAACGTCGCCATCTCTCCGTTCTTGAACATGGGCTCCGGGACTCCGCGCCAGCATCCGGTACGGATCACCTCGATCTTGAAGAGGCGATGCTGCGCTTATCAGACGATCATCACGCGATTCTAATGCTGCGATACAAGGAGGGGCTGGACTACCAGGAGATAGCAACGGTGCTGGAGGTGAACGCGGGGACGGTCGCTTCCCGGCTGAATCGGGCAAGGGGTGACCTTCGTCGGCTCCTGGCGGAGAATTCCGCACTTTCTGTGGAAGAGACCACCTCGAAGAACCATCCAACAGACACCAAGGATGTGAGTCGGCAGTGCAAGAAATGACCTGCAAAGATGCTCTCGAGAAGATCGGCCCGTTGCTGGACAGCGAGCTGGATGCACCGGCCCGTGCCGAGTTGGAACAGCATCTGGCGTCCTGCACGGAGTGTGATACCGCTTGCGAATCGCTGCGCGGGATCACGTCGGCCCTGAGCGATGGTCCGGATCGTGTGACCGTGCCGCGCGACGAAATCTGGCGGAAGATCGAGCAACACCTGGACACGGACTCCCCGGCCACGGTCAGGCCAATCGGCTCGCGTCCGGTGCGGTTGTTCTCGTTGCGGCCATTGGCCTCAGCGGCTGTCGTTCTCGCGGCCATCGGCTTGGGGTGGTTGTTTGTCAGCGCCCCGTGGAGTTCAGCGGCGTACGCCGGTCAGATTGATTTTCGTCCATTGCTGGAGCAGGCTGACGGCGACATCAAGGCTGGCATTGACGCGCTGATTGACGTCCATGGCGGCCGCGCAATCACACGACCAGAGGCGGCCGACCTGATGAGGATCAGAATCGACTCCCCGGCAAACCTGCCGCCCGGTCTGTCACTTCAGTCGCTGTACCTGCTCAACCTGGGCGGTGATCACCGAGCGCTTGGGTTCCATTACCACGGCCCGCAGGGTCACCTGCTGCTTCTGCAGTGCCCGCCGGACGTTGAGCAGAACCTGGCTGGCCACGAATGCCTGCCCTGCCGAATCGGGACCAACGAAGGGCACGTTGCTCGGATCGGCTCGTTGCGTTTGGCGCACTTCGGGAGCGACAACGTCTGCGTCTGCGTCGTCAGTACCCTGGACGAAATGAAGGAACTGCCCGCCGCGCTGAATGCGGTGAAGATCGACTTCTAACCAACCCCGCCGTCAGCCTGGTTCGACCCTCGAACGCAGGGCACACAAGGTTATAGCCTTCGGGTTCGGGTGGGCCGACGGGCGCCATTGCTAGCGGTGGCGCAGCTGAGGGTCGGCCGGCACCCCCAGTGGAAAGCCGAGGAGCCGTCCATCGGGGCATCCGTGACTCCGATGAACGACACCCAACAAAAGCTCACCAGGCATAGTGGGCGAGCCCGTAGATCAGTGACCCGCCGAGGAATCCGGCTGCACCGACCAGGCCTGCACCCAGGAAAAGCACGACTCGGTAGCCTTTTCGTGAACCAGCCTGCGTTTGAACTGCACGTTCCCCGAAGAAGAGTACGAGCACGGACCAGGCAGCCGCTGTCGTACCTACCCAGCGGTGCGATGTCAGCAGCCAGGATCCGTCCACGAAGTGAAACCCACCGAAGAACCACCCCAGGACCGCTGCAAGCACCGCCCCCAAGGCACCGACCCAGAGGCAAAACCGGCCCGCGATCGCGAAGAACGGCTTTCTGGTCCGGATCAGCGACAATTCGGCCATGGCAGCCCCCAACAGCATCGCAATCGGAAAGTGAACTGTGACCGGATGGAACTTGCCGAGCCAGGCGACAAGCCTCGCGGCGAAGGTCGCCTGCGATTTGTGCTGGTGCTTCACCTGCCGAGTGGGAGACGCCCCGCCATGTGAATGACTTTCGTGATCGTGAGTCGTTGCCGCTGGCCGGTCCGGGTCGCCCGACTTCGCTGGGCTCGGACTTGTCTCATACTGGAGCGACGTGAGCTTCGCCGCATGTCGAGCCGGGTTCCTCTCGAACTGGTTGAGGCACGTTGCGCAGCAGAAGGCGACCCGTTGACCCTGGTAGAGCGTGGTCTGCCCCGGATCAATGGTTTCGGACGGCATCAGTGGGCAGAACTGGTTGACCGGAATCAACTCTGGCTGGCCCCAGGCCGGCCAGGCCAGAGCTCCGACCAACGACATGGCAATCAGTCGAGAACTCCAGCAGCGAGGGATTTGGCGGCTACTGCGCCCCATCGTGATGTCCTTTCCCGCGCCGCGGCTGTGCACAAGCTCGCAGTGGCCACAATACGGAAGCCTGGCGCGGACGAGTCCGCACGTCCCACTTCGGTGCCTCTTACGGCGGATGCATCATCTGATGCGCGACACGACACTGTTCTTCCCACGTGCACAAGAGAAAACGGCGGTCTGCGACCGCGTTCCAGAGTTCAAGATCCCAGGATTGTGTGTCGTTTGACGCGTCGGATTATGGCGCCGAACGGGTTGAGCGGTATCGACGTCGGCCGCCCCAAAGAGCCGGTGCGATCGGGTGTGTGCCGGGTCTGCTCGCTAGCTGAGTTCGTCCGGTTGGATTCGACCGCTACAAAACCACCTCCAGAGTCAGTGTCCCACTCGGTCTCACTCAGGCAACTCAGCCCTGCGACCAAGCACCAGAATCTCGTGAAAAGAAGCCTGCAGAGGGAAGAGAACCGGAGCCGTGGGCATCCAACTTACGGATTCCGGGGGTTTGTCTCTAGACGCGGAGGTGCACAACAATGCGATGGCGGATTATCACAATCGGCACAGTGATTCTGGGTCTGGTGGCTGCGGGTTGTCCGTCAGCGACGCCCAGTACACCAACGGGTGTTGCCGGTGAGGTCGTCCAAAAGGCGGAAGAGATCGCGTCTCAGATCGGCGGGCAGGCCGGCTTCGGCGGCCCGCTTATGAACGGCTACCGCCAGCACATGGGCGGTAACATGGGCTTTGGCGGCATGAGTGACCTGGCCGACCCAGATGAAACGATGATGGTGCGTCTGCACAACGACTCCGACGAGGATTGCACGTTTCACCTCGTCTATTCTGCCAGCCACATGGATCTCAGCAATCAGACCATGGATGTGACTGTGGGCGCCGGCCAGGTCGAGACGGTTGAGCTGCCCTGCGCGGAGATGATCGGCCTGGGCAGTATGACCAATGTCGGCCAAGCGGCCTGCGAGTTCCCAGACGGGACCATGTTCGACAACCGCATGTGCGTGCCGGGTTTCATGAACTCGGACTATGACTGCGCCGGCGGTTACGATTGTATCTTCGGCCCGGATACCGACGACGTGGATGCCGACGGCGACACCGGAGAAATGATGGCTACCACTGAGGCCTTGCACGGTCACATGGGACAAATGGGAATGATGGGGCCTGTTCACCGGCCGTAGCACAGCGCCTTTGAATCGTACCATTCTGTCGAACTTCGGGGGTTGGCGTGTCTGGTTCCGGGGACCGATTCGCCAACCTCCCGTTCTTCAAGCTGCTGGCATTCTCGAACGCGCGCATTCCCATATATCGGCTGAAAAGCGCTGGAACGCATGCAGCTCCCCGTGGCCCGCTCCATCCCGAGTGCAGGGCCCGGATCGAGAGGCGGGCCGAGTCAGAACTGGCCGACGGGCAGCATCGCGGGCAGGCGCGGTCCGTGGCCCTTTTCGATCGTCACGTCTATACAGCCGCCCAGCAGCAGCAATCCGAAAAACAAGACCGCCAGGGTTATGGTCCGCATCACTCAGTCCTCTCGGGCAGCGTCATTCCTCTCTCTGTCGGCCGCATTGTAGCGGTTCTAACGAGGGATGGATTACGGCTGCCATCGAATGCCCTGCGCGGCGAGGTTCTTCGCATAAGTCGTGGGTGCGTCAAGGAAACGTGACTGGCAGGCGGAAGAGCAGAAGAAAACCTCGAATCCACCACGCATGGTCGCCGAGTGGCCCGGGTCAATCAAGTTGCCCGACACAGGGCACTTGATCTGGTAGGTGTAGCGTGCAGCGACGCTGGAGAGCTCTGGCGGGTTGCTCCGGTGCCTGCCTCGACAGGCGCTGGTGCAGAAAACCGGTGTTTCGCCGGACCGGGCCGGGAGAACTTTTGTTGCGAGCTTCGCGCCGCATCCCTGGCACCGTATCTGGATCCGCGGCCTGTCGGCGAGCGCCTCGCGTTGTTGCGCAGACTGGACGCTGTAGGTCTCGGGGTGACTGGCGTACTTCTGGATGCAGTGCGAGCAGCAGAAGTACAATGGGCCTTGGTCGGTAGCTTGGCTGATTGCGAAGTTAACCGGGGCTGCGCCGACCGGACACTTTGGCAGACTCTCGCCGTGCCGGTCCGAAACCTGGGTCCAGGTGAAGAACGCGCCGCCAACAACGATTACGAGAACCAATAGGCTGATCTTCGACGGGCTCACCGACTTCTTTGCCGGCTCGAAGGAGGCCATTCGTTCACGTTCGCGGAGTCTCCGCTGTCGTGAGGACACCGTTCCACCTACTTGTCAGGATCCAGGTAGTCATCGACGGTCCCGCGCTCCTCCGCCAGCTTCTGTATCGCGGAACGCAGGTTCTGGCGAAACGCGCGGGCGTCGGAGGTTGGCGATGAGAAACGTACCTTGTGGTCTGGACCAATTGCGATCAGGCGATCTTCGCTGTGGGCGCCATACAGCCGATGCACAGCTCCGGTGGAATCGCAGATCGTGCCTAACCCGTGGCTTGAGTCAACCAGGTGGCAGTGATCACCGGTACGGCAGCCTCTCTCCGACCAGTGAATGTTCATTCCCACAACTCTGACGTTCGCTGCCTGCGTGTGATCGTTCAGGATTTCGCGCAGGACACCCAGTGCTGGCTCATGGGTGTCAAGGTCGCAGCGCGTAATCGACAACACCGTATAGTCACCCAGGTGCTCAGAAAGGCGGTTGCGTCGTCCGTCCTGGCCGACAAACTCAAAGTCATTCATGACTTCGAGATTCCCGGCAGGCGAGACGGAGCCTCGAATGCCGTTGCGCCCGCCGCACCCGATCAGAAGCAGCAGGACGGTGGTCACGATGGTAATGCTGAAGAGCCGTGTCATCTGCCGCCTCCCTTGGACCCATGCCCTGGAACGAACGCCTCGTACGTATGAGAGATGCCCTGGAGGCGACGTTTCTTCCACGGCTGCCGAGATTGCATCCCGGTTCATCCTCTCATCGTTCGGAAGAAACGGGCGGCGAGAAACATCCAATGCGGTGTGATTTGGTTGGTTCACTCGGAGCGATCATGGGCGAGAGCGATGAATGTACCGGTGCGGGCGTTTTCGGCCGCTGGTGGGAGTTGTTGCCCGTCCGACTCGCGCTGGCCATCAACCTGGCCGCAATTCTCGTCTTAAGTGTCTTCGGAGTTTGGGATTATCGCCAAACGCGATCGCGGTATTACGCCGAACAGGCGGACCGTCTCCAGGAGGAGGCGAAGGTCTTGCGAGCTGCGCAGGCGCACTTCGGCGACCCGGGGCAGTTTCAGCAGTTCGTGGACACATTCTGTCAGCAAATGGATGTTGCAGCATCCCCGGGTCATCACATCGCGGTCTTCGATTCCGCCGGCCGACTGCGGGTTCGGGCGCACCAGCGTGACGGCGCGCTGCTTGAGTCGTCGATGGTTCAGCACCGTGACCGGCCGAACGCCCGGTTGTGGGTTGATGGAACTGAGTATGTCTCGGTCAGCATACCCGGTGCAAAAAAGACCAGCGTCATCGTTGCGCAGTCCCTGGCGCCGATACGACAGATCATTGTGGCGCAGGCGGTTCGTCGAGCAATCAGTCTTGGCATTCTCGCGCTGGTCATCCTGAGTGTCACGGGGGTACTCGTTTACATCTGGGTCCACAGACCGTTGTACGCCTTGGTGCGTGGACTGCGGGCCATCGGCGGAGGGGCATTCGATATCCGCGTGTCGCCGTCCGGGAGCGCCGAACTGCGTTACCTGGCCAATGGCCTCAATGAGGTTGCCATTGACCTCGAACGCGTTGACCGCGATCGGAAACAGCAGTTGAAGCGCGCCCGTGGGATCCAGACCAGGTTGCTGCCGCGTTCGGGGCGACGTGCAGGTCCGTATCGGATCGACGCTGCGTTTCAACCAGCCGAGAGTGTCGGCGGCGATTTCTATGACCTGATTGAACTGGCGGACGGGTCACTGCTCGTTGCCATCCTGGACGTGTCGGGTCACGGTGTTGCCGCTGCGCTTCATACGGCGTTGCTTCGAACGGTCCTGCGGTATGAGTCTTCGTCCAACGCTGATCCCGCGGCGGTCCTGACGGCGATGAATCGAGAGTTCGCCACCGTGGTTGATTCGGGGGAGTTCGCTACCGGCTTTATCATACGACTTTATCCAGACCACCGTCTGCAGTATGCCAGCGCAGGTCACGACGCGGCGGTCATCGTGACGCCGCATCTGGAGCCACGGTTCCTGGACGAAGGAGGACTTGCACTGGGGATCTTGCCTGAGGAAAGGTACTTCGCCGGCAAATCACATCTTGAGTCCGGCAGCAGTCTTTACCTCTATACAGACGGCCTGCACGAGTTCGCCTGTGAGGATGGATCCCTGTTCGGTCGCGAGCGTCTCGTGCAGTTGCTCGTTGATTCACGGGAAGATCCGCAACAGGTCACAGAGCGGCTGAGAGAGTTGAGCCCCACGGGCGCGTTCGAAGACGACGTAACGCTGGTGCGCGTCCGGGCCCAATGAACAGCAGGAGAGCCCCGATTTTCGCCGCTGGATGTCTTTTTCTTGTTTTGCCGGAAACACCCGGGAAGCGGGGGAACGAGTCATGCATCCAAGTCTCGAGGGTTCCAGTTCCCAGCCGCGGTGCCGGACAGTGGCCCGTCGAGAACCGCAGGAGAATGACCTGATGAACGCTTTCACCAAGTCCGCTCTGTTCGTCTGCCTCGGGGCCTGGGCCCTGCTGCCTGGGGTCGCTGTGGCCCAGACCCATTCCAATCACGGGCAAGCGCATAAAGGCAAAGCGGACGCGACAAAGCCCGCCTTGCCACTCTGTCCGGTGATGGGTGATCCGATCGACTTCTCAATCAAGACGATGGCCGCGGACGGCCCGGTCTACTTCTGCTGCAAGGGCTGCATCAAGGCCTATGAGAAAGACTCTGCCAAGTTCGCCGAGAAGACGGCGACGCAGCGTGCTGCGCTTAAGAAGATGAAACGAATTCAGGTCAATTGCCCGGTGACGGGAAGCCCGATTGACCGCGAGACCATCGCCGTAGTAGGCGGCACTCCGGTTGCGTTCTGCTGCAAGGGATGTGTCGCCAAGTACGAGGCTTCGCCAGCCAAGTACAAGCCGAAGCTGGAGGCGAGTTACACCTACCAGGTGACCTGTCCGGTAGCGAATGAGCCCATCGATCCGCATGTCTACGCAGATCTGCCCGGTGGGCCGCGGGTGTACTTCTGCTGCGCTGGGTGCGACAAGAAGTTCCTGAGTAGCCCGGGGACCTACGCGGCCAAGCTGGCGGCGCAGGGCGTCGATATCGATGTCAAAAAGACGAAGCCAGCGCGACACACGGGACACGACCATGACCACGGACATGGCAAGCCCTGACCAATTACGGCCAGACGCGCGGCACCGCCGAAGGTGCCGCGCAGACTTCGGCTCGTGTGAACTGTCGACTGGAAAACTGACGCAGCAAAGAGGCTGAGTAAGGAGCCAGGCATGCCCAAGGCGGCCACCCGTGTACGCAGGAAAACCGTCCGATTCTCCTGCGATGCCAAGGACGCGCACGAGGTCTGCCTCGTGGGGACTTTCAACGACTGGGCGCCCGGTCAATCCCCGTTGCGGCGCGGTGCGGATGGTGAGTGGTTCGTCGATTTGAAACTCGCGCCAGGACGCTACGAGTACAAGTTCATTGTTGACGGTCAATGGTGCTGCGAACCCGGGCAACCTGACCAATACTGCGACGCGTGCGGGTTGGTCTGCAATGAGCATGGCACGATGAACCGCGTCATCGACGTGGTTTGACCACGGTCGATCGGAGGCTGCTGCGATGGAAGAGACCGAGGGGTTTGAGAGCTGGCTCAAGGCACGCCTTGAGTCGATCGAGTTGCAACGAAAGCAGGCAGTGGAGCACACCCGGACCCGAATGCACGAACTGGACCAGCGCCGCGAGCGTTTCGACCAGGTCGCCCGGCCGCTGATCGAAACTGCCATCCGTCCTCGGGTGGAACTGGTGGCGGGTGCGTTCGAAAACGCTTCGATTCTGGAGCCAGGTGCCCACGGAGGCTGGAGTCACGTCGCATGTGTCTTTCGGCACACCGATCGTTTTCCGGCCACTACGAAGCTCGATTTCTGGGTCTGCCCTGACGGCGACATCCGTCATCTGCTGTTGTGTTACCGCCTGAAGATTCTTCCCATGTTCTTTCAGTTTGACGGAGAAGACCAGTGTGCTTTACCGTTGGATCAAGTCCGCGAGAGGGACGCAACGCTCTGGATGGACGCCAAGCTGCGGTACTTCGTCGAAACCTATCTGCGGCTTGAGCAAGCCGACGTGTATCAGCGTGAGAACATGGTGCGAGATCCGGTGTGCGGGATGCCCGTCAACAAGCACTGTGCTGCTGCCCGATTGACACATAACGGGACGGAGTACTTCTTCTGCCTCGAGGAATGCCAACGAAAGTTCGCGTCCAACCCGGAACGTTACTGTCAGGCGAGATCGTGAATGTCGGCACGGCGCAGCCCGCAGGGTGCACGTCGCCGTCCTCCCAAGTCAGGTCAGGGTGAGGATCCCCATGGACAAGTTATGCCGCAAGGGGGCCGGGTCGGCAGGTTGCCTGCTCGCATTCGGGGCTGTCTGGTTGGTCGGGAGCGGTTGTGCCCTGAATCAGAGCGCGGCCGAGGATATGGCCACAGCAATCGCACGCTATGAACGGGATCGCGCGACGGCTGTGAGGGACTACCTGCCGGAGAGGCTGCGCCCTGCACGCCAATCGGCTGCGAGCCAACCCGCGGTGGCACCTGCTGTTCCCCGGGAAGACGCCGCCGTCGATCCGCAGTCCCTGCGTGAGTACATCCTCGTCGCGCTGCGTGACAACCCGGAGATCAGGGCGGCCGAAGAGACGGTCCGCGCCCGTTACGCACGCGTCCCTCAGGTCACCGCGCTGCCCGATCCGATGTTGACGACCAAGACGCTGATCGAGCCCGTTCGAACGGCCGAGGGCGACAACTATTTCATACTCGGCATTCAGCAGAGGCTCCTGATCCCCGAGAAGCTGGATCGTGCCGGACGGATCGCGTGGCAGGAGGCCCGCATGGGCCTGGAAGACCTGCAGCGGACCCGCCTGGCTGTCATCGGAGATGTAAAGCGCGCCTATTTCAGGCTCTACACGATCGACAAGACAATCGAGATCGATCTGGCGAATCAGGACCTGCTCCGTGGCCTGATCGATGCCGCCCGCGCTCAGGTGGTTGCCGGGCGTCGTTCTCAGGATGACGTTCTCCGCGCCCAGGTCGAGCTCTACAACCTGGAGAGCAAGCTGATCGAACTTCGCCAAACGCGTCAGACGATCACCGCCGAGTTCAACCGACTGCTCAATCGATCCCCTGGTCAAGAAATCGCAGCCCCGGCTGACTTTGACCCGCGCACGGTTGCCCACCAACTGGAGCATCTGATCGACACCGCCGTGCAGCGCAACCCGGATCTGCTACGGCTCCGCGAGCAGATTGCACGTGATACCGAAGCAGTCGAACTCGCCCGGCTGGCGTACTGGCCTGACTTCACAGTCGGGCTGGAGTGGATGCAGATGGATGCAAGGGGCGGCTTCGTTCCGCCGCCCAATCCGCAGACCGGAATCCGTCCACCACGAAGCCGGCTGAGTGAAAGCGGTTCGGACAACTGGGCCATCACGCTGGGGCTGAACATCCCGATCTGGTTTGAAAAGATCGAGGGGGGTATTCGGGAAGCTCGGGCCCGGCTGCGGAGTTCTCAGCAACAGCTCGCCGGCACCCGCAACCGCGTGAACTTCCGGATTGAGGACGCGCTGGCCCGGGTAAGGGCGCAGCGCGAGCTGGCCGAGTTGTTTGACAAGACCATTATCCCGCAGGCCCGCCAGGCGTACGAGGTTTCGCGGACCACCTATTCGGCGGGGCGCGGTGACTTCCTGTTCGTGATCGACAACTGGCAGAAGTGGCTGGCTTTTACGATTCAATACCACGTCGCACTCGGCGAGTTGGAACGCAGTGTGGCCGACCTGGAAGAGGCGCTCGGATTGAGCCTTGGTGAGGCGGGAGCCTGAAGATGAATGAAAGACCGGAAACGGCACGCGTCGGAGCCCGGCTCGGCCGCGGGCTTGTCTTGACGGTCGTGGCGCTGGTCGTGCTCACGTTCGGGTTGGTCGGGGGAGCGGTCTTCTCGAGTTACCGGCTCACCGGCAGCTGGAATCCGTTGTCGGCTGCTACGCCGGCTACGGGCGAAGCGGTCGAGGCGGGCGAGTCCGAACAACTCTACACCTGCGGAATGCACCCGAATGTTATCCAAAAGGGACCGGGCGACTGCCCGATCTGCCACATGAAACTGACGCCGCTTCGAATGGACGGCGATGCCGACGCGGCCGTTGGCGGTCCGCAGGAACGGAAGGTCCTCTATTGGCGTGCCCCGATGGACCCCGGTTATGTCTCAGAGAAACCCGGTAAGAGCCCGATGGGAATGGACCTGGTACCGGTTTACGCAAGCGCGGATGAATCCTCTGTGGGCAAGGCCATTACCGTTGACCCCGCTACGCAGCAGAACATGGGGATTCGAACCGCGCGCGTCAAGCGTGGCCCGCTGACGAAGACGATTCGCACAGTCGGCCGTGTCGATTACAACGAGCAGACGGTCACCTTTGTGGATACCAAGTTCGAGGGCTGGATCGAGAAGCTGGTCGTCGACAAGACTGGCATGGCGGTCGGAGCAGACCAACCCCTGTTCGATGTCTACTCCCCGAGACTCTGGGAAGCACAGGAAGAGTACCTGGCGGCGATTCGCGGCGTGACCCGCATGGCCGGCAGTCCGCTGGCGGAGGCCCGCGAGGAAGCGCAGCGGCTGGTCCAGGCAGCCGAAACGCAACTGCGATACTTTGACATCACCGCTGCGCAGATTGCGGGCCTGCGCCGCTCGGGCAGTAGCAGCAAGACGCTCACGATCAACTCGCCGTCCACGGGGATCGTCACGGAGAAGATGGCTCTTGAGGGCATGTACGTTCGCCCGGGCATGCGACTGTACACGATCGCCGATCTGTCGAAGGTCTGGGTATTCGTTGACATTTACGAGTACCAGCTACCGTGGGTGCGGGTTGGGCAGGAGGCCGAAATGACCCTGCCCTACATTCCCGGAGAGACCTTTCGGGGACACGTCGACTACGTGTACCCCTACCTGCAGAAAGATGCGCGCGTCATCAAGGTTCGCCTCGAATTCGACAACCCGCACCAGCAACTCAAGCCGGATATGTACGCCACCGTGCAGTTGCAGGCGGATCTGAATCGTCGCGCGCTGCTGATCCCCAGGGAGGCGTACATCGACTCGGGAACACGGCAGGTGGCGTTTGTGATGCGTGGCGACAAGCAGTTCCAGCCGCGCGATCTGCAGGTCGGTGTTGAAGGGGAGAATGGTCTGGTTGAGGTGCTGTTCGGCCTCGAAGAAGGCGAAGAGGTAGTGACCAGCGGCCAGTTCATGCTGGACGCAGAGAGCAAGCTGAAGGAGGCGGTCGCCAAGATGCTGACAGCTCAGCAATCCGCGCCCGCTCCGGCCGGCAGCACCATTGATTCAAGCGACATGCAGCCTCAGGCGCCCGGGCACAATCACTAGCGGAGCGAACGTATGGCCACGACATTCAATCGACTGCTTCCGCTGGCCCTTGCCCTGCTCTTCTGCGGGGCGGCCTGGACCTCAGGTGAAATGCAACCGGCCGCGGCCGCTGGAGACGCGCAACCTGATCTGGAGCAGGCCCAGTTCGCGTGCCCGATGGAGACGCACCCGGACGAGGCGGATGCCGCTCGACAGGGAGCCTATCTGTCCCTCGCGGCGGGCAGTTGTCCGTGGTGCGGGATGCGGCTGAAGCCGGTCGCGGAAGTGGCGTGGGTCGCGGCGCGCAAGGCGGCCGGCGGTGGTGACGTGGCATACACCTGTCCGGAACACCCGCATGTCTTCGCACAATCAGCAGCGGCCTGTCCTCGTTGCGACAGTTCGCTCCAGGCTTTCAAAGTCATGTATACCTGTCCCGACGCGCGACATGCGGGTGTGATCCGCGACAGCCCGGCGAAGTGCCCGCACGACGACCGCCCGCTGACCCCGTTCCGGGGAATCTGGCTCGGACCGGAGATGGCCGACCGGAATGTCCCTCCGCGGCCGGAAGTGGCCGAACGGGCGGCTTATCGGTGCGCAATGCATCCTGTTGTTCACAGCAGCGGACCCGGCCGGTGCACGGTCTGCGCCGGGGAACTCGTTCCCCGGGACGTGGCTGCTAGCGCCGCAACCGCGGCGCCGGCGCACAGAGTGATTCCCGCGGACGTCGCGTACGTCTGCCCGATGGCGGAGTGCTGGTATTTCTCCGGCGAGCCCGGCGACTGCCCCGTGTGCGGGATGACCATCAAACCGGTTGAGGATGTGGCCTGGGTCGCTGCACACCGCGAGCGATCCGACGCCGCTCCCTCCGGCAGCTACGTCTGTCCGATGCATGCCGAAGACGTCTCCCTGACCGCGCCGGGATCCTGCCCGATCTGCGGAATGCAGTTGGTCAAGGATACGGCCATCGCCCAAACCCATTCGGCCCCGGCTGCCGTCACGGTCCAGGTGAACTACCTGATGGAGCATTACCTGGCCCTGCAGGAGCGCCTCTCCACGGATCGCGCTGATGGTGTCGCGATGCACGCACTGGGATTGGTCGGAGCTTCGGATGAGCTGATTGTTCTGTTGGAGAAAGAGGACGATTCGGAAGGCACACTCGCGGCTGTGCGTGCGCTGCGGGCTGCAGCGCTGCAGTTGCGCGGCCAGAGCCTCGACGATACCCGCGTGACCTTCGTCCGGGTGGGAGAGGCGATGCGAAAGCTGGTGGACCAGGTGCGGCCCAGTCGGAAAGTGTTCCCAGACATCTACATTTTCCACTGCCCCATGACCAAGGGCGACTGGCTCCAGGCCAACGATGAAATCGCCAACCCGTTCTACGGCTTCAAGATGCTTAGTTGCGGCGAACTCCAGGAAACGAAGTGATTCCCTCCCGCGGAGAGTAACCGGTTGTGATTGCCAAGATCATTGAGTTCTGTGCCCGCAACCGCGCGCTCGTGCTGCTGCTGACGGCCTTCGTCATCGGAGGCGGTGTGTGGACGGCGTACAACATCCGCCTTGATGCCATCCCGGACCTGTCCGACGTACAGGTGATCGTGTTCACGGAGTATCCCGGCCAGGCCCCCCAGGTCGTTGAAGACCAGGTGACCTATCCCCTGACGACCGCCATGCTGGCGGTTCCCTATGCCAAGGTCGTCCGTGGATACTCCTTCTTCGGGTTCTCAATGGTCTACATCATCTTCGAGGATGGCACCGACCTGTACTGGGCCCGGTCACGGGTACTCGAGTACCTCAACTACGTTGCGGGCCGACTTCCGCAGGGCGTTTCACCGCAACTCGGACCGGATGCTACGGGCGTTGGTTGGGCATATGAGTACTCCGTGCGTAACGGATATTACTGCCCGGAACACCCCAACGGGATGTACTACGATCCGGAAGAAGTTGTGGAGAACGACACCGCCGATTCCGCCACAGAAAGGCCGGCCGGATCGCAAACCGGAGCCTCGCCGCTATCCGTGCGAGGTCCGCCACTCGGATCAAGTCACGAGCATGCCAACCACGCGCATCCAGCGAGCAGCGGCGGGCGGGAACTCGGTCGCACCTGGTATCCGACGCGCGGCGATGCCCCGGAAGAGATTCGGAGCCGCCTGGAGCGGGCTCGCATCTTCGACCGCGGCGGCATCTGCCCATGGGACGGGGCAACGGATCTGGTGCTCGCGCAGTACGATCTCTCGGAACTGCGCAGCATTCAAGACTGGTATCTTCGTTTTGAACTGACCACGGTCGATGGTGTGGCCGAGGTTGCCGCCATCGGCGGGTTCGTTCGCCAGTACCAGGTCGTCGTCGATCCGGATCGACTCCTCGCGTACAACATCCCGCTTGAGCACATCACGATGGCGATCCGGCGTTCGAACAACGACGTCGGTGGTCGCCTGCTTGAGATGTCCGAGACCGAGTACATGGTTCGCGGTCGAGGATACCTCGCACAGCTGACGCCAACTCAGGTTGAAGCGGTCACCACGAGTGGCCAGCCGATCTCGCGCGCCAGGGCGGCGCAGGGTCTTGAGGATCTGGCGGGGATCGTGATCCGCACGAACCCGAACGGCACACCCGTCTACCTGCGCGACATCGCCAGCGTTCAACTCGGTCCGGAGTTGCGGCGAGGCCTGGCCGAGGCCAATGGCGAAGGCGAAGTGGTCGGCGGCATAGTGGTCATGCGTTTTGGAGAGAACGCGCTCAAGGTCATCGAGAACACCAAAGAAAAAATTGATCAACTGAGAGCGGGGCTCCCACCCGGCGTTGACGTGATCACGGAGTACGATCGATCTGCGCTGATCGAGAGAGCGGTCGAGAATCTGAATGAGAAACTGATTGAGGAGATGATCGTCGTGGCGATCGTCTGCGTCGTATTCCTTCTGCATCTGCGTAGTGCGCTAGTTGCGATCTTCGTTCTCCCCACAGCTGTCCTGGCAAGCCTGATCATCATGCATATGATCGGGCTCAATGCCAACATCATGAGTCTCGGCGGGATTGCGATTGCGATCGGCGCGATGGTCGACAGTGCCATCGTGATGGTCGAAAACGCCCACAAGCACTACGAGCGTGACAAGGGCAAGAAGCCGCAGCTCGAGATCATCATCGATGCAGCCAAGGAGGTCGGCCCGACGCTCTTCTTCAGTCTGCTGATCATCACCGTCAGTTTTCTACCGATCTTCGTTCTCGGCGAACAGAGCGGGCGACTGTTCAAGCCCCTTGCGTTCACCAAGACGTTTGCCATGGGAGCGGCGGCGATTCTCGCCATCACGGTGATCCCCGTTCTGATGGTCTACCTGATCCGTGGCAAGATCCCGGATGAAGTCAGGAACCCGGTCAGTCGTCTCCTTCAGCGCATCTACAGTCCGCTTTTCTGGCTGGCAATGCGCGGGAAGTATCTCACGCTGCTGATTGCCGCACTGCTTGTGGCCACGGCGATCCTACCGCTCCAGGAGTACATCTGGGGCGAGCAGGTCATCGGGCAGCGATTCTCGCCGTTGATGCTCTCGCACCAGGTCGGAAGCGAGTTCATGCCCCCGCTGAACGAGGGCGACCTGTTGTACATGCCGACCACCGACCCCGGGATCAGCATTACGAAGGCGCGCGAGCTGCTGCAGCAGACCGATGCGTTGATCAAGACGTTCCCCGAGGTGCATCACGTCTTCGGGAAGATTGGGCGTGCGGAAACGGCCACGGACCCGGCTCCGCTCAGCATGATCGAGACAACCATCATGCTCGAACCTGACAAGAGCAAGTGGCGGACCCGCAGCTTCCCACGCTGGTTTGCCCGACTGCCCGACTGGGCAAAGAACTACAGCGGGCTGACGCATTTCTGGCCGGAGAATCGGCCGATCACCATCGATGAACTGAGCTACGGCTGGGACGAGCCGGATGGAACACACGTGGATGGGCTGGACGACGTGGTTTCGTTCCCCGGACTCACCAACGCGTGGACCATGCCGATCAAGACGCGGATCGACATGCTCAGTACCGGCATTAAGACACCGGTCGGCATCAAGGTCATGGGCGACGACCTGACGGTTCTCGGCGACATCGCCGAACGGATTGCGGCCCAAGTCCGTGGCCTTCCCGGAACACTCAGCGCGTACCCCGAGAAGACGGTCGGCGGCAACTACGTCGACTTCAACATCAATCGGGAGGAGATCGCTCGGTACGGCCTGACCGTCGGCGACGTGCAGGATGTCATCCTGACTGCAATGGGCGGCATGAACATCACATCGACCGTCGAGGGATTGGAACGGTACCCAGTCAATCTGCGCTACAAGCGCGAACTTCGTGATAACATCCCCGCCCTCAAGCGCACGCTGGTCGCGACGCCTTCCGGAGCGCAGGTGCCGTTGGCCCAACTGGCTGATCTGTCCATTCACAAAGGTCCGCCCGGGATCAAGAGCGAGAACGCGCGTAAGACGGCCTGGATCTATGTGGATCTCACGACGAGCGACATCGGCGGCTGGGTTGAACGTGCCAAGCAGCACGTAAACGCATCCGTGGATATTCCATCCGGCTACAGTCTCGTGTGGTCCGGGCAGTACGAGTACATTCAGGCCGCCAACGCCCGGCTCGCGATCGCGATTCCGGCGGTATTCGTTCTGATTGTCCTGCTGCTGTATGCCGCGACGGGTAGCTGGTTCGATACGATTGTCGTGCTCCTGGCGGTTCCGTTCAGCCTGATCGGCGCCATCTGGTTCATGTACTGGGCCGATTACAATATGTCCCTGGCGGTCTGGGTGGGGCTGATCGCGCTCGCCGGACTCGACGCCGAGACAGGTCTTGTCATGCTGCTTTACCTGCACCACAGCTACGATGACGCCAAGGCCAACGGAAAAATGAACACGCTTGCCGACCTGAAGCATGCGATCCACGAGGGTGCCGTGATGCGCGTGCGCCCCAAGACCATGACGGTAATGACTACAATGCTCGGGCTCGTGCCGATCATGATCGGCGTGGGCACCGGATCGGAAGTCATGAAGCGGATGGCCGCGCCGATGTTCGGCGGCCTGCTGACGAGCTTCGCCATGGAGCTGCTGATCTATCCCGTGATCTTTCTGGTCGCCAAGCAGTTCGAACTGCGGCGACTGCAGAAGTCGAACTGAGACGCAAGTAACCGCCGGAGGCCGAAATCATGGTCCTGTCACAACTGCTGTACATCCTGTTTGCCCAGTTCATCAGTTTCTTCTTCGACCTGCTGCGAGGAACAGGAGCCGCGTAGCACGAGTCGAGTGGCCGCGTGCCCCGGGGAGCGCGCCCTTACACGGCAACCGGGATGATCACTTCACTCGCAACCGCAGCGCGTTGGCGATCACCGAAACCGAACTGAAGCTCATTGCCCCCGCCGCGATCATCGGGCTCAGCAGCACGCCGAAGAACGGATAGAGCACGCCGGCCGCGATCGGAACGCCCGCAGCGTTGTAGGCAAAGGCAAAGAAGAGGTTCTGGCGGATGTTCCGCATGGTGGCCCGGCTCAGCTCCCGCGCCCGGACCAGGCCGTTGAGATCGCCGCCGACAAGGGTGATTGCGGCGCTCTCGATGGCCACGCCTGCGCCGGTCCCCATCGCCACGCCAACGTCGGCCTGGGCCAGCGCCGGGGCGTCGTTGACGCCATCGCCGACCATCGCGATCCGCCGACCCTCGGCCTGCAGCCCGCGGATGATCTCGGCCTTCTGATCCGGCAGGACCTCCGCCTCGACCCGGTCGATCCCCAACTGCCCGGCGATCGCGTCCGCGGTCGTCCGATTGTCGCCCGTCAGCATGACGACGGTCAGCCCCAGGCCATGGAGCGCTTCGATCGCGGCGCGGGTGGTCTGCTTGATCGGGTCAGCGACCACGAGCAGCGCGGCAAGTGTGCCGTCGATCGCCGCGAACATCGCCGTGCCGCCCTCGCGCCGCTTTGTCTCGGCCAGGTCGGCGAAGGGCCCTGTATCGATGCCCTCGTCCGCCAGCAGGACGGAAGAACCGATCACCACGCGGGAACCGTCGACCGTGGCGGCAATCCCCTTGCCGGTGATACTGTCAAATGCGGACGCCGCAGGCCGGGCATCGGTCCGCTCCTCCAGGCCCGCCACGATCGCCTCGGCCAGCGGGTGCTCGCTGCCGCGTTCGGCCGCGGCCAGGAGGGCGAAGGCGCGCTCCTCGCTCTGATCACTCCGCACCTCAATGGCGACCAGACTGGGCTTGCCCTCCGTGAGCGTACCGGTCTTGTCGACGACGACCGTGTCGATCGACTCGAAGGCCTCGAGGGCCGCGGCATTCTTGATCAGCACGCCCAGCTTGGCGCCCCGGCCGGCGGCAACCATGATCGAAATCGGAGTCGCCAGGCCCAGTGCACACGGACACGCGATGATCAGCACCGAGACCGCTGCAATCAGTGCGTAGCTGAAAGCAGGTGCCGGTCCGACGAGCAGCCAGACGAAGAATGCAAGGCCGGCGATCGCGACCACGACCGGAACGAACCAGGCTGCCACGGCATCGGCCAGCCGCTGGATCGGCGCCCGGGAACGCTGGGCGTCGGCGACCATCTGCACGATCTGCGCGAGCGTGGTTTCCGACCCGGTGCGGCTGACCGTAATGACGAACGAGCCGGTCTTGTTGACGGTTCCGCCGGTGACCTCATCTCCGGCCGCCTTCTCCACGGGCACTGGCTCGCCGGTGAGCATCGATTCATCAACGGTGCTGCGACCCTCCGCGACCGTGCCGTCGATCGGGATCTTGTCACCCGGACGCACGCGGACGCGGTCGCCGGCCGAGAGTTGGTCGACCGGCACCTCTTCGTCGGAACCGTCCTCGCGCAGGCGGCGGGCCGTCGGGGGCGCGAGCTCGAGTAGTTCGCGGATCGCCCCGCCCGTCCGTCGGCGAGCTCGCAGCTCCAGGACTTGCCCCAGCAATACGAGCGCGACAATGACGGCCGCAGCCTCGAAGTAAACGCCGACTCGACCGGAACTGTCTCGCAGCGACTCGGGGAAGAGGCCGGGGGCGGCGGTTGCAACGACGCTGAAGACATAGGCGATCGAGACGCCGATGGAGATCAGCGTCCACATGTTCGGGCTGAGCGTGCGGACGGAACGCACGCCTCGGACGAAGAACGGCCACGCGCACCAGAGCACCACAGGCGTGGCCAGGGCGAGTTCGAACCACTGGCCGGCCGCCGGATTCAACCAGCTGCCGAGTTGATGCCCGAAGAGCATGTGCCCCATGACAAAGACGAAGAGAGGCGCGGTGAACGCCGTGGCGACCCACAGCCGCCGGGTCAGGTCATGCAGTTCGGAATCATCCTGCTCAGCTGTCGCGTCGACGGGTTCGAGGGCCATGCCGCACTTCGGGCAGTCGCCGGGGCCGATCTTGCGGATCTCCGGATGCATCGGGCACGTGTATGTCACACCCTCGGCTTGCGTGTGCTGGTCGTCGCGATCCTCCGCGCGATGCGGCCCCCTGTCATGGGACGCGGGGACGGCCGGGTCGAGATAGCGACCCGGGTCGGCTCGGAACCTGTCGGCGCAGCCGTTGCTGCAGAAGAAGTATTCCGTGCCGTCTTGTTCGACGCGAGCCGTGGAAGACGAAGGCGTCACGTCCATTCCACAAACAGGGTCTTCGGGCATCGAAGTTCTCCGGTGGAGCGTCTCATGCCGCCGATTTTGGGCCCGGCGTGGACCCGCTTGTCCAGCTCGTGCCCGCAGTTGTCAGTTCGTCAGGTGGTGCTGGACTGTTCGCGTTTGCCGCGGCGTCTCCAGGGCGCCCGTGTAACCCACATCACCAGGCCGCTTGCGGCGGTGAGCACCGCGATCGCGGCGGCGATCGTCAGCAGCCAGTGGTTGAAGTTGTCACGTCCCTGGTAGTCCATCGTGTGCAGCATCCAGAAGAAATCGAAGGTGCGCCACGTGCTGTTCCGGCGCGTGATCACGTCCGCCGTCACGGGGCAGATGTAGATGTGCGGCTGTTTCGGGTGCTCGAGAACCACCTGGTACGCCGGCAGAGGCTTGCCGCGGTACTCCGTCGGTGGATCGTTCTCGATCAGACGCGTCGACTGCACACCCGCATCTGGAACGAAATCACGCAGCGCAGCTGCCTCGGCCAGTTGCCCAGTGATCCGCCGCGTCACTTCGCCGGTCGCAGCGTCCACTGTGGCAAACGGCCGATCGTCCGGATCGATCAGTACATAGACGGCGCGCCCATCGAAACGGGTTCGGAGCGTCACGCGGGCGACCTGCGCCGCCTCAAGCTCCGTTCGGGCCATCGCCTCGGCCGGCGTGATCCGCACCGCGTCGAGCTGAACGGCCGCGGGCGGCTCGGTAGCGCGATCCCAGTTGCCACGAACGTTCTCGATGTCGAGGATGCTGAACATCAGCCCACCGACGCTCCAGGCGAGCAGCTGCAGGCTGATGATCAGGCCGAGCCAGCGGTGCAGAACGTAGAGTTTCTTCTTCCACTTCATGAGTCGCTCCGCCGGGGAACTGTCGTGGCGTGATCTGTTTGGGCGTTAGCATAGCGGAGAGGCTCCCAGTTAGGGCGCGAACAGCCCACGCTCGGCAATGAACCTCTCGTCCTCAACCGTTCAACCTGGTCTGCCTTGACGTCCACATTACGCAGTCGATTGCAGGAGGATTCGATGCCCAGCGGCGGCACGGAACGTGGTACAATCGCCTTCATGGCCGGGCAACGGCGCCGGGCGATGGCGAGCCTTTGATCGGAAAACAAGATGATCACGCAGTCATCCGTGGTTGGGCTGGCGGCCGGCTTCTGCATCGCCTGGAGCGGCACGATTCTCGGTGCCGCGCAGCCAGGGACGCTATCCGAGTCAGCAACCGGCCATGCCCCGCCTTTCCATTGTGTGATTTCACCCGAAGACCGGCGCATGCTGTGCACGCATGCGGCCCCGCTCGGCCTCGACATCGCCATGCATGAGTCGGAGTTGCACCTTCAGCTCGATACGGTCCGGGATCTCGGGCGCGGGCGGCACGCCTGGTTCGGCCGTGTGCGTAGTTCGAATCACAGCAGCGTCACGCTCGTTGTCAGCGACCTCGGGACCATCGCCGGGGCCATCCGACCGGGCGATGGGCGTGTCATCGAGTTGCGTCCGGGCTTGACGCCGGGCGTCGTGCTGACGCGTGCGTTGGATGTCGCGACTCTGGCGACATGCGCCGGAGGTATACCCGTCTCACGCTCGCGCAAGTCCGCGAGCGAGTCGGAGACTCGTGCGCCCCAGCCTCGGCATGCGAGGATCCATCCGGCCGACGGACAACGCAGCGTTCGGCCCGCACTACGGGCGGCCGGCGGCGCCGGACACTTCTGCGACGACGGGTCGCAGATTGACGTGCTGGTGCTTTACACGATCCAGGCCCGCGCTGCGGCCGGCGGGACCGCCCAGATGCAGGCCCTGATCGACCTCGCCCTGGCCGACACCAACGCCGCGTTCACCCGCAGTGGCATCAACACCTCAGTGTTCCTGGTCCATAGCCAGGAAGTCACCTACGCCGAGTCGGGCAACTGGGCGATAGATGGCCCGCGACTGGTCGATCCCAACGACGGCTTCGTTGACGAAGCGCATGCGCTCCGCGATCAATACGGCGCGGACTGCGTCAGCCTCTGGGTGGACCAACTCAACACGGGCGGCATCGGCTACTTCCCGGATCCGACGCTGACCGGGGTCGGGGCCAGTGGCTTCTCGCTCCTCCGCGACGACAACGCGGCGCTGCTGACGATGGCCCATGAGTTCGGCCACAACCTGTTCTGCACACACGACCGCGCTAACACCACGGACATACCCTGGGCCGAGTATGCGTACGGGTACGTTGAGCCTGGCAGTCAGTGGCAGACCCTCATGGGCGTGGCCGCCGGCATTCCCGCCATCGCGTACTTCGCCAATCCCAGCGTGAGCTGGCCCGGACCGAGCCCGCCCAACCCGGGCCCGACCGGCGTGGCCCAGGGTTTCCCGAACCCGTGCGACACCGCCCGCACGATCAACGAAACTTCCATCCACGTGGCCAACTTCCGGCCGACAGCCGTCCCGGGGCTGCCCGGCGTACTGCGTGTCGATGCCGCCGCCCCACCGGGCGGCGACGGCGCGACCTGGGCAGCGGCGATTCACGACCTGCGCGAGGCAACCTGCCTCGCCGGGGGCGCGAACGGGGCAGTCAGCGAGATCTGGGTGCGGGCTGGCACGTACACGCCTGATAGCGGCGGAGGTGACCGTTCGCGCAGCTTCGGTCTGGTTGATGGTGTGGCGCTGCTCGGGGGCTTTGGGGGCACGGAGACAGTGGCGACGCAGCGTGACCCGGTTGCGAACGTGACGATTCTGAGCGGCGAAATCGGCTCTCCCGGCACATCGGTGGACAACAGCTATCACGTGGTCGACGGAAGCGCCTGCGGCGCGACCGCGATCCTGGATGGCTTCACGATTCGCGACGGTTTCGCCGACGCCGATCCGAACGACGGCGGCGGCGGTATTCGGATCTACGGTAACGGTAACCCGACCATCCGAAACTGCGATATCCGCGAGAACGCCGCTATGCGGGGCGCCGGCGTATACTGCGCTTGGGGTGCAACCGGCACATTGGAAGACTGCACGATCCACCTGAACGTCGCCCTCAGCCAGACCTGGCCGGCCGGCGGCGCCGGCGTGCACTGTTACGTCGCGAGCAGTCCGACGCTGCGGCGCTGCGTGATCCGTGACAACTTTGCCGACTTCGGTGCAGGGATGGCCGTTTTCTTCGGGTCCAGCCCAACGCTGGAAGAATGCGACTTCATCGAAAATGACGGCGGTGCGTCCGGTCTCGGCGGCGGGATCTACAACTACAGCCAGTGCGCGCCTACGCTTGACGGCTGCTCGTTCGACAACAACTACGCCCGCTACGGCCTCGGCTTGGCGGCCCTCTTTGAGTGCGATCCCGTCCTGCGCGACTGCGTCTTCGTCAACCACGTTCGGCCGACCGACGGCGAAGGCGGCGGTCTGTACTTCTACACTGACTGCGCGCCCGAGCTCACGGATTGCCTGATCGCCGACAACCACGCCCAGTACGGTGGCGGCCTGCGGGCCCTGTTCGGTTCCACGCCCAGGCTCGTCAACTGCGTCCTGCGGGGCAACGCGGCCGACGGCGACGGCGGAGGCATAAACAACTACAGCGATTCCGCCGCAACCCTGATCAACTGCCTGCTGACCGGCAACACGGCGCCGTTCGGGGGCGCGATCGGAAACTCATTCGCAAGCGAAGTCACGCTGATCAACTGCACGCTCGCGGGCAATGTCGCCAGCATTGCCGGGGGTGGAATGTACAACTACGAGAGCGATCCGCTACTGCGCAACACGATCCTGTGGGACAACAGCGTTGGCGCGAGCATGACGGAGGTTGCCCAGGTTGACGGTTTCACCTCGACACCCGACCTGCAGCACTGCATCGTGCAAGGTTGGACGGGTTCGCTCGGCGGAATGCAGAACAACGGATCGGATCCGTTGCTGCGCGACGGCGACGGCTTCGATGACGCGTACGGCACACCCGATGACGACGCTCGGCTGGCGGCTGGTTCGCCGGCGATCGACACCGGACTCGACGCCTATGTGCCAGGTGGCATCACGGCCGATCTGCTCAATCGACCTCGCTTCGCCGGGCTGGCCGTAGACCGCGGAGCGTACGAGTACGGCATCACACCGGGCGACATCGACCAGAACGGCGTAAGCGACACAGCCGATCTCGTGATCCTGCTCGACTGCCTCAACGGTCCGGACAATCCGCCGCTCGCCGCTGTACCCTACTCGGTGTCAGAATGCCTCGCCGCGTTTGACGGGGACCTTGACGGCGACATCGACCTCTCCGACGTGGCTGCATTGCAAGCGAGCTGGTAGTAGGTCGCCTGCGGGTCCCGGTCGGGCAAGCACGCCTGATCAGACCAGATTATTCTGCGAAGGCGATGAGGCTTGTTTGGACAGCAGTAGGCAGCTTGATATGAAAAACCGTCATCGGGTGTCCTGGTCATCAACGCCAGCCTCGCCCCGCGCGAAGGCAGTCAGATGGTGGATCTCACCGATCCGTCCACACGCTGGCAAACGCGGGACAGGTTGCACCTGAACCTGTCCGGACGCCGCCGCAAGCCTTGGCCAACACGCTGCTTCCGTTCTAGGGGCAACTGGCTCCGAAGTTCGCGAGCAGGTCGTCGAGGCCCGACAGATCGCCGTCGCCGTCCAGGGCGCCGTAGGCCCGCGACGCGCCCGGGCCCCACCTGGGGAACTCGGGGGCCTCTGACTGCTCGGGCACTGTTCGACCCGGGCATGCTCTTGAGGATTCGCTGGCAAAAGTAGCCGTGTCGATGCAGCAGCGACCCGGCCACCATGGACACGCCAGATCGGCGGCAGAGCGGATGGTGTCGCCCGCGAACATGCCCAGACCGCCACTGTAGATCGGCAGGTCGGGCTCAAGCGCGATCTCCATCGAGAAATAGGCGATGACTTCGCGTGAGTGATTCATGCGGTGTGGCGGCGGCCGCCGTGCAGTTGACGTCGCCACCTGGCCAAGCTTCGCCGTGAGACCGACGCCGGTTGCGGCATTGAACGTCGAGCAGCACGAAGAATCCAGCGAGAGCCGTGAATGCACCGCCAGAAACGCCAGCATTCTGGATCGCGCCGAAGACGACGAGGAGATGTATGCGCGATGGCCTTGCTCATTTCACTTCCAATAACCGGTTCATCGTGCCGCAGTCGTTGGGCACACAGTCGGGACAGACGTGATCTGCCTCGCACCCTGGTGCGCAGCACCAATCGCCGTCGACGATGAACTTGAACTCGTAGCGCCCCGGCGCCAGATCGAGATGAGCGCTCCAGTCTCCGTTACCCGAACGCTCCAACGGCGTGGCTGTTGGGTTCCAGTCATTGAAGGTCCCAGCCACAAACACCGATTCGGCATCGGGCGCTTTACAGCGAAGTTTCGTCGTCTTCTGCTTACTTCTGGCTCTTGATGTCATGGTCACGCTCCTATGGCTGATGGTTGGTATGAGCCGCCGGCGACCTCGGGCCGGAGTGTGTGCCAGTCAACGTCTGAGGTTCACGGCCTAGCACCTCGTCCGCCTCGCCGACGGACCTGATGAAGGCGATTCGTTGGTCGCCGCGCAACTTCTCGAAACTGACGAATCTTGGCCTCCAGACACCAGGCCGGTCTGAGGCGGTCGCCTGCCAAGGTTGTTGTTCCCCTTCCTCGATCTCCCGTTCTGTTGTGGTCTGCTCCAGCGCGGTCTTTTCCTTGATCTCGTTGAGTGCGGCCTGCTGCTCGGCGGTCAGTCGAATGTGGTCGGCATGGTTCGAGGAAGAAGCCCGTCGCCCCGATATGGTATAGGTTTGATGCACCCGGGAAACCGGGCAGTGCGGACTGCATGGCCATGCCTTGGGATCCACCGATCCCCTTCGTCATTCCCATCATCCGGATGCCTTTGCCCATCTTCCCCATGCCCATCCTGGACAGCTGCCCGGAGCCGTTGGACGTGTCCGTCATTCCACTGCGCATCATGCCCATGCTCATTCCGGACTTCTGGTCGCTCTTCGCCATGCCACTTTTCGTCCCGGCTCCGCTCATGGACATGCTGGCGTCTCCGCGTCCCATTCCGTCGTGATATGACGGTGCCTTCGTTCCTGAAGACTGGACCTGGTGATTCTGCTCCAGCGCGGCTTCCAGCCGGGCGACCTTCTCGCGGAGTTCTGCAAGTTGTTTGGGAAGCGCAACTTCCATCGAATCGGAGCCGCCGCGCTTCGCCGTTTGGCGGTCTCCGGATGAGTGGCTGATCTGGGCGAGCGCGGCGCCCGCACAATTCAACGTCAGAAGAGCGGCGCCGACTTGGGCGTTCCGTTTCGCCGGTTGGGCGTACATGAAGTGCCTCCGGAGTTTGGGCGTCCGCGCGGGCGACGCTCGTCGCCTCTCATTTCCAAACGAGACCGACGGGGCTCCGAGTTCCATGGCAGACCGATCTTGAGAGATATGGAACCTGACCTCGCGCCAAAGTCGTTCTGATCGGTAGAGGGCGTTGGTCAGGTTGCCCGCCCGGACGGACGGTGTGGAACTCGTGGTCAGGAGCGTTTGGCACGATGCCCCAAACAACGCATGGAAACCATCAGCCAGCCGCCCCTCTCTCGATTGCGCTGCTGTCGTGGGAGAGCGCATACTCGATCGTCGTGGGCGGCCTGGCGATGCACGTCACGGAGCTTGCCGCCGCGTTGAACGCGGGCGGGCATCGGGTCCATGTGTTTACACGGACCGCACCCGGCCAGGCGGCCTATGACTGCATCGGCGGGGTACATTACCACCGGTGCGCTTTTGACCCCGAGACATTCGACTTTGTCGAGTACGCCAGGCGCATGGGGGACAGCTTCCTTCTTCAGATCGGAGAGGTCGAAGAACTGGTCGGGCCCTTCGACGTCGTTCACGGTCACGACTGGCTGAGCACGCATGCGTTACGCCGAATCAAGAATGAACTCGGGCGACCAATCGTCTTTACGATCCATTCGACTGAATTCGGTCGCTGCGGGAACCAGAATCACGATGGTGACTCCGCACGCATTCGGCACCTGGAATGGGAAGGCGCATTTGTGGCAGGCAACGTTATCTGTGTTTCGAAGGCCCTGCGCCAAGAGGTGCACGACCTTTACAGTGTGCCGTTGAACAAGATGGCGGCCATTTACAATGGCGTGGACCCGCGCAAGTTCGATGCACCCTTCAACGGCCAGTCGATTCGGCGCCGTTACGACATCGCCCCCGAGGATCCAACCGTCCTGTTCGCGGGCAGGATCACTTGGCAAAAAGGCCCTGATTTGTTGGTTGAAGCAATCCCCGCGATCCTTCGCCAACACCCGCGCGCCAAGTTCATTTTTGCGGGCGATGGCGACATGCGCGACCCTCTCGAAGATCGAGCATCGGTGTTACGTGCGAACGAAGCAGTGCGGTTCGTGGGCTATCGAACCGGCCTGGAACTCATCAGCCTGTTCCATTGCGCGGATGCAGTGTGCGTCCCCAGCCGCAACGAGCCCTTTGGCATTGTGATCCTGGAAGCTTGGAGCGCTGGAAAACCGGTAGTGGTCACGCGCAGCGGCGGGCCGGCGGAGTTCGTGAGCCACCGTGAAACGGGCCTGGTCGTTCCGGTGCATCCCGAAGCCATCGGACGTGGCGTGCGCGAGACGCTGGGGCATCGGGATGCTGCCGAGGTGATGGGGGCAAGGGGACGATGTCAGGCCGAGACGCTATTTGCATGGGACACAATCGCCGCGCAAACCGAGAAGGTCTATCGATTGTCATTGAATGGAAAGGCGGCCGGAAGTGGACCGCGTGTTCGACGATCGCCAGTTCTCGCGCAGGTCACGGACTCCGCCAATCGTGGCAGACCTACAGCGGCCTGCAAGGCTCGGGACCGAGTGTCGGTGGGCAGGGCGCGTGTCATCGGCTGACGGAACCGCAGAGTTACAGGAGTCACCATGAAACCTCATGCCAGCGAACCGACTTTCACTGATTAATGATGTCGACAAGATCGTTACTACCTCTGCACTTCAAGCTGCGCTTGAAGCACATCAAAGGACGCCGGTGGCTAGTGGTCCTGCTGCTGATCGTTGTGGTGGCTGTCAGCCACTGGGCTACGCCCCCGGCATCCGGTTGGCTGCATGCACTGCATATCGTGCTACGTAAGCTGTTCATCGTGCCGATCCTGCTGGGGGCCATTTGGTTCGGTATCCGCGGTGCAATCGTATCGGCCGGCCTCGTGTCGATCATCTACACCCCCTACATTTTGATCGCGTGGTCTGGCCGGCTGGCGGAGAACCTGAACCAGTCGGGTGAGATCGTGACGTTCTGGGTGGTCGGACTGCTTGCCGGCTGGTTGGCGACGCGCGAAACGAATGCGCTCAGGCGGGCGGCGGATGCAAGTCGCGATACGCTGCGTGCGCTGGTCGCGGCGCTGGATGCGCGGGAGCACCAGACCGAACAACATTCGCATCGCGTGGCTAAATTGTCGCTGCGAATCGGTGAAAAGCTGGGGCTGGGTGCGCGCGATCTTGCAACACTGCACGAGGCCGCGCTGCTCCATGACGTGGGCAAGATCGGTGTGCCGGACCACGTGCTGCTGAAGCCCGGCCCCCTGACCGACGATGAGCGAGCCATCATGCAGCAACATGCCGAAGTAGGCCATGCCATTCTCAATGCAACGAATCACCTTCGAGGCGTAGCCGACCTGGTGCACGCCCACCACGAACGCTTTGACGGCACCGGTTATCCCCGGGGACTGGCTGGCAATGGAATTCCGTTGGGCGCCCGGATTTTCGCGGTTGCCGATGTCTTCGACGCACTGACATCCGATCGCCCGTATCGACAGGCCATGCCTGAGTCCGATGCGCTGGAGTTGATCGTCGCGGCAAGCGGTTCCCATTTTGATCCGCGGGTCGTTGCAGCATTCGTGGCATTGCTGGCCGAGCTGGACGCTGCAATTCCCACCGGCCAAGTTCCATTCCACGAGAATAACAGCCCACCGGGTGATTGCAGGACGGCACCTTCATCGGGGGCGACGTCATGATGTTCGTATCCATGGAGGTCAATGGCGGCAAAGCCGCGCCTTCGGCACCGTGCGAGGAATCACCAAGTGTTCGTTGTTGTGTTGCAGTCAGTAGCCGACAGGTGGAATGCGTGAAGCTACGGGGTGATTTCTGCGCTAAGGGCGAGGAGTTACTGGGCGTTATCCTATGCACTCAGCTGTCGGGCTTCAGTTGCCGTCCCCTCCTCAGGCGTGCAGAGTGAGCTGCGTGACATTGAACCTGGCGACGATCGACCATCGTTTAGGAAGATAGAACCGATGAGTAGCAGGCCGATTCCTCATGCTCAGGCCGCACGGTTTAGACGCTTGGCCTGGCCGCTGATGTCGGTTGTGCTGCGGACCGCGGAATGCCTGACCCGAAGCCGGGATCAGGCAGAGGATCTGGCCCAGGAGACCATGCTGAAAGCCGCGCGCGCGATCGACTCCTACCAGGACGGCACCGACATGCGGTCATGGTTGCTCACCATCATGCGCCGGACGCATATCGACTGGCTTCGCACCAGGCGCCACCGTCCGACCCATCTATCGCTCAATGCCGAGGAGTTGGACGTGCTCTCCCAAGAAGATCAACAGCCCGGGCGCTTTGACGAGCAATGGGAAGAGCCCGAGGAGTTGATGGAGCGGTTCGATGACGAGACCGTCATCGACGCGCTCCGGGTGCTGCCGGATGAAATTCGTTGGACGCTTCTTCTGGTCGACATCGAACAGATGGAACAGGTCGAGGCGGCCAAGGTTCTGGGGGTTCCTGTGGGGACGATTAAGAGCCGAACCCACCGGGGGCGGGCCATGTTGCGAGACCGACTCTACGAGCATGCAGTCCATCGCGGCTGGGTTGATTCGAAGGAGGGATCACGGTGAGTGGCACGGATCACCAGGATCGGCTGGACCGGGCAACCTCGGCGCGACTTTCGAAGCTCGCCGGTCGTTCGGTCGATACGCGGAGTCTTGAAGAATGGGCTGAGCAGACGCTGCAGGGCCGAGTCATGGGCGAGGTCGCAAGGCCGGTCTTCTGGAAGCTGTGGTGGCGTCCGACTTCGGCGGCGGCGGCCATCCTGATTCTGGCCGTCACTGGGTGGTTGGTGTTGAGCAACAGTGCCACATCCGCTCTAGCGGCGCCGACGGAACTGGCCCGGATTCACTTTGATGTCGCCAACGGGCTCGCGCCGCACCTGAGAGCATCAACCGTGGAAGAAGCGAATCGACTCCTTGCTGCACAAGCCAACGGCGCGCTGGAGGTCCCCGAACTGCCAGGGAACATCAAGTCTTGCTGTCTTCACCAGCATGCTGCGACGACATTGACGTGTGTCCTGATTGAACGGGACGGCGCGCTTATGACCGTCGCGATTGCCGACGGAGCCGCACTCCGCACACCGGAGGGGCAGCCTATTTCGCGTGGCGAAAGAGAGTTTACCGCCCACACAGTCAATGGTATCAACATGGTGATGGCTCACGAAGGCAATCGCTGGCTCTGCGTTATGGGTGAGGCGGCGATGGACGTCCTCGTCGAAGTCGCCAAGGGGATCCGGTTTTAGGAGTCAATGGCTAGCTTCGACACTGGCAGCCTTGGCACGCTGTTTGTCGCTGGGCAGTCCGTTGTGCGGTAATGCTGTCGGCGGGTGAACGGGCTACCTCAATCGCTAGTTTGGCTAAGGAAGTCCCGATTCCGTCAGAGAGGTTGTGCAGAATCGCCGATCCAAGCTCCCACGCCGCACTGCTGCAACGGCAACCGTGGACCGTGCGTTTTCCCGGACGTCTGCATGTCACAGTCTGCGACCAGACAAATCTGGATGAGTCCGAACAAAGCACACCATCGTGCGCAGCGCTTCATCGCCTGGCCCCAGCTTTCTTCGACGTTCCCCATGGGTCCTATCGGTCGTTCGGGCAGCCTGGGTTTGGAACCAATTGACGAAGCGTGTGGTAGCGAAGCCGCTATCATGGAAAGGACTACTTGCGAAGCCCTGCGAGGGCGCAGTCCGAACGAACGAGGATCAGGCATGAGCTACACCAGAATCCTGCGCATCGGCCTCGTCGTCGCCACCGCGCCATGCATGTCCGTCTCGGCCGGGACCATTACGGGTCTCGTGACAAACAGCGACGGGCTCGGACAACCCGTCACCAACGCCCGCGTGACACTCTTCGCCGCGTCGCCGTTCTACTTTACGGAAACCCGGACCGACGCGAGCGGCGCCTATGCGCTCAGCAGCGTTCCGACCGGCAACTACGTGCTCGGTGTCAGCGCACGCGGCCTCGAATACCAGGAACGACTGCAAGCCATCACGGCCAGCAGCAACGATCTGCAGGACTTCGTCCTCGGCGCCGAGGCGCACGTCGGCGCGTGGAATGTCATCGGCACGACCGCCCCCGAGTTCCTCGACGCAACCGACATCGGCATCCTGCTGCCCGATGGCCGGGTTTTCTACTGTCACGATACGACCGATCCGATCCTGTTCGATCCGGTCACCGGGACCCGCAGTTTTCCAGCCGGTTCCCCGACACCACAAGGTTGCCAGCACGCGACCCTGCTCAGCGACGGCCAGGTCGTCATGATGGGCGGTCAGTCGCCGGCCGACCCCGGGTCTTTCAGGGATGCCGTGCCCTGGACGAAACGCTGGAATCCGACGACCGAGACCTGGCAGTTGATGGCCGACATGCAGCACGCGCTTGGGCGCTGGTACCCCGGCCTGGCGCGGCTCGCCAACGGTTCGGTGCTTATCATGGGGGGCGGCACGTGCTGCCAGGCCGTCCGCACCGACACCAGTGAACGCTTTGACCTGACCACCGAGACCTGGAGCTACACGGGTTCGATGCTCAACCCGACCGAGTTCCCGCCAGCCGCACTGCTGTACACCGGTGAAGTCCTGTCAACCTGGTGGCCACCGCAGTTGTACAACCCCACTTCAGGAATGTGGCGAGCGACGGGCAACTTCAACCAGCCGAATCGCTTCTGGCCGGGCCACTCGGATCATTCGCTGGTGGTGCTGGCGGACGGGCGCGCACTCGCCCTTGGCGTCGTCGGCGGGCCGGACGGCAACACGAACATGGGCGAGATCTACGACCCGGCGACCGAGACCTGGTCGCTGACCTCGGATCCCAACCTGGTCCGCTTCCAGACCGAAGTTGTCCAGTTGCCGGACGGGCGCGTGTTTGTCGGCGGCGGCGAGACGGAGGTAGCTTCGCCTCCGGTAAGCGATGTGCTGGGGATTGTGCCGAGGTGCGATTTGTACGACCCGGGCACGGACCAGTGGCGGCGAGTGGCGGACATGAACTGGCACCGCGAGTATCACGCGGTCACGCTGCTGATCCCGGATGGACGCATCGTCACCACCGGCGGAACCCGCATCAAGTTCCAGGCCGGACCGACGTCGGCAGACATCGAGGCCTATTCGCCCCCGTACCTCTTCCGTGGCGTCCGACCCGAGATCGCTTCCGTTTCCGCGACGGACGTGCCGCGCGGCGGGCAGGTCTCGGTGGAACTCGCCTTCGAAACGACCCTCTCGAGCATCGTTCTGCTGGGACTCCAGACGACCACTCACTGGGTCGATGGCGGCATTCCACGCCGGCTCGAACTCCCGGTTCAGCAGACCGGCAGCACCGTTACTGCCGTGCTGCCCAGTAATCCGAACGTTGCGATGCTTGGCCACTACATGCTGTTCGCGATGGTGGATGACATTCCGTCTGTGGCCCGCGTGATTCGAGTCGTTGCCGGGCAGGGCAACTGCGACGGAGATGCCGATCAGGACTTACGTGACTTTGCGGTCTTTCAGCAGTGCTTCAATCGTTCGGACCTGCCGATGAACTCTGCGTGCCATTGCGCCGATCTGGACGGCAGCGGCACCGTGGACGGCGTCGACTTCGAACTGTTCACATCGAACCTGACCGGCCCGATCAACTGAGCCGGGAGCCTCTGGTCAGGGATACCCGGCCTCGAAGTTTGCGACCACTCGCCCAGGTCTGCCTACGCGGCCTCACCTTGTTCACCCCAACGCACGTGCCGGCTGGCACGCCGGAGGCTGGCAACGCTCGTACCGGACCGCGCCGACGTGTCAGGGGGTCCCCGTGCCGATTACCTGCTTGAAACACGGTTATCGCCGTGCTGGCGATCGCTACCTCGGTCAGTGTTTTTTTGATCTGGGCGGATCCCTCCGCAGCGCAGCGGCCTTCGGCGCGCATACTTACGGATGAACACAGGACACCAGAGTCAGATTCCCGTTGAGTCTCGAAACGCGTTCGACGACCATGAGGATGCGAGCCGCTCGATCACCGATCGACGGAATGGAGCATCGCCATGACCACCCGCGGGTACCTCGCGTCGCCGCACGCAATCTTGTTCGCGCTTCTGTTGGCCGTCTTGTGCGCTTCGTCACCGGTCGCACCGGCTACGATGGCGGCACAATTCGAGCCTCTGGAGCACGGTCCGCGGCCCGGAGTCCAGTGGCGGATCGATGATCTGCTCAGCGGCACCGAAACGGTCCTGGCTCCCGTACGGGCGCGGGCACTTGAACTCCGACGAGTGCCGCAGCATCCGGGCCTGCGTGGGCACGGCGGTACGATGGACATCGGCGAGATCGCGGTGCTGGAGAATGACGGTACTCTGGTCGATCCCAACAACCTGACCGACATCATCGCCATCTCCAACCGGTTCTATGAAACGCATTCGGACGAATACGACGTGCTAGTTGCGTTCGCGGCCAGCACGTTCCCTGGTGACGTGCAGCCTGAGGCGGGCTTCGCGTTCTACCTGCCGCTGGCTGGTTTCGTGGCTGGGATCAACGACTTCGCCCGTGGCAACCCAAACGAGGCGGGCGGCCTGACGCGCCTGCAAGGACTGGTCAACATGAATGATCTGCCGGAGTACCCGGCCGATCCGACGACGGATTTCCTGGGCATTGTCGCATCGGGCGTGGAGATCCTCGGCCAGGAGTTTGGGCACGCTTACGGTTCGTTCGTGCAGGCGGACGTCGGCGACATCCTCGGCCGCGGCGAGGCGCACTGGAGTTTCTTCCTGCATACGCCCGGGGTCGGCAATGCCTCGCCGCTCGAGGGCAACCGCTGGCAGGACAATGGTGACGGCAGCTTCACGACGCTCGAGTCGTTCACCGGTTTCAGCGAGCTGGACGAGTATCTGCTGGGAATCCGTCCGCCGGGCAGTGTCGCGCCGTTCTACCTGGTGGTTGATCCGAACGGCAATCCACCCTTCAACGACTCGGCGTTTCCGAGCGAGGGAATCACGGTCAATGGCCAACGGACCAACATGACGGTTCAGAACATCATCAACGTGGAAGGGGTGCGACTGCCGGACACCACCACCTCGCAGAAGACCTTCAAGGTCGCCTTTGTCCTCGTGATCCCCGAGGGTACCAACGCCGATGCCGGCGACCTAGCCAAGCTCAACACGTTCCGCCAAGCCTGGGAGACCTATTTCTTCGACGAGACCGAGGGATTGGGCACCATGGACACGTCGCTGGGCGCCGGTCCGGTGACGGCATTGCCCTTCGCGGACAACTTCGATGCCGCGGTACCGGACATCAACGACTGGTCGTGGAACCAGGGTTGCACGATCAGCAGCCTTGGCATCGGCGAACCGAGTGGCGACAGTGCTCTGCGGCTCAATGGCAACTGGGGTGGGGGTGACGAGATCCGTTCGCGGGTGATCGACCTCTCAGCCTTCGCGTCCGGCCAGGTCACCATCAATTACCATGTTCAACGGACCGGGGCCGCAGATTCGCCCGAGGGCGGAGATGATCTGCTGATCGAGTACTTTTCCGACAACGGAACCTGGGTCGTTCTGCGTACCGTGACCGGAGCCGGCCCTGATCAGGTCAGCTTCGTCGAATTCAATGATGTGGTTCCGGACGACGGCCTGCATACGGCCTTTCGCCTGCGGTTCCATCGCCTGCAGGACACCATCGGAGACGTGGACGACTTCTTCGTGGACGACGTGAGCATTTCGACGGCCGGGTGTCCGTTGCCGGGTTGTGGGGCAGACGTCAACGGAGATTGTGTCGTCGACCTGAGCGACCTTGCGGTCGTGTTGGGCAACTTCGGACAGGTGGGTGGTGTGACACTTCAGGATGGCGACATCGACGGTGATGACGATGTCGATCTGACTGATCTCGCGACGCTGCTGGCGCAGTTCGGAACTTCGTGTCTCTAGAGTGACATCGTCCGCGGAACGTGAGCAAGTGAGCTGCCCCGGTGATGTGGATCACGACGGCGATGTGGATCTGACGGATCTGGCGATCCTGCTTGCGCAGTTCGGCCAGTCCTGCCCCTGACAACGCGCTCACGACGGGCGCGGCGAGGAAAGGCCATGATTAACAGCGACAGCATTCGAAACATGCTCCGACCAACCTCATACTTCACCGTGGGGCTGCTGGTCAGCACCGCGCTGGCGGGTTCGGTCACGCACCGAACCGTTGTGCTCAACGGTGACGTGGCTCCCGGTGCGGGGGCCGGCGTTACGTTCGGAGACTTCACGTCGAGCTCGGTACTGCTGGATGGCGCGGGAGAAGTCGTGTTCAAGGGTCGCCTCATTGGAGCGAGTGTGACCACCAGCAATGACCGGGGCGTATGGTCTGAAACGGGCGGCACGCTCCACCTGCTGGCACGCGAAGATGATCCCGCGCCGGGGACCGGCACCGGTGTGCGGTTCCACGGCTTTCTCGATCCACGCAGGAACAGCTCGGGCAACACCGCCTTCCACGCGTTTCTGCGCGGGACCGGTGTCACCAGTGCCAATGGGACCGGCATCTGGTCGGACGCGTCAGGCGGTCTCGACCTCGTCGCACGGCATGGATCGCCAGCCCCAGGGGGCGGCACCGATGTGAACTTCAGCAACTTCGGCAGCGTGTTCTTCGGCGATAGCGCGGACACGGTGTTCTTCACCCTGTTGAGCGGCGCCGGTGTGACGAGCACTGACTACCGCGGGATCTGGTCGGAAGGCTCCGGCTCACTGGCCCCCGCAGCGCGGATGGGAGACCCGTCACCCGGCACATCGGCCGGGGTCGTGTTTGATCACTTCAGCAACCCGGTGATCAACGCGGCCGGGCAGAGCGCATTCCGCGGGACGCTTTCCGGTCCGAGCGTGGATTTCAGCAACGATTTGGGGTTCTGGTCGGAGAGCACCGGAACCCTGGGGCTGGTCGCGCGCGAGGGTGACCAGGCGCCGGGGGCCGGCGCGGGCGTGGTCTTCAGCAGTTTCGCCAACAACTCCAGCAACAACGTTCCGGCCATCAACAACGCCGGTCAGTTGACCATCATCGGTGATGTCAGCGGTCCGGGCGTGAGCACGTCCAACGATCGCGGTTTGTGGACCGGCAGCCCGGGCGCGCTTGAGCTGCTCGCCCGCGAAGGTCAGGCGGCCCCCGGTACCGCTGCGGGCGTCGTGTTCACCGAGCTGCTGGTCTTCGAGGTCGTCGGTCGGCCGGGAGATCCGTTCACGCTGCCGGCCTTCACCGGGCAGGTGCTCAGCGGCGGTGGCCAGACCGCGTTTGTCGGCGGGCTGAGTGGCCCGGGCGTTGATACCACAAACGATATCGGGATCTGGGCGGGTGATGCCAACGGGCTGGAGCTGCTCTTGCGAACCGGCGATCCGGCTGCGGGTACGCCGCCCGGAGTGGTCTTCGAGTTCTTCGGATATGCGGCGCATGACGCGCTGGTCCTCAACGCTGCTAATCAGTTGGCATTCTTCGGTGTGCTCGTCGGTCCGGGCGTCGATGCGACCAACAACACGGGCATCTGGGCCCAGGACGAGGCCGGGATCCTCACGCTGGTTGTGCGCAGTGGGGATGTCATCGAGGTCGCTCCGGGCGACACTCGCACGGTCACCGGGCTGAGCTTTATCGCCGGGTCGGGTGGTCAGGACGGGCGATCAAGCGGCTTCAACGACAGCGGCCAGGTGGCCTTCGGCGCGCAGTTCGACGACGGCAGCTCGGGTTTGTTCGTGGCCACGGTTTGCGGCGGTGACGTGAACGCGGATGGGCAGGTCGATCTCACCGACCTGGCCATCATGCTGAGCGAATTCGGCTGTTCCGGCGCTGGGTGCGTGGGCGATCTCGACGGCGACGGAGGTACCAATCTGACCGACCTGGCAATCCTGCTGTCGCGGTTCGGCGCGGTTTGCCCCTGAAATCTCGGCGACTTGCGCGTCCAGTCGCTATGATGACCTCCGGTTGCATCTCTCATATCGAGCGGCGAACGGAGGATAGGGAATGAGACAATGGCACCTGCTTTTCGTTTGTGGCTGTGTAGCGACCGCGTCGGCGCAACAGCCCTGGACGGTTGACTTCGTCAGTCCGGGTGTGACGACGCACCTCAACGTCAGTGAAGAGTTCCTGACCTCGGGGGTCACCTGGGATACGGACGGCAGCGAAGTCTGCCCCCCGGGCGGAGCGGACGACGTGCGCTGCTCATGGCGGACGAACCACATCGGTGTCGATCCGGATCACGAAGCCAACGGCGTGGCCGCGGTCGTGCTCGATGGCTCCACGAGCCAGCGCGGCGTGTTCCTGAGCGACGTCTGGTCGGACCCACTCAACAGCGGTGCGATCTGGTGGGTCAACTACGATGTGCACTTTGTCGCGGCCGATACAGCGGATCTGAGTAACCTGCGGGTGGTCTCGCGCTTCGAGCACTCAGGTACCAACGAACTGACACTGCAGATCGACGGCAACAACGGCGTGGTCCGCGTGCAGCATCGCATCGCACCACAGCACAACTGGTTCGAGACGCCCGAGACGGGCAACAACTGGCAGATACGACTCACGATGAGACGAACGGCCGCCGGCCAGCCGGCGATGATCTGGGTCGACAACATGGTGATCACCGAAGGGCCGACTACGCTCTACTCGGAGACGTTTCCGCTGATCGCCGGAGACACCGACGGAGACTGCCAGGTGGACCTGAGCGACCTGGCCGCGCTGCTCGGTAACTTCGGTGCCGGGCCCGGCGCATCGCGTGCGGACGGCGATCTGGACGGGGACGGAGATGTTGACCTGACGGATCTGGGCGAACTGCTGGCCAGCTTCGGAAGCGTCTGCCCCTAAGTCGGCCGTGCGCCAGACTATTGGCAACGCTGGTTCACGACCGCGCCGCCTCAGGCACAGCTGATGCCGAAGTTCGCAAGCAGGGTCGCCAGATCGGAGAGATCCACATCACCATCTCCGTCGAGGTCCCCTTCGGCGAGACCCGCGCCCGCGGTGAGACCGAAGTTGCTCAACAGCGCCGCCAGGTCGGAGAGATCGACCATCCCGTCCAGGTTGATGTCACCAGGGCAGAACGGCGCCAGTCGCATGATGCTGGCTTCCGATGGCACACCGTCATCGTCCACTACGAAGAGCATGTAGTACCCCGGCGGAGCCAGGTTCGCGTTGGCGGGCGCCGGGACAGATATGGTTCCGCCCGTTGAGCTGAGGGTGGCCAGGCGAAGGTAGCGCTGTCCCATGTTCACCGAGTGCGTCACGCTCGACATGCGCAACAGCACCACACGGTTCCCGATCGTGTCGCTGGAATAATTCAAATCAAAGCTGTTGCCGAAGTAGATCACCTGAGGCGCGCTGTCGATCACTGGGCGCGGTCCGCGGAACAGGTACGGTGGCGAAAACACTTCGCCGGAGGGCTGGTTGTCCGCTCCGGCCAGCAGCACGCGGCCATCCGGCCAGAGCAACCCGGTCGAGTGGTACATACGGGGGACCTGGTGCGGCGCCAGTTCATCCCAGGTCTGCGTGTTGGGGTCATAGACTTCCGGCGTCATCACAGCTTGTTCGGCTCCGCCGTTGTTGGACTGTCCACCCAGCACAAGCACCGTCCCGTCCGGCAGGATCACCGCGTTGTGTTCCATCCGTGCTGAATTCATGTGCGCCGTGCCCGCCCACTGCGGCGTGGCTGCAGCCAGATCGATCACTTCGACCGAACTCGTCGGCTGGCCCGATCCGGTAAACCCTCCGATCAACATCACTCGGTTGAGCGTGGGCGGCAGCAGCACGGAAGGCGCTTCGTAGCGTCCGCCGAAGATGGTCGCGGCAACCGGCGTCCAGGTCGCAGTGGCCGGGTCGAACGTTTCGGTCTGCGGGTCCGGCCCAGAGCGGAAGATCAGACCGCTGGGCATGACGTGCAGGTAGGGATAATAGGGAATGGTCTTCTGATCGAGCAGCGTCCAGGCGTCCGGGCCGTTGCGGTCCCACCGTTCGATGTCCGGATTGAGCCCGCCGTTGCTGTCGT
The DNA here is from genome assembly GCA_030428945.1 of Phycisphaerae bacterium. Lineage (GTDB taxonomy): Bacteria > Planctomycetota > Phycisphaerae > UBA1845 > Fen-1342 > JAUIEC01. The sequence continues at coordinate 158,835 of JAUIEC010000008.1, read as the reverse complement.
TGAGCCCCGACATGGTGAGCACCCGGCCATCGGGTAGCGTGATGTTGGTCGGGTACCAGCGTCCGCCGGCCATGTCGGCGATACGGGCCCACTGCTCGCTGGCCGGATCAAACAGATACGCCCGCGGGGTGCCGAGAAGCGGATTGAACTGCAGTGTGCCGCCGCTGACGAGCAGGCTGCCGTCCGGCAGGAAACTGTGTCCCGCGCAATCGGGATTCCAGCCCGCCGGCGGGGGCACATTCGTGAGCCCGAGCGCGTTCGGGTCTAACGCGATACCGGGTGCGGGAATCGAGTCCGGGTCCAGCAACCAGCCGTGGATGCCGGGCACGCCGTGTTCGGCCGAGAACATAAGCACCTTGCCACTGGGCAGCATGGCGGAATGAATGGCGATCAATGGAAGCGGAAACGGATCGGTCCATTGACCGTCCTGGGCGGGAGTCTGTGCCTGGGTCTGAGGAAGGATGGCCAGCAGCGCGGCTACCAGCCAGGATCGGTACGCGTTCATCGGCGACTCCTGTTCCGAGTCCCTTCATGCTACCCAGCGGCGCTTCGGATCGGAGCGCCTTTCCGTATGTTGGATGTCGGCCGGAGGTCTTTTTTCCGTCGGGAGGGGAAGGTTTTCGGCGGCCCAGGCATCAAACTGTTGGTGGACCGCGCCAAGCGTTGACCTATGGGGTCGGTGGCGCCGGACCACGCCAGAAAATTGGAGACAAGCTTGATGAGAACGCTAACGAAAACGGCTGTACTGCTCGCAATCACCGGCTTGGCGGCCCCGCTCGCCACGCTGGCCCAGGACCACGGACATCACGCGGCTAAGGATGGTCATCACGCGGATACCAAGGCGGCTGCCAAACTTCCACATTGTCCCGTGATGGACGAGCCGATCGATTTCTCAGTCCAGACCATGACGAAGGACGGCCCGGTCTACTTCTGCTGCAAAATGTGCATTGACCGGCTCAAGCAAAGCCCCGCCAAGTATGCTTCGAAGGTCACGGCTCAGCGAGAGGCGCTCGCGAAGATGGACCGCGTGCAGGTCGGTTGCCCGATCAGCGGCAAACCGATTGACGGCAAGACGTTCGCCGAGGTGGACGGCAAACGGGTCGACTTCTGCTGCCCAGGCTGCATGGCCAAGTACAAGAAAGATCCCGCCGCGTACCAGGCCAAACTGCTGGCCAGCTACACGTATCAGACGAAGTGCCCGGTGGCCGGCGAGAAGATCATCGCGTCGTCATTCGTCGATCTGGCAACCGGCCAACGCGTCTTCTTCTGCTGCCCGGGGTGCGACAAACGCTTCCTGGCCGATCCCGGCAAGTACGCGCCCAAGCTCGCAGCGCAAGGCGTCCATGTTGACCTCAAGAAGTTGAAGGCTGGCAAGGACGCGCACGCCGGTCATGATCATGGCGATCACGAGCACGGCACCCCGTAGACCGAGACCGAGAAACCAGGTTTTGCACCGCTCTGGGGCCTCTCAAGAACAGGCCGGCATGTTCGACAACGGTGCCCAGACCACGATGTCCGAGTGGATCACATCACGTTCAGCAGCGGCACACCGAGCGCCAGGCGGTTGCCCGAACGGCGGAGCCGTCTGGTTCTTGCTTCGGGTTCAACAAGTCCAGGAGAACCCGGATCGCTACAGGCCACCCTCGCTGAAGGCCTGTTCCATTTGCGCGGCCAGGTGTTCTTCGCGATCGCGGGCCGGTTCGGGGGTGGGTCGGCGGTTTCGGTGCGGTAGTCGCCGGCGTGCTGGGGTGGTTCATCGCTGGATTCAATCTGGTGGACTCGCTCGAGTCGTGGGTCGGCGCGGCGCTCACCCGGAACCCCGGCCTTCAGGCTTCGATGGCTACCGTGCGGGCCCGGCTGCAGCGGATTTCCGATCGCCCGTTCGCGGGCGACCAGCTGTACCTGACCGTCGCGGTCTGGGTTGGCTTCATCGCGCTGTTCGGGATCGCGGTCGATGACGGCATCGTGATCGGCACCTACCTCGACCAGACCTTCCGGCGCAGAAAGCTGACCCGCTTCAAGGAGATCGAGGAGCGCGTCATCCAGGCCGGGCTGCGCCGCATCCGGCCGACGCTGGCCGCATTGGCCCCGGTGCTGCTGATCACCGGGCGTGGGAGCGATGTGATGACACCGATGGCCTTGCCAGTGTTTGGCGGCATGCTGATCGCGCTGATCTCGATTTCGTCGTACCGACCTGTTATTGCGCGATCAAGCAACTGAAATGGAAGCTGGGTCTGTCGGACGCAGACTTTGCCCGCGAGGGTTAGACATGAGCACCCGGATGATGTTGGAAGTTCACGGAATGCACTGCGCAGGGTGCGTCGGCACCGTCCAGCGCGCGTTGCAGCAGGTTGCGGGTGTGGAGGCTGTAGCAGTAACGCTTGAACCTCCTCACGCCACCCTGAGAACGCCTGACGACTTCGAGGCCGACCAACTGCGGCAAGCCGTGGCCGCAGCAGGCGACTACCGCCTCGGCGATCCGGTGGACTCGGATGCGCGGCCTGACTCGCCAGCGCAGGCAGAAGCGCCGCGCGAGAGCCTGTACCCACTTGCCCTGATCTTCGGTTTCATCGCGGGTGTGACGCTGCTGGTGGCTGTCCGTACCGGCACGTATTCGCTGGCGTCGCTGATGAACCACTTCATGGCCGGGTTCTTCATCGTCTTTGGTTTTTTCAAGCTGCTCGACCTGCCGGGTTTCGTCCGAACCTATCGCACCTACGATCTGATCGCCAAGGCGCTGCCGGGCTGGGGCTGGGCGTACCCGTTCGTCGAACTGCTGCTCGGTACATCGTACCTGTTGGTGCTTGCTCCGATCGCCACCAACGTGATCACACTGGTGTTGATGTTGGTCGGCGCAGTCGGTGTGTGGATCGCGTTGGCGAACCGGCAACGGATCCGCTGTGCGTGCCTGGGGACTGCACTGAATCTCCCGATGACGACCGTGACGTTGGTCGAAGACATCGGCATGGCCGCGATGGCAGCCGGAATGCTGATCCTCGCGGCGATCTGAGCGCAGGGAAGTTGGCGAGCCGCTGACAAGGAAACCGGGGGACGGAATCCTGAAGCCGGCCCATCGGTCGAGCCCTCGTCTAGGAAACGCTGGAGGGGCGGAACTGCGGCGGCAACGCGCAACTCAAGCCGCTGGCGCCCAACGACGATGAATATTGGGTTGCCGAATGCGAACCTCCGGGTAGAATCCATCGCGATGCGTTCCAGAAGCCAGCTATTCCTGACTCTTGCCCTCGTGGTGCTGCAGACTGTCGCAGCGAGCGCCCATGTCCTGCACCATGCAGTGGAGTACGCCGGGACCCATTCGGACTGCGTTGGCGACTTTGTCAGCGCGTCGGCGGTGTGTGACACCGAGGGCCACCACGACGAGGCCCCGCACGAATGCCAGAACTGCGAGTTCTGTGACGCGACGACCGATGAAATTCGGAACAGCTCGGTGTCGCAATCGCGGCCCCTCGATCTGGAGATTGCCAACCCCGCGCTTCCGGTTTCGTACACGTTAACTCAGCTCGCGATCACGAGAACGATCGCGGCGTCTCCGCCACTTGCGCCTCAAGCGCTTCATGCCATCTCGCTTCCGCTGTTGAATTGATCCTCTGACCGACATTTGCAGGTTCGCAAGTCGCCTACGGCGATACGCGATGCGGTGTGTTTGCGCCGCAGGTGTTTCCACGCATAGTCATTGGTCAGAGGAACACAATGTCAAAAAAACAGAGTTTGGCACGCCCGTCGTGCGCCGTCCTGGTGCTGCTGGTGGGTTGCGCGACGTACGAACGGCGCCCACTGGAACTCAAACAGTACGCTGAGACGTGGCCGGCACGGGCGATCGACACGGAGTCCGTCCATGCCTTCGCTTCTGCGTTGGCCGCGGGCGCCGAGAAGAACGCGCCATACAACCCGCGAGACGGCCTAAGCCTGGCGGAAGCCGAAGCGGTTGCGCTTGTCTTTAATCCACAACTCAGGCTGATACGCGCCCAGGCTGAAGTGCCGTTGGCGAGTGCGCGAGAAGCCGGCTGGTGGCCGGATCCGGAGTTCGAAGCAGAGGTCTTGCGGTTCGCCAGCCGCGGCCCGTCCACGCGATTCAAGTTCGATGGCCCATCTTTCGACGGCGTCAACACGGGCATCATTGGGGCGAATGGCCTCAGCCCGAGCGGGTTGGAACTCACTCCACCGGGATATCGTCGGGTGCCAGGTGACTTCATCGATGACCCCTGGATCGTCGGCGCGAGCCTGAGCATCACGATTCCGATCTCCGGACGTCTGGCGGTCGAGCAGGACTGGGCCTGGGCCGAGTACCGCGCTTCCTGGCGGCGAATCCTGATCTCGGAATGGGAGTTGCTCAACAGATTGCGCGCGGCCTGGCTCGAATGGTCCACCACGGACAAGAGAATCGACGTTGTGGCGGAGTACATTGAGCAACTCGGCACGGTCGCATCGATTGCGGACCGGTTGGCGAAGGCGGGCGAACTGCAGCCGACCGAATCGCGTCTGCTCGCGATCGAACTTCAACGCCAACGTACCACGCTTCAGTCCCAGGAGAACCAACGGGAGCAGCAGCGGCTGCAGTTGTTCGCGCTGTTGGGTGTGGCACCCGAAGCACCGGTCAAGCTGCTGCCGGCCGTGTCGCTGCCGCCCATCGCCGTGTCTGCGCCGGATCGCCGCAATCTTCTACTCGACCGCGACCCGCGCATCCTCGCGGTACGCGCCGCCTATGAAGCCGCGGAGCAGCGTCTGCGACTGGAAGTTCGCAAGCAGTATCCGGACCTCAACATCGGACCGAGCTACTCCTTCGAGGAGGGCTTTTCGCGACTCGGCTTCGGCTTCGGCTTCCCGATTCCGCTCTGGAATCGCAACCGGCAGGCCGTCGCGGAGGCCGGCGCGGAGCGCGAGGCGGCCCGCGTGCAGGCCCAGGCGCAGATTGAGCAGGTCTGGTCGGAGCTGGCGCGGGTCGAAACGCGTCTGCGTTTCGCGGCCGAGCGGCGACAGATGCTGCTCAAGGACGTGGTGCCGCTGGTGGATCGGCAGGTCGAGGACAACCGCAAGCTGCTCGACCTCGGCGAGGTGGACGTGCTCGTGCTGCGAGATGCGCTTGGTAGCGCTGTCGACACCAAACTCGAAATGCTCAGCGCGACGCTGGCCGAAGCGCAGGCGGCGAACGCTCTGCAGCAGATGCTCGTCCCGCGCTGGATCACGCCGTCGCAGGCGGTTACGGAGGAAGAAAACAAATGAACCGACCCATTTGGCTGCTGAAGCAGCAGAGACTCTGTCTCAGTTTGATCGTTCTCGGGCTGGTGCTGACCGCCGTACCGGGCTGCAGTCGCGATTCCGCGCCTGAAGCGGGCCCCGCAGACCACGGTGAAGCGGCTTCCGAGGCCCTCCCGTCCAATCGCATCGCCATCCCCGCGAGTGTACGCCAGAATCTCGGCATCACGTTCGTTACGGTTGAGCAGCGTTCCGTGCGTAGTACACGGCGCATCGCCGGCGCGTTCGAGCTGCGCCCCGAGGCGCGTCGCGAGTATCACGTGATGGCGCCCGGCCGGATCACTCTGCAGGTTCGCCAGTACGATCGCGTAGAGCAAGGCCAGCCGCTGTTCGTTCTGGATTCGCCGGAATGGCAGCAGATGCAGAAACAGCTGGTCGACGCGCTGAACGCAATGCGGCGCAGCCATGCGGATGTGGATGTTGCGCAAGCGACCGTCAACGAAGTCCAGGCCTCGATCGACTTCCTGGAAAAGCGCATCAGCAACCTGGCCGATGCCGAAGTCCGGCAGGTGAAGTTGGAGGCCGACCTCGCGGACAAGCGCAACGCGCTGCCGCGACTCGAAGCCGAACTGGCGGCCGCGCGCACCGAGTTCGACACTGTCCACGCCCGCTATGACGTGATGCTGAATACGGCGGCCTCACTCAGCGGCATTCCGCGTGACGACCTTGCTCCCCGCGCCGACGGCCACGGTCACCTCGAGGGGGGAACGCCGCCGTGGCGGTCCGTTGACCAGCTCACGATACGGGCCGAAGCGCCGGGGGTCGTCGATCGCCTTCCGGTCACAAACCGCGGTTGGGTCGAGACAGGCGACCTGGTGCTCGACACGATCGATCCGACGATGCTGCGGTTCCACGCCGACGCGCTTCAAACGGACATCAACCTCTTCGCGGACGGCCAGCAGGCGCGAATCGTTCCTCCACAGGGCGGCAGTTTTGAGCTGCAGGACACGGTGGAGGGGCACATCGCGGTGGGCTTCGAAGCCCATCCGGATCAGCGGACCGTCCCGATCTACGTCATGCCGGACGAATTGCCGCGCTGGGCCAAGGGTGGCGTCACGGCCTACCTCGAAGTGTACATCGCCGGCGATGAGGACCAGGTGCTGGCGATCCCCGAATCCACGGTCATTCGCGACGGGCTGGAGAGCGTCTTCTTTCGACGGGACCCGCAGTCACCCGACCGGGTCATCCGCGTAGTCGCCGATCTGGGCGTCTCCGACCATCGTTGGGTGGAGGTCAGGAGTGGCGTGCGGGCCGGTGACGAGATTGTCCTGGGCGGCGTGTACCCGCTGATGCTCGCCAGTTCGACGACTGGCGAAATGCAGGAAGGTGGCCACTTCCACGCCGATGGCACGTTCCATGAGAGCGAAGACGAATAAAGGAGAACGATGTGCTGAAGAACCTGATTCGTTTCTCCGTCGACAATGCAACGCTTGTCATCATCATGGCGGTCCTGGCGGTCGGCTTTGCGATCTACCAGGTACCGCGGATGGCGGTGGACGTCTTCCCTGAGCTGAACGCGCCGACGGTCGTGATCATGGCAGAGTCGCCTGGCTACGCCGCTGATGAAGTGGAACAGTACGTTTCGTTCCCGATCGAGAGCGCCGTGAACGGACTGCCCGGCGTGCGGCGCGTGCGAAGCGCAAGCGCGATTGGCCTGTCGATCGTCTGGGTCGAGTTCGACTGGGGCGTCGATATCTACCGGGCCCGGTATCTTGTCTCCGAACGACTGACCCTGGCAGAGGAACGCCTCCCGCCCGAAGTGAGCGCTGAAATCACACCCGTGACGAGTATTACGGGCGAGATCATGCTCATCTCGCTGCGCAGCCCGACGGGGGCTGTAAGTCCGATGGACCTGCGCGCCTTTGGCGAATTCGAGTTGCGCAATCGTCTCTTGAGCGTACCCGGTGTGTCACAGGTCGTGGCGATCGGTGGTGAGCTGCCGGAGTACCAGGTCAACGTCGACCAGGAGCAGTTGCGTCTCTATGACCTGACCATCAAGGACGTCGTGGAAGCCACGGGGCAGGCGCACAGTACGGCCGGCGGCGGCTACCTGCTGAACGTCGACGGACTGGAGATTCCGCTGCGCCAGACCGGTCGTGTACAGAGTGTCGAGGACATTCGCTCGACAATTATCCGCTACGTGGATGGCACTCCGATCACGATCGGCCAGATCGCGGATGTGCAGATGGGGTCGGCGCTCAAACGCGGCACGGCTTCCGAGGCGGGTAACCCCGCGGTCGTACTGAGCATCCAGAAGGCGCCGGGGACGAACACGCTCGCGTTGACGGCCGCCATCGACGCCGTGCTGGACTCGGTCGAAGCGGGGTTGCCGGAAGGCGTCGAACTGAATCGGCACATCTTCCGTCAAAGCGACTTCATCAACGTATCTCTGCACAACGTTCTGGAAGTTGCACGTGACGCGGCCATCATCGTTGCTATCGTGCTGGTGCTGTTCCTTCTCAACGTTCGAACCACGATCATCACGCTGACCGCGATACCGCTGTCCATCGCGTTCGCGTTACTGGTGCTGTGGGGCTGGGGGCAGACGATCAACGTGATGACGCTCGGCGGCCTCGCGGTTGCCATCGGGATCGTGGTAGATGATGGGATCATCTTCGTCGAGAACATCTATCGCCGTCTGCGCCTGAACCAGGGCCAACCGTACAGCGAGCGGCAGGATCGTGGTGTCGTAATTCGCGACGCCTGCGTCGAATTGCTCAGCTCCGTGCTGTTTGCAACGTTGATCATCGTGATCGTGTTCGTGCCGATGTTGTTCCTGCAGGGACTGGAAGGCCGTTTCTTTCAGCCGTTGGCCATCACGTACATCCTCGCGGTTGGTGCCTCGCTGATCGTGGCGCTTGCGGCAACGCCCGCGCTCGCGCTCCTGCTGCTCCGTGGCCGACTGGGTGATGCCGAGCGCGAGACCGTGGTGATTCGCTGGCTCAAGGGCCTGTATCGTCCGGCCCTGGCCCTCGTCCTCAAATTCCGGGGACTCACGGTTGCGGCCGCACTGATGCTGACGGTGCTGTCGGTCTGGCTGGCGAGCACCTTCGGTACGAGTTTTCTGCCAGAGTTCAACGAAGGTACGTTCACGGTCTTCGTGATGGCCCCGCCCGGCACTTCGCTGGAGGAGAGCAACCGGATCGCCCAGGGCGTGGAGCAGCGACTCGCTGAGCTAGATGGAGTTCGCTCGGTTGTCCGCCGGACCGGTCGGGCCGAACGAGACGAACACGCCGAACCCGTCAGCAACAGCGAGATCGAGGTGACGGTCTCGCCGGGGTATGACAAAGCCGCAGTGCGTGACCGGATCGACGGGGTCCTCGAGGCGGTTCCCGGGATGACGACGACGATCGGGCAGCCGATCGAGCACCGCTTGTCGCACATCATGTCGGGCACGCCGGCCGCAATCGCAATCAACGTTTATGGCGAGGACCTGCGTGTCCTGCGCAAGATTGCGCAGGAGATCGAAGCCGCGATTACGCCGCTGCCTGGCACGCGCGACGTCGCCGCGAATCGCGAGATCATGATTACGTCGCTGCCGATCCGCTATCGGCACGATGAGCTGGCCCGCTGGGGACTTACGCCGGTTGACGCTGCCGAGCAGGTGCGCGACGCGATCTTCGGGGAGACGGTTGCGGTCGTGAACGAAGGTGTCAACGTCTATGACTTGGTGGTGCGACTGGCACCCGAGCACCGCGAGCGCATCGACCAAGTCAAGGACCTGATGTTGCGGGGTACGGACGGGAAGCTCGTCCGGCTCAACGAGGTGGCCAACGTAGGCATTGAGAAGGCGTCGAATCTTATCTCGCGTGAGAACGCACAGCGCAAGGCGGTCGTCTCCTGCAACGTGGCCGAGGGATACAACCTTGGCGATCTCGTCGCCGAAGTCCGGGAACGGGTGGACCCGATCGTGGCCGAACAGGGCTACGCCGTCTCTTATGGCGGTCAGTTCGAGGCTCAGCAGTCGGCCTCCGACACGTTGTACGTCATGGGTGCCGGCGTGGCCGTCATCATGCTGCTGTTGCTCAACACGGCTTTTGGCTCCACTCCAGCGGCGGTGCTGGTCATGGTGAACCTCCCGCTGGCCCTGATCGGCGGCATCATTGCGATCTTTGTTGCAGAGTCGGATCACGTCTGGGGCAATGCCCTCGCGCTCTTCGGCATCGGAGGGCGTTACGAGGCGCCGGTCATATCCATTGCGAGCATGGTCGGGTTCATCACCTTGTTCGGGATCGCCGTCCGCAACGGGATTCTCCTCGTCAACCACTATGACCACTTGGTGCAGAAGGAGGGCGCGACGCTGGCGGAGGCGATCTTCCGGGGCTCGCAGGAACGACTCGTGCCGATCCTGATGACGGCGTTAACCGCCGTCGTTGGCCTGATTCCGATCGCATGGGCTGCTGGCGAACCAGGGAGCGAGATCCTGGCCCCGATGGCCATCGTGGTGCTTGGCGGCCTGGTCAGTTCGACGCTGCTGAACTTGATCGTGGTTCCCGCCGGGTACGCCCTCATTTTCCGCGCACCGCGTGACTCGCTCAGGTGAGTTTTGACCGTCTCAACAGCAGTGGATCTGACATCAAAGACGATCTGTAAGGAGTAAGACCATGTTTCGATCGATAGTTCTGATGACTGCGTTTGTCGCCCTGAGCCTCGTATCGACTGGATGCGAGCAGAAGCCAGGTTCGACCTCCGCTGACCAATCCAAGGCCGCCGCGCCACAAGAGAATCACGTGGGGCACGACCACGCGGCGGATGACGGACACGATCACGACGAACACGCTGGTCGTCAGCACGGCGACGAGGGCGGGCACGACCATGGCGAGCCGCTGAAGTTAGGCACGCGCGAGACCGGCGAGTACATGGTCACGGTCGTACAGTTCGGCTTGGCCAACGACGATGTCGTCGAGTTGGCTTTCGAGGTCAGAGTCGAGGGTGATCAGCCTCCTGAAGCTGTTCGGCTGCTCGCTCGAAACGCGGAGGGAGTTGAATCGCTGAAGGTCAAGGCCAGCAAGGCAGGCGATCACACGTACGAAGTGCATATCGCTGAGCTTCCGGCGAATCTCGGGGCTGGCGGTACGCTGGTCGTCGAACTCGAGGCTGCCTCGGCAACAGAGTCCATTGAATTCGCCATAAAGTCCTAGGACGAGATTGCGAGTGAGTCTTCGCGGCCAAATCGATGAATCACGTGGATGGTCCTCTTGGGGGGGGCTGCTGCCAATGGCGGGCGTCCAAGGGCACGGGTGTCGATGTCGGGTACAGATCCGGTTGACATTGCGGGCAACGTTTCTACAATTCATGAAATGACGAAGCCAAAACGAGAAACGGTGGCGAATGGCGTCTGCGAGGCGCGCCGGGTTGATCCTGAAGCGCTTGAGCGTGCCGCTGCGCTGATTTCACCGGACCAGCACCTGGGCAGAGCGGCCGATATGTTCAAGGTCCTCGCGCATCCGGCCCGACTGAAGGTGCTGCAGGCGCTGGACGGCGAAGAGCTCTGCGTTTGCGACCTGGCGGAACTTCTCGGGCTATCAATGTCCGGAACGTCGCAGCAGCTTCGCGAACTGCGGAGGCTGGGAGCCATCGACTACCGGGTTTCGGGTAAGTTCGCCTTCTACCGGCTGGCTGACAGATTCTGGCTCGACCTGGCCCGCACGGTGTTGGGCCGCGTGCGTTCAGAAGGAACGCCTGAGGGATTCAAGCAGGCCATATGATGCGCGTTGCACTGCTCCTTACTGCCGTCTGGGGTTTCTGGGTCATGCCCGTCCTCTGCGAGAGTGGCATGTGGACGGAGTGTTGCGCGCAAACGTGCCCTGAGAGCCAGGATGACGACTGCGGCGAGCGAAGCTGTCCGGAGCCTGCTCCGGATTGCGACTGTACGAGTTGTGTAGAGCTCTGCAATGCCCGGGTGACCAAGCCAACCGCAGGCGTGGAGATACCCGCAGTTGCCGCCAATCCACTGGCGATACTCTCCCTACCGGGCGACGAGCGTACAGGCGACCCGTTAGCGTCGAGCGCCCGATCCCGCATGCGCTGCTGTTGTACGCACCTTCCTTACCCTCCCAGTGATCGCCCACTCCTGCTTTGATTCACTGAGACATCCCATCGATGCATGTTGACAGGACCGCTGTGCGCAGCGGCTTGGTTGTCATGCTTCCGTTGCGTTGTCGGCGCAGTGGATCAATGACTCAATCAGGATCGAGATCATGAAGAGAGAACGCGGCATCGCGGTGTCGCTTGCAGTGAGCCTGCTCCTCACCGGTTGTGCCACGGTGGAGCCTCGGTCCGACTACGTCCGCGTGACGGAGCGGGTCCAACAGGCCACGGGCATGGGCGAAATGTACCTGCCTGGCGAAGAAGAGCGAATCGCAGCACAGCTAGACGAACTCTTCACGGATGGCCTAACTGTCGATGAGGCGGTCAGCGTCGCCATGTTGAACAATCCGTCGCTTCAAGCCGCTTTCTTCGACGTGGGCATAGCCCGGGCGGACGTTGTCCAGGCAGGTTTGTTCTCCAACCCGAGCCTCGGACTCACCATGCGTTTTCCAGACGCAGGTGGCCTCGCCAACCTCGAAGCAGGTCTTGCTCAGAACATCGCCGAGTTGTGGCAGATTCCGGTGCGAACGGAAGCCGCCGAGCGATCGCTCGATGCTGCGATTCTTGATGTCGCCCGCCGCGGAACGCGACTCGCCGCCGATACGAAGCGGGCGTACTACGCGGCCGTGCAGGCCGCAGAACTTGAGAAGGTCGTCGAACAGAATTTGGATGTCGCGAGACGATTGGAAACCCTGGCGAAAGAACAGCTGGAAGCTGGCGCGGCGGGGCAGCTGGAGGTCAACCTCGCCAGCGGGGCCGTGGTCGAGGCGGAGCTTCAGGCCGAGTCCGCTCGACTGGCAACGGACAACGCCCGTAGAGCTCTGGCAGCGCTGCTTGGCGTTCCGGCGCGGGCGTCGGAGCTTGGGCTCACGGACGCGCTGCCTGCAGCGCCGCAGCAGACTCCCCGGGAAGACGAATTGGTGGAGATCGCGCTGAGGTCCCGGCTCGATGTAGCCGCGGCCGAGGAACTGGTTCGCGCCGCTGAGGCGCGGGTCCGCATGGAACACCGGCGCGTCTTTCCCAACGTAGAGGTTGGTATCGGCCTGGAACGAAGTGAACGAAGAGCATTCCCGGGCCGCAGACTGTTGGCTGACACGGCCCGCGCGTCGATACGTCAGGGGCAACTGGCTGCGCCCGAGATCACATCACGAGCCCAGCGTCAGCAGGCAAAGGGGCAGGAGATCGAGACGATCATCGGACCATCCCTGTCGCTGGAACTTCCGATCTTCGACCAAAACCAGGCCCAAATCGCGCGGGCAGAATATGCCCATGAGCAAGCAATCAAGACGCTCGTCGCCGTGGAGCGCGCGTTGATTGGCGAAGTGCATGGCGTGTTCGACCAGGCGGAGACGCATTGGCGTCTGGTCCGGATGTACCGCGAGCGTTCACTGCCGCTGGCTCAACACAACCTGGAATTGTCAGAAGAAGCGTACCGCCTCGGCCGGGCGTCTTTTCTTTCGGTATTGGAGGCGCAGCGCTTCCTGCTCTCGAGTCGGCGCTCCTACGTGAATGCCCTCGGGAAGGCCGCTAGTACCTTGCCCGCGCTGGAGCAGGCGGTGGGCCGGCCCCTGGCGGATGTCGTGACCTCGACCCAGCAGGAGGACGAATCGTGAACAAGGGATTAGTTCGATCTGCGCTGGTTGCGCTCGGGGGCGTTTTGTTGAGTGCGACGAGTGGTTGCCAGGCGTTGGACGAGGATGTGCTCATCGAGTTCGTCGCTGATTTCGCACGAAGTGCCCTGGCTGCGTATCTGCTCTGACGACTGACCATTGCAAGCGAAGGAGATCATTCGATGAATCACCGACTACTTTACGCTGTCGCCCTCGCCTTCGCGGCGTGCCTTGGCGCAGGTGTTACGAGTTCAGTCATCGCGGAAGAACCGGGCAGCGAAGAGTGTGCCAAGCACCAGGTCGCAGAGGCGATCTGTCCTTTCTGCCGGCCAGAGTTGATCAAGGATCACGGTTTCTGCGGCGGCCATGGCGTGCCGGAAGCGCTCTGCACGGCCTGCCGCCCTGCGATTGTTGCGGCGTTCAAAGCCGAAGGTGATTGGTGTGCCGGGCACGATGTTCCCGAGTCGCAGTGCGAGCTCTGTCATCCCGGCATCAAGGATCAGTGGAAACAGGGCGAGGCCGAATCAGGTGCTGGTGCAACCGGCGCGGAAGAACCCGACCGCGAAGAGTGCGCCGAGCACCAGGTCGCAGAGGCGATATGTCCGTTCTGTCGGCCGGAGCTGATCAAGGATCACGGTTTCTGTGGCGGCCATGGCGTGCCGGAAGCGCTCTGCACGGCCTGCCGCCCTGCGATTATTGCGGCGTTCAAAGTCGAGGGTGATTGGTGTGCCGGGCACGATGTTCCCGAGTCGCAGTGCGAGCTCTGTCATCCCGGCATCAAGGATCAATGGAAGCAGGATCAGGCCGAATCAGGTGCGGGCAAATCCGGCCGGTTGTGGTGCCGCGAGCACGACGTATACGAGGATGAGTGCCTGATATGTCATCCCGAGTTAAAGGGAGCGCCCAAAGCGGGCGGGAAGGCTGAGCTCTTTTGCCGGGAGCACGCCGTCGCCGAGAGGGAGTGCGGCATCTGCCAACCTCAGCTGGCTGCGGGGCTGGAGCCGGGTGAGAGCCTCAAGGTCCGAACGGCTTCTCCAGAATCGGTGGAGAAGGCGGGCATCCGAACGGCGACACCGAAGTCGAGCCAGGTGACTCCGAACATCAGGGTCTCGGGTGAAGCTCGCTACAACCAGAACCGTCTGGCCCGCATCACACCGCTGGCGGCCGGCGTCATCAGACGCGTGCTTGTGGATGTTGGCGCGGAGGTCGCTCCTGGCGACGTGCTGGTCGAGGTCGCTTCGTCCGAAGTGGCCGAGGCGAAGCGTGATTACCTGGTTGCGATCGTGGATGAGCGATTGGCGGCTCTCGCGCACGACCGAGAGAAGCAGCTCCTCGCGAAGGCGATCTCGCCGGAACAGAGATTCCAGCAGGCCGAATCCGAGTACGAACGTGCGAAGATTGTCCGCGTAACTGCCCGCCAGCGGCTGGCCAACTTCGGCTTCACGGATGAGGAAATCGGGAACATCGAGACGACCAGTTCCAGCTCGTCACTGCTGATGGTGCGCGCCCCTTACGCCGGCACGCTCGTTGAGAGAACGGCTGTAGCTGGCGAAGCGGTGAAGCCCGGCAACACACTGTTTACGTTGGCAGACCTGTCGACCATGTGGGTCGAGCTTGCCATTCCCGAAAGCGACGCGGGCCGCGTTCAAAAAGGACTGGCCGTGGAGGCGCGGTTTCAGGGGCTCCCGGGAGTGGAGGTGAACGGCGAGCTCGTGTGGCTTCACTCTCGAGTGGACGAGCGGACGCGCCTGGTCAAGGCCCGGGCTGAAGTCCAGAACATGGACCGGCGGTTACGCGACGGCATGTTCGGAGAGGTACGCGTGATCCTCGACGATGCCGTTTCGACGCTGCGTGTTCCGAAAGAAGCCCTGCAACGCATCGAGCAGCAGCCTTATGTGTTCGTTCGAGCAGCTGCGGACCTGTTTGACTTGCGCCGCGTGGTCGTCGGGGAGCAGAACGGCCACACCGTTGAGATTGTCGCTGGCATCGGGCCGGATGACGCGGTGGTCGTGGACGGCACGTTCACGATGAAGTCCGAATTTCTCAAGTCGCGTCTGGGGGCGGGCTGTGTGGACGACTAAGGCGGGTGCGTGATGAACCGGATCGTTGAAATCGCTCTACGGAACCGACTCCTGGTGCTGCTGCTGTTTGGCGTTGGCATGGGGTTCGGCGCATGGCGGCTAATCCACATCCCGGTGGACGCGTTTCCGGATACAACGCCGATCCAGGTGCAGGTTAACACTGTCGCGCCCGCCTTGAACGCTGAGGAAATCGAGCAGCAGATCACGCTGCAGGTGGAACTCGCAATCGGCGGACTGCCGGGGCTGTCAAGCGTTCGCTCAGTCTCGAAGTTCGGCCTTTCGCAGGTCGTCGCCGTGTTCGACGATGCGACGGAAATCACTGATGCGCGGCAATACGTGTCCGAACGCCTGGCATCCGTCGAACTTCCTCAAGGCATCGGTCGCCCGGAGCTCGGCCCGATTGCAACGGGGTTGGGGGAAGTCTTCCACTACATCGTTAGCTCTCAGGACCCGCAACGCACCCTCGAGGAACTGCGCACACTGCACGACTGGGTCATCAAGCCTGAACTGCGCAAGGTTCCAGGGGTTGCGGAGGTCAACTCGTGGGGCGGCAAGGAAAAGCAGTTTCATGTCGTGGTGTCGCCCGACGCGCTGCTCAAGTACGAACTGACGCTGGGGGATGTCTTTCGGACGCTGGAGGAGAACAACCACAACGTCGGCGGTGGGCAGGTCGTATCCGGAGGGGAATCACGACTGGTGCACGGACTGGGTCGCGTGTCCAGCATCGAAGAGATCGAGAACATCGTGCTGGTCGCCTACGACGGCACGCCGGTCCGAATTCGTGATATCGCCGATGTGCGGATAGGCCACGAGATTCGACGGGGAATGGTCACGGCACAGGGTGAAGGCGAGGCGGTGCTCGGGCTGGCCTTCATGTTGATGGGGGAGAACAGCAATGTCGTCACCGAGGCGCTGAAGATCCGTCTGGATGGCGTCAGAAAATCGCTTCCGGAAGATGTGACCATCGAAATCGTCTATGACCGCACGGATCTGGTCCGAGAGGTCATCGGCACCGTCAAACACAATCTGGCCGCCGGGGCCGTTCTGGTCACGGTGGTGCTCTTCGTGCTGCTGGGGAGCGTCCGAGCGGGATTATTGGTGGCGGTGACGATTCCCATGGCAATGCTGTTCGCGGTGTTCGGCATGGCAGAGTTCGCCATCGCGGCGAGTCTGTTGAGTCTCGGAGCCATCGACTTCGGCATCATCGTGGACGGTTCGGTCGTAATGACCGAGTCGAACCTGCGGTCGTTGGCAACGCGGCAACGTCAACTCGGCCGATCACTGACGAGCAGCGAGCGTATGTCGGTCATTCTGGAGTCGAGTCAACAGGTCGTGCGGCCCATCATCTTCGGCATGGGCATCATCGTCGTCGTGTTCGTGCCGATCCTCACGCTCGAAGGCATTGAAGGCAAGCTGTTTCGCCCGATGGCGTGGACTTTCATCTTCGCCCTGACAGGCGCGCTGCTGATCGCTGTGTTCCTTTCGCCGGTCTTGGGTTACTACCTGCTGCCGCGTAGAGCGCGGGAGAAAGAGGGGCTGGTGGCACGCTGCCTTGGGGCGGTCTATGGCTGGTGCTTGTCGTGGGCAGTGCGGCTTCGGATGCTGGTCTTCCTCGGCGTTGCGGCACTACTCGGGACTGCGGGCACAGTGGCCTGGAACCTGGGCGGTGAGTTCATACCGCGACTGAGCGAAGGCTCCACGGTGATCAACACGATTCGGCTCGCGGGCGTGTCGATTGATGAGTCGGCCCGCTACAACACTCGGATTGAGCAACTCCTGCTCGAGAAGTTCCCTGACGAAATCGAACACGTATGGAGCCGGGTCGGAACTGCCGAGGTCGCGACCGATCCGATGGGCATCGAGCTGACGGACATCTTCATGACGCTCAAGGTACGTGAGGCCTGGACGCGGGCAACGTCGCAGGCGGATCTCGTGGCGGCAATGCAGGAAGAGGTCAGCGACCTTCCTGGGCTGAACATGGTGTTTACGCAACCGATCGAGATGCGAATGAACGAGATGATCTCGGGCATTCGCTCCGACCTGGGCATCAAGATTTACGGTGATGACTTCGACGAACTCGTCCGGCTGGGCAACCGCGTGCAGGAAATCCTGCTCGAGATCGAAGGCGCCTCGGACATTGCCGTGGACCAGATGACCGGTCAGCCTACGCTACGCATCGCCGTCGACCAGCGTGAGATCGGGCGCTACGGCATTCCGGCCAGGAACGTGCTCGATTTCATCGAGACGATTGGTACGCGCAAAGTCGGTGACATCTTTGAGGGTCAGCGACAGTTTCCGTTGGTCGTGCGGTTGCCGGACGCGCACCGAGCTGACAGTGAACTGCTTGCCAAGACGCTCATTCCAACAGAGATAGGCCCCCGCGTTCCTCTTCAAAGCGTGGCCACGGTTACGGATGTCGAAGGAGTGGCGACAATCAACCGGGAGTGGGGCCGGCGTCTGCTGCGCGTGCAATGCAACATTGTCGGTCGGGACATCGCGTCATTCGTCACGGAGGCAAAGCAGCGCGTGGCCGATGAACTCGCGTTGCCCGCCGGATACGTCATGGACTGGGGCGGGCAGTTCGAAAACCTGGAGCGTGCCAGGCTGCGGCTCAGCGTGGTCGTCCCCATCACGCTGCTGATCGTGTTCTTGCTGCTGTATTTCAGTCTCAAGAATCTCCGTGATGTGCTGTTGATCTACACCGGTATCCCGTTTGCGGCGGTAGGCGGCGTCTTTGCGCTGTGGTACCGCGGGATGCCTTTCAGCGTGAGTGCCGCCGTGGGGTTCATCGCTCTGGCTGGTATCGCAGTGCTCAACGGTCAGATCCTGGTCTCTGCGATCCGTTCGTTGCGCGATAATGGGCTCGCACTCGGAGAGGCCGTGATGACGGCTGCCAAGCAGCGTCTCCGCCCGGTGCTTGCGACCGGTATCACCGACGCGGCCGGGTTTATTCCGATGGCTATATCGACGGGTGTCGGGGCAGAGGTACAGCGACCACTCGCGACGGTGGTCATCGGCGGGATTCTGACGTCTACGCTGCTTACGTTGTTCGTACTTCCATTACTTTACCGTGTCTTCGCCCGACAGGGTGCCCGTGTAACACCGGAGGAGTCCGCTTGAGGGCTGAGAACTCACCGATTCAAACGACACTTCAGATCGAAGGGATGGACTGCCCGGACGAGGTCGACGTGCTCCGCAAAGCCTTCTCGGGTGAAGGCGGCATCGCTGACCTGTCATTCAATCTGATGCAGGCCACGATGAGGGTTGAATACGACCCTGTGTTGATCACCGTCGAGCAGATCGTTGCGCGCGTCGATTCCACCGGAATGCACGCCACCGTTGTGGACGCCACCAGCAATACTCAGCGAGTGGATACGGCCGCCACGCGCGGGCCTATGAGGATGGCCATTCTGTCCGCGACCGGCACGGCCCTCGGTGTCGCATTGTCCTTCGTGCCCGCCGCGAGCGTCCATCATGCGCCGTGGCCCGCTGTCGTCGCCTACCTTGTCGCGATCGCAGCGGCGTGGCGCTACGTCGCTCCGAAGGCCAGGGCGGCACTGACCCGGCTGCGACTCGACATGAACGTGTTGATGACGATCGCGGTCATCGGTGCGGTCGGTCTCGGCGAATGGCTGGAAGCCTCGACGGTCGCCATGCTCTTCGCCGTCTCTCACTTGCTTGAGACCTGGAGCGTCAACCGGGCACGACGGGCCATTCAGTCGCTCATGGAACTCAGCCCGGAACAGGCTCGTGTGATCGAACCGGATGGTTCCGAGCACGAGCGGCCGGCCGGAGAAGTTGGCGTTGGCAGCCGGATCGTCGTTCGCCCGGGCGAGAAGTTTCCACTCGACGGCGCGGTTGTCGAAGGCGAAACGACGGTGGATCAGGCTCCGATTACCGGTGAATCGGCACCGGTCGCCAAGTCGGTCGGCGACGACATCTTTGCAGCAACGATCAACCAGGACGGCGCCGTGATCGTCAGGGTCACCAAGCCGGCTGGGGACAGCGTCGTAGCCGGCATCATCCGGCTGGTTGAACAGGCGCAGTCCCGTCGATCCCGCTCGGAGCAGTTCGTCGATCGGTTTGCCCGCTGGTACACGCCGGCGATCGTGCTCGTGGCCCTTGTCATCTGCATCGGTCCACCGCTGGTCGCCGGGGAGGCTTGGGCACCCTGGTTCTATCGCAGCCTCGTGCTGCTGGTCATCGCATGTCCATGCGCGCTGGTCATCTCGACGCCAGTCTCGATCGTGAGTGCACTCGCGGCCGCCGCCCGAAACGGAGTGCTGGTCAAGGGCGGCGAGTTCCTGGAGGTCATCGGGCGCACACGTGTCGTCGCCATCGACAAGACGGGCACCCTGACACAGGGGAAACCGGCCGTACAGGACGTAGTCCCGCTCGATGGGACGACGGCTGAGCGTGTCCTTGAACTCGCGGCGGCGATCGAGCAGCGCAGCGAACATCCGATCGCCGAGGCGATCGTGCGGCATGCTCAGGAGCAGGGGATCGCGGCACCAGCCTGCAGCGACTTCCAGGCGATTCGCGGCAAGGGGGCCGAGGCGACGGTCGCCGGGGAGTCCTTCCTGCTTGGGAGTCACCGACTGCTGGAAGAACGAAATGTGTGCACCGAGGCGATGCATCGTCTGATGTCCGAGCACGAGGACTGCTATCACACCGTGATTGGCTTGGCCTCCTCGCAAGCGCCGCTCGGTATCGTGCTCCTGTCCGATCGCCTTCGCGCGGACGCACCCGCTGCAGTTGCCGCACTTCGGCGCACCGGCGTGGAACGTGTCATCATGCTGACCGGAGATAACGAGGGGACAGCCCGCTCGATCGCCGAGGAATGCGGTGGCATCGAATACAAGGCCGAGCTGCTCCCGGCGGACAAGGTGGCCGCCGTCGAATCGCTGCGCGCGTCGCACGAGCACGTTGTGATGGTGGGCGACGGAATCAACGACGCGCCCGCGCTGGCCGCAGCGAGTGTCGGGGTAGCGATGGGCGTCGGCGGCACGGATGCTGCGCTCGAGACGGCCGACGTCGCCCTGATGGCCGACGACCTGAACAAGCTGCCGTGGCTGCTGCGTCACAGTCGCCGCACGAAGTCGATCATCGTCCAGAACGTCTCCCTGTCGCTCGGAATCAAGGCCATCTTCCTGGCGCTGGCGGTCCCGGGACTGGCCAACCTGTGGATGGCGATTGCGGCCGACATGGGGGCGTCGCTGCTGGTCGTCTTCAACGGCCTACGGCTCATGCGGTCTGGCGATGGTGAACAGTAAGCCGAACGAGAAGCTCAGGCCGCTCAAGCCTCCGGGAGCCCGTCCGCAGGACCGGCCAGCAGCCCACCCTATCGGCCGTCGCCAACTCGGGGCGGGCGACGGCCGACAGGGTCCCGAGCCGCAGGCCTGTAACGCCATGATGTGATTCGATCTATTTGGGGGGCAAACCCACCTTCGACACCTCGCCCATTCCCGCTACGCTTGACCTTGCACTTAGCTTCAAGGTTTAGAATAGAGAAGGTGGCTCATGAACATCGGACAGTTGGCCAAAGCGGCGGAGGTTCCGACGACGACCGTTCGTTACTACGAACGGGCGGGGCTGCTCGCGGCGCCGGAGCGATCTGCCTCCGGATACCGCGTCTACGACGAGCGCTCCGTGGAACGGCTGCGATTCATCCGGGCCGCCCAGGGCGTTGGCTTCTCGCTCAACGACATTCGCGAATTGCTCGCACTCGACAGCAAGTCGTCTTGCAAGAGCGTGCAGCGATTGCTGGAACACCGGATCGGAGAACTGGACCGCAAGCTGGCTGAGATGAAGTTCGTCAGGACCACACTCGGCAAGGCCCTGAATCGATGCCGAAAGTCGCGACGCGGTTGCCCGGTGCTCGTCGATCTTCGCAAACGCAGTCGAGCCGATTGCTGTTAGGAATGCCCATGTATCGCAATCGCGACGTGACCTCTGATCAACGATTCTGTCCGGCTTGCGGCCGCCCGGCCAGGCCGGTGAAACCCACCACGTTGAACGCGCTCCTTCGTGAACCTCGTCGGGTTCCGAGCGCGGCGTCTCTCCGAGTGTGTGAAAACGCCGAGTGCGACACCGTCTACTTCGCTGAAGACGGTTCGGCGGTCTTTGCCAAGAGCGACTTGAAGGTCAGGTTCGGCCTGAAGGAAGCGGGTAGCCCGCGCCCGATCTGCTACTGCTTCAATCACTCTATCGAGGACATCGAGCGCGAGTTCGAGCAGCATGGCCATGCGACCGTTGCCGAGCAGATTCAAGCCGAGATGAAGGGACCGGGTTGCCGGTGTGAGCTCACGAATCCGCTCGGACGCTGTTGCCTTGCAAGCGTCAACGACGTCGTTCGACGTTGCCGTCTTCAATCGGGAGTGCCCTTACCGTCCGAAACCGACACTCCGGCTGCTGACTGTTGCGGCGATGTCTGCTGTCCAACGCAGCCGGACTCCGCGCGCGCCGGCGGCGGCGCCATCGCTGCAGGCGGTTCGCTCCTTGCGGCGCTGATGTCGTCCGCGTGCTGCTGGCTACCGTTGCTGTTGATCGCCTTCGGTGCCTCGGCGGCCGGTGTCGGCGGGTTCTTTGAGCAGTGGCGCCGGCCCCTGGTCGCCGTCGCCGTGATTCTGCTCGCGATCGGGTTCTACCAGACCTATCGACCGCATCCGGCGACGGAGGCAGGCTGCTGCGCGCCCGGCCCGAGCCGCATTCGACAGGCCAGCTTGTGGATTGCTTCGGTTTTCGTCCTCGCCATGGTCCTGTTCCCGAACTACATTCGCTACGTGGTTTCGCCAGCGAGTCCTGCCGATGTCGTCTCCGCTGCAGAGGTGACTCTGTCGGTCCCGATTGGCGGCATGACCTGCGACGGATGTGCCGCGACACTCGAAAGGCGGTTGCGCGACGTATCGGATGTGCTCGCCGTCCGGGTGAGCTATGCGACCGGTGACGCGACGATCGTCGTGGGCGCGGGCAACGCCACAACGCGAGATCGGATGGTAACCGCAATCCGCCAAGCCGGATTTGAACCCGGGGCCGATCAAATCCATGTCGTGACCAACTTGGGCGGCGTCAGCCCATGAGCCACGATCTCGCAGAATGAGAGTGATTTGACTCTATCTCGAGTTTCGGCCTTGACCTTCAACTTAGGTTGAAGGTGTATACTCTCTCATGATGACCACGAAAGCGACCGGTGATGGCTTGATGACGATAGGCGAAGCCGCCACATCGGTGGGCGTTGCAACGTCGGTTCTGCGGTACTATGAGGAACAGGAACTGCTCGTTCCTTCCGCTCGGAGCAGCAGCGGTTATCGCATGTACGCTGCGGAAGACGTGGATCGGCTTCGCTTCATTCGCTCAGCGCAAGCCATCGGCTTCACGCTGGACGACATTCGCGCCCTCCTGGACGTCGAAACCGACGCACCAACAGCATGTCGGCACGAGGTGCAAAGTCTGATCGAGCGGCGTGTGGCTGAGGTTGATGCGAAGATGAAGGATCTGCGGCGCGTTCGGAAGGCGCTCGGCGACGCGTTGAAGCGCTGCCGTGCAAGTAAGGATCGATGCGAGGTACTCACTCGTTTGAAAGGAGACACTCCATGACGCGCAGGTGGTTACTTGCTTCGTTTCTAGGGATCGGTACGGCGGCGCTGGCCTTTGGTGCAATGGCGCTCTCACCGGCCAATGGTGCGGACTGCCCTGGAAAGGTCGTTTGTCCATTGACGGGCGAACTTGTGTGCAAAGATCGCTGCCCGCTCGGCGCGCCAAGGGCAGGCGATGGCGTGACAACGCAAAAGCACGGTTGTTGCGGCAATTGCTGCGGCGACAACGACGATGTTCAATGAAGAGCTTGGCGACGATTGCGGCGATGACGTTTGCCGTCACCGGTCCTCTGGCGGGTTGCGCAACGACGCCAAGGAGTGACTCAGCTCCGGCCGTCCAACGCGATGTTGTCGCGGATGCGATCATCCACATTCGCGGTGTCACGTGACCGTTTTGAGTGAACAACATCAAGCGCTCGGTCGAGCGCGTGAACGGTGTGAAGAATGTCGCCTTCGACCTCGAAACGGGGCGAGCGACCGTGACCTTTGAACCAGACACATCCGTTGCACCTGTGCATCTTTGGCGGGCGGTGAAGGAGAGCGGCTTCACTCCCGTTCGGGTCGAGACGAGTGGCGGCGCATACGAGGGGCCGCAAGCGGGACGGGACGAAGAATGACCTTGAGTCGACGTGCGCGATGGGGCCGTCTCGCCGCGCCTGGCGTGGTGATGTTAAGCCTGTCGGGCTGCCTGGGGCCAAATCCCGGCTTCTTCATCAGCACATCGGCGGCGAACGCCGCAATCTCAACGCTCGTCAGTGCGTTCCTGACGGAGCTGCTCGGTTTGGGCGCCTGACCGATGCGAGCCTCGAACGGCCGATGCAGGAACTACTTGGTCGGGGCGCTGATTCTGGCGTGTGTTCCTGATGCTACGCTCGCTGGATCGATCAACACGGACGTGGCGCTCACGCCGCGCCGAGGCGGAAGCATCTTTCGCCTGCAGTATGAGTACAGCGAGGCTGATGGACCTTCCGTCGAGCAGGTGAACATGTCAGCCGTCAAGGGGACGTACGTCTACGGTTGGACGGAGAACCTTTCGTCTTTTCTGACCGTCCCTTACATGAACCGGCAAGTCGATGCCGTGGATCCAATGCTCGGTCGGATCGAAAACGCCCACGACGGCATCGCCGACCTGACGTTCCTGACGAAATACCGGTTCTGGCAGGATGATCGACGACCCAAAGAGACACTGCGGTGGGCGGCGCTCGGGGGCCTGAGTATCCGTAGCGGCGACTCAGATTTTACGAGCGACAGCTACGATCCCATCATCGGGACCGTCTTCACCTGGCAGCGCGACCGCAGCGAATTCGACGCGGACCTCATCTATCAGTTCAACACCGGGCGCGACGAATTCAGGCACGATGCCCTCCGGTACGATATGTCCTACTCGTATCGCCTGTTTCCGTCCGTGTTTGAACCGGATGACGCGTACGAGTTTGACGTGGTTGGCGAGATCAATGGTCGATACCTGACTGACGGGTCGCACGAACTGTTTCTGTCACCGGGCCTGCAATTCATCACCGAGCGCTGGATACTCGAAGCATCGGTTCAACTGCCTGTGATTCAGGAATTCGCTGACCATCGTGCAGAGACTGACTATCGGGTCGTCGTGGGCCTCCGATTCCAATGGTAATGCTCCTCCCCCACGGCTTGCTTGACCTCTCCGGCCGCAGACCTTCAGTTCGATCCACACGTGGGCTTGACCTTGCACGCAGGTGCAGGCTTTACAAAGCAGGCTTTACAATGCGTTGTTGGTCGATGGCCGTCGGCCGTAATCAGGAGCAAAGGTCATGCTGCAACTATGCGCACTTCTCTCCATGCCGCTTGTCATAGCGGCAGTTCTGCAGGAACAGCAGGACACACAGCAGGTGGTCCGCGGCAATGAAGCGTCCCAGACGCAACCGGCCCTCTGCACCGTGGCGTACCGTGTTCTCGGCATGAAGCGGACAAAGTCCGGCGCGTTGTGAGTGGGGTGACCGAACGCGGTCACAGCGTCCCTGGATGGGACCAAGAATGCGATCAAGATTAACTGGGATTACGAGAAGGAGCAGGTCACAATCAGCTATTCGTCGAGGGCGACGAAGCCCGACGAGTTCGGCAAGTTGATTCGGGGCATGGGATACAAGATCGAACTTGTTGAACCGGCAGCAAGTCAGCCGACGACGAAGCCACGCCCGAAGCGCGAAAAGGCGCCCGAAGTACCGAAGGAGTCTCCGGGGTTCCTGCTGGAGGCGATCGCGAAAGCTGACAAGCTTGAACGACCGCTCGTGCTCGACTTCTGGGCGACTTGGTGCGCCCCATGCATTCGTTTCGAACGCGAGACTCTTTCCGACGCGTCGGTCAAGAAGCTGCTCGCAAGCTTAGAACTGGTGCGAGTCGATCTGGACGAACACCCCGGCTTGGCGAAACTGTACGCGGTCAGGTCGGTCCCGCATGTGGTGCTCATCGACGCGGAGGGCTTCATTGTCGATAGGCTCAAGCGTTTCGAACCGCCGGCCGAGTTCACGGTGCGTCTTGAACGCCTCCTCAGGTCTCGCCCGGATTCGTCTGATCCTGTCGAGGCGGAAGAATCGCCTTGACCCTGTACCTGGATGCAGGGTGTAGACTGTAACTCGGCCAGGCGGGCGTAACCGCAAGGAGATCGCTCATGAGACTGTTCGTAGTGCTGGCCGCGACCGTAGTCTTGGCCGCAGGCACGGCAGCGTTTGGACTGCAGGAACCCAGGGCCGGTGCGGCGCCCTGTTGCGCACTTCCCAAGCAGAATACTCGCGTGATGGAACAGTCGCAGCCGGCCAAGGGCGCGCCGGGCTGCTGCAGCCCTGCCGCTAAGGCAACGACGGTTTCGACAGGCACTCCACGGTCAGGCGAGGGTCAGCCGCCGGCATGCGATGGCAACATCGTTCGGGCCAAGCTGATCGTCCTGAAGCCCACCACACGCAACGAAGCGGCTGGCGTGGTCGCAGCACTGCGCGGCATCAAGGGCCTGGTTCGACTTAGCGCCGACGACGAGTCCGGCCTGGTGTCACTGATTGTCACCGAAGACAGCCCTATGACGCCCGAGCGTGCTGTCGAATACCTGGCGCTGGCCGGGTACAAGGTCGTCGAAGCGACCGAAGAAGAGACCGACCAGGCCGCACGCGGCATGCAGACCGCCACGATCGACGTCCCGGCCTCGGTCATCACGGAGTCAAGCACAGACTCGCCGCGCAAGCCGGTCCACGTCGGCGTGCTCGAAGACTCCATTCAGCCACTGGTCGACGCTTTCAATCGAGAGAAAAACAGGCCGCGCCTCGTAGCGCTGCTGTCGCCGACCTGAGGGGGCTGCGTCTACGGCGCCCGTGCGGTGCTGAAGGAAGCGGTCGAAGCCTACTCACGCGACGAACTCAGCGTCATCGTCGTCTGGATCCCGATGCTCGGCTCGGACAACGAGCAAACGGCTCGCCAGGCGGCACGAATGTTCACCGATCCGCGCGTCACGCAGTTCTACGACGAGAACCGGCTCAGTGGAATCGCCTATTCACGCGACATGTTCTTCCCGCATCGCGCCGATGCGATCGCCGCGATTCCCGAAGGACACTTCCTCAAGGAACGTCTGGCCGACATGCGGGATGTTCCGCCGGAGCAGATGCCGCTGTGGGACGCCACGCTGTACTACCCCCAAGGCACCATCTGGGGCACGACGGTTCCGCTGACGGATCGCTGGTCGAAACAACTCCTGTTCGTTGGCCGCGGGAATGGCCAGCAGAGCACGTTCTGGGTCGATAGCCTCAAACAGCCGCCGGTCGAGACGGACTGGTACGACGAAGTGCGCGGCCAGACGGCTCGTCTGCTCGGCAAGACGGGTGATGGGTCAGCCGTGGTGCCTGGGCGCAAGGTTGTGCAGTCGTCAGCCGGCGCCGCGCCAGCCAACTGTGCTGTCGCACCCGCCCCCTCAAGACCTCGGCTCGGCATCATGATGGCGCCGCACGCCAAGGGGCAACAGCTGCGTGTCCTCGGCACGGTCGCCGGCATGCCGGCGGAGAAGGCAGGTGTACGCGAAAGTGATGTGATCACGATGGTCAATGGAAAATCCGTCGCGGACATGACGGACGTGGAACTGATCGAGGCATGGTCCGCCTCGGACCGCGCCAAACTCGATGTGAAACGTGATGGCGAACCGCTTCAACTGGAGCTCGACTTGTCGCAGCGTGAATCCGGTCCGTCGGACGCCCAGTCGGCGACGCCGCAAGAGCCCGTCGAGATCACGTCACTCAGCGAGTCGCTCGATTCGCTCAAGAAGCACTTCAACAAGGCGAAGGGCCGCCACAGATTCGTGACCTTGCTCTCGCCGACGTGACCGGCGTGCATCACAGGCGCCCGTGAGGTGCAGAAGGCCATTCTGAAGGACTTCCCCGATGCGGACATCAGCGTCAGCCTGATCTGGATCGACATGCTGCCGACGGACACCAGGAAAGCTGCGGAGAAGACTGCCCAACAGTTCCGCGATCCGCGATTGCGACACTTCCACGACCCACGGACCCACTTGGCCGGGAGCGCCTTTCGCGGCGACCTCGTCAAGCGCGGGCCGGCCTGGGACATTTACCTCTTCTACGACAAGGATGCCGATTGGAAGGACGCTCCACCGAAGCCGGTCGAATGGTGGCATCAGCTTGGCGGCGGAGATCGGGCGGACAGGGAACGCAACGCCGGAGGCGTTCTGGGCGAGCGGCTGCACGAGTCGATGCACCGCGTGACGGGTGCAAAGTGTAAGGCTGACTGACCAAGCCTCGAGGCTTGCGCAGGCTGAGAACGGTCGGGATTATTGAGGAGATTCGTGGACGCGGAAGTACGATCAACGGTCCTTCCTGACCCCGCTGATCAGAGCCGATCCCGATGTCGACAGCTCTTCAAGCGGCCCAGGTCCCCGGGGATCCCCGCTCCGGTGGCTTCACCGATCCGGACGTGCACGATTGTACATCCGGCTCCTCAGGTCGCCGGTTTGGAGGTCAACGGCGAATCGCCGGCGCCGCGGAACGGACACCCAAGTCCACCCGCACGTTTTTCCGTATTCCGCCCAAGACAGGACCCTGTACTGGGCGCCATGCGGGTTTCTCTTCCGTTCGGCAAGTGCAGCGTAAACACGGTGTACTCATGGCGTTAGGTGATTGTCCGTCACATGGAACGAGGCGAGCCGGCCCAAGCCGGCTGCCCCGTGCGGCGGATTTGAATGTTCGGGGGCTACCTACCGATCGTCGTCACAAGGCGGTTCGCGGCGGCTGGCAATCTGGAGCGCGTGGCGAATCGTCGGTCCCGACACGCCGAAGTGCTCCGCCAGCTTGGCATTCGACCAGTCGGTCTCCTGCTTCTTCTTCGCCACGTCATGCGCACGCAGGTGCGCGAAGGTATGACGCCTGGGAATCTGCACCACGTGTTCGTCCACCCAGCGGTCGGGCAGTTTGGTGAAGGTGAGATCGACTCGCGGCGCGGCGCCCGTACTGTTGGTCACTGACCCGTTGGTATCGTGCCTGGCTAGCAACGATTTGCGCGGCTGGACGATGCCGTTGCCGGTCGCGCCGGCCGACTTCAACGAACAATCTGGCGTGTGACCGGCCGGGATCGCCAGCAACCCGGTCACGCCCTCGAACGCTCCGAGACGGTGCGTACGCATCGTGACGCGACCATCCGGATGAACGAGTATCTGCTCGACGTGGCGTGCCAACTCGACGTTGAGCGCAGTCGGATTCGTGGTGCCGAGCAATTCAGACAGGTGGCGGAGGCGGTCGACTACGCCCTCCACGTCGAGCATCTTGTCGGCGCGCTCAACGTCGTGGGCCAGCCCGGCGAGTTCGTCCTCGAGCTTCTGTTGACGAGCAAGGGCTGCGTTGAACTCCTGCTCAATGTGCGCGCGAACGGCCGCGCTGAGATCGGGTTTGGCAAGCGACTGAGACCATCCGCTGATCTTTTCCAGCAGGTCCTCCAGATCACGTTCGAGCAATGGACGATCGTCCTGTTTCTGCTTGGCTCGGCGCAACAGCTCCGCTCGGATGGCTGCCACGAGTTCACTGAGCCACGAAGGCGTACCACCGTCACCGTCCGCGCCAAGCGGGAACAACTGGTCGCGCAGCCGCGCGACGAAAACGCGCCACAGCCAGTCGATGCGTACACGCTGACGGTTCGTACAGCGACCGTCGGAGAGGTGAGGACAATAGTAGTAGCCGTACTGGTACCGACCGTGCCGGCTGCTGTTGGGGCGCATCGATCCGCCACAGACACCACACCGCACCAGTCCTGTCAACGGGTACCTAACGGTCACACCGGGCGCCACCGGCATGATCTGCTTCCCACCGGACTGTTTACGCGCCGTACGAGCGGAACGAATCTGATCGCTGCGTACGCGTCGCATCTCCTGGACCGAATCAAACACAGGCGGATCCACAATCGGTTCGCAGTAGTTCTCCACGTGGACCACGTCCGATTCATCGTTCCGAGTCGCAACGCGGCGGTCATCAGCAATACCGGTTTGAAAGCGGTTATACCGGAGGGTGCCCTTGTGAATCGGGTTGGCAAGATGATAGTCAACCGTCGAACCGGCGACCTTGCCGTGCTTCGCGACCCAGTCGGGGTCCGAATTCAGGTGCTTGGCGATGCGGCCGCCGCCCCATCCGTTTTCATGGGCCAGCCGAAAGTACTCGCGAATGACCGGCGCTGTGGCCGGGTCGGGGACGAGCACGCGATAGGCGACTTCAGCGGGCTCGACATCCGGTTTCATGATGCTCTGCAGGCGATGGCCACGTGGCGCGGGTCCGCCGGGCCAGCGTTTGTTCTTTGCCGTATCCAGTTTGCCACGGCGAACGTTGTGAGCCAAGGCGTCTCCATGCGTGGTGGCGCGAATGTTCTCCACCATGCCGAGCGCCTTGCCGGCAGCGCTGGTCGGGTCACTAAAGTGCGAGTCGGCGGTGACGACCAGGACGCCATACTTGACCTGCAGTTCGTAGCGCAGTGCCTGCAGCTCGTTCATTCTGCCGAGCCGTTCGATCGTATCGACTGCAATGACATCGACTTGCAAAGACCCCGTTTTGATGCCTTCGATCATGCGGGTGAAATCTGGGCGCTTGCGCATGAGACGACCCGAGATCGCGTCGTCGCGGAAATCGGCTACGTGAACCCAGGGGTATCCGGTCCGCTGAAGCTGGCGATTGATCTCGTCAAGCTGCTGGTCGGGGGACCGCGCGTTCTGCATTTCGGTCGACATTCGCAGGTAGCGCACGAACCGCAGCGGTAACTTCGGGTCAAACTTCACGGCAATCATTTGGTTCCTCCTGTCGTTCATCGCGCGCCAGATCGTGTGCGATCTGGCGCGAAATGATCGTGACCAGCCGAGAGCGACGGCGACTCCGAACCGCTTCCAAGAGCTGTTCGTCCTGTTGTGCTGACAGTCCGCTCGGCCAACTGATCGCGTCCTTGGCCAGCAACTCGGCGAGCCGTTGCAGGTCCCACCATGCAGCGGGTGGGATCGCGGGGGGCTCGTTTACGGCTTGCTGGTCACTGTTCTTGCTAACGGGCATTTCGTGCTTCCTTTCCAGAGGAGGCGCGAGTGCCGTCGGCGGCAGCGAACAACGCTGCTGCCACTAGGCATCCGCGCAGTGGTTTGATCGACGGGTGTTTGCACTTTCATGGGCCGCCCGCAACACGGCGGTGGACATCGAGCGTGCGCGGCGCGTCCGGGGGTGACTGAGGAGGTTGGTAGACTGAATTCGCCAAGCGCGGAATCGGCTCTAGCCTAGCGGAACCTGTCTCTTTCGGCCGGGAGACCTGACCTCACCGCCACGGACGGAAGGTCAAGCTGTCCGCTATGCGATCGACTGGGCACGGCGGCTGGTGGTGACGAGCGTGATGGCAGCGTGTGCATCAGAGCGCGGCGCGGGCGGCGGCGGGCGACCGGGCAGCCGGGCGGTTCCAGTTGACCCGCGCGCGAGCGGCGGTGCTATTCAGGCCTCTACCTCGCCGGGCTGTTCGCACTGAACGCACTCGTACCTGATGCGAACACCGCTTTCGCGGTCATCGTCGGGATGAACCTCAGTGAACTTGACCCGACTGCCGCACACCGAGCAGGCGAGTGATCGGTCCGCAGCGTAGGCGGCGAATTGGTCCGCGACGACATCGTCCTCTGCGGCTTGATGGACGCCTTCCTGCTCTGCCTCTGGTTCTGGCTTCCGACGTTTCGAGTTCTGTTCGTTACGCAGGTGTTTATGTTCTGCGGCGGCGGCGAGAATGACCGCGAAAACGTCCCAGAACTCCGGGCACTCCCAGTTGTCAACGCCGCGCGCGCTGGCGGAATGGAGCCATGCGCGGAGTGCTTCGCGGTAGTCGGAACTTCGAAATATGCGTTCAGATAAGGGGTGAAGAGCCGGAACGAGGCCGGCAAAGAGATCGCGGTCCTCGACCCGAACTACGTTGTGCCAGAAGCGATGAAGACGTTCCCCGAGCGGATCGAGCAGGCCCTTTGCGACCAGTGTCGCGATGATCTGCGCCCACGCGTTGGCGTAGCACACGCGAAAGGCCGCGGCGGCCTCTGCGGAGAGCATGTCGATGAAGAGCCGTACTCGGACGAGCTTGCCGCGTCGACGATATCGGCGTATCCACTCTGTCATGTCGGATTGAGCATACCCCCGCAGCGCACCTACGCCGCCGCGGCGGAGTGCAGCGATCCCGTTGCCAACCCACGCCTGGCACGCCTTCTGATAGTCCGGCATTTCATCCGCCGACGGCTGATTGTCGATGAGCAGGCTCCGTGCCTCTCGATCAATCGCAGCCGGATCCTGTGCCCGGCAGACCTTCAGAAGTCGGCGCCACTCCGCCGCGGGAAGCGAGTACTCGCGCTCACCGCCGTAGGCGCCTGGTTTGAGCAATGCGTCAGAAAACACACGCTGGGGCCCCCTGTCGCGGGCAACGTACGGATACAGCTCGGCCAGGACGAGCATGACTTCCGCTTCGAAACGCTCATCGCCAACGAAGGACTGCGCCTCGGTCATCGCCCACCATAGATCAAGACACGGTCGCGCATTGGGCCCACCGCCGCGCTCCCGAAGCTCAGGCAGACCCATCCAGTAATAGGGCACGCGGATCGCTGTTCTGGCCGACCCCAGCGTGAGGTCTCGCCGACAAAGCCTGAACTCAAACGTGCGGCCGACACGCTCAATCTCAATGACGCCGTGTTCCATGGCGGAATCCTCAAGTACTCCGGCGGCTGGATGGGCGTGCCTCCGGCCTCGCGGCCAGCCGCTGCTAGCCAGTAGATCAGATTGTGCCCAAATGTCCAAAAATCACTCGAACACCCAGCCCGGAGGGGCTCACGCGAACTCTGACAGGAAACAGCGCTTCGCTCCGAGACGCGGTTACGGCAGCTCACCACCAAGTCCGGGGATTCCTCGAATCCGCCTCGGGGATGCGGTCTGGCGCAAAAAGGGCAGCCAGCACGTTGAGCGTGTCCGCGGCACAGGTTTCCGCGGGTGCGCGGATGCCTAGTGGTAAAGCGTCCGCGATCCGCGGCCCGGGTGGCATTCGAGATGGAAGTGACTACAAAGGAACGTACGACGACCGGCCGCTCATGGTCGCAGCGTTATGGTGAACGTCACCGGCTCGTGAGGGTGGTCGAGTTCCCGGGTACGTCGCAATCACCACAGCATGTACGTGTCTACCGAAGACGGGACCACTACATCCTGCAGTGGTGGGATCGGCAAGCTCGCCAGAACCTCTCGGACCGTGTCGACGGTGACCTGATTGACGCGGTAGCCCGAGCGCGGGTCATTGATCAACGCTTGATCGAGTTCCGACGTTCTGGTTGCACGCGGCGGCGACTGACTCATCCGGAGCTCGTCCGGGCCTATCTGGCGGATCTGGAACGCCGCTCCGACGCCGGCGTTCTCGCCGTGTCGACCGTTGCACGGTACCGAGCGGCGCTCCGGCACTTTGGCGACTATGTTGCTCGGCCGGAGGTCGCCCGCCGCTACAGTCGCGTCTCCCGAGTCGATCGAGAATTGTCCCTGGGATTCGCTGCCTACCTGAACGGAGTGACCGTTGCGCGCAACGGTCACGGCAACTCTGCGACAGGTCGAATGCAGGCGGCCGACTTTGTCATGGATACGGTCCGGGCGATGATTGCCTGGGCGATCGACCCGCATCGCGGTGGCCTGCTGCCCAGCGATCTTGGCAACCCGTTTGTCCGGAGTGTGGTTGGCCGAGGCCGCGCGACCGATGACATGGTCCGCGAGCCGGACATCACGGTCGATATGGCGGCAGATTTCCTGCGGGCCTGTGATGACTACCAGCTGCGATTGTTCGCTCCGATTGTCCGCTTTGGGCTCAGGCCCACGGAACTGGTCTTCATGTTCCGCGAGATGCTCGAGGCTGACTGGTTGACCGTTCGGAGTATTCCGGCACTGGACTATTCGACGAAGGGGAGACGCGACAAGCGCCTGCCTCTGCCGCGGCCGTGGTCCGAACTGATCGACGTGGGCGGCGATCAGAAAGGACTCGTCTACGTTCGCCGCAGGGCTCGCATGGGACAGGAACACCCGCCGCTGCTGGGTGCGGGGCTTGATGACCTGGCGGTCGAGTACGCGCAGCGTCAACGCCGCGCCAGCGCGGCCACAGCAAGAGACAAACTGAAAATCCGCAACGAAATGATGCGCGACGCCGGGGCTTTGACCTACGACCGCATCGCGGATGAGTTCCATCAGATAACACGGCAGCTCGGCTGGCCTCGGGCCGCCACAATGAAGGATTTCCGTCACCTGTTCGCCACGGCGATGGCAAATGGCGGCATGTCCGAACACGAGCGCCGATACCTGATGGGGCACGCACCGGGTAAGGGCGCGATCGTCAAGTACACACACCTGAACCGGCTGCGGCTCCACTACCAGCGAGCCCTCCAGCAGGAGATGAAGCCGGTAACAGAGGTCCTGGAGTCGAGACTCCGCGATCCGCGCCCGGAGCGCGCTTGAGGGATCACGGCGGCGACCTGCCAGCACTCGACGGTACATGCTTCAAGTAGCGCGGGGGGCGATGCCGTCGAGGCGAGGGCGAACGCGCCATCAACCCTGTTGTTCGCGCACCCGACCTCGTTGACCTTGATGGACCGGCCAGACATGCACGAGTCGCTTGGCTGACGACGGCCATAAGATCCGAACCGGGGCGATCGGACGACGACGGTTGTGACGCGTCTTCCTCAGGCATCGCCTGGATCGTCGCAATCGGGGGCAGGGTCGTCTGCCTGGACTGCGCTGGGACCGGGCTTCATGTGGAGATCGCGTTGCGGGAATGGGATCTCGATGCCGGCATCGTTAAGGGCTCGGTGAATGCGGCGGTGGAGCTCGTGGGTGACGGGGACACGGTGTCCCAACTCGCTGACGAATGCGCGCACCTCGAAATTGAGTGAGCTGTCACCAAAGCCGAGAAAGAATACTGATGGCGGCGGTGTGCTTCGCACATTCCCGACCGACTTGGCCGTCTCGAGCAGGATGCGCTGCACTTCCTCGGGATTGGATGCGTATTCCACGCCAACCTTGACGACGACGCGCGTCACGGTGGAGGTCAGCGTCCAGTTGGTCACCTGCTGCGTTATGAGGTCCTTGTTAGGGACGATGATCTCAAGGTTGTCCCAGTCGGTGATGGTGGTCGCACGAATCTGCATTCGGGAGACCGTACCACTGAGACCTCCAATGGTCACCGCATCGCCGACGCGAATGGGGCGTTCCAACAGAATGATGATACCGGATGCAAAGTTAGCGACGATCTCCTGCAGGCCGAAGCCCAGCCCGACGCCGAGTGCCGCGACGACCCATTGCGCGCGCGACCAGTCCCAGCCGATCCGCTGGAGGGCGATGACCACGCCGATGCCGAGGATCACGTAGCCAGCGATCGTGCTGACCGCAAAGCGAGACCCGCGGTCAAGGCTGCCGAGCCGGAAGACCGTGCTTTCGAGGAACCCTGGCAGGTTGCGGTAGGCGACGATGGTCGCAAGCAGGATCAGTGCGCAGGTGAGCACGGCGCCCCATGACACCGCAACTGCTTCGGTGCCGACCGTTCGATGCCAGGCGGCCGACTTGTCGAGGACACCCAGTGCCGGTACCAGTCCGCTCCAGATCAGCCAAAGGGTGAGTCCCAGGATCACCAGGACCGCCGCCAGAATGATCTGTCGTGTCTGCGCGCTGACTGATGACAGGTCGATCTCGGAGATGTCGAGCTCTGGGACGGCCTCGCCAGCGGCTTCCGCGGCCGACTTCTGTTCCCGTGTTGCACGGGCCAGCTCCCTGGCCTCGTGCGCCCGCTGGAGCGCCATCCGTCGATGGATCACAACGACTGAGCGGGCCAGCGTGCTGTAGGTGACCAGGCCAAGCAGCAACACCCAGCCTGTCCAGAACAGGCGGTCCTGGATTTCGCTCGCGGTGTCGTAATACCCATACGCCGCAATGCCGGCGAGCGCCAGCGGGATCAGCACTACCAGCCCAAACCATACGAAGCGGGTACGCCAGATGATCGGGCGGCCACGCAACATTTCTGTGAACGCCCCGCGCTGGGGCTGCAGGACGTGAAAGAAGAAAGCGGACAGTGCCAGGGAAGCTACGATGAAAGCCAGTCGTCCGACACCGTATCGGTTCGCGTCGATGCCGCTGGCATCTGTCATCGCAACGACGATGGTTACTGGGACCAGCACGACCATCAACCAGCGCAGGTTGCGATCCAGTACCAGGCGAGCCCGTGGCGTCCATCCCAAGTGCGCATCGAACACGCCGTTGTCCGTGCTGAAGGCGTGAAATGTGCCGAGGATCGCGATGACGATGCCTGTGCCAATCAGCCCGTGTCCCAGCGCGGCGTCGAATATGAGTTGGGCGGCATCGACACGGAGCAGAACACCGATGAACACAAGCGCGACGGGGACCGGCAGACTGCGCAGCAGCGCGATTGCGATAGCGCGCGGCGTGAGCGTGTGGCCGTCCAAGCCATACCGGCCGATCCGCTCGGCGATCGCGGCCTCCTGGGTGCGCAGACCTCTGCGAAGAGTGAAAAGCAGGCCCACCAGGGCCGCGCCAAACAGGCTGGACGGGACGTGCGCCATGAGTCGGTCGATGGCGCGCTGCAGAACACCGGACCATCCACCGGGTGGCTGCAGAAACCAGGCGAGCCCCATGCGAACGTGCTCGCCGCTCGCCCGGCCCAGGACCGGTGCGTTGGGTAGCCAGACGAGCCGTTCCCGGATCGAAGCGAGCAGGGCCGCCGTGTCCGTTTGGAGGTCTGCCTGGTCGTGTATCAGTTGCTCCGCGATCGTGATTAACGTGTCGTACGCTGAGATCACCTGTTCGAGTAGGCTGCGGCGCTTTGTCAGCAGTTCATTGAGCGTGTCGCGGCCCCGGGATGGCGGTGGTGGCTGATCGACTGCGGTTGCCGCAAGGAGTTGCCCGGCCGCCTCCGAGATGTTCTCAAGCGAGCGAAGTTGGGCTCGCAGCCGGAGCCTGGCCAGGCGCGCGTCGAGGATCAGCTTCTGGTGCGCGGTAACAGCCTGACCAAGCGTGCCCAAGGACGGCAGTTCGTCGCGTATTCGTCGGAGGATCTCGCTGTAATCCTGGCTTCTCGCACCAATACCCATCGCTTCGGCGACAGCAGCCTCGCTGTCTTCGAGTTGCATTCGCCTGGCGGCGGCGCGCTGCCGGAGTGACGCGAGGCGACTGGTGTCCGTTACGAGATCATTCAACTGGCGCCCGAGCTCCGCGTTTCTGTCAGCCTGTGCGGCGATCACCGGATGCTGATTGGCGAACGCTTCGGAGGCCTGCTCGGCCGCCGCCTGCTCGAGCGCTGCCTGGTGCTGCAGGGCCTCCTGCAGCCGCGCTTGCAACGCGGAGACACGCTGATCTACCAGGAGCTTCTGTTTGTCTAATACGGCCACCTTGGCCTGTAGCAGCGCGTGTCGAGCCGGCAGGGCGACGATCTCCTGCTCGAGCGCGAAAACCCTGGCGGCCGTAGAACGACGCTTCGCCTGGTGCTGCGCCAACAGCGCATCGGCGACCGGTCCCGTGCCGGCCGGGGGCGTCGATTCGGGGCTTTCGATCGCGACCAGTTCCCTTCGCGCCGTCGTGAGTTCCAGATTGGCAGCCGGGCGGCGTGCGTCAGTCTGACGGAGGGCAGTGTTGAGCTCTACTGCTGCGCCTCGGATC
Source organism: Phycisphaerae bacterium (assembly GCA_030428945.1). Classification (GTDB taxonomy): domain Bacteria; phylum Planctomycetota; class Phycisphaerae; order UBA1845; family Fen-1342; genus JAUIEC01. The sequence goes on along the minus strand of JAUIEC010000008.1, from coordinate 122,002 downwards.
GTCGCCGCCAATGCCTGTGCGTCCGCGAGCGCCTGCTCAAGCTCGGTCCGGTCCGCGTTTGCAGAATCAGGAAGCTGGCCGAGGCCAAATGTCTCGGTGTCGAGCAAGGCGCGCTGGGTTTGGGTTTCCTGGGGTGCGGACTGAATCAGGGCCGTTGACGCCTCCGCCGCCGAGCGGCTGCTGTGGGCTGCCTCAAGAAGTTTGATCGCGTTCTGGTACGTGGAGACGGCCTGTTCCTGAACGGCTGGGTCCAGTGCCTCCTCCGCCTGCAGCGCGGCGATACGCGCCTGGAAAGACTCGACGGTTGGTCCCTGGAGGACGTCCGTACCTTGCGCGAGCGCCCTTGGTGCCAACGCAAGCAGCACGACCACGACCAGTCGAGTCGAGCATCGCCAGCGCGTTCCGCAGTCCTCACCCTGATCGCTCACTCTCGTTGCTGGCACGGCGGATCCCTTCGTTTGTCGGCTCATCCTCATCTCGGGGCACCGCACCGAAAACGGGCACCGTCCCGATCGAATCGACTACTGCGAAGAATGTGATGAATGTCGCGACAAGAATCGAGCATGATGGGCGGACCCGAGACAACTACTTCCTCGCCGAAAAGCTGACCGGACAGGCAGCCTGCCATTCTCGTCGCCAGATGTCGGGATGATCACCATCATCGACGAGTGTGCGAGGCTCCAGGAACTCGTAAATTTCCGCGAAGGTTCTGATCTTCGAGTCACTGACACGCCGAAACACCAGGTCGGGCGTGATGCTCTCAGGACTCGCAACACCCATCGCGTCCATGACTTGCAGAAAACTCGCGATCGTTGCACTGTGGAACCGGCCAATACGCTCTGCCTTGTCCGACACAACCAGCCCGTTGTACAGCGCGGGATTCTGAGTCGCTACCCCGGTGGGACAGGTGTTGTTGTTGCAACGCAGCGCCTGGATGCACCCAAGCGCCAGCATCATTCCGCGCGCAGAATTGCAAGCATCGGCACCGAGCGCCATGGCCCGGACCATGTGGAACCCGGTCAGGATCTTACCGCTGGCGATGATCCGGACCCGATCTCGTAATCCACAGCCAACCAGGGCGTTGTGGGCGAACGCCCATGCGTCTCGAGCGGGCATCCCGATCGAGTTGCTGAACTCGAGCGGTGCTGCGCCGGTCCCTCCCTCGCCACCATCGATAGTGATGAAGTCAGGGGTGATTCCCGTCTCAAGCATTGCCTTGCACATCGCAAGAAATTCCATCCTGCGCCCCACGCACAGCTTCAGCCCGACGGGTTTACCGCCGGAGAGTTCGCGAAGTCTGGCAACGAACTCCATCATTTCGATTGGCGTCCGAAACGCCGAATGCCTCGGGGGAGAAACGATGGTTTCGCCGGCGAGCACGTGCCGGATGCGTGCAATCTCGGCGGTCACTTTCGCGCCGGGAAGGACGCCGCCATGTCCAGGCTTGGCTCCCTGGCTAAGCTTGATCTCGATCATGCGGACCGACTCGCGCCCGGCGTTCTCGGCGAACAGGTCACCGTCGAACTGACCCTCGTGCGTACGGCAGCCAAAGTAGCCGGTCCCGATCTGCCAGACCAGATCACCGCCCGCCTCCAGGTGATAGGGCGAGATGCCGCCCTCGCCGGTGTTGTGGGCGAAGTTGCCCTTCTTGGCACCGCCGTTCAGGGCACGGACTGCGGCCGGAGAAAGGGCGCCGAAGCTCATCGCACTGATGTTCAGGCGTGAGAGTGAATAGGGCCTGGCGCAGACGGTTTCACCGACGATCAGACGTGGATCCTGTTCCTGCCGTTCCACATCCTCGAGCGCATGTGCCGCCCATTCGTAGCCGACCTCATACACCTTTCGCTGGGTACCGAACGGCTGCGTCTCAAGTTCACCCTTTGCCCGCTGATACACGACGCTTCGCAGTTCGCGTTCGATCGGGAACGCGTCCGTGTTCAGCTCGATGAAGTACTGCTGCAGCTCAGGGCGTACTGCCTCGAAGAGGAAGCGGAGGTGCCCGATGACGGGGAAGTTCCGCAGAATGGTGCTTCGAGTCTGAAATGTGTCATACAGCCCAACCGCGACCAGCGGCCCGATCAGCAGGAACGCCCAAAAGGCAGGCGGCCAGAGCGCTCCCGCCAGCACGGTTGCCACGATCAGTCCGAGACTCACACCATAGAACCAGTATCGCACCATGAGGGCATTCTAACCGGCCGCCTGGAGTTTGACGTGGCAGGAGTTCGAGATTCAGCCCTATATGGAGATCAGTTCCAGCACGCGACTATCTGAGTCACAGTAACCTGGATAAGGTGAACGCGGCGAGAAGGTCAGTTCCAGTGAATCGGGGCGATGCACGACCAATGCTCGCGCGAGAGGCGCGTCCTGGTGTCCCGTGTTATCAACCCGGTTTCAGTGGGCTGGAGATTTGGGCGGGAAAGAGCCCAACATCTCGGAGACAGCCAACGTGATTCTCCGCTCGCGCTCACCCTCGCTGACATCGACTACGAACTTGCCGAATGTGGCCGCACGCCACAGCGATTCGCCCGATTCCGTGTCGAGTACATTGATCAGGAGCGATCCCGCAGCCAGGGTCGCCGGGTTCTGCGCTCCGTCATGTTGCACCGCTGTTCGGATCGCCGCTTTCCATTCGGTGATATCACTTCCGGCAAGCGTTTCGTGCAGGTCGCCGATCGAGACTTCACGCTCGATAGCTGCGAAGACACTGACCCGGATATCCGCTTCGTCATGGCTTGCCGGCGAGAATCCCTTCACGTCAAGAACTCTATTCAGAGCGTGCGCAATACGTGATCGCATCAGGTCGGGGTTGATTGGCGATTCGGTATCAGTGCGGAGATTATGGCGAAAGTCGGTAAATGCAAAAGTACCTGACTGGGGACACCGTCGTTCTTCATCATAGGTCCAGGCAATCGTCCCGCTCCCGGTCTGCAGCACATGCACCGTCTTCAGGCGCTCTGCACCTTGCACACGCAGTTCAAACTGACCGGCACCTGTTACTCTGACACCTTCGATCAACGAGTGGGGCAACAGTTTTGACAGGACCTCAGCAACGGAGTTGGGAAGCATCGTTCGTCCGAGGTCCGTTGCGTTGAGGACAATCATCAGGACAATGAGCGCGACGAGTGAGAGAAATGCGACCGACGCGTACTGAAGCAGCGTTTGCGGCAGCTCGTTGAACATGCTTCCTAACTCCCGCTGACGACCTGTACGTCAATCATCCGCCCATTCTCCCGCAACCGATGTGCTGCCTGACACCCGGGCGTCCCGCCACCCGGGTCGTGGCTCCGAGACTCCGGGAGAATCCGTTGCGACGAAATCACCGATGGCTCAGCCCTTGCGCTGAGCGGCCCACACGGTGTGGAAGTACGTTCGGTCGCTCCGTTATACTGGACGGTGGCCAGCATGGTTGGGCTCGATTCTGCCCGTCTGGCGTGCCTCGTCCGCCTGTTCTTCCGAGTGGTGCTTTTCCCGGGGCGGTCGGTGTGCAGATGTTTCCTTGGGGCGTAACCGAGTTCGCCAGAACGTCAGTGCCAGCGACGCGGCTGACAGCGTGCGTGGCTGAGGAGAATGTTGATGAAGGAGCTTCGGGAACTGCGCGAGCGGGCGAAAGAGCTGAGTTGCCTTTACCGCGTTCATGAGATTCTGTCCTGCCGGGGTCAACCGCCGGCGCATACATTCCTGGCCGTGCTGGAAGCGATTCCGGCGGGATGGCAGCGCCCCGATGCGACCGGAGCGAGGATTGAGTATCTCGGGCGCAGCTACGTCGGGCCCGGCTATTCGTCGTCCGGCCAGTCGATCACCGCGCCGATCCGCCTCGATCGGACGGAGGTTGGTTGCGTAGAAGTGTCCGATGCTTCGGTCATTGATGATGAAGCCGCAACCTTCCTCGACGAAGAGAAGGAACTCCTTGGCAACATCGCCCACCGGCTTGGCGAGTATCTCGAGTGGAAGCACACGGAGTTGCTCGGAGAGCGAGCCACCACTGCCGGCGTCCATTGGCGGTGGCGTGAAGGCTACGCGGATGCTTTGGCGGCTGCGCTCGACGCCGAGCGTTTCGGGGTAACGGGCCTCTACCTTGGCGGAAGTACAGAGAATGGGAATGCCGGTCCGGGCAGCGACATTGACCTGATCGTTGTGTTCCAGGGCTCGGATGCGCAGCGGGAGCAGTTGACCCTCTGGTTCGAAGGCTGGAGTCTCTGCCTGGCCGAACTCGCCCTGCAGCAGACGGGCTACGGGTTTCCCGAAGGGATCCTCAATATCCAGTGGCTGTCGGAAGCGCCCAACCTGCGCCGTCGGCCTGATCTTCGGGCGCTTCAGCTTGGGGGCCAAGACACCGGAACGCGTCGACAGCGGTGAGGCGGTACGCGCAAGCACTCTGAGTCGTCGCATGGCGCGGTTTACCTCCCCGAGATGCTCGCAGACGCGAGCCAGTTCCGGAGGCGCTCCGGGTCGCGCGTCTTGACTGACTGGCCAACGTCACCACGAATGACGGCCGACCCACGACGCGCTCTCAGGCAGGGGCCGTCGTGGTCCGGCCGCTCGCCGAGGATGGCCTCGATGGTGAGCGTGCGGGTGCCTCCGTCATCCGATTCCTCGAGACGACATATCGTGGCGCCACGATTGAACGGGACGCCCATCCCGGCAGGAGCGCTTTCGCCGGATCGGTGCGACAGCAGTTCGCAGTGGTCTCCCTCGTTAAGCTGAATGTCTCCTGCTACCTGAAATCGCAGCCGGTTCCCGAGCCTCTCCACGCGACGGCACCGCACCAGTGAACCAGTGGCAGTCATCCACAGGTCGGCGAGTCGCTGTTTGCGCTCGTGCTTGCTTGTCACAGCTCGCAATCTCCTTTCAGGTCGTTTCGATGCACTAAGACACCAGGGCACGTGGTCGATCACCAACGCGTTTGGCTCCTTTCGATGTCGGGCAGTGTTCATGGTCCCATGCATCACGGACGCGTTGTCAGGTCGCGCGGTCCGCGGCGCATGCTCTCAGCTCGCGTTCCGCGGCCATCCAGTCTGTCACCGCGTCGCCGCCGCGGCCGTTGTGGCGGCGTGCCTCGTAGAGTTCGTACGCCCGCCAACGTACCTGTTCACGCGTGGGGACGATTTCCCCGAACTCGGCCGTTTCCGTCGCGCACTTCACGTTCTCCAGCGTTTTGATCGCAGCCCTCTTCCGAACCATTACCATTCTCCCTGTTGTCGAAACCGGATGACCACGGCGACACAGTTACAAGCGCTCGTCTCCGGCCGCCTCGGGTTGATACATCAGATCGACGATTTCGCACGAGCGTCGCCCTCCGGGGGCCTCGAAGGACACGCGGTCGCCGACCCGGTATCCCAGCAACGCAGCGCCCAGCGGTGCCAGGACGGAGATGCGCCCCTCCGCGGCATCGGCCGAGTCCGGAAAGACGACCGTGCACCGAATCTCCGCGTCGGTTCGGCCGTCGCGCAGTCGCACCTCAGAGTTCATCGTGATGACATCTGAGGCGACGTCCGCACCGGCGACCAGTACCGCACGATCCAATTCGCCCTGAAGCGTCTGGTGGTAGGCCCGCTGTTTCCCGTATGGATCCTTGGCGGTACGCAGCAACGCGCGGAGTTGCTGCATGTCGTTTTCCGTAATGTGGATCATTCGTCTTGGCACATCATGCCTCCATGGCGCGTAGTTGCTGCACAACCGGGCCGCGGCGTTCCGCTGGCACCTGTTAGACGTGTAGCAATTGCCGTGCCGCGATTCGCAAAGCGCTGCGACCGGCTGGGAACAGTCACCCTCCGTGCCAGGACGCGAGGTTTCAGTCGGGTCGGGGAGGTGGGGTCGACCGTCGCCGGCTCTGCCGAAGCGGTGTTGCCGGGACAATCTTCACCACCTGGTTCGCTTTGCCCCGCGCGGCGAGCGAGGTGGACTCTGGCTATCGCCCCACAGGCGGCGGCATCAGGCCGGGGCGTTCCTCCCCGCTGATGCGAAACGCCCCGGTCGGCGAAGCCCCCACGAGACATGTCCGGTCCGCGGTCCGGCGGCCTGGCCTCCCCGATTTGCCCCGTTCTGCAGCAGGATCGGCCAGCGGCCCGTCTCGGCGTCCGTTCGCCAACGCATGCGCCTTGCGTGGCACGGAAGATGCAAGACAGCACAACACCAATGGCAACCCAAGGAGATCGAGATGCTTCTGGTCGGTCGAAAACTCGAAAGCGGCGCACCGGATGCCGCATCGCACGCGAGTCAGCGGCCCGGGTTAAGCGAGGGGCTCTGTGCGACCTGTGCTTGCGCTCGGGATTGCACGCATCGACGCCGCAACCCGCATCCTGTTCACTTTTGTGAGGAGTTCACGCCGGACGAGAGCGGCCGCGCCGCGAGTGCCCCGCCAGCCCCCAAGGTGTATCGGGCGGCTGCTCCCATGGCAGCAGCGGAAACCGGACCTCGCTCCAGGGGGCTGTGTGTCAACTGCCGACATCGCGACACCTGCGGACTCCCCGGGCACAAGGACGGCGTCTGGCACTGTGAAGAATACGAGTAACGGGCAACGTGGAGGAGACTTCCATGGATCGGAATTCGCAGATCTCGAACAGGGTCAACGAACGCGGCGGATCGACGACGGAGCCAGAAACCTCGTCGCCGTCGAGCGAGGGGCAGGCCCATTCTCGCAAGCGCGGGCTCTATGACACGGTACTCGAGCGGTTCGAACGGGCGGCGCAGACCGCGGGTGCCGTGGCGATCCCGAGCACGCCGCCGGCAACCGAGCAGGGCGCGGCCGAGGCCCGCAGGCCCGCACTCTACGACACGGTGATCGAGCAGTTTGCGCGTGCGTCGCGGCTGATGGAACTGCGCCCGAACATCCGGAGCATTCTGGCCGCGACGATGAACGAAATCGTCGTGAACTTCCCCGTCCGACTCGACGACGGGCAGGTCAGAATGTTCACCGGATACCGCGTGCAGCACAACAACGCGCTCGGGCCGTTCAAGGGCGGCCTGCGCTACCACCCGCACGTGAGCCTGGATGAGGTCCGGGCCCTCGCCGCCTGGATGACCTGGAAGTCTGCCATCGCGCAGGTCCCCTTCGGAGGCGCGAAGGGAGGCATCCAGATCGACCCGACCCGGTACAGCGCAGGGGAACTGGAGCGCATCACGCGCCGATTCACCTACGCGCTGGGTGACAACATCGGCCCGGAATACGACATTCCCGCGCCGGATGTGAACACCAACGCACAGATCATGGCGTGGATGCTCGACACGTACCTGACCACCATGCCTCCCCAGGAACGCGGACGGTGCATGCACGTGGTCACCGGAAAGCCCGTGGAGTCCGGCGGCAGCCTGGGCCGCGAAAAAGCGACCGGCCAGGGCGTTGTGTTCGTCATTCGGGAATGGGCCGCTGACAGGGGAGTCGATCTGCGGAACGTGACCTACACCGTCCAGGGCTTTGGCAATGTCGGTTCGTGGGTGGCCCGGCTGCTGCAACCGACGGGCGCGCGGCTTGTGGCCGCCGAGGATGTGACCGGGGCGATTCACAACGCCGCGGGGATCGACGCCGAGAAACTCGCCAGCCACGTTCGAGCGCACGGCGGCGTTGCCGGGTTCGCCGATACCGAGGCGATTGCGCACGATGCCTTTCTTTCCGTGGAAGCCGACATCTTTGTGCCGGCGGCGCTCGAGAACCAGATCACGACGGAAACGGCACCGCTGCTGAACGTGCGCATGATCGCCGAAGCTGCCAACGGACCGACGAGCCCGGGAGGCGATGCTGCCCTTCAGGAGCGCGGCATCGACGTGATCCCCGACATTCTGTGCAACTGCGGCGGCGTGATCGTCAGCTATTTCGAATGGCTGCAGAACAAGCGGAGCGAGTTCTGGGAACTGGAAGAGGTGGACGCGAAACTGCACCGGCGGATCACCGCCGCCTATCGCCTCGTGCGCGACACGGCCGAACGCTACGCGACGAACTGGCGTACGGCCGCACATATCGTCGCGCTGTCCCGGCTTGAAGTCGTCTACAGCGAACGCGGCATCTTCCCTTAGGAGAACACGATTATGGCGGTTGATGGCCCGCGCCGGAATCCGGCCGAGACGACAGGTGAACGCGATACCGATGCGTCACCGGTCCGCGCTGCAGGCAGCGGCACGCGGTACCTGATCACCGGCGGGGCCGGCTTCCTCGGCATCAACCTGGTCCGGTACCTGCTCGCCCGCGGCCACGAGGTCACGTCGCTGGATCTCGCTGACTTCGACTACCCGGACTGCGCGGATCGCATCCGCATTGTCCGCGGCGACATCCGTGACGCACAGGCCGTGGCGCGGGCGCTCGAGGGGTGCCGGATTGTTGTCCATTGCGCGGCAGCGCTTCCCCTCTACAAGCCGCGCGACATCTTCACAACCGATGTGGACGGTACGCGAACCGTACTGCAGGCTGCGCTGGAGCGGGGTGTTGGGCGCGTCGTACACGTTTCCAGCACGGCGGTGTACGGAATCCCGGACCACCACCCGCTGTACGAAGAGGATCGCCTGCACGGCGTCGGCCCCTACGGGCAGGCGAAGGTCCTCGCCGAGCGCGTCTGCCTCGACTATCGGGACAAGGGACTGTGCGTGCCGATCATCCGGCCGAAATCGTTTGTCGGACCCGAACGGCTCGGCGTATTCGCCCTGCTCTATGACTGGGCCCGCGATGGACGCGGCTTCCCGATGATCGGCAACGGCAGGAACCGCTACCAGTTGCTTGATGTGGAGGACCTGTGCCAGGCGATCTACCTGTGCGCCGTGCGGCCGAAGGAAAGCGTCAACGACACCTTCAACATCGGCGCGAAAGAGTTCGCCACGATGCGGGAAGACTACCAGGCCGTGCTCGACGCGGCCGGCTTTGGCCGCAGAATCCGTGGGCTGCCGGCGACCCCGGTCATCTGGACCCTGCGGGCGCTTGAGTTGCTGCGACTCTCGCCGCTCTACAAATGGGTCTACGAGACGGCCTCGAAGGACTCCTTCGTGTCGATTGAGAAAGCCGAGCGCGTGCTCGGGTTCCGGCCGCAGTTCTCGAACCAGGACGCGCTGGTGCGCAACTATCGCTGGTACGTGGAGAACGAATCGAAGTTTCAATCAGCCGATGGGATCTCGCACCGCGTCCCCTGGAAACAGGGCGCCCTGCGGATCGCCAGGCATTTCTTCTGAGCGCGGCAGGGCAGGCCTTTGACGACCCTGCATGGGCGGCTCAATCGTCGGCCTGCTTGAGCTTCTCCCGGAGCGTCTTGCGATCGATGCCGAGGATTTCGGCCGCCCGCGTCTTGTTTCCATCGACGCTGGCCAGGACATCGCGGATGTGGTCCTGCTCGATTTCCGCCAGCGTCCGGTTCAGATTCCGGCCACGCGGAACCGCGAACCGCATGATGGATGGCAGGTCGGGCAAATCAATCACCTCGTCATCGGCCATGACAACCACGCGCTGGATCACGTTCTGAAGCTCGCGGACGTTGCCCGGCCAGTGGTACTCCCGCAGGGCACGCAGTGCCCGATCCGAAAACCGCGGCAGAAGACCGCCGTGCCCCGGAGCGAACGTGGCCAGGAAGTGACGAATCAACAGCAGGATGTCGTCGCCCCGCTCCCGCAGCGGAGGCAACTCGATGACCAGCACGTGCAGGCGAAAGAAGAGGTCCTCGCGAAACGCCGACGCACTGACCAGCCCGGCCAGATCCTTGTTCGTTGCCGCGATCACCCGCGCATCGACACGGCGGGGCCGATCGGAACCGACCAGTCGCACTTCCCCTTCTTCGAGGATGCGGAGCAGCTTGGCCTGCGCCGGCCCGGCCAGTTCGGCAATCTCGTCCAGGAAGATCGTTCCGCCGTCGGCCGTGACGAAGAAGCCGGCCCGGGTCGTCGAAGCCCCGGTGAACGCCCCTTTGGTATGTCCGAACAGCTCGCTTTCGACCAGCCCCTCGGGAATCCCGGCACAGTTGATCGCCACGAAGGGCGCCGTGGCCCTGGGCCCCTCGTAGTGGATGGCACGGGCGACCAGTTCCTTGCCGGTCCCGCTTTCGCCGGTGATCAGGACGGTCGCCGAGGCAGCGGCGGCTTTCGAGATGGATCGATAGACCCTCTGCATCGCGCTCGATTCGCCGATCAGTCCGAACGGCGGCCGACCCGGTTCGGCTTCGCGCTCAAGCGCGGCGGCCCGGCGGGCACGAATCTGCTCCAGCGTCCGCGTCACCGACGCCAGCAGTTCTTCGTCCGTGAACGGCTTTGCCAGGTAGTCCTCGGCACCTTCGCGCATGGCCGACACGGCGGTGTCAACGGATGCGAACCCCGTGATCATGATCACGCCCGTGTCCGGGTACCCCGCCCGAACGTGCCGGGTGAGGTCGAGTCCCCCGATCTTCGGCATGCGCAGATCGGTGATCACCAGCGCGACATCCCCCGCTTCCAGCAGTTGGACCGCGGCCGGCACGCTCTTGGCGGTGACGACGCTGTACCCCTGCGCATCGAGGTTGCGACGGATCACCTCCAGGGTGGCGGTCGAATCGTCAACGACCAGGATCCGATCCCGTTCACGCATCAGGAGTCGCCTCGCGCGTCGTTCAAACCGCCCGCCGCCCGAGGCAGCCGCATGACGAACCGGGCCCCCTTCCCCGGCTCGCTTGTCGCGTGAATCGTACCACCATGCGTCGTGACGATGCCATGCACGACAGAGAGCCCCAGACCGGTCCCCTCGCCGACATCCTTCGTCGTGTAAAAGGGATTGAAAATCTGCTTGAGAACCTCCGGCGTCATGCCGCAACCTGTGTCGGAGACGACGAGTTCGATGCCGGCCGCGTCGGCCCGTGTTTCCAGGTTGATCTGTCCCGGGCCGCTGATCGCCTGCAGGGCGTTGACCACCAGGTTGACCACGACCTGGCGCAACTGAAGCGGATCCGCGTCCACCTCCGGCAGCCCAGCCGCGAGGTGTCGCACGAACGTGACACTGTGCTTCCGCCCGCCCGCTTCGAGCAGGAACAACGCCTCGTCCACGATCTGGTTGAGATTGCAGGCGGTCATCCGGGGCGGAGTCTGTCGTGCAAACAGGAGCAGCTTCTTGATAATCTCACGGGCGCGCAGCGATGACCCGACGATTTCCTGAAGATCTTCGGCGACCTGCGGCGGGACGTCCGTGTTCTTGAGCGCGAGCTGCGCGAAGCCGAGAATACTGCTCAGCGGTTCATTCATCTCATGCGCCACGCCGGCGGCGAGTTGCCCAATGGTGGCGAGGCGATCGGCATGGCGCAACTGCTTCTCGAGGATCACCCGTCGATCGGCTCCCTCCTCCCGTGTGATGAACAGCGAGACCTGGTGGGCGACGTTTTCGAGCAGGGCCTGTTCTTCGGGAAGAAATGGATCGTCTCTGTCCACGGGTAACGAGGTGTATCCGACTTCGATCAAGCCGCGCCGGGCCCCATCGACGACGAGGCCGGCGTGCTGCGACGCACGCGCAGACTCGTATTCAGCACTCTCGAACACCTCGTCATCGAGCGTGATCCGCGCGACGGCGCTGTCGGGGAACTGCCACGCGGGTGGCAGCGTGGCAGTGATTCGTCGGATGCGTTCTCTGCGTGCGAGCGAAGTCTCTGCAATGATCTGAGAGACGGTGTACAGACACCGCAGCTCCTTCACGCGCTCGCGCAGCACCCATTCCGCGGGATTCGCACCCTTTTTGTGTTGCCGGGCCATGGCGCACCTCCGCATCATCGTAACCCAACGGCGGCCGGTTCGGCAGCGCCAGGCACCAGACCACGAGGTTTCAGGCTTCCCCGTCCCGCGGGCGCCCGTGTGCATGTGAATGTCAGGCCCGGATCAACCGCCCGCCTATCGCCACTTGACGCACAACGGCACACGGACGTAACCACCAGCCGGATACGTCGCGGGTCTCGCCGCATCAGTCCCCGGCTCGACCCAATCAGTAGAGGCGAGCAGTTGCTCCATGAGCACGCGCAGCTCCAGCCGCGCCAACGGCGCGCCGGGACAGACGTGAATACCTGAACCGTACAGCAGGCTCTGCGACTGGTCCCGGTCCCACCGGAAGCGGGTCGGCTGATCGAACACCCGCCCGTCGCGATTGGCCGCGGGCCAGATGATCGTGATCCTCTGCCCCGCCTCGATCTGCCGACCGTGAAGCTCAACCGGCTGCGTGTTCACCCGGCGATTGGACACCAGGGGCCCCTCGATGCGGAGGATTTCGTCGATGGCGTACGGAAGCCGTTGCGGTTCGCTGCGCAGGCGCTGTTGAATTTTGGGAAATGCGGCCAGGTATCGGATCAGGATGCCCACCGAGGCGCTGATCGTGCCGACCTCACCGGCCGTCCAGTTGCGCAGGATACTGACCAGTTCACGCTCGTGCAGCGGCCGACCCCGCACCTGCTCACGTATCAGTTCGCCCGTGATGTCATCGGCCGCAGCGCTGCGATTGTGAATCACCGAATGTATCGCTTCGACGAACTCGCGCGCCAGATGCGCCAATTGTTCCCGGTCTTCCGCGAACACGGCCGCGTGGTTGGCGCCCATCCATGTTCGCAGGGCCTCGTGCATGGACGGCGGCCAATTGAGCAGAGCACATTGAACCCGCACCGCAAAGTGCATCGCGACCTGATCCATCCACTCCACGATGCCAGCGCCGCGGACCGACGCCAGCAGTTCGTCCGCGATGCCGCGACAGACCGGTTCAAAGGCCGTCAGGCGTGACGCGGAGAAATACGGCTCGATCAACTGGCGAAAGGGGGTGTGCCGAGGCGGGTCCATCCCGTTGGGCACGGAGACGTGCCGCGATACCTCGTTGCTGAACGTAGCCGGATCGTGCAACACGCGGAGAACGTCGGCGTGTCGAAAGAGCGACCACCCCAGGAAGGCGCTGTAGGCCACCGGAGACACCTCGCGCATTCTGTCGTAAGCAGACAGCGGATCGCGTTGCACCGTCTCGCTGCGCGGATCCCAGTCAGGCGACACCCCGTTACGCATGCTTCTCCATCCTTCGAGGGGAACGTCCCCGGCCGAACTGTGGCGCCTCAACGACCGCCCGTGGCCAGGATTGACGGACCAAAATCGGCTGCGGAGCCGTGACAGAGTGAGTATGCGAAGGAGTGTAAATCGCCGGTTTCGCAGCGTTGCTTCCCACTCTTCACTCCTTCACACCTGCACCTTTTCACAGCTCACGCAGCGCGATGGATCCACCCAACTTGACCTGGCCTCAGGAGGCCTCGCCCCGCGCCGCCGCGGCCGCCCTGGGAAAGAGGATGTTATTCTCCTTGTGGATGTGCGTGTGCATGTCGCGCTCCAATTCCAGCAGGCCGTCCAGCAGCACACGGTAGGTGTTGCAGACGTCAGCCGGCGGAACGTATCCACGGGTCAGTTCGCGGAGCCGGGCGAGCGCCTGACCGGCGTCGTCATGCTCGTGCTCCATGACGCGGATCGGATTGTCAATTGAGCCGCAGTGCATGGCGGCCGGCGACTGTTCTGTTTCGAGCTGGCGGATCAGCGGAAACAGAACCCGCTCTTCCTTCATCATGTGCGCGTCCAACTCGCCCATCAGCTCCAGGAACACCGTGCGGCATTGACGGATCTCGGGGTGGTTGTCGCCATGCACGCGGGCCACCTTCTCGAGCAGCGCCGCGAGACGCGGCAGCTCGCGTCGTAAATGGGTGTGGTGCGTGGCCACGATGTGGTCGGCGAGTTCGCACATCGGCACCGCCGACCAGTCCGTCTGCGAGGACTCCGCTGCGCCATCGCTGGCCGCGAGCTCCTGGCGGACATCGTCCAGCGCGACGCCTTTCCTGCGGCACGCCTCGGCCAACGGCGTCTTGCCGCCACAGCAATAGTCGAGACCGTACTTCTCGAACACGCGGGCCCGGCCGGGTCGCTCGACCACGAGCTGCCCAACGGACACTTCGGGATTGGGAACTGACAGCATGATTGTCTCCTCAAAGACTCATGGCGAGGCCGATCTGCACTCTCCGGCAGTCGACTGTTCTGGATAAGTGTATCCGGAACCCCATTGCTTGCGGCCAACGTAAGCCCTACAATTTGGATGTCAAGGTCCGAAAGTCCAATTGGGAGACGGGGATGATTTCGCCCACTGCCGAGTACGCCCTGCGGGCGATCGTGGCCCTGGCGCAGCGACAGGGGTCTCCCGTCGTGACGCCGGACCTGGCGAAGGCCACCCGGATCTCCGCGCCGTACCTCTCCAAGATCCTTCAGACCCTCGGGCGGGCCGGGCTGGTCGTGTCCCAACGTGGTACGGGCGGCGGGTTTCGTCTCGCGCGAGCCCCGGAATCGATGAGTGTTCTGGAGGTCGTCAATACAGTCGATCCGGTGAGACGCATTCACGCCTGTCCGCTTGGAATCGAGTCGCACGGCACCCGACTCTGCCCCCTGCATCGCAGGTTGGACGACATGGCCGAGCAGATCGAACTGACCTTTTCAGAGACCACCATTGCCGAATTGCTCAGCGAAGACGGCCCGAGCAAAGCGCTGTGCGCCTCGAAGAAAAAGCCGGTCACGCTGGTCACCGGGCGGCCCGGAAACCCCCGGAAGGCGAAATGAGCTCGGTCGGTTTCATTGGCGGGGACGCATCGATCCCGGACGTATTGCGGGCCCGACCAAGCCTGCGGGCCGTCTTTGAGCACTACGGCCACCACGACTTCGGCGGCACAAATGGCCCCGCGGAGACAGTCGAGTGTTTCGCGCGCGTCCACGGAGTGGACCTGCCAGCGCTCCTGGCCGAGTTGAATCACAGGCCGTCGCACCCGGAGAATGCCATCGGCCCGTCGGGCGCCGCGGGGCGACACCACCCGCCCGATGCGCTGGCGGACAAGATCTACCGTCGTTTTTTCAAGACAGGTATCGTCGTGGTCCTCACTGCCGGCGCTGTGTGGGGCGCCTGGCTGCTGCTTCAGATCGCGCTGCACGGTTCGTTCACCGTGGTCTCGATCTTCCAGATCAACGCGCACGGACACGCGCAGATGTTCGGCTGGGTCGGTCTGTTCGTGATGGGATTCGCGTACCAGGCGCTTCCGCGCCTGAAGAACACGGATCTCTGGCGTCCGGATCTGGCCAGCGTCACGTTCTACCTGATGACCATCGGCATCTTCGTGCGCGTCATCGCCGAGCCGGTGCACGCGTTCCCCCTGATGCGTGAACTGGCGATCGCCGCAGGCCTGGCGGAACTCGCGGCGATCGGCCTGTTCGTGGCAATCATCGTGAACACGCTGCGACGCAGCCAACAACCATACGAGACAAGCGATCTCTATATACTCGCCGCGCTGTCGTTCTTCCTGGCGCAGGCGATCTACGATCTCGGTTTGCTGCAGGCCATGACCGCCGGGACGTCGCGCGCGGCTGTCCTGGCGATCGTCAAGACCTATCAGGCCGCACTGCGCGACCTGCAGATTCACGGATTCGCTCTGCTGATGATTCTCGGCCTCGGGCAGAAGATGTTCCCGTCGCTGTTCGGACTTCGTGAAGCTTGTCCCGGCCTGGCCCGCATCGGGCTGCCCCTGCTCGTGCTCGCGGTCATGGGTGAAGCCGGATTCCTGATCCTGATGCAGCGGACCGGAAACCACGCCTGGGCCGGGCTGCTCTACGCGTGCATACTTCTGCTGGCAGCAGTCAGCGTCGCGCTGACGTTCCGCTGGGGCCTGCTGGCGCGGCCGAAGAAACGGGATCGCAGCACGAAGTTCGTGCGGGCAGCCGTTTACTGGCTGCATACCTCGATGCTGCTGCTGGTCCTCGCGCCGCTGTACATGTTCGTCCTCCTGCCCGGCTCGGGCGCCATGCTCTCCGAAAGCAGGCGGCACGCGGCCGAGATCGGCTTCTCCCATGCTTACTACGGAGCGGTTCGGCACGCGATCACGGTCGGCTTCATCTCGGTGACGATCATGGGCCTGGCTGCGAAGATCGTGCCGACGCTGAAAGGCCTGGACACGAGCCGGCTGCAGGCGTTGTGGACGCCGTTTCTGCTGATCAACGTCGGCTGCGCCCTTCGCGTCTGGCTTCAGATCGGCACAGACTTCACGGCGTGGGTATACCCTCTGGTTGGTGTGAGTGGCCTGCTGGAAGTAGCCGGGATAGCGATCTGGGCTGTGCACCTGTGGCGGATCATGTCCGGCTGGCGACCGGTGGACGAAGAGCCGGCTCCGGTGCCGGAGCGGCTGCAACCTGTGCACTAGGTTCTGTTTGACGGATCAAATCGCGCTGTTGCGGCCGTGAAAAAGTGAAGGAGTGAAAGGGTGAAAATGGGGAGGTCCGTGACTGCTTTGCGTGGGATCGAGCGGTTGGTTTTCAGTTTTCAGTGTTCAGGACGCCGAGGTACGCGCCCAGTCAACCGCGGACGCTGGAGCGAGTCGCAGCGTCGACACCGCAGCCGAGACAAGGCGAAGGACCGAGCATGAGCATAGAAACGGGGGCCCGGTTGTATCGTACACCGCGGGTTGATAACCTCTTGTCCGACGGCTCCCGCCTTTGTGGGGTGCCGCTTGCACCACCGGCCAGGACGAACAACCCATGAATTTCGCGGCAGCAAAGGCGACTCTGTGGGGCGTATTGGTCACGGCCGCCCTGGCGGTGCTGATCATCGCCGGTTCGCGCAACCTGGCCCACTTCGACGCCGCCCTGGTCGGCTATACATTCGCCTCGTTGTTCGCGGTGTTCGGCATCACCTATCGCTATGCCATCTGGCTTCAACGCCCGCCGACGGAGATGTACTGGCGGCGCGGCTGGCAGGTGTTTCTGGATCGCCGCTACCTGGCCCGCAATCTGCGGGAGTGGGTCAAACGCCTGATCAGCATGTTCGCGCTGAACAACTTCATCATGCGGCGCGGCCGGCGACGCTGGCTGGCCCACTGGCTGATCATGTGGGGTTGTGTCATCGCTGCGATGATCACCTTCCCGCTGGTGTTCGGCTGGATTCACTTCGCGACGCCGCCCGGCGACTTCGAACACTACCGGGTCTACGTCTTCGGGTTCCCGACGATCACCTTCGCGGTCGACGGCTTCGGCGGGTTCATGCTGTTTCACGGGCTGGTCTGGGCCTCGCTGCTCGTGATCCCGGGTGTGATGATCGCGATGCATCGCCGCATGCGCGACCACGGCGCCGGGGCCGTGCAGCAGTTCGGCGAGGACTTTCTGCCGCTCATTCTGCTGTTCGCCATCAGCGTCACGGGGTTGATGTTGACGGCCAGCTATACCTGGATGAGAGGCTATGCCTACGACTTCCTGGCGATTCTGCACGCGATCACGGTGATCTTCACTCTGCTCTGGCTGCCATTCGGAAAGCTCTTCCACATCTTTCAGCGGCCGGCCCAACTCGGTGTGACGTTCTACCGCGACATCGGCGCTCTGGGCGAACAAGCCCGCTGCGTCCGGTGCGATGACGAGTACGCCTCAAAAATGCACGTAGAAGACCTGATCGAGGTCGAGCAGAAACTCGGCTACCGCTACGCGATTGCGGATGACCCGGCCCGACACTACCAGCGGGTTTGCCCGCGCTGCCGCCGGTCGATGCTGGCGATCGCACAGGGACGCCTGTGGGACCGGGCCCGCGGCCACGGTGATTCCGGCGGGACGGGCGACATCGCCGACCTGCTCGGCGGCGACAAGGAGGAATAGGCATGGCGCAGGGTCCCGACACGCTGAAGGTCAACGAGCGGTTCGGGCCGCACCGTGGCTACGCAAGCGGCACGCGGCTGGCGAGCAACATTGAGCCCGACCGCGTCGTAAACACGCACTGCTGCTTCTGCGGCCAACAGTGCGGCATTCAGCTCAAAGTAAAGGACAACGAGGTTGTCGGATTCGAGCCGTGGTACGAGTTTCCGTTCAACCGCGGCATGCTCTGCCCCAAGGGCGTAAAACGCTACCTGCAGGGCTCTCATCCGGACAGGCTCCTGCACGCCCTTCAGCGTGACCCGGCCGCGCCGGGCGGCTTTCGTGCTACCGAGTACGACGCGGCTGTTCGGGTTGCGGCCGACGCGATCGCGCGGATTCAGACCGAACACGGGAACGACGCGTTCGCCGTCCTGACCGGCGCCAGCCTGACGACCGAGAAGGCGTACCTGATGGGCAAGTTCGCCCGCGTCTGCCTGCGGACCGCCAACATCGACTACAACGGCCGATTGTGCATGGTCAGTGCGGCCGCCGGCAACAAGCTGGCGTTCGGGATCGACCGGGCCGCGAACCCGTGGAGCGACATACTCAAGGCGGAGGTGATCTGGATCAGCGGTGCGAACGTGGCCGAGTGCGCTCCGATCACGACCGAGTACGTCTGGCAGGCTCGCGATAACGGTGCGCGGATCATTGTCGTCGATCCACGCATCACGCCCATGGCACGCACGTGTGACCTGTTCCTGCCGGTCAAGCCTGGTCGCGATGTGGCCCTGTTCAATGGGATCCTGCAGCTGATGATCGAGCACGACTGGCTGGATCACGACTTCATCGAAAAGCACACCGCCGGGTTCGAGAAACTGGCCGAGCACGTCAGCACGTGGACCCCGGCCAGAACCTCTCGGATCAGCGGCGTCCCCGAGAAATCGATTCGCCAGGCCGCCGAGTGGTGGGGACAGGCGAAGACCAGCTTCCTGATGCATGCCCGCGGAATCGAGCATCACAGCCACGGCGTCCAGAACGTGCTGGGCGCGATCAACATCGTGCTCGCTTCGGGTCGCATCGGTCGGGAGAACTGCGGCTATGCAACCATCACCGGACAGGGCAACGGTCAGGGTGGCCGCGAGCACGGCCAGAAGTGCGACCAGTTGCCCGGAGCGCGCGACATCGCCAACCCCGAGCACCGCGCCCACATCGCCCAGGTCTGGGGCGTGGAGCCTGATGATCTTCCCGGCCGGGGCGTGGACGCTTACGAAATCATTCGAAAGATCGACCGCGGCGAGATCCGTGGCCTGCTGAGCATCTGCTTCAACCCGATTGTCTCTCTGCCAGACAACAACTTCGTGAGGCGTGCGCTCGAAAAGCTCGATTTCTTCGTGTCGATCGACTTCTTCCTGAACGAGACGGCCCGGCACGCCGACATCGTGTTGCCCGGATCGCTGCACGAGGAAGACGAGGGCACGGTCACGCAGACCGAGGGCCGTGTGATCAAGATCAACAAGGCAATCGACTGCCCCGGCGAGGCCCGGCAGGACTGGCGGATCATTCAGGACATCGCCGCGGCCCTCGGGCGCCCGCACGGCCTCGCATTCTCCAGTCCGCGCGAAATCTTCGACGAACTCCGGGTTGCCTCGCGTGGCGGTGTCGCAGACTACTCCGGGATCACCTACGAGAAGATCGAAAAGCAATACGGCGTGTTCTGGCCGTGCCCGAGCGACGACCACCCCGGTACACCGCGCCTGTTCGAGCCGGGTGCCTGGAACCCGATCGCAACGGGCGCCGGCCCGTTCTACTTCCCGGACGGCAGGGCACGCTTCAACGTCGCCGAGTACACGCCGCCGACCGAGGACGTTGACCAGGAATACCCCGTTATCCTGACGACGGGCCGGGTCGTCAGCCAGTTCCTGTCGGGAACGCAGACGCGGCGCATCGGCCCGCTGGTGGATCAGTATCCCGAACCGCGCATCGAAATGCATCCGCAGTTGGCGGAATCGCTCGGCGTGCAGGACGGTGACTGGGTCACGGCCGAGTCGCGCCGCGGTGACTGCACTCTGCGGGCCATGGTCGTGACGACCATCCGGCCGGACACGGTCTTCATTCCGTACCATTGGCCCGGTCGAAAGAGTGCCAACCAGTTGACGATCTCGGCCCAGGATCCGATCTCGAAGATCCCCGAATACAAAGTCTGCGCGGTACGCCTGCGCAAAGCGGAACACGCACCAGAGTATGCGGAGCAGTTGGAACCGCAGCAGGGTTAGTTCGCGCCGGAAGTTGGCCCGCAGAGGACAGTCATGGCAGTTCCCGAGAACATGGACTTCTTCATTGATCCAAGCCGCTGCATTGGGTGCCAGGCGTGTGTTCAGGCGTGTGGTGAGTGTGATACCCACAAGGGCCACTCGATGATCCATCTGGAGTACGTCGATCGCGCCCAGTCGACACAGACGGCACCGGTGATCTGCATGCACTGCCACTCGCCCACGTGCGCGGAGGTCTGCCCGGCGGATGCGATCAAGAGATCGGCCGACGGTGTCGTTCAGAGTGCCCGCAAGCCGCACTGCATCGCATGCAGCAACTGCGTGCTCGCCTGCCCGTTCGGCGTACCGAAAATGAAGGTCGAGCTCGAGCTGATGATGAAGTGCGACATGTGCTACGACCGCACCTCGGTCGGCAAGAAGCCGATGTGTGCCAGCGTCTGCCCGAGCCAGGCGCTGTTTTTCGGAACACACGAGGAAATCGAGGCCCTGCGACCGCAGGCGCAATCGATTAATCGCTTCCGCTTCGGAGAACAGGTGGTCACGACCAGGGTCCACATGATGGTCCCGGAATCCAGGCCGGAGTACGTCGACGTCACCGCGGCCATGGAAGCCGGGCCGACCGGACGGCGCATCGCACTGTCCGTAATCGGCACAAGTCCGCGAACAGGAGAGTAAGCGCATGCGGAAGAACGTATCACTGCCCGTCCTGACACCCGATGGCGCCCCGTGGGATCAGCAACCGAAGTGGCGGCGCGACTTTCCGATCGATGTGCCAGAGGATAACTACGTCGCGCGGCGCGACTTCACGAAGTTCATGGTGCTGACCAGCTTTGCCTTCGTCGTGGGGCAGGGCTGGATCGGAATGCTCAACACGCTACGCCGCGGCCGCAAGTTCGAGTCGCGGCGGATCGCAGCCGTCGGTGACATCCCGGTCGGCACCGCCGTATCGTTCAACTATCCCGGTCCGCACGACGCCTGCCTGCTGGTTCGAACGGCCGAGGACACCTTTCTGGCTTACGGAAGCAAGTGCACGCACCTGTCGTGCGCTGTGCTGCCGGACGTTGCGGCGGGGGTCTTCCGGTGTCCGTGTCACCATGGCTTCTTCGAACTGACGACCGGCCGGCCCCTGGCCGGACCGCCGCGCCGCCCGCTTCCCAGGATTCTGATCGCATCACGTGACGGACAACTCTACGCCGAGGGCGTCGAGGAGCGAACAACATGAAGCGCAGCGCCAAGCGTGAACAGCTCACCACGATCGTCTCGGGGATCCTCTGCATCGTTCTCATTCTGGTCGTCCTGCAGCTCTGGCTGCTGACCGCCACCATGAACGCCCATCTGGGTGGCGACCAGGCGGTTATCTGGCCCGCGGCCGGGGCCAGTCTGGTTTGCTTCCTTTTGAATACCGGCCTGCTGTGGCAACTGTACCGGCTGGAGCGATGAGCCCTTCGCGCGAGCCCCCATCCCAGGCAACGCCGTCTGCTTCAGCGGTCTGGCCCCGTATCCTCGATGGGGTCGCGGGACTGCACCCGGCGTACTTCGCACTGGTGATGGCGACGGGGATCGTTTCGATTGCGTCGCATCTCCTGGGCCTGGGCGCCATCGGGCACGGCCTGCTCGTTCTGAACGTCGTCTTCTATGTGGTCCTGGTAACGCTTACCGTCGTGCGCGCTACGCTGTTCGCAGGTCGCATGCTCGCCGACCTCTTCGACCACGGGCGCTGCGTGGGCTTCTTCACAACCGTGGCCGGCACGTGCGTGCTCGGTAGCCAGTTCCTGCTGGTCCTGTCGAATCGATCCATCGCAACGGCGTTGTGGTGCCTGGGAATCGTCTTGTGGTGCCTGCTGACCTACACAGTTTTCACGATCCTGACCGTCAAGGCCAACAAGCCCGCGCTGGCAAAGGGAATCAACGGCGGCTGGCTGGTGGCGGTGGTCGCCACGCAGTCCGTCAGCGTCCTGGGCACTCAGCTCGCACATGGCCTTCATCCGGACAGTCAGGAACTCGCGCTGTTCTTCTCGCTTGCGATGTGGCTTGGCGGCGGCATGCTCTACATCTGGATCATTTCGCTGATCTTCTATCGTTACACCTTCTTCCCGCTCGAACCGTCCGAGCTCGCGCCACCGTACTGGATCAACATGGGCGCCATGGCGATCTCCACGCTGGCCGGCACCATGCTCATCAGCGCAACGCCTGGCTCGGCCCTGTTGCAGCAGTTCCTTCCCTTTCTGAAGGGATTCACGCTGTTCTTCTGGGCCACCGCCACGTGGTGGATTCCGATGCTGGTGATCCTCGGCGTCTGGCGGCACGGATTCCGCCGCTTCCCGCTGGCATACGACCCGCTCTACTGGGGCGCCGTCTTTCCGCTCGGCATGTACACGGCCTGTACCTGGCGCCTGGCTGAAGCAATCGACCTGCCCTTCCTCGCATCCATCGCGGCCGTCTTCCTTTGGATCGCGCTGGCCGCTTGGGCCACCGCCTTTCTCGGGCTGGCTCACGAAGTCCTGACGCGCCTGCTGGCCAGGCGGGGGGACGAGGGCCTGGTCCGTTAACACCCCTCAGCGGCAGGGCGCCGATCGTCCCACAACGCTGGCGTCCGTTTGTCCGACGATGATCCGCGGTGCCAGCCAGCGCTGCCACGGGCCGACCGAACTTTTCGTGTCTTGCGACGATCCGGGCCAAGACGGCACCGGGCAGCTCGGCGAAGTGATTGCACTTCGCTTATGCCAGGGCTGCAGTGACTTGCCGCTGGAGACTTGGGAGCACGCCCACCGGAGTCATGCAACAGCGCGCGGGCTTCGGCTTGTTCGCCGAAGCCCTTCGCCGGATTTCAGGTCAACCCTTGAGTGCCGACAGATCAGCACCGTGGTTGATGTGATAGACCTGCGCGTCAATGACGAGGGCGGGCACAGACTTCACACCGAATCTCTCAGCCTCAGCAACTCGATCAGCGTGATCGCCCAGATGCACGATCTCTACATCGAATCGCGCCCGATCAAGTCCTTCGGCCACGGTCCGCTCAGCGTCAACACACACCGGGCATCCAGCATGGTAGAATGTGGCTTTCGTCGACATGGTAATGGCTCCTTGTTTGTCCGCGGGAAAACAACTCGGAGCCGGTCCACCGGCTCCGAGCAACGACTTCGAAAAGCGACAGGTTTCAAGCTCGCGATCTCATCGCACACGCCCTCTTCCCCGCATTTCCTGTTCTTCAGGCATCTGCAGCTCTGTACCGAGCGATCTGCCTTTAACGAATAAGTTCCACAAGCGCGGGGCGAGTTCTGCTTCAATTGGCTCCATCTCGGCGCACTCGACACGCAAATCACTGTCACCAATCGGTGCATCGATATACTGACAGTGATGGCGCTTCGCTCCAGTCGGATACTCGTTTGGCCGAAAGAACCGGCAGCCCACACACATGCGCGCGGTAGGAACGGCCCCGCGCTCCAGTAACTCGCGAATCAAGGCAATCAGTCCTCGAACAAGGCCTGCCTGATCGCCCTGGGAAAGTGCCGCCGCAGCAGCCAGGACTGCCTCCGGCCACTCTCCCGCGGATGCAGCCACCCGCTTTCCTTTCGCCGTCAGTTTCAGTTGCACTTCCCGCCGGTCTGTTTTTCGTCGGCGTTTCGCGACAAGCCCTTTCCCGACCAGAGTCGTTACCGTCGCACTCGTCGTCCCGGCGGTGATCGCAAGCTGCTCGGCCAGGCCGCCCAGTCCGATTGGAGCGGCCGATCCCGCGATGACCGCCAGGCCCGCACTGACTCCAGCCGGTGCAGCCGCCCAGTGTTTCCGTCGACGCGCGCGGCTTGCTGGACGCACCATCCGCTCTTATACTGGTATTGACAATACCAGTTTTGGCGGTCAGGAACTGGACAACAACGTTGCACCCGCAGAGCGAGTCGCTTTTCCGCTTTGCAATCACGAGGAGAAGAAATGAGTTCATTGTTCGAGAGGCTCGGTGGCGCCCCGGCCATGCAGGCGGCCGTCGATGACTTCTACCGTCGCATCCTGACGGATGATCGCGTCGCGAAGTTCTTCGAAGGCGTCGACATGGATGCGCAGATCGCCAAACAGCGTTCGTTTCTGACGTTCGTGACCGGCGGCCCGGCCGAGTATTCAGGCCAGGACCTGCGTCAGGCGCACAAGCACCTCGTCGACGGTGGTCTCGCGGATGAACACGTCGATGCCGTTGTCGAACATCTGACCGCGACGCTCGAGTCACTCGGCGTCGGCCAGGCTGAAGTTCAGGAAGTCGCCGCCCTCGCCGAATCGACACGAAAGGACGTGTTGAATCGATGACTGCGCCGACCGTAACCATCGACGGAGAAAACCTGCCGCTGCTTCCCGGGGAGTCCGTGCTCGACTGCCTGCTGCGCCACGAGCGCCCGGTGGATCACTCCTGCCGGGCGGGACACTGCCAGGCCTGCCTGGTTCAGGGCACGCCCGCGCCGCCGGACGCACAGGCCGGCCTCAAGCCCTCGCTGGCCGAACAGGGATTCTTTCTGGCCTGCCAGGCGTATCCGAAAGAACGCGTGACACTGTCCAGCGTGGCCGGCGCCGCGCCGATCAGGTGCGTGCTGCAGTCGAGCGAATCCATCGGCGAGGGAATCGCCAGGTTGCGATTCGTCGCGCGCGACTCGTTTGCCTACCGGCCAGGCCAGTTCGTCAACGTCCGCCACCCGGACGGCGCGCTGCGGAGCTACTCGCTGGCCAGCGTCACGGCCGAGGACTTCCTCGAGATACATGTGCGCCGTATTCCCGGCGGGCTGGTGAGCAACTGGCTCTGCACTCTTCAACCAGGCGCGGAGCTTGAGGTGCGTGGCCCGAACGGAACCTGCTACTACCTGCCCGGAGACGACGGCGACGTGGATCGCCCGCTGATCCTGGCCGGGACAGGAACCGGGCTTTCGCCCCTGTGGGGTATCCTGCGCGATGCGCTCGCCCAAGGGCACCGCGGCCCGATTCACCTGCTGCAGGGGGCGCTGCGAGCGGACCGCCTCTACTTGATTGATGAACTTGGTGAGCTCTGCCGCGCGACGGAGGGGCAACTCCGCTTGCATCTGTGCGCTCTGGAGGGCTCCGACGTCGGGCCAATCACCAATCAACCACTGGATGCCTGTGCTCACGAGGTGACCAAATCGCTGGCCGCGGCGCCACGGGCTTTTCTGTGCGGTGACCCCGCGATCGTCAGCAAGCTGCAACGAGCGCTCTTCATCGCCGGAGTCGCTTCCGTCGATATCCTCGCGGATCCGTTTCTTCCGACACCGACGCCGGTGGCCACAGCATGATGCGTCCTCGTTGATCCCGGGCCTTGGCGTCGGGCAGCACGTCGCGTGTTACAATGGGCCCCATGAGAATCACGTCGCACACCGACTACGCCCTCAGAACCCTGATCTACCTGGCCGCCCAGCGGCCGGAAAAACCCGTGCCGACCGGTGAGGTCGCCAAGACATACGGAATCTCCCTCAACCACCTGCTCAAGGTGATCAACGATCTCCGGGCACGGGGCTACATCACCGTCGCCCGCGGCAAGGGTGGCGGGATCGCCCTGGCCCGCAATCCCGAGGACATTCGCGTTGGCCAGGTGGTGGTCGACATGGAGCCGGATTTCCGACTGGTCGAGTGCTTTGACCCGGGTCGCAGCAAATGCTGCATCGGATCCGCCTGCGCACTCCGCGGCCAGATCCAAAAGGCGCTCCGCGCGTTCATCGACGTCCTCAATAAACAGACACTCGAAGACATTGTCCGCAAAAAACCTCGCGTGCTCCGCAAGCTCCTGAACCTCGGCGGCGAAGCGACGCGCTGAATCGGGCGAGCATGGTCCTTCGGAGCGGGCCTCACCAGGCGAGTGCGCGGGACCGGCGGGCTCGAATCAAACAGAGTTCTGTTGCGGGGCATCGGAGCTCCTCTTCATCGTGCTGGTTGGGTGTGCCGTGATCTCGCTGGCGAGCAGGTTCAAGACCAGATCGGCGTTGGTGGGCAGGCCGCGGAGGTGACGGGCGAATTGGTGGATCATCAGGCCGGCGGCAATGTTGGCCGTGAAGACTGTGCTGCGGGCGGTGCAGGTGCCGACGAATGCCTCCTCCTGGCGGAACAGTGTGTTCGAATAGTGGGCGACTGAGATCGCGTCCGCGGCGGCCAGGATTCGGATGACTTCGCCGGACATGCGGGCGTCTGCGAAGAACATGACTCGTCCACGTCGCGCGTCCAATGTCGCCAGATGTGGCGTTGCTGCCAGCGCTCGTGCGACGGCCTGCCAGATCAGGCCGCGGGTGCGGATCGAGTCGACGCAGCAGAACACTGCGCTGTTGAGCTGCTGGCTCCGAAGAAAGCGGCGAGGTGTGGTCGTCAGTTCGAACTCGGGGTTCAGGCGGTGGCAGAGTTCGGCCGTCGCGTCGACCTTCGGGCGGCCGATGTCTTCGGCCAAGTAGCCCTGCGGGCCGAGGTTGACCGGTTCGACGATGTCGTGGTCGATCAGGTGCAGGCGCGGTACGCCGATCGCGGCGAGTTGCAGGGCGACCTGGCGGCCGACGGCGCCGACGCCGATTACTGTCGCGCTGGTTGCTGCGAGCCGGTCGGGTGGAATGATCTCGCGCTGGCGGAGATCGCGGTCGGGGTGTTTCAATGCATGTCCTCCCAAGGGTCGTAGTCGGCGGTGATCGCTGACGGATCGTCCGGATCGTTCAGGTCGTCGGTGAGGAGATCGTGGTCGTCGAACAAGGCGCTCGCACGCTCTGCCCTGCCGATTCGTGCGGGCTGCCGCTGCGGCGTGACGTTTCGCTCGTACTCGGCCTGCCAGTTTGCGGCGTCGGAGCCGGGGAACGCTCGGCTGTAGTCGATTGCTACGGGGATCTGCAGCGAGCCGCCGGGGCCCACGCTGAACTGCAGCCGAGCGTACGTGTCGCCGCCGCGGGCAAGGATGAACATCACGCTCCAATCACACCGGCCGAAGACACGCGCGAAGGTGGATTTGTCGACGGAGCTCGGATCGGCCGAGTCGCCGGGGTGGGTGTGGATCCACATCCGCGCGAACTGCTCCGGGCGGCGGCTCTGATCAATCTGGTCGTCGAAGAAGTCTGCCACGGCCGCGTCGTCGAAGGCGACGCTGGCAACCGAGGCGGTCTGTGCGACGGTCGCGATCTCCTCGACTCGCAGCAGATCGTCAGCTGATGTGATGCCGAACGCGCCGATTTCGGTCGGGCCGGCGTCACGCAGGTAGAGCAGCTTGGCCCAGGCGGGCGGTGTGAAACGCAACACTGGTGCGTCGTCGCTGTCGAGAGCAGCTGGCGGTTCAGTCGGCCAGCAGAGCCTGTTCGTTGTTCGCGGCATCGTCTTCCTCCTGTTGTTCACGGCAGGCTGGGCAGTTGCCCGTTTCCAGGCAGCCTTCGCAGGTTGTCTCTTCGCAGGTTTCGCAGGGGTGCAGGCACGGCTCGCAGCAGCGCTCGCGGCAGGACTCGCAGGTGCCGGCACAGCTGAGGCAGGTCACATCGTCGCAGCAACTGCAGAGCCGCGTGCAATCTTCGCAGAAGCGGTCGCTGCAGTTCTGGCACGCTTCGGCATCGTCTTCGGCAACCGTGCAATCGCATTCGCTGCAGGGCACGCCATGCCAGTCCTCTAAGGCGACGTATGCGGAGTCAGGGTTGTAGTGCCCCAGTATCGACCGCACGATCAGAGCGGCGTCGCAGAGCCGATGGGACATCAGGGCACTGTTCAGGGGAGCACCGCCGTCCCCGCAGCAGAGTCGTTCGCTGGACACATGCGGGTGCGTGACTTCGGGATTGGCGCCGGCCGGATTCGGGTCGAGGGCCCGCACGCGGACGGCGGCTGCGGGCCGGGGTAACGCAGCGACCGGCAGCGAGACCTCAAATCGGCCGAGCGGTGTTTCGTGCAGGGTGATCGGATCGGTGACCACGATGACGCAGCGTTGATGCCCATCGTAGCGCACTTCGGCGAACTCGTCGGCCAGTTGTGTGACTTCGGCGTAGATCTCACACAGACTCGGTCTACGCGGGGACGGAGCGAGTGCGATGCGGCAACGGTTCAGGATGTCGCCGACCGCGGCCAGATCGCGTTCGATATGGCTGCGGATCCGGCCGGCCGCGAGTTTCCAGCCGTGCTCGGCGGCGCGGCGACGCCTGCTGTGCTGATCTCGGATACGGGTGATCATCTCGATGCTTTCGACGAGGTATCGTTCGAGGTCTGTGTCAGGGGCTGGTGGCGGTTCGAGTGCCGCTGCGATGCGCCGGGCGCAGCGTAGCAGTGGGCGTGGTTGCATCGGAGTATCCTTCTGAAAAGGGTCCGGGCGCCTGCTTCGGTATGAGGCAGGCGCCCGGTGCAGATTGGGCGGGTGCGCGACGTCAGGATTCGTATTTTCTTACTATGGCGCGATTCGCCCTCAAATTAAGGTGGACGCTGGTTCGTCAGGCAGATGGAATCTCACCAGCCAGGGCACCCTCGATCTTTACCGGCGTGATGCTGATCCGGTCACCGTCACGCAGTTTCTGGTCGCGGGCGACTGGCTGGCGGTTAACTCGGATCAGGTATTCGCCCGCATCTTCGTCAGTCATTCGCTCCGCGAAGAAGTCCGAGACGGCCTGGCCGTCGGGCACGTTGATGAAATCGGCGAAGCCGCCACCGTCGTTGTTGATGTACAGAACGCGCATGTGATTCTCCGTTGATGAAGGTCAGACGAGCGACAGGCCGGTCTCGTAGAGCTCCCACGTGGTGATCTCTTCGTCGAGCCGCGCGAGCGAACGATTGATGGCCGCGATCTCGTCAAGATCGCTGCAGTACAAATGCAAAATGTCGGACGGATCGATTTCGGTGATGGCAAGCAGCATGGCTTGACTCCTGTGCAAGTGGATTGAATTCAAGGTCGTAACAGCGAAACGGGCCGCGGTTGGGCGGACGCCTCACGCGGATGGGATGGGGTGCTGAATCGGGCCTAGGATCGAAGTCTGCAGAACGCTGCCGTTGCTTTGAACTACGGTGGCGAACTCCAGGCACTGGCCCTGAATGGTCAGCTCAAAAGAAGCCTGTTTGGCGCGAACACGCTCGAAGTGCGCCAGGATCGCGCCATCTACCTGCTCCAGCGTCGCATCCCACGCGGGCGCATCGAGGACGGAGCGATGAACGCCCGCATGAGTGCAGATCTGCACGCGGGACCGAGACTGGATGTAGATTTCACGCTGTTCACTGCGGATCGTGATTGTGATCCCATCCGACAGCGCATCACGCAGACACCGCAGCAGTGGCGGCGGCCAGGTGTGGTAACGGATCGCGAGGGCCGCGTGTTCGATGTGATCGCTGCCTCGGTATGTGCAGATTCCATAGCGCAGCGGCTCGAGCGAAGCGTCGTACAGATCGGCCGGCGTCATCGGCGGAGCCTCGGATGGCGGCGGTTGTACGCCCGGACGCGACGCCGGCCGCGCTGATGTGCGCGGACGAACTGGCGCCGGTGTGGCCCGAACATGCGGGCCAGGCAGGACAGGATGGTCATGTTCTCCTTTCTCTTTCGATGGATGGCGGCCAGAAGCGGCCACCGGGCTGGAAGTGCTCGGCCTCCCAGGCAAGGGCTTCACTTCGCGATCGAGACGAAAAGACGACCGATCGCGTACTGGCGGGTACGACGGTCCAGCACTGCCGAGCTGTGTCGAACTCGACGTGGCTGGCACGCTGAACGTGTACCGTGCCGAGGGAGGCGAGATCGATCTCGTCGAACCACAGACTTCGGATGACACCTTCGCCGCCGATTCGAAGGCGCGTCATCGTGATGACTCTCGTTGCCCGCGCTCGACGCTCCGCATGGCCCGTGCCTCGGGTTTGTCGAACTCGCGCGTTTGGGTTGCGGCAAGAGCCTTCAGGATCTCCGCGGTCACCTGATGGCAGCTCGAATCGGGAAAGTTGTTGGCGTCGACCGTGCAGGATCCGTCGCTGCGGATCCTCACGCACACGGTGGGATGGTGCATGTGTTCTCCTTTCTGGCGGGCTAGCGGTAACCGCTGACCTGCAACTCGATTTCGCCGTCCGGCAGCATGCGGCGCTCGACCTGTCGCCCCAGAGCCTGCTGCTGCCGCGTGACGGCCGCACAGGCGTACTCCTGGCGAATGCGGCGCTGCATGGACGCATCAAGACGGTGACGGGCGTCGAACTCGCTGATCCATGAGCGGATCGTTCCGTCGCTGCATCGCTCCCAGCCAACGTCGTTCGCGCCTCGGCCAACGTGTTGGCGGCGAATGACCACGTTGGCGCGCTGCGGCCGTTCGTCTCCCTGGTAGCCGAAGAGCGCGACGGACTGTTCATGCACCTCGACCTGGTCGCGCTCGAAGCCGACGGCGACGAGCGCATCCACGAGCGCCGCCAGATCGGTGAATCCGGGTCGGCATTCAACGAAATGTGACAAGCTGATTCCTCCTTTGAATGGAACGGGACTTAATCAAGAATGACGCGACGCTTGAGACGGCCTGTCAGCGCCGAGATGTTGTCCGGGTCGAGCAGTCCATGCCGCAGCGTCTTGCACGCTTCGCTGAGTTGGGCCGCCACGTCGGGTTGCTGTTTGAGCATCTCGCCCGTTACGCCGAAGAGGCTCTGGCGCAGTTGCGCAAGCCCACTTGCAGCCTCCGAGTCGGTGAAGATGTTCATGCTGTTGAAGCTGTCGATTCGACGCCGGATCGCCTGCAATGTCTTGCCGTGCACACTGCCGCCAGCCGCGACGACCTGGTCGCAGAAGTCCGCCACCTCCTTTCTGAAGGCAACGACATAGTCGGCCGAGAACTGCCGGCACTCGGCCTGCAGATCGCGTTTCATCTGGTTGAGCTGCTCGGTGCGAATCTTCCGCCCGGCCAGTTCGGTCTCGATGTCGTCGACAGCCGTGGCGCCGGCTCCGGCCACCTTGAACGTGTGCCACGCCAGGCTGAAGCGACGCGGCAGGTCGCTGGCTGGTGGGTACGCGGAGTCCGGCACTTCCGGGTGCTCGGCCTGCCAGTTGCTGCGAAGCTCCGGATACTTCTCGATGAACGCCTCTACGGCCCCGTTGAATTCTGACTGGATGACTTCGAGCCGCTCGATCAGTTCCGGCACATGCTGCCACGGCGTGAAGTGAGCGCTGGCGGCCGGGAACGGCCGAGAGAAACGGGCCAATTCGTGGCGCGCTCGCCGTTCCAACTGCTGGAAAACCATTCGCCCCCTGGTCGGATCGATCAGATCTTTGGAACCGAACGAGGCGATCGCGCGGCTCTCGATCTCGGTCGGCGAGAGCTGGAAGTCGTCGGGGTCGTTACTGAT
Organism: Phycisphaerae bacterium; assembly: GCA_030428945.1. Lineage (GTDB taxonomy): Bacteria > Planctomycetota > Phycisphaerae > UBA1845 > Fen-1342 > JAUIEC01. Next base: position 90,875 of record JAUIEC010000008.1, on the reverse strand, counting down.
CCGGCAGGACCAGTACGAGGCCCGGATGACGAACAGGCACCCGAGTTTGAACAGGTTGATCGGTTCTTCCGTTGCGGGCGCAGTGCCGCCAGTCTGCGCACTGGGCGCAGTCATGGTAGTCATGTGTTGCTCCTGAAGGATTGGTTGGTGGGGTCCGCCTCAGACAGTGACGGGTCGTCGGCGCTGTTTGCTCGACGGTTCCGCCAGCCGAGCGCCGGCGGGCTTCGTGTGCGCATCCAGCCAGGCGGTCACCTGGCTGACTGCTTCGGGATCGGTCTGCGAGAGTGGCCGGACTTCGGGCAAAGCCGTCAGCAGGTGGTGCGACTCCAGTTCCGTCCCGTGGTGAAACGCGAGCTTGAGACCAAGCTGGACGACTTCCTTGATGTCAGCGCCGGTGTAGCTGTCCGATGCTTCAACGAGGGCATCGAGGTCGAACTGTGCAGCATCCCGGCCGCGCAGTCCGAGATGAATCGCGAAGATCTCGCGTCGTTCAGCCGAGGTCGGCACGTTGACGCCGAAGACCTCATCGAAACGCCCCTTGCGCCGAAACTCGACCGGCAGGGCCGCGATGTTGTTCGCCGTTGCGACGACGTACGCCGGCGACGTGCGATCGCCCATCCATTTCAGAAAAACGCCGAAACTGCGCTGCGCGGAGCCGCCATCCTGTTCACCGCCGACACCGCCGAAGCCTTTCTCGATCTCGTCCAGTTGCAACACGCAGGGGCCGATGCCTTCGAGCAACTGAATCGCGGCGCGCATGTTCCGTTCGGATTCGCCGACCCACTTGCTCATCAGGCTGCCGACATCGAGCTGGATCAGCGGCAGATCAAAGTAGCTGGCGATGCAGAGGCTCATCTGCGTCTTTCCACCACCGGAGATGCCGACCAGCAGCAAGCCGCGTGGGAACTCGATCCCGAATACGCGGGCAGCCTTGTCGAAGCACGGTTTGTCGAGCCGGACGTGTTGCTTGACGTTCTCCCAGCCGCCGATGCGGTCGAGTCCGCCGGACGGCGGGTCGCGGTACTCCAGCAGGCCGGTGCGACGAATCACCGCTGCCTTCTCGTGGCGCAGCAGGTTGGCCGCGTCGCCGTCGAGGCGCTTGAACCGCCGCAGCGCGAGGGCCGTGCGGTCTTCGATCTGCTGCTCGGTCATTCCCCGGCAGGCCGAGACGAGCTTCGGCAGCGCCGCCTCGTCCAGTTCGTGGCCGTCACCAACGAAACGGATTGCAGTTTCGATCGCGCCCTCGTCAGGAAGCGGAAAGGAGAGTTCGGTGACCGCATCGGACAGTGCATCGGGCACCGTCAACTGGCCGGCGAAGATGACCGTGCGGCTGGTAGCGGCGAGGACCTCCCGCAGTTCGTTGAGCCAGGCCAGCACTACATCGAAGTACGCGAAGGTGCGCGAATGCAGGTATGGCTCGAAGTCGAGCAGCACGAACAGCGAGTCCTCAGGCAGTTCGAGGATCTGCTGCGGCGCCGTCTGCGGACTGGGAGCGCCGAGCTCAACGCCCGCGGCGTTCCTGGCAGGCTGGCCATCGGCATCGCGCCAACCGGTCGCAGCCGACCAGGTGTAGACGCTGCGGCCGTCGGGTGGTAAATCGGCTGCCAGCGACCGCAGACTCGCCAGCAGCCGCGTCGTTTCGTTCGTGGGAATGTGCAGGAACGCATGCCCGGACAGAACGTAGTCCCGGCACGCATCCTCGAAGGAAGGTCGCATCGTAGGGCTCCATGTTTGGAACGGAGATCAATCAAGAAGGAAGTGGTGTGCGATCGATTGTCTGTGGTCTTTGCCAACTCGCTGAGTGGCGAGCGGCCGTGTTAGCCGCGGCGAATGTGCCGCCCCATTGCCCCGAGGACGATCACAAGCACGATCAGGAGCGACCAGCCTGAAGCTGGTTCAGATCGAATCAAGATGGCTGCGCTGACGATGACGCCTGCGACGATGAGGAAGCTGCGGTCGCTGCTCATCGCCGCCTCCTGCGACGGCGTCGGCGTTTTGGTCGGGTTGAGGAAGAGCATTTACCGGGAGAGTCGGCTCGGGGGCGGAGGATGGTCTCAAGCGGCTCGACGATGAATGCGTCGAGACACCAGAGCCAGAATGAGAACGGATCGCGCGGCGGGGGACGGTTCTGTTTCATGCAGTCTCCTGGATCGGGACAAGAAAAAAGGGCCGCTGAGACACAACGTCTGCGCGGCCGGAAAGTACTTGCTGATAGCTATTTGCTCTCACTCTATTATAACACGTTTTGGCCTCGAATTAAGGTGGTCGCAGACACGGGCCCACCCGTTAGCTTCGGTGGCGATCCCAGGTGATGCACGCGATGGCGTCGAGACCCGGTCGGTCGCATCAGCGTTCTCGCCCACGGCACGCGCATTCGGCCAACCACTCCCGTGCAACGGCAAGCGCAGCTCGGTCGCTGAGTGCCGCGGCCATTTGTTTCCGGGCAGTCTCGGGCCGGGTGTGCGTGTAGGTGCCGGTCATCCCGAGGCCTCCCGCCGTGGCCCGCCGCTCGGCCGACACGTGCCCCATGAGTTGGTTGCGGATCAACGGATCGACATTCGCGTCCTGAAGTGTTGTGGCGAACATGTGCCGAAGCACCATTGGCGCGGTCAGGTGCGGAAGTTCAATCCGTCCGGTAAGTCGTTTGAACGCCGTGCGGATTTCGTCCGTCTTGATCGCTCCGCAGTCGCGCCACAACCGTTGTGCGATGCGGTGTGATGTCTCGCGCGTGATGGACCCGTCGGAGTCCGCCGTTCTGAATTCAACGCGGCGGATCAGTTCGGCCCGGAGCTCGTTCTCAGTAAGGCACGCCAGAGCGGGTGGCTCCTCGGCGAGGTACCGCCGCCTGAGGAATGCCGGCCCCGCTGCGCGGTTGCCGATCACCGACCTGAGTACGGAAATCAACTCCGGCACAAGCGGGATAGCGCGATCGTTGCGGGTCTTCACCCGCCAGCCCAACTCGCGCTTGTTGCGGACGTGAAGCCAGCCCCCGTCCAGATCGAGGTCATTCGGCAACAGCGCGTGCGTCAGTTCACCGGGCCGCATACCCGTCAGCATGAGCGTCAGGAAGATTGGAAACGCCCAGTTGTCACACGATTCCAGGAAGCGCCGCTCCTGATCACTTGTGAGCCCAATGAACGGTTTTGAGTCTTCGATCGGGATCCGATCGATCCCGATCGCCGAAAACGGATTCTCGGCATACGGCGGCAGGTGCCGGCGCTGGCCCGCGTAGTTGAACAGGCTCCGACTCACCTCCAGGATGTACTTGACGCCCTTGTCGCTCAGCGGTCGTTTCGTCGCGTTCGGGTGTCCGTTGGGTGCCACTTTCACACGCCGCAGATGCGCCGCGAACGCTTCGGCATGCGCCGGCCGAAAGTGCGATGCCAACTCAACGCCACGGGTGACTCCAATAAACCGGATTAGATGGGCAGTGGCGGTTCGATAGCGCTGGATGGTTGCGACTGACGATCGCAGCACGTCCTCGTGGTAGTCGAGCCACTGGTCGCGCAGCGCACTGAGCTTGATGGGGACGAAGCTCATTGGTGCCGGCCCGCCGGTCGCGAGCTGCGCGTTGGTCTGTGCTGCCAGCTGTCGGGCGGCGGACTTGTCCGTCCCGACGCGCGGCCGGCAGCGCCGGCCATTCTCGTAGTAACACAGGTACCAGACCTCTCCACGAAGGTACCCGGTGACTTTGCCTGTCCGAAACGACTGGTTCTTGCGTGACATGGACGCGCTCCTCGGAGAACCCTGGCGCTACAAAACGCCACAAACACCGCCACAAAACGGGGATCTCGAAGAAGCCAGCAGATGATAAAGGCCCGTCAGTCCATCACTTAGGACTCACGGGCCTCAAAGAAATCGGAGAGGGAGGGATTCGAACCCCCGGATGCTTGCGCATCAGCGGTTTTCAAGACCGCCGCCTTCAGCCGCTCGGCCACCTCTCCAAAAAAACGGGCGCGCGGGCCCATTGGGGGAGGATTGTAACCCGGGGGCGAACCGGGTTCAGGGTGGAGCCTGGCAAATCTGCTTCACGGCCCACGACCCCGAAAGACACCACGAGGATCGCGGTGGCACACCCGCGCCGAGCTGCCGGCCGGGCGTTCGAGCAAACCAATCGCGATCGGCCCGGACGGCGGCGGGCGCGGCGAAGTTTTTTCGGATTTTGCCCGGCCACCGCGCCGGCTGGTCCGTCATCCGGGCAGATCGTCGTGCGGAACGGATCGGCGATCTCGGCCAGGCAGCGAAGGGCGCCGCCGGCGGGCACGACTCTGTTCCATTTCGAGGAGGATCAGAATGAGAGACTTCCAGATCACCACCCGCGCACGCCGCTGGGCCGTTCAACTTGGTGTCATCGCGACGTTTGCTTTTGGGAGCGCGGCGATCGCGGCCGCCCAGGGTACCTTTTCGGTCGACTTCCAGGGCCCCCCGATCGGCGCCCCCGATGCCTGTGCGGGCGGCCCGCCACTGACCGAAGGTGACATCCTGGCCGGTTTCTTTGGAGGACCCGCCCCAGGGCCGACGCCGGGACCGTGCATCTACATCCCGGCCGGCCCGGGCGGGCTGGCGCTGCCGGCCTACGCCCCCGGCTACGGCCCCGGCATGGTCGGCTTCGTCGAAGTCGACGCCCTCAGCTACGGCCGCGATGCGATCGTCCGCCCGCAGGGCATCCGCAACGTATGGCACTTCTCGGTCGACGAGTTCGCGGTCGGCATCGGCGCCACGCCGCCCCCGAACGTCTTCACCGAAGGCGCGACCGGTGCCCGCGAAGCCTCGGCCGACGTGTTCCGTGACGCCGGTGCGATGATCGGGCCGTGCTCGGCGCCGATCGTCGGCAACGTGGCGATGCTCGACGGCGACGGACTGCTGCCGTTCGGCGGACCGGGCTTCGGGCTGATCGAACCGAACCCGTTCGGCCCGGGCGTCCCGGACGCGGGTACGAACCTCGACGCGCTGGACATCGACACGCCGCTGGGCGGCCCGCCGATCTATCCGGTCTACTTCTCGCTGGATGACGTCACGTTCGACGGCCTCGAGGGCTTCGCCCACAGCGGTTCGGCTCTGACGGTCGGTGTCACCGGCGCCGATGTGCTGGTCGCGCCGGGTCCCGGCGTCGGTCCGTTCATCTTCGCCCCGGCCCCGCTGCTCGGCCTGAACACGGGACCGATCGGGTCGCCGCCGGATGAACTCGACGCACTGGTCCTGGCCGAGAACGGCAGCGGCGTCTACGAGCCGTCGATGGGCCCCTACGACTGGTTGGGTGGCGGCACCGACATGCTGTTCTTCTCGCTGTCGCGCGGGTCGGGCACGATCGGCATGATCGACAGCCTCTGCGGCCTGCCGATCGAAGAAGGTGACATTTTGGTCCCGCCGGTCCCGGGCGCCGTGACGCCGGGCATCTGGGTCCCGGCCGAAGTGCTCGGCCTGGCCACGATCCGCAGCGGGTTCGTCCGGGCGGACGAACTGGACGCCCTCGACGTGACCTGCCAGATCCGCGGCGACCTGGACGGCGACGGTGTCGTCGGGCTGAGCGACCTGGCCGTCGTGCTGGCCGACTTCGGCTGCACGAGCCCGCCCTCGCCCACCTGCCCGGGTGACGCGGACGGCGATGGCGACACCGATCTGAGCGACCTGGCCGTGGTGCTGGCGAACTTCGGTGCCACCTGCTGATTCTCTCCTCTTCCCTCCAGTTGGCGGCCTGCGGGATTCGTTCCGCAGGCCGCCGCTTTGGTTTGGCGCACCCCGCTTTCCGACGACAATGCGCCGGACGTTCAGCGGACACCTCGGGCGGTTCCCGAAGGGTGACGACGGAACGGTACCCCGAAGCGGGAGCAGCCCATGCAGAAAACCACCCGGATCCTGGCACTCGTCGGTGCCGTCGCACTCGGCGCGATCCTCTCCGGACAGATCGCCCAGCGCGGCCGGCCGGCGAGCGTCACGCAGTTCGAAGCACTCGCCCGACACAGCTTCTGGAAGACCGCCTGGAGCCGGGCCGACAGCCCGGTCACGCTGCTGACCGTGCCGGACGGACAGCGCTGCTACGTCACCAGCATTCACCTCGGTCGATGTGCATCCGCATGCGTGACGGCCACCCTGCTGATCGACGACCGCCCGGTCGGCGTCTACGCGGTCGGCGATCCCGGCAGCTTCGCCCCCCTTCGCCTGCAGGCCGGCGAATCGCTCAAGATCGTCACCACCGAAGACGGCGTCGGCCTCGGCGTAACAGGCTACGCGTTCCAGGACAGCGAGTGACGGAAGAGTAAGCGGGTGAGCAGGTAAGCAAGGCAAGGGCACCCCCGAGCCCCGGATGCCGAACCGGCCGCCCCACCTCCCTGTTCCCTGTTCCCTGTTCCCTGTTCCCTGTTCCCTTCCCTAAATCCCGATCCCGACGCCGACGGGGCCGATCCCGACACCGACGCCGAAGGTCGGCCGCCAGCGCCAGGGGCGATCGTAATCGGCGTCCCCCTCTTCGCGGGCCAGGACGTGCGTGCTGCCCGCCTGGACGACCGAGCCGCGCAGGTCGAAGTCGGCCTTGCCGAACGAACGCGGGTCGAGCACGACCAGGGCGGTGCCTTCATACTCGATCTTGCTGCGCTTCTGCTTGGTCGGCCGATCCAGCGGGATCGCGATCTGCAGCGGGCGACCCTGGTGGTCGCGGATCGCGCGGCCGCCCTCGCTGACATCGACGTACAGGACCAGCGGAACCAGGTGCTGCGGCGTGCGAACCTTGACCTCGTACTCGATCTCGAGCAGCCAGTCGTTGCCGCGGCGAATCACGTCGCCGTCAAGATCGTCCAGTTCCACCCGGATCGGGGTCGGCGGCGGCGGCGGCGCTACGGCCTGCCCCGTTCGGGTGACCTGTACCTGGGCAAACGTGATGGGGGCGGTCAGGCCGGCCAGCAGCGCCAGCGCAAAGCGGGATCGCAGATGCATCGTGTTCTCCTCGGTTGTTGCCCGGGCATCTGCAGAGACACCCGGGATCGGCCGAGGTTGGCGAAATCAGGCATCCCGCTGCCGGCGGGCCCGGATCGCCGCGCACGCCGTCGCGTACGCCTGCGGCAGCGCCTGGCGGAACTCGTCCCGCGGCCAGCCCTTGGCGTCATAGGGACAATGCCGACAGCCCGACTCGCAGCAGTACCCCCGCAGCAGGAGGAACAGCGACGTGAAGACGTACAGGCCGTTCTCGCAGTAGTAGTGCTCGCCTTCCACCAGCTTCATGCCGGGATTGTAGGGCAGACGGGAACCGGGAACAGGAAGCACGCCGGGCGGGCCGCCTCGCACGTGCTAAATTGCTTACTTGCTTACTTGCTGACTTGCTCACTTGCTCACTTGCTCACTTGCGTGACTGTCGCCAAGCACGGCCGAGACCCGTTCGAGCAGAGCATTGAGCGTGAAGGGCTTGTGCACGAAGCCGTCGGGGTGGCCTTCGCCGAGCTGCTCCAGAACGTCCTTCTCGGCGAACCCGCTGGCGACGACGACGCGCGCGTCCGGACGGGCCGCCCGGATCGCCTGGAAGACCTCGGCCCCGCTGAGGCCCGGCATGGTCATGTCGAGCAGCACCAGGTCGATCGCGTCGGGCTGCGACTGATAGATCTCCAGCCCGCGGGCACCATCCGACGCCGCCAGCACGCGCATGCCGCGACTCGCCAGCACGTCGTGCACCACCTCGCGGACATCCGCCTCGTCATCGATCACCAGCACCGTCGCGTCGCCGCTGACCTCGCGCGGGTGCGACTCGGGGGCGGCCACCCGCGCTCCGGCCGGCATGCTCGGCAGCAGCACGGTGAAGGTCGTTCCCCGGCCGACCTCGCTCTCGACCCGGACGGCCCCGCCGTGTGCCCGCACGATGCCGTGCATCGCCGCCAGTCCCAGCCCGCGACCCACGCCCTTCTGCGAGAAGAACGGCTCGAAGATCCGGCTGAGCTTGTCCGGCGGAATCCCGCAGCCATCGTCCCGGACGATCAGCGCCAGGAACGCACCCTCCAGCAGATCCTCGCCGGGGCGGATCTCCTCCGCCCGGATCGAACGCGTCTCGACCCGCACCTCGATCCGTCCGCCCGCCTCACCGATCGCTTCGGCCGCGTTGATCACCAGGTTGCTCAGCACCTGCTGCAGTTGCCCGTGGTCGGCCTCGACCAGCGGCAGGTCGGCCGGCAACGTGGCCGAAAGCTCGATGTTCTCCGGCACGTTCGCCCGCGTCAGGTCGACCGTCTCGCGCACGAAACGGGCCAGGTCCAGCGGAGCCGGGTCCGGGGTCACGTGCCCCGAATACGCCAGGATCTGCGAAATGATCTTTGAAGCCCGCTGCCCGGCCGTGATGATCCGCTGCAGGCGCGGTTCGACGTCCTTGCCGCGCTGCGTCTCCTCGGCCGCCAGGCAGGCGTTGCCCAGCACGCCGACCAGCATGTTGTTCAGGTCGTGGGCGATGCCGCCCGCCAGCGCCCCGAGACTCTCGAGTCGCTGGACCTGCTGCAGGTGCGCTTCGAGCTGCCGCCGTTCACGCTCGGCCGCGACGCGCTCGGAGACGTCCCGGAAGACGATCACCGCGCCGACCGTCCGGGTTCCTTCGTAGGTCGGCGTGATCGAATAGGTCACCGGCAGCGGGTCGCCCGCGGCGGCCGCCAGTTCCATCTCGGCTTCGCTGATGCTGCCACCCTGCTCGAGCACCCGCCCGAGCGGGCAGCGGTTCGGGCAGGGTTCGGAGGGGTCGGCCCCGGCGTCGCAGAAGATCGTGTGCATCGGCCGACCGATCAGCTCGCCGGCCCGCACACCAAGCAGGCGGGCGGCCGCGGGGTTGACGAAAGTCGTCCGTCCCTCGAGATCGACGCCGAAGATTCCCTCGACGGCCGAGTCGAGGATCAGGCGATGCTGCCGGCTCAGGCGGGTGAATTCCTGCTCGGCCTGGCGGCGTTCGGTCACGTCGCGGGCGAAGCCGACCAGGATGCGGTTGCCATCGTCGCGGTGGACGTTGACGCTGATTTCGAGATAGATGATGTGCCCGTCCTTGTGCCGGTGGGCGGTCGGGAACTGGTGCAGTCCGGTCCGTGCGTTGGCGGGCACCTGCTCCGGCGCGACATCGGGCGCTTCGAGGTCCGAGATCTTCATGCCGAGCAGTTCTTCGCCGGAATAGCCGGTCATGCGGCAGAAGGCCTCGTTGACCTCGATGAACTCGTAGTTCGCGCCGACCACGAAGAAGCCGTCCATCGAGCTCTTCAGGATCGCGCCGTTGCGGTTGGCCAGATGACGCAGGCGTTCGTTGGCCCGTTCCTGGTCGGTCGCGTCGTGCAGCGCCACCACGCAGAGCGGTTCGGTCGTCTCGTCGGGACCGGTCGGAAAGACCTCGAGATCAAGCCAGCGCCCGTCCACCTCGCACCGCAGGCTCTCCTCACCGCCCTGGTCGAGGACCCGCTCGATCCGCGCACGCAGATCCATCCGCAGGGCCTCCGGAACCCGGTCGAGAATCGATCCGCGCGGCGCCAGTTGACCCTCGGCATCAAGACACAGCTCGCGGCCGTCACGACGGACGACGTGGGCGGTGTGCGGCAGCGCCTGCACCATGTTCAGGAGGCGCTGCTGGCCGGCGATCACGGTCGCGCTGCGGGCCTGCGCGGCCGCGAGACGCCGCGCGCGAAGCGCCAGCAACCCGCAGCCGATCAGCGCCGCCGCCGCCACCGTGCCGAGGACGATTTCCATCGCGCATGCCTCCGAGAATCCCGACAGTCCCGCACCCGGTCGCTCAGGCCGACCGCGATGCCCGTTGCTGACGCGCCTCCGCTTCCTCCGCCCGCGCCTGGCACGCGGCCGCTTCGTCGCTGCGCCCGACCAGGCGCACCGCGCCGGCCTTCTGCCGCCACGCGGCCGCTTCCATCCGCAGGTTGTTGTGCCGGGCGGCCAGTTCGATCCGTCGTTCGGCACAACGGGTCGCCTCGGCCGCGTTTCCAAGCTGCAGGTTCAGGTCGGCCATGAATTCGTAGACCCGGGCCAGCCCGTTCCAGAAGGTGGTTCGTTCGAGAATGCTCAGCGCTCTGGCCAGTTCGTGTTTGGCATCGCCCAGCCGGCCGAGCAGCAGGGCGCACTGCCCGAGGTTCATGTAGCCGACGCCGACATTGACCTGGTCGTCGCTCTCCTGGGCGAGCGCCAGCGCCCGCTCGAAGTAGCTGCGGGCCTCTTCGTAGCGCTGCTGTTCGCGAAGAACGTTGCCCATCCCGTTGTAGGGGGCGACCAGCGACACCAGCGCGCCGTAGGTCTTGTGCGTCTCGATCGCCCGCGCAAACGTCCCGGCCGCCTTGTCGGTCAGACCAAGCTGCAACTGCACGAAGCCGAGATTGTTGTTGATCAGGGCGACCTCGGAAGCCATGCCGAGCGCGTCGGCAATCTCGATGGCCTGACGCAGGGCGGCCTCGGCGGGTTCGTAGTCGCCGCGGAAGTAGTGCATCGTCGCCCGGTTCGCGAAGGCTTCGACCCGCGAACGCTCGTCGTTGCGCTGCCCGGCCAGTTCCTCCTGCTGGGTGTTGTAGCGGCTGGCCTCGTCGTAACGCCCCATCCGCGCGCAGCAGACGCCGACGAATCCCAGGGCCTCGATGAACTCGGGATCCAGATCAACCGCTTCCAGCCCGAGGTTCCGGGCGGCCTCGTAATCGCCGCGGAAGAACGCCCTTCGACCGGCGAAGAACCGCTCCTGCGCAGCCAGCGCCGCCGACGCGGACGTCGCCGCCGGCTGCCCGCCCCCCTGCTGCAACCCGAGCGCCGTCGCGACCTGCCCCAGCAGTTCGTTCTCCAGATCCGCCAGGCCCGCCAACGGCCCGCGACTCGGCCTCAGTTCACGCGCCAGCCCGCCGGCCACATGCATCCGCAGCCGAAACGCGACGTCTCCGCCATCCACCGAGAAGTCGCCCTCCACGATCGTCGCGGCCCCGTTCAGGCGGCCCGCCCGCAGCAGGTGCGCGACCCGGTCCTCGCCGGAACCGCGCGGCACGCGCGCCAGCGTCTCCTGGAACAGGTTGCGGTCGACGACGTACGCGCCCGCCAACTGACCCAGCGCCCGCGACAGGTGATCCGCCACCGCGTGACCGACCCAGTCGTTGCTGTCCGAGGTATCCGTGTTCTCCAGCGGCAGGACCACCAGGCCGCGCGGCTCCGGACGCTCCACGACCAGTTGCGGGCGGGTCACGCCACCGGTGGGCTGTCGCAGGAAATCAAGGAACGCGTCCGCCGATGCGAAGCGGTCGTCAGGGTCGGGTTCGAGCAGGCGCAGGATCCCGCGCACGAGCCAGTCGGGAACCTCGACCCCGGCATCCTCCGGCCACGCGGCGTGCCCCGGAAGAGCATCCAGCAGCACCTGGTAGATGCTGCCGGTCGGCCGCAGCGAGCGGGTGGTCACCAGTTCGTACAGGGTCGCGCCCAGCGAGTACAGGTCGGCCCGCGGGTCCTCGCGAACATCCTCCTCGAAAATCTCCGGAGCGGCGTATCCCAGCGTGCCCACCGGTTCGTGCTGGCCCGCCAGTTGGAAGTCCTGCTGCTGCGTCTGCACCAGCCCGACCACACCGAGGTCCGCGACCCGCACGCGTCCGTCGCGCCCCAGGATCAGGTTGCTCGGCTTGATGTCCCGGTGAACCATTCCGGCCCGGTGGATCGCGGCCAGCCCGGTGGCCGCCTCGGTCGCGATCCGGACAGCCTGGCGCCAGTCGATCGGGAGCCCGGCGCGGACCGCGGTCGAGAGGTCGAGCCCCTCGACGTATTCCATCACGAAGTACCAGACGCCTTCGCAGGCATCGAAGTCCAGCACCCGCACGACGTGCCCGTCGTTGACCCGGAACCCGGCCGAGGCTTCCGTCCGCAGACGCCGGACGGCCGCGTCACTGGCGTCGACGATCCGATAGGGCAAAGCCTTAACGACGCAGGGATGTCCGAGGAACTCGTGCTCGGCCAGGAACGTCCGGCCGTGGGCGCCCTGCCCGAGCAGATGCACGAGCCGATAACGCTCGCGAAGCAGGATGCCGGGTCCGAAACCGGCCGCGCCGGCCTCGGCCGAGACGGAGTGCTGCTCGAACGCGGCGGCGCCCTGGGGCAGCAGGAACTGGCAGGCACCGCAGCGCATCCAGGCACTGCCGGCAAGACTCAGGCGTTTGCTCTCGTTACAGTTGGGGCACGGACTGACCGAGGCCCGAAGGCCACCCGCCAGCGGCTGTGCGTCAGCGCCGTCGTTTCTCAGGAGCCGCATCGCCGCTCCACTCCTCGCCCAGCGGAGTAATCGGACTTGACAATGGATACTTTATCGGCACATACTTCCTCCTGAGCGAGGTGTTTCTCAGAAAATAAGTCCAGTGCGGTCGGCCGCCGGTTTGGGTTTCCGGTGGCGGGTTGCGACTTTCGCATGGGCAGCTTGCCCTCTCACCGTTGCGCACCTCAATGCGAAGGTTGGCCGTACGCATCACGGAGCCCCGTGATGAATGTTGTGACAGCGATTCTCGACCTGATGCTCTCCATGGCTTCCGCCGTTCTGCCTTTCATCGATCAGATCACCTGAGCTAAACCACCACCAGTAGAAAGGTTACGATCATGATCGATCAGATCACCGAAATCGACCACATCGTCGCTGACACCAGGTAGCGATTCTCCAGGTAACCCCCGGCGGGACCAGCCAGTACAGCGTGCGCCTGTCCCGCCAGGGTTATCGGACACGGAAATGCCGCCCGCACCGGCCACAGGAGGGGTCTGCAACGTCCTTCGCGGCGGTTGACGCCCCGGCTCCCCTTCCGTACTATTCTGCGACTCACAAAGCCCCCATCGTCTAGAGGCCTAGGACACTGGCTTTTCATGCCAGCGACAGGGGTTCGAATCCCCTTGGGGGTGCTTTATGAAGACGCCCGCCGGAATCCCCCGGCGGGCGTCTTTTGCTGCGCGGTTGCAGGTCGCCGGGATTGGAAGCAGGCCGCCCCCGCCCTGCCAGGCTCAGTCCTTCGCCGTCTCCCGCTTCTGACCACTCCCGACAATCGACCCGGACCGGCCGAGCAGTGGGTTCATCAGCAGCGTCACCGTGTGCGGCGGGCTGGTCGTGTCCCGGCGAGCCTCGTCCAGGATTCCGACCATCGCTTGCAGATGCTCGTTCAGCGCCGCCAGGTTGCGGGCCGACAGGCGCACAACCTCGCGACGGATCCACAGGTTCTTGCCCTCGCCACGCATCGCCAGGCCGTCACCCGCCTCGACGGCCGCAACGAACTCCCGCTGGACCATCCGCAGGAGCGTGGCCGCCACCTTCCCGAAATGCGCCCGATTGGCCGGCGAGGTGGCGTCAAACCCGACCAGGATCGCCGCCGCCCGCAGGCGGAAGAGCGCCTCGGTCTGCCGCCCGACCTTGCGGAAACCATCCTGCAGGACGAGGCCGACCTCCTGCAGGCGTCGCACGTGGTGGTAGAGGGAATCGGGTTTGCGGCCCATGTGGCGGGCGATCTCGGCGATCGAGCAGGTCCCGATCATCTCCATGATGGCGGTGATCTCGATCCGGACCGGCGAGTTCATCGCCTCCCACTCTTCCGGCCGATGGATCCGATACTCACGTTCCAGGGCAGGCTCGCTCATGCCTGCACGATAACTCAACTGTTGAATCGACGGAACCGCAATTCATCAGCTCGGACGTGAAATCGCGCGGGAACAGGAACGACGAGGGCTCCCAGGGTCAGCCGGGTGGGGACGCGACCGGCGCGGCGGCGGTCAGGTGGTGATGCTGGCTTCGTCTTCGAAGTCGCTGCGGAGGCGGGCGATGGCGCGCGCTTCGAGCTGACGGATACGTTCCTTGGACACGCCGAAGTGCTGCCCGATCTGCTCGAGCGTCTTCGGCTCCTTGTGCTCGTCGAGCCCGAAACGCTGCCGCAGGATCTCGCGATCGCGATCGTCGAGCGTATCGAGCATCCGCTCGATGGTGGTCCGCATGGCCGGAAGGTCGTCTCCCTCCTGGTCCTCCGGCGTGACGCCGACGCAGTGCTCGAGCAGTTCGTCGCGGCCGGTCTGGAACCGGTCGAGCAGCGCCTTCTCCTCCGGCACGCTGCGGGCGAAGTTCTTGATGATCGCCCACGACGCGTAGGTGCTGAACTTGAAGCCGCGCGAGTAGTCGAAGCGGTCGACCGCCCGCATCAGCGAGACGTTGCCGTCGCTGACCAGCTCGAAGAAGTCCTGGGTCGGACGGGTGTGCCGCTTGGCGATGCTGACCACCAGCCGCAGGTTGGCCTGGGTGATGCGCGACTTGACCTGCCCGGCGCGGGCCAGCAGGGCGTCGATCGCATCCAACTGGGCGGCCGTAACCCGCTCGGGGTCGATCTGCTCGCGGGCCTGGTCGGCCTGGAAACGCAGGAAGTTCAGCAGGCGGAACAGCGCCACTTCCTGCTCACGCGACAGCAGCGGGAAACGGAACAACTGCTGCAGGTACGGCGGCAGTCCGGGCGGCACCCGGCCGACGTCCTCGGCCGCCTCGCCGGCGCCGTCGAGGTCGGGGCAGTTGACGATCCGGGCCTCGGCATCCGGTCCGCTGAATTCTTCGCTCGAAATGAAGTCGATCCTGCTCGACTTCATCTCGCGGGCCCGCATCTCGGTGACCAGGGCGTACGCTTCGCCGTGGCCGAGCCGGAACTTCGTCGCAATGGCCGCGACCGAGAGACCTTCGAGGTGCGCCTCCCAGATCGCCAGGCGACGGTCGTCGGGCGGAACCTCGAGGCTGACGCGGTTGAAGATTCCCGCCTTCGGGCGGGCCTCGTCGTGTGATTTCAGGATCAGGCGGATCGTTTCGACCGCCCGTCCGCTCTCACCGCTGAGCACCTTGGCGACCGAGTTGATCGTGCGGTGCCGGCCTTCGGCCACGAGCGACTCGGCCCGGGTGATGATCTGCCGGCGCTCGGCGCGGGTCAGTTGCGAGAACGAACTGCCGCGGTTGACCAGGTCGCCGTTGCGGGCCACGAAGCGGCGTACGCAGTGCTCGGGAAACACCAGCCGGAAGCGGCGATCGGCGAAGCGCATCCGCCAGCCGATCAGGCCCCGCTTGTGCCAGCGGAAGATCGTCTTGGTGCTGACGCCGAAGCGTTCGGCCACCTGCCCGACCGTCGAGACGCGGCCCTGCCACAACTCGACGTTCAGGTCGGCGTCGGCGCTGAGTTCCTCGGCCAGCAGGATCAGGTCCAGGCGGACGTCCTCACCCGCGAGGGCGACCGGGACGGCATCGGGCTGCGCGGTCGGCGGGCGGAACCCGGTCAGGCTGTGGACCAGGAACTCGACCGGATAGCTGCGGGAAGGTTCGGTGACCGAGAGAGTGAATTCGATCGCAGCAAGCTGTCGCAACCGCAGACGACGCGGGCCTCGACGCAACTGTGCGCCCAGCTCCGCCATCTGGCTGCAACGATACTTGCTCATATGTACCATCCTCTCACGTCAGACGGGCACTGGCGTGGACGGTCTGCCTGTGGCAGACACCGAACCCGGCCCGCGGGCCCCCTTGGCGGGGTATTCCCTGACAGCCGCGTCGGGGCGTGGGCCCGGGCGACTCTCACTGCATCCTATTATTTAACATCGGCCGGCAATCGTCAATTCCGAATTGAGAGCGGCATTTTTACCGGGATCGCCCAAGGTCCGATTCTCGCCTACAGTACCCCCCATATGAACGCCAGAATCCCCCTTTCCGCCGTCACAATGCTGTTTCTGCTGGTCGGATGCGCCTCCCGCCCGCCGGGGCTCTACGAGATCAGCCGGACGAAAGAAATCTTCGCCGAACGCGATACGCAGCCGCTCGACATGGCCATCGCCCGCCCCGTGCGTTCGGTCCGCACCCGCACGAACACGCCGCCGCAGGCCCGTCCGATGGTGCTGCTGCTGCACGGCGGGGCCTTCAACTTCGGCTCGCGCCACCAGTTCGACAGCATCATCGATCAACTCGCCCGGCATGGCTTCGTCGCCGCCGCAGCCTCGTACCGGCTCGCCCCCGCGCACCCCTTCCCGGCCGCCTGCCAGGATGCCTTCGCGGCTCTGCGGTACCTGCGTCAGTCGGCCGAACGGCTGGGCGGAGACCCGCGGCGGATCGCGGTCGGCGGCGCGTCGGCCGGTTCGAACATCGCGATGACGGTGGGCTACTGCCGGACGCCGGACGAGACGTTCGCCGACTGCGGCCCGGACGAGGTGGCCACCGATGTCCAGGCGGTGATCAACATCTACGGCCCGGCGGACCTGCGGTATCGCTTCTCGGAAGCGGGCCCCTGGATCCGTCCGCTGGTCCTGAATTACATGACCTGCAAGCGGGACGAATGCCCGGAGAAATGGGCCCAGGCCAGCCCGGTGACCTTTGTCGGCGACAACCCGCCGCCGACCCTTTCGATTCACGGCACAAAGGACCGCGTGGTCGCGTTCGAACAGACGCAGGTGCTCGACGACGCACTGGCACCACGCGGGGGCGTCCACTGGATCGTCCCGCTCGATGCCGGCCACGCCTACGGCTACAAGAGCGGCAGCGCCGAGTCGGTCCAACTCGCAAGCCTGATCGCCACGTTCCTGCAGGAAAACATGCCTTAGGGAAGGGAACAGGGAACGGGGAACAGGTCCCACGGTTGTTCGGTCGAGTGGGCGATCCGATACCGGAACGGAAACAAGGAGTCCCGCGCCGCAAGACCGTCTCGCGGCGCGGGCTCATTGGAGAAGCACACCGTGCGCAGGTGACCGCGCCCCCCTGCCAGCTTGCTCACCCGCTGACTTGCAACTGGCGAACTTGCTTACTTGCTCACCTGCTTACTTGCTCACCTGCTTACTTGCTTACTTGCTTACTTGCTTACTGCGCTCACGGACAGGTCAGGCCGAAGTTGGCCAGGATCAGTGCCAGGTCGGTGATGCCGACCGTGCAGTCGGCGTCCGCGTCGGCCGGGTTGTAGCAGTTGACGATGTCGAAGCCGACCGGGAAACAGTCCGGCTGCGTGTTGCTCGACGAGACGATGCACCCGCGAATCGATCCGATCAGCGGCGCCGTGCTGGTTCCCGACGGCACGACCTTCGGGCGAATCGTCGGCGGACACAGAATCGTGTAGCGCGCCAGCGTGTACGTGCCGGCCGGCAGGATCGCCGTGTCGGTCCACAGCGCGTCCATCACCTGCGGGCCGAGCGCGTTGATCCCCGGACCGGCCGGAATGCCGGCCCCGCCGGGCGGAATCACGGCCGCCTGCGTCCAGTAGCTGTCGAACTCCAGCGCGGGGTTCGGGGGAATCGCGGCCGGGTTGGGCGGATCGCCGAACGGCGCCTCGAGCGGGTGGGCGAAGAAGTAGGCCCCGGGCACGAACAGCGTCGCGTTGACGTTGGCCCCGAACCAGTCGGCCCCGTTGCTCTGCAGATCGAAGGTGTAATGGGTCATGCCGCCGTAGAACCCCAGCACGGCCGGATCGCTGCCGGGTGCGATCGCGTTCCCGATCGGCACCACGTTGGCGAAGATCGTCGCCTGCGGCGGTTCGTTGCAGCAGATCCGCCCGTTCGGGCAGCCGAGCGCACCGACCACCAGGTTCAGATCGGCGAAGTCGGTCATCCCGTTCCCGTCAACATCGCCGCGGCAGACGCCGACGCAGCCGAAGTCAGTCGTCACGATCGACAGGTCGGTCAGGTCGACATCGCCGTCGCCATCGCGATCGATGGCCGCACATTGCGCCATCACCGGGGCCGCGTTCAGCAGGCCGCCGAGCAGGGTCAGCAGAAGAACGTTTCGCGTACGCATCGGGCACCTCCCATGCCTCGGGCACCCGGCTCCCGACCGGGCGCCCCGGTACATGCGGAGCGGGGCCGCCCCGCTCCTCTTGACGAACCCGGTATACGCGGACCCGCGGTCCGCCCGCGGGAACTGTGCGGAAGCGATCAGCGTTTGCGAAATGCGTTGCGGCCGGGCTTTTTCGGCAAGCCGGGATCAAGGTGCCTCGGTCACGTCGTGCAGCCGGGCCCGCCAGGTTGCCGCCCGCGCGTCGTGGCCCGCCCCCGGACGCGCCGCATGCCACGCCTCATAGAGCGCCACCAGTTCGCGGCGGGCCGATGCCGGGTCCCCGGCCGCCTCCGGCTGTTCGGCCCGTTCACGCTCGGCCTGCAGCAGCACGGGTTCCGCCTCGTCGTAACGCTGCAGGTCAACCAGCGCCGCGCCGAGGCGGACCCGCACGTCTGACAGGTCGACGGCCGGCGCTTCCGGGTCGGCGGCGGCCAGCACCAGTTGAAACTGTTCGGCGGCCTGCTCGGATCGGTCCAGCGTCCGCAGCAGTTCACCCAGCGCGGTCCGCACCATCAGCGTCCGGGCGTGCCCCGGGCCGAAGGTCTCGACAAACTGCGGCAGCGCCTGCTGGTAGATCTCCGCGGCCTCCTCGTGCCGGCCCCGGGAACGCAGCACACCGGCCAGCGACACGCGCACGATGGTGGCATAAAGATGATCGGCGCCGAGCAGGTCCTCGTACATCGCCACGGCGTCGCGCTTCAGTGTTTCGGCCCGATCCAGTTCCTGCCGGCCGGCATAGACGCTGCCCAGATCGTTGAGCGTGTTGGCGATGCTCGGGTGCGCGGCGCCGTGCAGATCACGCCGTACCGCGAGAACGCGCTCGAACACCCTGGTCGCTTCCGCCAGGTTCTCCTGCTGACGCAGGCAGCGGCCGAGGTTGTTCAAGAGCGTGGCCAGTTTCTCCGACCCCTCCGGCGTCAGCTTCTGCTGATCCGCGACCGCCTGCCGGAAGACCTCCTCAGCCTCGTCCAGGCGGCCGAGGTCCATCAGGCAGTACGCGATGTTGTTGCGCGTCGTGACCGTCCGGTCCGGCAGACCACCGGCCGCGCTCTCGTCGATCTTCAGCGCCTTCCGGTGAAGTTCCAGCGCCCGCTCGGGGTCGCCGCCGGAACTAACACAGATCGCCAGGCTGGTCAGGTGTCGGGCGATCTCCGGGTGATCCGGCCGCAACGTGCGGCGGGCGACCTCGACCGCCTCATGCAGGATCGGCTCGGCGTCCGCGAAGCGACCCTGATCGCGGAGCAGTTCGCCCAGGAAGCTGAGCGATGCCGCCAGGTCCGCGTGATCACCCAGCACGACGCGGTCGAGCGCGATCGCTTCACGCAGCAGGTCTTCGGCCGCCTGCGTCTCGCCCAGTTCCTCGAGCAGGCCGCCGAGGTTGCGGAGATCCGTGGCGATGAACGGGTGCCGCGGATCCAGCACCCGGCGGTGCATCGCCAGGGCGGCCGCATAGTGCCCGCGGGCGAGTTCCAGGTTTCCGTCGCGCCGTTCGAGATTGCCGAGGGCGTTGATCACCGTTGCATTGTCCGAGTGATCCGCCCCGCCGTGGAACCGTTCGAGTTTCCGCAGCGCCCGTTCGAGCAGGTCCCGGGCCTCGGCGGACCGGTCCTGGAAGGTCAGCAGCGTCGCCAGGTTGCGGAGCGCCTCGGCTTCGGCATCGTCATCGTCCTCGCGATCCAGGCGCTCACGCATCGCCAGTGACGCCCGGTAGAACACCTCGGCTTCGTCATCACACGACCGGGCCTCCAGCGCCAACCCGAGACTGTTCAGGCAGGCCGCCCGGTCCGGGTGATCGCCCGGGTGCATTTCGCGATACAGTTCGAGGGCCCGCCGGCTGTTCTCCTGGGCCTTCTCGAACAGGCCCATCTGGTAGTACGTCGCCGCGAGCGTGCGTCGCAGCGGCGCCTCGATCTCGGGCTCGTCCGGCAGGTCGCTGGCGATCCGCTGCTCGGCCCGCTGCAGGACCTCCTCCAGCAGGGCCGTGTCGCGCCCCTGCGCGACCGATGGTCCGACCCCCGCCAGCGCGTCGGTCAGCAGGTCCGCCGTCGTGGCCGCCCGCCCGGCCGCGATCCGGGCCCGCTCCGCCTCGCTGCGGGCGACGGCTTCGGCCCGCAGTGCCCGCACCAGCCCGACGCTGGTCCCCGCGATGCCCGCGACCAGCAACACGACGATCGCAGCGCCCGCCGCGAAGACGCCGCGGTTGCGCCGGATCAGGCGCCCGAGTCGATAGGTCGCGCTGGGTGGCGAAGCTTCGACCGGTTCGTTTCGCAGGTGCCGCCGAATGTCGGCCGCCAGTCCGGTCGCGGATTCGTACCGCCGGCGTCGGTCCTTCTCGAGGGCCTTCATCACGATCCAGTCGAGATCGCCCCGCAGAACCGTCCCCAGCCGGCGGGTCCCCACGCGGCGCTGGTCCGCGACGGACCGCAGATCGTCGCCCAGGGTGCCCGTCCGTGTGCTGGGACGACTCGGTTCGACTTCGCAGATGATCCGCTTGATCTCGTCGAGGGCCGCCCCCCGCAGCGATCGCACATCAAAGGGCGTCGTCCCGACCAGCAGTTCGTACAGGACCACGCCGAGCGAATAGATGTCGCTGCGCGTGTCGATGTCGGCCGCGTGCGGATCCGCCTGTTCCGGCGACATGTACGCGGGCGTGCCGATGAACTGGCCGTGCTCGGTGAACATGGTGTGTTCGGTCAGACGCTGGTCGGTCGCCTTGGCGATCCCGAAGTCGATCACCTTCGGCACCGGCCGACCGTCGATCTCGGCCACCAGGATGTTGCTCGGCTTGATGTCGCGGTGAATGATCCCCTTCTGGTGCGCGTGCTGGACGGCGTCGCAGACCTCCATGAACAGCCCCAGGCGATCGGCCAGCGACAGGCTGCGGGCGTCGCAGTAATTGGTCAGCGGAACCCCGTCGACCAGTTCCATCGCGAAGTACGGCCGTCCGCTGTCGGTCGCGCCGGCGTCGAAGACCTTCGAGATGCCGGGATGATCCATCAGCGCGAGGGCCTGCCGCTCGGCCTCGAAGCGCCGAATGACCTGGGTGGTGTCCATGCCCAGCTTGATGATCTTCAGCGCCACCCGCCGACGGACCGGCTCCTGCTGCTCGGCCATCCAGACCACGCCGAACCCGCCCTCACCAAGCTGCTCGACCAGGCGATACGGTCCGATCTGATCGCCGGGCCGCTCGCTTCCGCGGACCACCCCGCCGCCGCCCGAGACCCGCGTCTCGTCCGGTGCGGCCAGCGCGGTCGGCAGGACGGCCGGATCCGCGAGGTAGTCGGTCGCCCCCGGACGGTCGAGTTGCGCCAGCAGATCGAGGACCTCGCGAATGACCGCCTGGTCACCGCCCGCGCCGGCCCGCACGTGGGCGGCCCGCCGGTCCGCGGGCACCTCGAGGGCCTCTCGGGTGAGCTGATCGATCAGGGCTCGCTGCTCCGGTGAGAACTCCGGAGGATTCGCTCGGCTCACGCACAGTCTCCTGCGATCAGACCACCGTCAGCGCGGCACGCCCTGCCCGTGGCGCGCGGGGGAACGCTCAACGGTCATCCGCCGTCGCGCTTCCCTCGATGTCGCGCCGCAGCCACGCCCGGGCGAGTTGCCAGTCCGACTTGACCGTCGACACCGCTACGCCGACCAGGTCGGCCGTCTCCTCGATGCTTCGCCCGGCGAAGTGCCGGTACAGCACGACGGCATACCAGCGCGGGTTGTACTGCTCCAGCCGCTTGAGTGAGGCGTCGAGCGCCAGGAACTCGTGCTGCTCGAACTCGGCCTGCGGCGCGGCCGGGTCGTGGTCGCCCAGCCCCGGTCGCGGTTGGCCACCGCCGCGTTTCCGGGCGGTCCGGGCCCGCCAGTAGTCGCGGAGGATCATCCGCATCGCCAGCGCCGCGGCCCGGAAGAACTCCTGCCGATTGGTGGGCTCGTTGTGCAGCGGAATGGACAGGCGGCGGGCGAGCATCAGGTAGGCCTCGTTTGCCAGGACCGTCGGCTGCATCGTCTCGCCGTGTCCGCCGACGAAGCGGGCCCGGGCGGCGACCTGCCGCAGTTCGGCGTAGACGACTTCGAAGAGCCGGGCCCGGGCGTCGGTCTCGCCGTCACGCACGGCCTGCAGCAGCCGGGTCACATCTGGTTTCTCGGAAGCGGCCATCGACGGCATCCTAGTTGATCCCCGCCCGGGCGACGATCAGCGTCCGAGCTGGCCCAGACGGTGCAGGCTGTCGTACGCCCCCAGGATCACCGCGTGACACTGGCGGTCGATCTGTGCCAGGGCCTGCCGCGACGACAGGGCCGGTCGCCCCTCGTCGGCTGGTGGAGCGGGTTCGCCGCCGCCCAGGCTGGACATCCCGGCCAGGACGGCGAAGAGCGCCGCGGCGACCGCGAGCGCGACCGATCGTCTGCTACGCCGGCTCATGGCAGCATCCCCTGGCTGGCGAGCTGCCACGAGCTGTCGAGCCGCCCGGCGACCGTCGACAGCACCCGGACCAGGTTCAGCAGCAGTCCGAAGGCCAGGGCGTAGACGCCACAGACGGCGGCGACGCCGAGCAGATCTTCGCGGGTGGGGTTTGTGGTCCGATTCATGGCCGGTCCTCCGTTGCGGGTTGTCGTCCGCCGGTCGCGTGTGACCTGCGGCACCCGTCTGAATGGGAGACCGGCCGGCGGGTGGCCGGCGAAATCGGAGATTTTTGGGAGCGGCTGAGGGCGGGGCGGCTCCGGGGCCGGACCCGGTGGTGTGCGGGGGCAAAAAAAAACGGCCCAACGACGCTTGTGACGTCGTTGGGCCGACAAAACCGGCGATCACCTACTCTTGCCCGATCAGGACTACCATCGGCCGTGCGGGCTTAACTTCTGAGTTCGGAATGGGATCAGGTGTGACCCCGCACGTAACTTCACCGGAAGACTTTGTCGCTGCGTTGGCCTCCTCGGGCCGGTGCAGCGGAGCTTGCAGTTTTGTGCAGTGTGGATACGCAGCGTCGTACCGTGTTTGAGGCAGGCGGGATTTCTCCGGCCTGCAGCAGATTCTCACGTGAATGTGCCTGACGCGCGTTGATCCAGGAGATCATAAATGCGGTCAAGCGTTCGACCGTTAGTACCGGTTAGCTGAGGACATCTCTGCCCTTACACACCCGGCCTATCAACCTCGTCGTCTACGAGGGGTCTTCAACTCACCCGAAGGGAGTATCGAGTCCTCATCTCAGGGACGGCTTCCCGCTTAGATGCTTTCAGCGGTTATCCATTCCGTGCTTAGCTACCCTGCTGTGCCGCTAGCGCGACAACAGGTACACCAGAGGCACGTACCTTCCAATCCTCTCGTACTAGAAAGATGGCCCTTCAAGACTCGTGCGCCCACAGCAGATAGGGACCGACCTGGCTCACGCCGGTCTGAACCCAGCTCGCGTACCACTTTAATCGGCGAACAGCCGAACCCTTGGGACCGCCTACAGCCCCAGGATGTGATGGGCCGACATCGAGGTGCCAAACCGCTCCGCCGCTATGGACGCTCGGGAGCGATCAGCCTGTTATCCCCGGAGTACCTTTTGTCAGATGAGCGATAACCCTTCCACACGGGATTACCGGGTCACTAGGGCCTGCTTTCGCATCTGCTTGAGCTTTGTCTCTCGCAGTTAAGCTGGCTTCTACCCTTGCGCTCTACGCACGATTGCCAACCGTGCTGAGCCAACCATTGCGCTCCTCCGTTACTCTTTGGGAGGAGACCGCCCCAGTCAAACTGCCCACCTAGCACTGTTCCCCGCCCGGATTCACGGGTCGGGGTTAGATAATCAATAGCAGAAGGGTGGTATTTCACCAGTGGCTCCACGAACGCCGAAACGTCCGCTTCAAAGCCTCCCACCTATCCTACGCATCTGATACCAATTACCAATACCAAGCTACAGTAAAGGTTCACGGGGTCTTTCCGTCTTGCTGCGGGTACGCGGCATCTTCACCGCGACTTCAATTTCACCGAGTTGGTCGTTGAGACACTGCTCCAGTGGTTACGCCATTCATGCACGTCGGAACTTACCCGACAAGGAACTTCGCTACCTTAGGACCGTCATAGTTACGGCCGCCGTTTACCGGAGCTTCGGTCGTAAGCTTCACCCGAAGGCTGACCTACTTCCTTAACTTTCCGGCACCGAGCAGGCGTCAGTCTGTATACATCCTCTTTACGAGTTAGCACAGACCTGTGTTTTTGATAAACAGTCCCCAGAGCCGATTCTCTGCGCCCTTCTCCGAAGAGGGAGGGCCCCCTTATTGCGAACGTACGGGGTCAAATTGCCTAGTTCCTTAACGACCATTCTCTCGAGCACCGTTAGGCTACTCGCCTCGCCTACCTGTGTCAGTTTTGGTACGGATTCGCATGTCGTCCCTGGACGGTTTTTCTCGGTCACGCATTTCCACGCACCCTCTGTTCTAGTAGTGGGCTGCAGTCCTGCGTGACGTCACGCCAGTTCAACCTTCATACGAAGTGCAGGAATATTAACCTGCTGTCCATCGCCTACGCCTTTCGGCCTCGCCTTAGGATCCGACTAACCCTGGGCGGATTTACCTTCCCCAGGAAACCTTAGGCTTACGGTGAGAGGGATTCTCACCCTCTTTATCGTTACTCATACCGGCATTCTCACTACCACAGGCCGACACCACTCCTCACGGTATGGCTTGTATCTCCTGTGGTACGCTCTCCTACCGCTCTTGCGAGCCCGTAGCTTCGGTTACATGCTTGAGTCCCGATCATTATCGGCGCCCGTTTTCTCGATCAGTAAGCTATTACGCACTTTTTAAATGGTGGCTGCTTCTAAGCCAACATCCTGACTGTCACGGAAAACAGACATCCTTACGCACTGAGCATGTATTAGGGACCTTAGCTGACGGTGTGGGTTGTTTCCCTTTCGTCCACGAACATTAGCGCCCGCAGACTCACTCCCAGGATAGTCGTTACGGTATTCGGAGTTTGACTAAGGGAGGTACCCGGGAAGGGCCCTCGTCTCGATCAGTGCTCTACCCCCGTAACGTAGTGTCCTGAGGCTGCCCCAAAAGGCATTTCGGAGAGAACCAGATATCTCCAGGTTTGATTAGACTTTTACTCCTCCCCACAGCTCATCGGATAACTTTTCAACGTTAACCCGTTCGGTCCTCCAGGAAGTTTTACCTCCCCTTCAACCTGGCCATGGGTAGATCACCTGGTTTCGGGTCTGCCGCATACGACTCATTCGCCCTGTTCAGACTCGCTTTCGCTACGGCTCCGCGCCTGAAGCGCTTAACCTTGCCACATACGACAACTCGCCGGTCCATTATGCAAAAGGTACGCCGTCACCCGTGAGCAAGCTCAATCGGGCTCCGACAGCTTGTAGGTACATGGTTTCAGGTACTTTTAACTCCCCTAGAAGGGGTGCTTTTCACCTTTCATTCGCATTACTTTCCACTATCGGTCGTGCAGGAGTACTTAGCCTTGGGGGGTGGGCCCCCCATGTTCAGTCAGAGTTCCACGGCATCCGACCTACTCGACCATTTTCGCTTGGCTGACACATACGGGACTGTCACCCTCTCTGGTTGGCCTTCCCAGACCATTCCGTTGACCGCACGAAAATGTATGGCTCTAAGCCATGGGCTGTTCCGCTTTCGCTCGCCGCTACTTACGGAGTCACGGTTGTTTTCCTTTCCTCCGGGTACTGAGATGTTTCAGTTCCCCGGGTTCGCCCTGATACCCTATGCATTCAGGTACCAGTGACGCCAGCTGGTTGCCCAGTGACGCCGGGTTGCCCCATTCGGAAATCTCCGGATCAATGTGTGTTTGACCACTCCCCGAAGCTTATCGCAGTCTACAACGTCCTTCATCGCCTCTGCACGCCTAGGCATCCACCATGCACCCTTCCTAGCTTGACCACATTTATGAAGTCCTGCGATCAGCCAGGCACATATCCTCGAAAGAATCTATTCTCAGAAATCACACGACACCCGCGAATCAGCCCACCCGCCGGACGCCGAAACGCCCGACCCGCGGACCAACCACAGGCACCGTGATCGACACGGTTCAATTGCCTACGTATCCACACTATGCACTTGTCAAAGATCGCCGACCAGCTCACGCCCACGCGCTTCCGCCCGGTCGCGGCCGGCTGCCCCCGCTCTCACGAGGGTCCAGTAAAGTACCCAGCTCCCCGGAGGCTGTCAACGCCCCCCGACACACTTTTTCGACAGATCCCCGCCCCCCTCCGCCGACCCGCCTCCACCCCAGGCAAAAACACCGTTTGAAATGGCCGGAACCGCGCGCCTAAACACTACTGGAGAGGTTTCGCAGGCCCGCATCCGCGCGCCCGCTACAACGAACGTAAGTGCAATTGGGAGAGAAGCATGCGTGTATTTCAGTGTGGCGCCGTACTCGGCCTGACCGGACTCCTGGCCGCGACCGCCGCCGCCCAGATCAATTATGGCGATTTCAGCGGATCCACCGTCGATTTCGTCAGCGTCACCGAAGACTCCGCCACCGACGCCCCCCCGCTGTTCGGCCCGCCCAACGTCTCCGGCGACACCCTCGACTTCGACCCGGACTTCCTGTCCCAGTCCGCCGCCGGATCGCTCGACAGCACCATCGGAACCCTCGCCCTGGCCATCGAAGCCAAACCGGGCTTCGCCGTCGAGGCCTTCGAACTGCGCGAGTCGGGCAACTTCTCGCTCACCGGGGTCGGCACCAGCGACACCTCGGCCACCGTCTCGACGCCGGTCTTCATCGACGTCACCGAGATCGACGGGGTCAGCGTCTCGCCGATCAGCCTGTCCGCCAACATGGTCTTCACCATGGGCGGAAGCTACAACCTCGCCGATGACGGGCCGGGCACGAACCTCCCCTGGAGCGGCGCGCTGGACGTCGATGTCGACCAGTTGCTTTCCAGCGAAGGCATCGTCTTCGCCACCGGCGCCACCCGCGTCGAGGTCATCCTGAACAACATCCTCGCCACCACCAGCGAAGCCGATTCGTTCGCCGAAATCGTCAAGGAAGATTTCAAGATCACGATCGTTCCCGAACCGTCCTCGCTGGCGCTGCTCGGCCTGCTCGGACTGGCCTTCAACCGCCGCCGGTAACCGGCCGGAACACTCACCATGACCCCCGGCGACCTTCTGATTGGAAGGGCGCCGGGGTTCTGTTTGCGCCGACCGCGCGGCACATCGCCGGCGATGCAACGCCCCAGAAAACACGACTTGAAATCGCCGAAATCGGGTGCCTAAACACTAGCGGAGAGATTCCGCGGGCACGTCTTCCCGGGCCTGCTGTGTCGAAGGTACATCTATTGGGAGAGAAGCATGCGCGTATTCCACTGCGGCGCCGCGCTCGGCCTCATCGGGGTCCTGGCCGCGTCAGCAACCGCACAGATCAACTACGGCGACTTCAGCGGAAACACCGTTGATTTCGTCAGCGTCACCGAAGACACGGCCACCGACCCGCCCCCGCTGTTCGGCAGTCCGATGGTCTCCGGCGACACCCTTGATTTCGACCCGATCTCGTTCGTGTCGAACGCCCAGGGTGGCGCCTTCGACAGCACGATCGGAACCCTGTCCCTGGCGATCGAAGCCAAGCCGAGTTTCGGGATCGACGCGCTCGAGATCCGCGAGGCCGGCGACTACACGATCTTCGGCGCCGGCGGCCTGGACACCTCGGCCACCATTTCGACCCCGGTGTTCATCAACATCACCGAAGTCGACGATGTCAACATCACGCCGGTCAGCGTGAACGCCAACATGGTCTACACGCCGTCGGGCGGAGACTACAACCTGGCCGACGACGGCCCGGGCTTCGGCGTGATCTGGACCGGGGCGCTCGATGTGAACCTGAACCAGTTGCTGTCCAGCGAAGGCATCGTCTTCGCCACCGGCGCAACCAGGGTCGAGGTGATCCTCAACAACATCCTGGCCACGACCAGCGAAGCCGGTTCCTCGGCCCTGATCCAGAAGAAGGACTTCCGGATCTCGGTCGTCCCCGAACCCGCCTCGCTGGCCCTCATGCTGGTGGCCGGCCTGTTCACGCGGCGGCGCTAAGGCAACACGGTCCGGTACCCGAATAACAGGCCCCGGCGTCCGAATGGGCGTCGGGGCTTAGAAAAGGGGGACAGCCACGTGGCTGTCCCTCTTTTTGATTACGTGAAAAGGGAAATGGAGCCGACCGGGATCGAACCGGCAACCTCCGGCTTGCAAAGCCGGCGCTCTCCCAATTGAGCTACGGCCCCTGCACAGCGGGGCGGGAAACGTCGCGCCAGGAAACTCCTAGCGATCGCAGCCCGACCCTCACCCGCCGCCGCGACTGATCGACCACGCCGCCAGCAGCACGAAAACCGAAAAACCAAGCCAGCCGGCCAGATCCTGCATCATTTTTCCTGCCTGAAACTCGTGTCAATCAAGTGTAGCGCGACCCCCCTGCCCCTGCAACTGCCGCCCGGCCGCGCGGCCAACCCCCGCCCGCAGCAGGTCCAGATCGCCGCGCGTCCGCCGTTGAAACGGCAGCACCCAGCCCCGGGCCCGAAACTGCGCCGCGAGAGCCTCGGCCCGATCCAGGGCTTCCCCGGCCGCGGCGCAGGCACCCTGCTCCAGGTGCAGGTGCCCGAGCAGGATCCACATCTGCAGTTCCTCGCTCGGAAGCACCCGGGTCAGTTCCGGCTGCGGCCCGACGGCCTCCAGGCCCTCGATCAGGATGGCGATCGCCGCGTCCGGCGCACCAAGCAGGGCGAGATTCGCCGCCTCCATCCGCAGGGCGTGCAACGCCTCGGTGCCGCAGTGCCCGACCAGGGCGCCCGCGTGCATGTACCGCATCACCAGCGCGTAGGCCTCGCGGTGCAGCGCGACCGCCTCCGCCGGGTCGCTGGCCGGCAGGTCACCCGCTCGCCCCAGCAGCGCATACGGCGAGAGTGCGCGTCCCATCGTGTTCAGGGCGCTGGCCAGGTCGGACGCCACCTGCGGTTTCTCCACCGGCGACGCTTCCGCGAAATCGATCCGCAACTGCCCGAGCACATCGGCCGCCGCCGCGCGGGCCGCGTCGTATTCCCGCAGATGCAGCATCATCGGCACCAGTTGCCCGACCGCGCAACGCAACTCGTACGTCTCCCGCAACCCCAGATCCTGCAGCACCCGGATGTCCTCCAGGTTCCGCTCCAGCAATTCCCGCGCCTGCGACCTCTGATGCAGACCCCGATTCACACCGGCCGCATGGTTTCGCAACTGCACCAGCAGCGTCCGGATGCGCAGGTTCCACGGAAACTGCTCGGCCGCCGCGCGGGCCTCGGCCAGCGCCGCGAGAGTCCCCTGCCGCCCGGCGTCCACGTCCCCCGTCTGTCGCTGCAGCGCGTGTGACCGCATCCGGGCTTCGATCCGCAGCGCCGCGGCCGCGGGATTTCGAGACGCCTGCTCGGGCGCCACGTTCAGGGCGGCCGCGTCATAGGCGGTGATCGCCAGCGGACTGCGATGCTGGCGCTCGAACAGCAGACCCAGTCGCACGCGGGCCCGGGACTCTTCGAGGAGCAGGTCCGGGCCGCCGAACTCGGACCGGGCGGTCAGCGCGAGCGCCGCCTGGACCAGTCCCGGGTCCTGCTCGATGGCGGCCACAACGCTGCTGGCTCGCAGGAACTCGACCAGGCGCCACTCCGTCCAGCCCTGGTCCGTGCCGATCTGCTCGAGCGTCCGGTGATAGTCACGCCAGATCTGCCCGCTCGAACCCCAGGCGTGCTCGACCCGCCGCACCTCGTCGCCCAGCGGCCAGTCCGGTTCGCCCGCCGCACGGGCGGACGCCGCCATGAACTTCAGCCGGACCTGGTCGGGCACCGCCTGATCGGTCAGGACCGAATCGAAGATCGGCGACAACGCTTCCAGCCGTCGATCCAGCATGCCCTCGACCTCCGGACCGCCAAAGACCGAGTCGGCCGTGTCCTTGACCAGGTCCGTCAGGCTGGCGGCGACGTGGCCGAGTTCCTCGCCGTGCCGCAGCAGTTCGGCCGAGCGCTGCCGTTCGATCCGCAGGTAGCCGGCCGTCGCGACCCAGGCGGTCACCAGGCTGACCAGCACCACGGCCGCGCCGGCGAACCCCCAGCGGTACCGCCGCAGGCAGACCCGGACCGCCGCGAGGCTGTGCGGTCGGGCCGACACGGCGTCGCCCCGGCGAAAGGCCGCCAGGTCGTTGGCCAGTTCCATGGCCGACTGGTAACGATCGTCCTTCTCGGTGGCCAGGGCGCGGGCGATGATGGCCGCCAGGTCGGCGTTGCAGTCGCGGTGCTGCGCGCGGCGGGCGGGATCACTCTGGCGGAAGGCCGCCCGCAGCGGCAGCAGGTCCCCTTTCAGGATCGAGTCCCGAAGCCCCTCTCCCGCGTCGAGGCGATACGGCAGACGTTCGGTCAGGATCAGGAACAGCAGCACCCCGAGCGAATAGACATCCGAGCGTACATCGACCAGGCCGTCGCCGTGCCCGAGATGCTCGGGACTCATGTACGGCAGCACGCCCATCGCCGCGTGCCCCTCGTGCCAGCCGCCGTCACCGGCCAGTCCGAAGTCCAGCACGCGCGGCTCGCCATCCTCGGCCACCAGGATGTTGTCGGGATGCAGATCACGATGAATGACGCCGTTCTGGTGCGCGAAGTGCACGGCCCGGCAGACACGTTCGAACAGCGTGATCATGTCCGGCACGCGCAGATCGTGGACCAGGGCATAGCCGTCGATCGAGAGGCCCTCGACAATCGGCATCGTGTAGAACAGGTGCCCGTCGGCCTCGCCGCAGTCGTACAACGGAACGATGTGGACGTGCTGCAGTCGCGAGACCAGGGCGACCTCGCGTTCGAACCGCAGCCTCTGCCGCAGGTCCGAGCGTTCCGAGAGCAGGATCTTGAGAGCGACCGTGCGACCGGTCGGACGATGCAGGGCGCGAAAGACCGCCGCCTGGCCGCCGGAGCGAATCGGGGCGATCACGTCGTAGTCCGTCAGCAGGGCATCGACGTAGCCGGTCTGATCATCCGCCCCGGGCGCCTGGGTGGCCTGCTGGCGGGCCCGGCGAATGCCGCGCCGCAGTCGCTGGGCAAGCAGCGGGTCCTGATGCGGCTGCATGCTCACGCTCCGAGGCGTCGTGTGCTGCGGTTCGGAATCAGCTCACGCAACTGCCGCACGCCGCGGAAGATCAGGCTGCTGGCCGTCGCCACCGGAATGCCGAGCGCCTCGGCCACGGCCTCGCGGGTGAGCCCTTCGTGGTAGTGCAGTTGCAGCGCCAGGCGGGTGCGCTGGTCGAGGGTTTCGAGCGCTTCGCGAAGGCTCGCGGCGATCTCGGCGGTAATGACCTGCTGGCTGGGACTGCGGGGCTGCTCGTGCAGCGCCGCCAGCAGGCTCTGGCTGTGCGACACGTCGACGAACGCCTCGTCGCCACCACGTTTCTGGGCCCGGGCCCGCCGACAGGCATCCTCCAGCCGCCGCCGCGCGACCGAGAACAGCCAGGCCTCGGCCGAATCCACGACGGACCAGTCCGTTCGAAACACGCTCAGCCAGGTCTCCTGCAGGACATCCTCGGCCGCGATCTGCCCGCGAAAACGCGCCGGAATCCTGGCGTCCACGAAGCGATGCAGGGCCGGCGCGAACTGCACGAGCAGTTCCTCGACAGTTGCCTGGTCGGGGCGCGAAGCGCTCATCGGTATTCCCGCGGCGAATGACCGCGACTCCCGGTGGCCGCGGACATCCGGCAGTATACCCCCGGAAGGCGCGCCGCCCGCAGGGAAATCCGGTGGACCGGCGGGTCGGCAGCCCCCCGGGCCGCGGCTATCATCCGTCGGCATGAGACACCTCGCCGCCACGCTGATCGGACCTTTGCTGGCCGCCGCCGCGCTCGGGCAGCCGCCGGCCACGCAACCCGCGGAAACCGACCCGGCGCAACCGCGCGACCTGGCGTTCGCGCCGCGGGACTTCGGACTGCGCTTCGACTACGAAAGCCGGTACTGGTTCGCGGCCAACAGTGACCAGGACGGGCGCGACCTGGCCGCCTTCGACCAGCGGTTCAGCCTGCGGGTTCCGCTGACGCCGCCGGGCTCGGAGACCTGGCAGTTGACCGGCGGCCTGCGGGCCCTCGACCTGGACACCGGCGCGCGGATCCCGCGTTCGCGCGGGCCGTTCCAGCTCGGAAGTCGGGCGCTGCCGACGCACCTGTGGAATCCGCAGGCCGGCGTGATCTACCAGAACGCCAGCGCGTCCGGCCGCCTCGGGTTCGACCTGCGGCTGTCTTCGCCGAGTGATCGCCCGTTTCACAGCGGCGATGAAGTCGCGATTCGCTTCAACGGCTTCTGGCGGATGCCGGCCGGAGAACGTGACGCGTGGTGGTTCTACGTCTCGCTGGCCAACGATCGCGAGTTCGCCCCGCTGATTCCGCTGCCGGGGGTGGCCTACGAATGGAACCCGAACGACGAACTGACCTGGCTGATCGGGTTTCCGTTCAACCACCTGCGGGCCCGGCCGACCGAGTGGCTGCGGATCACGGGGCAGTACATCTTCCCGCGGATGATCGACACGGAACTGGCGCTGCTGCCCGATGGCGGCTGGGAGATCTTCGCCGGCTACGCCTGGAGCAACGACACGTTCTTCCTGCACGACCGCCGCGACGACGACGATCGGCTGTTCTCGTACGAACAGCGGGTCAAGCTCGGCCTGCGCAGCCCGCGGTTCCTCGACGACGCCGCCAGCTTCGAACTGGAGGGCGGCTACGCCTTCAACCGCTTCTGGTTCGAAGGCGAAGACTTCGACGACCGCTTCGACAGCCGCATCGACCTGGCCGACGGCCCGTATGTCCGGCTGCTGCTGAAAATGGAATTCTGAAACCGCCGCGACGAACGTCGCGCCAACAGGCGCACTTGCTTACCTGCTGACTTGCTTACCTGCTGACTTGCTGACTTGCTTACTTGCTTACTTGCTTACTTGCTTACTGCGCAAGCTACGGGCATTCCCCGCCCCAGTCCTGGTCGGTGGCCACCCGGCGATAGCCCTGCAGGCGGGCCTGTTGCTCGGCCTGTTTGCGGCGGCGGTCGGGGTCGTCACGATCGACGCGGGCCAGGTTGCTCGGGTGCCAGTAGACCCCGTCCATCTCCGGCAGTTGCGGCACGCGCCGCCGGGCGAGCTGCCCGAGCGCGTGCCGTCCGTCACGCGTGGTGTGATCCGGATACGCCGCCCGGTCCGGATGCGTCACCCGCCAGACTTCGTTGCCGGTCGCGGCCTTGATCGGCCGCTGCCGCCGCTGCGGTCGTGTCAGCGTCTCCGCGTTGCGGACCCAGCGGTGATCCTCGGTCCGCCCCTCCGCGGCCGCGAAGGCGTCACGCAGTTCGGTCTCGGTGATCCGCACGCCGTACGGGATCGACACCGGCCGCACGACCTCGATCAGGAAGTTCGAGGTGCAGGCCGCCGGCGGGAAACAGCAGTCGCTGTGTTCCTCGTCCGAACCCGGCACGTCGTAGCTCCACGGCAGCGCCCAGCTTTCGCCCGGCCAGGGATCGCAGGTGATCCACGGCGAGCGCCCGTACTGCACGACCGTGTACGAATGGTCGAAGGCGCTGTCGAACACGTTGCAGATCAGCGTCTTCGGCGGACAGAGCATCGTCAGCACGCCGCAGGTCACGTGCGAGATCATCGCGCAGACGCCCGCGCCCGTGTGCCACGGCGGACAGGCCACCCCCGCCATCATCTTCGGCAGGTCGTACTGATCCAGCGTCAGTCCGGTGATCGCGGCCGGCTGGCCGGCGTTGAGCGCGTCGGTCATGTTGGCGGCCAGGTCATTGAGATACTTGGGGGCATCGACTTCGTGCCAGGCGCGTCCGTTCTGGAAGCACATGTAGCCGATTTCCTCGCGACCACCGGGACCGGCCGGCGGCATCCGAACCTTGTTGTTGAGCGTCCCGCGCCGCATGATCGCCCGCACGATGCGGGTGGCGTGATCGACGATGTCGACAACGGTGCGGGCATCGCCGGCCACGGATGAGCGCCGCCGCTGCCACCAGCCGGTCGGCGGCTGGGTCGGGGCCT
Organism: Phycisphaerae bacterium; assembly: GCA_030428945.1. Lineage (GTDB taxonomy): Bacteria > Planctomycetota > Phycisphaerae > UBA1845 > Fen-1342 > JAUIEC01. Next base: position 57,103 of record JAUIEC010000008.1, on the reverse strand, counting down.
GGTTCGTCGGCGGGAAGAACTTCAGGCAGACCTTCTGCTCGGCGTTGATCCCGTTGCCGCCCGGCCCCCGCGCCGCCTGGGCCACCGCCCCGCCGTCGCCGCCGGTCTCCCGGACGACATAGGCTTCGGACTGCGCGCCGGTCACCGGGTGCGCCTGGCCCTGCTCGACGGCGCGCACGTACGAAACGATGTTCGTCGTCCGCGTCGTGCAGAACTGCACGTAGTTCAGGGCCGCGGCGTACTTGGTGTCCTTGCCGTTCTCTTCCGCGCCATCGGCGAAGAAGGCCTGCACCGCCGTGCCGACCCGCGCGGAGGTCTGCGCCGGGGTCTCGCCGTCCCGCGGCGCCATCGCGGCCCGAATGCCGCGGACCGACGTGTTCGTCCAGTTCACCTTGCTGTGCGCGGCCTTGCAGAGGTTCGTGAAGATCGCCCGCGAAAGCGGCGTCCCGACCCACAGCGGCTCATCCTCCTGCCCGGCCGCGACGGGGCCCACCGCCGGGTAACGCTGCGCGGCGTCAACCCGATTGGTCATGATCGGCCGCCCGACCACCCACGGCAGATCAATCTGATCCGGCGGCGTATAGCCCGAATCGATCCGCACGCTGGTGACCGCGATCTTCTTCACGTACCCGGGATGCAGGCGTTCGACCGAAACCGGATGCACAACCGCGGCCGCCGGCCCGCCCTGTCCGGGCGCCGGAGGCGGACCCGGTGCCGGCGGCGGCGGCGGAGCGCCCCCACCCGGAGGCGGCGGTGCGGCACCACCGGGCGGCGGCGCGGGATCGGCAGGCGGCGGCCCGCCTTCGGGCGGACCACCCGGCGCGGCGTCGCCGCCCTCGTCCGCGGGCTGCTGTGGTTCATTCGCCATGGTAGACCTCGCCCAGCCTGGTGCGGGTGGCTTCGTCAGGCTGGCCGGTCACTTCCAGTTCGTACTTGGTCTGGAACGCCCGCAGAGCCTCGTCCGTGTGATCGCTCATCTCGCCGTCCGGCTCTTCGTGGAAGAAGCCGAGATTCGCAAGCCGCTTCTGCACGCCGATCAGCTCGCTCAGCGGCTCGAGTCGCCCGAGCAGCAGCTTGTAGACATCGCCCGACTCGGTGAAGACCAGCCGGCCATTCATCGCGTCCGGCGGAATGAAGAACTCGACCCGCCCGTTCGGATCACTGGTGCCCGTCGTCAGCACCCCGTCAATCGTCAGTTCGTAGGCCTGGTTCGCCCGCGGCTCGTCCTGCACCTTGAAGACGAACACCGCCACCTCCGGGCAGCCCTTCCGCTTGAAGCGGTGCCGCTGCTCGGCCGCGATGCTCTCCTGCCGTTCACGAAGTTCAGGAATGGTGACGCGATCGCCCGGCAGCAGACAGTACGGATCCACCCGCACGGTCTTCAGCTCCTCGTTGCCCGGCTCGTTCCAGAGCGTCTCCCAGAAATGCCCGTGATCGAGCGCGATGCTCGCCATGCAGTCTCCACGCCGCACGGTGTAGTCGCCGATCCCGACCGGACCGCCCGACTCCGGCACCGGCTCGTCCGCCGGCTCGTCCGACGCGGGCGCATCGCCACGCGAAGCACTCAGCGCACTGGCCAGCCGCTCGCTGTAGGCACTCTGACTTCCGGACGGGGCCCCCGGCGCATCGGCCGGTGGTCCCGCCGACGAAGCGCCCGGCGTCTCCCCCGTCGGAGTCCGGGCGGACTCGAGCGCCTGCCGCAGCCTGGCATTGAAATCGTCCGCGGACGGAGGGCCGGACATGATGCGGGACTCCCGGGTGATCTGCTGCGCGGGCCGCCGGAAGCGACAACCCGATGACGCCAGAGTCTACTTGCACCGATCGACCGCGACAATCGTGATCCGCCCCCCCCCGCGCCGGCGCCACGGCGAGCCCGGCCAAGCACGTCAGCCGGAAAGCGCGCCAGTCCGGTTCAACGTCCGCGCCGCCGCATAAGAAGCAGCGGCAGCGTCAGGGCCACCACCGGCGCGGCACATGGAACGGCACCGGCCGGATCGCCGCAGTCCGGTGTGCCGTCCCCGTTCGAATCCGTCTCGGCCTGCCCGCATCCGCACAGGCCCGCGGCCAGCTTGGCCGGATCGTCCGGGCACGCGTCGCAGGCATCGCCGCGGCCGTCTCCGTCTCGATCCGCCCCGTCGCCGGCAACCTGCGGGCAGGGGTCGGCCACGTCACAGAGACCGTCGCCGTCCTGATCCTCGGCGGAAACGCAGGGTCCGAGCACGAAACCCTCGCCGGCGTTGTTGCGCAGTTCCACCACCTCGACGAACTGATAGTCATCGGCGTTGCCGGTTGCCCGGTCGCCGGCCTCCGGCTGAAACAGCAGGGCCCGCACGCCGGCGCTGGTCAGCGCTGCGGGAAACGGCGGGGCGAAGTCGCTGCCGGTCGTGTTGTCGGGAATTCCGTCGGTCGCCCCGGTGTACCCGCCGCCGCCCCAACTGAGGCGCGAAACGACCCGCGTGCCGTCGTCGGACTCGAACGTCAGGCTCCCGGCGGCGAAATAGGACGGCGGAATCGTGGCGGTCAGCGTGTAGTCGGTGCCAACACCTTCATCCGCGTAGCGGTCAAGCTCCGCGGTGCCCACCAGGATGCGGACGCCCTCGCCCTCCTCGGCGATATCCCCTTCGAAATCGAACAGGACGATCGGATTCTCCCCGGCGGCGTCGCGAACGACCAGGCGGGCAGGCTCCAGCAGGTTCTGATCACCGCTCCGCATCACCAGTTGAACCGCCTGGGCGCTGACGTCGCCGTTCAGGCCGGCCACGACCTGCTCGATGTGAACCAGGTGAAACGTCGCGCTGGCCGTCGCCGAAGTGGCCGCCAGCAGGCACACGCCGACAAGCCGTCGGACCATCGTTCGCGTATGGCTGCTCATCACGCCCCCGTCCCCTCCCTGGAAACCCCAGACTTGCGTCCGCGAAGTATAGCCCGGGCCACGCCTCCTCGCCCACCGGGCGTTTTCCCGGCCGGACAAAAAAACGCGAAAGCGCCGCCCGTCGCCCGCGTTGAATACCCCCGAGGCCGCGCGGCTGGCGCGGCCGCGCGAACAGGAGCACCGTATGCCCGGCGCACCGGACACCGTCCCGAACGCTGACGCCTTTCAGCAGCGCCTGTCCCGGCTGCTCGAACAACGCGACCCGCGACGCGCCGAACGACCGGACGGGGATGATCTCGACGACCGCCCCCCGGCCAACCACGCCACCGAGGGCGCGGACACGACCGAGCCGGTCGGCACCGGCGACTACGTGATCGGACGACACGACTGCCTGTCCTCGATCGCGGCCGAGACCGGGCACCTGTGGGAGACGATCTGGGACGACGCGGCCAACGCGATCCTCCGCGACGTGCGCGAAGACCCCAACGTGCTGGCCACCGGCGATCGCCTGACGATCCCGCCGCTGCGACAGAAGACCGAGCCCGGGCAGACCGAAGTCCGCCACCGCTTCGAACGCATCGGTCAGCCGACCATGTTCCGGCTGCGGCTGGCCGAGAACGACGTACCGCTGGCCGGCCTGCCGTTCGAAATCCGCTTTCAGGACGGCAGCACCCACAGCAACGTGACCAACCAGCAGGGTCTGCTGCGCTGTCCGATTCCAAGCAGGGTCGAAGACGGCACGCTCCGCGTTGGCACGGGCGACCAGGTTCGCACGTACCACCTGCACTTCGGACGGATCGAGCCGATCGGCCTGCTGCTCGGCGTGCAGCAGCGACTCCGCAACCTCGGCTACGACTGCCCCGAACACGGCACGCTCTGCCCCGAAACACGCGACGCGCTGTTCGAGTACCAGCGGAAGCGCGGCCTGGCGGTCACCGGGACCGCCACCCCCGAAACCCGTGACGCGCTCCGCACAGAGCACGGCTGCTGAGGGAGCCTGAACCCATGGCCAAAGCACCGACCCTTGCCGTCGCCCGCGCCGTCGGACCCGCCGCCGCCGGCAACGCCGCCAACACGGCCGGCCCGCGCACGCTGCGCCTGCGGTTCCAGCAGTGGCCGGGGCTCGACGGCGCCGGCATCGAGGGCCTGCCGTGCGAGGTCGACGGGACGCGGGTGACGCCGGCGGGCGGCGACCTGGACATCTCGGTACCGCGCGGCGGCAGCGCGGTCGTCAGGCTGATGGATCCCGGCAACCCGTCGAAGGCGATCGCCGAGTACACGGTGCGCCACCGCCAGAACCTGCCAAGTCTCGATCCGCTGGCGCCGGCCGGCACGAAGGACCTGCCCGGGCTGCGCTGCCGGCTGAACATGCTCGGCTACAACACCGGCAAGGAAGACCTCGCCAAACTGGACGCGATGCTCGAGCGGGCGCTGCTGCAGTTCGAGGCCGACCAGCCCAGCCTGCCGGTCGAGGGCGTCCTGCAGCGCCTGCCGGATGCCGACGTGCACAGCGGCGTCGTGCCCGGCATGGAACTGCGGCCCGCCAGCCTGCAGAAACTCGACAGCGAACTGCGGTCGGCCGGGCAGGCCCCGGCGACCTCGCCGCCCGGGATCGGCCCCCTGGCACAGACCGGCAGCGGCGCCGTGTTCCACAACCGGGCCCGCGGCAAGGCCGTCTTCGACATGGAGCGGGTCGTGCTGGTCAGCGTCGACCGGGCCACGCCGCCGGCCGGCGCGGCCTTCGCGCGGGCCGAGTTCCCGTACGTCGACGACCGCGGCTTCCGCCCCGAGACGCGCCTGTTCGACGTGCAGGGCCCGGCCGTCAGCATGGCCGAGAACAGCCGCATCCGGCTGAAGCTGATCCGCGAGGACCTGTTCGCGGATGCGCCGATCTACGTCAGGGCCAGCACGGTGATCGTCACGCCCGAGGTGCAGCAGTTGCCGACCGGCAGCGAGGCCGAGTTCGACATCACCTCCGGCACGGTCGGCGGCGGACACCACTCGGTGGTGCTGAACTTCCACCTCGGCAAACGCCCGCCCAAGGGCGACCCGGACGGCCCGCTGATCCACCGCATGAGCCTGACCGTCTTCGAGACCGTCAAGGTCCCCGTCTCCGCCTTCGCGGTCGACCTCGGGACCAAGGTGGTGACCGAGTCCGTCACGACCACCGAGCAGGAGGTCCGGGACGCGCTGGCGGACGTCAACGACATCTGGGCGCAGGCCGGGGTCGAGTTCGTTCTGAAGGAGTTCAGCAAGATCAACGCGGTCGGCACGAAGTTCCGCGCCGCGACCGGCGCGAAGGCCGAAGAGATCAGTCGCGAGAACGTCTCGAAGCTGATCATCACAGCCAACGAACATCGCGACCGGCGGATCAACATGTACATCGTGAAGGATCCGAACACGCTCGGGGTTCCCGCCCTGGCGGCCGGCTTTCCGACGCCGGCGACGCTCGCGGCCGCGGGCCATCCGCTGGACGGACTGCAGGCGGACGTGGGTGCGATCCTGGTCCGGGCGGGGACGCTGACGAATTCGACCGAGCGAGGCGTGCTCGCACACGAGATCGGGCACTACCTGGGACTCGGGCACGTGGCGGACTCGCTGCGGAAGATGTCGATCTGGGACCTGCGACGACTGCAGTACTGGATCACCAGCACGATCCAGCCCGGCTGGCAGCCGCAGCTTGATCCGAAAGCACGCTCGTTCCACCTGACCGTCAAGGACCTGGGCAACGTCAACGAGGACGACGGAACCGGGAACAACACCTGGCACAACGACGGCGAAGTCTGGCGGGTCCGCGAGGAACTCGACAGCGATCGCTGGTTCGCCGGGCTGCCCAGTCCGACCGACCCGATCTGTACCTTCGACGAGGCCAGCGACGGCTCAGCGTCCGACGAGAAACAACTGGCGGTGCTCCGCGACTTCCGCGACCGCAACCTGGCCCCGTACGCGATCGGGCGCGCCGTGATTCGCGCCTACTACGCCTGCGCCCCCCTGCTTGCCCGCCGCCAGCGACGCCATGCCTGGCTGAATCCACCCGTCCGCATGGCGATGTCGCTGCTCGTTGGCGGGCTGCAGACCTGGCGCCGACAGGCGCGCGCCTGCCGCCCCGCACCGGTCGCGATTCCGGCCTGACAGGAACCGCCGCCGCGCCCGTGCCCGGCGGACCCGCGCAGCCGCGGAACGACCGGCGGTGAATCGCGGCGCGGCAATCCCGGGCCGCGCTCACCGCACCGCGGTCACTCTTCGATGGCGTCGGCCTCGGCCGGAAGGGTCACGATCGAGAACCAGAAGCGCTCGACCGACTGGACGGCTTCGGCGAACTGCTGAAGCCCGAGAGGTTTGCTGACATAGCAGTTGGCGTGGTGTCCGTAGCTGCGGGCGATGTCCTCTTCCGAGCGTGAACTGGTCAGGACGACGACCGGGATGCGCTTGGTGCGATCGTCGGCCTTGATCTGGCGGAGAACTTCCTGCCCGTCCATGCGGGGCAGGTTCAGGTCCAGCAGGATCAGGTCGGGCAGCCGCTCGGCCGATTGCAGGGACGCCAGTGCCTGCTCGCCGTCCACCGCGACGTCCATCTTGTTCAGGATCTTGCTGTCCGCCAGGGCCTCGCGAATCAGGCGGACGTCGCCGGGATTGTCCTCGACGACCATGATTTCGATGGGACGAGCCTGGTACGACAAAGCCCTACTCCATTCGCTTATGACGAGTGAACTGTAGGCGATCGGAATGCCGGAGGCAACGGCGCGAAGCGGCTCAGGCGGAACCGGGCAAAGCCGCCGGCTGATCCGGCCGACCGGCATCGTCGGGCTGGTCCGGCAGGCGGGCGTCGCCGGGCTGATCGGCCCGGGGGAGCCAGAAGGCAAACGTGCAACCGGGCCCGGACTGCGGCTCGACCCGGATCCAGCCGCCGTGCGTCTCGATGATCTTCTTGCAGATCGCCAGCCCGATCCCGCTGCCGGGATAGGCTTCGCGCCCGTGCAGCCGCTGGAAGATGCGGAAGATGCGGTCGGCATGCTGCGGCTGGATGCCGATCCCGTTGTCGCGGACCAGGAAGCGCCAGCCGCCGTGCTCGGGGGCCGCGGAGATGTCGACTTCCGGCGCGGCCTCGCTGCGGAACTTGATCGCGTTGGCGATCAGGTTCTGGAACACCATCGTCAGTTGCCCGTCGTTGCCGCGAACGATCGGCAGGTCGCCGCACCGGACGGTCGCGCCGCTGTCGGCAATCGTCGCCGAGAGGTACTGCAGCGCCCGGTCACAACTGGTCGCGATCGAAACCGGCTCGAAGGCCGTGTCCGTCCGCCCGACCCGCGAGTACGCCAGCAGGTCATCGATCAACTGCTGCATGCGCTGGGCGCCGTCGACGGCGAAGTCGATGAACTCATGCCCGGTCTCGTCGAGCTGATCGGCGTAGCGGCGGTCGAGAAGCTGGCAGAAGCTCGACACCATCCGCAGCGGTTCCTGCAGATCGTGACTGGCCACGTACGCGAAGTTCTCGAGCTCCGCGTTCGAACGGGTCAGCTCCTCGAGCGAGTGCTTCATCACGTCAATGTCGATGCCGCAGCCGATGTATCCGCCGAAGTCGTCCGACCGCCACGGCAACGCGTGCCACAGCACCCAGCGGTACTGCCCTTCGGCATCCCGCACCCGGCACTGGCGGACGAGCGCCGCCCGCCGCGCCATCGCCTCGCCCAGTTCGGCCTCGACCTCGACCCGCTCCTCCGGATGCACCGACCCGAGCCAGCCATCCCCCCGGGCCGCGTCCAGCGGCCGGCCGGTGAACTTCCGCCAGGCCCGGTTCAGATAGATCACCTGCCCGCGTTCGTCCGAAATCCACATCAGCATCGGCGCCTGGTCCACCATCGCACGCGCCCGCGTTTCACTCGTCCGCAGACGCTCCTCGTGACGATGCGCCTCGGTGCGGTCGAGTCGCGCGCCCACCACCTGCACCGCCCGGCCGTCATTGCGGCGGTCGATCCGCGCGCGATCCAGCAGGTGCAGCACACGCCCGTCCAGCCGCTCGAACCGGTACGCGGCCGTCCAGGTGGAATCGCCGGCCTGGATCGCATGCTGCAGCGAACTCCAGACCCGCTCGCGATCGTCCGGGTGAATCCGCTGCCGCCACCAGTTCAACAGCCCGCTGCCCTGCTCGGCCCGGGCTCCGAGCAGGCGATCGGCGGCCGGGTTCCACCAGACCCTGCCATCGTTGACGTTGTATTCCCAGATGGCTTCGTTGGTTGCTTCGTAGACCAGCGAGAGACGATGCTCGTTCTCGCGGATGGCCTGTTCGGCGCTGCGCCGGGCGGTCAGGTCCAGGATCGTGACAACGACCAGGTCGCCGCTGCGGCTGGGAATCGGGTTCAGCCCGATCTCCACCGGAAACTCGGTCCCGTCGCGACGACAACCGTACAGATCGATCCCCTGCCCCATCGGCCGGGCGGCCGGACACGCGAAGAACCCCGCCCGCAGCCGGGCGTGCCCGGCCCGCCGCCCGGGCGGGACAAGCTCCTCGACGGACAGACCTTCGAACTCCTCCGCGGAATAGCCGAACAGGTCCTGGGCGACGCGATTGCTCGTCTGCACGCAGCCCGTCTGGTCGACCAGCAGCGTCGGCACCAGCGACGACGTGAAGGCCCGCTGCATGTTCTGCTCGGTTTCCGCCCGACGACGTTCGAACACGCTGACGAGTTGCGCATTCCACAGCAGAATCGCCAGACCGGCCACCGTCATCGCGGCCGCGAAGGCCGCGGTCGCGAAGCTGGCCTGAAGGATCCCCATCGGCCCGGCCACCGTCACGAGCCCGCCGAGCAGCAGCGGACCGATCAGGACCCCCGGCAGCATCCGCCGCAGCGCGGTTCCGCCGGTGCTGGTGCCGGGCAGCATCCGCAGGGCCCGGGCCCCGCGCGTGGTCGCACAGATCGCGGCCGACTGGATCGCCAACAGCAGCGCGGTCGGCAGCGACATCGTCGCCAGCAGGCCGACCTCGCCGAGCGCCTCGGCCTGGTAGGCGTAGACGAACAGGACCAGCAGGCTGATGAACAACACGATGCCCGCGCTGCCGAACTGAACGGGAATCCGCCCGGTTCCCGCGCGGACTCCGCAGCCGATGGCCAGCAGCGCGAGACAACTGGCGGTGGCCGGCGACATGCGCCCCGGAAACGCCTCGGCCGGCGTCAGCCTGTCCCGGACCAGCAGTTCATCGATGCCCAGGTCGACCCCGAACGTGTACTGCGCCAGCGTCAGCATCGCGATCAGCAGACACAGCGGGCAAGCAATCGGACGGCGGGCAGGCTGCCGCAACGGCAGCGCAATGCCCAGCAGAATGAAACACAAGGCGGTGTTGGCCTTCGTCGTCGGCCAACCCGGCATGATGCCCGCCAGCGTCTCGGCCCGCAGCAGCCAGGCCAGCAGCAGCGCCAGCCCGCCGACGATCGAGATCACGCCCGCCCATTGGACGACACGCCGGCCAAAACGGTCGTCGGCCGGCCGGGCGGGATCGGTATCGTTTGTCAACATGAGCGGGAGCATACGACCGGCGGCCTCACCCGTCTAGGACTTTGACCTATCCGGACCGCGAACCTCAGTCGGCCGGCAGCAGCCGGTTGATCAGCGGTTCGAGTTCCCGCCAGGTTTCGAGCCCCTTCCAGACGTAGTGGAGTCCGAGTCGTTCGCTGCGCGCGATCGTGTGCGGCGTGGCGGAGCCCGTCAGCAGGATCACCGGCATCTCCGCGTAGCGCTGGTCCGCGACGAGTTCCTCGGCCAGTTTCAGGCCGTCCTCTCCGGGCATGTCAACGTCCAGGATCAGCAGGTCCGGCAGTTCGCGGGCCAGGACCCCGCGGGCGCCCTGCCCGTCCCGAACCATGTCGGTCTCACACCCCATTTCCCAACAACGGATGGCGATCGCCCGGGCCAGCGCCTGGTCATCGTCGGCAATCAGGATTCGGCCGGCCGTCATGGCAAGCTCCTGTGCGGTGAGGGTTCGAGCCGGTGCGTCAGCCGGCGGCCGGTGTCTCGGCGGTGATCTCGGCCAGCCGTCCGATCAGTTCGGACGAGGCGAAGGGTTTGGAAAGGAAGTAACGGGCACCCAGTGCATAGGCCCGATCCTGCGAGCGTTCGGCAACGTTGGCCGACAGGACCACGACCGGGATGACCCGCAGGGCAGGATCGGCCGCCAGGGCGGCCAGGACCTCGAAGCCACTCATGCCGGGCATGCGCAGGTCGAGGACGATGGCGTGCGGGCGGAAACGGGCGGCCTCGGCCAGCCCGCTGGCGCCGTCGAGGTTGCTGCGAACCTCGTACCGTTCGCGTCGCAGGCGAAGCGTCAGCCCGACCGTAAGATCCCGTTCGTCATCAATCAACTGCACGCGGCGCGGCTCAAACATGATCGGGCTCCCGGTCACAGGCGACCAGTTCAGCGACCAGGCCGGCGGGGTCTTCCAGCGGCCAGACCCCGGCGGTGACGAGCATCGGCGCGGGCAGCAGGCCGTTGGTCCGATGTTCGTTGATGCGGGCGTGGGCCTTGAGGAACCGGGCGCACCAGGGCTGCGTGTCTTCATCCGGGAGCGCCAGCACCACCTGCCAACTGCTGCCTGACGGACGGAAGAGCAGATCGCCGCGGCCGGTGGTCTGCCAGAGCAGTTGCTCGAGTTCGTCGAGGCCCGGCTGGCCGGCCGTCGCGGGCGCGGAAATGTGAACCAGCGCGAGGTACCGGGTGTCGGCCTGCAGCGTCCGGATGACCTGGGTATAGCGCTGCATCAGCGTGCCGCGCTCAGCGGTCGGAATCGTGAAGGCGAAGGTGCTCCCCTGCCCGACGGTGCTGTCGACCGTGATTTCGCCGAGGTTCAGATGCACCAGCCCCTTGGCGATGCTGAGACCCAGCCCGAAGCCCTGGAGACCGCGGCGGCAGTTGGTCTCGAACTGCCGGAAGCGCTCGAAGAGCGCGGCCACGCTCTCGGCCGGAATGCCGGGGCCGTTGTCGGTGACCGCAATGCGGACAGCGTCCTGCGCGTGCGTCGCGCGAACGGTGACCAGGCCGGGGCTGCCGCAGAACTTGATCGCATTGATGACCAGGTTCGTCATCGTGCGCCCGGCCTTCTCGGGGTCGCAGTAGACCCGCGGCAGGTCATCGGGGCATTCGAAGCGCAACTGTGCGCCGGTCGCGTCCGCCCGTCGTTCCAGCGTCGAGCGAACGTGACCGATGATTCCGGCCACGGTGCCTTCGCGGCGGGCGATGCCGAGTTCGCCGACTTCGAGCTTGCTGATGTCGAGCATGTCGTCGACCAGCACGCTGAGGTCATCCACGCGGTTGACGATGATGCCCAGGTACTCACCCTGCTCGTCGGTCAGCGTGCCGGCGATGCCGTCCCGGAGGATCGAGGCGAACTCGCGTATGACGGTCAGCGGCGTGCGGAATTCGTGGGAGACGTGGTCGACGAACTGGTGGGCGGTGTCGTAGAGCTCGGCCAGGGTGCGGTTCTGTGCTTCGAGCCGGGCCTTGGCCGACCGGAGATCGTGCAGCAGTTCGCGGTTGCGCTGCTCGGCCATCCGGCGGGCGTACTGGGCCCGGGCGTTTTCGATGGCCCGCTGCAACTGGTCGAGGGCGATGGTCCCCTTCAGCAGGTAGTCGTCAGCGCCGGCCCGCATCAGCCCGGCGACGACTTCGGAGTCGGCCCAGGCGGTCAGCGCGATGACGGGGCGCAGCTCACCACTGCTGCGCAGCTCGCGCAAGAACTGCTCGCCGGTCTGCGCGCCGAGCTGGTAGTCGAGGAAGATCGCGTCGATCTCGCCCCCCAGCGCGGCCCGAGCCTCGAGCGTGTCGAACGCGTGCAGGAAACGGACGCTGTAGAGCGACAACTGCTCGAGCTGCTCACGAAGCAGGCGGGCATCGCCGGCATTGTCGTCAATCGCCAGGATCGTTACCGGCCGCGGCCCGACCGCGGGCGGCTGCGCAAGCGACGGTTCAGCGGTAACGGCACCTTCCGGAGCCCGGCATCGGGAGGATTCCGGGGACAGACGGTCAGCCGATCGGCCGGCCGTGGGAAGATCGCAACGCATGCCTGCACTCCTTTCAGTGGAAAGGATCTCGTCGCTCAGAGCGTGTCGGGCGCCCCCCTAACGATCGGCCGGATCAGCCATTACCTGAACTCGAACAGCATTTGTCCTACGACATCCCCCGGGGAAAGCATGAGAGGCCGCGCGAATGATCGGACCTTCCCGCACTCCCGTCCCCCCCGCTCCCAAGGCTCCCTCCCTTGCCCCCTCGCTCCCTCGCTCCCGTGCTCCCTCGCTCCCTCGCTCCCTCGCTCCCTGGCTCCCTGCTCCCTGCTCCCTCACCTCAGCCGCAATCGTAGGGTGCGTCATCGACGCGGCAGCCCGCGATTGCATCCACCGCGGGCGCACCAGGCGTCGATGCCGCACCGCGTGGCACCCCCATCCGTCGACAACGCCCGGCAACAAAGAACCACCCCAAGCGCAGCCAACGATCCCGACACCCTCTGCCCTCGCTCCCTCGCTCCCTTGCTCCCTCGCTCCCTCGCTCCCTCACCTCAGCCGCAATCGTAGGGTGCGTCATCGACGCGGCAGACCGCGCTTGCATCCACCGCGGGCGCACCAGGCGTCGATGCCGCACCGCGTGGCAGCCCCATCCGTCGACAACGCCCGGCACCGAAGAACCGCCCGAAGCGCAGCCAACGATCCCGACACCCTCTGCCCTCGCTCCCTTGCTCCCTCGCTCCCTGGCTCCCTCACCTCAGCAACTGATGCCGAAGACCGCCAGAATCATGCCCAGGTCGGAGAGGTCGACATTACCGTCACCGTTGATGTCGGCCGGCAGGCCCGCGCCCGACTGGCCGAACGTGCTCAGCACGATCGAAAGATCCGACAGGTCCACCATCCCGTTGCCGTCGATGTCCTCGGCGCATCCGGCCGCACTGGCGTCGAACCAGCATTCGATCGCCCCCTGCCCCAGTTCCGCACCGCCGCCGGCCACGCCAACGGCGAACTGACCAGCCACGAACACATCACCGGACGCGGTCTGAACGCCGGCCGCCCCCACCACGGGGCACTCGATCGCGTCGGCCGCGAGGCCCGCGCCGCACAGGGCGGACGCTGTCAGCGAAATCATCATCGCTCTGCGGAACATGCTTCGAACTCCTTGAAACAGGACGATTCCCGGACGCTGCCAGCGGTTCCGCCCGGCGCGGCTGCGTGCCGACGCGACGAAATCTTGCCGCCTGCACAACACCGTGCGACAATCGCAGCCATTCGGGACGGACCTTTCTTCGTTTTTTCCGGGGCAGGCTGAGCAGCCATGAGCGATTCGCGTTCGGAAGTGACCCGCATCCTCGACTCGATCCAGCGCGGCGACCCCCAGGCCTCGCAGGATCTGCTGCCGCTGGTCTACGAGGAGCTCCGCCAGCTTGCCGCCGCCCGCATGGCCCGCGAACCGGCCGGGCACACCCTGCAGCCGACCGCCCTCGTCCACGAGGCCTTCCTGCGCCTGGTCGAGGGCGACGGGCACGGCTGGAACAGTCGCGGGCACTTTTTCGGGGCCGCGGCCGAGGCGATGCGCCGCATCCTGATCGAACGCGCCCGCCGCAAAGGGCGACTCAAGCACGGCGGCGGACGACAGCGCGAGGAACTGGGCGAACCACTGGCCGACCTTCCGGCCGAAATCGACCTGCTCGACCTGGACGCCGCCATCGAACGCCTGGCCGGGATCGACCCCCGCAAGGCCGAACTGGTCAAGCTGCGGTTCTTCGCCGGGCTCAGCGTGGCCGAGACGGCCGAGGTCCTCGACCGCTCGCCGACCACGGTGAAGGCCGACTGGGCCTACGCCCGGGCCTGGCTGGCCCGCGAACTCGACGCGGACGCCGGGTGAAGACCCGGAACGGCGTCCGGGCGCTTTCACGCTTTCGCGACCGAATTGCGACCCGGCCACCCGCCGTTGTCGCACGAACAGGCAGGGAGCGCCCCCGACGGAGACCGCCGCGATGGACGAGACGCTTCGCCGACAGGCGGAACAGATCTTCAAGGCCGCAATCGACCGCGACCCGACCGCCCGCGACGACTTTCTGTCCGAGGCCTGCGGCTCGGACGTGTCGCTGCGGCAGGAGGTCCGTTCGCTGCTCGAAGCGTTCGACGGATCCGAGGACCTGGCCGATCGCATCGAAGTCGAGTCGCGGGCGTTGCTGGCGCCGCGCGGACCGCTCGAGCGGATCGGACGCTACCGGATCCTCGCGCCGCTCGGCCAGGGCGGCATGGGTGCCGTCTATCGCGCCGAACAGGACCAGCCCCAGCGAACCGTCGCGCTGAAGGTCATCCGCGACGGCTTCGAATCACCGCGCCTGAAACGCCGCTTCGAACTCGAAGCCGAAGTCCTCGGGCGACTCCAGCACGTCGGCATCGCCCAGATCTTCGAAGCCGGCACGGCCGATCAGCACGGCCGCACGCAGCCGTTCTTCGCGATGGAACTGGTCGATGGCGTCCCGATCCAGACCTACTGCGCGAACCGGGACCTCGACCAGCGGGCCCGCCTGCGACTGTTCATGCGGGTCTGCGACGCGATCCAGCACGCGCACCAGATGGGCGTCATCCACCGCGACCTGAAGCCCGACAACATCCTGGTGACCGCCGACGGCCAGCCCAAGGTGCTCGACTTCGGCGTCGCCCGGGCCGTCGACGCCGACCTGGCCGTCACGCGGGCGGAAACCAACCAGGGGCAACTGCTCGGGACGATTCCCTACATGAGCCCCGAACAGGCCAGCGGCACAGACGGCGCGATCGACACCCGCAGCGACGTCTACGCCCTCGGCGTGATCCTGTTTCAACTGCTGACCGGGTGCCTGCCGCACGACCTCCGCGGACTGCCGCTCCCACAGGCCGTCCGGACCATCTGCGAACAGGACGCCCCCCGCGCCGGCAGCGTCGCCCCGGGACTCGCGGCCGACCTCGACACGATCATCGGCAAGGCCCTCGCCCGCGACCGCGACCAGCGCTACGTCTCGGCCGCCGCGCTGGCCGACGACCTGAACCGCTTCCTGAACAACGAGCCGATCCTCGCCCGGGCCGCCTCGCCGATGTACCAGTTGCGGAAGTTCGCCGCCCGCCACCGCGTCCTCGTGCTGGCCGGTACGATCGCGCTGCTCGCCCTCGTCATCGGCACCGCCGCGGCGAGTTTCGGACTCTGGCAGGCCCGCCAGCAACGCGGCAACGCCCTGCGGGCCCAGGGCGAGGCCGAGGAGCAGGCCCGCCAGGCGGTCGCCGCCCAGGCCGAAGCCGAAGCACAGGCCGCCCGGGCCGAAGCGGTGGCCGACTTCCTGCACAACATGCTCAGCGCCGTGCAGCCCAGCGCCGGAGACCGCACCTACGACGTGACGGTCGCCGAGATGCTGGACGAGGCCGCCCCGCTGATCGAGACCGACCTGGCCGGCGACCCGACCGTACAGCGGACGCTGCTGTTGACGCTCGGCGCGTCGTACCTGGCGCTGGGTTCCTTCGACCAGGCCGAAGCCCAGTATGCCCGGGCCGTCCGGATCGGCACGGAACTGCTCGGACCGGAGGACCGCGACACGCTGCGGGCCCGGAACTGGCTGGCGTGGGTCGCGTACAACCGCGGCGACTATGCGACCGCCCTGCGCGGCCTCGAAGACGTCTACGCGCTCAGGCTGGAGCGCTTCGGACCCGAGGACCCCGACACGCTGACGTCGAAACGCTCGATCGCCGCGGTCCTGTTCCGCTCCGGTCGGCGGGCCGAAGCCGAGGCCATCTACCACGAAACCCTCGAACAGTCCTTGCGGGTACTGGGCGCCGACGCGACCGAGACGATCGACGTGATGATCTCGCTGGCCACGGTCCTGCGCGAAAAGGGACGCCACCTCGAGGCGATCGCGCTGTACGAGGACGCCCTGGCCCAGACATCCGAACACCGCGACTCGCTGCGGGCCGACATTCACAACGGGCTCTCGCAGACACTCGCCGACGTCGGGCGCCTGTCGGAAGCCGAGGATCTGCTGCGCTCGGCACTGGCCGACCGGGAGCGGCGTCTCGGGGTCGGGCACCCCAAGACGCTGCGGGTGGCCAGCAACCTCGGCCTGGTGCTCAGTCGCCGCGGCGCCCTGGACGAAGCCGAGACACTGCTGCGTCGCTGCCTCGACGGCCGCCGAACCAAACTGGGCGAGAACCACCCGGATACGCTCCGCTCGATTCACAACCTCGCCAGCCTGCTCGGCCGCCGACGCCAGTACGAACAGGCCGGCACGATGTATGAGCAGGCCTACGAACAACGGACGGCCGTGCTCGGCCCGCTGCACGCCGACACGATCAGCAGCGCGACCACGCTCGCCGTGAACCTCTCGCGGCGCGGCCGGCGGGCCGAGGGCATCGCCCTGCTCGAAGACCTGCTCGTTCGCATCGACGAGGCCGGCATCCTGAACGAGAAGTCGATGATTCTGCGCCTGAACCTGGGCCTGCTGCACAAGCTGTCGCGCGACTACGAGCGGGCCGAACAGGTCTACCGCGACCTGCTGACCGACCGCGAGACGATCTCCGGCCAGCAGAACGAATCGACCCTCAGGATCATCTTCCTGCTGGGCAGGCTGTACCAGGACACCGCCCGACTGGACCTGGCCGAGCAGTACCTGCGGCGGGCCTACGACCTGCGCCGGTCGCTGCACCCGCCCGGACACCGGTTGATCGCGGATGCCGCTCACGCCCTGGCGGTCACCCTGCGCAGCATGGAGCGCTACGAAGACGCGATCCCGCTGCACGAAGTGAAGTTCGCGTATGAGCGCGATCGCGCGCCCGACGGCCAGGAGACCTGGGCCTCGCTGGCCAACCTGGGCTGGTCCCGCCGCCTGGCCGGGCAGTACGAAGACGGCAGGTCCGAACTGCTCCAGGCCGCGGCCGGCCTCGAGCAGACGCTGGACGCGACGCACACGTTCATCGTTTCGCTGTACATCCTCGCGGGCGAATGCGGACTGGGGCTCGAAGACTTCGCCTCGGCCGAGCAGTGCCTGACGGAGGCGCAGACCCGGGCCGCGCGGGCCGGCGACACGAACCAGCACCGCAAGGCGCTGGAACGGCTGATCGACGTCTACGAGCGCTCCGACCAGCCTGACCGGGCGGAAGCCTGCCGGACGGAACTGGCAGCGCTCAACGAAACCGCCGAAGCCGCGAAGGAACGAAATCGTGAAGGCGTGAAGGAATGAAATCGTGAAGGAGTGAAAGAGGCCCCCGGTGGTCGGCCCCTTTCCCCGCTCCCGTCCACTCCACTCCTTCCCGTTTCACCTCCCCGATCAGTCGAGATCCCAGCAGCGATCCACTGGGCGGCCGGGGCTGGCGCCGGTGGTGCGATAGCCGGAGATTCGCAGGCGCTGGTAGCCAAGCGCGCGGGCCTCGCGGCGTAACTGCTCGAACAGGCTCAGCAGGACGCTGTTGCCGAGCGTGTTCGGGCCACCGACGCTGTCGAGGACATCGAGGTCCATCAGGTGCAGCGTGCCGTCGTGCTGGCGGATCGGCTCGAAGTCCAGTTCGAGGATCCGGTCGCCGATCCGGATCCGCAGTTCGTTGGTCTCGTTCAGGACGACGTTCAGGCGGGCATCATCGAGGCCGCCGGCCGACAGCACCCCGGTCGGCAACCCCAGCCCGTCGTCGGCCCGCAGGAACTGCAGTTCACAGCAGCAGCAGTCGGCGGCCGCCGCGCCGGGCGCGGTGATCCGTCCGAGTCGCAGCAGGCGCCCGCTGAGCAGTGACCCGCCCAGGCCGGTTCCGAGATCGAGCGCGAAGCCTCCGAGGAACCCGCCGAGATCACCGCCGACCCGCTGGCCGATGTTGTGCCCGATCTGAAAGGTGACCGTATCGACCGGGCGATTGTGCCAGGCCGAGCGACCGCCGGCCTGCAGCGTGTCGACCCCGTGCCCGACCATCACGGCCCCGACCGGCAGAGCGGCACCGCCGGAACACTGCACCAGGACCAGGCCCAGCACCGCTTCGGCCGTGCCGCCGACGACACCGGCGACGCCGCCGATGCGCGGCAACTGCCCGCCGACCGCGGTGGTGACCGCGCCGCCGACGGCGCTGACGCCGGCATAGCTCAGCCGCGGCAGTCGCAGGGTCGGCTGGTCGAGTCGAACCAGCGGCGGCAGGCCGGCCCGGGCGGCGAACGCCGGCGACTCGCTGGCCAGGCTGCGAAGGTCGACCCCGCACAATCCGAGCGGATCGACCCGCTCGGTCGGCCGGTTGTCGACCTGGCGGTACAGGTTGCTGCCGCCGGCAACATCGAGCGGGTCGGGTTGCAGCCAGCGCCCCCACCGCGGCCGGTGGTAGCGGGCCCCGTTCCAGGTCAGACCGGTGGCGTCGTCGTACTGCTGCCCGGGCCCGCGCCAGGGGAAATCCAGCGGCGGCGTTTCGAGTGGCAGGCCGAACGCCTCGTTCGCCAGGCGGCGGGTCGCGCCGGTCTCGGCGTTCAGCAGCAGACGCGGGCGGGCGGTGCCGTCGGCGATGACCCACTCGGTGGTCGCGTCGGTGCTGACGGCCAGCAGACCGCCGGCCGGGACGTTGTCGAATCGCCCGCGGGAATCGGGCCCCCACGCCAAACGCTGTTTCACGTGAAACACGCCATCGGCGGCGGCTTCGTAGACGACCAGCGGACGCCATCCCAGCCACAGCCAGCGACGCTGGGCAACACACTGCCACGCACTGCCGTCGAACCGCTCGCGGGACTCCTCGATCCGCCGGCCGCGGGCGTCGTAGCGATAACGCAGGCGGACGGCATCGACGACGACCTGCTGCGGATCGAGCGCGACCAGGCGTCCGGCGGCGTTCCAGGTGTACTCCCAGTCGGCGTCGCGGCGCAGGTTCCCGGCCGCGTCGTACTCGCAGGCGTCGCCGTGAGGGCCGGCCAGCAGTTGATTGGCGGCGTTGAACGCGTCGGGATGGTTGGGGTCGTCGGTCCACAGCCGATTGCCGGCCGGGTCGTAGCCGTAGGTGTGCGTGCCGTTCGCCGCGGGCAGGCCGGGATCGACCAGCGGGTCGAGTCGAAAGTGCCGTTCGGCGATCAGTTCGTCACGGTCGTTGTAGGTCCATTGTTCGAGGTCGCCGTGCGGCCCGATGGCGGCCTCGCCGATCACCTGCAACGAAGTCGGTCGTCCGAGCGGGTCGTGCTGGTACCGGAACGCGGTCGCCGGCCCGCCCGTGCGCGTCAGCGTGATGCCGGTCAGTTGTGACGTCCCCGCCTGTGCGGTTGTCTCAATGGAGAAGCCCGGCCCGCTGGTTTCGGCCGGCAATCCGTTGTCGTGGTAACGGAAGGCAATGTCGGGCTGGTCGCCGAACCGAAGGTGCGTCGGCCGGCCGGTGGGAAGTTCAAGCTGATAGCGGGCATCGTATTCGTCCGTTCCGGCGACCGCGTCGCGAACGCGCACCGTCCGCTCGGTTCGGTTCCACAGCGGGGTCACGCCGGGGGTCGGCGCAGCGGGCAACCTGACGTGCGGCAGCGTGCTGGTCCGCAGGCGAATCGTGCGGTCCGGAAACAGGCTGTCGGCGGCGAAACGGATCGAGCGCAGTTGCAGGTGGTCGTCGTACCGGAACGTGCGACGGCCGGCGGCGTCGGTCAGTTCGGCGAGTTGCCCGAAGTCGTGATACGCCAGCGTCACGTCCGGGGTGCCATCGGCATGGGTCACCGACGTCAGGCGCCCGGCCGGGTCGTCGTAGGCGTACTGCACGGCCGGCGTGTTCGGTTCCCCGGGTCGATAGCGGGTCCGCATGCGGCCGAGCGCGTCGTGATCGAGGCGCGTCAGGGTGCCCAGTCCGTCGACGACGCCGGCGACGAGTCCGGTAGACGGATCGCGGAGCCAGCGCCGCACATCGCCACTGACCGACGGCCAGACAGGCGCGAACCAGTCGGCCGACTGCCGGAAGGTGTGCACGGCTTCGAGAGCGCCGAACGGGTCGTAGTCACGCTGGGTCGGGTGCACGCCGGCACCCCAGACGCGGCGGAGCTGGCGGCCGGGGGTCCAGGTGAAGAAGCGCTGCCGGCCGGCCGGGTCGGTGACGGTCTGCAGCAGTCCGGTGTCGGGGTGATAGTCGTAGCGGGTCTGGCGTCCGGCAGCGTCGGTCGCCGTCGCGACGCGGCCATCGGGTCCGTAGGTTGCCGAGAAGCTCCCGGCCGGGCCGTCGACGGCGATCGCTTCGCCGAAGGCGTTTCGCGTCCAGGTTGTCTCGGCGCCATGCGGATCGCGGGTGGCGAGCAGGATGTCGGCCCGGGTGATCCGGGCAGCGGAGGCAACCGGCATGACGCGGTCGCGGGCATCCCGCCGGCCGAAGGTGACCGTCGTGACACGACGCCCGGCCGCATCGGTCTGAACGGTACCGAGTCGCACGTTGCCGGTCCGCTCGCTGGTCAGGACGGCCCGGGGTGCGTCGCCGAGCGCGTCGGAGGTGCGAACTTCGCCGATGTCGATGTCAGCGGCGTTGTAGCGCTGCAGGGTGTCGGCCTGGCGATGCCAGGCGCGCAGGCCGTCCCAGAGGAACCGGGCCCGAGTGTGACGGGCGACCTCGCCCGGCGCGGACGCGAGCGCGCCGTCGCCGTTGAGGTCCAGCCCGCTTCGAAGCGGGTCGCCGGTGGTCGGGTCGTACTCGAGCAGCAGGTCGGCCCGTTGCGGAATCCCGGCCTGATCGATCCGCACGCGAACGAGTCGGCCGTCGTCGAACGTGTCGGCCGGTTGGCTGTCGTAGCTGTAGGTGCGGCGCAGGACGGTCGCGGCGGCCGGATCGTTGGGCTCGGCGGTGTTTCCGAAGGTGGGCTGCAGGACCTGCCGCGATCGTGTGAAGGCATCGACCACATGCACCAGCCAGCGGCGGGCGGCGCGCGGTCCGATGTGCTCGATCTCGCGGATGCGGCCGGCGGGCGTGACGCGCCAGGACCAGGCCCGCCCGGTGACGCCGGGGCCGGTGAGTCGCCTGGGGCGGCCATCGCGATAGAAGCTGTGGGTTTCGTGCGTGCCGGACGGGTCGATCCGCGTGACGCGCCGGCCGCCCGCGGGGGTCAGGTCGTACTGCCACCGGGTGCAGCGGCCGAGGGCGTCGGATTCGCTGACGAGCCGGCCGAGCCGGTCGTAGCGCCGGGTGGTCGTGCGGGTCGCGCCGTCGTCGGCGGTCTGCGTAACCAGCAGGTCGAGCAGCGGGCCGGAGCGGGTGCGGGTGATCTGCTGCACGAGGCCAGGCAGATCCGGGACGGCGTCGCGCTGCAGGCGGCGCAGTCGGCCGAGGTCGTCAAGCCGGACTGACAGGTCGGGGCCGAGCGGGTCGTGGATCGTGCGGGCGGCGCAGCAGTCCTGCCAGTCGATGGTTCGCTCGACCCCATCGCTGTCACGGACGGCGGTCACGCGTCCATGCAGATCGATCCAGGCCAGTTGCCACCGAAGGGTGACGTAGCCATCGGCGGTTCCGGCCTCGGGCAGGAAGGCCTGCTGCTCGGCGTACTGCCAGCCGGGGCGCGATGCGGGTCGCAGGGTGCGGGTCCGGGTGGTCCAGCCCGCCAGCGGCGCGGCCGATCGGCTCGGGAGGTGGGTGACGACGGTGACCGAGTCGCCCTGCGCGCTTCCCGCGACCAGCAGCGGCCGGTCCTGGTCGAACTGCAACTGCGCGACCTGCCGGGCGATGGCGGTGAAGTTCCCGCCGCCGGATTCGACCCCGGCGATTCGATTCGGTTCGTCGGCATCGAACAGCAGCGTGGTTCGCTGACAGGGCTCAGCATCGTTCGGATCGCACACCGTGATCGCCAGTCCGGGGGCAGGCGGCAGGTTCGGTTCGGTCGCGACGTTGACATGCTGAAGCGTCCAGCGGCGCACCGGGCGACCGGCGATCGACTCGTCGATCCGGATCGGCTCGTCGGCCGAGGGGCGGGTCGCGTTGGGATCGTACGGCTCGGCGTAGGTGTAGCGCCAGGTGTGTCCGTCGACGGCGTTGGGATCGTCGCCGGGCGCGAGCGCGGCATCGAGCCAGCCGCGGGTCTCGCGGACGAGTCGGCCGTGCTGGTCGTAGGCGTAGAACCGCCAGCCCCCATCGGGTTCGTGGCGCGAGATGATCCGGCCGGTCGAGTCGAAGCGCTGCTCGGTGGTGGACGCGATGCCGTTCGGATCTTCGATGATGGTCAGCGGCCGCGTGCCGGAAGTGTCGAAGATGGTCCGCGTGACGCGGGCGAGGCCGCCGTCCTGCCAGGTGCGTTGATCGCGGCGCAGCCCGGTCCAGGTGACGCTGCTGCGGCGCACGAGGCGGCCGTCGGCGGCGCGGGTCTGCAGGGTCCAGTCGCGGCTGCCCCAGGCGGCGCGGGCGGTGTGGCTGCGCTGGATCTGTCCGGCCCGTTGAAAGGTGATTCGCAGGGCGAAGTCGGTCTCGGGCAGTTGCGTGACCGACCAGGACCGCAGCGGGTCGGCACCGGCGGCGGGCTGCCCGCCGACGATCTGATCACGCGGGAAGACCTCGATCGCGAAGCCGCCCTCGGGCAGGCTGGCGACCTGGAAGACTTCGTGCGGGGTGCGGACCTGCTGCAGGCTGCCGTCCGGCGCGCGCGTGACCCAGACGCGCGGGTGGCGGCGGGGAAGCCGGAGCGCCCGGGCGGTGGCCAGATCGGCGTCGGGTGTTTCGGAGGCGAGGACGAGTTCCCCCAGCGACCGTCCGTCGGCCGCGCTGCCGAGCGGGAAGCGGGCCCGGACGCTGCCGAGTTCGACGCCGCCGTCGGCGCAGGTCGAGCAGGTGTCGCAGGTCATTTCGAGGCGCGTTTCGCGCTGGCAGTCCGGATCGGCGACCGATGTGACGCGGACACGGACGGTGTCGGTGGTGACGCAGGCCGCGAGGCGGGCTCGCTGGAGGACGCCGTCGGGCGCGAGGGGCAGCGGGTCGGGACAGCCGGCGATGTTGTCGAGCAGTTCCCAGGTGACGGGTCCGCAGTGGGCGATCCGCAGTTCGTAGCGGCCGAGCGCGTCGGGGCCGACGGCTTCGATCTGTCCGCGGAAGCCGCAGGCGATCGGGTCGCAGGCGTCGGGGATGCCGTTTTCGTCACAGTCCTCGGCCGATGCGGCGGCGAGTTCGCATTGATCGTCACGGCGGTTCTGGTCGCAGTCGGGCCAGTCGATCGGGATCGACTGGGTGGCGACGCAGTCGAGGGCGGTGGCGCGGACGGTGACGACCTGGCCGGTCCGGCAGCCGCGGAGTCGGGCGAAGTACCAGTCGGGTGGCCCGCCGCCCTGTTCGACGAGGGTGCAGCCGGCGTTGGGGTCTTCGAGCGCGAACTGGACGGGGCTGCAGTGGGTGGCCCAGACGAGCAGGTCGCAGTCGGCGTCGGGTGCGGGCGGGGTGGCTGGCTGAAAGGCGGGCGGGACGCAGTCGCCGTCGGCGCAGGCGTCGAGTTGACCGTCGAGGTTGCAGTCGCGATTGGGATCGGCGTCGATCTCGCAGCGATCGAGCAGGTCGTTGCCATTGCAGTCGCTGGTGGGATCAAGCTGGCACCCGTCGGGGCGGTTGTCCAGGTCACAGTCGGAGCAGTCGGGGTCTCCGCTGCAGTCGGCGATTTCGCAGATGTCGCGGATGCCGTTGTCGTTGCAGTCGGTATCGGGTTCGCAGTCGTCGGGGATGCCGTTGCGGTTGCAGGCGTCGCGGTCGGGCGCGTCGGCGATTTCGCAGATGTCGAGGCGTAGGTTTCCGTCGCAGTCGCCGTCGGCGTGGGTGGGATCGCGGAGGATCTGGCACCAATCGGGCAGTCCGTCGGCGTCGCAGTCGTCGTGGAAATCGAAGGGGTCGTTCGGTTCGGCGGGCGGAGGCGTGCAGGATTCGGCGAGGGCGGCGCAGTTGGGGTCCGGGACCGCGTAGGTGTACCAGGTGGGGACCCAGTTGGCGTAGACGGTCAGCTTGAGTTGACGATCGTCCGGGTCGTACCAGAAGACGTGGGTCCAGCGAGGATTGGCAGCGCTGGGGTAGTCGTGCTCGCAGACGACGCAGCCGTCGCAGGGTGTTTCAGGGCCCCCGCGGGCGACGGGCAGGAACATGGCGGCCAGCAAGGCGGTACGCAAGACATGGACAGACATAAGGTTACCCCCCGGTAACGAAGTGACCGGCCGGCAGCGGGTCCACTCTCCCCGCGGCCGACCGGGGTCCTGAAAGGAGCGGGCAGGCTACGGCGGGTCTGTCGGCGGGCGGAAAAAAAAGGGGCAGTGCCGAGCCGCGTCCGAGGTGCGTCGCGCGGTGCGTGAGTGCCGTAGCGATGCATTTGTGCAGCAGCGTGGTGTTTTCGCAGTGACTTTCGGGCACCCGGGGACTAAGCTGGCGGCGGGTGGATTCCCGCCCGGTATGCAGCGAAAAGGCGAAGGCGTGAAGGAGTGATTGAGGGCGCGGCCTGCGGTGGCGCTTTCGGGTTCCGAGTCGTATGTCATCATCCATCCGCTGGGAGCGGCGGCGGGATGATCCGCGAGGGGCAGTCGGGCGAGCCGGCTGCCCCTTTGCTATTCCCATTCAAGTGAGCAGGTAAGCAGGTGCGCCGTCCCCCGGCCGTGGCCGGAATTGTCGGGTGAACTTGCACCTGGGCAGACTACAATGGTGCCCCGGTGACGGGTCGGGATTCTGCCGGATGCCCGAGTCGGTTGCCGGGGGCCCCCTGGAGATTCCTGACGTGCGTTCGATGCTTTCCGCCGCCCTGCTGCTGCTCGGGCTGGCCGCGACGGGTTTCGCGCAGCCGATGGCCGCGCCTGGCTGGCGCAATGCCGCCGGTCCCGCCGGCGGGTCGGTTCCGGCCGAGGGTCTGTCGGACCTGGCCCGGGACGGAGAGCGGCACTTCGTCGTCCGCTTCGCCGGGCGCGTATCGGCCGGTGACCGCGACGCGCTCGCGACGGCCGGGGTTCGCGTGCTCGATCCGCTGGGTGAGAACGCGTACTTCGTCGGGCTGACGGCCAACGTCACACCGCCGATGCCGGTGGCGCTGGCGGAGGCCCGCATCGAACGAATCCGGACGGCGCAGAAGCTGCATCCGCTGCTGGCGACGAATCCGGCTGATCTGCTGGCGTGGCACCGGCGCGGGCTGCCGGGGCTGCAGGCGCAGGTTCCGCTGTACGTGGCGTGCCACCGTGATGTGCAGGTTGATCATGCTCTGCGGGCCCGGCTGGAAGCGCTCGGAGCGCGGGTCCGGCGGCAGTTGCGAAGCCTGCCGGTACTGGTCGTCGAGGCGCCGCTGGATCGGATCGCGGACCTGGCGGCGGTCGATGCCGTGCAGTGGATCGAGCCGGCCGCGCCGCCGCTCGACGCAACCAACGACCAGTCGCGGACAGCGTCCGGGGTCGAGGCATTGCAGGCGGTCGAGGGTCACCTGGACGGCAGCGGCGTGACGGCTTTCATCTTCGACTCGGGGCTTGGCCTGGCGCAGCATCCGGACTTCGGGGGACGTCTGACCGCGATCGACGATGCCGGAGCGGTCGTGCACTCGACGCACGTGGCCGCGACGGTCGGCGGCAACGGCGTGCTGAGCGACGGGCGGTACCGGGGAATGGCGCCGAACGTGACGCTGGTGTCGGCCGGGCTGACGATTGATCCGAACGAGATCTTCTTCTACCTGGATCCGGCCGACATCGAGGCGGACTATGACCTGGCGATCAACGCTTTCGGCGCGGACGTGGCGAACAACTCGCTGGGGACGAACACCGAATCGAGCGGTTTTCCGTGCGAGATTCAGGGCGACTACGGCGTGGCGGCGGCGTTGTACGACGGCATCGTCCGCGGAAGCCTCGGGCGCCCGCTGGTGGTCGTCTTCGCGGCCGGGAACGAGCGGGCCAGCGCGCGGTGCGACGTCGAGGGGTTCGGGGATTACTACAGCACTTCGCCGCCGGCCGGCAACAAGAACACGATCACGGTTGGTGCGCTGAATGCGAACAACGACTCGCTGACGACGTTCAGCAGTTGGGGGCCGACCGACGACGGGCGGATTCGGCCGGACGTCTGCGCGCCGGGCTGTCAGAGCAACGACGACCTGGGCGTGACCTCGGCGGTGCTGGGCAACACGTACGGCACGCTGTGCGGCACCTCGATGTCCAGCCCGGTGGTGACGGGTCTGCTGTCGCTGCTGATCCAGGAGGGGCGCCTGCTGCGTCCGACGGAGGCGGATCCCCTGCCGGCCACGCAGCGGGCGCTGCTGGCGCACACCGCCCGCGACCTGGAGCAGATCGGGCCGGACTATCGCTCGGGCTACGGCGCGGTGCAGGCCGAAGCGGCGCTGGCGGCGCTGCGAAGCGGGAACTGGACCGAGGGTCGGGTAACGGACCGCACGGTGCGCCGGATGTTCGTCGAGGTTGCGGCGGGCGGTGGTCCGCTGAAGCTGACGCTGGCGTGGGACGATCCGCCGGGCGCGTTCAACGTGGTGCCGAACCTGGTCAACGATCTGGACCTGCGGGTGATCGGTCCGGACGGGACGCGGCACTGGCCGTGGAACCTGGATCCGCTGCGACCGGATGCGCCGGCCGTGCAGGTTCAGGCGGACCGGGTCAACAACATGGAACAGGTGCTGGTGGCCGCCCCGGCCGCGGGGGTGTACCGAATCGAGGTGGTCGGCTGGTCGATCCCGGAGGGCGGGCAGCGTTTCGGGCTGCACAGCACGCTGCCGCTGTTAACGTGTCCGCCGCGGGCGGTGCCGGGGTTCGTCGACGATGCGTACGACTGCGGCGACGAGGTGGTGGTCGAGGTCACGGACTGCGCCGCGGGCGGCGGTCCGCTGGCGGCGATGGTCTCGTCCGACAGTGATCCGGCGGGCCGGGTCGTGGCGCTGGCGGCCGACCCGAACCGGGCGTGCTATCGCGGCAGTCTGCAACTGGACGAGAGCGGTCAGAACGGGCTGGCGGTGTCGGACGGCGACACGCTGACGATCCGCTACGAGGACGCGGCTTCCGGGCTTGAACAGACGGCGGTCAGCCGGGTGCAGTGCGGGCCGCTGACGATTGACGCGGTCGAGGTGCTGACAATCGAACCGACGCGGGCGACGGTGCGGGTGACGACGTCGCGGGCCGCGCGGGTGCTGATCGAATACGCGGCGACCTGCGGCGGCGCGGGACTGCAGGCGGTCGGCACGCTGCTGGCGGGAACGCACGACGTCGTGCTTCGCGACCTGGGGCCGGGCACGACGACGCGGTTCCGCGTGCGGGCCGAGACCGAGAGCGGGCAGGGCGCGGTGGCCGACAACGGCGGAGGCTGTTTCGCGGTCACGACGCCGCCGTCGACGCGGCACTATGCGGAGGAGTTCCTGTTCGACTTTGACCTGCGGGACCGGCAGGTGCGCTTCACGCCGGACGGCGCGGGCGGCTACACGGCCTGCACGGTACCGATCGGGAGTCTGCCGGTGGCGCCGGGCGGCGGCGTGCCGCTGTCGATTCCGAACGGCGGGTTCGTTTCGATTCCGCTGGCGGACGGCAAACTGGTGACGCTGTACGAGCGGGCCTATGACCGGGTGATCGTCGGAACGGACGGGTACGTGTCGCTCGGCCAGGGCACGGTCGTTCCGGGAGGTTTCGAGGGGCACTACGCGATTCCGCGGGTCTCGGCGCTGATGACGGCGCTGGATCCGAACAGCGGCGGTTCGATTCGGTGGGAGCAGCTTGACGATCGGGTGGCGGTGACCTGGCAGCGAGTTCCGACGCTGGGACAGCCGACGGCGCTGAACACGTTCCAGATCGGGCTGCTGTTCAACGGCGAGGTGGAGTTGAGCTATCGCCGGACCGAGGCGTTCTACGGCATTACGGGGATTTCGGCCGGGGGCGGAAAGCCGATCGACCTGGTGCCGGTGGATTTCTCGGCGTTGCTCGGCTGCAGCACTCCGCCCCTGCCGCTGGCGCTGGCTTACGCGCGAACGGCCCTGCAGGGTCAGGCGGTGACGGTACCGCTGAACGCGCTCGATGAGCCGAACCGGGTGCCGACCTTCACGTTGCGAAGCCTGCCGACACAGCCGCTGCGGTGGAACGCGACCGGCGGGCTGCTGTCGACCGCCGACCTGCCGATCCGCTTTCCGCCCGGGCCGGTGGGGCTGACCTATGAACCCGATCCCGCGCGGGTGGGCAGCGAGGCGTGGTCGTACGAGGTCGAGAACGACCTGGGTGCGACTTCATCGCCGGCCGAGGTCCGGGTGACGCTGCTGGCGACGCGCGGGCTGCCGTTCCGGGACGGTTTCGAGTCGGGCGTGCTGGATCCGAACCGCTGGGAGGAGGTGGCCGGGGCGACGATCAGCGCCCTGGCGGATGGGCCGCCGAGCGGGTTGCGTGCGTTGCGTCTGAACGGCGATCCGGCGCAGGGTGACCGGATCGAGAGTACGCGACTGGACCTGGCGGGGGCCGGGCCGGTGCTGTTGGAGTACGAGTGGCAGGCGGGCGGTCGGGGCGCTGCGCCGGGGCCGCTGGCCCGGTTCGCGATCGAGGGGCGGATGGACTCGGGCAGTTGGCAGACGCTGCTGGAGTACGACGGGGACGGTGAGGCGACGGCATTCGTCCGCGACCAGGTGTACCTGCCGGACGCGGCGCTGCACGCGGGTTTCCAGTTGCGATTCGTCAGCCGCGGTGACCTGGGTCCGTTCGACGACTGGTTCGTGGACGACGTACGCGTGCGGGCGAGTACCGAACCGCTGGCGCTGCGGGACCGGGTCAGCACGCATCGGGCGACGATGGCCGAGATCGAACTGTCGGGTGTGGATCCGCGTGACAAGCCGCTGTCGTACGTGATCACGAGCCTGCCGCGGCGGGGGACGCTGAACGATCCGGGTGGCGGCCAGATCGCGACGGTGCCGTACACGCTGCGTGAAGGCGGCAACATCGTGCGGTACTTCCCGGCCCCGCGGACGCTGGGTGAGGACGGCTTTGCGTTCGCGACCGACAACGGTGCGCAGCGGAGCGTGCCCGCGGCGATGGAGGTGACGATCGACAACCGGGTTGTGCTGCATGACTTTCCGCTGGACACGGACCCGGGCTGGCAGCGTGAGGCGGGCTGGGCGTTCGGTCCGCTGCCGTCGGGAACGGGGAGCACGGACCCGAACGCGGCGCACACGGGCGAGAATGTCTTCGGGTACGCGTTGGGGGGCGACTATCCGCCGGGGCTGACCGAACCGCGGTACCTGACGACCGGCGTACTGCCGCTGCGAGGGCGGAGTGCTCCGCTGGTGCAGTTCCACCGGTGGTTGCACAAGGACTTCAACGACGAGGTGACGCTGGAGGTCTCGACCGACGGTGTGATCTGGGACCTGGTCTGGCCGCTGCGTGACAACCTGGTGGTCGCGGACGAGGAATGGAAGCTGGAGCGGCACGATCTGCGCGGCTTCGTCGGCGCGGATGACGACCAGGTGCAGGTCCGCTGGGGGCTGGGTCCGACGAACCAGGTGGTGCAGCTTGGCGGCTGGAACCTGGACGACATCCAGTTGTGGGTGACGGACCTGCCCTGCCCGGCCGATCTGAGCGGCAACGGACGGATCGACGAGCTTGACCTGGTGATCCTGCTGCGGCACTTCGGGGCGCTTGATGCGCTCGGGCCGGAGTACGGGGACCTGGACGAGGACGGCGTGATCGACCTGCGCGACCTGGCGGAGTTGCTGGCGGCGTACGGGGGGGAGTGTCCTTAGCTGAAGGGAACAGGGAACAGGGAACAGAGAAGAGGGAACAGAAGACTGAGAAATGCCAACATATGACATGAGACATAAGACATGAGCATTGTGGCACAGGCGTCCCGCCTGTGATGGGACTTCAAACTCGCATCCGGCTTCCGACGGGTCGCCGGCTCTGACAGTGTTTCTGCCGGGTTTCGCAACGCTACCGATCACAGGCGGGACGCCTGTGCCACACTGCCCCCTGTGGCTCTCCCCGCTCTCGGGTCCTTACCGATCACAGGCGGGACGCCTGTGCCACATTGCCTTCTGTGTCTCTCCCCGCTCTCGGGTCCCCCCACCGATCACAGGCGGGACGCCTGTGCCACATTGCCCCCTGTGTCTCTCCCCCGCTCTCGGGTCCTTACCGGTCACAGGCGGGACGCCTGTGCCACACTGCCCTCTGTGTCTCTCCCCGCTCTCGGGTCCCCACCGATCACAGGCGGGACGCCTGTGCCACACTGCTCTTCTCTGTGACTCTTCCCGCTCTCGGGTCCCTCCCTTGCTCCCTGGCTCCCTTGCTCCCTGGCCCGTGTCAGAGTTTCGCGCCGCAGTACTTGCAGTGTCTGGCGTCGTAGTCGTGGCCGTCGGCGGAGCAGGCGGGGCAGGCTTCGGTGGTGACGCGGGTCTTGCGGGTTTCGGTGGTCAGGGCGGCGGTGACGATGCCGGTCGGGACGGCGATGACGCCGTAGCCCATCAGCATGACGACGCTGGCGATGATTCGCCCGAGGGCGGTCTGCGGGGCGATGTCGCCGTAGCCGACGGTCGTCAGCGTGACGATCGCCCAGTAGACCCCGTGCGGAATGCTGGCGAACTGGCGGCCTTCGATCAGGTACATCAGTGACCCGCAGATCACGACGGCCGTGACGATGAAGCCGAGGAAGACGATGATCTTCTGCCGCGAAGCCCACAACGCCCGCCGCAACTGGCTGCTCTCGTCGAGGTAACGGACCATCTTCAGCACGCGGAAGACGCGCAGCAGGCGCAGGGCCCGGATGACCAGCAGGCTCTGGGCGCCGGGCAGCACCAGGCTGACGAAGGTCGGGATGATCGAGAACAGATCGACCAGCCCGAAGAAGCTGCGCATGTACGCCAGCGGACGCTGCACGGCCACGATCCGCAGCACGTACTCGATGCTGAACATGATCGTGAAGAACCACTCGATCGAGCGCAGCAGCGTGGCGTAGTCGGCCCGGTAGCTCGGGACGCTCTCAAGCATGACCACCAGGACGCTGGCCAGGATCGTGAACAGCAGCGCGATGTCGAAGACTTTGCCGGACGGAGTCTCCGCTTCAAAGATGACCTCGTGCAGCTTGCGCCGCCAGGCGGCCGTCGGTGTTCCGAGGGGCGTCGACATGCGTCTACCGACTGGACTGCGACGGCGGGCCCGCCAGGTCCGTCCGCACCGGCGGCAGCGGCGGGGCCGGGCGCTCGGCGAAACGGGCCGCTTCACGGGTGTGCTTGCTTTCGGTCGACTGGTGCCGGCCACGGATGAACACGTGCGCGATCCGGTTGGTGACCTGGGCCGGGTGGTCGCTGCAGACGATCACGTTGGCGACCTTGCCGACCTCGAGCGACCCGCGGTCATCGAGTCCGAGGATCTCGGCCGCGTCGAGGGTCAGGGCCCGGACGGCCCGGTCGGGGTCGAGGCCGTGGGCGACGGCGAAGCCGATCTCGGTCGCGGCCAGCTTGGCGAGGTCGGCATCGCGGCGCGAGACGCAGAACCGCACGCCGGCTTCGGCCAGGGTCGCGAGCCCGCGGTAGTGCCCGTCCCAGCGGTCGGTGACGTTGCCGAGGCCCGGAACGCGCGACGGCATCGCGAAAGTGCCTTCGTAGATCACCGGGATGTCGCGGGCGGCCAGCAGGTCGGCGAGTTTCCAGGCGTCGCGGCCACCGAAGATCACGGGTTGCAGTTCATGGCGGTCGGCGAACTGGATCGCTTCGAGGATCTGGCGGTAGCCGGTGGCCCGGAACAGGACGGGCCGCTGTCGCATGACGTACGGAATCATCGCATCCAGGCGAGCGTCGGGCGGGAAGGCGTCGTCGTCGCCGGCCTGGCGGGCGGCGGCGTACAGGCGGGCGTCCTTGAAGAAGCGGTCGATTTCGGCGAGCGGGTCGTCGTCGCCGTTCCCGCCGCGGCTGCGCTCGCGTGAACGGGGGACGATCGGGTCGGTGGACGGACTCGGCAGACTGACGACCAGGCCGACCTGCGGCTCGATCAGCATCTCGGGCATGGACCAGCCCGCGAGGTCGACCAGGCCGGCCTGCCCGGCGATCTGCGGACCGTTGGCGACGATCAGGGCGGTAGTAATGCCCTCGGCGCGGGCGATCTCGAACATGGCCGAATGGGGGTTGAGGGCCGAGACGGCCATCAGGTCGGGCTGCAGCGTGCCGGGCCCGCTGGTGTCGACGGTGACATCGACGGCGCCGATCTCGTAGAGGCCGAGGTTGGTGCCGGCGTTGATCAGTCCGGGATACACGTGCTGGCCGCGGGCGTCGATGATCGTCGCGGAAGCGGGAATGGCGACATCGGGTCCGAGGCCGGCGATCCTTCCGTCCCGGATCAGCAGCGTGCCGCGCGGGATGGCGGGTCCGGAGACCGGATGCAGCGTGGCGTTGGTGATCGCGAACTCGGTCTGGTCGGGATCGGGCCGCACAGGCTGCGCGTCGCGACGGACGTTGACGGTCACCGGGGTCTTGGCGGCCGGATCGCTGGCGGGGGTGAAGGACTTGATCGGGCGGGCCGGGGGCGGATCGTGCGGATCGAAGTCGGGATGGACGAAGTAGGCCCGGCCGTCGACGAAGGTCATCACGCAGCGTGAGAAGGTGTCGAGCGGGTGGCCGGAGAAGACGGCGAGGTCGGCGTCCTTTCCGACTTCGATGCTGCCGAGGCGGTCATCGATGCCGAAGAGCTTTGCGGCGTTGATCGTGACCATCCGGAGGGCGTCGTTGGGGGCCAGGTCGGAGAACTTCATGCACTTGGCGGCTTCGACGTTCATGTGTCGGATCAGGTCGTCCGAGTCGCTCTTGATGGTCGAGTTGATGCCGTACTGCAGCAGCATGCCGGCGTTCTGCGGGACGGCGTCGTAGGCTTCGATCTTGTAGGCCCACCAGTCGGCGAAGGTCGCGGTGCCGCAGCCGTGGCGGAGCAGTTCGGGCATGACGCGGTAGCCTTCGAGCACGTGGTGCAGGGCGGCGATGCGGAAGCCGAAGTCCTCGGCCACGCTCAGCAGGCGGAGGATCTCGTCGTTGCGATAGCAGTGGCAGTTGACCCACAGCTTGCCGTCGAGCACATCGGCGAGCGCTTCAAGGCGCAGGTCGCGACGGAACGGCGCGACGGTCCGGCCGGCCTGGCGATCGGCGGCGTGGCGGGCGCGGTCCTGGCGATACCGGTCACCGGCGGCGAGCGCGCGGCGCATGGTGGCTTCGACACCCATCCGGGTTCCGGGGAAGCGGCGCGGGGCGCCGTTGTCGGAGCGCCGGCGGGCGAGGCCGGGACGTTTGACGTTCTCGCCGAGGGCGAACTTGATCGTCCGGTTCTGGTTCTCGAGGGGCAGGTGCTCGATGCTGCGTCCGTAGCGGTTCTTGAGGATGATGTTCTGGCCGCCGATCGAGTTGGCCGAGCCGTGCATGGTGTGCATGGTGGTCAGTCCGCCGGTCAGGGCCCAGAACATGACGGGATCGTCGTGGGTGATGACGTCGCCGATGCGGACTTCGGGGGTGACGCTCATGGTCCACTCGTTGATCGCGTCGACGGACGAGTGCGCGTGCGGATCGATCATGCCGGGCATGACGACGTAGCCGCGCAGGTCGATGCGGGTCACGTCCGGGCCGGCGGTGAGCGTGCTGCCGATCGCCTTGATCCGGCCGTCTTCGACGAGGATCGACGTGTTCTCGAGATCGCCGCGGGTGATCGTCAGGACGTGGGCGTTCTCGAGCAGGACGCTGCCGCCGGTGTCGAAGTCTGCCGTCCGCCCGGCGTCGGTCTCGATTTCCCAGGCCGGGACGTGCGTCCGCAGCGGGTCGATCGGAACGTCGCTGTCGTCGGATTCGTCGTCGCCTTCGTCCTCGTCCTCTTCGGCTTCGTCGGCGTCCTCGTCATCCGGCTGATTCGCGTCGTCGTCCTCCTCGGAGACCTGGACGAACGCGTCGGCTGTTCCGTGGCCGTGGT
Organism: Phycisphaerae bacterium; assembly: GCA_030428945.1. Lineage (GTDB taxonomy): Bacteria > Planctomycetota > Phycisphaerae > UBA1845 > Fen-1342 > JAUIEC01. The sequence continues at coordinate 23,419 of JAUIEC010000008.1, read as the reverse complement.
TGTGGCCGTGGTTGTGGCCGTGGCCGTGATCGTCGAAGTCGGGTCCGTCGGTTTCCTTTCGCCCGGGGCGGTCGTTCTTGTCGCTGTCCCGGTCCTTGTCGCGGCCCTTCGGTTCGGCCGGGAATTCGAACAGGTCGCCGGCGACGACGACGTGGGTGACGCGGGCGTCCTCGTCGCCGAGCGGGGCGCTCAGGACGGTGACGCTGCCGCGTTTGCCGGGTTCGAGCGTGCCGAGTTCGTCGGCGACGTCGAGGATTTCGGCGGCGGAGACCGTCAGTCCGGCGACGGCCTGGTCGGGCGTCAGGCCCGCGTCGATGAAGGCCCGCACGGCAACGAGGCTGTCGGCGGGGTTGCGGCGGCCATCGGTGCAGAAGGCCCAGGCGATGCCGGCCTCGGCGAGTCGCTGCGGGTTGGCGAGCAGGGCTTCGCGCTGACGGGCGGCTTCCTGGTAGGCGGCCTCGGGATAGAAGGGTCGCCGGGTCCAGTTCCGGCCGAGGATGGTGCCGTCGGCGGGTGGTCTGCTGAGCCTTCCGGCCGCGAGCTTGTACTTCTGCGGTTCCTTCGGCAGGTCGAGGCTGATCAGGACGGGGGCGGCGGCGGCGGCGAGGGCGTCGTGGGCCTGCCAGGCGTCGCGTCCGCCGGCGATGACGGGCTGGAGCTGGAACTCGCCGAGCAGTTGCAGGGCGCGGCGGATTTCGTCCTGGCCGCCGGCCTGCCAGACGATGCGGCCGCGGTTGCCGACGAGGTGCTGCAGGCGATCGAGGTCGGGATCATAGGGCAGGCTGGCGCCGTCGGCGTGCTGTTGGACGTGGGTGCGCATCTGTCCGTACCAGTCGGCATCGAGCAGGGTCTGGCGGATGTGGGCGATGCTGCCGAGGAGCGTTCCGGGGTAGTTGCCGCGCTGGCGGAGTTCGCGGCGGCGGGGCACGGTGAAGGATCCGGTCTGGTAGCGTGGGGCGATGACGCTGGTGCGAAGCGGGTCGTGTCCGAGGTCGAAGACGCTGGCGCTGCCGCCGAGCAGGGCGCTCGGCGGGGCGACCAGGGCGGTGGTGAAGCCGGCCTGGCGGTGCTTGTCGAAGGTGTCGGGTTCGATGTCGAGCAGGTTTTCGACACGGCGGCGGGCGAAGATGCCGTGCCGGTTGGCGGCCTGCATGCTGACGTGCGGGCCGTCGGAGACCGACTCGGCGGGTCCTTCGACGCGGCGTTCGTCGGCGGCGTCGAGGCCGGGGTCCCGGACGCCGGTGCGGGTCAGTCCGTCGATGAAGCCGGCGTAGGCGCAGCCGCCCTGCCCGTCGACCACGCGGGTTCCGGGCGGGAGGTCGAGGCCGCGTCCGACGGCGACGATGCGTCCGTCGCGGATCAGGACGGCGGCGTCGGTGATCTGTTCGCCGGGGCGCGGGACGACGGTGACGTTGGTGATCGCGAGCGGGCCGCGGAGATCGTCGGCGGCGTGGAGCGCGGTGACGGACAGCAGGAGCGTGCAGAGCACGCAAACGACCTGTTTCATTGGTTCGTGCCTCAGCGTGACAATCCGGGGTGTGGCCTGAGCCTGACGGAGGGGATTCTAGTGGCGTGCGTCGCAAGTTCCCACCCAATGCCGGCGTCCGGTTCTTGGCCGGGGCGCGGGAAACCGGAAGCGGGGCCCGGCGCGCGGGTGCCTGGCGGCGGCGGGCGGGGCTTTTGCGGGCGGGGACCTCGTCGGCTACGCTGTTGTCGCCGAGGCCGGGCTGCGGGGCGGGCCCGGCGGGCAGCGGGACCTGGGGTTGCGGAGCGTTGGGGATGACGGCGAGTCTGCAGGCACTGCTAACGGGAGTGATCGACTACGCCGGCATGTTTCCGCCGGCGGGTCTGGATCTCGAACCGGCGCTGCGGAACTACGCGGCGCATCGCCAGAGCGCCGAGTCGTGGATGCTGGCGCGATTCATCTGTCCGGTGACGCGTCTGCCGGAGATCGGTCCGCTGCTGAACGAGTTGTTCCCGGACGAGACGATCGCGCTGTCGGTGCTGGGGCGGGGCGGGGACAACCGCGAGGTGTTCTGTTCGCAGTTCCGCGAAGACATGACGACGATCGAGGAGTTCCGCAAGTCGTACGGGCAGCGGGGCGTGGTCGAGGCGGTCGAGGTGCGTCTGCCGCCGGACTGGTCCGGTGGTCGCACGCGGGGGCGATTCTTCCGGCGGGTGATCGAGGCGGCCGAGGACAACGAGACGCCGATTCACTGGCCGACGTATTACGAGATGACGCTGGACGGAGACTGGCGGGACGGGCTGGACCGTGCGACGGAGCACCTCTCGGGGTTCAACCAGCAGCGGCTGACCAGCAACGGTCTGCCGAAGCATCCGCCGGTGGGGATGAAGGTCCGCTGCGGCGGGCTGGAACCGGCGGCGTTCCCGACGCCGGAGCAGGTCACGACGGCGATCGAGATGTGTCGCGACCGCGAGGTGCCGCTGAAGTTCACGGCCGGGCTGCATCATCCGGTCCGGCACCTGAACGCGGACCTGCAGACGTCGATGCACGGATTCATCAACGTCTTTTCGGCCGGGGTGCTGGCGTATTCGCTGGGCCTCGAGCACAAGCAGATCCGGGCGATCGTCGAGGAAGAGGATCCGAGCGCCTTCTCGTTCGAGGACGATTTCTTCGGCTGGCGGGAGGCCGAGGCGACGGTCGGCGAAACGCAGTACGCGCGGCGGCATCGGCTGATCTCGTTCGGCAGTTGCAGTTTTGACGACCCGCGTGACGACCTGAAGCGTCTGACCTGGCTCTGAGCACGGCTGCCGCCCTGCCCTGCTGCGCGGCACGGGTGATGCGCGGCGACCGGTAGACATCCATGCAAGTGAGAAGCAGCAACCATGGCACGCCCGATTCCTGACGTCCCGTCCGACAGCGAGTTCCCTCTGCAGAATCTGCCCTACGGGGTCTTCACCCGTCCCGACGAGGAAACGCCGCGGGTCGGGACGCGTCTGGGCGACACGGTCGTCGACCTGAAAGTGCTGGAGCACGCCGGCCTGTTCCGCGACACGCCGCTGGGCGAGACGCACGTGTTCTGCAAGCGTTCGCTGAACAAGTTCATGCAGACCGGCCGGACCTGCTGGGACGCGGCCCGGGCCCGGCTGACCGCCCTGCTGGACGGCAGCGACGCGCGCCTGGCCGACGATGCCGACCTGCGGAAGGCCGCGCTGGTGGACTGCGACCGGGTGACGATGCAGATGCCGGTCGAGATCGGCGACTACACCGACTTCTATTCGAGCAAGCATCACGCCTTCAACGTCGGCACGATGTTCCGCGGGCCGCAGAACGCGCTGATGCCGAACTACACCTGGATCCCGGTGGGGTACCACGGGCGGGCGAGCAGCGTGGTGCCGTCGGGCACGCCGGTCCGGCGTCCGTGCGGGCAGACCCGGGCGGACGAGGCCGAGGCACCGACCTTCGGTCCCTGCCGCCTGCTGGACTTCGAACTGGAGATGGGCTTTTTCACCGGGCCGGGCAATCCGCTGGGCGCGCCGCTGACGATGGACAACGCGGCCGACCAGATCTTCGGGATGGTGCTGGTGAACGACTGGTCGGCCCGCGACATTCAGAAGTGGGAATACGTCCCGCTGGGTCCGTTCCTGGCGAAGAACTTCGCGACGACGATCAGCCACTGGGTGGTGCCGATGGCGGCCCTGGCCCCCTTCCGCTGCGCGGCCCCCGAGCCGGATCATCCGCCGCTGGACTACCTGCGGCAGAGCGATCCGCCGGAAGGCTGCGGGCCGGGTGGCTGGGCGTACGACATTGAACTGGAGGTGTCGCTGCAGACGGCCGAGGACGATCCGTTCGTGATCAGCCGTTCGAATTTCCGGCACCTGTACTGGACGATGCAGCAGCAGTTGACGCACCACACGTCGTCGGGCTGCAACATGCGGGCGGGCGACCTGCTGGCGTCGGGGACGATCAGCGGTCCGACGCCGGAGAGTTTCGGTTCGATGCTGGAACTGGCGTGGCGCGGGACGAAGCCGATTCGCCTGCCGTCCGGGGCGGAGCGGAAGTTCCTGCAGGATGGCGACACGCTGGTGATGCGCGGCTGGTGCCAGGGTGACGGGTACCGGATCGGCTTTGGCGAATGCCGCGGGACGGTGCTCGCGGCGCTCGATGCGTGACCATGCGCGACTGGTGGGAACAGGCCGGCTGCGTTCCGTTCCGTCACGGCGATGACGGTCTCGAGATCGGGCTGATCACGAATCGCGAAGGAAGCTGGATCTTTCCGAAGGGAACGGTCGAGCCGGGCGACACCTCTCTCGAGGCCGCCGGACAGGAGGCCTGGGAGGAAGCAGGCTGGGAAGGGCAGCTTGATCCCTACCCGCTGATCGATGTCCCGCGCCCGAAGTTCGATCTGGACTGCCGGATTCGCTTCTTTTCGATGGAAGTCGCCCGCCAGCATGATGAATTCCCCGAAGACTGGCGCCGCCGCTGCTGGTGCCCGCCGCGGCAGGCCCTGGACCTGATCGACGATGCCGCGATGCGCGCGGCGCTGCAGGCCTGGCAACAGCGTGAAGCGGCGGACTGCGCGCCGGTCCTGTTCGTCTGTCCAACCAACCTCGGTGCCTCGCTGATGGCCGAGTACGTCTGGCGGAACGCGGTCGACGGTGACGAGTGGGCCCGCCATCCGGCGGCTTCGGCCGGCATCGCCGCGGAAAGCGGTGCACCGGTCACGCCGCTGGTCGCGGCCGTGCTTTCCGGGCACGGAATCGACGCGGGCCCGCATCGCGCGCAACCGGTCGACGCGCTGCTGGTGACGCGGGCGCGGCGGGTGCTCGCCAGTGACGAGGAGGTGCGACAGGCGGTCTGCGCGCGCTTTCCGGAGGCGGCCGACCGCTGCACGCTGGTGGCCGACCCGCCGCCGCCGGTGCCGGAAGGCCCGGACGCGGGGGCATACGAAGCATACCTGCAGGCGATCGCCGCCGGCGTGCGGGCGATTCTGGACGGCCGGGGCGCGGCGGAGTCCGAATAACGCCCGGCCGTTTTCTCTTGACTTGGGCTGCCGCTTTCGATTCACATGTTTGCAGCGCGGGTTACCCGACAGCAAATCACCGCCTCGTTTCCGGCACGTTCCGTGCCACCCTGCCCCGCGCCCGACTGCAGACCTGATCCCACAGGAGCATGTCCATGCTGCGCTGCGCGCTGCCTGCACTGTTCGTTCTGCCTGCGGTGACGCTGGCGGACCCGCCGGCCGTGACGTTCGAGGACGTGGCCCAGGCGGCCGGTCTGCACGGGACCGTCCCGGGCAACACGCACATTGAGCCGCCGCCGGGCGGACAGGCGATCGACGTCAACCGCGACGGCTGGGTCGACGTTTATCAGCCGATGAACGTGCCCGGGACGCCGAACCGCCTGTTCATCAACCAGGGCAACGGGACGTTCGTCGACCAAGCGGCCGCGTGGGGCCTGGCGGACAACAGCATCACGCGTTCGGCCCTGTTCTTCGACTACGACGATGACGGCTGGCTGGACGTGGTGCTGTGCAACATGGGCTACGACGCCGGAGTGGAGTACTGCGTGCTGCGCCTGCTGTGGCATGATCCGCAGCAACAGCAGTTTGTCGACGTGACGGCCGGTTCCGGCCTGGACTTCGTCCTGCCAGGGCTGGGTCGACCGGCGGGCCTGGCGGCGGGCGACCTGGACGATGACGGAGCTCTCGACCTGGTGATCGGCAGCGCCCGGCTGGAAGGCGGCGTCGATGCGGTCGATCTCTTCTTCCGCAACAATGGCGACGGGACGTTCACGGAAGCGCGCAGCCTGATCGGCTTCACGGATCTGTCCCGGACGTGGCAGGTGCACTTCGGGGACCTGGACCTGGACGGACGAATCGACCTGTTCCTCAGTTCCGACACGCTGCTGCGCAGTCGCGTCTATCGCAACCTCGCGCCGTGGTCGATGACCGATGTGGCCTCGGCGGTCGGCATTTCGAGCGGGGCGCCGGACATGGGCATCGCCCTGGGTGACTATGACAACGACGGCGACTTCGACGTCTACGTGACCGACATCACGTTCCAGTGCATCCTTCCGCAGAACTTCGGGCTCAATCGTCTGTTCGAGAACCAGGTCGCGAACACGGGAACGCTGAGTTTCAGCGAAGTCGCCCGGGCCCGGAACGCGAGCAGCAGCGGGGTCGGTTGGGGTTGCACGTGGGTGGACATCGACAACGACGCCTGGCTGGATCTGGCGGTTGCCAGCCTGGAATGCGACTCGCTGCTGTTTCACAACCAGGGCAACGGCGACCTGCTCTCGGTCGGAGGTGCGATCGGGTTTGCGCCGCCGGGTGAAGGCGGCGGAATCATCGCCCTTGATCACGACCGGGACGGTGATCGCGACATCCTGCTGTTCACGCAGGATTATCCGATTCAACTGTACGAGAACGTCGGCGGCACGCAGACCGGGAACTGGCTGGTGGTTGATCCCGTCCAGCGCGGCCGCAACCCGGCGGCGATCGGGGCGATTGTTCGCGTGAGCACCGGACCGCTCGAACAGATGCGACAGATCACGGCCGGTTGCAGTTTTCGCAGCCAGGAACCGGACGAGGCCCACTTCGGGCTCGGCAGCGCGACCGTTGTCGACCGCATCGAGGTGACCTGGCCCGGCGGGGCCGTCACGACGCGCCTGAATGTCCCGGCGAACCAGCGGATTGAGATCACGCGGCGCGGGACGCGCCGGATCGGCAGCATGTCGCACGACGTCGGCCCGTAGGCGTCGGCAGCGCGCGTCTTCCGCCGGCGCGGTCTGGTATACTGCGCCGCATGGATCAGCCCCCGCTGGAAGCGCTGCCCGGACTGTCGCTGCCGCTGCTGCGCGGTGAGGAGCATCCGTGCCCGTACCTGCCGGACCGGCAGGCGTCGGAGCTGTACCTGCTGACGACGCAGATCGACGCGGCGATGTACCAGTACCTGATGGACAGGGGCTTCCGCCGTTCGTCGGATGTCTTCTACATCCCCCGCTGCGGCACCTGCCAGGCGTGCGTGCCGATCCGCGTTCCGGTGGCCGACTTCGCGCCCTCGCGTTCGCAGCGGCGCGTCTGGCGGCGGAATGCCGATGTCGAAGTCGACTACGGGCCGGTTCAGGACGATGACGAGCACTGGGAGCTGTACGCCCGCTACCAGGACAGCCAGCACGACCGCGAGATGCTCGACACGCGCGAGAACTTCACCGCGTTCCTGTGCCGCTCGCCGATCCCGACGGTCGAACTCAGTTTCCGCCTGAAGGGGCGACTGATCGGGGCCGCGATCGTCGACGTCTGCCCCGAGTCGCTCTCGAGCGTGTACTTCTACTTCGACCCGGACGAGCACCGCCGCAGCCTGGGTGTCTTCTCCGGCCTGCACGAAATCGCGGCCTGCCGCCGGCTGGGCATGCCGCACTGGTACCTCGGCTACATGATCGAGGGCTGCCGAAAGATGGAGTACAAGACCCGCTTCCGCCCGTACGAGCTGTGGGATCCCCGGCACGGCTGGCAGCCCGGTGACAGCGGTGCCTGACCTGCGACCGGTACGGCCGGAGGATGCCGCCGGGATCCAGGACCTGCTCGACGGGATCTTCCGCGAGTACGGGCTGACGTTCGACCTGCCCGGGTTTGACGCGGACATGCGCGACCCGGCCGGCAGCTACGCGACACCCGCCAGGGTCCTGTGGGTGCTGGCGGAGGACGAGGCGATCCTGGGCACGGTCGGGGTGGCGATCGACGGGAAGCAGGCCGAACTGAAGCGGCTGTACCTGTCACCGCGGCTGCGTGGCCAGGGCTGGGGCCGGCGGCTGACGGCGCACGCGCTCGCGTACGCCCGGGCGGCCGGGTGCGCGCGGCTGGTGGCCTGGTCGGATACCCTCTTTGTGCACGCCCACCGGTTGTACCGTGAGATGGGCTTTGTCCAGGAGGGCAGGCGTCCCCTGGAGGATCTGAACCAATCGTGGGAGTACGGGTTCTGGATACAGCTCTGAATCAACCCGAGGCGCCGCCGAACCGCGTGGTGCTGGTCCACCGGACGGGCGGCGGGGCCGTTTCGCGCCTGCGCTGCGAGGGTTTCGATCGCGAGCAGCGCGACGCGCTCGGTTACCTGCTGAACGTCAACGGCTACGCCGCGCTGAGCGCCGCACTGGCCAGCCTGCGCCCGGGCGGCTGGACGATCGTCGATGCGCACCAGCCGGAGCGGCTGCTGACGGACCTGCCGGCCGCGGAGGTGCATCCGACCCCGCTGTATCGCGACGACGATCCCACTTCGCCGGCCGGGTGGCTGCGGCGTCCGCCGACGTGGCTGCTGGGCGGGATGGTTGTGCTGCTGGTCGGACTGGGCGGGATCGCGATCCTGCTGACCGGGACCCGCCATCCGTTCCAGTTGCTGGTGCCGATCGTGGTGGTCGCGGCCGGCGGGTTCGGGCTGTTCCGCTTCGCGCGGATCGCCGAGCAGCGTCGCGCGGCGACCATCGTGCCCGGCACGCTGATGTTCGACCCCGAGATCCACAGGGCCGAGCCGCTGCCGGCGACCGACTCGATCCTGCTCCTGCGGCAGGCGGGCACCGGCTGGGAGGCGGTCTTCTGGTACTGCGGCGGCGGCGAACCGCAGCGGCGCGCGAGCTTCGAACTCGAAACCGACGAGGCCCGGCGGCTGCTGTCGACCTGGGCCCAGCCGCAGTGGCGCGACGCGACCGCGGAGCCCGTCGATGAACCCTGACCTGCAGGCGGCACAGGACGGCGACGCCGACGCGCTCGGCCGCGTGCTCGAATCCCAGGCCGGCCCGCTGCGGGCGGCGCTGACCGGGCGGATCCCGGCCGCCCTGCAGAGCATGCTGTCGATCGACGACGTGCTGCAGCAGACGTTCACGGACGCGTTCCTGGGGATCGAACGGTTTCGGCCGACCGGACCGCGCGGGCTGGAGAACTGGCTGCGGACGATTGCCGAACACAACCTGCGCGACGCGATCCGGCTGCTGCGGGCCGATCGGCGCGGCGGCGGAACGGCCCCGGTCCGCGACCTGGACGATTCGACCAGCGCGCTGTTCGAGCGGATCACCGGCAGCGGCACGACGCCCAGCCGGCACCTGGCGCGGTCCGAAGCCGTCGCGGCCGTGCGGACGGCGCTGGCCGAACTGCCGGCCATGCATCGCGATGTGCTGGAGCGGATCGACCTGCGGGGCGAATCGGTCGCGGAGGTGGCCGCGTCGCTCGGGCGTTCGCCGGGCAGCGTGCACATGCTGCGGGCCCGGGCGCAGCGCTGGCTGGCGGACCTGCTGGGCCATCCGTCCGGCGTGCTGCCGGATTTTTCGTGAATCCGGCGAAACGGCTCCGCTTACCCTGAGGTAGCCAGCGGAGCGTCCGGTGACCAGCGAACCCCACAGCCTGATCGAGCGTGCCCGGGACGATGCCCGGCGGGTGGCGACCCAGAGCGGCCCGCTGCTGCGAACGGCGACGGACCTGACCGGAACGGGCGGCCCCCCCTGTCCGCCGGGGTACGACCTGATCGGAGAGATCCATCGCGGGTCGCAGGGCGTGGTGCTGCTGGCACGGCAGGTGTCGACCGACCGGCAGGTGGCGATCAAGCTGATGCACGGCTGCGCGCGCGGGCAGCGCAGCGCCGCCCGTCGCTTTGCCCGCGAGGCCCGCGCGCTGGGCCGGATCGAGCATCCCCACGTGATCAGCGTGCACGAGTCGGGCGTGCTCGATGATGTTCCGTACCTGGTGATGGCCTACGTCGACGGACTGCCGCTGGACGAGTACCTGGCGGGTCGACCGCTGCGGGCGCGGGTCGCGCTGCTGGCAACCGTGGCTGAAGCGGTGCATGCGGCGCACGTGCGGGGCGTGATCCATCGCGATCTGAAACCGGGCAACGTCCGCGTGACCGACGACGGGCACCCGTACGTGCTGGACTTCGGGCTCGCGCGGCTGATCCGCGACGAATGGCAGGACGACAGTCACGCGACGACGACGACGCACACCGGCGCGTTCGTCGGGTCGCTGCGCTGGGCCAGTCCGGAGCAGGCGGCCGGACGGCACGACCTGGTCGACACGCGCAGTGACGTGTACGCCCTGGGTGTGCTGCTGTACCAGGCGCTGACCGGGACGTTTCCGTACCGGCTGGACGGCAATCTGCGGGCGAGCCTGGACACGATCGCGACCGGCAGCGTGACGCCGCCGCGGACGCACAATCCCGGGATTGACGACGAACTGGAAACCATCGTGCTGGCCTGTCTGCAGAAGGAACCGGGCCGGCGGTATCAGTCGGCCGCCGAACTCTCCGGCGACCTGCGGCGTTACCTGGCCGGCGAACCGATCGCAGCCAAACGAGATAGTGGGTGGTACATGTTTCGCAAGCTGATGGCCCGCAATCGCGGCCTGACAACGGGAACGGTGCTGGCCGTTCTGGCAATCCTGGTGGTCAGCGTGATGCTGCTGGTGGGCTACCGCCGGGCGCAGGAGGCGCGGGCGGCGGCCGAGGAGGCCCGCGCGCTGGCGGAACATGCCCGGACGGCCGAAATCGCTCAGCGGGCCCGGGCGGAGGAGGCGGTCGCGGTCGCCCAGCAGGAACGGGCCCGACTGCAGGCCGTGACCGGCTTTCTGCAGGAGACGCTGACGCGGATCGATCCGCAGGCCGGCGACCGCGCGCTGCCGGTGCGCGAGGTGCTGGACGCCGCGGCCAACCGGGTGGATGCCGAGTTCGGCACCCGGCCGGACATCGCGGCCGACCTGCGCGAGACGATCGCCCGGACGCTGGTGAACCTGGAAGAGTACGGGCAGGCCGCGGCGCACCTGCGCGCGGCGGTGGTCGATCGGTTGCGGCAGGCGGCCGCGACGGCCCCGGACTGGGCGCCGGCCGCCGCGGTCGTGGCCGACCCCGGCGAGGCGGGCGACGCGGTGCTGCGGTCCGCGCTGAAGCTTGTTCCGGCCGAAGGGTTCGACATCGAGCACGCCCGCCTGGCCGCGACGCTGGTGGCGCTGGCGGAAGCCGAGTCGCGGACGGACGCGGCGGCGGAAGCCGGGTCGTGGTCGGCGCTTGCGATCGAGATGCTTGAACGGGCGGAACCGCCCGACGAGGCGCTGCTGCGACGGGCCCGGGCGGTGCCTTGAGCGGGTGGAAAAGTGAAGGAGTGAAAGGGTGAAAGAGGGCGCTGGCGAAGCCGGTCTGTCGCGTCCGGCAGGAGCGTCGCCCTTCAGTCGGTGACGCCGCTACCCTTCCTCATCCACCCGTGGCGCTGGCCTGGGCCAAGCGGTGCGGCATCGACGCCCGGGACCCCCGCGTCGAAGAGAGCGCGGTCTGCCGCGTCGATGACGCACCCTACGGGTTCGGGTGGAAAAGTGAAGGAGTGAAAGGGTGCAAGAGGGCGCTGGCGAAGCCGGCCTGTCGCGTCCGGAATAAGCGTCGTCCTTCAGTCGGTGACGCCGCTACCCTTCGTGGCGCGTGGACTCCTTCACCCTTTCACGATTCGCTGCTGGGCGGCCTCCCTCTTCGCCGCGCGCAGTCAGCCTCCTTCACTCTTTCACTCTTTCACTCTTTCACTCTTTCACTCTTTCACTCTTTCACTCCTTCACGTTTTCACCCTCCTACGGCTGGAAGCCGTTCAGGGCAGGTGCGGGGATCTGGTTGGTGTTGTCGCCGTTCGGGCGGCGGAAGCGGATCCAGTCGTAGCGGGCGGCCAGGTCGCGGTTGCCGGGCGGGCTCTGGACCAGGGCGGCGTTGAAGGCCAGCGGGCCGCCGGGATAGGCCGAGGCGGTCGGCCAGTCGGTGTAGGTCGTCATGCCGACCTGCAGCGTCTCGGGCAGGTCGGTCCGTTCGATGATGCGGAGGACCTGCCAGGGCTGGCCGGCGGCGCGGGCGGAGAGCGTGAAGGTTGTTCCGTCGCGCTGGATCCGCAGTCGCAGCCAGCCGGTCGGGGCCGGGCTCAGGATCAGTTCGGACTGGCCGTCGTTGGTGTCCTTGGTTTCGAACTGGGGCTGTCCGCCGGTGCCCATGCCGGTCGACAGGAAGATCCAGTCGGCTTCACCGGTCGACCAGACGCCGGGAGTCTGGTCGGGTGCCTTGACCATCAGGCCGGCCAGCGAAAACTCACTCTGCGGCAGTCCGCCGTCGAGGCCGGTCACGTGAATGCGGGTGGTGACGATGAAGTCGCCGGCGATCTCCTTGAACAGGAACGGTCCGCAGTAGTTCTCGAACCAGGTCGATACCTGGGGTTCGACGTGCAGCGCGCCGGGTGTGCTCTGGTCGACATCGAGGACGGCGACCTGGTCGGGGAACCCGTAGAGCGCGTGGTGACGCTGCCAGTTGGCGAGGCTGGCGGGGTGGTCGAAGTTGTCGCTCATCCAGGCCAGGTCGTCGGCGTAGCCCGGGCCGGTCGCGAGCAGCGCGCCCGCGAGGGTGAGGATCAGTTGCCGCATGGAGTCGCTCCCTTGTGACGGTTGCTGCGAGGGCCGGGATGCCCGGGCGGGCACGCGGAGGCTCGCGGTTGGGGGGGCGCGGCACGGGCGCCCCGCTCTCGAGGAATAAACGGGATCGGGCGGCGGCGCTTTCGGGGGAATCTGAAATCGGGTTCGGGGGGCGCAGCGCCGATCGTGCCGGGCGGGGCCGAATCTGCTATGATCGTTGGACTTACGACGGCGATCCCGAAAAACCCGGAGTTCTGAGCATGGCGACCGAAGTACGTTCCCCGGCCTCCCCGCGGAATCCGCAGGGCAACCCGACGACGATGTCGGGGACCCCGATCGAGCAGGTCTACACGCCCGAGCATCTCGGGGGGATCGAGTTCCTCGACCAGCTCGAACTGCCCGGACAGTTCCCGTACACGCGCGGGATTCACGCGACGATGTACCGCGACAAGGTCTGGACGATGCGGCAGTTCGCCGGTTTCGGCAGCGCCGCGCAGACCAACGAGCGCTTCAAGTACCTGCTGGGGGCCGGGCAGACCGGACTGAGCACCGCTTTCGACCTGCCGACACTGATGGGCCGCGACTCGGACGATCCGCTTTCGCTGGGCGAGGTCGGCAAGTGCGGCGTGGCCGTCACGTCGCTGGAGGACATGAAGACGCTCTTCGACGGGATCGACCTGAGCGCGGTCAGCACGAGCATGACGATCAACGCGCCGGCCGCGATCCTGCTGGCGTTCTACATCTGCGTGGCGCGTCAGCAGGGCGTGCCGCTGAACAAGCTGCGCGGCACGCTGCAGAATGACATCCTGAAGGAGTTTCACGCCCAGAACGAGTTCGTCTTCCCGCCGCGGCCGAGCGTCAAGCTGGTGATCGACACGATCGAGTACTGCACCGAGCACATGCCGCAGTGGAACACGGTCAGCGTCAGCGGCTATCACATTCGCGAGGCCGGCGCGACGGCGGCGCAGGAGCTGGCGTTCACGATCGCGGACGGGATGTGCTACGTCGAGGAGGCGATCGCCCGCGGGTTGGACGTCGACACGTTCGCGCCGCGGCTGAGCTTCTTCTGGGACGTGCACAACGAGTTCTTCGAGGAGATCGCCAAGTTCCGGGCGGCCCGGCGGATGTGGGCCCACATCATGCGTGACCGCTACGGCGCGAAGAACGAACGAAGCTGGTGGCTGCGGTGCCACGCGCAGACGGCCGGGGTCTCGCTGACCGAGCAGCAGCCGCTGGTGAACATCGTGCGGGTCGCGTACCAGGCCCTGGCGGCGGTGCTGGGCGGCACGCAGAGCCTGCACACCAACAGCATGGACGAGACGCTGGCGCTGCCGACCGAGAACGCGGTCAAGGTGGCGCTGCGGACGCAGCAGATCGCGGCCGAGGAGACGGGCGTGACGCGGACGGTCGACCCGCTGGGCGGCAGCTTCTTCGTCGAGGCGCTGACGAACCAGATCGAGGCCGAGGCGAAGGAACTGATCGATCACGCGTACGAGACGTTCGGGGGCGTGCTGCCGGCGACCGAGCAGGGTTACTTCCGGCGGGCGATCGCGGACAGTTCGCATCGTTACGGGCAGGAGTTCGACGCCGGCGAGCGGGTGATGGTCGGCGTCAACAAGCACGTCGATGACGACTACGAACGGATCCCGACGCTGGTGATCGACCAGCAGGTCGAGACCGAACAGGTCGCCCGGGTGCGGGCGATGCGGGCGCGACGCGACGGCGATCCGGCCCTGAAGGCCCGCCACGAGCAGGCCCTGGCGAACCTGCGACAGGTGTCCCTCGACGGCGGCAACGTCATGCCCGCCCTGATCGAAGCGGCCGAAGCGCTGGCCACGGTCGGCGAGATGATGCGGACGATGCAGACGGTCTTCGGCACGTACGACGGCGGGCCGGAGTTGTAGGCGGATCGGCGGTTCAAAGACCGCCGCGCGCCGATGACACGAGAACCGCAGCGCGGAGCCTGTGATGCTTGCCCTGGTGACGCTCGCCCTGCTGACGGCTCAGGCACCACCCGCAGCGGCCGACGTGAAGGTGTTTACCCGAAACGTCGCGGCCGACCTCAAGCAGATCGCACGCGACCTGCCGGACCTGAACGACTCCCCCAGGCAGTCGACCTCGGCCCGATACCTCCTTTCCAACCTCTGGCGCAATCCTGCGGAGAATCCGGAGCACTTCCCGGAGACGGAAGCGGCCGCGATTCACAAATTGATGAAGTCGGATCGGTTCAAGGAACTCCTGTCGCCAACATACCGGATACGGTTGGTCGACCCGAAAACCAAGGCAGAACGCCACCGTGTTACCGCTCTGGGCATGTATCTGCAGGTCGAGAACCGACCGGTCGGTGCCTATCTGAGTCCGAAAGAGAAGCGTTCGGGCAGGAAGATCAACGCGGCCGGGCGCAAGAAGGCGATCGAAAGGATCAGTGTCTGGATCAAAGTTCCCGAGTCTCTCGCCGACCAACTCGACACGGAGTCACTCGTGGCCGCCAAGAGCCTGACCGTCTCCGTTCGGATTACCGATGTGGAGATCCAGGGAATCCAGCGGTTCCATCCGTACGCGCATCCCCCCCGTCTATCGCGGATTACGTGTGAACTTCAGGATGTGGCGCCACGATTCAAGAAGGCTGCGAAGGACCACGCGGACTGACGCACTCAGGACCCGGGAATCGAGCCAGGCGGTGCGGCATCGACGCCCGGGACTTCCGCGTCGGACGGCATCGTGGGATGCCGCGTCGATGACGCACCCTACGCGATCAGGGATCAGGGAACGGGGTACAGGAACCGGGGTCGGGATCGGATCCGCGGATCCAGTTCCCCATTCACTCTTTCACTCCTTCACGTTTTCACCCCCCGGAGGTGGAGTCAGCGCTGCAGCAGGAGGTTGCCGAGCAGTTCGGGCAGGTAGCAGTAGCCGCGGGCACCGGACCAGCTTGAGTATTCGCCGCGGCGGCCGTCGAGGCGGGTGACGTTGACGCCCCAGATGCGGTTGCGTCCGGCGGCTTCGCCGAGGTTCTCGAACGGGATCGCAAGTTCGACCGCCCAGGCTTCGCGGGTCTCCCGGGCCGCGACGCGGACGCCGCTCTGCCACAGGCGGCTCTCGTTCATCGGCGGATCGGTCAGGGCCCCCTGCCGCGCGACCAGCAGGCCGCTTGGCTTGACCTGCAGCGTGTAGAGCAGTTCGCCCGTGCCGGCCGAGGTGTTCTGCGGGTGCAGGATGATCTCGACCAGGTCCTCGCCCCACGGCACCGCCCCGTCGAGCTTGATGGTGTTGTCCGGCTTCCAGTAGGCCCGCTCGCCGCCGCGCTTGGCGCAGTAGACCGACACGTACAGGTGCGTGTCGTCCATGCAGAAGTAGGCCCGCGTCGCCAGCTTCGGCGCGAGCCCGCCCTCCGGGGCCCGGCCGCGGACGAGCTGAAACCCGCCGGCGGTGTTGTTGGCCGTGATCGGCCAGTCCGACAGGTCACCGTCGATCCGCAGGGGTTCGAGCAGCAGCGGCGCGCTGGTCACCGCGACGCGGGCCTGCGTTTCGAGCAGCAGGTCGCCGCCGCTGAGCGCCAGCGTGAAGTTGGCGAGCCCGTCGGCGTTGTAGCTGAGCCCGTCGACGACCAGGTCGATCTCGCGGCGGGTGTTGGCGTTCGGGGCGACCTCGGCGGCCGACTGGGTCTCGCCCGACCAGCCCGGCGGCAGGTCGCGGACTTCCCAGGTGCCGGCCAGGCGGCGGCCGGTGGCGTTGTCGATCTGGGCGAAGAGCGAAGCCTGCAGCGCGCCGTCCTCGTCGCGCAGGCGGGTGCCGCGGGCGCTGATGTCGATGCCGGCGGTTCCTTCCATCAGGCGGGCCCACTCGGTGGCGTAGCTGGCCGGCGATGCGCCACCTGCGTCGCCGGCGGCAAAGCTGGTGGAGAGCTCCTGGCGCAGCAGCGTGCGGGCCAGCGATACCACGCGGGCATCGACCGACCAGCCCGACGGACGCGTGCTGAGCAGGTTTTCGAGGCAGGCGTCGGCGAAGGCCCAGCGCACGACCTGCCCGGCCGTCTGCTGGGCGAGTCCGGGCTTGCCGGCGGCTTCGAGCAGGCGAAGCAGTTCGACGTCCTCGGCCCCGCGACGGAGGCGCTTGAGTCGCGCGGTCGGCACCATCTGCTCGGGCAGGCCGTATTCCTTGCCGGGCACCAGCAGCGGCGCGTCGACGAGCGGGCGGCCGTTGTCGAGCGGGTGTTCGATCCAGACGCCGTCGAGTCCGTAGCGGTAGGCGGTCCAGGCGAGCGTGGTCGCGTCGGCGGCGGGTCCGGCCAGGTGCAGGGTCGGGCTGTAGGGCGGCCGGTCGGGCTGGAACCAGATCTGCTGTCCGCGGGCCTGGCGGGCCCTGATCACGGCGGGGTCGAGCCAGGCGGCCGGCGGGGCCCAGATCGTGACGCCGTCGATCGGCGCATCGGCGGCATCGACCCAGCCGAGTCCGCGAAGCGAACCGGGTGCCAGGTGGGCGACAACCGGGGCGGTTTCGCCGAGGGTGCCGACAAGCTGGCGGTGGGCCTGGACGTTGCCGGTCGTGGGCGGTCCAGGTGGCAGCGGGCGGAGCAGGGCGCGCTCGAGCCAGCCCTTTTCGCGGAAGTGGGCGGCGGCGTTGCGGGCGTAGGCGCCGGCGATGCGGGCGTAGGCGCTGGATGCGGGTCCGCCGTTGCGGGTGGCGTCGGGATAGGCGACGGACATCGGCAGCGGCCAGAGCGGGCTGCGGACGCCGTTGGCGAAGCCGGTTCCGTCGAGCCATCCGGCGACGAGGGCGTCGTAGGCCTGCCAGTCGATCTCGACTTCGTCGGGGGCAGTGGTGCGGTACTTCGGGAAGCTGGCCCACAGCAGCGGCGTGGTGCGGTGCTGGTGCAGTTCCTCGAGCAGGCCGTCCATCAGGACCTGCGCGCGGGTGTGTCCGGCCGTGCCCGGCAGGATGCGGGTCGTTTCCGCGGTCGCGACCGGCCAGCCGAGAACGTCCTCGAGCAGGCGGGTGGGGTCGCAGCGCATGACGATCGGGAGGGTCGGCTCGCTGGGGAGCGCGACCGGCGCGACGGTCAGGACCAGGTCGCGCGACTGCAGCACGGCGGCACCGCGGCGTACCTGCACCTGTCCGCGATAGGTCCCGGGCGGCGTGCCGGGCGGGACGTGGACGTCGATCCAGACGTAGTGGGCCTGTCCGCCGCGGAGGCGGATCGGTCCGCCGCCCCGGGGCGCCTCGTAGGGGACGAGGCGATCGTAGATTTCGCGCGAGCCGGCCGCGTCGTTGGTGTGTCCCGGGTACCAGCTCGGGAAGTCGCTGAGCGTCTGCAGTTCGTAGACGTAGCGACGGACGTCGCGCTCGGGAATCGTGGCGGCGCCCGGTCCCTGGAGGGGCGTGACGGCGACATCGACCGAACCGAGCAGGCCGAGGCTGCCGCGCAGTCCGACCTGGAGGGCGATGGTCTCGTCGATCGCGGCGCTGATCTCGACGCGCCGGCGCGTGTCGTTGTAGATCAGCGTGTCGGTCAGCGACGCGTCATCGGGCGAGACCTGCACGTCTCCGCCGACGACCCACAGGTCGAGTCCGCCAGGCGCGCTGCCGGTCGCACATCCCGCCAGCGGCGCCAGCAGGACCAGGCTGATTATTCGAAGAACCCAGGTGTCGGATCGGGCCATTTCTGAACCTCGTAGAAACTTTGAGGCGATTCCGGCTGCCCCGTGCGGGCGGACAGATACATCGCCTCCAGAACCGCTGCCATGGCGACGTGCCGTTCCTGCGTCGCCGTTGCCTCGCCGGTGGTCTCGCCGCCGCGGACCAGTTGGCCGAAGCGCTCGAGTTCCTGCCCGAGCCAGGCGCTCGGGAGCAGGCGACTTTCGCGGACGGCGCCCTGGGCGTCAACGATGGCGAGGCGTTCGGCCGTCGCGCGAATGCTGTAGTCGGGTCCGTGCTGGACAAGCTGGGCGGCGTACGGGGGCACGCCGCGGGTGGCCCGCAGTCCGAGCAGCGCCCCGCTTTCGAAGCGGAGGATGCCGAGGGCGAGGTCCTCGGCGGCGGCGCCGGAGGCATCGCCGCGGCGGGTCCAGCCGGTGGCCGCGTGGACGCTCTCGGGAACGCCGAGGATGGCGATGGCGGCTTCGAGCAGGTCGTAGCAGTCGTGCAGCAGGACGCCGCCGCCGGCCCGGCCGCGGTCGGCCTGCCAACTGGCGGGCTGGGAGGCGGGGCTGCTGATGTAGAGTTCGGCGGCCCAGACGCGGAAATGGTCGGTTCGGCGGAGGGCCCAGTCGAAGTGTTCGGCGACGAGATCCCACCAGCTTGCGATGCGTCCGACGATGCGGGCGGCGCGGATCAGCCCGATGCTTTCGGTCAGTTCGGCGAAGGTTCGCCCGGCGGGCGGCAGGCACCAGACGGGCGTCCGCTGGGCGGCGGCCTGGGCGAGGAGTTCGACGGTGAGTCCGGGGGCGGTGGCGATCAGCAGGGCATCGATGTCTTCGCGGGTGAGCAGGACGCGGGCGTCGTCGATCCAGGGGACTTCGCCGGCGGCGTTCTTGCGAGGCATGCCGGCCTGGGCGGCAAGCTGCAGCCCGTCGCAGCCGAGAACGGCGGCGATCAGGCGGGCGGCGGCGGATTCGTCCGCGACCAGTCCGACGCGAAAAGCGGCTGCGTTGTTGCCTGTTGCCATCGTCGTATAATCACCGGAACGCACCACCGCGTTCGGGTTGAGTCATCCATGCGCTGGATACCGCTGTTGATCTGTCTGCTGGCTGCGCCGTGCTTCGGTGACATTTTGCACCTGCGCGACGGTTCCCGCTACCGGGGCACGCTGATTCGTGAGACGCAATCCGAGGTGGTCTTCCGGGTGATGGCCGACGCGCGGACCGGGATCGTGCGGTCGTTTCCGCGTGAGCGGGTCGAGCGGATCGAGCGGGGCGCGGGGGAAGACACCGATTCGGGGGAGCGCGAACGGGCTGAAGCGGGTGAGGATTTCGAGCAGATCTACCGCGAGGCGGTGGAACTGTTCAGCGACGGCGACCTGCGGGCCGCCCTGCTGGCGCTGCAGCGCCTGGTGAATCGGGCCGGGGACGAGACGCTGGCGGCGATCGACGCCGAGGTGCGGGTGCAGCGGGGCGAGAGCCTGGCGGCCCTGATGGCCCGGCTGCGGATGGAGCAGGCGCTGGACGACGAGCAGGGCCTGTTCCGGCTGCGGTATGCCAGCCGCTACGAGGCGCCGGCCCTGGCGATGCGGCTGGCGCGGCTGCACGACGGTCTCCTGGAGAAGCACTACCACGAGCGCAGCCTGCGGGCGTGGATGGCGGACCCGGAGGGATACGCCACGCTGCAGCCCGACGCGCACGAGATGGTTCGCGACCTGCGGATCCTGGCGGGCGTGCTGGGCAGCCGGCTGAAGGTCGATCGCGGGCTGCGCGATGACGTGGCGGCCCGCACCGCGCTGGCGGGCCTGCGAAGCGAAGCGAGCCGGCTGATCACGCGAATCGAAACGATGCCGGGCTATACCAATCTGCGGCAGCGGCCGACGGCCGGTGACCCGACGTTGCGTGCGGCCCGGGACCTGGCGACGAGCCGGCCGGCCGATTCCGAGGAGCGTCCTGACGGGCAGGACGAAGCGAGTGACGAGCCAGCGGAGAATGAGCGTGCCGAGCGCCCTGTACCAGACCGACCTGCCGAACCTGACGAGCCGCGGTAAGGTCCGCGACATGTACGCGTCCGGCGACGAGATCTTCGTCGTCGCCAGCGACCGCATTTCCGCCTTTGACGTTGTGATGGAGCAGCCGATCCCGGGCAAGGGGATCGTCCTGACGCAACTGTCGAAGTTCTGGCTGGAGACGCTGAAGGCGTGTCGGCCGCACCACCTGATCGAGGTCGTGGACGAGCGGAGCGAACTGCCGCCGGGGCTGGCGGACGGTCGCGGGCAGTTGCAGCACCGGACGATGCGGTGTCACAAGGCCGAGGTGCTGCCGGTCGAGTGTGTCGTCCGCGGGTACATCGTCGGCGGCGGCTGGAAGGAATACCAGCAGTCGGGGACGGTCAGCGGGATCAGGCTGCCGGCCGGGATGCAGCTTGCCCAGCAGTTCGACGAGCCGCTGTTCACGCCGAGCACCAAGGCGGAGGTCGGGCATGACGAACCGATTTCGTTCGAGCAGTGCGTCGAGACGATCGGCGCGGACCTGGCGCACGAGGTGCGGGCGCGGGCCCTGGCGATCTACGGCGAGGGCCGGGCGTACGCGGCCGAGCGGGGGATCATCCTGGCGGACACGAAGTTCGAGTTCGGGCTGCGTGACGGAGAACTGATCCTGATCGACGAGGTGCTGACGCCGGACTCCTCGCGGTTCTGGCCGGCGGACGCGTGGCAGCCGGGTGAGAACCCGCCGAGCTTCGACAAGCAGTACCTGCGTGACTGGCTGAACACGCTGGACTGGGACAAGAACCCGCCGCCGCCGGCGATCCCGGACGAGGTGCTGGTGCAGACCGGGGCCCGCTACGTGGAGGCGTATGAGAAGATTACCGGGCGGAAGTATTGTTGGGGGTAGGGAACGGGGAACGGGGTAGGGAACAGGGAACAGGGAACAGAGGGGGAGTGGGCGGAGTTGGGGGCAGCCCTGGCGCTGGCGCGGGGCCTAAGCCAGTAAGCAAGTAAGCAAGTGAGCAAGTGACCACGTGAAGGCGGGGCCGCAAGGGCAGGATCCCCCCTGTGCCCGCCTGTTCCCGCCTGTTCCTGTTCCTGTTCCTGTTCCCTGTTCCCTGTTCCCTATTCCCTGTTCCCTCTCTTCCGTCAGTTCACGCTTTCGGCGATGGCGAAGTCGACGATCAGGCTGCCGCTGAAGGTGTAGGTGATCGTGTCGCCGCAGTTGAAATCGTCGCCGTCGCGGAGGATCTCGGTGTCGCGTTCGGGGCCGAGTTCGCCGGGCAGTGTCAGGGCGGCTTCCTCGATGTAGATCGCCTGGAGCGAGTCGCACGGGAAGCTGAGCGAGCGGGTGCCGCCGGCCGGGACGTTGAGGTTCTGTTCTTCGCCGGCCAGTTGCAGGGTGGTCTTGGTGGCCAGTTGTTCATCTCCGTAGAAGAACTGGACGTCGACCCCGAGCGTCGAGTTGTTGATGAACTGGACGCTGGTCTGCTGCAGCACGCTGAGCGGGCAGCTCGAACCGAGATTGGCGAGCGCGACCGTCGCCAGAAGCAGGGGCAGTACCTTGCGCATGGAATCCTCCTTGTTTCCGTATGGCTGTCGTGAATCCCCGTTACCGGCGGACAATGGTATCCTGCCCGGACACGAAGCACCACGGGGAAGCGGACGATGCACGTGCTGGCACTGGAGCCCTACTACGGCGGCAGCCACCGGGCGTTTCTCGACGGCTGGCAGCGGCACAGCCGGCACACCTGGACGACGCTGACGCTGCCACCCTACAAGTGGAAGTGGCGGATGCGACACAGCGCCGTGCACTTTGCCGCCCTGCTCCGCGAACGCGGACTGGACGACTGCCAGGCGCTGTTCTGCAGCGACATGCTGAACCTGGCCGAACTGCGCGGCCTGTGCCCGGCGGTCACGCGGATCCCGAACGTGCTGTACTTCCACGAGAACCAGTTGACCTACCCGGTGCGGCACGAGGACGAACGCGACTATCACTTCGTGCTGACCAACCTCGTCTCGGCCCTGGCGGCCGACACGGTCTGGTTCAACTCGGGCTATCACCGCGACGACCTGCTGACCGCCCTGCCGGACTTCCTGCGACGGATGCCCGACCATCAGCCGCTGGCAGCGGTCGAGCAGATCGCGGCCCGGGCCCGGGTGCTCTGGCCGGGGATCGACGTTCCCGAAGCAGCCCCGGCCGGCGACGGGCGCGACGGTCCGCTGCATGTCGTCTGGGCGGCCCGCTGGGAGCATGACAAGGGACCCGAGACGCTGTTCGCGGCACTCGAACTGCTGGCGGACCGAGGCCAGTCGATCCGGCTGAGCGTGCTGGGCGAGCAGTTCCGCGACAGCCCGCCGGTGTTCGCCGAGGGGCGGCAGCGCTTCGCGGACTGGATCGAGAACTGGGGGTTCCAGTCGGCCGAGCGGTACCGGGAAATCCTGGCCTCGGCGGACCTGTTCGTCTCGACGGCCGAGCACGAGTTCTTCGGACTGAGCGCGGCCGAGGCGATCGCGCGGGGGACGCGTCCGCTGCTTCCGGATCGGCTGGCGTACCCGGAACTGCTGGCGGCCTGCGGGCTGGACGCCGGGCGGCACCTGTATGACGGGACGGCCGAGGGGCTGGCGGCGGGGATTGCGGCGGCCGGGCGGGGGCGGCTCGAGTCGGATGCGGGCGCGGGTCTGCTGTGGCCGCAGCGGGCGGCGGTGCTGGATGCCGCGCTGGAGGGGTAGTTTGCGCGGGCTTTGCTTGCTGGCCGGGCGGCTGGTCGGGTAGTGTCGTCTGGATGTCGCGGGGTTCCTATCATGCGCGATTCAGTTCGGCGTTGCTGGCGGTGGCCGCGGCGGTTGCTGGCGGCTGCGCGTGGCTGGGGCTGCCGCACCTGCTGAGTTACCTGGTGGCGATCAACGTGACGACGCTGGGGGCGTACGCGTACGACAAGGCGATCGCGGGACGTGAGGGTCTGGTGCGGGTGCCGGAGAGCGTGCTGCACCTGCTGGCGCTGCTGGGTGGTTCGCCGGCCGGGCTGGTCGCCCAGCAGACGCTGCGGCACAAGACGGCCAAGGCGTCGTTTCAACGGGTGTTCTGGGCGATCTTCGTGGTGCAGGTGGCGGCGATCGCCTGGTGGGCATTCGGGGGGAAGGCAGCCGGGGTACAGGAGGGAGCGAGGGCGGCGGTTAGCGGTCGTTCAGCCTGGGTTCAGGCGGGACCGGTCGGTTCACTCATCCACCCTTCCACTCTTCCACTCTTTGACGGTTCACGTTGATCCGGGGGTGATGCATGCGTCGTCGTGGCGGATTCACGCTGATTGAGCTGCTGGTGGTGGTGGCGATCATTGCGTTGCTGATTGCGATTCTGCTGCCGAGTCTGCGAGCGGCGCGGAACCAGGCGCGGCGGGTGGTCTGCCAGAGCAACCTGCGGCAA
>JAUIEC010000007.1 GCA_030428945.1 Phycisphaerae bacterium | reverse complement strand
CGACGGCACCGAGATCGGTGACTTCGACGAAGATGGCGAATGGGATCACGCCGAACCGTTCGAAGACTTCCTGGTGATTTACGACGAGGCCAGCGGCAACTGGATCGCGCTCGACCCGAGTCCCAAGAACCAGAACCCGGTCACGCGGGCCTGGGCCGAGAGCTACATCCGGGCCAACTACCCCGGTAACGCCGACGCCCTGATCGCCCGCTGCGGCAACGACAAGTACGACGGTCCCGACAGTTGGACCGAGCGCGGCACCAGCAAGCTCCAGCAGGACAACGACTCGCCCTGGCAGACGGCCGCCGTGACGCTCTCCCCGGACGACGGCGCCAACCCCTGGAGCTACGAGGAGTGGTGGAACGCGTACTGGATCGACAAGAACCTGCTGGCCGGGCTTGATCCCGGTCGCACGCCGCAGGCGCCCGAGTGGAACCCGCTGATCCCGAACCTGCTGGACTTCGACCCCGAGAACCCGCAGTTGCAGGACCCCAGCAACTTCGGCGGCGGGATTGACCGCAACTTCACGCCGAACACCGGTGGCGCTCTCGCCCGCATCGAGCAGGGCGTCCCGACCGACATTCTGCCGCCGGATCCCGCTGAGGAAGACCCCGAAGCCAACGGCTGCACGAACGTCAATGAGCTCGGCGGATACCCGGATGCCTCGGCCGGCAACGGCCGCGACGAAGACGACATGCCTTACCAGGGCGGTACCGTGCTTCCGGACGAACTGGACCGCAACAACGACGGACTGCCCGACTTCTACGACGGACCGGCCGAGTTCGACGACCTGCCGTCGTCGCGCTACCACGCTCAGAACGTCTCGGGCCTGGGATACGGCGGCGACGGTCGCTTCGGTGAAGTCACGTCCTCGCAGAACACTTCGGATTTCGGCCAGGACATCGGCAACGGTACGCCCAACGGCGCCAGTGCCGACGGACTGATCGATGCCGGCGGCCCGCTGGCCTACCGCGTGCACGGCGGCAGCGGCTTTGACGGCGGCAACGTGATGAACCTCGAGTGGCTGACCTGGCAGCGGACCCCGCCGCCTTCGGTCGCCGGCCTGGCGCACATCGGCAGCCAGTTGTACGGCATCGACGCCGGCCTGAACGAACTCGTCCGGATCGATACCAACGGCGGCGTGACCGTCACCGAAGTCGGGCCGATCGGACTCGAGGGTGGCGTCACGGCGATGGCCTACGACACCGACAACGGCATCCTCTGGGGTGCCCTCGAAACGATCGGTCTGTTCGGCGTCAACACCTACTCGGTCATCGCGATCAACGAGAACACCGGTGCCGGTACGCAGGGGCCCGCGATCGCCGTGGTGGCCGGCGGCCAGGTCCGCGACATGTCGTACGACCAGGACAACGGTCGACTGGTGGCGCTGGTTGACACGCCCAATCCGGTCCCGGGTACGCCCGGCATTGACACCTCGCTGTGGGAGATCGACCCGTTCACCGGGCAGGGCACCCTGATCACGCTGGTCGGCACGCCGGCCAACGGTGCGGTCGGCCTGGCCTACGCGGCGCCCGATGTCTACTTCACGATCGACAACGCCTTCCTGCAGGCTTCGATCCTGGACGCGACGACCGGCGAACTGCTCGCCTTCGACCCGAACGCCCCCTCGTTCTTCACCTACCAGATCAACGCGCTCAGCCTCGGCGGCGGCGCCCTGGTGGCGGCCGACACGTTCGACAGCCTGATCTCGATCGACGGCACCGGCATGGGCATGCCGATCGGTTCGCTCGGGTTCGCGGCCAAGCGGGCCCGCCCGCTGTCGCGCGACTACAACCTCGACGGTCTGCTGGACATGGGCGAGGTTCGTGACCGCGGTACCGAGAACTACGCGGTCGACCTGAACCCCGGCACGCCGAACGACGGTGGCGGCTCGACCGAGTATCCGTTCAGCCGCCGGCGCCTGACCGAAGACACGGTCGCGGCCCTGGACGCCTCGGTCGACTTCGACAACCTGATCATGCAGGTCGGCAACAACAAGTTCCTGCACAGCACGGTCATGATCCCCGACGGGCTGTACTCGGACGGTCTGGCGGCCGGCGGTCGCGGGCTGTTCCAGTTGCCGGCACCGGGCATGGACCTGCCGATTCGCACGCGTGACAGCGAAACGCCGATCCTGTTCAGCGACTTCGCCACGGCGATCGGCGCGACCGGTGAGACCGGCGAAACGGTCGGCGACTTCGGCACGGCGTTGATGGCCCACGAGTGGCTGCACGTCTGGGAAGGCTATCCCGACCTGTACGACTACGACGTCTACCAGAACGGCATCGAGAACAAGCCGGTCGGCGTCTGGGACATCATGTCGGGCGGCTTCGTCCACCCGTCGCCGTTCCTGAAGGAGTTCGGGACCGGCAGCGGCTTCCTCGGCACCGACCACGAGCCCTGGATCGAGACCACCAACCTGCTCGACGTTCTGACGCCGGCCACGCCGGTCCAGGTCGTCCTGCCGGACTACGCGTTCCGTCCGACCGATTCGGTCTACTACTTCGAGAACCCGAACAACCTCGGCGAACGCTACTACTTCTGGCGGCTGACCCGCCAGGCGCCGGGCGGCGGGGCGATCAACTTCTCGCGCCTCCTGCCGGGTGACGGCATGATGATGATGCACACCGACTTCGGCCAGACCTTCGCCGGCTTCGCGGGCAACCTCGAGAGCCTGCCGCAGCAGCAGCGAATCGGGACCCACGCCGCCTACAACATCGTGCAGGCGGACGGTGACCAGGCCCTCGAGGCCGGCACCAGCCTCGGCGACGGGGGCGACCCGTGGCCGGGCTCGTCGGGCAATTCGACCTGGAACGAGAACTCGGACCCGAGTTCGCGCTGGTGGGGTCAGCTTCGCAGCGGCCTGGAGGTGATCGACCTGGACACCGATCCGGACAAGACGGTCGTGACCTTCCTCTGGAAGCCGCGCCTGGTTCCGTCCCTGCAGTTCGAAGACATGGAAGACGCGGTCGCGGTCGGCGGGTTCTTCCCGCTGAACTACGAGGCGTTCGACTTCTTCGGCGGGACCCGGATCGAGATCTACTACGCGAAGGACACGCCGGACTACGACGAGATCGTGCTGATCGACGACGCCCAGTTCAAGGATGCCCCCGGCATCGAGAACGGGGTCTATGAAGTGCCGGTCAACGCACTCGACGGCGACGGCACCTACTTCTTCTGCGCCCGGCTCGTCCCGGCGCCCGGCCAGGACGACATGATCGATCCGGCCAACTCGGATCCGATCCCGGCCAACTCGAATCGCGGCCGCGGCACGGTCGCGGAAATCGACGTCAATCTCGCCACCTCGTTCCTCGAGTCGTGGACGCTGGAATGCGTGGACGACACGGTGGTCGGTGCCGAGAAGTGGCGGGTGAGCGGTTCGCTGTCCGGTGAAGAGCCGAACCTGGCCACCACCGGTGAGATCTTCAAGACCGGCAACGACCAGGTTTCGTTCCGGATCGAGGCGACCACGATCGACGGCACCGGCGCCGACGTGGTCAGCAGCGGCGGCAACTTCCAGTTGATCGACCCGGGCGCCAACTTCGTGGCGACCGAGTTCCGTGACGGCGACCGCGTCCGGATCCTGGGCGGCTCGGGCGTGACGCCGGGCTTCTACCGGATCACGGCCGTTCCGTCGCGGACCACGCTGCGTCTGGCCCGCAGTGCCGGCAGTTCGGCCGGGGCGGGGAACGTCAGCTACAGTGTGCACGCCTACACGGCGGGCGTCGGCGGATTCACGGCCGACCGGTACACGTTCCTGACGACGGGGCTGACGCCGTTCAGCGATGGCGTCGACTTCCTGCGTGACGATTCCGGCGAGCCGGATGCTGACGGCGACGGGATCCCGGATGACAGCGACAACTGTCCGGACGACTTCAACGACGGACAGGAGGACGCCGACGGTGACGGCATCGGCGATGCCTGTGACTGCGGTCCGAATGACGACGACGACAACGACGACGTCTGCAACGGCAGCGACAACTGTCCGACGACGCCCAACAAGGACCAGTCGGACGTGGACGGTGACGGCTTCGGCGACGTTTGCGACAACTGTCCGAACGACTCGAACCTCGATCAGTCCGACGTCGATGCCGACCAGATCGGCGATGCCTGCGACAACTGTCCGGATCGTCCGAACACGGACCAGTCGGACGTGGACGGTGACGGCATCGGCGATGCCTGCGATCCGGACACCGACGACGACGGCGACGGCGTCAGCAACTTCCTGGACAACTGTCCGGATACGCCGAACGACGACCAGACCGACACCGACGGTGACGGCGATGGCGACGCCTGCGACAACTGCCCGCAGCACGCCAACCCGGCCCAGCAGGATCGGGACGGTGACGGCGTCGGCGACGCCTGCGACAACTGTCCGGACGAGGAGAACCCCGACCAGGCCGATGCCGACAAGGACAACATCGGTAACGTCTGCGACGAGGACGAGTTCACGGACGGTGACTTCGACGGCGTGATCGATCGCCTCGACAACTGCCCGAGCACGTTCAACCCGTCCCAGGCGGACTTCGACAACGACGGGGTCGGCGACGCCTGCGACAACTGTCGCCTGTTCGCCGCCAACCCGGGTCAGGAAGACCGCGACGGTGACGGCTTCGGCGATGCCTGTGACAACTGCCCGTCGATTGCCAACCCCGACCAGGGCGCCGGCAACCAGGACGGCGACAGCATCGGCGGACCGTGCGACAACTGTCCGGACGATGAGAACGAGGACCAGGCCGACCGCGACGGTGACGGCATCGGCGATGTCTGCGACACCTGTCCGGACGCGGCCAACCCTGACCAGGCCGACCGCGACAACGACGGCATCGGCGACCTGTGCGACAACTGTCCGGATCTCTCGAACCCGACGCAGATCGACAGCGACGGGGACGGAGAGGGCAACGCCTGCGATCCGACGCCGCGCGGCACGACGTCCAACCCGAACCCGGCGCCGACCGATCAGGACGACGACCAGGTCACCCAGGACGATCCGGCCGACATGACGCCGGACGATCTGGCCCCGGTCGGATGTGCACCGATGGCGTGCGGTGGCGGCATGCTCAGCATGATGCCGCTCCTGCTGGCCGGGATGCTGGCGATGCGTCGCCGCCGCTAAGGCCGCAACGCAACACGCGTGAAAACCAGGGGCCGTCAGTCTTCAACGACTGGCGGCCCTTTTTCATTGAAGACAGTCACCGGAAGGCACGCGGTTCGGTCGGACGGGGCGCGAAACACGGACCAGCGAACGGGCGGGGCACCGTCAATCAGGAAGCCCGCAACGGCCGATTCCGCACGGATCCGCCCAGATTGCTGACTTGCTGACGGACGCCCGCGTGGCTCGGGAGGGGTGGTTGGATGATTGGAGCCCGGTGACGGTGGTAGTGGTAGCACCTCGGAGAGAGGAGTTGCCCAAACGCGTCAGGCAACCGCCACCGGGCCAAGGGTCTTGTCCAAGTTGTTTCCGGATTATAGCGGGGCGGTTTCCGTCGACAATCACCACGTTCGGTGGAGGCTCAGCCGCCGGTGTCCTGCTCCGTCCAGATCAGCCGCTCGGGGTCATAACCCTGCTCGGCGACCCGGGCGAGGATCCCGGCCACGATTTCGTCCGCCAGGGCGGGCTCCCGGCTCAGAATCCACAGGAATCGCCGCCGCGGCTCGCCGACGACCGCCCACTCGTAGTCCGGATCGAGGTCGATCACCCAGTAGTTCGCCTCGAACGGACCGAAAAACGAGACTTTCAGCTTCGCCCCGCTCTCGTCTGCCACCCGGGCCCGGCCGACGATCGACTCCTCGGGGCCCTCCAGGCTGCCCTGTCGGCAGTCGTTGCGGACGGTGACCGATCCGTCGTCGCGGATCGTGTAGGTCGCGGTCACGCCGGTGCAGCCCTCTTCAAAGATGACCGGGTAGCGGGCGATCTCGTACCAGGTCCCCGCGTAGCGGGTCAGGTCAACGCTCTCGACGGCAACCACCGGCGGCAGATTGCTCGGCATCAGGCAGCCTCCGGTCAGCACCGAAGTCACGGCCAGGGCCAGAAAAAGACGCATATCGATTTCCTCTCGGGCAGGGAGGGGACCCGGATTCCGCGGCAACGACACCGTCCGGTCGAATCTGTCAGACGGGTATTCGTCGGCCGCGGGCGGCTGGATGCCGGCTCGGCAAAAAAGGAAAGGGCGTCAGAGGCGGCCGGAGCGTTGCCGGAAAGCCCGCGAAGCCGGCCTGCGTTCGCAGCATCACGCTGGTCAGGAACGCAGGGCCGGTGGCCCGGAGGCCGAATGCGCGCGGCGATGACACGCCTCCATGTGCATCGACCGGACGAGGATCAGGGCTGCTCGGTCGCCCGTCGCTGACTGCGGGTCGGCAGTCGTTCGAGGTCGGCCTTCAGTCCCTCGAACAGGCGGGCGTGGTCGCGTTCCATCCGCTGCCGGGCTTCGGTGACCCGCCGCTCCGCGCCGGCCCGGGCAGCCTCGCTGGCGATCCGCTCGAGGCGCTGCATCGTCGCGTCCCGGCGCTCGCGGGCCGTCCGGTAGAATCGCCAGGCCCGCTCCTGCTGCTGCTCGTTGAGCCGGTAGCGGACGATGAACTCGCGCGTGTAACGCGCCCAGTCGTCGTCGGCCGGGCTGGCGGAGGCCTGTTCCGCCGGGGTACCGGGATCGTCCGTCGCCGCCGGGTCGTCGGCCACCGAATCGTCGACCTGCTCGCTGTCCGCGGCGGGTGCCGGGGTGGTCCTCCCGGTTTGTTCCTCATACTCGGCCCAGCGGGCTGCGGCTTCTTCCGAGGTCAGGTCGTCGCGGGCGACGGCCGACTTCAGGCGCTGGCCGACTTCCATCCGCTCCAGCTTGCTGTGATACGCGTCGGCCATGTCCTCGCTGATCTCGCCGGCGGCCAGGGCGTCGCCGATCAGGGCATCGCGGTCCTCGTGCCACGACGCCCAGGCCTCCTCCTCGGTCAGGTCACCGTTGACCGCGGCCACGCGGGCCCGCTCGCCGGCGGCCTTGAGCTTCTCGTTCAATTCGGCCTTGTGGATCTCGGCCAGCCAGGTCTCGGCTTCGGCCTCGGAGATTTCACCGGTCTCGACGGCGTCCGCGAGCAGTGTGTCGCGGGCTTCGTACCAGGCACCCCAGGCCTCGTCTTCGCTCAGTTCGCCGGCCGCGGCCGCCAGGCGGATTTCCTCGCCCGCGGCGTCGAGTCGCTTCTCAAGCTCGGACCTGCCGCCGTCCTGCTGAAACGCGGCGGCATCGTCGGCGGAGATCGTGCCGTCTTCGACCGCGTCGGCGATCTGCTGGTCGCGGGCGGCCTGCCAGGCGTCCCTGGCCTCCTGCTCGGTCATGTCGCCGGCGTTGTAGGCGGCCTTGATCTCGCTGCCGGCGGTCTCGAGCTTCTCACGCAGTTCGGCCTTGCCGAGGTCCCGCCGCAGGGTGGCGAGTTCGGCGTCCGTGATCGCACCGCTGCTGATCGCGTCGGCCAGGATCTCCTCCTTGACCTCGTACCAGCGGGCCCAGGCGTCGGCTTCGCTCATCTCTCCGCGCAGGACGGCCGACTCGAGCGCCTGCCCGGCCTCTCCCAGTTGCCGACCGACGGCTTCGACCTGGGCCTCCGCGCCGCCGAGCGGGGCGACCGTAATGAGCAGGAGGGCGATCACGCCGCCGGTGAGGGTGGTCTGAGGTTGACGCCGCATCGTGTTGCTCCTCGTCCGGACCGGGGCAGTCTTCCGCATGGTCCGCTGTGCGCCGAATGTGCGTGGCTGTCGGATTCCCGACTGTTCGGTCAAGCCTAACAACGTGCGGTTCGGAGGGAAATTCCAAATCGCGCCCGGAATCGGAAGCGCTACGCCGCGGCCGTTGAGCCGTCTGACCAACGCAGCGACGACCGCGCTCGCCGCTCGGGACCGTTGCTTTCAGGATTCGGTACGACCCGAGCGGCGTCAGCGGGTAGACTTTTCCCCGAAACGCCGCACCAGGCGAGCCCGGGCACAGCGTTATGGCCAGCGACGACAACGAAACCACGCGTGATCATGCCGATCCGGCGGACCTGCTGCAGGAGGTCTACGGGCAACTGCGCGAACTGGCGGCCGGGCATCTGCGTCGACAGCGTCGCGATCACACGCTGCAGCCGACCGCCCTGGTGCACGAGGCCTTCCTGAAGCTGGCCCGCGGCGATTCACGCTGGAACGACAAGCAGCACTTCTTCGCCATCGCGGCCACCGCCATGCGGCAGATCCTGCTGAACCACGCGCAGGCCAAGCGGGCCGCGAAACGCAACGCCCAACGCGTCGACATCACGCTCGGGCAGATCGGCGCCGCCGATGCGGCCTCGGTCGACCTGCTGGCGCTCGACGCCGCGCTCGCCAAGCTCGACGGGCTGGACCAGCGCTTCGCCCGCCTGGTGGAACTGCGTTTCTTCTGCGGCCTGACGATGGAAGAGACGGCCGCGCAACTCGGTGTCGCCCGCAGCACGCTCCAGGAAGACTGGCGTTTCGTGCGGGCCTGGCTCGCACGCGAATTGGGAGTCGAACCCGGTGAGTGAATTCCAGCGCGCCCGTGAACTCTTCGTCGCCGCCTGCCGGCTCCGGCCCGCGGCCCGTCGCGCCTTCCTGCAGAAGGAATGCGGCGACGATCGGCAGTTGCTGGCCGAGGTGGAATCGCTGCTCGCGCTCGACGCCCGCTCGCTGGCCGCGCTCGATCAGGTCGCCGGCGGCGTGGCCGAGGCGCTCGCGGGCGAAATCTCCGGACCCGGGGCGGCCCCCGCCTTCGAAATGCCGCAGCGGGTCGGGCGCTATGCCGTGCTCGACGAGATCGGTCGTGGCGGCATGGGCGTCGTCTACCTGGCCGAGCAGGAGAATCCCAGGCGGCAGGTCGCACTCAAGATCATCCGCCAGGGTCTCGACGGCCCGCAACTGGTCAGTCGCTTCCGCCAGGAGGCCCACGTGCTCGGCCGGTTGCGGCATCCGGGGATCGCCCAGATCTACGAGGCCGGGACCGAACGCCTCGGCCACTCGGAACTGCCGTACTTCGCGATGGAACTGATCGAAGGGCAGCGCCTCGACCGACACGCGGCCGGCCGGCCGATGCGCGAGCGGATCGAACTGGTGGCCCGGGCCTGCGACGCGGTCCAGCACGCCCACCAGCGCGGCGTGATCCACCGCGACCTCAAGCCCGCCAACATCCTGGTGGTCGACTCCGCCGGCAGCGGCCACGGGTCGAGCCTGATGGACGTGGTCGGGCATCCCAGGATCATGGACTTCGGCATCGCCCGCCTGATCGACGCCGATCACCAGATGACCAGCATCCACACCGGCGTCGGCCAGATCGTCGGCACGCTCGGCTACATGAGTCCGGAGCAGGCCCGCGGACAGGCCGACGATCTCGACACGCGGTGCGATGTCTACGCGCTCGGCGTCATCCTTTACGAACTGCTCACCGGACGGATGCCGCACGAACTCAGCGGCCGGCCGGTCGCCGAGGCGGTCCGCATCGTGGTCGAGGAGGAACCGACCCGGCCGTCGTCGATCGCCGGCGCCCTGCGCGGCGACCTCGACACGATCCTCGCCAAGGCGCTCGCCAAGGACCCCGAGCAGCGCTACGACTCGGCCGCGGCACTGGCCGAGGACCTGCGGCGGCACCTGTCCAGCGAGCCGATCATCGCCCACCCGCCGAGCGTCTGGTACCAGGTCCGGAAGTTCGCGGCCCGCAACCGGGCGGTCTTCGGTGGAATCGCGGCCACGTTCGTCGCGCTGGTCGCCGGCCTGGCGAGCACGATCTTCTACCTGCTCGATGCCAATGCGCAGCGGGCCCGCGTCGAAGCGCAACGCGACGATCTGCAGGCCGTGCAGACGTGGTACGCCGACCTGATCAGCCAGGTGGATCCGGAAATCGTCGGCTACAAGGCCAAGGCGGCGCTCCGCGCGCGTGTCCGTCAGGGGCTCGAACGCGACCACCTGTCCGAGTCGGAAGTCGATGGGGCCCTGGTCGAACTGGATGGCCTGACCGGCCGGGCCAATGCGGCCGACCTGGCCGTCGACATGCTCGACGTGGCCCTGTTCGAGCGCGCCGAGGCGACCATCGCCGAGCGATTCGCGGAACGGCCGGCGATCCGGGCCGACCTGCTGGTCACCGTCGCGAAGGCCTACCAGCGGCTCGACAAGCCGGAGCGGGCCCTGGCCGCGCTCGACCAGGCGGATGCGGCGCTGGCGGCCGTCTCCGAACCGTCGGGCAAGACCGGCACGGCGATCGTCCGCACGCGCAGCCGGGCCCTGGCGGACCTGGATCGCCTGGACGAATCGATCGCCGCCCGGCGGACGCTGATCGAGGCGTGCGCGGCGCACTACGGGCCGGATCACGAGGAGACGCTGCGGGCGATGGGCATGCTGGCCGACGGGCTGCACGTGACGGGCGCGGACGACGAAGCGACCGAACTGCTCGACCGGGCCCTGGCGATGTATGCCGCGCGCTTCCAGGGCGACTCGGACGTGTCGCTCTACCTGCGGACGCTGCGGGGCGAGGTCCGCCTGGCGTCCGGGCACACGGACGAGGCCTTCCATGAGCTGATGGCGGTGATCGAAGCCCGCCGCCGCCTGCACGGCTCGGATGACCGGCGGACGCTGGATGCGTTGTCGAAGATCGGCATGCTGGCCGGGAACACGGGCCGCGAGGCGCTCAGCATCGAGATGCTGCGCGAGGTGGTCGAGCGCAGCGCGCGGGTGCTCGGACACGACCACAGCGACACGGATGAGAACCGTCGCCGGCTGGCGGCCCGTCTCAGCTCGGCGTTCGAACTGGATGAAGCCGTCGAACTGCTGCGGCAGGTGCGCGACAACCGCCGCAAACAGTACCCGCCGACCAGTTGGATGATTCACTCGATCCAGAACACCATGGGGCACACCCGCTATCGTCAGCGGCGCTACGACGAGGCCCTCGAACTGTACGCCGAGGCGCTTCCGGCGGCCCGCCGCGAGCTCGGGGCCAGCCACCAGACGACGCTGCGGATCGGCAACAACCTGGGTGCCTGTTACCTGCAGCTCGGGCGGTTCGACCAGGCCCTGGCAACGCTGCGCGAGACGCGGGCCGCGACCGTCGCGGCGCACGGCGACGACAGTGCCAGCGCGATCGTCATCGCCGAGACGATCTCGAAGTGCCTGCTGGGGCAGGGGAGGATCGAGGATGCCCTCGCCCTGCAGGCCGCCGAACTGGCCCGGGCCCGGCGCGTCTTCGGGGGCCGGGCCGTGCGGACGCTGACCCTGCTGCGGGTGCACGGACGGACTCTCAACCAGGCCGGACGCCCCGCGCAGGCCGAGCCGCTGCTGCGCGAGTTCCTTGCGGTCGTCCGCGAGTTGAACAACGTCGGGGCCGTCAGCGAGTCACTGCTCGAACTGGGCAGCGTTCTGCTGGCCCAGGGTCGCGTCGAGGAGGCCTTCGACACGCTCGACGAAGGATACGAGCTGACGAAAGAGGAGAAGGGCAGCGGCACGATGCGGCTGCGGATCCTGCGGGGTGCGGCCTTGGCGTCGCTCGGCCGGGTGCCGGAGGCCGAGCAGATGATGCTGGAAGCCTGGGAGGCGCTCGAAGCCCAGCGCGATCGGATCCGGATCATCGTCCGCCGGTTCTGGCTGACCGAATGCGCCCGGGCGATCGCCGACATGTACGCCGACTCCGATCGCCCGGAAGAGGCCGCCGCGTGGCGGCAGCGCGTCGCCGAGTTCAACCAGGGAGACTGAGGCAAGCCACCTCTCCGCGTCCGCGCCCGACCGCCACGGTCTTCCCGGCCCGCGGATGGACCGCGGGAGGCGGGCCGATACGGGGGATGTGACGCGGCTGTCGCTTCCCGTTGCTATTGCGCCTCACTCCCGGCCCACGGGTCGTAGCTGCCGAAGTGCCACAGGTGACCCTCGGGGTCGCGGCAGGAGAAGCTCCGGCCGCCGTAGTCCGGCTCGAAGGGTTCGATGATGATTTCGGCGCCGGCCGTCCGTGCCCGGGTGCAGAGTGCGTCGACCTGTTCGTCGCGGTCGAGCACGACGTACGCCGACTGCGTCGTGCCGCCAAGCCGTTTCGGGCCGGCCTGGACCCGGCCGAGTTCATCATCCCGTTCGCTGCCGAGCATGATCATGCCGCTGCCGAGCGTCAGTTGGGCATGGGCGATGCCGCCCGCGCCGTCCTCAACAACCAGGTGCCGGGCAAAGCCGAACGTGTCGCAGAGCCATGCCGTCATGCGGACGGCGTCGGCGTACCGGAGCGTGGGGATGATCGTCGATGGCGGCATGGAGGCGTCCTCTTCCGGTGTCTGTTGGATCGCGGTCTGCGGGCAGGATACCCGATCGGAGGACGCGACGGTGGTGCCCCCGCAGATAGCGCGGGACGGGCCCGCCACGCGCGTGTCGCCCCTGTTCTTGTCTCGCGCCGGCGAGACGCCGACGCCACAATTCCCTGTTCCCCGTTCCCCGTTCCCTGTTCCCTGTTCCCTCGAAACAAAACCGCGACCGCGAGCCATCCGACTCACGGCCGCGGCGGGCGGCAACACGGGATCAGCCGAGCCCTACTCGGACTGGTACTCGTACGCGCCGATGTCGACCCGGGCGTCGCCGTCCCCGTTGCCGTCGACGATCCGCGTCACGCCGAGGAAGTCGACCGACGCCAGCAACTGCAGGCCGGCCTCGAACGGGTTGACGTCCAGCAGAACCTCACCCGCGTCGATCAGCGGCGACTCGGCCGTCAGACGCAGGTCGGCGTTGTCCGCCGCGACAAAGCCCGGATCCACCGGGGTGATGTTGCCGAAGGCAACCGTCACGGCCGCCGCCAGCGGCGAAAGGGTCAAGCCGTTGTTGACACTGGCCGCACTGAGCGTGTTGATCGCGCAGTGATCCAGCGTCAGCGTCCCGGCCGCCAGCGTCAGTTCGCTGCCGGGGGTGGTGATGATGCCCGGCCGGGTTGCGACCTGCTGCTCCAGTCCCCAGGTCGCGACGATGTTGCCGAAGTTCGGGTTCGAGGCCACCTGCGCGACGCCGGTGTTGTTCCAGCAGACCGTGTTGGCGACGTACGTCTCGCCGCTCGAACCGATCGCGGCCCCGATCGCGAAGTGATTCCAGCGGTCACCGATTCCGGCGGGGTCGGTCCAGGCCAGGGCGTCGGTGGGATCGCCGGCCGGGACGCTCTGGTTGCCGTAGAACGAGCAGCCCACGATGCGGGCCCGTCCGCTTTCCTTGACGTGCACGGCACCGCCGAACGCCTGGGCCGTGTTGCGGCGGAAGACGCAGTTCTCGAAGCTCGCGTCCGCCAGCGTCACCAGCACGGCGCCGCCCCCGCGGATCTCGCTGAAGGTGTAGGCGTATCCGGCGTCGTTGCGGATGAAGTTGTCGTCGAAGCGGCAGTTCGTGAGGCGGGCCGTGCCATCGCGGAGCGCGACCGCGCCGCCGCCGAGTTCCGCCTCCCAGCCGAACGCATCGACGTCATCGTCCGTCGTCACGGCGTTGGCGCGGAAGTCGCAGTCCTCGAAGGTGGCGTCCGTGGAGCCCGCGACGGCGATCGCGCCGCCCCAGCCGTGATGCAGTTCAAGGGTGGCCGGACTCAGGATCGCATTGTTGATCACCCGGTTGTTGTAGAAGCTCGTACCGCGGATCGCCAGGCGCTCCAGCCGGCAGTACACGGCTCCGCCGAGGGCCCAGGCGCGGTCATCCGGCGTGGACTCGACGACGTTGTTCTGAATGACACACCCGTCGATCGTCAGCCGACTGGTGTCGCTGGCGGCGTAGATCGCGCCGCCGACGTGACCGGCCAGGGGGGCGCTGTCCGGCTGCGCGGTGTGCTCGGCCAGCGAACAGTTGGCGATCGTCACGTCGTGGTTGTTGCCGGTGATGTGGAAGGCCCGATCGTCCGAGCCGATCAGCGTGAAGCCGTCGATCCGGCAGGTCACGTTGTTGCGCGTCTCCGAGAACAGCGGGAACACGCCGTTCGGGCCGATCACCGTTCCGTTCGCCGTCGCACTCAGCAGCCGCTGCGAACGCCGCGTCTCGCCGCCCGAGAAACCGCCGTAGACCGCCGTGCTGCGCGGCAGCACCTGCGACTGCAGCGTGTAGCCGCCGGCCGCGACCCACACCTCGGAAACGTCGTTGCCGGGCTGACCATCACCGTTGCGCGCGTCGGCGTCGCTCAGCGCGGCGCCCAGGTCGTCGTAGGCCGTGCTCCACGAGAGACCATCGCCACCCGACACGGAAGCATCGACGTACAGGATCTTCGCGGCCACCAGCGGGTTGGCGTCGACATCGTCCTGCAGTCCGTCGCCGTCGGTGTCGGCGTTGCCGGGGTCGGTCCCGAGGGTCCGTTCCTGCAGGTCGCTCAGGTTGTCCTGGTCGGCATCGACGCGGCGCGGGTCCGAATAGGCCCGGTAGGCCACGTCGCCGTCGCGGGTCGTCGCGATGACGTTCCAGCCGCCGTCGTACTCGTCGCACAGGTTCAGCCGGTAGCTGCGGGCGGCCTCTTCGGCATCGGTCAGCCCGTCGCCGTCGGTGTCGGCCAGTTCGTCGGACGAGCCGTACTGCTGTTCCTGCGCGGCGAACAGGCCGTCCTGGTCGAGGTCGCGGCTGAGGGCGACCAGCACGGTGTCGCCGTTGCGGAGCGTCAGGCTGTCGAGGTCGGTCGCGTCGATCTGCGCGCCGGAGACGAACACCGACCAGAACCGCGGCGTGTCCATGTCCATCGCGACGTCGCGGATGAACGAGAACATCTCGACCGATTCGGCATCCGGGTCGCTGCTCGGGTTGACCTGCACGTCATCGATCAGCAGTCCCCAGAACGTCTGGTACGGGCGGTAGTGCGACTCGGCCTGGATCTCCAGGTAGATCGGCTCGCCACCGGTCGAGGCCGGCGCGAACATCTGCCCGCTGATCGTCTCGACACCCCCGAGGACGGTGTCGTAGGTGTACGCGTCCGAGTCCAGCAGGACCGATCCGCTCGCACCGGGAACGCCCCGCCACAGCGCGACCAGGTAGTCGCCCTCGCCCTCCTCCGGCGCGTGCGGCCGAACGGTCATCTGGTAGACGAACCCGGTCGTGCTGTTGCCGCTGACACCGACCTGCTGGTAGAGGCCGACCGCTTCGCCCGAGTTCGTCGGGCTGGTCGCTTCGAGGTGGAAGCGGGCCCACTGCGAGCCAAGCGGCGCCGGAATGTCCGGCGACTCGAACGTCAGGATCGACAGGGCCGTGTCGCTCGAGTTGACCAGCCGCTGGCCCCAGTTCGCGGGGAACTGTCCGACCGAGGCCGGGCTCTCGAAGCTGCCGTTGACGACCACGTCCGAGGTGGCCGGGCCGCACGGGTGGATGACCTGCTCGGTCGCCCAGTTGCCGGCGCCGACCGTCAGGTCGAGGGCCTTGCTGAGCGGGATGCCCGCCAGCGACGCGTCGAGGTTGCGGTCGACGTTCGTCGCGATGCGGTACTCCTCGAAACGCCCGTCACCGAAGTCGATGCTCAGGCGGGCCGTCCGGGCCTGCGTGACCTCGTCGACGAACGCGAAGTTGATGCCCTTGTCGTTGACCAGTTCGTACACGGCCGGCTCGACCTGCAGCGTGTCGGGGCGGGCCAGCAGCGCCTTGATGCGATCGGCGTTCAGGTCCTCGGCCGATGCCAGCAGCACGCCCGAGTCCGCCCCGGGTGCCAGCGTCAGGCCCGGGCCGAGGTCCGGCGCGAGCGACGCGAGCGCGGTGTACGAACCGGCGCTGGTGCTGCCCGTGTTCGGATCGTCATTCGGCGCCCACTGCCGCACCGTGTGCGCCAGGTCGACCACCTGCACGGTGATGTTGCCGACATTGGTGACCCGGACCCCGGCGGCAATCGAACCGCTGGCGGCCGTCTCGGTCTTCGTCCGGGCATTTTCCTGCAACGCGGCCAGGGTTCGTTCGGACTGCACGCTCGACTCGACCGTCGTCTCCCAACTGTTCTCGTAGCCACCGGTCACCTCGACCGAGGCGCTGGCGAGCTTGAAGGGGTTGAACTCGAAGTTGCCGCCGACGGTCACGCTGGCCGAAACGGTGTTGGACCGCGAACGGGAATCGGTCTGCGAATCCGCCCTGGCCAGCGACGTTTCGAACGCCGTCGTCACGCCGAGTTCCTCCGCGTACTCGACGTCCAGGCGGACATCCAGATCATCGACGATTTCGAACTGCAACTGCGGCATGTCGGCCAGCAGCGGCGTGCGAACCGGCGTGTCGATCTCCTCGAAGTCGCTGACACCGTCACCGTCCGTGTCGTCCAGCGTCGGCGAAGTGGCCGCGAGCTTCAGCGGCCCGCGGTCCCCCGGCGCCTTGGCCAGTTCGGCCGGCGTGTACAGTTCGAGTCCGTCGAACAGATCGAAGACCGGGGGGATCGTGCTGCGGTCCGTCGACGGATCCGCCGCCCGCGCGTCGCCGTCGGAGTCGACCGAGATCGGGCTCGTCAGCCAGCGGGTCGCCTCTTCCGAGTCCCACAGCCCGTCCGTGTCGGTGTCGACGTTGCGGGGGTCGGTGTTGGCGAAGAACTCGGCCGCGTCGTCGAGGCCGTCGCCATCGGTGTCCGGATTGAGCGGGTCGCTGTTGACGTCGTACTTGGTCAGGTGGGCGGGGTTCATCCCCAGGCCGAAGTAGTCCACCCGGATGCTGTAGCCGACCAGTTGCTCCTGCACGTCGGTCAGCCCGTCCCCGTCGGTGTCGGTTCCGTCATCATCGGGCGGGATCATGAAAGTGAAGCTGTTGTCCAGGCGGACCTGGTGCTGCTGGCCGGAGATGTCGGCGACGATGCCGACATCGACCGCTCCCGCCTGGTGCGGCGGTACCAGGGCGGTGGCCATCGAGTCGCTGATGAACGTGACCTGGCTCGACGCCTGCTCGCCGAAGGTGACCGTCATGCCGGGTACGAACCCGCGGCCGCGCAGCAGCGCAACCCGGTCGCCGTCCGTCGTTCCGACTGTCGGGTTGACCGACAGCACCTGCAGCGGGCCGTCCTTGGTCGTCGGCCCCGACTCGACCGCCACCGGCAGCGTGTCCGCCCCGGCGTCGCCAGGCTGCGGACACCCGCCCAGACCGAGGACGGCCAGCGTGCTCACCCCCGCCAGCATCCGCCTGAGGCGATTCCGCTGGGGGGCCTGTTGTTCAACCTCACCGGTTCCGCGAACTTCGCGTCTTTCCTGTTCCAACCGCATGCTGCCGACTCCCGTGTCCTGGTTCCCTGAATGGAGCGATCCGGTGCCGCTCGTCGCAGGGGTAAACCGAACCGGCCGGCGGGCTGTCCGGCAAAAAACTGCGGTTTCCGTGGACGCCCGTGTCGATCGCGGGAGTCCGCGCGGTGTCAGGACAGGGGGCTGTGCCTGTAAGCAAAGAATATGTCGACAGTTAGGTTCTGTGAGGGCGGGGGCGGTCCGTCGGGATGCGCAGGGCGGGACGGCGACGGGAAAGACAAACGCCCGCAACCGCCGCAATGCAGCGAGAAACGGGCGTTCGACGCGAACGAAGTTCCGTCAGCGGACTCTCGTTCGTCAGGTATGTCGGGGCGACTGGATTCGAACCAGCGACCTCTGCGTCCCGAACGCAGCGCTCTAGCCAGACTGAGCCACGCCCCGTGGTCGGTCCCCGGTCTGGGAACCGGACGAGGAATCGTACCACATTCGGAAGGAAAGGCAACCCCCGTCCACCGGGGCCCCTCCGAGGGGGCGTTGCGGGGCGATATTCGCGGACGGACGGCGGATTCGGGCTGCGGCGGCGGGGAACCGGGTGGGAATTGAGCCGACCGGACCGGACGCGGACACCGGCCGTGGGGGGAACGAAACGAGGGCGGCCGACCGTGCTGGTCGACCGCCCCGGGCCGGACGCGTGGCGGATGGCGGGCTGGCTGCCTGCACTCCCGCGTCCTCTCTCCGATCAGCGGATCTCGCGGTAGCCGTCGAGGGCCGGCTGCATCAGGCGGTTGTAGTTGTTGATGTCGTAGGGCACCTGCTGCAGGTTGTTCATCTCGAACTGGTTGCGGTTCAGGTTGTAGATGTCGTCGTGGAAGCCCTGGTTGAACTCGAGCATCTCGCCGGTCTCGGGGTTGTACATCCGCTCGGTGCCACGCATGTAATCGGTGAACTGCTGCTGGCCGATGTCACCCATCTTGTTCTGGTAGTCCCAGGTCTTCTGGCTCAGGTTGCGGACGTAGTCGCCCGTCTCGGCGATCAGGTTCGAACGGTCCCGGGCACCTTTCAGGGCGGCCTGCGCCGCGGCGCGCTGCGACTGCATGTACGACTCGCTGAACTTCTGCGACTTCAGGCACGCGTTCAGCGGACCCTCCAGCCCGGCCAGTTCACCCGCCGGGGCGGTGATGCCCATCATCATCGCCACGCCGTAGCTCGGAACCCCCATCCCGGCATCGCCCTGGATCATGCTGGTGATGATGCAGAAGACACCTTCGCACGGCTGGCCGTTCAGCAGGAAGCGGGCTCGCAGCAGTTCCGACTTCGCGCTCGGGTCCGGCAGCATGTGCGGGGCCGGCTCACGCGAGATGATCTGCAGGTTCTGCGGCACCGGAACGCGCGGAAACGCCTGCTGGGTGTTCGGGTGCCGGGCGATCTGCTCGAAGTGCTGCAGCAGGTTGGCCGGATCCAGCGGGCTGACCACCGCCATCTGCTGCCAGGCGACCGGCTGCGGGCTGAACTGCATGATCTGCCCGAAAGCCTGCTTGTCCGCCTCGCTCGGGAAGACCGGACCGATCGAACCGAACTGGAAGAACTGCCGGTTCGGCTGCGTCGGGTCCTCGCCCAGGAAACAGAACCCGGCACCCTGACCGGCGGCCGTCATCTTCCACCCGCGCGGCTTCTGCATCTTGAAGAAGCCCAGATCCCACACTTCCGTCCCGGCCACACCCGCGGCGCCGGCGGTGGCTCCGCCGGTCGCGTTCAGCGTGCCGCCGCCCGGGTGGCCGTTCGGGACGTTCATCGCCCCGAAGTTTCCGCCGGGGTTGCCGCCCATCGCCCCCGTCGGACGGTTCATGCCGCCGAAGTTGTTGTTCGGCGGGGTCACCCCGTTGGGCGGGTAGGGGCCCCCGTTCGGGCCGTAGCCGCGCTGCCGCTGCTGGGCTTCCCAGGCACGACGTTCGGCCATCGCCTGGTCGTAGGTCTTGCCCTGCTGACCGCCGTTCCACTGGCCGCCGCCGGCCTGCCCGCTCGCCGCCTGCCCGGCGCTGGCGCCGGCAAGCTGCTGAATGCGCTGATCGGCCGCCGCCCGCTGCTGCGGGTTCAGCAGACCGGCCGCGTCACGGGCATACTGGACGGCCTGCTGGACGCCGCCCCGGGCAGCCAGGCTGTACCAGACATAGGCCTCGGCCGGGTTCGGGGCCATGCCTTCCCCGTTGAAACACATCACGCCGAGATTGAGCTGCGCCATCGGGTGGCCCATGCGAGCGGCCTGCCCGAACTGCTCGGCGGCCGCGCGGGGATCTCGCTGCAGCAGTTGCATGCCGCGGGCGAATATGGAGTCGGCGGGGTGGGCCGACTGGAAGTTCTGGCCACCGTTGAAGCCACCGGGGGCGACGGGCGTATCGAACTGGTTCCGGACGTAGCTGCCGTTCATCTGGGCGGGATTCCATGCGGGGGTGTTGGGGTCGGCCAGGGCGGTGCTGAAGGGCACACACGATCCGGCGGCGAAGGCGAATCGGACGAGGGTCTGCAGGCGACGGTTCGACATTTGCTTGCTCCTTGGCAGCTTCGAGTTACGGGTGGGAGCCCGTCTTCACAGGGGCTCCTATCGCGTGAGCGGGGGGCTTCTGACAGAAAAACGGGCGGGCGGGCGATTTCCCGGTCCGAACGGGCGGCATCAGGCGTGTCGAGACTGCCCGGGCGACGCCCCCCAAAGTGTCCCGGGCGCGGGCTGGTGGTGGTTTTTGCTCGGCGCAGGGCGGAAAATCCCTACGATTACAGGAGGGCTTGTCGCGCTGGGTACAATTATGCAGTCAGCGGCCGGCCTGCGCGGAGAGACCAGCAATGCAGACAACGAAACTCCGGACCTGTCGCCCGCTGTGGGTCTGCGCCGCCGTTCTGCTGGCCGGACTGGCGCCGGTGCGGGCGGACGTCGTGCACCTGAAGCGCGGCGGCACGGTCAGCGGCCAGATCATCGCGACCGAGGAGAGCGGATACCGGATCCGGACGCTGGTCGGCGTGGTCTTCGTGGCCCGCGAGAACGTGGCCCGGATCGAGGCCGGCGAGACCCCTTTTGAGGAATACGACCGCCGCCTCGAGGCGACCCAGGCCAAACGCGACACGCCGGCCGGATGGT
This sequence comes from Phycisphaerae bacterium, assembly GCA_030428945.1. Taxonomy (GTDB): domain Bacteria; phylum Planctomycetota; class Phycisphaerae; order UBA1845; family Fen-1342; genus JAUIEC01. The sequence goes on along the minus strand of JAUIEC010000007.1, from coordinate 271,447 downwards.
TCGCGCTGGCGGAGTGGTGCGCGACCCACGAGATGCAGGCGGAGCGTCGCCGGCACCTGGAGCGGGTGCTCGAACTCGACACGAACCATGCCGGGGCCCGGGCGGCCCTGGGGTACGTCAAGGTGGGGGACGTCTGGGTTGACGGCAGTCGCCCGACCTCGCGCCCCGCGGAACCGCCGGTCGACCCGGTGGCCGAGGCGGAGGCGGCGCACCGGGAGAGCGTGCGGGCGATCCAGGGCGACTGGGCGCGGCGGATCCGGGCGATCAAGTCGAACATGCTGGACGCGGGCGTCAGCCGGATTCACGCGCGTGGCCGCGAGCGGATCCTGGCGATCACCGACCCGCTGGCGATCCTGCCGCTGACGCAGGTGCTGAGTGACGGCAACGTGGCGACGCGGTCGCTGCTGGTCGAGGTGCTCGGCCAGTTTGCCGAGGACGAGGCGATCCTGAACCTGACCGCGATCGCGCTGGTTGACGGCAGCAGCCAGGTGCGGCGGAGGGCGCTCGGTGTGCTGGCGCGGGGCGGTGATCCGCGGGTGCCGCAGCAGGTCCGCGAGGCGCTCAAGAGCGACAGCGACGTGCTGATCAAGAACGCATCGCAGGCCCTGCAGGTGCTGCGGGATCCGGGCGCCGTGCCGGAACTGATCCGGGTGCTGACCGCCCGGCGGAACAAGCTGATCGAAGTGCCGGTGCAGCGCTACTTCGGGGCCTACCCGGCCACGTTCAGCCGCAACACGAGCATCTCCGTCGGCGGGCAGGCCTTGAGCGTGACGCCGGCGCTGGGTGTGGACCGTTCGAAGATGGCGGTCGGCGTGTTCGAGCCCAACCGCTACGAACGGCACAACGTGACGATGTATCGAACCGATGTGCTGGATGCGCTGAAGGCGATCACCGGACAGAACTTTGGGTTTGACGCCGAAGCCTGGCGTCGCTGGTACCAGGAGCAAGCACCATGAGAATCCTGCTCGGCACAACGGTCGCGCTGCTCGGCACCGCCGCCGCCTTCGCACAGGACGACCGGCAACTGATCGACCAGGCGGCCCGCGACCTGGGGGCCGCGCCGGCCGCCGCCCAGGTAACGGACGAGGTCGAGGCGGAGGAGCAGGCCGCCCGGGCGCAACTGGCGGTGGCCCAGGCGCGGGTCGCGCTGATCGACGCCCGCAAGGCGCTGAAGGCCGGGCGGACGGCGCAGGCCCGGACGACGTCGCTGCGGGTGCTGGACCTGCTGGCGGGGATGCCGGACGAGATCGACGTGGACGCGTACCGGCTGCAGGCCGAGGGCATCCTGGCGCGCCTCGGGCAGGGCGAGGCGCGAGTCGCCGGTCAGCGGACCGAGGTTCCGCCGAGCCTGTCGCACGAGGTGACGCGGCGGATCGTCAGCGAGTACAGCGGCGCGATCAAGCCGGAACTGCCGACCGACGCCGCGACGTGGGGCTACCAGCCCGGCTACGACGTGGTGCAGCAGGAGCGGGTCTTCGAGCGTGACCGCCAGCGACTGTTCTACGAGGGCGGGCTGCGCGAGGCGATCCGCAGCGACGAGATGCGGCGGCTGGTCGAGGGCGAGGAGGCCCGGATCGCGCCGAGCGCGGACATCACCTATCCGCCGGACTGGCAGGCGCGGGTCGCCCGCCGGGCCCAGTACGAGGGTGGTGAGATCGCCCGCTCGGAGAGTCGCACCGGCCCGAACGGCGAAGAGTGGTTCGTGTCGATCTACGACATCAGCGACCTGACCTACGTTCCGCCGCAGTTCACGAACAGCCCGGTGTTGGACCTGTGGACCGCGCAGATGCGGGCCGAGAACCTCGGCGCGCTGCGGCAGCGCAGCTTCATCTTCGGCGGCTACCCCGAAGACCTCGCCGCGGGTCTGCCGCTGCTGGCGTACCTCGGCGGCACCGATGCGCGGGCCTTCACCGGTCCGGTCTACAGCGCCCAGCGCCAGGCCGAGATCGTCAACATGATCACCGCGTTCACCAGCCAGCAGCAGGGGGCGATGATCCTCTCGCAACCCTGACGGCACGGAGCAAGTAAGCAAGTAAGCAAGGGAGCAGGTGTGGGAGCCGGGCAGTCCCCCACCCTTCCGCTCGCTGCGCTCGCTCAAGGATGGGGCACCCTGGCAAGTGAGCAAGTGAGCAGGTAAGCAAGTGAGCAATGACCTGGTGCCACTGCTCTTGAGTCCCTGGCTCCCGCGCTCCCTGGCTCCCTGGCTCCCTTGCTCCCTTGCTCTCTGGCTCCCTCGCTCCCTTGCTCCCTCAACTCTGGTACCATTCTCCGCATGTCGCTCCGCGAGTACCGCAACAAGCGTGACTTTTCCAGGACGCCCGAGCCGGACGGTGACCAGCAGGTCGCGCCGCGGCGGCGGTACGCCATGCAGAAACACGCCGCCCGGCGACTGCACTATGACCTGCGACTCGAACTCGACGGCGTCCTGCTCAGTTGGGCCGTCCCGAAGGGCCCGAGCCTGGACCCGCGCGAAAAGCGACTGGCCGTCCAGACCGAGGACCACCCGCTCGACTACGCCGGCTTCGAGGGCGTGATCCCCGAGGGCGAGTACGGGGCCGGCAGCGTCATGCTCTGGGACCAGGGCGAGTGGGAGCCGATCACCGACCCGCACCAGGCCGAACAGGAAGGCATGTACAAGATCCGCCTGTTCGGACGCAAACTCCGCGGCGCCTGGGCCCTCGTCAAGATCAAGAGCGAGGACGGCGAACGGACCTGGCTGCTGATCAAGGAACGCGACGACGAGGTCCGGGCAGAGGAAGACTACTGCATCACCGACCAGGAACCATTCAGCGTCGCCACCAACCGCACGATGCGCGAGATCGCGGCCGCACGCGATCGGATCTGGAGTTCGAGCACCGGCCTGGTCAGCGGACGGCAGGGCCGCTGGGTACGGCGCGACGCGGCCCTGCGAACCGAGCAGTTGCTCGACCTCGGAGACCTGCCCGACGCCCGACCGGCCACCCAGCCCAGCAGGTTCAAACCGGCACTGCCGCGCCCGGCCGAGGATCCGCCCGACGGCGCGGACTGGGTCCACGAAATCGCGGTGGACGGCCAGCCGATGATCGCGGTCGTCCGCCCGGACGAAGTCCGACTGCTGACCGATGACGGCGAGGACTGGACCGACGACCTGCCGGAACTGGCCCGCGCGGTCGGACGCCTGCCGGTCGACGAGGCGATCCTCGACGGAACCATCGCGGTGTTCGATGCCCGCGGCGTGGCCCACGCGGCCGCCCTCGACGCCGCCCTGACGGCCCGCCGCTCGGCGATCGTCCGCTACGAAGTGCACGACCTGCCGTTCTGCCGCGGGCACGACCTGCGACGCGTCCCGCTGCTCGACCGCAAGGACGTGCTCGACCGACTGATCGCGGCCGGCGACGCCGGTGACCTGCTGCGTTTCGCCCGGCACCTGGCGGCGCCGGGGCCGGTCGTCTACGAGCAGGCCTGCCGGCTGGGGGTCCCGGCCCTGGTCTCGCGCAAGGCCGGTGGCCGGTACGCCGCGCGCGGCGCCGCCGTCACGACGGCCTGCCGGCGGATCCTGCCGCTGCTGATCTGCGGGCAGCGGACGCAGCGCAAGCGGCGCGAGGTCGCGCTCGCGTACTTCGATTCCGGGGACGACCTGCAACTGGCGGACGTGCTGACGCTGCCGGCCGGCGCGGACGACGACGTGGTCGCGGAACTGGACGCGCTGCCCGAGGCGGACTGCCCGCTGGAGACTCCGCCTCCGGGGCGCGGCTGGCGCTGGCACGCGCCGACCCTGGTGGTCGACGTGGCCGTGCGCGAGTGGGACGCGGACACCGGGCTGCACGGGGCGGTGCTGCTCGGTGTCAGTGCGGACGATCCCGAAGCGGCCACGCATGCGCCGCAGACCGGCGACGAGCGGACGGCCGAGCAGGCCGCCGCGGCGGAGCGGGTCGCGCGGGCTCCGGCGCAGGTGCTGGAACTGCACGGCGTACGGTTCACGAATCCCGAGCGGATGCTGTATCCCGAGGACCGGGTGACCAAGCGGACGCTGGCGGGGTATTACGAGGCGGTGGCCGAGCAGATGCTGCCGCACATCGCGCGTCGTCCGCTGAGCCTGTACCGCTGCCCGAACGGGTACGAGAACGAGAGCTTCTTCCAGAAGCACCTGGGCGAAATGCAGACGCCGCATCTGCGCGAATCGCCGGTCCGCAGGCAGGAGGGCAAGGACCCGTACATCGCGCTCGATGACATTGCGGGCCTGATGACGCTGGCGCAGTTGTCGGTGCTCGAGGTGCATCCGTGGGGCAGTCGCGAGGACGACATCGACAAGCCGGACCGGATGATCTTCGACCTGGATCCGGGGCCGGACGTTCCCTGGCGGCAGGTCGTGCTCGGCGCGCGGCTGCTGCGCGATCACCTGGCGGACCTGGGGCTGACGTCGTTCGTCAAGACGTCGGGCGGCAAGGGGCTGCACGTGGTGGTTCCGCTTCAGCGGCGCTCGACCTGGAAGCAGGTCAAGGGCGCGTCGATGGCGATCGCCCGGCGGGTGGCCGAGGCGGAGCCGAAGCAGTTCGTGATCACGATGGCCCGGTGGGCCCGCAACCGGCGGGTGTTCATCGACTACCTGCGGAACGTGCGCGGGGCGACCTGCGTGGCCGCCTTCTCGACGCGGGCCCGGGCGGGTGCGGCGGTCTCGGCGCCGCTCTACTGGGACGAACTGGACGCCAACCCGGTCGTTTACACTGTGCACTCGCTGCCGCGACGGCTCAGCACGCTGCGCGGCGATCCGTGGGATGGTTTCCTGACGGTCCGGCAGTCGCTGACGCGGAAGATCCTGAAGCAGTTGCAGGTCCGGCCGGATCCCTGAGAAGTCACCAGGTCACCCAGTGAGCACGTAAGCAAGTACGCACGTGAGCAAGCAAGCAGGTACGCGAGGGGGCGCCCGGGGGCCAACTTGCGATCCGCGAATCAGGAGTAACGCGATGGCCATTCTGCACGCCGGCACGTCCGGCTACGCCTACAAGGAATGGAAGCCGGCGTTCTACCCGGCCGACGTGCCGCAGACGCGCTTCCTGGAGTATTACGCCAGCCGGCTGAAGACGGTCGAACTGAACAACACGTTCTACCGCTTCCCGAGCGAGAAGCTGATGACCGGCTTCCGGGACGGCACCCCGGACGGGTTCACCGTGGCGGTCAAGGCCCCGCAGAAGATCACGCACTTCGGCCGGCTGAAAGGCGTCGGGCAGTTGACGGCCGACCTGGTCGAACGCTGCGGGCTGCTGGGCGACAAGCTCGGTCCGCTGCTGTTCCAGTTGCCGCCGAACATGAAGCGCGATGACGAGCGCCTGGCGAACTTCCTGGCCGAACTGCCGAAGGGGCCGCGCTACGCCTTCGAGTTCCGGCACGCAAGCTGGTTCGACCAGGTCACGTTCGGCGCGCTGCGCGAACGGGGCGTGGCCCTGTGCGTCTCGGAAGGCGAGAAGCTCGACAGCCCGCGCGAAGTGACGGCCGACTTCGTCTATGCCCGGCTTCGCAAGGAAGCGTACACCGCCGACGACCTGGCGGAGTGGAAGGGCTGGTTCGCCGGACAGCTTGCCGCGGGCCGCGATGTGTACGTGTACATCAAGCACGACGACAGCGGCGTGTCGCCCGAGCATGCGCTGTCGCTGCTTTCCTAGGTTCTGTTTGATGGCCAGTCGCGTTGTTGCGCCGCGAAAAAGTGAAGGAGTGAAAGGGTGAAAGAGGGAAGAACGTCGCGAAACCGCCCTCTTTCACTTCTTCACATTTCCACCCTTCCACGGTCTTGTGGCAGATGTCTGCTCCGCGCGCGTTGACGACGATTCCGGGACGAGACCCCCGGCAGCCTACGAGGAATCCCGGTTCCCGGCTCGCGGTTCCCTGCTCCCTTGCCCCAGAATCTTCTCGGCATCCGCGACACGTCCGGCCGCTTCCTCGTCGCCTGCCAGGTCGAGCCACGGCAGGTCCGTCATGCGTCGCATCCACGTCCGCTGGTTCTTGGCCAGGTGCCGCGTGTTGATCTTGATGCGTTCGATCGCTTCGTCCTCGCTGCACCGGCCCTCGAAGTGGGCGAACAGTTCGCGGTAGCCGACCGCCTGGGCGGCCTGCGTGCTGTGGCCGCGCGGGTCGGACCAGATCCGCCGCGCTTCCTCGACCAGGCCGCGTTCCAGCATCCGCTTCACCCGGGCATTCGAGCGGCGTGACTCGATCTCCTTCTCGCGCCGCAGGCCGATCCGCTGCCAGTGCCATTCCGGATGGCGCGGGCCCTGCGCGTCCCACTGCTTCTGCAGTTCGGTGATCGGCCGGCCGGTCAGGTGGTGTACCTCGAGGGCCCGCTCGATCCGGCGGTTGTCCTGCACGTGGATCCGGGCGGCCGCGTCGGGATCGACGGCCGCGAGTTCCGCGTGCAGCGCGGCCAGGCCCTCGCGCCGGATGCGTTCCTGCAGGGCCGCGCGAAATGTTTCGTCGGCCGGCGGGCCTTCGAACAGGCCCTTGTAGAAGCAGGTGAAGTACAGCATCGTTCCGCCGACGACGATCGCGGGTCGCCCGGCCGCGTGGATCCGCGCGATGGCGGCGTCGGCCCGTTCGACCCAGAGAGCGGCGCTGAAGAAGTCCCACGGGTCGATGATGTCGATCAGGTGGTGCGGGCAGCGGGCCTGCTGGGCGGGCGTCGGCTTGGCGGTGCCGATGTCCATCCCGCGATAGACCTTCATCGAGTCCATGCTGACCACGTCGCCGTCGAGGCGCACGGCCAGTTCGCGGGCCAGGCCCGCCTTGCCGGCCGCGGTCGTTCCGAGGACGACGATCACGCGCCGGTCGGGGGTGCTCATCGTCCGACGACGCCCGCCGTGCGCGGGTAGAACCGCAGGATGTAGAAGGGGGGCTTGGCTTCGTACTTGCCGTTGTTCAGCGCGGGCGTGCGGTGCAGCTTGTTGGCGACCACGTACAGGGCCCCGTCCGGTCCGAAGGAGAAGGCGTCCGGCCAGGAGAGCAGTTCGTCGTCGGCGTGCAACTGGCTGTAGGTCCCGCGGCGGTTGACGACGCCGACCGCGTTCTCGGTCACCGACGATAAGAAGATGTTGCCGTCGTCGTCGATGCTGATGCCGTCGGAGATCGGCCGCTTGCAGTGCAGTTCGACCCGCCGCTGCAGTTGCAGTTCGCTCAGGCTGGCGTCGCGCAGGTCGGCGGTCGCGACCTTGTAGAGCTTCGTGCCGCTCATCGGGCCGAAGTAGAGCGTCTTGTTGGTCTTGTCGAGCGCGATCGGGTTGACGCCGATCTTCGGTCGGATCGGCTTGCCGTCGGGGCCCTGCATCGTCAGCGGCTTGTCGTCGATGACCATCTCGACGTCTTCCGGGATCACGCTGATGTGGCCTTCGAGCACGCGGCGGGCCAGGCCGGTCCGCAGGTCGAGCACGATCAGGGCGGCCCGTCCGTTCGGCGCGGGGTCGGCGATGTAGATCGTCTCGTTGGTGCGATCGACGGCCAGGTCGTTCAGGAAGCTGTCCGCCCGCGAGACCGGCGGCGGCAGGTAGAGGATCCGGTGCAGTTCGTTCTCGTTGGTGTCCCAGGCGACCAGCTTCGGCGTGCTGCCGCCCCGCATCGCGTTGTCGAGCATCCAGACGATGCCCTGCGGATCGCACTGCACGCCGAGCACCGTGTCCAGCCGCGCGGGGTGGCTGCTGTTCGAGCGGTTCAGGTCCTCGTTCGGGAACGCGACCAGCCGCTTGCCGCGCAGGGCGGCGACGCGCTGCTCCGGTTCGTAGAACTGGTGCAGGCTGACGATCGGCGTGCCCTTCGGCGTGACCGTGACGTTGCCGACCGGCTCGTTCACCTGGGCGACGATTTCCAGCGGCGTGACGTGGTTGGCGGCGGTGCAGCCGGCCAGTACGGCCAGCCCGCAGGTGAACATCAGCAGGATCGTCTTCATTTGGTTTCGGTCTCCTCGGTGGCCTGCAGGGCGAGCAGGGCGTAGGCGCTGGCCAGTTCCGGGCGGCCCTCGAACCAGCGGTCCGCCTCGTTGCGGAAACCGCCGTCGTCCTGCTGCAGCCCGGCCAGTTTGCGGATCAGTTCCGCCCGCCAGTTGTGCCGCCGCCCGCGGGCATCGGTGATTTCATCCCGGCCGAAGGCCTCGAGGGCCCGGGCGAAGACGACATAGTAATAGAACAGGCCCTCGCGCGATTGCGCCTCGGGCATGTTCGGGTTGTAGTCGAGCGTCCAGTGGCGCCCGATCCAGTCGAGGGCGGCCGCGATCCGCGGGTCGTCAGCCTGCAACCCGGCGTAGATCATGCTCTTGAAGGCGGCATAGGTCATCGACCCGTAGCTGCGCAGTTCGGCCGAGTCCGGCAGCGTGCCGGCCTTGCTCTCGCCGCCGTTGGCCGCCGTGTAGATGAAGCCGCCCTGCGTCGAACCGCGGGCGAAGGGCTGGTCGTTGTGTTCGCCCAGCATCTGGCAGCGCTGCACGAAGACGAGCGCCTTCCGGTAGGCCGGGTCGCTCTCCGGCAGGCCGCTGTCCCGCAGGGCCTGCAGCATGACCTGCGTGTTGGACAGGTCGGGGCGCGCGTGCCTTCCGTAGCCGGCCCCGCCGTACCACGGGTCGTCGATCGACCGGCCTTCGCCCTCGTCCCACTGCAGCGCCTTGACGAAGTCCCGGGCCGCCTGGATCCGCGCCGCGAACCGGTCGCGGTCCACGCGGGCGAACATCGCCAGGGCCACCGACGTCTCGTAGCTCTTCAGCAGGCCGCCCGCGCCGTAGACGCCGCCGTCCTCGTGCGCGAAACGCTCGACGAAGGCCACCCCGCGCTGCACGGCCGGATGTCGCGGGCCGATCTCGGGCACGTCGGCCAAAGCCCGCGTCACGATCGCCGTAATGCCCGGCCCGGTCTCGCCCGCCCACGCGCCGTCGCGATCCTGGCGGGTCAGCAGAAAGGCCGAGGCCCGCGCGATGATCTGCGCGCGCTGCCGATGCAGGCGCTCGTCGAGCGCCGCGGTCGCGGGTTGCGTCGCCGGCGGTCCGTCCGGGGCCGCGCTCACGCCGGCGGTTCCGAGCAGGGCGGCCGCAACGAGCAGGGCGGCGATTCGTCGGTCAGTCATAGCCAAGTTCCTCCAGGCGATCCTCGTCGAGTCCGAAGTGGTGGCCGATCTCGTGCAGCACCGTGATGCGGATCTCATCGAGCAGTTCGGCTCGCGTGTCGCACATCTCGCACAGGTTGTCGCGGAAGATCAGGACCTGGTCCGGATACGGACAGTCGGTCGAGGCCTTGTCCTCGAGCGGAACGCCGACGTACAGGCCCAGCAGATCCTCCGGAACCTCGTGCGCTTCGCACAGCGACGCGTCCGGCCGGTCGCGGACCTCGACGATCACGTTCTCGAGATACGGCGCGAAATCCTCCGGGATCAGGGCCAGCGCGTCGCGGACGGCCTGGTCGAACTCGGCCGCGGAGATCGATATCATGCTGCTCTCCACTGACCCTGGCCGCCGCGTACTGTGCAGGAGTATACCGTGCCTCGGAAACGTCTCCCATCGCTGCTGCCGTTCGCCGCGCTGCTGCTGACCGGCTGCGCGCCGATGTCGCTGCTGATCACGCCGGTGCCGGGCGGCCGGGCCCTGGTCGAGGTCGAACTCGAGCGCGACAGCATCTGGGCCAGCCAGCGGATCGCCGTGATCGACGTCGAAGGCACGATTTCCGGCGGACGCGGCACGACCCTGCTGGGCGCGATGATCGACAACCCCGTCGCCATCTTCACCGAGAAACTCGATCGAGCGGCCGACGATCCGCGCGTGCGGGCCGTCGTCCTGCGGGTCAATTCGCCCGGCGGCGGCGTGACGGCCAGCGCGATGATGCACGCCGAACTGCTGCGCTTCCGCCAGAAGACCGGCAAGCCCGTGATCACCAGCATGCTGGATGTGGCCGCGTCCGGCGGCTACTACCTCGCCTGCGGAACCGACCGGATCGTGGCGATGCCCACGACGGTGACCGGCAGCATCGGCGTGATCATGATCATGCCCGACCTGACCGGAACCATGGCGCTGGTCGGGGCCCGGGCCAACGTGGTCAAGAGCGCGACGTTCAAGGACGCCGGTTCGCCGTTCCGGACGATGACCCCCGAAGACCGCGCGATCTTCCAGGGCATCATCGACGAAATGTACGCCCGCTTCGTCGACGTCGTCGCCGCCGGGCGGCCGAAACTCGACGCCGAGCGGGTCCGCACGCTCGCGGACGGACGGGTCTACACGGCCACCCAGGCGCTCGAGGCCGGACTGGTCGACCAGATCGGTGACCTGCGGGACGCCCTCGCGGCCGCCCGGACCGCCGCGGGGCTTGCGGCCGACACGCCGGTCGTGACCGTCGGCTACGCGCGTCCGGCCTCGTACCGTCCGAACATCTACGCCGAGGCGCCCGCCGGACCGGACGTCAGCGTCGTCAACCTGCCGATCCCCGACTGGCTGAAGCCGGGCGGTCCGCAGTTCCTGTACCTGTGGGCGCCGGGCTGGTAGGCCGCTTCGCCGCGGGTTGGATTCGCACGCGGAGAGAACTGCTCAAGCGCCCAAGAACACCAGCGTTGTAGGGTGCGTCATCGACGCATGGGGCCACGCGGCCGTTCGACGCGGAACCCGCAGGCGTCGATGCCGCACCGCCTGGCGCAGCCTTCAAGCAGGTCGCTGCGACCGGCCCACCCGCTTTCCGGATGTGACCCGTTTTCGGTTTTCGAGGTCTCCGCCGGCCGTGGGAAGCGCCGCCTTGCGGTACACTCTCTCGCGGTTCGCGATGGAACCGAAGACCCGCAGACCAAAGGCCGAAGCCAGACGAATGCTGCTGCTGATCGATAACTACGACTCGTTCACCTACAACCTCGTGCAGGCGTTCGGAGAGATTGACCCCGGACTGCCGGTGCGGGTGGTGCGCAACGACCAGGTCACGGTCGAGGAAATCCGCGCGCTGGGACCCGAGCGGATCGTGATCTCGCCGGGGCCCTGTACGCCGACCGAGGGCGGCATCAGCCTCGACGTGGTCCGGGCCTTTTCGGGACACGTCCCCCTGCTGGGCGTCTGCCTCGGGCACCAATGCATCGCCTACGCGGCCGGGGGGCAGGTCGTGCGGGCCGAACGACTGGTGCACGGCAAGACCAGCCTGGTCGAGCATGACGGCAGCGGCATCCTGGCGGGGCTCTCGAACCCGTTCCAGGCCACCCGCTATCATTCGCTGATCGTGCCGGAAGACAGCCTGCCCGAGGTCTTCCGTGTGACGGCCCGCTGCGTCGACGACCCCAGCGAGGTGATGGCCATGCAGCACCGCACGCAGCCGGTTTTTGGTGTACAATTCCACCCCGAGAGCTTCCTGACCCTCGAGGGCAACAAGCTGCTCGCCAACTTCCTGCAAGTGGGAATGCCAAGCCGATGAACAAGCTTCTGCCGCTGTCGCTGTGGGTACCGCTGGTCCTGGCCGGCTGCGCGTCGGGTTCCGGAGCGGTCACGGATCTGGCCTCCGCCCCGGCCGGCACCGCCGAGAACAGCGCGCCGCCGCACCGGGCTGAATTGCCCGACCTGCGCGTCGAGGACACCCGCACGATCCCGGCCCTGGTCGGCGTCGAGCAGTACGGCCCGCGGATCTCGAAGCGCGGCATCCTGCCCGAACTGCGTCCGGTCGAGCCGACCCCGCGCGAACGGGCGATCCTGGCCGGGGGCGAGGAAGAGAAACCCGAGTTCGACGAGATGGTCTTCTATCCACAGCCGCGCAGCGCCGAGGACGGTGTCTATCCGTTCGACGCGCAGGTCACCTACGGCACGATCTACGAGCCGCGGACCGTCGGCAGCGTCAACCTCGATACGACCCAGGTCGGCGGCGTCGGCTTCACCGAGTGGGGCAACGAGCGCCCGGCGATCGGTTCGTTCGACCGGCGGGTCGGCGGGGTCTCCACCTACCAGCCCGACCGCCGCCTGATCAACAGCGACCTCGGCGGAACCTACGGCATCAGCGAAGCCGCCCACAAAGCCCGCCGGGCACCGACCCGCGATCCCTAGCGCAGGCAAGCAGGTAAGCAGGCACATCGGTGCGCGGCCCGCAGGTCGGGTGGCAAACCTGCTCCCTGTGCTCCTGTTGCGAACCCGACGGCGTGCCAGGCTGCGACCCGGTACACACAGACCCGAACAGCGCCCGGCTCCGGAGTCTTCCATGAACTACTGCGACCGACTGCACGCGGCGATGGACGCGGCCGGCGGCCCGATCGTCGTCGGCATCGACCCGGTGCTCGAACGCCTGCCCGCGGACCTGCAACCCGCGAATCCGCAGTCCGGCGACCAGTGCGCGGCCGCCCTGGCCGCCTTCGGGCGGGGCATCATCGAGGCCGTCCGCGGGATCGCGCCGGCCGTCAAGATCAACATCGCCTTCTTCGAGGTCTTCCAGGCGGCCGGGGTGGCCGCGTTCTATGACCTGGTCGAGTCCGCCCACGAAAACGGACTGCTCGTGATCGCCGACATCAAGCGCGGCGACATCGGTTCGACCGCCAGCCTGTACGCCCGCGGCCACTTCGGCGGAGCCGAGTTGAACACACACGGGGCGGCGCGGATTCCCGACGCGGTCACGCTGGCCGGCTACCTCGGACGCAGCGCGGTGCAGCCGTTCGTCGACATGGCGGCCGAGACCGGGCGGGGCGTCTACATCCTCGTCCGCCCGTCCGATCCCGAGGCGGACCTGGTGCACGAGTTCGGGCAGGAGGGGCGGCGGTTCTACCAGCACATGGCCGACCTGGTCAGTGCCTGGGGCGGCGCGCACCGCGGGACCGGCTGGTCACCGGTCGGTGCGGTCGTGGCGGCCAAGGACGCGGCCTCGACGGCTGCGCTGCGGGCGGCGATGCCGCACACGCCATGGCTGGTGCCGGGCTACGGCGCGCAGGGCGGCACGGCCGACGCCTGCCGGGCCTGCTTCACCGCGGACGGGCGCGGGGCCGTGGTCAACGCGTCGCGCTCGGTGATCTACGCGTTCGCGGACCAGCCGGGCGACTGGCAGGCCAGCGTTCGCGCGGCGGCCGAGCGGTTCTCGCAGGACATCCGCGGAGTGCTGGGGCAGCAGGCAGGGCGCTGAGCCCGGGACGTGGCGCATCGTCCCGAGCTGTTCGGGTGGCGGGCCGTGTTTACTGCCGCTGGATGATCAGGGCGTTGGCGTACCACTGGAAGCCGATCCAGGCCAGCAGGAAGATCGGCGCGAAGATCATCGCCTCTTCGCGACCGAGCCCGCCGTAGCCGACGACGAAGACCGCCCCCGCGACGGCCAGCAGTCCCGTGTAGACCGACGCCTTGCGGACGTCGTCCGGGCGGCGCATCGCGAGCGTGACGTTGACCGGCAGCGTCATGAACAGGATGTAGGCGCCGAGCAGCAGCAGCACGACCAGCCCGGTCCCCCACGAAGCCAGCAGGCAACCGACCCCGACCGCGACCATTCCGACCCAGACCAGGGCCGCGGTCCGCTGGCGGGGCGGAAGGGCCATGCGCCCGAACGGGTTCAGCAGCAGCAGCGCGTTGAAGATCGGCTCGGAGAACCACGACAGGAACGCGAAGCTCAGATAGGCGGCCACCAGCGGAATCACCAGCGGCTGCCACTCGGGGTAGTTCTGTCCGATTGCGCGGGCGAGCCGGTACAGCAGGTAGAAGCCGATCAGCAGGGCCCACTGTCCGCCCTGGGACAGCCGCGCCATCAGGAAGTGAAACGCCAGGATCCAGCGATAGACCAGGTAGCGGGCCTTGAGCGCTTCGAGCATGCCGGCCTGGGCCCACTCGTTGTTCGGATCGATCCGCAGGGCCTCGCGGAAGTGATGCAGGGCCTTTTTCGGATCCGACGCGTGCAGCGCCGTCCAGCCCATGTTCGCGTGCGAGTAGCTGTTCTCGGGATCGCGGGCCAGGGCGGCGCCGATCGTCGCGTCGGCCTCGTCCTTGCGACCCAGTTTGTTCAGCGCCACCGCCCGCAGGTTGATGCACGTCAGGTGCTCGGGGTCGACCGCCAGGCCCTCCTCGGTCGCGGCCAGGGCATCGGTCCAGCGGCGGCGGAACAGCAGGATGTCGGCCAGCAGCGCGAAGTGATCCGCGTCCTCGGGATCCAGGCGGAGCGCCTCGCGGATGGCGGCCTCGGCCTCTTTGGTCTGCTCGGCCTGGTGCAGGGCGAGGGCGTGCGTGTAGTGCGTCAGCGGCCAGTCGGGCGCGACGCGGATCGCGGCGCGGGCGTGTTCGAGGGCCTTGTCGTAGTCCTCGCTGGTTTCGCAGATGCACATCGCCATCATCACGTGCGCGGACGGATCCTCGGGCGTTTCGGCCAGCACGCCGTGGAGTTCGCGCATCGCCAGGTCGTGGCGATTCTGCCCCATCAGCATTTCCGCCCGGGCGATGCTCATGCCAGCTTCAGGTAGTTCAGCACGTCGTCGTAGAGACCACCCTGGTTCGAATACAGGGCGTAGTTGCGCGCGGTTCCGAGCCAGTCCTTCGTCGTCGGGCGCAACTGCCGGGCCGCCTTCAGCAGGTCGCGGGTCACCAGCGGCTGCGGCGTGCCGATCTTCAGCGCCTCGCGCAGCTTCTCTTCGATCGCGGTATCGACGACCGCCTTCAGGTCCGCCCCGGAGAACTCCGGCGTCTTCCTGGCGATCTGCTGGTAGTCCACCTCGCGGGTCGGCTTGTCCTTCAGCATGACCCGCAGGATCTCGCCGCGGGCCTTCAGGTCCGGCGGCGGGACGAAGATGATCCGGTCGAACCGACCCGGCCGGCGGAAGGCCGAGTCCAGGTGCCAGGGCGCGTTGGTCGCCGCCAGGATCAGCACGCCCTCGTTGTTGTTGTCGATCCCGTCGAGTTCCGACAGGAACTGGTTGATCAACTGTCGCCCGGCGCTCTGCCGCATGTCGCTGCGGCTCGCGCCGAGCGCGTCGACCTCGTCGAAGAACAGCACGCACGGCGTCCGGCTGCGGGCCAGATCGAACAGTTCGTGCAGGTTCCGCTCGCTCTGCCCGATCCACATCTCCAGCACGTCGTTCAGCCCGATCGACAGGAACGAGGCGTTGACCTGGCCGGCCGTCGCCCGCGCCAGGTGCGTCTTGCCGCAGCCCGGCGGTCCGTACATCAGGATGCCGCCGCCGATCTTCTTGCCGTAGGCCTGGTACAGTTCGGGCTGCTCCAGCGGCAGGATGATCTTCATCCGGATCTCTTCCTTGACGTGCTCCATCCCGCCGACGTCGTCGAAACTCGCGTCAGGCCGCTCGACCTCGACATCGGGGGCCTCCTCGTCGGGCTCATGGCTCGCCCGCAGGCGCCCGTCGACGACCTCGGAGATCTCGTCGGCGTCGATGCCCAGGTGGGCTTCGAGCGACCGGTCGGCCAGGTCGGGATCGTCTCCGACCGCCAGCTTGTACTGCCGCACCGCCCGCTCGATGTTGCCTTCGCGAATCAGCAGACGGGCGTGCAGCAGGTACGCGGCCGGCGGCGTGTCGGGCTTCCGCAGGAAGTCCTCGATGATCACCTGCGCGTGCGAGTCCTTGGCCTGCTCGTAGAACACGCGGGCCAGTTTCAGCTTCAGTTCCGCGTGCTCGGGCTGCTGCTGCAGGGCGGTCTTGTATTCCTGCTCGGCCTGGTCGAAACGCCCGGCCGCCGTCAGGCTGTCGGCCAGGTGGATCCGCAGCGGGAGGTTGTCGGGCGAAACCCGCAGGGCTTCGCGAAGCATGCGAATGTTGTCGTCGGGTGCGGTCATGGCGGTGCGTCTTCCCGGTGGGGCTGCGTGATCGAGTGGCCATTGTCGCGGGAATCGAGCGGGCGACAACCGTGCCGCGGGTGGGGAATGCCGCGCGGTGGGGAATCCCCGCTGGGGAGCCAGTGCCCACTTGCCGGCCACGCTGCCCCCCACGTGTCCGACCCCGGGCAGGCCGGTGACTGATAAGAACTGCGTAAGTGCCATATCTGGATGGGTTTGCGCGGGTTTTGCGTCTCCGCTGGAGCGTTTGGCACGGCAGTTGCTCTACTTTCCCGGTGTTCAGGAGAGAGGCTGGTGTCGTGTGGGAGCCCGGCAGTCTTTCAACTGAGCCGGCCGCGAGAGTGGCCGCGACGGGGCCGGACGGGTCGTACGCCTGTTCGGTTCCACCGGAACACGGGGCCTCGGATGGGTGAGTGGGAGCCCAGCAAACTTTCCCGAAGTCCGAGGTCCCGCCTGTTTCTCCTTCTGTTCCATTCGCTGTCGGTGGTTTTGTGGTTTGGGAGCCCGGGCCACCGACGGCGGAACGGAACGTCCCGGGTAAAAACCTAGCGTGCCTCCGCGGCGTGGGGCGCGCGATATGTGGCACCGGCGTCCCGCCGGTGGATTCATCAAACCGGCAGGGTGCGCGATATGTGGCACCGGCGTCCCGCCGGTGATCACCGCCAATCCGGCTGGGTGCGAGGTATGTGGCACCGGCGTTCCGGCGATGGTCACCGCCAAGCCGACAGGGGGCGAGTCTTGAGTTATGTGGCACCGGCGTCCCGCCGGTGGTTCCCCGGACGCACCCTGCAACACTTGCTCCCTCGCTTCCTCCGCTGCACAATGCCATCCTTCGCGAGTGGAGAATTGCGTTGCCGGCCCATCTGAAATTGCTGCGCCCGCACCAGTGGGTGAAGAACGTCTTCATTTTCGCGGCCCTGATCTTCGGACGAAAGCTGAACGATACCGGCGCGGTGGTCGAGACCCTGATCGGGTTCGCGCTGCTGTGCCTGGTCAGCAGTGCCGTCTACGTCCTGAACGACATTCACGATCGCGAGGAGGACCGCCTGCACCCCCGCAAGTGCAAGCGTCCGATCGCTTCCGGGGCGGTCAGCGTGGCGACCGCGTTCGGGATGATGATCGCGCTGGTGGTCGTCGGGATCGGCGGCAGCTACTACCTGCACCCGGGCTTCGGGATCGTGGCCACGGCCTACCTGGCCCTGCAGTTCGGGTACACCTTCGCGTTCAAGCACATGGTGATTCTCGACGTGATCGCGATCGGCACGGGGTTCGTGCTGCGGGCGATCTCGGGCACGGTGCTGATCGGGGTGGACACCTCGCCGTGGCTGATCACCTGCACGTTCACGCTGTGCCTGTTCATGGGTTTCAGCAAGCGCCGCTGCGAACTGAACACGATGGCCGAGGCGGGCGAGCACGACGCCGGCAAGCACCGCAAGACCCTCGCGCTGTACACGCCGGACCTGCTGAATCACATGACGACGATCACGGCCGGCATCGCGATCGTCAACTTCATGCTCTACACCGTTGATGCCCGCACGGTGGCCGTCTTCGGGACGAACTACCTGCTGCACACCTTCCCGATCGTGGTCTACGCGGTCTTCCGTTTCGCGCTGCTGGTCGAGCACGGCGAGGTGGACGGCCCGACCGACGTGGTCCTCCGCGACCGTCCCTTCCAGATCGCCATCATCCTCTGGCTGCTCGCCGCCCTCGGAATCGTCTACTACGGCGTCGACCTCCAGCAGTGGCTGGCCGGACTGGTTGCTGCGTAAGCCAGGGAGCCAGGACTGGTGCCACTGCTCTTGAGCTCTTAAGCAGTGTCTGCTCTGCGCGGGTTGATCACGCTGGCGGACGGAACTGCCACGCGGTGCGGCATCGACGCCTGAGGCTTCCAGGTCGAATATGATCGTGGTCGGCCGCGTCGATGACGCACCCTACGGTCCCTTCGCGCGGGTGGATTCCGCTGGCGGACGGAACTGCCACGCTGCTCCCGCGCTCCCTCGCTCCCTCGCTCCCTTGCTCCCTGGCTCCCTGGCTCCCTCGCTCCCTCGCTACCGATTCACTCCGTCTCCAGCTTGGGATCCGCGACGATCCCCTCGGGAAGTTCCCAGGCCGGCTCGGCCGGGTCGACCACCACGAAGCCGCGCAGCGTGTCGCGCATCTGCAACTGGACCGTCGCGGCCCGCGCGCCGTCCCGCAGGAACAGCAGCGCGCCGCCGGGTTCCTCGGTGATCCGCACCTGGGAGAGCGGAAGCTCCGCCGGGTCCAGCACGATCGCCGTCACCAGCAGGTGCCGCCGGTTCGCCGCCGGGGCCTCGATCTCGACCCGCCCCCACAACTGCTGCACGCGGCCACCGAACTCGGCCCCCAGGCGCGTCGGCGCCCCCAGCCGGAACCAGGCATTGCCGACATTGTCCCGCGAACTCGGCGCCACCAGGCGCTCAAACGTGTCGGCCGAACCGCCCACGTAGGACCGACCGGCGAAGGCTCCGTCCAGGATCCGCGCGCGGGCCCCCGTGCCGCCCACCAGGCTGACCACCCGCTCCTGCGGCAACAGGCTCCGAAGCGCGAGCGTTCCGGCCCGCGACGTGCAGCGGATCCAGTCCCCGGCCGGGATCCGCCAGATGCCGGCATCTTCCGTCTCGCCCCGGACCTGCAGCCGCGGATCCAGCAGTCGCCTGTCCGGGGCCACCGGCAGTTGCGCCAGCCAGATCGGTGTGACGCTGCCGCCGGCCGGTTCGGCCACGTCAATCACCAGCAGCACCTTGTTCCACAGCAGCAGGAACGCGCGCGTGTAACGCGTGACCGTGCGGTTGTCGTAGGCGTCGGTCAGGTCGAGCGCGGCGTAGCTGGCGCCCTGGCGGTAGCCATAGGCCAACAGCCGACCCGTCGACCGCTCCTGCACCTCCAGCGGCGTCTGGAAGTCCCGGCAGCTCCCGTCGATCGGACGCTGGCCGCCGCGCGGCACGAACGGCTTGCCGTGCCATTCGTAGACGCGTGAAGCCTCCTCGAACAGCAGGCAGTTGTGGGCCAGCGAACTGGCCGCGAACTGCTCGAACGGAAACGTCGCCCGCCCCGACCCGAGCCGCTGCTCGCCGCGCTTGGCCCCGACCGCTTCGAGCGCAATGTCGGCCCCGGCATCGGTCAGCAGCGGACCGTCGCCTTCGATCAGGAAATGCCCGGCGTCGAAGTGCTGTCCGCGACGCAGCAGCGCCTGCCCCGCCTCGATCCAGATCAGGTACTGCCCGTGATCGCCGGCGTTGCGGAATACCACCGCACCGCCGAGGTTCCGCTGCGCCGGCAGGCGTTCGCGGTTCGCGGTCGCGAATCCCTCCATCCGCAGGGCCACGTCGAGCCAGGACCACAGGGCCGGATCAATGTTGCGGCGCGTCAGGGCCGCGTCCAGGTCGCGGGCCAGGGCGACCGCGGCCGGGTCGCCGGTACGGGCGGCCCACAGGTGGGCGGTCATCGGCAGCAGGCTGGTCGCGTGGTCGGCCGGGTGCGGCGGATCGGCGTCGCCGTCGTCGCGCACCACGTGCCGCGGCGCCGCCTGGTCAGCGGAGGAGACCAGCAGGTAGTGTTCGAGCCACCGCCCGGTCGCCTCCGCGTGCTCGGCCCACAGGTTCTTCCCGACCGCCAGGCTGCCGAGTTCCAGCAGCCACGCGGTGTTGCTCTCTTCCCAGGGTCCGTTGGCCGAACTGGTCGGGACGCCGCCACGCCAGGCGAGGTAGTTGGGCAGGGCGGTCAGCACGTAGTCGCGGGCGGCCCGCAGGATCCGCGTCCGGGCCGGACCCCACTCCGGGCTGCGGTATTCGTCCTCCTCGACCGCCAGCGCCAGCGCCAGGTAGGCAAGCTTGCGGCGGAAGCCGTCGTGCTCCAGGGGACTGTCCCCGGGCTCCAGGATCTGCGGGTCCTCGAGCATCCGCCGCAGGAAGAGCTGCCGGGCCGTGACGCTCAGGTCCGCCCAGCACCAGTCCATCGCCAGCACGCACTCGAGCAGGTCCGGACCGAGCGCGTCGGGTTCGCTCAGGTGACGCGCGATCAGGTCAAGCTGGGCCGGACCGGCACCGCCGGTCGGAGCGAACAGGTGCAGGGCGGCCGCGGCCAGCACCTCCCCCGGAAGGACGAGTTCGCCGAGATCGCCGCTCAGCCGCGCCCGCAGGCGCCCCAGGCGGGGCTGTTGCAGTTCGGCCTGGCGGACGGTCTCCACGAAGGTCGGACTGAAAACCAGCCGGGGGTGGGTACCGGCCAGCGCCGGCGACACGACACAAACAAGCAGGAGGGCGAGGCGGTGCAGCACGGAGTGGGCTCACTGGGGGTCTGCTAGGGGTGCGGCCAGACGCGCGGCGGCGTCGATCCCGCAACGCGGTAGCGTAAGCCGGTGCCGGGTCGGACTCAACCGTCCGGGCCGGGCGCGTCCGCGGGAGATAACCCAAAGGTCGGACGTACCCAGTTTGCCAAACTGAGAAAACACAACCGCTGTTTCCGGCGATCCGGCTATACCAGTAGAGACATTTCGCCGCTGCCGACGAAGGTGCACATCGCTAGTTTTTTGAGCAGTTTTCCGGCGCGGCACTTGTACGTGGTATTACGTCTGCGGGTTTTTGCGACAGTGCTGCCGGGCACGTCGCGTTCACGTTTCGAGCAAGCCGTCGCGGCTGCGGTGGCTGCGGGGGAGTCTCCTTCCGGTGACGGCTTTTTGCCGGAGCCAGGTGGTCGACGGGGCCACCGGTGCGCCCACGCGGTCGGCTGCCAGGGCGGCGGACTGGAGGTTGGCATGTACCTGTCACTGCTGTTGTTGATCTCGATGGCCCCCCCTGACACCTGGACCCTGATGGAGGAACTGCGCGCCACCCGCGCCTATGCCAACGGGCGGATCACCTTCGAAGCCACCTGGACCGACCTGACCGCGCCAGGCGTACAGGCGGGCAGCTACGTCTTCCACGGGGATGACGCGATCTGCTCGTTCTACGACCCCGCCGACGCCGGGCGCACCGTCGTGCTGCCGACACCGGCCGCCCGCCGGGCGCGGATCGGTCCCTACCAGGTCAGCAACGCCGGGCACGCGTTGAAGTCCGCCGTCAGTACCAGCGGCTACGACTTCGACCAGCCGATTGCCGACTGGCGCCAGGTCGGGCTGTTCCCGGATGTGACGGCCATGGAGACCGGCGATCACCAGTACCTGCGCCAGTTCGTGCCGGTCGGGGCGACCCCGGTCCTGTCACGATCGGGCGACGGCGACCTGATCCGGACGGACCTCGAAGGCCCCGACGAGCGCCTGGTCGTCTGGCAGGACCCCGCCCGCGGCGGGCACGTCGTCCGCAGCCAGCGCTGGACCGGCGACATCCTCGAGCGCGAGGCACGCGTCCAATTGCAGCAGGTCGGGCGCGACTGGTTTCCGCGCCAGGTCGAATACTTCCGCAACGTGAATGACGTCCTGCAACCCGACTGCACCGTCCTCGTCCAGAGCGTCGTGGTGGACGACCCCGAGGCGGACGCGCTGACGCTCGAACAGGCCGGCGTCTGCGTCGGGACCAACGTGACCCTGATCAACGCCCCGGGCGACACGCAGGCCGCGGCCCTGCAGCGACCGCCGATGTACGGCTGGGACGGGCAGGCCTTCGTTCCGATGGGTGAACTGCATCGGCGACTCGTCGAAGGCGAGCTGGTCCGCGATCCGCGGTTTGACGCCGATCTCGCGGCCTTTCGACTGGCCCGCAAACTGGGCGAGACCGACCGGTTCCTGCGGCAGCGCGACGAGCAGGCCGGAGTGCTGTCGGCCTGGCGGCGCTACACGGTCGACTTCTCTCGACGGTTCGGCTTCGACGATGCCCAGCGACAGAAGGCCCTGCTGCTGTGCGACCAGGCGGAACGGCGGGCCGAACGGATCGCCGCCCGCCTCGATGCCCCGACCGACCTGGAGGCGGCCCGGGTGGCCGCGCTGCGCGCCGAGCGCAACCACGAGGCCCTGCCGGCCGACGCGGCCCCGCTGGCGGAAGCCCTGCGCGTCCGCGGCGAACTGCATCGACGTCTGGCGGGGGTGTTCTCCGCCCAGCTTCAACCGGGTCTCGAGCGGCTCATGACCCGTCAGCAACGACTTCAATCGACACCGGAGTAACCACCATGTACATGATCGCGATGATTCTGCTGCTTGCGATGAACAACTGCTCGGGCGTCTGCGGATCCGCCGAAACGGACACGGCCTGCACGGGGATCAACCAGCGGTGCAATCCGTGCGTTCAGGCGGCCTGCTCGAACCCCGAGCGGATCACCTACCCGACCGTGCCGCCGCTGAAGCTGGTTTCGGATCCCGAAGGCTGCTGCTACGAGGAGGTGGTGGTCTTCTGCATTCAGCGGCGGACCTGCGTGGCGCCGTCCAGTTGCGGGGTCTGCACGATGATCGGCCCCCACAAGCTCGAGACCTCGCTGGATCACGTCATCATCCCGGGCGAGATCTGCGGCTCGAACTGCACGTTCTGACCGTACCGCCAGGGCCCTGACGCCCGGGCGATGAAACACCGCCGCCGGAACCGGGGGACGCGCCCGAGGCGTCCCCCGCCCCCGTTTCCGCCGGCGAGGCCGCCGCACACGGTCTCCTAAGTCCTGTCTTCGCTGGTCTTTGCATGTCGGGTCCGGTAAACCCGCCCGCCAGCCGGCGAAAGACGTTGACATTCCGGAGCCCGTCCGGTAGAAACAGTGACGGAAACAGTTGCTGACTCCGTTCCAGAGTGTTTCACCGTTCGAGGTCCGCCATGTCCGTTCGCAAAATCGCCGCCCAGGCCGGCGTTTCGATCTCGACCGTCTCGCGGGTCCTGAACAACGAGGGCTCGGTCAACTCCAACACACGCCAGCGGGTGCTCGAGATCGCCAATCGCTCAGGATACATGCCGGCCGTCGGGCGCCGCGTCCGCACGCAGATCGGCTTCTGCTACACGCAGGAGATGACGATCTCGCATCCGTTCGACTCGGCCGTGCTCGAGGGCATCGTCAACGCCACCGACGAGTGCGGCTTCGACGTGGTCATCATCAACCTGCAGCGCGACAAGCGGCCCAACGAAACCCTCACGCAGTGCTTCATCCGCAAGGGCGTCCGCGGCGTGCTGCTGCGGACGATGGCCGAGACCCGCAGCGTCTGCCAGCAGGTCGCCCGCGAGGGCTTCCCGCACGTGGTGATCAGCGAGCGGTTCGACGACGAACTGGTCAACTACATCGATGGTGATTCCTACTCGGACAGCCTGCGGGCGGTCGAGTACCTGATCTCGCTCGGGCATCGGCGGATCGCCTTCGCGATGCACAACATTCCCGACCGCGACCACCTCGACCGCCTGGAGGGCTACAAGGACGCCCTCGCGCGGCACGACCTGGTCTTTGATCCCCAGCACGTCTATCGCCAGCCCTTCACGCTCAACGGCGGGGCCACCGCGATGGAACTGCTCGCCCGCTGTCAGCCCCGGCCGACCGCGATCTACCTGGCCGACCCGATGCTGGGCGTCGGCGCGGTCAAGAAGGCCCACGAGATCGGGCTGCGGATCCCCGACGAGCTTTCCGTGGTCGGGTTCGACGATTCCGACGTTCGATTCAGTACCTATCCGTCGCTGACGGCCGTCTGCCAGGACGCGCGCTCGCTGGGCTTTGACGCCTCGCTCTGGCTGACCCGCATGCTGACGGGAATTCAAACCGGCGGCCTGCAGAAGACCATGCAGACCTACTTCGAAGTCCAGGGCTCAACCGGCCCGGTTCCTGCAGAAACGTGAAAGGGAGTTACACCATGGGTCTGCTGAAACGATACACGCGGCGCGGCGGGTTCACGCTGATTGAACTGCTGGTCGTGGTAGCCATCATCGCGCTGCTGATCAGCATCCTGCTGCCGAGCCTGAACGCCGCCCGCGAACAGGCCAAGAACGTCAAGTGCCTCGCCAACCTGCGCTCGCAGGGACAGGCCGCCTCCAGCCAGGCCACCGAGACCGGACGCGTCCAGGTCGCCACCGACGAGGTCGGCCTCGACCTGGCCGACAACTCGCGCTCGCGCTACTACTACGGCGATGACCTCGAACTGCTCGCCTGGCCGGTCGCACTGGCCCGCGGCGGCGGCATCCCGTACCGCAACAACTGGGAGTGGGGCCCGCGGGCGATCAGCTACGAACAGGCCGTCAACCGCAAGGAAAAGATGGCCATCGACGTCGACTGGTTCGTCTGCCCGTCCGATCAGATCAAGATCGCGACCCCGTACTACCCGCGGAACAAGAGCGGCGGCAACGACGGACTCCGCTCCGAAGGGGACCCGCAGAGCCGCTTCAACCAGAGCAGCAGCAGCGGCATGTCCTACTGGGGCCGCCTCAGCTACGGCATCAGCGAAGACGTCGCCGGCGCCGAAGTCGAGGAAAGCCGCGGCTTCCCGGCCTGCTTCCGCGTGGTCTTCCAGGGCAACACCGCCATCAAGTGCAAGGGCGAATTCGGCTATCCCGGCAACCACCCGTGCGGCGACAAACGCAAGGGCCGGCGCCTGCAGGGCAACCTCGACAAGGTCTACATGCCGTCCGAAGTCGGCCTGATCTACGAGACCGGCCGGGATGAATTCAACGACGCCCTGACCGGCTTCGCGAACCTGGTCATCAGTGCCCAGGCGGACGGACCCTACCTCGGCGATTTCCAGCAGTATCACCTGGCACGCATGCCGCAGACGCGGCACCCGAAGGGCCAGATCAACGTGCTGTTCGCCGACATGCACGCCGCCACCGCGCGGCCGAACGTGTTCAGCGAGGACAACGGGCTCCCGACGCAGTACGCGCCGCGCGTTCGCGTGTCGCCGTACCGTCCGGGCTACGAGTAGGTCGACCCGCGCCGGGGACGCGAATCGATGCCGCGATCGATGACCATCCAGACTGCTCTCGCAAGCCTGCTGGCCGGGGTGCTGGCCACGGCTGCGCCCGCCCAGATTGACAATCCCGGCTTCGAGGCCGGCGGCGGCTCGCTGAGCGGCTGGACCACCTTCAACAACGCGGTGCCGAACGTGGTCCCCGCGACCCTGACGCCGCGAACCGGCGGCACGGTCGCCAAGGTCTTCGGCAGCTTCAGCGGCAGTCCCAACTTCTCCGGCGTTCTGCAGAACCAGCCCGCGGCCGCCGGCGAGACCTGGGACGCGGCGGTCTGGGTGCGGCACAACAGCGGCGATGCCCTGACCGGAACCTCCAACGCGCTCGTGCTGAAGATCGAGTTTTACGCGGTCCCGGGCGGGGCCTACGGCTCGGCCGACATGCTCGCCGAGTTCGCGGCGACGGTGCTGGACGGCGGTTCGCCGACCGACGCCTGGCTCGCGGGCAGTCTGCAGGGGGTCGCGCCGCCGGGAACGGTCGAAGCCCGCATCGCCCTGGTCTTCGCCCAGCCGAGCGGGCAGGGCGGGGCGGCGCTGATCGACGACGTGACCTTCACCGGCGACGGGGCCGGCGACGGCGGCGGCTGGGTGCTGTACTGGAACGACGAGTTCGACGGCCCGGGGATCGACGCGAACAAGTGGCGCGTCGAGGATGTCCACATCATCAAGAACAACGAGTTGCAGTACTACGCCCCGGACGAGGCCTACCTCGACAACGGGGACCTCGTCCTCCGCAGCCGCGCGCGAAGCTACTGGGGGTTCGACACCAACGGAAACTGGAACCAGTACGACTACACCTCCGGACTGGTCGACACGCGCGGGCGCTTCGCCTTCACCTACGGCAAGGTCGAGATCCGGGCCCAACTGCCCGGCACCCAGGGCATGTGGCCGGCCCACTGGATGCTGGCCGACGCCGGTGGCTGGCCGCCCGAGGTCGACATCATGGAAATGGTCGGCTTCAACCCGTTCCAGGTTCACATGAGCAACCACTGGGGACCGCTGGGCCCCAACGGCGAACCGCCCTGGGAAACCGGCCGGTCCGAGAGCGGCACCTACGGCGGCCCGGACTTCACGCAGGACTATCACACCTTCGGAATCGAGTGGTTCCCGGATCGGATCCAGTACCACGTTGACGGCGTCCAGCGCTTCGCCGCGACCGGCACGATTCCCGACGTTCCGATGTACCTGATCCTGAACACCGCCGTCGGTGGCTTCTGGCCGGGACCGCCCGACGCGACGACCGTCTTCCCGCAGCACCACCGGATCGACTACGTTCGGGTCTACGCCTGGTCCGGCGCCGGGGCCGGCCTGCAGACGATCGACGACACCACCGCGACCACCGCGACGGTTGACGGCACGATCAGCGGCGGCGAGTACATCGGCCAGGTCAGCGGACTGAACGACGGCCTGTTCGACGTGATCGGGACCAACTCGCGGATGCTGCTGGATTCGAGCGCAGACGGACGGCTGACGGTCGCGGTCGACAGCACCACCGCGTACCTGAACCCGTACGGCGTCACGCTCTACATCGACAG
Source organism: Phycisphaerae bacterium (assembly GCA_030428945.1). GTDB lineage: Bacteria > Planctomycetota > Phycisphaerae > UBA1845 > Fen-1342 > JAUIEC01. The sequence goes on along the minus strand of JAUIEC010000007.1, from coordinate 245,345 downwards.
TGTCCCCGGCGGGTTCCCGTCGAACGTCTCGTTCCAGGATGATTCGGATCGCCCGGCTCGACTCGCATCGGGACGCGGGACCGCCGGCGAACGCGCGCCGCTCTACTTCGCGCCCGGTTTCCTGGCGGACTATGCGATCGTGCTGCAGCCCGGCCGCGCCCGACTGCTCGAACTGGGCGAGGCGACGCACACGCTGCGGGGCGGCGCCGATGCCGGAGCCGCGACCGACATCGACGGCGGGACCGACTTCCGTTACGAGGTCGCCGGCGACGTCGCCCGCGAACTGCAACTGCCGCTGGCCGCCCTCGGCCTCGCGCCGGGCGAGTCCTTCCGGGTCTTCGCGACGCTGGCGAACGCGACCACCGCCTTCCGGGCCAATGAGTTCATCGGCGTCGCGCCCGGCAACGACTTCGACGCGGCCAATCCCGGCAACGCGACCGTCGTGCTGAAGACCGACGATTTCGTCACGTTCCTGACGGCCGAGGCGGTCACCTGTGGCGGCGGCTGTGCGGTCGCCGGCGGCGATGCCGATCTGGACGGCGACTGTGATGTGGACCTGTCCGATCTGGCGGCCGTTCTGGCCAACTTCGGACAGGCGGACGCCGGCCACGCGGCGGGCGATACCGATGCTGATGGCGACGTGGATCTGACCGATCTCGCCAACGTACTGAGTCTGTTCGGGGCCGTGTGCCCCTGAGTTTCGTTTGCGTGTTCTGGGCGTTTGTGTTTCGAAATCCGCGAGTCGGCTGACCGGAGGGATACCCGGGTGGCCGCCGCGAAATCTGCGAGGAGAAAGAAATGGTAACCACGAGGCGCGGCCGGATGCTGGCGGCGGCGGTTGGGACGGGGCTGTTTGCCGCGCTGACCGTTCCGACACTGGCCGACATCAAGAGCGAGGACTTCGAGACGGTGACCGGTTCGCCCGGCGCCACGATCCTGGACGGGAGCGGCTTCGCCGAGGTCAACAACTTCGACGACGGGATCACCGGCGAGAACGCGTTCTTCGGGACCATCGGCAACACCCAGGCGACCGCGACGGTCGCCGGTTCGACCACCGGCGGCGTCGGTGGCGGCGGCGGCGTTGTCTTCGACGTCTCGGACGTGTCCTTCAACGTGCTGGATGAGAACCTGGACGGGGCCACCGGCCTCGGCGGCGGCGTCTTCCTGGTCGGCGATCCGAACGACCCCAACGCCGCGGTCTTCAACTTCACGCTTGATTTCGACACCGGCCTGACCAACGACCGCGCTTTCGGCGGCACCTCGGGCGGCGCGACCCTGAACGGTTCGATGTCGGCCGGCGGCAGCGTCAGCGGCGGCGTCAGCGGTTCGGGCGGCGCCTACATCGACGTCAACGACGTGACGCCTAACGCCGGCACCTGGTTCGCCGGCCTCGAGTTCGTCACCGGACCCTTCCCGGGCGCCACGCCGCTCGCCAACCCCGGCTTCGAAGACGGCCTGAACGGCTGGGCCACCTTCGGGAACGCCTTCGCCGAAACCACCAGCTTCACGCCGCCGGTCGTGATTCCGCGCTCGGGCAACGGCGTGGTCAAGATGTTCGGCCAGTTCAACGGCTTCCCGAACGAGTCCGGAGTCTTCCAGGGCCTGCCCGCCTCGCCCGGTCAGACTTTCGAACTGAACGGCTTCGTCCGGACGAACTCGGACGATGCGATCGGGGCCGGCAACCTGGCCCAGATCAAGCTCGAGTTCTTCGACGCCGGCTTCACGATGATCCAGCAGGACGTCGTCACCGTCCTTGATCCGAACTCGACCCAGGACGCCTGGCTGCCGATGCCGACCCTGACCGCCACGGCCCCGGCCGGAACCGTCAGCATGCAGGCCGTCGTCGGGCACTTCCAGACCCTGTTCGACGGTGGCGCGGTCCAGTACGACGACGTCAGCCTGCGGATTACCAGCGGCAGCCCGGTCAACCTGGCCGACTTCGCCCTGAGCGCCGACGTCCGCGGCATCGCCAACGCCGCCGGCGAATCCCTCGGTGATGTCGAACTGCGCATCGAGGACCCGGCCGGCAACCGCCTGCGGTTCATCAGCGGCGCCAGCGGCAGCTACGCCTCGATCGGCGGCACGCTCGACACGGCCACCGAAGCCGACGCGGACGGCAATCCGGCCTCGGGTGTCTTCGACACGAACTCGTCCGAGTACTCGGTGGTGATCGCGTTCGCCAACGAGGTCGCGAGCTGGGGAACCGGCGGCACGATCGAAGCGGACAACGTGCTGGTCTCGAGCGCGGACCCGAACGGCAGCGGCTGGTTCGGCGGCGTGTACTTCGACGGCCAGAAGATCACCGAGGGCGATTTCAGCACGCTGGAACTGACCGCCGACATCAAGGGTGACGTCATCGGTGGCGAGTACGAGATGCGCCTCGAAGGCTTCCAGGTGATCGAGGCCGGCGTCGATGAGGACTTCTCGACCATCACCGGAACCGGTGGTGGCCTCTTCCTCGACCCGAACGGCGGCCCGGGCTTCCTCGGCAGCTTCGACGACGGCATCAACGGCGAGTCCGCCTTCGGCGGCATCGGCGCCAACTCGAGCATCTTCGCCCCGGGCGGCATGTCGGCCCAGGGTGTCTCGGATCCGAACGTCGGCACCGTCGCCGAAATCCGCGTCGAGAACATCATCGTCGGCATCGGCGATGACTGGTTCGCCGGGCTGGCCTGGGGCAACCAGGGACTGGCGAGCACCGACCTGAGCCAGGTCACCCTGACGGCCGACATCCGCGGCGTGACCGCCTCGGGCGGCGCGCTGGGCGAGTTCGAACTGCGGCTGGAAGATGCCCAGGGCGACCGCCTGTACTTCGGCGGCACGGCCAGCAGCAGCTTCGTGACCGTCGGCGGCACGCTCGACACCGCCACCGAGGGGGCCGCCCTGAGCGGTGCCGGTGACGGAACCTTTGACCTGGATTCGTCCACCTACACCATCGCGATCAGCTTCATCAACCCGGCCGTGAGCTGGGGCGGTGGCGGCGTCCTGCAGGTCGACAACCTGTTCCTGACGCCGGTCACGATCGAGAACGAGATCGGACGCGTGACCTTCACCGGGACCGCGGACGGCAACTTCAACACGATCGGCGGCCTGCTGTCGAGTGGTGTCAGCACCTACGGTGACTACGACACCGACCTGAACGACACCACCGGCGCCAGCATCGTCGTCTTCGATCCGAACAACCCCGGTGGCGGTGGCGTGATCGATCCGGGCGTCGCGTTCTTCAACGGGCCCGAGGCCTTCGGCGGTACCTTCGGCACCGGCGTGCTCGGCCTGACCACGGCCGACGGCTGCACCAGTTGCGGCGTCGGCGGCAGCGGCGCCCTGCGGATCGCCTGGGACTCGGCCGGTGGTGACGGCTGGTTCCTCGGCATCTCGTTCCCGGGTGTTCCGCTCGACCTGAGCGGTGACCTGTCGGAGATCACCGTGACCGCCGACATCAAGGGCACCGGCGTCTCGCAGGGCGCCTACGTCCTGCGGGTGGAAGACGCCGACCTCGACATCCTCGAGTTCGTCGTCGATTCGGACGGCACCTTCCAGTCGGTCGGTGGCACGCTCGATACCGCGGTCCCGGGCAGCGTTCCGGGCTCGGACGGCAGCTTCAACTTCCTGCAGGAGACCTATTCGGTCGTGCTGGTCGCGGTTGAGCCGATCGCGGCTTCGTCGGCGACCTGGGGCACCACCGGTGGCGAACTCGTGATCGACAACCTGTTCGCCACGGGCGTGAACTTTGATCAGGCCGACTGCCACACGATCACGGTCGCGTACCGCAACGAACTGGAAACCTGGGGAACCTCCGCGCAGCTCAGCATCGACAACATCTCGTTCGCTGAGAACGCCGGTACCCCGTGCCCCGGTGACACGGATGGCGACAACGACGTCGACCTGTCGGACCTCGCCAACGTGCTCGCCAACTTCGGCTTCGGTCCTGGTGCCACCCTCGGCCAGGGCGATGTGGACGGAAACGGTTTCGTCGATCTCTCCGACCTGGCCCTCGTGCTGGCCAACTTCGGATCGACCTGCCCGTAACGCCGTGACCCGCGGCGTCGCCCCGAGGGGAGGGCGACGCCGTCCTGAATTCGCCGTGGTCGGCGCCTGGCTCGGGCCCGGTGTCGACCACGGCTCTTTTTCCGCCCGAACCACTCGGGCGCCCGGCGCAAACTTGTCGCGCGACCCGCTTGTCGCGCGGCGCCGCGAGCGGGACACTGTGTCGTCTCTCTCGCGAGGTCGAACCCTCGGCCGGAACATCGGATGGGGCGCGGTCATCGCCACTTCGCTGACAACGCAACGTCCGAACCAGGTCCGCCCGGGATCGACCCGTCCGAAACAACCGCGGCCGCCGACGCCTTCGCGCCCGTGCGGCCCACCGAATCAACTCAGGAGAATGTGGTGACGCGCTGCACATCGTTCCGCGGGCTGCGTGCCTGCGTGCTGGCCGTTTTCGTCGTGACGCTGGCCGGCCCCGGCCTGGCGGACAACCTCCGGATCCCGGCGCCGAAGCTGACGCCCGACGTCGAACGCCGGATCGATGCCCTGCTCGAAAGGATGACCCTGGCCGACAAGCTCGGTCAGCTTTCGCAGCAGTGGGGCGGCGAAACCCAGGACATGAACCCGGACGCCAGGCAGCGGGCCCTCGACGACATCCTCGGCATCGTCCGGGCCGGCCTGTGCGGCTCGTTCCTCGGCGCCCACGGGGCCGAGTACACCAACGTGCTGCAGCGCGTCGCGGTCGAAGAGAGCAAGCACAAGATCCCGATGCTGCTCGGCAACGACGTCATCCACGGCTACCGCACGATCTTCCCCGTCCCCCTCGGCGAAGCCGCCAGTTGGGACCCCGACCTGGTCCAGGCCGGCGCCGCCGTCGCGGCCGAAGAAGCCCGCGCGGCCGGGACCCACTGGACCTTCGCCCCGATGATCGACGTCTCGCGCGACCCGCGCTGGGGACGGATCGTCGAGACCGCCGGCGAAGATCCCTACCTCGGACAGGTGATGGCCGTCGCGCACGTCAAGGGCTTCCAGGGCGGCGACATCTCGGCCCCGGACCGCGTGATGGCCTGCGCCAAGCACTACGTCGCCTACGGCGGCGCCGAGGGCGGCCGCGACTACAACACCGTCGACATCTCGATGCAGACGCTCTACGAGGTCCACCTGCCGCCCTTCGAGGCGGCCGTGCAGGCCGGCGTCGGGTCGCTGATGAGCGCCTTCAACGAGATCAACGGCGTGCCCGCCAGCGGCAACCCGCTGACGCTCGACAAGATCCTGCGAAACGACTGGAAGTTCCGCGGCATGGTCGTCAGCGACTGGACCAGCGTGACCGAGATGATCGCCCACGGCTACGTCGTCGATCCCGCCCACGCCGCCCGCGTCGCGATCACCGCCGGCGTCGACATGGACATGTGCTCGTTCAGCTATCGCGACACGCTCGCCGAAAGCATCAAGGCCGGCCTGGTCGACGAGGCCGTCATCGACCTGGCCACCCGCCGCGTCCTGCGGATGAAGTTCGCCCTCGGCCTGTTCGACAACCCCTACAGCGATCCCGACCGCGAGGCCCGCGTCACACTCAGCGCGAAGAACCGCGGCGTGGCCCGCAGACTCGCCGCCCGCTCGATGGTCCTGCTGCGCAACGAAGACAACACGCTGCCGATCAGCACCGACGTCCGCCGGATCGCCGTCGTCGGTCCCCTGGCCGACAACGCCCGCGACCCGCTCGGGACCTGGGAAGGCCGCGGCCGCGCCGAAGACACCGTGACGGCCCTGGCCGGACTCAAGGCCCGCGCCGGCAGCGACATCGAAATCACCTACGCCAAGGGCTGCGAGACGCGCGGCGGAACCGCTGACGGCATCCCGGCCGCGGCCGACCTGGCCCGGGCGGCTGACCTGGCGATCGTGATCGTCGGCGAAAGCGAGGACATGACCGGCGAAGGCCACTCGCGCAGCGAGATCGGCCTGCCGCCCCTCCAGCAGCAACTGGTCAAGGCCGTTCACGCGACCGGCACGCCGATGGTCGTCGTCCTGATGAGCGGACGCCCGCTGACGGTCAACTGGGAGGCCGAGAACGCGGCCGCGCTGCTCGAAGCCTGGCACGCCGGCAGCGAGTGCGGCAACGCCCTCGCGGACGTGCTGTTCGGCGACGTCAATCCGAGCGGCAAACTGCCCGTCACGTTCCCGCGCCGGGTCGGCCAGATCCCGTTCCACTACAACCACAAGAACACCGGCCGCCCGCCGACCGAGGAGCGCTACACCTCGCGCTACATCGACCTGCCGTCGAGCCCGCTCTTCCCGTTCGGCTACGGCCTCAGCTACACGACCTACGCCTACAGCGACCTGCAGGTGGCCACGCCGCGGATCAAGGCCGACGGCACGCTCGAGGTCTCGGCCACGGTCCGGAACACCGGCCAGGTTGCCGGCGAAGAGATCGTGCAGCTCTACATCCGGGACCTGGTCGGCAGCACGACCCGTCCGGTCAGGGAGTTGAAGGGCTTCCAGCGGATCAGCCTGGCGCCGGGCGAGGAAAAGAAGGTGCGGTTCGCGCTTCCCGCCGACAGGCTGGCGTTCTATAACCCGCAGATGCAGCGCGTCGTCGAACCGGGCAGGTTCAAGGTCTGGATCGCGACCAGTTCGGCGGAAGGTCTGGAAGGCGAATTCGAAGTCGTCAGGTAATCGACAGGTCACAGGTGATCCGGCCACGCCCGCTCCGCGGCGCTCGTGACCGGTGTGCAGGCTGAGCGAAGGAGACCCCGGTGGGATTCGTTGACATTCTCGTGTTCGTCGTGCTCGCGGCGATCGTGATCGGCATCGGCCTGGTGCAGGGCAGCAAGGACGAAACGCCCGGCAAGGACGACCAGGCTTCCGACTACTTCCTGGCCGGCCGCGGCCTGACCTGGTGGCTGGTGGGCTTCTCGCTGATCGCGGCCAACATCTCGACCGAGCAGTTCGTCGGGATGAGCGGCAAGGCGGCCGACTGGCTCGGCATGGCGATCGCGAGCTACGAGTGGATGGCCGCGATCACGCTGATCGTCGTCGCGTTCGTGTTCCTGCCGACCTTTCTGAAGAGCGGCATCTACACGATCCCCGAGTTCCTCGAGTACCGCTACAACGCCTTCGCCCGAACCGTGATGGCGATCGCCACGCTGGTCGTCCTGGTCGGCGTGCCGACCGCCTCGGTCATCTTCTCCGGCGCCAAGGTCATCACCGGAAACTTCCAGGGCGTGATGCTGTTCGGCCTCGACTTCGGCAGCATCACCCTCGGGTGCTGGATCATCGGCACCGTCGCGGCCATCTACGTCTTCACCGGCGGCCTGAAGGCCTGTGCCTGGACCGACCTGCTGTGGGGCTCGGGCCTGATCCTCGGCGGCGTCATCATCGCCTGGAAGGCCTTCGACCTGCTGGCCGGAACCGATGCGACCGAACTGGCCGCGACCGCGGTCGGCAACGTGACGCCCGACCAGCTTGAGAACGCCGGGGCCTGGTCGCGCTTCTGGATGCTGAACGAGGGACCGCTGCCCGACGGCAAGCTGCACATGGTCCGCGGAGCCGAGGACCGGGAGATTCCCTGGACCGCGCTGGTGGTCGGCCTGTGGATTCCGAACTTCTTCTACTGGGGCCTGAACCAGTACATCACGCAGCGAACGCTCGGCTCCAAGAGCCTCGCCCAGGGACAGAAGGGCGTCGTCTTCGCCGCGTTCCTCAAGCTGATCATCCCGTTCATCGTCGTGATTCCCGGCATCCTCGCCTTCAACCTGTTCAACAGCGACCTGAAGGACGACGCCGTCAACCGCAACGCGCTGGTCCTGTCGTCCAACTCGCCGGCCCTCTATCGCTCCCTGACCCCGAGCATGAAGCCCGAGGCCGACGACGAACGGAACGTCTCGATCAACGAGAGCGTCCTCGAAAACCTGAACGGAACCGGCAACGGCAGGATGATCTACACCTTCGACGCCGTCTTCGCCGAACTGCACCCGCAGGACGTCGCCCGACTGAACGCGCACAACTTCGCCCAGCTTGCCGATCCGGCCGGGCTCGAACTGCCCGCCGCCGCGGCATCGTTCGCCGACGCGGCCGCGTTCAGCCAGGCCGTCGCCAGCCAGGGGCTCAAGCATGAGCCGGCGATCGCCAACGAACAGCTCGTGGCCCACGACTACGACAACGCGTTCCCGACCCTGATCCGCAAGCTCGTTCCGCCGGGCAGCGGGCTGAAGGGCTTCGTGCTGGTGGCCATCTTCGGCGCGGTGGTCAGTTCGCTCGCCTCGATGCTGAACTCGGCTTCGACGATCGCGACCATGGACCTCTATCGCAAGGTCAGCCCGCGGGCCAGCCAGGCGCAGCTTGTCACCGCCGGGCGGGTCTTCGTCGTGCTGTTCGTGTTAATCGCAATGGTGATCGCCCCGATCCTCGGGCATCCGGCCTTCGGCGGCATCTTCACCTTCATCCAGGAGTTCCAGGGCTTCATCTCGCCCGGCATCCTCGCGATCTTCCTGTTCGGCCTGCTGGTGCATCGCGCCCCGCGCATCTGCGGCACCGTCGGCCTGCTGCTGAACCCGGTCCTTTACGGCCTGTTCAAGTTCGCCCCGAGCATCTTCGGCGAGAACATCCCGCCCTGGCTGGCCGGAATCTCGGCACTGTCGTTCCTCGACCGGATGGCCGTCTGCTTCGGCCTGGTGGTCGCCACCCTGACCGCCATCACGCTGATCAGCCCGCTGAAACAGCCGGTCGATCTGCCGGTCAACGAGGACATGGACCTGCGCGGCTCGCGCGGAGCCTTCTACGCCGGCCTCGGCGTGGTGGCCGCGACGATCGCCCTGTACATCGTCTTCTGGTAGGGGGCGAACGACTCAGGAACTCGCCCGGCGCACCTGGAGGGGTAGACCGGGCAGGACGGCGCGTCTCCTCGCAGACGCGCCGTCACTTCTTTTTTCAGCCGACCGCCGCGCGCCGGCCGCAACGCGTAGTGTGCCACTGCCATCCTGGCAGTGTTTTCCGGCCCGGAACAGGTGGCCGTCCCGGGCGCCAAGCCGCGTCCCTGCGAGCCGACGAGGATGCCGCCCGGGATCGATGGCGGGAGTTCCGCGACGGACCGTGACAGAGGGACAGGGCGGCAGGGCAGTGCAGGGGGGTGGCTTCTTCTCGGCGCCCCACCGCGCTGAACCGGGGCGAGCAGTTCGTCGTCGCCTGCGTCCGGATCGCCAATCAGCACCGCATCGAGCCGTTCCTGGTTGCGCAGCAGGCCAGGGGCTGGGAACGATCGCAGTGGGAGCAAGCCTACGCGGAGCTTTCGCAGGGTCCGTTCGAGCGGCTGGTCACGTTGGGCGTCGAATAACGCCACTCGGATTTCCGACCAGGCGGGGCTGGCTTGCCGCAGCGACCGTCGCCCGGGTGCAGGGGCCGGCACCGGCCCTCCTGCAAGCCGGGCCTGAGGCTCCTTGATCACCAGCCGCGTCCCTCGAACCGTGAAGGATTCCCAGCTATTCCTCGACGACACTTGAACAGCCGTCAAGGTCATACGTATGACGAGATGACCCAATCAACTCTCGTACGGTTGAGATTAGCCGATTCAGACATTGTCACCTCGTCTGTTCTGCGGAGATTCGTGTGCTTGCCACAGTGTTACTCGTCCTATTCACAGTCTCTGCGGACGACGCCTCCCGGTTCTTCGCCGAACTACGAACGGAGCGGTGGCGTTCCAATGGCACCATCGAGTACGAGCTTGTTCATTACGCAAAGAACGGTTCGACTCAGCGACGTGCAGGTGAATACCGTTTCTGCGACGGAGATTCGGTTTGGTCCGAACTGGACCCAGAGGATGCGAGCAAGCTCGTCTTCATGCCGGTCCCCAAGATTGTTCGATCGAAGATTGGGCCATACCAGGTTCACAGTCACGGACATTCAATGAATGCGAGGGTATCTTCAAATGGTGACGACTTTGGCATTCCGATACAGGAATGGAACCAGATTGGGATATTCCCGACACTCGAAGTCATTCAACAAGGGGAACGAAGTTATCTCACTCAACTGACCGAAGGAACCGACAGCGGTTTTGCGGTAGAGGCAAGAGGGCTTGAGGGCGACCTGGTCACAACCCGCTTGGTGGCCGGAGACCGTTCCTTGGTTTTCTGGCAAGACCCTACTCAAGGGAATCAAGTCGTCCGATCTCAAATGTGGTCAAAAGACGAATTGGTGCAGGAGTGCCGTGTCGAGTTAAGTCGCACAGGAGAGAGATCATGGTTTCCGAAGAGTATCAACTATTTCCGAAAACGTAGCGGACAGGACGACCTTGCGCTAGCGACATCAATAGTGATTCCAAAGGCGAGCTTCGATAACGACGACGCACCACCACTAGCTATGAGCGATGCCGGTGTTTGTGTCGGGACCAACATAGTCTTCGTAGAGGATCGAGGTGTTCCGCCACAACAGATGTTCTCCTGGGACGGATTTGCCGTCGTCCCGATGAAGGATGTCGATCGTCGGATTCGCGAGGGACAGTTGGAACTTGGCGAGCAGTTTCGGCGAGACACCGCGGCCATGAATCTGGCTAGAGACTTCGGCGAGATGCAGCGAAGGGTCAGTGGGGCAACTGACGCCACCATGTCTCAATGGCGTCAGTACACACTTGCGTTCGCAGAGAGAAACGAGTTTGACGAAGAGCAGCGACAGAAAGCCCTCCTTTTTTGTCAACGCTGTGAAGACAAGGCGGCGCGTGAGCTGGACAAAATGTTGGTTGTACTTCAGAAGACAGAGCTTAGGAAGTCGGCGATCGAGGCGGTAATGCGACAAGATCCACTGCCAAATGACATCAAAGCCAAAGTGACCGATATCAAGCAAGCAAATAGCGTTGTAGCTCGTATCTTCAACGAAGAGCTGAAGCCGAAGTTGGACTCGCTCTTGACGCGAGAGCAACGGAAGAACCGTAGGGAACCGTGAAGGCACCGCGAAGATCGCAGCGGCACACACGCGGACCTGCTGACGTACGCCCTTGCTTACTTGCTTACTTGCTTACCTGCTTACTTGCTGACTTGCTCACCTGCTCACTTGCCCCCAAGCCCCCGCCCGCCGCCCGCAGCAGCGTCTGCGTATAGGGATGCTGCGGATGCTCGACCAGCGTGTCCGCGTCCGCCTGTTCGACCACTTCGCCGCGCTGCATGACCGCCACGTCATCGCAGAAGGCCCGCACCACCGCCAGGTCGTGGGCGATGAACAGGTAGCTCAGACCCAGTTCGTCCTGCAGGTCGCTCAGCAGGTTCAGGATCTGCGACTGAATCGAAACATCCAGCGCCGACACCGGCTCGTCGCAGACGATCAGCTCCGGTTCGACCGCCAGCGCCCGCGCGATCCCGATCCGCTGCTTCTGACCGCCCGAAAACTCGTGCGGATGCCGCGGCAGGTCGCTCGACCGCAGACCGACCCGCTCCAGCAGGCCCGCCACCCGCTTCTCGCTGTCCGCCCGCCCGTCGCACAGACCGTGTACCCGCAACCCCTCCCCAATGATCGCCGCCACAGTCATCCGCGGGTTCAGGCTCGCGGCCGGGTCCTGGAAGACCATCTGCATCCGCCGCCGCAGCGGACGCCACTGCCGCGGCGTCAGGCCCAGCAGTTCCTGCCCGTCGAATCGCACGCTGCCGCCACTGGCCGGGATCAGGCCCAGCACCGTCCGGGCCAGCGTGCTCTTGCCCGAACCGCTCTCACCCACCAGGCCCAGCGTCTTCCCGCGATGAACGTCGAGGCTGACGCTGCGGACGATCGGGATCGGCCCGCCGGCCGACGGAAACGATGTGCACAGGTCGCGGACGACCAGCAGCGGTTCATTCTGCGAAGGCTTGCTCATGGGCTGCTAGCTTGCTCGCCCGGCCAGGTTCCGTCCAGCACCCGCCCGTACAATCCCAGCAGCGCCTCGCGGGTCCGCTCCGGACGCAGCGTGCGCTCGGCCCACGCCCGCCCGGCCACGCCCAGGTGCTGTCGCAGGTCGACATCATCACGCACCGCGGCCACCCGCTCGGCGAACACCCCCGGATCGTCGGCCAGCAGGAGACCGTCGCTCCCGGCCGCCAGTTCCCGGTGACTCGGGATGTCGCTGGCAACCACCGGGCAGCCGATCGCGAGGGCCTCGAGGACGGCGTTCGGCACGCCCTCGGTCAGCGACGGGCACAGCAGCACGTCGGCCGCCGCCCGCCAGGCCTGCGGGGCGACCTGCCAGCCGGGCAGCAGGAAGCGCTCGGACAGGTCGTGCCGCTCGATCTGTCGCCGCATCGGTTCGCGCTCGGGGCCGTCACCGATCACCGCGACCCGCCCGGCCGACCCCAGCCTGCCCGCCACCGGCAGCAGCCATTCGAGTCGCTTGACCGGATCGCAGCGTCCGATCCAGACCGCCAGGAAGGTGTCGGCCGCGATGCCCAGCGCCGCCCGGGCCTCGCCGCGGGTCGGATGCGGACTCGTCTCGATCAGCGGCGGAATCACCGCGATCCGTCCGGCCGGGTAGTGGTACCGTCTCGCGACATGGTCCCGCACGCACGCCGCGCCGACGGTGTGGGCCGTATCGCGGGCGATGGTCATCCGCTCGAGCCAGCCGTGCAGCGGGCGCTCCACTTCGATGGTCGCCGTTCCGCCGATCACCGGCAGGTTCATAGGACGCGCAACGACGCGTCCGGCCACGTTCGCGTGAGTCAGCGTGCAGTGCAGCAGGTCCGGACGCCAGTCGGCAAGGGTCTCTCGCAGACGCCGCAGCGCCCCGAGGTGCCAGGCGCGGGTCGCGCCGCAGGCGAAGGTCGCCACGCCGGCCTGTTCCAGGTCATCGGAGACGGGCCCCCTCGGAGCCAGGCAGCCGACCAGCATCTCGACGCCCGCCCCGGTCAGCAGGCGGGCCTGGCGGGCCAGTCGCAGCGGTGTGCCGCCACGCTGCAGGTCCGTCACCAGGTACGCGATCCGCATCAGCGCCGCCAGCCGCAGACTTCGGCCAGGGCGGCCGGGATCCGTTCGGCCAGGTCGCTCGCCAGCAGGCCGACCGGCCCGATCTCGCGCGCGGCCAGATCGCCGGCGTGGCCGTGAACGCGGGCGGCGAGTCGGGCCGCGTCGAACGCGTCGAGTCCCTGTCCGAGCAGGGCGGCGATCAGTCCGGTCAGAACATCGCCCATCCCGCCGGTGGCCATCCCGGGGTTGCCGGTGGTGTTGCGGTAGCTTCGGTACGGGTCGCAGACGACGGTCCGGCGGCCTTTCAGCAGCACGGTGGCCTTCAGGTGGCACGCCAGCCAGTGGGCGGCGGCGTGTCGGCTGTCGTCATCCTGCCCGATGTCGGGGTCGGCTCCGGTGGCTTCCAGCAGGCGGGCCGCCTCGCCCGGGTGCGGCGTCAGGATATGCCGCTCGGGATGCAGCGTAACCTGCGCGTGGACCTGCGCGAGCAGCGTGATCGCGTCGGCATCGATGACCAGCGGAGGCTCGATCTGGCCCAGAATTGTCAGCAGGTTCACCGCGTTCTCGGTTGAGAGCCCCAGGCCGGGACCGATCGCGAGCGCGTCCTGTCTCGCCAGCAGGCGCCGCCAGGCCTCGGGGGTCTGCTCGGCCAGGGTGCCGTGCTCGGTCTCGGGAAGGGGGGTCACCATCGCACAGGCGACATGCCCGGCCACCATCGGCTGCGCGCTCCGGGCGGTCAGGACGCGGACCAGTCCGGCCCCGCCTCGCAGCGCGCCGTGGGCGGCCAGCGCGGCGGCCCCGCTCATGCCCTGGCTGCCGGCGATGATCGTGATGCGACCGGTCGTGCCCTTGTGCGCGGCCGCCTGTCGCGGCGGCAGCGGCTGGAACTCGGAGGTGACGACAGGCAGGTCAGGCATGGTCGGAATCCTGGCGCGGAGCGGCCAGACGGTGGATCAGGCTGGCCTGGTAGCCCGCCCCGAAGCCGTTGTCGATGTTCACGACCGAGACGCCCGAGGCACAACTGGTCAGCATGCCGAGCAGGGCCGTGATCCCACCGAGGTTGGCCCCGTACCCGACGCTGGTCGGGACGGCGATGACCGGCCGCGAGACCAGGCCGCCGACCACGCTCGGCAGGGCCCCCTCCATGCCGGCCACGACGACGAGGGCGTTGGCGGACTGCAGATCCTCGACCCGGCCGAGCAGGCGGTGCAGGCCGGCCACGCCGACGTCGTAGATGGTCCGGACGGGGCTGCCCATGGTCTCGGCGGTGACGCGGGCCTCTTCGGCGACGGGCAGATCGCTGGTTCCGGCGGCGACGACGGCGATGAATCCGGCGCCGTCGTCGGGTGGCAGGGGGCGCCAGGCGACGGTCCGGGCGGCCTGGTTGTGCTGTGCGTCGGGGAATTCGCGGAGCAGGGCCGCGGCGAGGTCCGGTTCGGCCCGGGTGACGAGGACCGGCCCGCCGCCGGCGGCGAGGCTGGCGAAGATCTGGCGGACCTGGTCGATGGTCTTTCCGGCCCCGTAGATGACCTCGGGAAACCCGCAGCGGAGGCCGCGGTGATGGTCGACGACGGCCTCGGAAAGGTCCTCGAAGGGGAGGCTGGCCAGACGCCTAACCACTTCGTCCACGGAGGTTTGTCCGTCGCGGAGCTGGTGCAGGAGTTTGCGGACGGCGGTGGGATGCACTAGAGTCTTCTCGGATAGGGATGGTGCTGTTCACAGCAGTATACGGGGCAGTAGGAATGGGCCAAGCAAGCGGCAAGCAGAAAAGCCTCGAGATCGTCGAACCGCTCGGGCAACGGGTCCTGATTCGCAAGGATGAGGACAAGAAGAAGACCAAGGGCGGGATCGAACTGCCGGGGAACATCGAGATCCCGACCATCACCGGTCGGGTGGTGGCGGTTTCGGCCCAGGTGGATCGGGACGAGGACTATCCGATCCGGCAGTACGACAAGGTGCTGTTCAACCCGAAGACGGCCATCCCGGTGGACTTTGAGGGCGATAACCGTCTGTTCGTGGTCCCGATCGAGGACATTGTGGCGGTTTTTCGGCGGGCAAACGGCTCGGACGGGGACTGACCCTGCGTCCGATAACCATCAGCCACGCGACCCGCTAACTCCTGAAATGCTCTTAAGTTACCTGTCTGTATGGGGTTGTCGTTATAATCTCGAATCGTCTCGCGCGTTGCCCCGACGCGCGGGGGCGGTTAGTCTCCTTTGGTAAGGACGTGGGTGTAACCGCGGTCCGCTCGGCTTCTGTAATCCCTTGATGAAGTCGGTTTCCGATTGGCCACTCCGTCCGGACTGGCACATGGAGGAAGGTATCGACTGGAGGTGCTCCGATGTCCGTCACCTTGAAAACGCTGAACGTATCTCCACAGGACGTTCGCAGGGTCAAATACATCCGTCGGGTGGACGAGATCCCGAATATCCCGGAAGAAGAGCGTGAGAGACTCCGCAAGGTGGCGGAGGTCTATGTCTTTCGAGCGAACGACTACTACCTGGAACTGATCGACTGGGACGACCCCAACGATCCGATCCGGCAGTTGATCATCCCCCGCTCGGAGGAGCTGAACGACTGGGGTCAGCTCGACGCCAGCAACGAGGCCGCCAACACGGTCGCCCAGGGCGTACAGCACAAGTACACCGACACGGTCCTGCTCCTCTGCAACGAGGTCTGCGGGGCCTACTGCCGCTACTGCTTCCGCAAGCGGCTGTTCATGGATGACAACGAGGAAGTCACCAAGGACGTCTCGGACGGCATTGCCTACATCCGGGAGCACGCGGAGGTGACCAACGTGCTGCTGACCGGCGGGGACCCGCTGATCATGAGCACCCGCCGGCTCCGCGAGATCCTCCAGCAACTGCGCGAGATCGAGCACGTCAAGATCATCCGCATGGGCTCGAAGATGCCCGCGTTCGACCCGTTCCGCATCCTCCGCGACGAGGGCCTGCAGGAGACCCTGCGGGAGTTCTCGACGCCCGAGAAGCGGATCTACCTGATGGCCCACTTCGACCACCCCCGCGAACTGACGCCCCTGGCGATCAAGGGCCTGGCGATGTACCAGGCCTGCGGCGTCACCTGCGTCAACCAGTGCCCGATGATCCGCGGCATCAACGACGACCCCGACACCCTGGCCGATCTGTGGGGCACGCTCTCCCACATCGGCGTGCCGCCATACTACCTGTTCCAGGGGCGCCCGACGGCCGGCAACGAGCCGTACGAGGTGCCGATCGTCGAAGGCTGGGAGATCTGGCGGGACGCGGTCACGCGCGAGTCCGGCCTGGCGGGTCGGGCACGCTTCGCGATGTCGCACGAGACCGGCAAGATCGAGATCTGCGGCGTCGACAGCGAGCGGATCCACTTCCGCTATCACCGCAGCAAGCACCCCGAGAATCGCGGGCAGTTCTTCAGTTGCTACCGCGACGACCGGGCCTACTGGCTGGACCAGCTCGAGCCGGTGGACGGTTCGTTCGTTCCGGTCGGGGTCACCTTCCTGGACGGGACCTGCCGGCTGCCGGCGGTCTCGCGCGATGCCGATTCCGTCCTGGTTCACGGGAACGGAAACGGAAACGGGCATCGGGACGAAACCGAGGTCGGCGGGCTGATGGTTCCCGGCCGCGGCGGCTGCTGCAACTGACGCGGAGTTCCTGCGAACCTTAGAGGAGCGGAGGAGGTCCCTGCCGGGGCGTCCTTCGCTCCTTTTTGCACGGGCGTCCGACGGTGTCTGATCGGCCAAATGTCCGATAAATGTGTAGCTCTGGCCGGAATGTGGACTTTTTTGGACGCCGGGAGCGTGCGGCGGGGCGGGGTCCGCTGGGGAAATCCGCGTTTCGGATGAATAACGGGGACACCCTGGACGTGTCAAAGATAGATACGGGCCGGTTCCGGACGCCAACGCGGGGCGGTCTGCTCGACTTCGAGGCGGGTTGGCGGATGGGGAGTACGCAATGAACAAACTCCGGAACATGCTCGCGACGCTGGCCGCCCTGGGGCTGAGCACGGTCGCGCTGGCGGATGATCATTATCTGAAGGCCGAGATCGACGACCTGTCCGCCCGGATCACCCCGGCTGGCACCGAGTGGAACATCAGCGTGGCGTACGAGGTCGAGGTTCGGACGCGGCAGAGCCCGGCCGACCTGGCCCTGGTACTGCAACTGGAATACAACCGGCAGTTGCTGTTCACCGAAGACAACCGCCCGTTCGAGGTGGTGGTCCTGCTGGATCGTCCGAGCGAGGTGGATGACGACGAATTGACCTTCGAGGGCAGCCTGAGCTTCAGCGTGCCGGCCAACCAGGT
This sequence comes from Phycisphaerae bacterium, assembly GCA_030428945.1. Classification (GTDB taxonomy): domain Bacteria; phylum Planctomycetota; class Phycisphaerae; order UBA1845; family Fen-1342; genus JAUIEC01. The sequence goes on along the minus strand of JAUIEC010000007.1, from coordinate 228,148 downwards.
GACGCACTATCGCGACCTGCGGATCATCGGGCAGGTCTATCCTGACCCGCAGAGCCCGGCCCTGGATCGGGACGACGCCCGGGTGAAGCTCGTCGATGGCATCGAGGTGGCCCACAGCTACGTGCCGACGCAGCCGGTGCAGGTGGACGAACGGTTCATCGAGCCCGCGCCCCAGCCGGTGCAGCCCGCGCCGCAGCCGGTCTACGAGGTTCAGCCCGAGCCGGTCTACACGCAGCCGGCGGTCGTGCCGGCCTACGCGCAGCCCGCGGTGGTTCCGGTGTACACGCAGCCGGTGGTGACGCAGCACTACGTGACGCCGGTGGCGGTCTACCAGCCGCGTCCCAGCCTGAATATCGGCTTCGGCTTCAGCAACTACGGGTATCGCGGCAGCCGCTTCTGCCCGCCGGACCGGTTCCGCTCTGGCTATCATCGCAGCACCGTGATCCGGACCGGCTCGCGGCCGATCCTGCGGTCTGCACCGCGGCCGATCGTTCGCTCGGCCCCGCGGACGGTGGTGACTCGTCGCTCGGCGTCGGTTCGTCCGCTGGGCAGTCGGATCCGTTCGATCCTGCGGAAGCGGTAGTGCCGCGGCGGGATCGGGATGCGGGGCTGGTGCTCCGCTGACAACCTGGCATTCTTGGCTCGTGCCACCACTCCTGAACGCAGGGGCGGTGGCACGACTGCGTTGGTGCGAGCCGCGGGGGCCCGACTTCTGCGCGAGCAGGCCGGCGACGATCCGGGCGAACGGAAGGGGGGGACGTGCGGGGGCGGCCGGCGGGCGGCACTGGGAGCGAGCGGGTGCGCGGGCAGGGGGCGAGGACGCGCGTGGGGAGCGGGGTTCGAGCGAGGGACGGGCTTGCGGGCGGACGGGGGCGCGAGCGGGCGGGTGCGCGAGCGGCCGGGCCGCCGGGCGGCAGTGGGAGCGGGCGGGTGCGCGGGTGCGCGCGTGCGCGGGCAGGCGGGCAGGCGGGCCGAGTCGAAACGCCGCATCGTCCCCGGGGTACCCCCCCACCCAAGTTCATTTTCCGTGCCAGAGCGGAGCCGCGGTAGCGGGCAAACACCTGAAGCCGGCGCAACCTCAACCCGCCACGCGTGTTGGACGCTCGATTTTTCCTGATCGCACCGCCCGCCGACCCCACAGACTCGTCCGCGTTCGGCTTGTCCGGCAGACGTTCGCGGATGGAATCGAACAGCCGCCGGGTCCGGTCCCTCACGCCACGGCACCGACCGGCGTCCGCTCCACCCGTCGGATGCGCCCGGGCGTGCGAGCCCGTCAACGCCAACCCTCCGCGCACCGGCGGTTCACTCCTCCAGCACGCCCGGCCAGTCGTCCTTCAGCAGGCGCGAGAGCGAGCGGTCAGCCAGCACGCGGCCACCGGTCTGGCACGCGGGGCAGTAATTGGTTTCGCTGTCGGCATAGCGAATCCGCTGGACCGTCGTGTTGCATGCCGGGCAGGGCTTGCCGTACCGGCCATGGACGGCGAACTCCGGACGGAAAGCCGTGATCTGCCCGGGGCCGGGGAACTTCGTGTCAAAGCGGGCACACAGCCGCTCGCGCCACGTCTCCAGCGTGTCCCGCGCCGCCGCATACAGCCGCCCGGATTCCTCCGGGCCAAGCTGCCGCGAACGACGGACCGGCGACAGCCCGGCCGCGTGCAGGATCTCGTCACTGTAGGCGTTGCCGATGCCGGCGAAGATCCGCGGACTCGTCAGCACACGCTTCAGCGTCCGGTTCTCGCGCCGCAGCAGTTCGTCGAACCGCGCGGCGTCGATCTCCGCCACCTCCGCGCCGCCCGGGTCATGCCCGGCCAGCGCCTCGCGACCGGCCACCAGGTGCAGCGTCGCCCGCCTCTTCGTCCCCGCCTCGGTCAGGACCAGGCTGCCGTCAGGAAAACCGAAGACGGCCTGCACGATTCGCCCCCGCGGCGGCGGACCGCTCTCCTTCCACTGCAACCGTCCGGCGATCATCAGGTGCAGCACCAGGAACAGGTCGTTCTCGAGCGTGAAGACGATCCGCTTGCCGAGCCGCGACAGCGCCATGACCCGCAACCCGATCGCCGCCTCGAGGGGCGGCTCGAAACTGCGCAGCAGCGACGGCCCGCGCACACTTGTACTCGTCAGCGGACGATCCTGAACCCGACGACGCAGGGCATGCAGGTACGCCTCAACATCAGGCAGTTCGGGCATCGGACCGGCTCACCTCGGCCTCAGCGATTCCAGGTCAGCGCATCGCGGTACGGCTTCTTCGGGATGTCGGGCACCACCGCGTCGTCGGCCGGGTAGCCGACCGGGATCAGCAGGATCGGTTTCTCGTTGGCCGGCCGCTGGCAGAGGTCGCGGAGGAACTTCATCGGACTCGGCGTGTGGGTCAGGGTCGCCAGCCCGAGCATGTGGCAGGCCATCAGGAAGAACCCGCTCATGATGCCGATGCTTTCCATCGGATAGTAGTTCTGAATCTTGTTTCCGTCGTGTATCTCGTAGTCGACGCGGAAGAGCACGACCAGGTAGGGGGCGACCTCCAGGTAGGCCTTATTGGCATCGGTCCCGATCGGTTCGAGCGCCTCGAGCCAGGCCGGCGGAAAGCGCTCGCTGTAGTTGGTCCGCTCCTCCTGCTCGGCGGCCAGGCGGACTTCGCGCTTCAGTTGCGGATCGTCGATCGCGACGAAGTGCCACGGCTTGCGGTTCGCACCACTGGGGGCGGTGTGCGCGATCTCGATCGCCCGCTCGATCACGCCTGCTTCCACGGGCTTTTCGGAGAAGTAGCGGCAACTGCGGCGGGTCTGCATCTCCTCCAGCAGTTCGCCGCCCCGACGCGTCTGCCAGGCGGTGTCGCGGGCGGGAAGACTCCACGGAATCATCTTGGCGGGCATGGATTCTCCAAGGTTGCGCGCCGGCGAGGGTCGGACCCGACCGGCTCGGAAGCCGGAATCTATCCCGCGTTCGGCCGGTTGAAAACCCGCCGCCGTCCCGACCCGCGGGTCTGCCCGAAAACGCGATTGTACGTGCAGGCAATCGGGGTGGCCCGTTAGACTGTCAGCGTTCCGCAACGCACATCCGGAGAGAAGGAGCACAAGATGAGTCGATTTCGCTCGTACGCCGCCTGCGCGGTCCTCGCGGCCGGGAGCCTGGCGGCCAGCGCGTCGGCGGCCGACCTGGTCCTGCGAAGCAGCACGAATCCGGTCGTGACCGCCTCGGTCAACCTGAACCCGGGACCCGGCGGCACGGACGCGGATCCGCTGTCGGCCCTCGTCGGACCGCTGCAGGGCGGAACCTTCGACAACTTCACCTTTGGCGCGGCCGGAATCGATCAACTCAATCCCGATCCGAGCACGATCACGCTGCAGCGGACCACGCTCTATGTCCAGGGCGAGACTTTCAACGCCGCGCCGTTCCAGGTGAACGCGGCCATCGGCACCGGCCTGCAGACGTCCGGCCCGATCGGCGGCGACTGGATCATCGATGTGGTCGCGGGCCCCGGCGAGGTGATCGGCGACCGCGTGCGGATCGACATCACCGCCGACGTGGCCGGCAGCCTGAACGCATTCGGCGACAACCTGGAAGCCCGCGCCAACTGGCTGGTGCGGACCGACCACGGCGTCGTGCTGGACGGCAGCGGCGAGGTCTTCGACGACTCGGCCAGCTTCAGCGAACAGGACTGCCTGTCGTTCACGGTCCGGGTCGGCGAGAGTTTCTCGGTGTCGATGCAGCTTGCGGTCGAGGCCCTGGGCGATTCGGACGGCCCGTCGCAGGGCGGTGACGCCTCGGCCTCGATCACCACCGGCGCGGTGACGATCGCGGCCACCAGCGACTTCACGCCGGTCGCGATGATCACGCCGCTGACGCAGGTGCGCTCGGTGTCGGGCAGCGCGTTCGCGTCCGACCCGAACGGCAACGGCGTCTCGGACGGCGACTTCGAGCAGGCGCTCGACTTCGCGCCGTTCGCCGGATCGGCCAGCGCGTCGGCCACGTTTGACGAGTCGTTCGGGCAGGGCGGCGGCAACCAGAACTCGAACATCCGGATCTTCGAGATCAACGCCCGCGGGGCGTCGTTCGCCAACGGCGAGTCGTTCGGGTTCGGCGGCGGCTATGCCGACGGCAGCGGTTCGTCGACCTTCGACGTCAGCTTCGAACTGGCCGCCCAGGTCGAGTTCGCGCTCAGCAACTACATGGCCGCCTACGACGACGGGTACGTTTACGTTGAACTGTGGCGGGACGGCGACCCGAACGCGGTCTTCTATCGCGAGGCCTACGGCCCGTCCGATGAGCGCAGCGACGTGGTCTACGGGACGCTGTCGCCGGGCGTGTACCGACTGCTGTGCGATTCGAACAGCAGCGCCTACGGGGATTCATTCCAGCCGGGCTACGCGTTCTCCGAGTTCGACACCAGCTTCAAGGTCGGGGCCCGCTTCTGCAACGCCTGTGCCGGAGACCTGAACGGCGACCTGGTCGTCGACCTCAGCGACCTCGCGACGCTGCTGACCAACTTCGGGCTCGCACCGGCCCTGCCCGAAGACGGAGACGTCGACTTCGACGGCGATGTCGATGTCAGCGACCTGGCCGGCCTGCTGGCCGCGTTCGGTTCGAACTGCCAGTAGAGGGCTGCCAGGCGCGCCTCCGCCGTTCGGGGTACGTTTTTCGCTTGCATGGATAAGCGAAAAACCTACCATAGAGCTGGTGCGTGTCGGGCCGGCGCCGGAGACGGCGTTTCCCCGCGGCACCTTGCCGGCGGCCTCGTCTCCTCCGCGCAGCCCCCGGTAACAGCCCAGGAACGAGCCGCTGCCTCCATGGGGGGGAGCGGCTCGTTTCAATTCAGCGGGGAAGGATCAGACCGGCCGGCCGCACGCCTTCAGGTTCTTACCGCCGCAGACGGCAGATGAAGACATGTCCGACGACCGCCAGCACGATCGGTACGAGGCAGATCCAGATCTGCGTGCCGCGGACGAAGAGCAGGGCGGTGCTGATCCCGACGCACACCCACATGATCAGCAGCGTGCGGCGGACGACGACGACCGGCATGGCGGCCGTCCCGTCCAGGTACTGCAGGAACGGCCCGAAGAAGCGGTTGCGAATCAGCACCCGTTCGAGAACCGGGCAACTCCGGGTGAACAGGTACGAGGCCGCGATCAGGAACACGGTCGTCGGCATGCCCGGGACGATCACACCCAACCCGGCCAGTCCGACACACAGCACGCCCAGCGTCGCGAGCAGGATCCGGCGCGGCGAGCGAAAGAGCGGGCCGTCGGCCGCGGCGGTGGTGGGCGGTTGCGGGTTCATCGGGTCCGGGGTCTTTCCTGCTGGCCGGCCTGTCGTCCGCCGGAATCCTCGCCTTTCCTGACCCGGGTGTCCAGTGCCCGCGTTCTTGGCCTCCGACGGGAACCGGCTATGCTTCGACGGGAACCGGGAGCGGGAACAGGGTCCGAGGGGCACGCCGTCACTGGCGCAGGCGGCAACGGAGGATGGCATGCGGATTCGTCACGGCCTGATCGCGGTGCTGCTCGTGCTGTGCGCCGACGCGACCCGCGGCCAGGGAACGCGGGCGGACTACGAACGGGCCGCCCGCCTGCGGAGCCAGCGGAACCCGATCCCGAACGAACGGATCGAAACGATCTGGCTGGACGAGCAACGGCTCGTGTTTCGCGACCAGCGCAGCGCCGAGCAGTGGGAGTTCGTCGAGGTGCGGCCGGCCGACGGAACCCGCCGCCCGGCTTTCGACCATGCCCTCGTCGCTGCGCGCGGTGCCGCGCTGCTCGAACGGGACCTGGACCCGCGACGCCTGCCGCTGCGACGCTTCACGCTGCACGACGGGCAACTGGTGGCGCTGTGCGGCGATCCGCCGGCCGCCCTGGCGATCGATGCCGACGGCCGGACTGTCCGTCGCCTACCGCTCGATGCGATCGAAGCCTTCCGCCCCCCGCCGATCACGCGGCGGCGCTCGCGCGACCGCGGCGGCGAGACGTCGCTGGAATTCATCAATCGCTCGGGGACCCCGGTCGAGATCATCTGGCTGGATCGCGCCGGCCGGGAGCGGCGGTACGCGACGCTCGAGGACGGCCAGCGGCACGGCCAGCACACCTTCGACGGGCATGTCTGGCTCGTCCGGGCAACCGACGGCCGGGAACTCGGGCTCTACGAAGCGGGCGCCGACGCCGGCATTCTGAACATCCGGGCACCTGAGCAGGGCACGCAGCCGACGAGTCGACCGGCGCCTGGTCCCACCGAGCCTCGCGTCAGCATCGAAGACGACAACGTCGTGCTGCATCCGCCGTCCGGACCCCCGGTCGCGCTCAGCCGTGACGGCACGCCGCAGGATGCCTACACCGGGCAGCACGCTCTGTCGCCGGACGGGACGCGCCTGCTGGTGGTCCGCGCGGAACCGGCGGAGACGCACCGCATTCACCTGGTCGAGGCCCGTCCGGACGGAGGCGTGCAGCCGGTTGTGCATGAACTCGATTACCTGAAGCCGGGGGACCGCATCGCCCGGCCGCGCCTGGCGCTTTTCGATCTGCCGGGCCGCCGGGCGATACCGGTCAGCGACGCGCTGCTGCCGAACCCGTGGTCGCTGGATCACCTGCACTGGTCGGCGGACGGGCGCGAGTGCTATGCGCTCTACAACGAGCGCGGGCATCAGCGCCTGCGGGTCCTGGCGATCGCCGCGGAGGATGGAGCGGTTCGCACGGTGCTGGAGGAGACCAGCCCGACGTTCATCGACTACGCGTCCAAGCTGCACCTGCAGCATCTCGAAGAAGAGAACGCCCTGTTGTGGATGTCCGAGCGGAGCGGGTGGAATCACCTCTACCGCGTCGATCGCCGTGACGGAGAGATCCGGCCCGTCACCGCGGGCGCCTGGGCGGTGCGCGGCGTCGAGCGGGTGGATCCCGTCCGGCGCGAAGTGACCTTCCGGGCGGTCGGCGTCGATCCCGACCAGGATCCGTACCACGAGCACTACGGGCGGGTCAGCCTGGACGGCGGTCCGGTCACCTGGCTGACCGAGGGCGACGGCACGCACACGGTGCGCTTCTCGCCGGACGGGCGGTACTACGTGGACACGTACTCACGCGTCGATGCCGCGCCGGTGCATGAACTGCGACGTACGGCCGACGGTGGCCTGGTGCTCGAACTGGCACGCGCCGATCTCGCCCCGCTGCGCGCCTCGGGCTGGCGGGCGCCGGAGCGGTTCGTTGCCACCGGCCGCGACGGGCGGACGGACATCTGGGGCGTGCTGTTCTATCCGAGCAACTTCGATCCGGCGCGGCGCTACCCGGTGATCGAGAACATCTACGCCGGGCCGCACGGCCACTTCGTTCCGAAGGCGTTCCGGCGCTGGCACGGCTCGCGCGAGATCGCGGAACTGGGCTTCATCGTCGTGCGGATCGACGGGATGGGCACCAACTGGCGGTCGAAGGCGTTTCACGACGTCTGCTGGAAGAACCTCGGCGACTCCGGCTTCCCCGACCGGATCCGCTGGATCCGCGCGGCGGCCGCGGAACGCCCGTTCATGGACCTCGACCGGGTCGGGATCTACGGCGGGTCCGCGGGCGGGCAGAGTGCCCTGCGGGCGCTGCTGGCGCATGGCGACTTCTATCACGCGGCGGTCGCGGACTGCGGCTGCCACGACAACCGGATGGACAAGATCTGGTGGAACGAACTGTGGATGGGCTGGCCGCTGGGCGAGCACTACGCCGCGCAGTCGAACGTGACCTGCGCGAAGCAACTGACCGGCGATCTGCTGCTGATCGTCGGAGCCCTCGACCGCAACGTCGATCCCTCGTCCACGATGCAGGTCGTCGATGCCCTGATCGAGGCCGACAAGGACTTCGAACTGCTGGTCATGCCCAGCGCCGGCCACGGCGCGGCCGAAACCGACTACGGCCGGCGACGCCGACAGGACTTCTTCGTCCGGCACCTGTTGGGGGTTGCGCCGCGGGCGCAGTGAAAAAGTGAAAGAGTGGAGGAGTGGAAAGGGGGGCGCATTGGCAGGCTTGCGGATGGCAGGTGACGCTTCGCGGGTCACTCGAGTTCGGTTCCACACTCGGGACACGTGCCGCTTTCGTTCCCGGTCAGGTCGTACCCGCACTCGGTGCATCTTCCGGGCGGTGTCTGGTAGCGGGCGATCCAGATGAAGACATCGTGGGCGATCAGCGCCGCACCGAGGTTGGCGGGAAGCACGGCAATGTGGAACAGGTGCCCCCACGTGTGGAAGTACATCAGCCCCGGAAGTTCCACCTCGACGACGTGGTAGAGGAACATGTCTCGATAGCCCGCGAGTGGTTCGTTAAAGTTGCCGAGCACCCAGAGCAGTGCGCACAACAGCGCTGTGCCGAAGCCAATCCACGGGTTTCTCAGCCAGCCTCCCAGCATGCCGCACGCAGCGCCGGGCAGGCAGAAGACCAGCAACACGATCTGGAGAAAGGGAACCAGCCAGGGCGCCCAGACGGCGGACAGGTAGAGGCTACCGCCGAGAAGCAGGCTGCCAACCACGACGCGAACCGCGGCACTGATGTCCGTTTCCCACAGCGGCGATGAATGGGCGGGCTCTTCTTGCGTCATGTCTGTCTGCGTTGGCGCACAGCGGAGGCTCGGCCAGCACCCCCTCTTTCACGCTTTCACGCTTTCACTTTTTCACCCGCGCAAGCTTACCAGGAGAACGTCAGCCCGGTGTAGACCTGGTTGTCGTTCTGGCTCGGGTTCGGGTCGCCGCCGAAGACGTGGCCGTGCGAGAGGTGGCGGTAGCGGTAGCCGCTGGTCCAACTGACATTGTCGGCCAGCGGCACTTCGAAACCGACGCCGGTGTCCTGGGTGAAGTTGGTGTTCGCGCCGCCCTCGGGATAGGTCTCGCTGCTGTGCATCAGCCCGCCGTAGATCTCGGCGAACAGGCCCACCTCGGTCTCGCCGACCGGGACTTCGGCGAAGTGGTAGCGGAAGCCGATCTGCAGTTCGCCCGCGTGCACCGCGCCGCGGTTGACGCGGTACTGGCGGTAGGGCGTCAGGTCGACCTTGAACGCGACCCGGTCCGACAGGTAGTGCCCGTACCCGACCGTCGCACCCCAGTTCTCGTCCTTGCCGTCCGCCGGTGGCCAGATGCCGCCCCCGGAGATCGGCGCACCCCACGAACCGTGCAGGCTGATCTGCTGCTCGCCCTGGCGATGCAGTCCGCCGCTGCAGCCGGTCAGCAGGAACACGAGGACGACCACGGGCAGGGCGCGGGCGGGCGAGGATCTCATCCGGGAACTCCGTTTCTCGGGTTGTCCGAGATTCTGGCGACAGAACGACACGCTCGCAACCCTTTCATCCCGGTTGCCGCGGGCCCGGACCGCCGGGCGGGCGCGGCCCGTGCGTCAGCAGGTGCCGCAGCGCGCGCCCCAGCCAGCGCCTCTCGCCGGAGCGCAGGGCAAACCCGATTCGCAGGGTGCGGCGGTCGCTCCGCAGAAGCAGTTCGTCACGGTTACAGACCAGGTCTTCGAGTTCGTCGCCGGGATACGCGCGCCGCAGCGTCAGCCCGGCAATCTCCCACGTCCGCCGCAGGCCGCGATGCGAGACCGCCACCTGTTCCCGCGCGAGCAGCAGGAAGCAGCCGAACAGCAGCAGGGCGACGATCGGCAGCAGGGCCGCACCCCACACCAGCGGCAGCCACGCCTCGCGCTGCACCGCCGCGAGCAGTGATCGCAGGAAGAACCCGAGCGCCACCAGCGCCCCGCCGTAGATCGCCAGCAGGAACGCCAGCGACAGGATGCCCTCGCGAATCATCGCGCCGTCCGGACGCGGCAGATGCAGCGTGGTCAGCCCGGGTTCGCTGGTCGTCTCGATGCGGTTGTCGGTCAATGGGGACGGCCACGCGGCCGCTTCACCAAGCCGGCGGGCGCGCTGCCCGAGCGACTCCTGCAGGGTGCCGGCCTCGCGCTCGACGGTTTCGGCCTCGGTCATGTCGCGCAGCGGCAGGTCGCAGAGGGTGCAGAGCGACTCGGCCAGCCGACGCGCGGCGTGGTAGTCACCGCGCCGGGCGAGTTCCGTCTCGCGCGCCGCGCCCAGCAGTCGGATCACGTGCGCCGCGCTGCCGTGCGGGTCGCCATGCCCGACGCGGGCGACTTCGCGGGTCAGTCCGATCGCCTCGAACGCGGTCAGCGGGACGACCTCACGCTCCCAGACCCACCACAGGCCGTACGCGATCCGAACCTCGCGACGCGGCGGGTCAAGCGTGACACGCTCCCCGGCCAGGCTCAGCCAGCCGCCGAGGACGATGAACGCCAGCGGCAGGGCGGTCATCGCGACCAGCGCGATCCGCACCGTGGAGGGGATTCCGCCCTCGGCCGGGCGGGTCGCGATGAAGACCAGGCCGATGACGCCCAGCGTTCCGAGCAGGCAGAAGAACACGCCGATCAGGGCCACGCTGAGGCCGTTCCGAAAGGTTCGCGTTTCGATCGAAGCGGACGTCATCGTGGTGGTTCCGGGTGGCGCGGCCGCCAGGCTTGCCGTTCGAAGGCTAACACAGCCACACGCCGGCTCCCACTATAGAATGCGACCGCATCTGTAAACCGAGACTGATGGGGACCCATGATGAAGCTGTTGCTGATCCTGCTCGCCGCGCTGCCGATTGCCGCCGTGGCCGACCCGCCCGGGGCGTTGCCGTGGGCCGACGCGAACGATCGCGAGCGGGCCGCCGTGATGGCCGCGCGGGCGGCCGACTGGCGCGTCGGGCCGGTGCTGTACCAGGTGCTGGTCGACCGTTTCGCGCCGCCGTCGTCCGAAGCCCTGGCCGCCAGGCGTGACCTCTACGCGCCGCCGCGCACGCTGCACACCTGGGACGAACTGCCGGTCCCGGGCCCGCGCCTGCCGGAGTACGGACTGACCGCGCACGAACTGGCGTTCTGGGGCGGCGACCTGGCCGGCCTGCGGAGTCGCCTCGACTACATCGCCGATCTCGATGTCGACGTGCTGTACCTGAACCCGATCCAGGACGCCTTCACCAACCACAAATACGACGCCCGCGACTACTTCAAGGTCTCGCCCGAGTACGGCACGCGCGACGATGTCCGCGCCCTGGCCGACGACCTGCGAAAGCGCGACATGCGCCTGATGCTCGACGGCGTCTTCAACCACATGGGCCGCACCGCGCCGCGCTTCATCGAGGCCCGCGACAACCCCGACAGCCCGGCCCGCGACTGGTTCATCTTCGACGAGTCCCGGACCGGCTATCGCTGCTGGTACAACGTGCCGAACCTGCCGGAACTGAACCTCGAGAACCCGGCCGTGCGGGCCCGCCTGTGGGGCGATCCCGACTCGGTCGTGCAGGGCTACCTGCGTGACGGCGTGGCCGGCTGGCGGCTGGATGTCTCGTACGACATCGGGGCCCGCTACCTGCGGGAACTGACCGATGCGGCCCACACCGCCCGGGCCGACTGCTGGATCATCGGCGAGGCCTGGGCCTATCCCGATCACTGGGTGCGGGCGATGGACGGCGTGATGAACTTCCACCTGCGCGAGATCGTCTTCGCCGTCTGCGACGGACGCTTCAGCGGACGGCGGGCCGGCGAGGCCCTCGCCGCCATGCTGCGCGACACGCCGACCGAGGGGCTGCTGCGATCGTGGCTGATGCTCGACAACCACGACACGACCCGCCTGCGGACGCGCTTCCCGGACGAGGCCCGGCGGCGTCTGCTGACGCTGCTGCAGTTCACGCTGCCGGGGTCGCCGCTGATCTACTACGGCAGCGAACTGGGCATGGAGGGTGGCCACGATCCCCGCAACCGGGCCCCGATGCGCTGGGACCTGCACACCGACGACAACCCGACGCTGGCCTGGACCCGCAGCCTGATCGCCCTGCGCCGCGAACACCGCGCCCTGCGGATCGGCGATGCCACCGCCCTGGCGACCGAGCGCCTCTTCGGCTTCCTCCGCCGCACCGATCGCGCCGCCGATACCTGCATCGTGCTGGTCAACCCGACCGACCAGCCGGTGACCGAGACCGTGGCCGTCCCGGCCGGCAAGCTGATGAACGCCAACCTGCGCGACGTCCTCAGCGGCCGGCTGCAATGGTTCGGCTCCGGACTGCTGACCGTCGAACTGCCGGCCCACGGCCTGCTGCTGCTCAAGCCGGACATTCCCGAGGACGGATACACGCCGTACAAGCGGACGCATTAGCGGAGGGAGCAAGGGAGCCGGAGAGCGAAGGGAGCAAGGGAGCCAGGGAGCGAGGGAGCGAGGGGGAGGGGTACGCAACTTCCGCTTCGTCTTTCGCGCGCCCGAGGCTGCGTCGCAAGGCACGACCACGAACGCGGGGCGCAAGCCGGCAGGGGAACACAGGTCGAAACGAATCCCGCCCGCCTCCTTCTCGCTCCCTCGCTCCCTCCCACGCTTATCTGGCAAGCAGATCCCGGAGGGCGGGTTCCGCTTCAGGAAACTCGAACGTGAAGCCGTGGTCGAGCAGGCGCTGCGGGATGCAGTAGCGCCCGTACAGCGCCAGTTCGGGGTCGGTTCGCAGCAGCAGGGGGGCGGCGAGGCGGACGCCCCAGGCGGGCGCCGGCAGGCCGATCGGCATCCGCAGCGCCGCGCGGATGGCCCGCATGAAGTCCGCGTTCGGGACCGGGTGCGGCGCGGTGGCCAGGTAGACGCCCTCCAGGGCCGCGTCGGTCAGGGCGGCCACGAAGATCCGGTTCATGTCCCGTTCGTGAATCCAACTGATGCCCTGGCGTCCGTGGCCGATCCGTCCGCCGAGGCCCCACCGGGCGAGCCCGGCCATGCGTTGCAGGGCACCACCGCGCCGCCCGAGAACAAAGCTGGTGCGCAGCAGCACCGTCCGCACGCCCTCCGGGCAGCTTTCGCGGCAGGCCGCCTCCCAGGCCGCGCCGACCGTCGGCGCGAGGCCGAAGCCCGTCGCCGCGTCCTCGTCGCAGACCCGGTCGAGCGAATCGCCGTAGATGTGAGCGGTGCTCATCTGGACCCAGACCGGCGGACGCCGCGTGCAGCGCTGCAGAGCCTGGCCGAGCGCACGCGTCGACTCGACCCGCGAACGCAGGATCTCGTCGCAATGGTCGGGAGTCTTGACGCAATCGACCGTCCGTCCGGCCAGGTTGACCACGCCGTCCGCGCCGTCGAGCGCTTCCCGCCAGGGACCGGCACTGTGTCCGTCCCAGGCCCGCCATTCGACGCCGTCACCGGCCGGCCGGTTGCGCGAGACGATCGTGACCCGGGCCCCGCAATCCCGCAGCGCGCGGTGCAGGTTCATCCCGAGGAACCCGCTGCCACCGCAGATCACGATGTGCCGCCCGGACAGTTCATCCATCCCGGGAATGGTACCCGGTCAGGAGGGAGCGAGGGAGCAAGGGAGCGAGGGAGCCAGGGAGCAAGGGAGCAAGGGAGCGAGGGAGCGAGGAGCGAGGGGGAGGGGTACGCAACTTCCGCTTCGTCTTTCGCGCGTCGAGGCTGCATCGCGAGGCACGACCACGAAGGCGTGGCGCAGGCCGGCAGGGGAGCACAGGATCGAAACGAATCCCGCCCGCCTCTTCTCGCTCCCTCGCTCCCTGGCTCCCTTGCTCCCTCGCTCCCTGGCTCCCTCGCCCCCCCGGAGGGGCGTCGCTGGCGGTCGGGCGCTGCGTTCTCTACCATTCGCTGCGACCCGAATCCGATGGAGGTGCCTGTGCGATCGGTCCCGCGAAACTGTCTTGTTGTGCTGGCCGTCGTGCTGGCGGGTGAGTATCTGCTGGCCGGCGAACGTGTCCTGCCGCCGGTCCCGCGCGAGATGCGGGCCATCTGGATCGCGACGGTCGACAACATCGACTGGCCGTCCCGTCCGGGGCTGAGCACCGCGGACCAGCAGGACGAGATGCTGGCCCTGCTCGACATGTGCGTCGAGATGAACCTGAACGCCGTCATCTTCCAGGTTCGCCCGGTCGCCGATGCACTCTACGAATCGGAACTCGAACCGTGGTCGGCCTTCCTCTCCGGCCGGCAGGGCGTCGCGCCGGATCCGCCCTACGATCCGCTCGCGTTCACGATTCGCGCCGCCCACAGCCGCGGACTCGAAGTCCACGCCTGGCTGAATCCCTTCCGCGCCTCGCACCCGGCCAACGACACCGTCAGCGATACGCACGTCATCCGGACCCATCCGGAGTGGGTGCATCGCTACGGACCGTACCACTGGATGGACCCCGGCCACCCCGAGGCCCGCGCGCACAGCCTGGCCGTGGTCGAGGATCTGCTGACCCGCTACGACCTCGACGGCCTGCATTTCGACGACTACTTCTATCCCTACCCGGTCGATGCCGACGGCGGGGGCAAGGTGCCGTTCCCGGACGATGCCACCTGGGCGGCGTACCAGCGGCAGGGCGGGGACCTGTCGCGCGACGACTGGCGACGCGACAACATCAACCGGTTCGTCCGACAGGTCTACGAGCGGGCCCGCGCGACCTCCCCGCACGTGCGCGTCGGGTTCAGCCCGTTCGGCATCTGGCGGCCGGGCCACCCGTCGCAGATCAAGGGCTTCGACGCCTACACCGGCCTGTTCGCCGACGCCCGCCTGTGGCTGCGCGAGGGCTGGCTCGACTATCTCGTGCCGCAGTTGTACTGGGCGATCGATCCGCCCGGGCAGAGCTACCCGGTGCTGCTCCGCTGGTGGGTCGACGAAAACCGCCGGCAGCGGCACATCTGGGCCGGCAACGCCGCTCACCGGGCGCTCAGCACCGGCCGCGGGTGGGATGAGCACCAACTCGCCCGCCAGGTCGAGGTGACCCGCGAACAGTCCGGCGCGTCGGGCAACGTCTACTTCAGCGCCAAGTGGTTCCTGAAGCACCCCGATACGCTGCGGGCCCGAATCGCCGCCCTCTACCGGACGCCGGCCCTCGTGCCGGCCACGCCGTGGCTCGAGGCTCCCGAACTGCCCGCCCCGCTGGCGTTCGTGCAGCGCGAGGCCGAAACGCTGGTCGTGCATCTCGCCGCGGAGACCGACCCGGCCGGCACCCACTGGGTCGTGCAAAGCCGCACCGGCGAGGACTGGAGCCTGCAGATCGAACCCGCCGACACCCGCAAGGTCTCCGTCCCGGGTGCCTGCGACCTGATCGTCGTCCGGGCCGTCGACCGGGTCGGCAACCTCAGCCCGGCCACGATCCTCGCCGTACCCTAGGAGAGGCGATTGCACCAATCGCCTGTGCGCAAGTCAGCAAGCGACCAGGTAGGCAGGGTTCTGGAGAAACAGCCCCGCACGAACAACTTGTTACCTGGTCGCTCGCTTATTTGCTTACTCAGAGGCTTTTTTGTTCTGACGCAAAAGCCTCTGGGAGAGACGGGATCAGGGGACGCCCGCCACCCTCTTGCCGCTCACCCGCCGGCCTGAACCGCCGCGGCGAGACCGCTTTGCCAGGCGCCTTCGATGCGGGCGGTTGCGCACCAGTCGCCGCAGAGGGCGAGGCTTCGATCGGGATCCCACAGGGCTCCGCACGCAAGCGGTTCCGGGGCCAGCGCGAACTTCCAGCGCATCGCATCCCGAAACCGCGGGGGCGGCGGCTGCACGCCCGGAAGTTGGCCGAAGGCTTCAGTCAGCGCGGCGATCACCCGCTCGGGCGGATCCTCGAAGTGCTCGGCCGACCACGCCGGCGTCGCGTGCAGGACCCACGATTCGGCCGCGTCTCGTCCGGGCTTGCTGTTGTTGCGGGCGATCCACGCAAGCGGTCCCGGCCGCACGTGGGCGGCGTCGAACGAGGTTGCGAGCGGTTGGTCGAAGCCGAGCAGCACGGCCCAGCAGGGATGCATCGGGCAGGCTGCCGCCGTGGCCGCGACAGGCGACAGGTCTCCGAGCAGCGTCGCGGCCTGCCCGGCCGGCAGTGACGACACCAGGGCATCGAACCGCCCGACCGGACCGTCGGCATCGTGCAGGGTCCAGGTGCCCGCGTCCCGGCTGACCCGCGTGATGTGCCGGTTGCTGTCGACCCGCAGGCCGGCGGCCAGGTGGCGGGCGAGGGCGTTCATCCCGGGGGTGCCGACGAAGCGTTCGACGTCCGGGTGCGGGCTGACGCGATCGCCATCGATGCGGGCAAACCGGGCGTTCCAGCGCGCCACGATTCCGTCGCGGGCCCAGGTTTCGACCTGGCGGCGGAACGCCGGGTCGCGGGCGGTGAAGTACTGGGCGCCGTGGTCGAACGCGAACGGATCGCGCCGGCGACGCGACATCCGCCCGCCGACGCCGCGGCCTTTGTCGAATATGGTCACCGCCAGGCCGCGGGCGTGCAGGTTGCCGGCGGCGGTCAGTCCGGCCAGTCCTGCGCCGAGGACCGCGATGCGGCGGGGTCCGGGGGGCGGCGGGTTGTCGGGTGCGTCGGTGTGGCTGGGCATGTGCGGGTCTCCGGCGATGGCGGGGATTGTCGCGTGTCGGGCGGAGCAGGGGAAGGACCGCCGTCAGGGCGGCGAAAACCGCGTTCGTGGGGCAGAATCCCCACGGTTTGCGCGAAAGCTCCCAGCCGGCGGGCGCCCGGGAACCTCTGGCGGCAGGGAATCCCGTCCCGTGGTGGCACGCCAATTGCTCAAAGTCCGCGAAAGGGTGATCATGCCCCCCAGGAATGGGGTCCGGGACCTTTGCGGTCAAAGTCCCGGCGGGTATGAGAACTGCGCAACGGCTGCCGCCAACGGATTTCACGAAGGAGCACCATGGCAACCAATACGATCGCGCCGCCTACGGGCACCGACCCGGGGGCGGTCGAGCCCGCCTCACTTGAACGTTTTTCCTATGACGATGCCATTGTCCGCCTGTTCGTCTTCGCGACGGTCGGGTGGGGTCTTGTCGCGTTCCTGGTCGGGCTGTACGCGGCCCTCGAGCTGGCGGCGCCGGCCTTCAATCTCGGCATCCCGCAGTTGTCCTTCGGCCGCCTGCGACCGCTGCACACCAATGCGGCGATCTTCGCGTTCGCGGGCAATGCGATCTTCGCGGCGATCTACTATTCCACCCAGCGGCTCTGCAAGGCCCGCATGTGGAGCGACGGCCTCGGCCGGTTCCATTTCTGGGGCTGGCAACTGATCATCCTCTCGGCCGCCCTGACGCTGCCGTTCGGGATCACGCAGTCGCGCGAGTACGCCGAACTCGAGTGGCCGATCGACATCGCGATCGCGGTGGTCTGGGTCGCGTTCGGCCTGAACTTCATGATGACGATGATTCACCGCCGCGAGCGGCACCTGTACGTGGCGCTGTGGTTCTACATCGCGACGATCGTCACGGTCGCGGTCCTGCACATCTTCAACAACCTGGTCGTCCCGGCCGGTCTGTTCAAGAGCTACACGATCTACGCCGGCGTGCAGGACGCCTTCATGCAGTGGTGGTACGGGCACAACGCGGTGGCGTTCTTCCTGACGACGCCGTTCCTCGGGCTGATGTACTACTTCCTGCCCAAGGCGGCCGAGCGGCCGGTGTTCTCGTACCGGCTGAGCATCGTGCACTTCTGGTCGCTGGTCTTCATCTACATCTGGGCCGGTCCGCACCACCTGCATTACACGGCCCTGCCGGCCTGGGCCTCGACGCTCGGGATGCTGTTCAGCCTGATGCTCTGGATGCCGTCGTGGGGCGGCATGATCAACGGCCTGCTGACCCTGCGGGGCGCCTGGCACAAGGTCACCAGCGATCCGGTCCTGAAGTTCTTCGTGGTCGGCGTGACCTTCTACGGCATGTCGACCTTCGAAGGGCCGGTCATGTCGATCAAGAGCGTCAACGCCCTGACGCACTACACCAACTGGACGATCGGCCACGTCCACGCCGGCGCGCTCGGCTGGAACGGCTTCATGACCTTCGGGATGATCTACTGGCTGATGCCGCGGCTCTTCCAGGCCCCGCTCTACAGCAAGCGGCTGGCCGAGATGCACTTCTGGCTCGCGACCGTCGGCATCGCCGTCTACGTCCTGGCGATGTACGCGGCCGCCCTGACCGAAGGCGGCATGTGGCGGGCGTTCGACACGAACGGCCAGCTCAAGTACGGCGACTTCCTCGAGACGGTCGTCAAGGTCGTGCCGATGTACTGGCTGCGGGCCGGCGGAGGGCTGATGTTCATCGCCGGGGCGCTGCTGATGGCCTACAACATGCTGCGAACCTGGGCGGCCCGTCCGGCCCGGTACGAGGAGCCGGTCTACGAAGCCCCGCCGCTGACGCGCGACTTCGTCGATCCGCCCACCCCGCCGTCGCGACTCAAGGCCCACGTGACCGGCTTCGCCCACTGGCTCGACCAGTGGCAGCAGGCCGCCTGGCACCGTCGCTGGGAACACCTGCCCGTCCGCTTCACGGTCTACACCCTGATCGCCGTCAGCGTCGCGTCGCTGTTCGAGATCATCCCGACCTTCGTGATCCAGTCGAATGTCCCGACCATCGCGTCGGTCAAACCCTACACGCCGCTGGAACTGGTCGGCCGCGACATCTACATCGCCGAGGGCTGCTACAACTGCCACTCGCAGATGATCCGCCCGATCCTGGCCGAGACGAAACGCTTCGGAGAGTTCAGCAAGCCGGGCGAGTTCGTCTATGACCGCCCGTTCCAGTGGGGCTCGCGCCGCATCGGGCCGGACCTGGCACGCGTCGGCGGCACCCGCGGACCCGACTGGCACGTCGAGCACTTCGTCAACCCCGGCGAGTACCGCGAAGGCTCGCTGATGCCGCCGTACCCGTGGCTGCTGACGACCGAGGCCGACCTCGACAGCCTGCCCCGCAAGCTGCAGGTCATGCGCGACTTCGGCGTGCCGTACTCCGACGACGAACTGACCCGCGGAATTGATCTGGCCAGCGCCCAGGCGGCCGAGATCGCCGCGCAGATCGAGGAACTGACCGGCCGCACCGGGCTCGAAAAGAGCCAGGTCGTCGCCCTGATCGCCTACCTCGACCGGCTTGGCACCGACCTGAACGCGCCGGCCGAACCGGAGGCGGGCGACCCGCCGGCGGTGGCGGCCGCGGAGGGTGACTGATGCTGCGTGAGATCACGTCGGGCGCCAACCTGACGACGTTCACCGAGATTGGCCTGGTGATCTTCGTGATCGCCTTTACCGGGATCATCATCTTCGCCCTGACGCGTTCCGGGCGAAGCGTCCGGCGGCAGGCCGACCTGCCCAACGAGGAAGCCCGCCGCGTGCGGAACGACAACAACGACGCGAGGAACGCCCTGTGAGCGAACAACAGCAGTCCCTGCTCGACCACAACTACGACGGCATCCAGGAATACGACAACCCGACCCCCGGCTGGTGGAACTGGCTGTTCGCCGCCTCGATCGTCTTCAGCTTCTTCTACTTCGTGTTCTTCCACATCGGCGGGGCCGGCTGGACCACCGAGGACGAACACTCGGCCGCCCTGGCCCGCAACGTCCGCCTGCTGTACGGCGACCTGAAACTGACCGGCGACGAGCCGACACTGCTGAAGTACATGAACGAGCCCGACTGGATGGCGGTCGGCCAGGCCGTCTTCGTTCAGCACTGCGCCCAGTGCCACCAGAAGGACGGCTCCGGCATCAACGGCGTCAACCTGACCGACGACCACTACAAGAACGTCAAGAAGATCAGCGACATCCCGGGCATCGTCCGGGCCGGGGCCGCCAACGGCTCGATGCCGGCCTGGGGCACCAAGCTGCATCCGAACGACATCGTCCTGGTTTCCGCCTACGTGGCCGCGATGCGCGGCAACAACATCCCCGGGCGGGCCGCCGAGGGCGAGGTGATCCCGCCCTGGCCGGAGTACGTCGCCCCGCAGGTCGAGGATGACGCCGCCGCGCCCGACACGCCGGCCGAGAGCGAGGAGTAAGCAGCACCATGGGGGCGGAACTACCGCTGCTGGAACCTGAGGAGCAGGTTCTTTCGACGCTCAATCGTGACGGCTCGCGCCGCTGGCTGCGTCCGCGGCTGTTCCGCGGGCGCTTCTGGCAGGCCCGCCGGCTGACGGCCTACGGTCTGATCGCGCTGTTCTCGCTGCTGCCGCACCTGCGGGTCGCCGGCAAGCCGATGGTGCTGATCG
Organism: Phycisphaerae bacterium; assembly: GCA_030428945.1. GTDB lineage: Bacteria > Planctomycetota > Phycisphaerae > UBA1845 > Fen-1342 > JAUIEC01. The sequence continues at coordinate 208,194 of JAUIEC010000007.1, read as the reverse complement.
ACCTGGTCAACCGCGAGTTCACGCTGGTCGGCTTCACGTTCCTGCCGACCGATACCGTCCTGCTGGCCCTGCTGATGATCGGGCTGTTCGTCACGATCTTCCTGATGACGGCCCTGCTCGGACGCGTCTGGTGCGGCTGGGCCTGCCCGCAGACGGTCTACCTCGAGTTCGTCTATCGACCGCTCGAACGCTTCTTCAACGGCGGACCCGGATACCGCAGCCCGCTCGCGAAACTGCCGAACGAGATCCGCACGATCCTGCGGCTGCTGGTCTACCTGCTGGTCTCGCTGTTCCTGGCCCATACGTTCCTGGCGTACTTCGTCGGTACCGAGCGGCTCTGGGACTGGATGCAGCGCTCGCCGCTCGAACACCCGACCCCGTTCCTGATCATGTTCGCCACCACCGCGGCGATGATGTTCGACTTCACCTACTTCCGCGAACAGACCTGCATCGTCGCCTGCCCCTACGGACGCTTCCAGTCGGTCATGCTCGACCGCGACTCGCTGATCGTCACCTACGACGAGCAGCGCGGCGAACCGCGGGCCAAGCCGTCCCGGAACCGCGGAGAGGCCGGCGACTGCATCGACTGCAGCCTGTGCGTGACGACCTGCCCGACCGGCATCGACATCCGCAAGGGACTGCAGCTCGAATGCGTCGCCTGCACCCAGTGCATCGACGCCTGCGACACCGTCATGGACAAGATCGGCAAGCCGCGCGGCCTGATCCGCTACAGCTCGCAACGCAGCGTCGAGGAAGGCACCTCGCGCCTGCTGCGACCGCGGGTGATCTTCTACCCGCTGATCCTCGTCGCCGTCGCGACCGGGTTCTTCTTCAAGCTCTCCGGCATGCGGTCCGCCGACGTGCACCTGACCCGCGGGCAGGGCAGTCCCTTCTCGCTGACCACCGAAGGCGCCGTGCAGAACGCCCTGCAGTTGAAGATCACCAGCCGGGCGAAGGAACCCCGCACCTACCACGTCGAGGTGCTCGACCCCGCCGGCGCCGACCTGGTCTACGATGCCGACGGCTTCCATCTCGCCCCCCGCGAAATGGCCCGTGAAACGATCCTGATCAAGCTGCCGCCCGAGGCCTTTACCCAGGGCATCTGCCTGGCGACCCTGCGGGTCTTCGACCAGGAGGGCGGCTTCAGCGAGGAACTGCAGTACAAGCTGATCGGACCTCATCGTCCGACAGCCGGGAGCGACCCATGACCACCGAAGCCACCACCACACCGCGCGGCTCGTACACCTGGCCGCTGATCATCATCGGACTGCTCGTCGCACATGCGACCATCCTCTTCACGATGGTCAGCTTCGCCGTCTCGGATCCGAACTTCCGCATCGTCCGCGACACGCCCGCCACGCCGCCCGCCGACGCCGCGCCGGCTCCCGCGGACACGCTGCCCGCGGAGCGACCGCGACCATGATCGGCCTGATCGCCACCGTCTTTGTCACCAGCCTGGTCGGCAGCCCGCACTGCGCCGGGATGTGCGGGGCGGTCGTCGCCCTCGCCACCTGCGACCCGCAGGCCCGCCGCCCGGTCCGCCTGCACGTCGCCTACCACGGCGGGCGCCTCGTGACCTACGTCCTGCTCGGCGTGGTCGCCGGCGCGGCCGGGGCGCTGCTGGACTTCGGCGGCCCGCTGCTCGGATTGCAGCGCTTCGCCGCCGTCCTGGCCGCGACGGTCATGATCGCCTTCGGACTGATGCAGCTTGGGCGCCTGGCCGGGCTGCGCGTTCCGACCGCACCATTGCCGGAGCCGCTTCGCAGACTCGTGATGTGGGGCCACGGCCGCGCCCTGGCGTTTCCGCCGCTGCATCGCGCCCTGACGCTCGGACTGCTGACCACGCTGCTGCCGTGCGGCTGGCTGTACGTCTTCGCGATTGCCGCCGCCGGGACCGCCAGTCCGCTCTGGGGCGGTCTGACGATGGCGGTCTTCTGGCTCGGCACGGTGCCGATCCTGCTCGGACTCGGACTCGGTCTGCAGCAGTTCGCCGGTCGGGCCGGACGCTGGCCGGCGCTGCTCGGCGGGCTCGCGCTGATCGTGATCGGCGGCTACACCGTCGTGCGCCGCGTTCCGCTGACCCCGCGGATGTTCGCCCCGCCGCCGGCCCTCGAGTCGGCCGTCGCCGCCCAGGAACACGTCGCCAACCTCGCCGACGCGCCGTTGCCGTGCTGCAGCCATGACGCTCCTTGACCAGGCCAACGCCGACCGCGCTCCGGCCGCCGCCGCCCAGTGCTGCACGCACTGCGGCCTGCCGGTTCCGCCCGGACTGCGGACCGGGGACGGACAGCCGGCCTTCTGCTGCACCGGGTGCGAGACGGTCCATGCCGTGATTCGCCAGCACGGCCTCGACAGCTACTACGGCATGCGGTCCGCCACCAACGTTCCGCCGCAGCAGGCGCCCGAACCCGGCGGCGACTTCGCCGCGCTCGATCACGACGCCTATACGCAGCGGCACGTGCGGACCGCCTCGGATGGAACCCGCAGCACCGAACTGCTGCTGGACGGCATGCACTGCGCCGCCTGCGTCTGGCTGGTCGAGAATATCTCGCGGATCCTGCCGGGCGTGCAGGCCCGCGTCGACTACGCCCGCCGGATCGTGCGGATCCGCTGGCAGGGGGACACGCCGCTCTCGACCATTGCCGCCACCCTGGCCCGACTCGGCTATCCGCCGCAGCCCGTCCACGCCCGCCAGACCCGGGGCGGTTCGAAAGACGATCACCGCTTCCTGGTTCAACTGGCCATCGCCGCCGTCTGCGCCGGCAACGGCATGCTGCTGGCGTTCGCGCTGTACAGCGGCCTGTTCGACGTGATGGCGCCCGAGTTCGTCGCACTGTTCCGCTACAGCAGCATGTTCTTCGGACTGGTCGCGCTGCTCGGGCCCGGACAGATCTTCCTCCGCAGCGCCCTGGGCGCCCTGCGAACCCGCACCCCGCACCTGGACGTGCCCGTCGCCGTCGGCCTGCTCGCGGCCGCCGCGGCCGGTACCGTCAACACGTTCCTCGGACGCGGCGAAATCTACTTCGACTCGCTGACGATGCTGGTGTTCCTGCTGCTGATCGGCCGTTGGGTGCAGCGGCATCAGCAGCGCTGGGTGGCCAACACGATGGACCTGCTGCTGGCCCTGACGCCCGCCACCGCGCAGCGTCTGCCCGCCTCCGGCGCGAACCCCGAAACGGTCCCGGTCGATGCGCTCCGCAGTGACGACCTCGTGCTCGTCCCGGCCGGTGGAACCTGCCCGGCCGACGGAACGGTCGCCCGCGGCGCTTCCGAGGTCGACCTGTCGCTGATGACCGGCGAGACCCGCCCGGTCCCGGTCGAAGCGGGCAGCGGCATCCTGGCCGGCGTGACCAACCTGACGGCCCCGCTCGAGGTCCGCATCACCGCAACCGGCGCCGAGACCAGGCTCGGGCAACTGCTGGCGCTGGTCGACGAACTGACCCGCCGCAAGAGCGGCTGGGTGCGCCTCGCCGATCGACTGGCCGGCGTGTTCGTCGTGACCGTCCTGCTCCTGGCGGCCGCGACCGTCGCCCTGTGGTTCACCTCCGGCGTCGCCCTGGCGCTGGATCACGCGGTCGCCCTGGTGATTGTCGCCTGCCCCTGCGCGCTCGGTCTCGCGACCCCGCTGACCGTCGCGGTCGCGCTCGGCCGGGCGGCCCGGGCCGGCGTGCTGATCAAGGGCGGTGATGTGCTCGAACGCCTGACGCGCCCGGGGCTGATCCTGTTCGACAAGACCGGTACGCTGACGCACGGAGCGCCGGAACTCGTCGCCTGGCAGGGGCCCGACGAGATTCGCCCGGCCGTCGTCGCCCTGGAGCGCTGCGCGAGTCATCCGCTGGCCCGCGCGTGGGTGGCGGCCTGGCAAAGCGACGCGCCCGACCCGCTCGTCCGCGACTTCCGGCAAAGCCCGCGCGGCGGCATTCGCGGCACCGTCGACGGACGCGACTTCCTGATCGGACAGGCCAGCTACATTGCGTCCGCCTGCCAGGTGGATCTGCCCGACCCGCTTTCCGATGACGGCACGATCGTGCATGTCGTGCGAGACGGCGTCCATCTCGGCCAGGCGTGTTTCCGCGACACGGCCCGGCCCGAGGCGACCGACGTGCTCGCCAGGCTGCGCGCGAACGGATGGCGGATCGGAATCGCATCCGGTGACCAGCACGCGGTGGTCTCGTCGCTGGCCGAGAGTCTCGGCGTGCCGCCCGACCGCACCTGGAGCGGGCAGACGCCCGAGGACAAGCTCGCCCTCGTCCAGCGGCACATGGCCGGCGGCCCGGTCGTGATGGTCGGCGATGGCGTCAACGATGCCGCCGCGCTGTCGGCCGCGACCGTCGGCATCGCCGTGCGGGGCGGGGCCGAGGCCAGCCTGCTGGCGGCCGACGTCTACCTGCAGCATGCCGGCCTGCGTCCTCTGCTGCGCCTGCTGGATGGGGCCGGCCGGACGACGCGGGTGATCCGCGCCGGTCTGGCCGCGTCGCTGAGCTACAATGCCGTCGCGGTCGTGCTGGCGATGGCGGGCTTGATCCATCCGCTGCTGGCCGCGATCCTGATGCCGCTCAGTTCGCTGAGCGTGGTCGCGCTGGCGGCCACGGCGCCGCGTTTCGCGGCCGAGGATGCAGGCGAGCCGAAGCGCGGCGGCCTTGCGCCTGCCGTTTCCACACGCGAGGCACCGTCATGTCCGTGATCTACATCGTGCTGCCCCTCGCGTTCGTTCTGGCGGGCGCAGCGCTGTGGGCCTGCATCCTGGCCATCCGCGGCGGCCAGTTCGACGACCTGCAGACCCCGCCGATGCGCATGCTCGGCGACGACGTCCCGGTCGGCGACCGGAACGCGGACGACTCGGAATCAGTGAGCAAGTAAGCAAGCAAGCAAGTAAGCAGGTAAGCAAGTAACCAGGTAAGCAAGCAAGCAGGTCAGCAAGGGGGCTGGGATCGGGCACTCTACGCCTCGCGCGAGCTTGTCGCGGTCTGGTGCCACTGCTCTTGAGCTCTTGAGCAGTGTCTTCTCTGCGCGCGTGGACTTCGCGGAATGATCCGATCCGCCTTGCGCGGAACAGAATCTGCGCGGATCGAGTCGAAGCCAGCGGGTCGTAGGGTGCGTCATCGACGCGGCAGTCCGCGATCACAGCGACCCGGGAGCCACAGGCGTCGATGCCGCACCGCCTGGCCGGTCCGCCATGCGGGCTCCGGACGTGGAATCGGAGTCGAACGCAGTCCCCCACCCTTCCGCTCGCTGCGCTCGCTCAAGGATGGGGCACCCCGCGGAAAGCAAGTAAGCAGGTAAGCAAGTAAGCAGGTAAGCAAGTAAGCAGGTAAGCAAGTAAGCAGGTAAGCAAGTAAGCAGGTGAGCCAGTAAGCAAGGGGGCTGGGATCGGGCACCCCGCGCCAGACTGCCCTCCGCTCCCTCTCCGTGCCCTCTCTGTTCCCTGTTCCCTGTTCCCTTCTTCCGCCCCTGTTCCCTTCCTCCACCTACCCCAGACCTGCAAGCAGTTCGCGGGCCCAGTCCGGCCGTTCCACCACCGCCAGCATCAGCGGTTCGAGTGCCGCCGGCGGGAGTTGCGACAGGTGCATCAGCATCTCGGCGGTCGGGCGGTCCGGTGGCAGCAGCGGCAGCAGTTGCCGCCACAGTTCGGCCCCGGCCTGCAGCATCCACGGCTCGTACTCGATCCGGTCGGCGGTCGCGACCACTTCCCGGTAGACCGGTTCGATCATCTCGTTCAGGCCGTGCAGGCAGATCAGCTCGGCCGTCCCCTTGACCAGTTCGTGCGATAGCAGCGGCCACAGCCACGCCCGGGCGTGCACCTGCAGTTCGCCGCCGATGTCGATCACTCCGCCGTAGCCGGCCACGCTCGCCCGCAGCATGGTCGACTGGAAGTTGTCCGGCGGGCGCAGTTCGCCGAACTGCACGTGGCGGGTCAGGGCGGCCTGCATCTGCACCAGCGGTATGCCCCAGACCTGGTGCGTGGCCATCTTGGCCAGTCGTTCGAGTTCCGGACGATGCGGCCCCTCGCGCGACCAGCAGCGCATTACCAGCATGAACAACTGGGCCGAGAACAGGACCGGCAGCGTGGTGACCCGCTTCTCGCGGCGCCGCTCGTTGGCCCGTCGCCGGCCCGACTGCGCGAGCGCGCGGCCGTGCCGCGCCAGCAGCGGATGCCGGCTGAACGGGTGCGGTCCGGGCCGCTGGATCCGCTTCCAGAAACGATCCGGCCGGCCGAACCAGAGCACGTGTTCGCCGTGCCAGTACTGCAGGTACCCGGCCAGGGCGATCTGGTCGTACAGGCGCAGCAGTTTCGGGTCGATCTCGTTGAGTTCATCGCGGACCAGGTAGTGGGCCGTCAGGAAGGCATGCTGGGCCGCCCCCTGGATCAGCAGGTTCAGCGTCAGACGCTTGTTGATCTCGGCCAGCAGTCCGTCGGTTGGTTCGCGCATGCGGAGGGCACCGGGGCGGCGTCAGGCCTTGGGCTCGGGCAGCGGACGCTGGGGCGGCCACGGCGGGTTGAACGGATCCGGTCGCGGGGCCGGTGCCGGCGTCGGCTCGGCGGGCGCCGGGGCGGGGGCCGGTGCGGGCGCGGGCGCCGGTTCGGTGGCCGGCTCAGCCGGAGCGGGCCCGTCCGTCGGGGCGGGTGCCAGGATGTCGCGGTGGTTCGGAATGACGATCTCCTCAGCCGGGCCGGCAGCCGCCTCCGCCGCTCGCGGTCGGCCTTCGACTTGCGGACGAGTGTAGCTTCCGGGGAGGCCGCGTCCGCGGATCGGTGGATTTGCTGCCGGCCGCGGGCCGCCGATCGTGACGGTCGTACCGGGCATGTAGGGAACCGGGCAGCGGTTTTGTTGGGATTGCATGCGGAGCCGGCCGCCGCGGAGTGGTGGTTACTGCAGGTTCAGCAGCAGCGCCTGGTCGACGGTCGTCGTCGCGCGCGCGTCGGATTCGGACGTCAGGGTCAGGACGACGCGTACGGTCGCGCCGTCGAGTTCGTCCGGCAGCGCGTCCAGGAACACGAACCGTTCCGCGAGCTCGTGCCGCCCGCCATCGAGCGCGGCGAACGACACCGTCTGCGTGAAGTCGTGCACGACTTCGCCGGTGGAGACGACGGTGACCTGCTCGCCCAGCACGATCGCGGCGCTGCCGTCGCTTTCGACGGGAAAACCACCCGTGCGGATCGTCACGAACATGTGACTGCCGCCCTGCAGCGCGGTGAACAGCGGCATCGCGCCGTTGTCGCCCAGTGCCTGGAAGGCGCCGTCCGTCGTGACGCCGAGTTCGGCGGAGACCATCGGCGGAGTCGGATCCTCGGTCGGGCATCCGCCGATTCCGGCGAAGCCTGCGGCCAGCAGCAACAGCGGGGCGCGTACGGTCATGGGGTTCCCTCGAATGACGGCGACCCGCCGTCGATCGCATTGTAGCGTTCCCCGGGTGCGCGTCGATGCCGGCCGCGACCGTCCGCGGGACCGTTGTATTTGCGATTGACTCGCCGGCGTCCGCTTCGATAGGATCGCGATGCAGTTCTTACAGGGACCGCCATCGCCAACAGTGTTCCGGTTCGCACCGGTCGCCCGATCGGTGCCTTGTTTTCGCGTGAAACAGGAGTAGACAATGCCCGCACATTGCTTGCGCGCCCGCCTGGCAGTCGCAGCCCTCTCCGTAGTCGCCCTCGCCGCGACCGGATGTCCGGCCCTGTTCAGTCCGCTGGATACCCGCGACTATCAATGGACGCCGGTCGCCAGCGTTCCCGGGGCCGCCCTGATGGCCGTGCACGGCACCGGGGCGGACAACGTCTTCGCGGTCGGTGCCGACGCCGGCGACGGTCCCGCCGTGCTGAACTGGGACGGGAGTGCCTGGCGGCAGCTCGACACCGGTGTCCGCGGCGATCTGTGGTGGGTCTTCGCAATCGGCGACGTGGCCTACATGACCGGCGCGAACGCGAACATCCTGCGGTACGACGGCAGTGGCTTCGAGCGGATGCGCACGCCGGGACTCGGCAAACACGTCGTCTACGGAATCTGGGCGTCCTCACCCACCGATGTCTACGCGGTCGGTTCGGCCTCGGGACGCAACGGGTTCATCTGGCACTACGACGGCTCGGCCTGGACCGAGCTCGATCTTCCGGTCGACCTGCCCCGCAACGATGATGACGACATCCCGCAGTTCCTGAAGGTCTGGGGCACCTCCGCCGCCGACGTCTGGGTCTGCGGCGAACGCGGCGTCCTGTTGCGCGGCAATGCCGCCGACGGCTTCGAACTGCTCGATGCGACCGGCGAAGCGCGCCTCTTCACCGTGCACGGGATCGAGGGACGCGTGGTCGCGGTCGGGGCCGACAACGACGGCGTCGTGATCCAGGCCGGACGCCGTCTGACGCAGGACACCGTCGCCGGCTCGCAACTGCTGCAGGGCGTCTGGGTCACCGACCAGGGCCAGGTCTGGACGGTCGGACTCGGCGGCAGCATCTACCGCGAAATGCCCGGCGGTTTCGTCGCCGAACAGACCGGCATCTCCCGCTCGATCGTCTCCCTGCACGCCGTCTGGGTCGATGACGACGGCGGCGTCTGGACCGTCGGCGGAAATGTCCTCAACGCGCCGCTCGACGACGGCATTCTCGTCTACGGCCACCCCGACAAGGCACCGCCGACCGAGGTGCAGGTCGAGGACCCGGTCGATTCGATCTCGACCGACTGCCCGGCCGACCTGGTCGACACCAACCCCGGCGCTTCGATCGCCCGCCGCTGGAACGAGCAGATCCTCAACGCGATTCGTCGCGATCTGCCGCGCCCGACCGTGCACGCCCGCAACCTGTTCCACCTGTCCGCCGCCATGTGGGACATCTGGGCGGCCTACGACAACGACGCCCAGGGATATCTCGTCGACGAACAACGCACCGCGACCGACGTCGCGGCCGCCCGCGAAGAGGCCATTTCGTACGCCGCCTACCGCCTGCTCTCGCATCGCTACGGTGGTGCGATCGGTGGTGACGTTTCCGTGTCGTGCTTCGAGTCGTTCATGCAGACGCTCGGATACGACACCGCCTTCACCTTCGTGACAGGCGACTCGCCGGCCGCGTTCGGCAACCGCGTCGCGCAGGCCTACATCGACGCCTTTGCCGACGACGGCGCCAACGAACAGAACAACTACGCGGACCCGGATGGCTACACTCCGTCCACGCCGCGCCTGACGGTCGATCAGCCCGGCGCGAACGCCGACGATCCGACCATGTGGCAGCAGATCGTCCTCGCGCAGTCCGTCACGCAGAACGGGATTCCCGAGGGCTCCGGCGTGCGTGGCTACATCGGCGCCCACTGGGGCGACGTCACGCCGTTCGCCCTGACCCGCGCGGCGGCCGGGGTGCCGTACTTCGAACTCGACGGCCCGGCCACGCTGGATGACGAACTGGTCCAGGCGACCGTCGAGCTGGTGCGCAAGTCGGCCGAACTCGACGCATCCGACGGCGTGATGATCAACATCTCGCCGGGCGCCTACGGCAACAACCCGCTCGGCACCAACGACGGCAGCGGGCATACGATGAACCCGGTCACCGGCCAGCCCTACGCGGCCAACATGGTCCGGCGCGGCGACTTCACCCGGCTGCTCTCGGAGTTCTGGGCGGACGGCCCCGCTTCGGAGACGCCGCCGGGGCACTGGAACACCGTCGCCAACGACATGTCCGACTACCCCGGCTTCGAGCGGCGACTGTTCGGCACCGGCGACCCGCTCGATCCGCTCGCCTGGGACCTGCACGTGTACTTCGCCATGAACGGCGCGCTGCACGATGCCGCGATCGCCGCCTGGGAACTGAAGCGCACGCACCTGAGCGCCCGGCCGATCACGCTGATCCGGGCCCTGGCCGCCCGCGGGCAGCGCACGGATCCGACCGGTCCGAGCTATCACCCCGAGGGCCTGCCGCTGGTCGACGACCTGATCGAGGTGATCACCGAGGAGACGGCCGCGCCCGGCGGACGGCACGCGCACCTGGCCCGCTACATCGGCGAGATCGCGGTCCGTTCGTGGCGTGGTGAGCCGGGCGACCGGGTGGGCGAGATCGGCGGCGTCGGCTGGATTCGCGGCATCGAGTGGATTCCGTACCAGCGCCGCACGTTCGTGACCCCCGCGTTCCCCGGGTTCGTTTCGGGGCACAGCACGTTCAGTCGCAGTGCGGCCGAGGTGCTGACCGAACTGACCGGCAGCGCGTACTTCCCGGGCGGGCTGGGCGGTTACACGCTCGATCCGGGCTGGCTGACGTTCGAGCAGGGCCCGACCGCGACGGTCGAACTGCAGTGGGCGACCTACTACGACGCCGCCGACCAGGCCGGCCAGTCGCGTCTCTGGGGCGGCATCCACGTCGTCCATGATGACTTCAGCGGCCGCGAGGTCGGTGACGCCGTCGGCCGCGCGGCGGTGGACCGCGCCCGCGACTACTACGCAGCGCCCTGATCCCCGCCGGGCCAAACCGACCCGACGGACCGGACAACCAGGAATCGAGACCGGAAGCGGGGACAGCCACGTGGCTGTCCCTGTTTTCTCCCGATCGTAACGGTTGTTCGAGGTGCCTCCCGGTGGGCCCGGCTCGCTCGATCCTGTTTAGGTATTGGACTGCTCCGTCTTCGTGCCGCATTCCGGGCAGACGCCCGACTCGTTGCCGGTCAGGTCGTAGCCGCATTGCTCGCAGCGTCCCGGCCGCGGAGGCTGGTCTACTCGGTGCCATCCAAGGCCAGCGGCAAGAGTCATCGTCAGCCCAATCAACATGCCCGCAGTGAGCGTGTTGGCCTCCCATGTCCATGCACGACCGGACCAGGCTCGCTCCAACAACAGCACCGGGGCGATTGCGATGACGACGAGGACGCCCAGGACACCAAGGATCGCCAGCAACAGCTTTCTCTCGCCGCGATTCAGCCGCCAACGACGCCTACCCACGGCAATCACCTGCCTTCGTGCTGATCGAATCCGTCGCCTCGCCGCGTTCTGTACTGGCAACCGGTCCGTCGTGGTCCTGGCCGTGGCCGCTCGTTTCGCACGGCGTACGTCTCGCTGGATGATCGCCATGGGCGAACATCGCGATGGCCAGCAGGCGACAGGTCAGCCCCGTCCCGATCACGCCGAGAATGCACGCGGCTGCGAACGAAAGATCCTCGGCCTGGGATGGCAGGCCCCGTTCCATGGCCAGGGCGTAGGCTTGGCGTGGCGACGGAACGAACAACGGGACAAACAGCAGGCCGCCGAGACATCCATACACGAAGAAGAAGGCGGGCCAACGGTCTCGCCTGCCGAGAACCACCGGCCCGGCCAGCAGGACGACGAGAGCGATCGCGGCAACGCCCCAGAGTACGTCGCCACGCAGCATCGTCGGGGCGTCGCTCACTTGCGTCAGCACGAATACTACGAACAGCAGTGCCCCGGCAGCGAAGATCCTCAGCGTCTGCCTGTCGATGTCACTCATGCGGGTGAGTCTAGCCGCGAATTCGATCTTGCCGGTTCGTCGTTGTTGAATCGGACAGGGGAACAGTGGATTTCGAGCGTATCCGTAAGTTCCTGCTCTGCTGATCGTTGCGATCCTGAAGACACGGGTTCGAGTCCCGTTGGGGGTGTCCAGGCGTTTCCGGAACAGCTGCCGAATGCGGTGCGGGCCGGGATCATCGCGACGGTGCGGGCTGCGGTACGATAGCGTGATGTTGAGTTGGCGCGAGTGTTTCGGATTGTGGTGGTCGATTGAGGCAGGAAGCAGATCAGTCCCGCGTCGATGGTGTGCTGCGCTGGTTCGCATCGCGACGATGCACGGGCTGAGCACGCGCAGAAGAACTTGACGAGGACGTCCATCGGGTGAGTGAGAACACCAGGCCAATGCTGCAGGGGAGGGCGCGGCGGTGGTGGCTCGCCACCACGTGGGCGCTGCTGGTTGGGTGTGGACCATGGGGCATCGTTCTGATCGCCTCGGGGCAGTATTTCATGCTGGGGTACGGCTTCGTCGACTGGACTCTCGTGCCCGATACCGATCTTTTCCTGTTCAGCTGGTTTGAGATCTTCCTGTATGAGCGCAGCGTGAGAGGTTTTCTGCAGCATGGAACGCCGATCCCGCTTTTTCCGGCAGCGGTCATCGCGCTACTCTTCCCGTGGCTTCTCCGGATGTGGACGCGGATGTTGCCCCGACCCGGCGTGTGCCAGATCTGCGGTTACTGTCTAACGGGGAATGTCACAGGAGCCTGTCCAGAATGCGGAACGCCGAAACCGGAGGTAGGCGGTGGTGCGAACCCGATGCGTGAGCAGCTGGTAGCGTCGTTGCGTGCCGCCGGCCTTGGCCGCGTCGCTGAACAGCTGGGCGCGCTGTCTCGGTTTGGTCTCGAACTTCGACCGGTTGCCGAATCGCTGCCGCGGTGGATTGGATCCCGGGCAGGCGGTGATCCGGTTCTGCCCGCTGGCGAGCGAGCCACGCTGCGCGATGAACCAATGCGGTTCCTGCTCCAGTTGCACCTGAGAGATCTTGCCGGGCGTCCCGGCTTGGCTGAACTACCTGCTGATGGCATCCTGTTGTTCTTTCTCGCGTGGGATGACGAAGAAGGCGCGATCGGCTGCCGGGTGATCCATACCGGAGCCTGCGATGAGAGGACGTGGGCCGACGGGGACGCTGTGGCCACCGGCCTGATGGCTCGGTCGGTCGTGAGCCTGCCGGAAGCGTTCCAACTGGAGCCGCTGCACCTGTCCGATGCGGAGTTCAGTGCCTACGTTGACGCCCTGGCCGACGGACTTCGGACGCAGTTACTTGGCCACCCGCATGCCGTTCAAGGGGACGTTGGTATCGCCTGTGCTTCCGCTTCGCGTAACCGCGACGCGTCGCCGTCGCATATGCCTCCGGGGGAAGGTGTTGCGTGGCGACTGTTGCTGCAAGTCGACTGCGTGACGTGCCCCGACTGGGAGCTGGCGTTCGGTGCCGGAACGATGATCTATTTCATGATTCACGAGCGCGACCTCGCAGCCCAGCGTTTCGACGACGTTCGGGTTGTCGCACAGTCTGGCCCCTGAGAGGAAAGCGGGGACAGCCACGTGGCTGTCCCTGTTTTCTGTTACCTGCAATAGGCAGAGGCAGGCGGCGGTCGCGGTTCTTCCCGCGCGCAGCGGAAGCGCGATGTCGCGCGAGTGTGGTTCGCGCTGGTCGATTGCGCTCCCTGGTCGCGGCCGACCAGACACCCGCGCGGGACAGGTCAACCGCGGCGGGTGTCGAGATATTCTATGCTGACTGGTCCAGTTCGCCAGGTGTCGTACAGGGAAGCGGCACGATGCAACGGGCACTGTGGCCGTCAGTCAGCACCTGGTCCCGAAAGCCGCCAGAACCTGCGCCAGATCGCCCAGGTCGACCGTTCCGTTCTGGTCGAGGTCCGCGGCCGGGTCGTAGGGCGGATCCCCGGCACCGGCCCCGAACCCGGCCAGCACGCGCGCCAGGTCGACCAGGTCGACGCGCCCGTCACCGTCGACATCGCCCGGGCACGGCGAGGGCGGGGGGAACGTCGTCAACACCCGGAACCCGATGGTCGCTTCCGTCAGCGTCGGCCCCGCCTGCTCGCGCAGCGACGCCGCCAGCAGGACGTCCGACTGCTGCCAACTCCCGGTGCGGGTGATCTGGCCGGGCAGCGTCGCCGGTCCGAGGACGTATCCGGGCCCGCGGTCCTGCCCCCACTCCGCAACGTTGCCGGCCAGGTCGAAGAACCCGTACGGATTGCTCGTGTCGTTGGTGGACGTGCCGTCGACCAACGCGTTGAGACCGTCGAAGAAACCGGCCTGGGCCGCCGCGTCGTCGAAGGGGTCTCCGCTCGTGACGAAGTTGGCGTCCGCGCCGCCGATGGCGTCCCGGCCGAAACCGAAGAAGCGGTGCAGCGGCGGAACCTGCTCGCCGCCCGGTCCGACGCGCGTCACGTTCGGTGCGGTCGGATCGTACGCGGAGGCCTTGTACCACTCGTTGAAGTCGTTGACCTGGTTGCTGCGGAACCCGAGCGCCGCGCCGAGGTTGTCCATCGGCAGCCGGAAGCCCCGGTAGTTCGCGACCAGGTCGTCTCGCTCGCTGTCGTTCAGATCGCGCGTCGCCCAGTCGGCGGCGCTGATCGTGACCGGGTGCCAGTCGGCCAGGTCGTTGCCCTCGGCGTAACAGCGTTCGGCCGGTGCGTGTCCCGCGTGGATCGTCAGCCAGTTGCAGTACTTCAGCGCGCCCACCCAGGACACGCCGGTGACCGGGTCCGACTCGGCGCCAACGTCCACGGCATAACGCGTCCCGGGTGCCAGGAACGGCCGGTAGCGGATCTTCTGAATCGCGCCACCGCCCGGCACCGGCGACAGGATCGGCTCGAACAGCACGACACCCGCCGACGTGGTGACGCTTCCCGTGGCCGGGTCGAAGTTCATGAACGAACTGCGCTCCGAGCCGCCGTTGGCGAGGTCCTCCTCCGCGTCGTTCAGAAAGTCGCAGTACTCGACGTTCGTGATCTCGTAACGGCTCATCCAGAAGTCATAAGCGGGCCCCGGGCCGCCGGCCGCGACCTTCTCGAAGGCGCCGACCACGGGCGGGCCGTAGACGGTCAGAATGACGCTGCCTCTCATCGAGGCGAAGGCCCAGTCTCCGCTGGCATTCGGATCGTCTTCGAGGTAGGCGCGGCAGCGACTCGTCATCCGCAGAACGATCGGGTAGGTGCTCTGGGTCGGGTTGAGCAGGAAGGTCGCGCCGCCCAGGGCGCCGCTGACCGGGCCGGGCGAGGCAACGCCCGGCGGATCTCCGGCGTATTCGATGAACTGCGTGTTCCAGACGCCGTTCAGGTACGTGTCCACCGTGGCCACCGCGTAGGCATTGTCCGAGTCGGGCCGTGAGAAGGCGTTGAAGTTCTGGTCGAGATACGGGTGAGGTTCCTTGCCGCTGTAGGCCTCGCCGAGCGTCTGGAACTCGAAGGTCGTCCGGGCCGGCACGCCGGGCGTCAGGCCGCTGATTTCCAGCGGGATCTGCATGACGATCGTCGCCGCGCCTTCGGCAACGTAGCGGTCCGCACCCGGCGGAAGCACGCCGTACGCATCGACCACGTTGTTGAACCGCACCTCCCAACTGCGGGCGCCGCTGTGCCCGACCGTGCCGATCAGGCCACGACGCCCGCGCACGGTAATCACCTGGTCGGCCATCCCGGTGACCTCGACCGCGGGCGGCACGAACGGCGCGTTCACGCAGGCGACCGTGGCCCACGGCACGTCTCCATCGGAGGCGAAGACCCGGTTCGTCGCCTGCGCTTCCGGGACCAGGCTCGGGTGCGACAGCATGTTCTGAAAGACCAGGCCCGTCGGGGCTGCGAGGGCGGTGCGCTGGAACCAGTCCAGCCCGCAGGCGGCCGGTGGCGGAGGCGGTCCGTTGCCGCTCGCGTCCGAGGTCGGCGACGGGCAGTAGGGGCCGACGAAGATCGTCCCCAACTCGAAACCGGGCGGGCCCGGCGGATACTCATCCCAGTCGAACGGCGGCGTCGGCGGAGGCACCGGCGGCGCGGGCGGCGGCACCGGAGGCAGCACGCTCCACGGCCAGTTGATCGGCGGAGGCGCCGGCGGCGTGCAGGCCGGGTCCGGCCAGGGTGGGTTCAGGGCATTGTCATAGCAGATGTTGCTGCAGGTGGACTCGTCGACGAAGACCTGCGCTTCGATGCGGACCAGGGCGTCCGCGGGGTTCCAGGTCCATTGATAGACCGACGGCGCCGGCTGTGCAGCGGCCCGGGGGCCGAAACAGGTCAAGAGTGCGGTCGCCAGCGGCAGGGCGGCCGCCAGCGGCAGGGCGGTCGCCAGTCGGAACGGGGCGCGTTGCGCCAGTGATCGTTGGTCTCTCATCGGACGACTCCGCTGAATGGTTGCAGGCGGTGACGCACGTTGCAGATCCTGCCAGGCAGGAAGACGACCCGGCCGGTCCGGTGGCCGTCCTTTTTTTCGCGAAATCGCCCGCGGCCACCGAAGCCGGCACCCCCAGAGGGGCGCGAACCCGTGTCTTCAGAAGAGAACCTGACGCGCCGGTCCGGCGGCCGAGCGGCGGCAGGGAGTCCACCGATGATTGCGTCGGATCGGGACAGCCACGTGGCTGTCCCTGTTTCTGCGAAAAACCGGGCCGTCCTCCGTTTCCCGGCCGCGCGCGGGTAGGCTGGCCGCATGCGACAGGCGCGGCGCACACGTTGGCGAAACCGGCAGCGCTCGTGGGGGCTCGTTCTGGCGGTCGGCGGAGCGGTGCTGCCCGTGGCCGAGTGTTCCCTCGGCGCTCCGCTGGCGGGCCTTCTGCTTGAAGTGGGTCTGCTGCCGCTCGACGCGCAGGCTCCGATCGGCTATTTCCTGTGCATCATGCCACTGCTGGCGTTGGGGTTGCTGGCAGGGGGGCTGACTCTGCTGATGACCCTGCCGCCACCGCCGCCGGACCCGGGAGTCTGTGCCACGTGCGGCTACAGCCTGACCGGCAACACCTCCGGCGTCTGCCCGGAATGCGGACGCACGGTGGACGCGGCCAGCCGGCAGTAGGGGGGAGACAGGTTGCGTTGGCGGCCCCTCGCTGCCTTCACGCACTGTTCGCGGTTGAAGCGGCGTCCTTTGGTGCTCGGATTAGGGGGACGGCGATCCAAACGAGAACCGCGGCCGTGTAGGTACCCATGATCGCCCAGTAGGCACCGTCACGGTACTGCAGCGTCCATGCCTTCGGATTGCGAAGACGGTCTGGATCCAGTTGTGTTCGCGTGCGGACAGCCCGGGCCCATGGTTCCTCGGTTGCCCATGTCTCCAGTGAATCGTTGTCCTTGTCGAGCAGGAAGAACCCGTCGTTGCCGCGCCCGATTGCGTGCGACTCGTCCCAATCGAAGGCGGCGACCGCGTCGAGCAGGACCCGCGCCGATGCCGGACGTGCGTCAAGTGACCGAATCGCCGCCTTCCACTCGTTCTCGCCGGCGAAGTCTCGCTGCTCGCCCGTCACATCGTTCCATACGGACGACTGGCCGCCGGGCTCGTACGACCAGTCGGAGGGTGGACGTGAATCCTGCCACGCCCAGTAAACCAGGTGGCACGGGCTGTTCCAGGAGATGGCGCCGAGGTTGTAGCCGTTACCCAATTCGACCCATGGGTCATGCAGGACAAGGCCCTCGAGCGCAAGCCCGACAATCACCGAGACAACGAGTTGGATGGCGACGCCGGATCGTACGGTTGTTCGCGGTGCCTCCCGGTGGGCCCGGCTGGCTCGATCCTGATTAGGCATGGGACTGCTCCGTCTTCGTGCCGCACTCCGGGCAGACGCCCGACTCGTTGCCGGTCAGGTCGTAGCCGCATTGCTGGCAGCGTCCCGCTCCCTTGACGGGTCTGCGAAGAAAACTCGCTGTGAGGAACGCACACGGCGTTATGAAGTAGACCCAAAACGCGAGCCCCAAATCAACTGCGTGCCATCCGCCCAGGTAAACCAGATGAAAAGGCAATCGCGGAAGCGCCCAAGCCGCACTTCCTACCATTGCTATCGCAACGAGCCAATTGAGTACCCGCATCTCCGGCCGCACTAACGCGGCAAGGCCGCCCATGAGTATCACAACAGAAATCACCCAGGGCTTGGTCAACTCCCAGGGACCCACCGCCCTAGTGATCGCTATTGCGCCTGTGGACAGGACGATCGACGCGAGCAGAACTACCACTGCAGCCAACACGAGGGGTTGACGGAGTATTCCGTGCGGAGGACCCGCGACGCCGCCCGCCGCAGCAGCGCCGGTCGGCTCATGTTCGCCTTGGAGACGCTTATGGCTCATCGGGACCGTCTCCTGCAAACAAGAACATCTCAAGTCGTCCATGGCGGCGGCCGACCAGAGCGAACGCGGTCAGTGATGCCGCTCCAGCAAGACGACCCGATTGCCAGACCGAAAGCCGAGCCATGCTGCAGGGGTAGCGACAGTAACCAACGCCGGCGGCGGAGGGGAATCGGGGACAGCCACGTGGCTGTCCCTGTTTCTGGCCGGTTTGCTCCCGGCGTACGCCGTCCGGTGTCACCTTCCACGTCCTGGTGACGCCCGACGGCGGCCCAGAAAGGACGTGGACCATGTCCACTCGGACGTTGGCACAGAACATATTGGATGAGATTTCGAGCGGCTCCGGTGGTGTCGGACCGCTCACCCGGGCGATCAAGACCAAACTCGCCGACTTGCTTGATCAGCTCTTTCGGGGCAACGACGAGGAGCGGGCAGCCGGATTGGACCTGCTACGCACAACCGGCTGGGAGGACGATCACTGCACTGAAGACCATTGGTGGTTTCGCCGCAACCTTCACCAAATGCACTTCGGCCCCCTCGACATTCTGCCGGTGAAAGATGAGAGTGCCGCGACGCTGCTTCAACTCCTCAAAGCCGTAATCGGTTGCTTGTCTGCCCACGTAGGGAATCGGGGACAGCCACGTGGCTGTCCCTGTTTCTATCTCCCAGCAGTCGCCTGAACGCCAGGGACATCGTACAGGCCGACCGGTTCTGAGAGGGTACCTTCCGGCCTCGGGCGAGCCGTGGAGGGCAGACGGGGGGCAGCTCCGCGAATCCGCCGCCCTGTCCTCGCGCGCAAGAAAAACGCCCGCCGGAGACTCCGACGGGCGTCCGCATGCCAACACCCCCAACGGGACTCGAACCCGTGTCTTCAGGATGAGAACCTGATATCCTAGGCCGCTAGACGATGGGGGCCTCGCGAGCCCTGTAGTATGCAGCTTGACGCCCGACCGTCAAGCAAAACCACGCCGCTAACCCGCTCCCGGGATCACGCCCGCCGACCCCGGATTACGCCCGCCACCCCGCAACGCCCGAAACAACCCGGACCACCGTGGACCACTCAGGAACGCCGGATCCCCTCGGAATGGAACGCCCGGACCACCCCGGAACGCCCGGATCCCCCCGGAACGCCCGGATCCCCCCGGAATGCAACACCCCCGCAACGGCCACGCGGGCCGCGCCGTGTCCTCCCATTCGACATCTGTATCTTAATCTCCGACATGCCCCCGAGGCACCGTCCGCGGCCGGTTTTTTTGCGCCGATTTCCGCGACCGTCCGGCGGAATTCGGCCCGCGAATTTCGTACCATGCAGAGACAGGCTTACGACTTCGGGTCCTCCCATTCGACAGCGTCCCCTGGACCCCCTGACGGTTAAGGAGCCTGTCATGTCCGGCGTCTCTTCCAAGCACATCGTGCTCTTGCTGCTGTTCATCATCCTCTTCCTGATCGTCGCACCGCTGATCGCCCGCGGCGGCGGATTCCTGAGCGACATCAACTACAACGAAACCATCTCGCTGATCCTCGACGAGACCGACCTGAACCAGGGCGGCTGGAACCACCACATCGACTGGATCACCTGCAGCCAGAACGGCAACAAGGTCGCCTTCTGGACGATGGCACACAAGGTCGGCGCCGCCTCCGTGCGACACATGTACGTCATGGACGCCGACGGCAGCCACCTCAAGGAGATCACACCCGCCGCTTCGATCAACCCCCGCTGGCCACGCCTCAACCGCGACGGCACGCGGATGTTCTTCGCCAGCGACTACCACAACAACATCAGCTACATCGACACCAGTACCGGAACCTTCCACCAGAACGTCGTCCGCTCGGTCAGCATGGACTTCCGCCACCCGTTCGAAATCAACGCGGCCGGCACGAAGGTCACCTTCATGCACGACGACATCACCGACCGCGACTGCGACACGTTCGGCATCTACACCGCCAGCGTGCCCGGCACGCCCACCCGCGTCCTCGGCCTGCACGAACTGCCGGCCAGCGACTACTGCAACGCCAACCGCCTGGCGTTTCTCGGGGCGGCCGACGACGGCACGCCGCTGGTCCGCTGGAAGAACCACGACTTCTGCGGCAACTGCACGGCCCTGTTCGAAGGCTCGGCCCGTGTGCCGGGCGAGTGGATCGAGTACGTCTACGGCCTGCAGGACCTGCCCAACCGGATCATCACCCGCGACGGTCGCTGGGCCCTTTACCATCGCGGCGTCGTCTCGGGCGGCGGCACCAGCTTCAGCCTGCAACTCGTCGACCTGTCCAGCGGAACCATGACCAGGCTGTTCGACGGCGATGTCGAACGACCCAGCATCTCGCCGACCGGGAACCTCGTCCGCTTCAACGCGCCCCTGGCCGGGCGGGCCACCATCATCCCGCTGGCCAACGGCGTCCCCGGCCAGGCCCGCGACACGCTGTCGTACCACACGACCCTGATCGACGCCTGGAACATGACCGACATCGCGATGAACGGTACCCGCTGGTTCGCCCAGACCTCGCAGGACTTCGGCGCCCGCCAGAAGATCTACCGCGTCGACCTGAACCCCGATCGGACCGGGGCCGCCGCCGGCCAGGGACCCGTGATCCACAACGTCTCCTTCAACGCCAACATGCTGCTGAAGGACGACACCATGCGGATCACCGCGGCCGTCTTCGTGACCGACCCGCAGAACGACCTCGACTGGGTCCGGCTCGACGGCATGGTCGAGTACGGACGCGAGAACGTCGAGTGGGACACCATCGGCCGGGCCCCGCTGAGCGCCGGCGGCGACTCGAGCGGCGCGCCGCTGACCGACGACGGCCCGGGCGGCGACAACGGCGACGAGATCGCCGGCGACCAGGTCTACACCTGCGACGACTTCCACACCCGCTCGAACTGCGACTTCTGGAGTCACTACGCCAGTCGCGGCCTGCCGATCAAGATCCCGCTGCGGATCGTCGCCAAGGATCGGGCCGGCAACTACACGATCGCCGAGACCGAACTGGGCGTGACCGACAACGCCGGCGAGATCACCTTCAGCGACTCGCCCGGCGACGGCGGCACCCCCGACCCCGGCGACGGCGGCTCGCCTGACCCCGGAGACGGCGGCACGCCCGATCCCGGTGACGGCGGCACGCCCGACCCAGGTGACGGTGGCACGCCGAGTCCCGGCGACGGCGGCACGCCGAATCCCGGCGACGGCAATCCGGGCGACTCGAACCCCGATGCCAATGGCGGTTCGACCGACACGGACGGAGCCGGCCTGGATTCGCCCGGCGCCCTGTGCCCGGTCGTGGCGCTGCTGGCACTGCTGGTGACGCTGACGGCCACGCTTCGCACGCGGAGCGGGCGCTGGTAGAGACCGGCTACGACGGCGGCGCGGCCGGTGCCGCGCCGCCGGTTTTGCGATGTTGAGAACCCCGATCCGACCCAAGGAGGTCTGCATGGAAGCCCAGACGCAGCGACCCGAGAGCCCGCGCGATCCGCTCGAACGCATGGCCCGGGCCCGCCACGAGTTCGGCGAGCACGGCGGCGTGAACATGTCGATCGAAGCATCGACCACCTTCACCGTCCTGACCGCCCACACCATGCCCGAACTGTTCCGCGGCGCCCTCGGCCCCGACCACGGCGGCTGCTACCTGTACGGACGCAGCTTCAACCCGACCGTCTACGCCCTCGGCCGGCAGCTTGCCGCCCTCGAAAACACCGACGCGGCGTACGCGTCCGCCTCGGGGATGGGGGCCATCTCGGCCGTCGTCCTGCAGTTGTGCCGCAGCGGCGACCACGTGGTCGCGTCGAACACGCTCTACGGCGGAACGTTCGCACTGCTGCACGACTACCTCCCGCCGCGGACCGGCATCCGGACCGCCTTCGTCGACATCACCGACCTGGCCGCGGTCGAGGCGGCCATCACCCCGGACACCAGGCTGCTCTACACCGAAACGGTCGCCAACCCGACCCTGGCCGTCTCGGACCTGCCGGAACTCGCGGCGATCGCGCACCGCCACGGCATCCCGCTGGTGGTCGACAACACCTTCAGTCCGCTGCTCGTCACGCCGACCGCGTGGGGCGCGGACATCGTCGTGCATTCGCTGACCAAGTTCATCAACGGCGCCTCGGACATCATCGCCGGCGCGGTCTGCGGGTCCGAAGCGTTCATCCAGTCGCTGATGGACGTGCACGACGGCAGCCTGATGCTGCTCGGCCCGACGATGGATCCGAAGGTCGCCCACGAAGTCTCGCTGCGGATTCCGACGCTCTCGGTTCGAATGGTCGAGCACTGCCGCCGGGCGCAGGTCTTCGCCGAACGCCTGGCCGAACTCGGATGCGACGTCTGCTACCCCGGACTGCCCGATCACCCGCAGCACGAACTGCTCGGCCGGCTGCGCAACCCCGGCTACGGCTACGGCGGCCTGCTGACACTCGACCTCGGCACGATCGAACGGGCCGAACGCTTCATGGAACTGCTGCAGAACGAACACTCGTTCGGCTTCATGGCCGTCTCGCTGGGCTACTTCGAGACGCTGATGTCCTGCTCGGGCTCGTCCACCAGCAGCGAACTGAGCGAGGAAGACCGGGCCGCGGCCGGCATCCGCCCGGGCCTCGTCCGCATGAGCATCGGCATCACCGGCTCACTCGAGCAACGCTGGACCCAACTGCGCGACGCCGTCGAACGCGTCGGTGGCACCAGCCAGCGAGTGCAAGCGTGAAAGAGTGAAAGAGTGAAAACGTGAAAGAGTGGAAGAGTGGAAGAGTGGAAGAGTGGCAGAGTGAAGACGTGCCAAGGTGAAAACACGGAGACTCTAAGAACGAAGGAATGAAGAAGTGAAGAAGTGAAGGAGCAGCTCCCGCCCCTTTTTCACCCTTTCACTCCTTCACCTTTCCACCTCAGTACGGAGGCGCGAACGACTCGTCCGTCAGCTCCACGCCGGTTTCGACTTCTTCGAGGACGGTCACGATCGTTCCGATCAGCGGCGTCGCGAAGGTCGCCTCGGCCCGGAACGGGATCAGCAGGCCGTCGACCTCGCGGTAGTCACCGTACATCTTGCGGACGCCGATCACGCCCGCACCCGGAACCGAAACCAGCGCGTCGCTGCCGCGCACCCGGCCGGTGGCCTCGTCGACGAAGAACGTGATCCCCGGCGCTTCGTGCGGAACCGCCCGCACCAGCAGCGTGTCGCCGCCGTCGCCCTTGCGCCGCTTGAGCACTTCGAGCTGGCGGTAGTCCTTCCGCCAGTCACCGTACAACGCGGTGAAACGATCCAGCAGGGCCTGCTCGCGACGGGCTCCGTCCCACTCGGTCGCCCCGGTCGTGTTCGAGTACGAACGCACCCGCTTGTCGTCCATCAGGATCAGCTCGTTCGCCAGCCCCAGCTTGACCTCGGTCCGCACCCGCGCGGTGTCCATCAGCGTCACCACCGTGCCTTCCATGCCACGCGCTTCCATCGTCAGCGTGCCCGTCAAACGGACGCCGCCCAGCCCGGCGAGCGCATCAAAGCCGTGCGCCCGGCGGACCCGCGCGATGATCTCGTCCACCGAGGGCACGTCCGTCGGCGGCACGTGCCGCGGATCCACCTCGATCTGTGATCCGAAGTGCGTCCGCATCGCCGTCACGCTGCCGTCCCCGGCCCGCACGAACTCGATCCAGCCTTCGTCGCTGACCTCGCTGACGAACCGTCCCGGCCTCCCGCTCGGCTTGAACACGAGCTGGAACGTGCCCGGCCGGGCCACCGACAACCGGTTGCCCGTCGGCGTCACGACGTAGTACGACGACGCCGCCGTCTCGTCCCAGTACAGCCCGGCCACCTGCTCCAGTTCCGCGGCGCTCGGCTCGTGCACCAGCAGCGACGGGTCGTCCAGCTTCTGATCCACCAGCACCGTCTGCAGCACCCGCTCGAGCCCGACTCCGCCGAGCGTTCCGCGCGACTGCGTGAAGAACAGCACCATCAGGTCCTCGTCCGGCCAGGCCCACGCGTGCGTCCCGTCCGAACCACCGTGCCCGAACAGCACCCGCACGGGCTCGCCGCCGTCGGTGTCCCGGGCGTAGACCATCCACTGCTGCCCGTAGTAGATCCGCAGGTCACCGCTCGGCTGCGGATAGTTGTTGATCAGGTTCCGCGGCGCGAGGGCCCGCGCAACCGCGGCCGGCGACAGCAGCCGCTTCCCGCCGACCTGCCCGTCGTCCATCCAGAACGCCAGGAAACGGGCGTAGTCCTCGGTCGTGCTGTACAGGCTCTGCGATGTCAGGAACAGCGGAAACAGCGGCGCATCGCCCGACTGCCAGTGCCGCGTCCAGGAACCCGTGCCGCCCGAGTACGCACTCGGCACCCGCCCGGCCAGCGCCTTGTCATCGCCCAGCAGCGTGTGCGTGTTGCGCATCCCGAGCGGATCGAGAATCCGCTGCCGGATGAACGTCTCGGCCGGCTGCCCGGTCAGCTTCGCGACGATCGCGCCGAGCGTGTCGCTCCCGGCGTCGCTGTACTCGAAGCGGCTGCCGGGCGCGAAGCCCGGCCCGACCCCGACCGCCTCGCGGGCGACCTCGTCGAGCGTGCCATACTCGGCCAGCGGGCGCTTCAGCGTCGTGAACGGGAACCCGCCGGTGTGTGTCAGCAGGTGCTCGACCGTCATGGTCCGCGTCTTGTCCGTGTCGAAGTACGGCAGAATCTCGTGCACCGGCGTGTCGAGCCGCAGCCTGCCCTCGTCCAGCAGCATCTGGATCGCGGTCCCGACGAACGGCTTGGTCATCGAACGGACGCAGTACAGCGCGTCGACTTCGAGCTTTTGCTGCGCATCACGGTCCTTCCAGCCCCACGCCTTGCGCAGGACGGTCCGACGCTTCTTGATGATCAGCAGTTCGCCGCCGACGATCTCCTCGTTCCGAACCATCTCGTCGATCCGCGCGCCCAGCAGGTCGAGCGCCCGCGCCGGAATCCCGACGCTCTCCGGCGCGGCGGGCGGAAAGGCCGCACCCGCCGCCGCGTCCTGGGCCCTGGCGGTCACCGCGATCGACAGGCAGGCGGAACAGATCAGCAGCAGGCGAAAACGGTGCGACATGAATGCATCCTCGGCAGGGGGGCGGACCCGGCTCGCCCGGCCACGCGACCAGACCACAGCCCGGACTGTACCCGCAACGCCGCCGCGGCGCGAATTACGATTCCTGGCCCGGATTCTCACGTGGGGCTTGCGCTGGAAGGGAACAGGGAACAGGGGGGCGGGCTACGGGCGGTGCTCCCCCCGCGGCGACTCCTTGCTTACCTGCTTACTTGCTCACTGTGTTCGGTGCAATTCGTAGCAGAGCATCGCCCGCTTGCGCGGAATGCCCCAGGCGTAGCCGCTGACGCCGCCGTCCTTGCGCAGCACCCGGTGGCAGGGGATCAGGTACGACACCGGGTTCGCGCCGACCGCTTGGCCGACCGCCCGCGCCGCTTCCGGACGCCCGACCGCGGCCGCGATCTCCTGGTAGGTCACGATCTGCCCGGGCGGGATCCGCAGCAGCGCCTCCCAGACCTGCAACTGGAAGTTCGTCCCGCGGATCAGCAGCGGCAGCGGCGCCCGGCGACCATCGGCCGGGGCGAAGATTCGCCGCACCAGATCCCGCGCGCCCGCCTGGTCCTCGTGCAGTGTCGCGGCCGGCCAGCGGCGCCGCAGCACGCGCCGCGCGATCTCCGGATCCGGATCGTCGCCGAACGCCAGGTGGCAGACGCCCCGCGCCGTCGTCCCCAGCAGGCACGGCCCGAACGGACTCGACCCGCTGCCGTAGCCGATTGCCAGACCCGCACCACCACGACGCACCTCCCCCGGCGTCACCGCGTCCACGCTGACCAGCAGATCGTGCAGCCGGCCCGCACCCGATAGATCAAGCTGCTCGGCCACGTCCAGCACCGGCCGCGGACCACGCAGCAGTTCCCGGGCCCGCTCGACTGTCAGGTGCTGCACGAATCGCTTCGGACTGATCCCCGCCCAGCGCTGAAACAGGCGCTGGAAATGGTACTTGCTCAGCCCGATCCGCTCGGCCACCTCGTCGAGTCCCGGCCGCCGCCGCCAGTTCCGCTCGAGGAAGTCGATCGCATCTGCCATTCGCTCGTAGTCTGAGACGCGGCTGGTCATCGTGGTCTGTGTGTTCATGCCGCAACTGTAGCCGGCCGGCCACCGCCGCCACCACCCGATTCTTGCGGTTCCGCATTCCCGGACACGCTACGGATCCAGCGAGCTGCGCCGCCCGTACCGGGCCTTGACGACATGCGGCGGCATCCCGGCCGGCACGACCATCACGTACAGGTCCCGGTAGCGGTCCGGCGAGGTCCCCGTGCCGCCGAGTCGCTTGTAGATTTCCTCGTTGATTCCGGTCGTGCCCGCCGTCGAGCCGATGTTGCCGCACCACAGGACCGTGCCGCCCGCGTCGTTTGCCAGCATCTGGTTGACCACCAGGTCGGCGGCCGACGGCGTGTTGATATACAACGCCGGGTTGATCACGTTCAGCGTCAGCCCCAGTTCGTCGGCCAGCGGCTGCACCGTCGCACGGTTGCGCAGCAGGTCCGTGCAGTAGATCGCGGTCACGCCGTTCTCGCGCAGCACGTTCAGCAGCGCCTCGGCCCGGATCATCCCCTCCTCGTTCAACGGCGGATCCAGTCCCGGGTCGCGCTCGGCGTGTCGCACCAGGATGAACGTCGTGGTCGTGCCCGGCGGAACGAACGCCGGCACGCAACTGGTCAGCCCCAGCATCGCACCCAGCAGCAGGGGGAGGACCCGTGAATACCGCATGACAGACTCCTTCCGGCCGATTCAGGCCGACTTGCCGATCGAGCCCGGCGAACGAGGACACCGGCTCACCAGGTTCTAAACGCGAGATGTCCTTCCAGCTTTCCGTTCGGCCAGTCTACTATCTCGCCGCGAGCCACGCAGCCACTTGTGTTCGGGGGCCTCAAGCGACTACCGTCTCTGCGACAGCAGGCCGGCGCAGTTGGAGATCCGCGTGTCCATCGCCCTTCGAGTCGATCGCGTCGTCAAGCAGTTCGCCACCGTCCGCGCTGTCGACGGCCTCTCGCTGCGGATCGAACCGGGACAGATCTTCGCGCTGCTCGGCCCGAACGGCGCCGGCAAGACCACCACCGTCCGCATGCTGGTCGGCATCAACGATCCGGACGAAGGCACGATCGCGTTCGGCGACGGCGCGCGCACGCTGCCGCCGGCCCGTCTCGGATACCTGCCCGAGGATCGCGGGCTTTACAAGGAAATCCCGATCCTGCGAACCCTGACCTACCTCGGCGTCCTGCACGGCATGCCTACCCGCGCGTCGCGCCAGGCCGCGCTCACCTGGCTCGATCGCCTCGACCTGCGCGCACGGTCCGGCGAAAAACTCGACGTGCTCAGCAAGGGCAACCAGCAGAAGGTCCAGTTCATCTCCGCGATCCTGCACCGCCCGGCCTTCGCGATCCTCGACGAACCGTTCTCCGGACTCGACCCGGTCAACCAGGACTTCTTCCTCGACCTGCTCCGCGAACTCCGCGACCAGGGCACCACCATCCTGCTCAGCGCCCACCAGATGCAACTGGTCGAACGACTCGCCGACCGCATCCTGCTGATGGACCAGGGCCGCGCCGTGCTCGACGGGACCCTGTCCGATCTGCGCAGCGGCTTCGGGGCCGATGAGAAACTCGTCCTCGACCTCGAACATCCACCGGACCTCGATCAACTCGCCGCGCTGCCCGCCATCGAACACACCGCCCGCACCGGCGACCGCCAGGTCACCCTGCACGTCCGGGCCGGCCACCCGCTCAGCAGCGTGCTGGTCGCGCTCGGCTCGGTCTGCCGTGTCACGTCGGTCCGCTCGCAGCACGTCAGCCTGCACGACATCTACGTCGAGACGATTCGCGCCCGCGCCGAATCGATGCCCGCGCCGACGGAGCCAGCCACATGAACACCCTCCGCCTGACCGCTCACGTCGCCTGGTGGGAGTTCCGCCGCTGCTGGCGCGTGCAGGATCTGGTCCTCTCGCTCGTCATCCCCGTAGTCGCCGCGTTCGGCTGGCTGGGCATTCAGAAGGCGCTCGCCTGGAACAGCGCCGCCGCCGTCACCCGCGTGGCCGTCATGCAGCACGGAGTCGACCTGCCAAACGAACTGCTGCCCGATTTCGAACTCAGCCACGCCGACGGCCGCAGCGAAGAAGCGTTGCGGTCCCTCGTTGACGCCGGCGAACTGGACGGCCTCCTCTGGATCGACGACCCCGGTCGCGGCCGACTCTACCTGACCCGCACCCGCGACTGGGTCGAGACGCTCCGCGCTGCCCTGGGCGAAGCCGGCCGGCGGGAGAAACTACGGCAGTCCGGCCTGGCGACCGAGGTGTTCGCCCAACTGATGGAACCCTTCGAACTGGAGGTCACCGCGGCGGCCGCCGCGCGCCAGCAGGTCGAGCGCCGCGAGTCGATCGCGGCCGGCATCTTCGTCGCGCTGATGCTCGTCGCGGTCCTGACCGGCAACAGCTACCTGTTCCTCTACATCACGGGCGAGAAGCAGCAGCGCGTCACCGAACAGGTCGTCGCGATTCTCTCGCCGCAGACCTGGATCGACGGCAAGATCGCCGGACTGGCGCTGCTGGCGCTGTCGTCGCTGTTCACGATGGTTATCGGCATGCTGATCTGGAACACCACGCTCGGCTTCTTCGACCAGGGCTTCGATCTCTCGCTCAGCGTGATCGGCCCGCTCCTGCTCGGCCAGCTTGTCGTCCTGTCCGTGCTCGGGTTCCTGCTGTGGTTCGCGTTCTTCGCGGCGATCGCGGCCACCATCGACGATCCCAACACGTCGACCCGCAGCCTGTTCCTGTTTCTCCCGCTCCTGCCGCTCTCGGTCGCCTTCGGCTGCCTGAAGAACCCCGACACCGCGCTGATGCAGTTCTTCGGCCTGTTCCCGCTGACCGCTCCCACGGTCCTGCCGGCCAGGCTCGTCCTCGCCGACGTCGCCGCCTGGGAAGTGCCGCTCGCCATCGTCCTGCTGATCATCACGATCGCGCTCCTCCGCCGCGCCGCCGGCAAACTGTTCGCCTGCGGCATCCTGATGTACGGCCGCGAACCCCGCTGGCGCGACCTGCTCGCAACCCTGCGAAACGCCTGAGTGCCGAAAGGAACCCGATCATGCTCGACAGGAGCATGTAAGCAAGCAGGTGAGCAGGTCCGACCCGATTCACTCATTCACCCGTTCACCCATTCACTCTGTCGCACCGCCGGAGGCAGCCATGTCCGCCCGAGAACTCGAAACCGGAATCGCGACCCTGCGTTTCTCGCGACGACTGGCCCGCGGATTGCTCGATGCCATCCCGGCCGACGACTGGCTGCATGCGCCCGTCCCCGGTGGCAATCCCGCGATCTGGATCGGCGGACACCTCGCCTGGGAGGATGACGACATCCTCTCCCACCTCGACGCTGACCGCGGCAGCAGGCTGCCGACGGAATGGCGCGCACGCTTCGCGCAGGGCACCCGCCCGGCCACCCGCGCCGAGGACTACCCCGGTCACGACGAGATCCGCGCCGCGCTGGACACCCTGCGGGCGGAACTGCTCGAGTTCCTCTCAGGCGCCGGCCACCGCCTGGCCGACCCGCTCCCCGACGGCGTCCACGCCTTCGCCCGGGACCTCGCCGCCCTGATGCCCGCACTGGCCTGCCACGAAATGGTCCACGTCGGCCAACTGACCGTCATCCGCAAAAGCCTCCAACTGCCCCCGGTATTCGGCTGAGCGGTGGACGCCAACGCGCGACTGAGGGCGCCGCGGCCCGCCTGTTCCCTGTTCCCTGTTCCCAAAAAATAAACTGTCAGCTCCACCCAACTGCTCCGTAGTGAAGACAAAGACACGCACGTGCGTGCAGCAGAACACCAACGTGAACAGCACGACAACAGGAGCCTGACGATGAAAGCGTATCACCTTGCCGCCCGGGCCTGCGTAGGTCTCTCCCTGCTGGCACTCTCCGCCACCGCCAGCGCCGCGCCGCTGACCGGTTCCGGAACCAACCTGCCGATTCCGACCTTCAACCCCGGCGAACCGCCCCGGCAGGGACGCGCTCTCTCCGGCGTCACCGGCACCGCCTTCAACGGAACCTGGACCGCACCAGCACTGACGCCCTGGCAGGGGACCTTCAACGCCTTCGGACCGGTCCCCGCCGGAACCTCCTCCCCGGCCGGAACGACCCGCTACGACTTCTCGCCGCTGACCGCCGGCCTGCTCCCGGCCGGGACCTTCTTCGCCTTCGGTGACGTCGACGGCGGCTCGACCGTGACCGAACAGTTCATCCTGAGCGCCTTCGATGCCGGCGGGTCGCTGATCACCACGCCCTGGCTCGACGAACCGATCGGCGTCAGCGGCGTCGGCACCGGCGGCGGCGGCGCGTTCCTCCCCGGGAACCTGCCCGGATGGGACTGGAACGCCTCCCTCGGCCAGTACACCATCGACGGCACCACCGTCACCGGCGGCAACCCCTCCCTGACCGTCTGGCTCGAAAGCAACACCGACATGGCCACCCTGCACGTCGAACGCGTTTCGACCTTCGCCAACTTCAGCCTCAGCGCGCCGATCCCCGAACCCGCCTCGGCCGCGCTGCTGCTGGTCGGCGGCCTGGCGCTCGGCTTCCGCCGCCGCTGAGGCACACCGCCAGCAACCTGGCTCAACCGCGACGCAGGCGAGCAGGGGACCCGACCCTTGCTCGCCTCGTTCGCGCGGCCGCAGACGGCATTGTTCCGCCCGCCCGCAATCGCTACGTTGGATGCATGAGAGCGGTCATGACCTGCCTGGCTGTCGCGCTGTGCCTGTGGGCCGGCAGGGCGGTGCGCGGGCAGACGATCATCGTCGATAACGCCGATCCCGGCTTCACCGTGCTGCAGGGCACCTGGAACAGCGGATCGTTCGGCACACCGGTCGGGCAGGACTACCGCTGGGCCCTGACCACCGGAGGCGCCACCACCGCGGCGGTCGAGTGGCGGCCCGAACTGCCCGCCCCCGGCCCGTACGAAGTCGCCGTGCACTTCGTCAGCGGCGCCAATCGAGCGACGGACGCACCGTTCACCGTGCATCACGCGGCCGGAGCGACCACCGTGCCGGTTGACCAGCAGCAGCACGACAGCACCTGGGTGCCGCTCGGCACCTTCGATTTCAACGCCGGCACCGGCGGAGCGATCACGCTCGCCAACGCGGCCGGACCGACCGTCGTGATTGCCGATGCCGTCCGGTTGCGCTCGGCCGAGGGACGCGTGCCGTATGACCACCCGCTGATTCGCATCGGCGGCGCGTCGTTCGCCCGCGTCGTCGACTTCGCGCTGCGCCTGGACCGCATCGACCCCGCGCTGCTGGCCGACCCGAACGACGCGTTCGCCGCGACGGTGGCCGTGCTGACCACCGGCGTGACGGTCCGTTTTCGCACGGACAGCGCGACGATCCGGGCGACCTTCAACCATCTCTCGCACGTGGTGACCGAGGGAACCGGCTATGTCGTGTTCCAGGACGGCGTCTTCGATCGGCTCGTCAGCGATCTCGAGGTGGTCGAGTCCGTCTCGAACCAGCCCGGCGCGCCGGTGACCTGGGAGATCGTCTGCCCCAGCTACGACCAGGTGACGCTCAGCGATCTCGTGCTCGATCCGAACGCCGCGCTGCTGCCGCTGCCCGCGGACCGGCGCCTGCGCTACGCCGCCTTCGGCGATTCGATCACCCACGGCAGCGAACTTGACGCCGACACCAAGGCCGACAGCACCACCAGCTATCCGTGGGTGCTGGCCGCCAACCGGGGCTGGGAACTCCACAGCCTGGCCGTCGGCGGGTCGCAGGTCGCCCCGGCCTTCGGCGCGATGCAACTCCATCCGCGGCCGGACGTCATCACGATCCTCTGGGGCGTCAACGACAAGGCGCGTGATAATGACCTGGCCCGCTTCACGAATCGCTACGACGCGCTGCTCGGCAACCTGCGGGCCGCCCACCCCCGCACGCCGATCCACTGCATCACGATGATCACCTGCAACTGCGAGGGCCCCGGCGGCAACGGCTACACGCTGGACGACTACCGCGAGGCGATCGCCACGATCGTCGCGACCCGCCGGGCGGCCGGAGACTGCCACCTGCACCTGCTCCGCGGCGAGGACCTGACCACGCTGGCCGACCTCACCGACGGCACGCACCTCAGCGTCGCCGGCGCGGCCGCCTTCGCGTCCGAACTCGCCGGCATGATTCCCGCACCCTGGGGTGATTTCGACAACGACGGAACCCGCGGCCCGGCCGACTGGCAGGGCCTGCTCGACTGCCTGGCCGGCCCCGACACGCCGGCACCCCCGGGCCCGTGCGAGGCCCTCGACGTCGACTGCGACACCGACCTCGACCTGCACGAAGTCCTCGCGCTGCAGCAGCGCTACGACGCGTAGCCGCGGCTCGGTTCGCGGTGGATCAGGAAACGGAAGGCAGATGCCAGAGGCAGGGGCGGGCAGGCCGCACGTAGACGGTGTGAGGCAAACTCCCCGACCGCACCTGGCAGCAACGCTCCCGGCGACACGCTCGCGCCTTCTCCGCGAGGGGGCTTGCCACGTCACTCCTTTGTACATACACTGTAAGTACACGACTTGCGTACGATGGAGGATCTCTCGATGGTCAAGACCCTTACAAAGCACGGCAACAGCTACGCGTTGGTGATCGACCGGGCGATCCTCGAGCTGATTCGAGCGACACCCGAAACGCCGTTCGAGATTATCAGCGACGGCCGCTCGCTCGTGCTCACACCCGTCCGGGACCCTGCCGAGGAGCGCAAGTTCAACAAGGCGGTCGAGGGTGTGCACAAGCGCTTTGGCCGCGCCTTGAAGAAGCTGGCGGAGTAGGCGTCACTTGCATCCGTTCTTCCTTGGCCGACGTAGCGTCGACCCGAGCTGGAACTGCGAAGCACGTAGACGGTGTAAGGCAAACTCCCCGAATAGGACTCGACCCTGCGGCCTGGCGGTTAATCCGCCGAAGGTGGACTCGCTCTACCAACGTGCCGGTCCAGCCACTCGCGTCCAACGCCGGACTTGAGCCACTTCTCCCGCTTCATCGCTTCCGACCGCGTCTGGTAGGACTCCTGGTGAACGATCGTCCATGGACCGGGGTTGCGGCTGGTGAACTTGCGTGGATTCGAGGTTGGATCGTTGTGCTCGGCCAGTCGTCGCGCAAGATCGTCGGTCTGCCCGACGTAGCGTCGACCCGAGGTGGAACTGCGAAGCACGTAGACGGTGTAGGGCAAACTCCCCGAGTAGGACTCGAACCTACAACCTAGCGGTTAACAGCCGCTCGCTCTACCATTGAGCTATCGGGGACCACGCCCGGACTGCGACCGGGCAAGTACAGTAACGTACCCGCGCTTACGGAAAAATCAAGCCCGACCCGACGATTCCCCCAGCCCGGCCCCATGCCCGCCTTTTCTCGGCCCCCGGGACCCCGGCCCCCGAATCAGTCACGCCAGCCCGTCGCCACCCAGCGGACGTCCGCCCCCGCGTCCAGACGCAGACGCAGGCTCAACTGCGCCGCGTGGTGCTGCACGTGCCGCAGGTTGTACGGGTACAGCTCCAGCCGGCTGATCGACAGCCACGAGAACGCGGCCGCCGCCGCCAGCGTCTCCTCCGTCTCGCCCGCCACCGCCGCGTGCAGCTTGTCGCGACAGTGGGCCAGGTACGCCTCGGTGGTCGGCCGGTCGTACAGCAACCGCTGCGGCCGGTCCTCCATCTCCTCGTAGTCGCGGAAGTAGTCGGCGTGCCCGCGATGGAAATCCTGGTCCTTCAGCACGTGCTCGCTGGCACCCAGGTAGGTGTCCGTGCAGAACAGCGTGTGAAACACCACCTGGCAGAACTTCAGGTTCCCGACCGGACCGTCCCAGGCCGAATCGGGACAGGCCCGCATGCAATGCGACAGCGTGCAGAGGGACGCCTCGAACTGGCCGATCGTGCTCGTCTTCCAGCGCTCCAGCATGGCCGGTCAGGGTCCGGTCGAGATGTTGATGTCGCCGCCGTCGCCGGTCTGGTTCTCGACCCGCACGATCCGGACGCCCTTCGGCACCAGGAAGAACAGGCCCAGCGTGGCATTGTCGGCGTCGTTGATCTCCGACTGCTCCAGGTCCTTGAAGTCGAGCATCGACGCGTACCCCGGATTGACCACCGGGTCCGACGCGTCGCCGTTGTAGAAGAACTCGACGTACTCCTCGCCCCGCCGCGTCACCTTGCCGTAGTAACCGACCATCGGGTGCGTGTTGCCGCGGTCATCCACCACCCGGTACTGGTTGAGCTGCCCGACATAGTTGAACACCTGTCCCGCCAGCGTCTGAGCCTGCTTCGGCGTGTAGATGATCTGCACCATCGTCTTGCCGTCCGGAACCTTCATCCGCTCGACCGCACCACCCTGGTTGCCGCGGAAGCGCGCCACCGGCCCGGCGAAACTGCCGCCGACCACCAGGTTGCCCTCCAGTTGCACGCCGGCCTGCGCGAGCGCCTGCCGACTGCCGGTGTTGCCCAGCGGCAGCAGAGCCTGTTCGGCACTGCCGCTCGCCACGTTCCCGAACGTCCGCCGCCCGCTGGCCTGCTCCTGCCGCAACTGGTCGGCCGTCTTCTGGGCCACCAGGTCCCCGCTCGGGGCGCCTTCGCCCTCGGCCGCCAGTTCGGCCTTGGTCCGGGCATAGCGGCGGTACTCGAGGAACCGCGGCGCGAAGTCCTCGGGCACCTCGAAGTAGGCGTCGATCGTCGCGTCCTGGTCAC
Source organism: Phycisphaerae bacterium (assembly GCA_030428945.1). GTDB lineage: Bacteria > Planctomycetota > Phycisphaerae > UBA1845 > Fen-1342 > JAUIEC01. Next base: position 173,724 of record JAUIEC010000007.1, on the reverse strand, counting down.
GCAGCGAGAAGTTGTTGTCGAAGTCCACCACCCGGATGTCGGTCCCGATCTTGTCGTCCGCGTTCGCCAGCGCCCGCGGGACGTACTGGGCCGGACGCCCGTTCGTGTCGCCGACCAGGCGGATCATCGTCGGGCGGAACACGTGCCGCCCGGCGTTGTTGACCCGGTCCCCCGCGGCCTTCTTCAGTTCGATCCGGGCACCCAGCAGCTTGTTGCCGGTCGCCGGCGCGAAACCCGACGCGAGCCGCTCGTAACGCGGGTGATTCTGCTTCTGGCTCGGCACCTCGCGGCGGTACTTGACGTCCTCCAGGCGACCCGTCTGCTCCCAGATCGGACCGGCCAGCTTGATGCCCTTGAACCCGTCACCGTTCTTGTCACGCGTCGCCGCCGGCGACGATTCCACCTGCACCGTGTTGCCCGAGTAGAAGACCGCCTCGGTGAAGTCCGGGTAGACCGACGCGAACGCCGTCCCGCCCCGCATGCTTCCGCCGCTGATCCAGTTGAACAGCGCGACCGCCATCTCGTCCGACCGCAGCCACAGGCTGTGACGCTCGATCGCCGGCAGGATGTCGTGATCCGGATCACGCTCCTCCGTGCGGGTCATCCGCTCGAAGCCCAGCACGTTCCCGCCCAGCGGCAGCATCAGGATCGAGATCGCCAGGATCCCGACCGTCACCTGCGCGTTGACGAAACCGCAGAACGCCGCGCCGCTCGTGTCCAGCCACTGCGGGGCCGGAACGTTCCCGCGAATCAGGCTGTCCGCCAGCGACCGCAGGATCAGCGTCGTCAGGAAGAACAGCAGCATCAGCGTGCAGGGACCCACGTAGGCCGCGTGCATGTACGTCGCACCCGTCACCATGTCCGTCACGTACTCGTACGCCCCGAACGCGACCACCATCCCGAACAGGACGCAGAACAGGTTGATCAACCCGCCGTAGAACCCGAACGTCGAGTGCATGAACGTGATCCCGGCCACCAGCGCCAGGATGATGATGTTGAATACCATGTCGCTTCCGCCTTGCTTTCTGGGCTCGCGAAACCTGGCCGCTGCCGGCCGCTACTTGCTCGCCTTGGGGGGCTCGGGCGGGCGGGTCGCCCGGCGAACCTCGTCCACGCTCGTCGTGCCGTCAAACGTCTTCTGCAGGGCCGCCTGCTGCAGACTCATCCCGCCCGTCTTGGCGATCGCCGCCTTCAGTTCCGACAGGCTCTTGGCCGTCGCGATCGTCTTCCGCATCGCGTCGTCCACCTTCAGGATCGTGTACACGCCGGTCCGTCCGACATACCCGAGACCGTGGCAGTTCTGGCAGATCACCGGGTTGCCGTTCTTGTCCAGCACCTGCTCCGGCGGACGGTAGAGGACCGCGTCCTTCGGCGCGTTGATCTTCTTCAGCATCGCCGCGTCCGGCTTGTACGGCGCCCGGCAGGTTTCGCACAGCTTGCGGATCAGCCGCTGATGGATCACCGCCCGCAGACCCTTGGCCACCAGCTCCGCGTCGCCGACCATCCCCAGCCAGCGGCGGATCGTGTCCAGCGGATCATTCGCCACCAGGCCGACGTACAGCGTCGACCGGCCCGCCGCCGCCTGGGCCGCCACCACCGCGGCCGGCTTGTCCTTCACCTGCGGCAGCACCAGCACGTCCGGATCGGCCCGCACCAGTCGCAGCAACTGGTCGGCGAAGCTCTGCTCGCCCTTCGCGTTGAAGACCGTCTGCGTGATGTTGTCCAGTTCCAGTTCACGCTCGTACTCGAGCGTCTGAATGTTCTGCAGGAACGCGTCGTTCGTCCGGGTCAGCCCGTAGACCGTCGTCGTCAGGCCCTGGCCCGCCGGGGCCGAGATCAGGATCAGCCCGCCCGATTCGTCCATCAGTTCGCGCAGCGTCTCCAGTTGCTCGTCCGAGAAGCCCAGGTCCGGCGCCTTGTACCCGCGCTCGTCACCCAGCACGCGGATCGAGGCCGCCTCGCCCTGGCTCGAACCGGTCGTCCGCACCACCAGGTCGTACTTGCTCGGACCGATCGACGCCATGATCTGGCCCTTCTGCGGCTTGCGACGCTCGTCCAGACGCAGCCCCGCCACGCCCTTGAAGAACGCCAGCACCCGCTCGCCGTCGGCCCGCTCGACCGACTCGCCGTTCTGCGTCACCCCGTCGATCACCGTCCGGAAACGCATCGCCTGCCCGGCCGGAACCACCTCCAGGCGGCTCGCCCGCCGCAGCAGGGCGTCGAACAGCAGGTCCTGCACGACCGCGAAGACCTCGCGCTCGACCGCGTCCTCGGGCACCGTGACGATCTCGCGCTGGTGATCCGTGATCCGGACCTTCTCCTGCACGTCCTTCTTCTTGTCGCCCTTCTCGCCGCCCCGGAAACCCTCGGTCATCAGCCGCCTGAAGTGCGCCGGCGTGCAGACCCGGTCATCCTCGATCACCAGGTTGTTGCGGTGAATCACGTACGCCAGCATGAAGGCCCCGACGATCACCGCGTACGCCGCCAATGCGGCCAGGAAGTTCGGAATCAGGACCAGCAGCCCCAGCCCGAGCAGCCCGACCACCAGCGAGAGCATGCTCCAGACCTGCCGGAACGTGTTGACCCGCACGGCGTCCTTGTCGGCCCACTGGGCGAACGCGACCCAGCCGATGAAGAAGATCGTGATCGCGATGAGTTTCAGCGGATTGAAATACAGCTCGCCCTGGGGAACCTGGGCGATCATCGCGGCCAACAGACTGCTGTCCATACGTTTGTTTCCTGCCTGGGGTCGGGCGGGCGATGCCTAGCCGAGGATGCTCGATCCGCCGGTCTTGATGCCCTTCAACGCCATCTTCAGTTCGTCCGGGTTCGGGGCGGCTTCGTACGCGGCCTCGTGCGAGATGAAGCCCTCGTCCACCCGCTGCCGGATGTGTTCGGTGAAGTCGATCATGCCCGCGTCGTAGTTCGACTTGATCACGTTCAGGATCTCCGCGTCACGCTCCTCGGCAATCAGCTTCTGGATCGACGAGTTCGTGATCATGATCTCGCAGATCGGCACCACCGGCGAATCCTTCACGCACGGCACCAGCTTCTGGCAGATCACGCTCTTCAGGTTGAACTCCAGCGACTGCCGCACCGAACGCCGCTCCTCAACCGGGAACAGGTTCAGGATACGCGAAATCGTCTGGGCCGCACTCGACGCGTGAATCGTGCCGAACACCAGGTGACCCGTCTCGGCCGCGTGCACCGCCGCGCTGAACGTCTCGATGTCACGCAGCTCGCCGACCAGCACCACGTCCGGGTCTTCTCGCATCAGGTACTTCAGCGCATCGTGGAAACTGTTGCAGTCGATCCCGATCTCACGCTGGTTGATGACCGCCTTCTTGTCCACGAACAGGTACTCGATCGGGTCCTCGACCGTCACCATGTGCACCGGGTACCGCTCGTTGATGTAGTCCAGCATCGCCGCGATCGTCGTCGACTTGCCCGATCCCGTGATCCCCGCCAGCAGCACGATCCCCTGGTTGAACTCGGCGATGTTCGCCAGCGACGCCGGCAGGAACAGCTTCTCGAACGGCAGAATCTCGTTGTTCACCCGCCGGGCCGCCACCGACATGTTCCCACGCTGCTGGAACGCGTTGATCCGGAACCGGTCCGCCTTGCCCTGGTCTCCCACGTCGTAGGCAAAGTCGACCGCCCCGTACTTCTCGTAGTCCGCCTGCTGCTGCGGACTCAGCAACTCGAAGATCCCGTCACGAATCTGCTCGCCCGTCAGCGGACCACCCGTCAGCGCACGCAGGTCACCCTTCGCACGCACGTGCGCCGGACGACCCGCCTTCAGATGCAGATCCGAAAACTTGTTCTTGATTACCGTGTGGAAGAACTTGTGCAGGAACGGCTCCCGCTTCGGCGTCGCGCTCTCGCCCGACTCGTCGCCCCCACCGGACGCGGCCTGGTCATCAATGACTTCCCCAGCCATGATCCGTGTACCTCGCTTGTTATGGCTCTGCTCTTGTCGCTCGCCGGCCGCCCGGTGCCTGCTGCAGCACCCGCCACGCCTCCGCCGTCACCAGCCCCCCCGTGCAGGGAGCGGCGGGCCCCGAGTCGCTGGCGACCAGAGCGGCAGTATAAGCGAGCCCCACGCCGTTCGCCAAGTCCACCGGGAAACCGCCCCGAGCGCAATGCGTTGCCTGACAAGTGCTTCCGCCTGTCACCCGCCAGCCCCCGACCGCACCCCGCACCCTTGCCCGCCCCGGCACGCCAACGCTACCTTACCCGGGCCGTCCGCACCCGCGCGCCAGACGCGCAACGCCGACGAGCCCGATCCCACGGGGCGACCGGCCGCGCCGCGCCGCGCCTCCTCGAAAAGGAGCTTACGATGCCGCTCTCCCGCCGCCAGTTGCTGCAGTCCACCGCCGCCACCGCCGTCACCGCCGTCCTGCCCGCCACCGCCCGCGCCACCCAGCCGCCGCCCGCCCGGCGGCCGATCGTCATCGCCAGCGGCAACGGCCTGGCCGCCTGCACCCGCGCGATGGAACGCCTCCGCGCCGGCGACGACGCCCTCGACGCCGTCATCGCCGGCGTCAATCTCGTCGAAGACGACCCCGAGGACACCTCCGTCGGATACGGCGGACTGCCCAACGAACGCGGCGTCGTGCAACTCGACGCCTGCTGCATGCACGGCCCGACCCACAAGGCCGGCGGCGTCGCCTGCCTCGAAGGCATCCGCTTCCCGTCCCGGGTCGCCCGCCTCGTCATGCAGCGCACCGACCACTGCCTGATCGTCGGGCAGGGGGCCCAGGACTTCGCCGTCGCCCACGGCTTCGAGGTCGAGAACCTCCTGACCGACAAGGCCCGCCGCATCTGGCTCGAGTGGAAGGAAAACAACTCCGTCAACGACGACTGGCTCGGCGAAAAGGAACGCCAGGCCGCCGGCCGCTGGGATCACGAGAGCCCCGCGTTCACCTACGGAACGATCAACTGCTGCGCCGTCGACGCCAACGGAAACCTCAGCGGCGTCACCACCACCAGCGGCCTGGCCTACAAGATCCCCGGACGCGTCGGCGACTCCCCGATCATCGGCGCGGGACTCTACGTCGACAACGAAGTCGGCGCCGCCGGATCCACCGGCCGCGGCGAAGCCAACCTGCAGAACCTGACCAGCTACCAGGTCGTCGAGTTCATGCGGTCCGGCCTCGACCCGCAGGAAGCCTGCCTGGCCGCCATGAAACGTGTCGCCGACAGGACCGAACGCCGCCTCCGCAACGACCGCGACGAGCCCGGCTACGGCCTGCGACTCTACGCCGTCGCCCGCGACGGCCGCGCCGGCGGCGCCATCATGCGCGGCAAAGGCCACATGGCCTGCCACGACGGCACCGAGGCAAAACAGATCCCCCTCGCCCCGCTCTACTGATCACCCGCAGCGTCTTCTCCACGCACGGGAACCAACCCCCACGCCCCCGATCGCGGACCCGGTGCCCGGTTCCCTGTTCCCTGTTCCCTGTTCCCTTCCCCGGCCCCTAGTCTCCCGGGAACACCTGCTGAAACACCAGCACGTCCGCCAGGTCGACACTCTCGTCCGCCTGCAGGTCGAAGCACCCGCACCCGGACCCGAGCGTTCCGCCCGGACCGGTCAGGCAGTCGATCAGGTCCACGAAGTCCTGGTAGTCGACCACGCCGTTGCCGTCACAGTCGCCCGGCGGCGGCGGCGTCAGCGTGACCGTCTCCTGCGCCATCTGCTCGGGCGGGCACTTGCCGTTGTTGGCCCACAGGTCATACAACTGCTGCCCGACGTCGTTGGTCGTGTTCTCGTCCCGCAGGAACTCGATGAATTCCTTGCTCGTGCTCTGGTAGTACAGCGTCACCTCCGCCGACGTCGCCCCGGGCGGAATCGCGTACAGCGTGTCATCCCAGTACTGCCCGTCCGCATAGCTGTGACCGACCGGCGGACCGCCGAACGCCTCGTACGCCGCGTTCGTGAAGCCCCGCGGCGGAATCCGGTTGTCCTTCGCCACCGTGTTGTTCAGCACGAAGTGGAACGACGGACCCGGGGCCGTTCCCACCAGCGAAGCCAGCAGGGAATCCAGGCCCGGTTTGATCTCGTAGACCTTCGCCGTGCCCGAATGGTCCAGCACGCCCGTGTTCGGATCGTACGCCGCCGACTCGGCCACCACGTCGCCCACCGCGTTCAGGAACCGCACGTTCAGCCACATCCGCCGACCCTCCGGGTAACCCGTCGGCAGCTTGTGCCCCGTCTCGTTCGTCACCGTCACCTGCAACTGCCCGCCCACCTGCTCGGCCTCCAGGTCGGCCGCGTGCTGCAGCAGGTACCGGGCCCGGTCGATTCCGGCCTGGATCGCGGTCGGGTTGACCTCGCCCGGGAACAGGCTCGGCAGCAGGCTCGGATACCACGTGCTGCCGCCGGTCATGTCATGCAGCGGCAGGTCGTTCCGCGTCGGCGGATTCCCGAAGCTGGCCGCCTGTCCCGTCACGTCCCGCATGTGGCAGTCCTGGCAGGTCGCCACGAAGTCCCGGTTCCCGCCCAGGTCCGGCGCGTAGACCCCCTCCGGCGTGTTGTACGCGCTGTAGAACCACTCGCTGTACGTCCGCTCGACCGGCGCCATGTGGTGCGACGAGAACGCCGTGTTCGGCGTGTCGAACGCGTTCGGACTGTAGTGCCCGTTCGGATCCCGGTCGAAGGCCGGATTGCTCACGTCGTGGCACGTGCCGCACAACGCCGCCTCGCGGTGGTAGGGCGAGACCAGCACCGGGTGCCCGCTGTCCGCGTCGGTGAACGGACCACGCCGCGCCCCGGTCGGATCGACCGTGTACATGCCGACCCCCACGTCCGTCGTCGGGTTCCGAAGCGCCGCCAGAATCGCCGCATCCTCGACCGGGTTCTCGGCCGGATCGTAGAACGGATCCACCAGCCGGTGGCACAGGTCGCACGAGACGCCGCTCATGTCGGTCGCCAGCAGGGCACTCCCGTCGGTCGGCACCGAGCGACCCTGCAGCCAGCCGCGCGGCATGTGGCACCGCAGGCACAGGTCACCCGAGTCCGGCGCGTCCTGGTTGGCGATCACCATCGTCGCCTCCATCAGCAGGTCACGCGACGCGTGCGACATCATGCTGCCCTGCCAGTTCGAATACGGCTCGACCGCCGCGTCGTAGTTCCCATGGCACGCCACGCACGCCTCCGGCGGATTCAGGATCCCCGCCTCGAACGGCTGGCTCCCCGGCAGGTCGAAATCCCGCAGCGTCGTCGGAACGATCCCGCCCGGCGGAGAAACGATCGCGAACACGCTGTCGCTGTCGTCGCTGCCCTCGTTGAACAGGTTGTCGATCGCCACGATCCGGATCGTCGCGGCCGCCGTCGGCCGGTTCGGCGGGTACCAGGTCAGGCTGCCGCCGTTGGCGACGCCCAGCGCCAGCGGTTCGTAGTTCAGCCCGCCGTCATACGACAGGTACAGGTCCAGCCCGGCGATGCCGCTCGGGTCCGTCGCCGTCCAGGTGATCGTCGTCCCCTGGTTGCCGGTCACCGTCTCGCCGCCGTTCGGTGACAGCAGCGTGACCTCGGGCGGGTCGGTGTCGCTGCCCGTCCCCGGCAGCAGCGAGGTCAGGATCTCCGCCGTGTCCACGTTACTGACGTTCGCCAGCAGGGCCGGGGTCAGCCCCGGAAACGTCGGCGTGTTGCTGAAGTTCGCCAGGTCCGTCGCCTCGATCAGCGAACTGAAACCGTCCCCGTCCGGATCCTCGAGCTCGATCGACGCCACCGCCTGCCGGCGACCGTTCGGGTTGCTCGGAAAACCACCCAGCACCTCTTCCAGCCGCATCCCGTACGGGTTCTTCAGCCCGCCGCCGGTAAAGTCGTAGTGGCACACGCCGCAGTGATCGGCCTGGCTGATCAGCGTGTCCAGCGTCGTCCCGACTGTCTGCGGGTATTCGTCGAAGAACGCCCGCCGAATCGTCGGCCGCCCCGCGACCGGCGGCACAAGTCCGGCAACGAGAACTCCCAGGCCCACAACTGCAACCACACGGCAACGGTCATCACGAAGGGTGAGATTCGACATGGTAAGACGCTCCTCTACTTCGGTCGCGCCGCCCAGCAGGTGGTGGGTGGCGCAGCTGCCCAAAGCAGGAGCGGCCGTTGGCTTCGACGAGACCGCCGAAGGCGGAACGGCGCGGCCGTCTGTACCGCGCATCGTATCGGTTGCGACATCGGCATCGCAACCGAGGCACCCTCGCTCGGACGCCGCGGGATCCCCCGTTCGGGACACTCGGGACCCTTGACTAGGTCGCCTAGACTGGGGTGGCTTTGGATCCAGGGCGTCTGTTTCTCAGGCGACGCAGCCAGCGGCTGGCGAACGAATGTGGCCGGATGACCGAATGAACGGACAGCGTATGTTCTGACACGAGGAAATCAGGGAAACGGCGGCGGCAGCCGGGGGTGGCAACCCGCCCCCGGCCCGCTCGCCTGCGCTGGGCACGCGCGCCGTCAACCGCAAGCATCGCAGCCGACCGCGGACCCGCCTCCGATGGCGTACGCAACCGCCGCGTCAGGGCGCGCAGGTCGTTCCGAACTCGGCCAGCACGCGGGCCAGGTCGAACAGGTCGATCGTCCCGTCGCCGGTCACATCACCGTCCGCCAGCGCCCCGCTCCCACCGAAGTTGCTCAGGATCACCGCCAGGTCGGCCAGGTCGACCACGCCGTCACCATTGGTGTCGGCACAACTGCAGTCCACCAGCACCACCCAGTCGGCACCGCTCGGCAGCAGCCCGCCGAACGGCTGGATTTCCTCCCGCGTGTTCGCCCCCGAACCTTCGTCGAATCGGCAGTACGCCACCAGCCCCGGGGTCGCCGGGTCGATCAGTTCCGCCGCCGCACCCTGGATCTCGCCCTGCGTGCGGGCCACGTTCCAGACGCGCACCTCGTCGACGATCCCGTTCAGGCCGCTGACCTGGTTGTCGTTGTTCCCGATGTAGAGCGGCTGGTTGTTGGTCGCCGGGTTACCCGCCGGCGGCGCCGTCCACGTGCCCGGCACGACCTGCCCGTTCAGGTAGACGCTGATCGTGTCCGTCCCGAACTGGTACACCACCGCGATGTGCTCCCACGTCTCCGCCGTCACGACCGGACCGGTCTCGTAGGAGTACGGGTTGTTGCTGCGGAATCCGAACAGGATCGCACCATCGACGACCCGCAGCCAGTAGTTGTTGCCGTGCTTGCGGACGATCGTCTGCGAGCCGGACACGTCCGCCAGGTGGACCCGCGCTTCGATCGTCACCGGACCGGACATGATCCGGTAGACCGCGCCGCCGGGGAAGTCCAGCCGCGCAGCACCATCGAACTGCAGGCCGTAACCGCCCAGGGGGGACCGCACCTGGCAGTCGTCGCTGATCCCGTCCTGGTTGCAGTCCGAACTCACGCCGCTGGTCACGTCGCACTCGTCCGGAACACCGTTCCCGTTGCAGTCGTTGTCCACCGCGTCGCAGTCATCCGGAATGCCGTTGCCGTTGCAGTCCAGCAGCGCGACGTCGCAGTCATCCGGAATCCCGTTGTTGTTGCAGTCGTTCATCTCCGTTTCGCACTCGTCCGGCTGCCCGTTCCCGTTGCAGTCCAGGCTCGTCCCCGCCGAGAGATCACAGTCGTCCGGAATGCCGTTGCCGTTGCAGTCGGCCACCAGCGCGTCGCACCCGTCCTTGATGCCGTTGCCGTTGCAGTCCTGGTTCGGATCCCAGGGCAGGTCGCAGTCATTCGGCAGACCGTTGTTGGTCTCGTAGGCACCCAGGTCGACGAAGGGCGCCGTCCCCGCGCCCGCATCGGCCGCGTTCGGATCATCCACGAGGCGGGCACCGCCCTCGATGTCCAGCGTTGTCCCGGCCGGCAGCGCCAGGTTGTTGCCGGCATCATTCCCCGAAGCGCCGTACACGGGATGGAAGTCGTTGTCGCCGTGCGTGGCCGGGTCGTCGTCAACGCCGTCCGCATCCCGGAACGCCGGATCACCGTCAAAGTTGCCGGTCCCGGCGAAGCCGCCCTCGACGTTGCTGTAGGTCATCGTCAGCGACCCGCCACCGTCGGACAGCAGGTCGAACGGCCCGCGGACGATCGCGTTCACGACGCTGATACTGGCGAGCGAATCGACCCGGAAGACATCCGCACCCGGCAGATCGCTGGGCGCGCGGTTGTCCACCAGCGTCGCGTTGATCATCTCAACGGTGGTCGCCCCATCGGCCGCCACCGCACCCGCCACGCCCGGCATCCCCGGCAGGCTCTGCCGCGCCTCGCCCTCGATCCGCGCCAGGTTGCCGGCCAGGAGCACGTTGACCAGCGTCACCTGCGAGCCCGCCCCGGCATAGAGCGCGCCGCCGTCGCCACCGTCACCTCCGTCACCGAAGAACAGCCCGGCCCGTCCGCCCCGCCCGGTCCGGTTCTGCCGGAACGCGCAGCGACGAATCGTCGCGGTCGTGTTGTCCAGGTAGATCGCGCCGCCGTCCCCGCCGTCGCGCCCGTCCAGGTCTTCGTCGCCGTTGGCGCCCTCGCCACCCTGGTTGCCCGAAAACGCGCAGTCCTCCACCAGCAGGTCCGAGTCCACCGCGCCGATCGCGCCGCCGGAGGCACCGTCGCCGTTGGCAATCGCGGAATTCCCCGGCCAGCGCCAGCCGCCGTCGCCACCCAGGTTGTCGGTGAACGTACAGCGCGCGATCGTCGCCGTGCAGGTCTGCAGGGCGACCGCGCCGCCGATGCCATCCGTTCCCCGTTCACCGGTCCGGTTGCCGACGAAGTCGCAGTCCAGCAGGGTCAGCGTCGACTGCTCGGCATAGATCGCCCCGCCCGAAGCGTTGAACTCCAGGAACTCATCGCCTTCGCGCTTGCCGAGATTCTCGATGAAGCGACAGCCCGAGAAGACGCTCGCCGAGTTGAACAGGTAGACCCCGGCACCGCCGTGACAACTGAAATCCGAGGTCCCGCCGTTCTCGTTGTTCCGAATGATGCAGTCCTCGAACCGGGGACTGGCACCGACGCAGTAGACGGCCCCGCCGCACAGCAGCGGAGAACGGGCATCGCCACCCGTCAGCGTCAGGCCCTCGACCAGCGACGCCGATGTCTCGCCGTTCTCGAAGACGAACAGCCGATCCGCCGAGCCACCGTCGAGCGTGGTGAACGCGGCACCGTTCTGCCCGCGGACCGTCAGGTCCTTGCCGCCGAAGTTCAGCGCAACATTGCCGTTCCCGCTGTACAGCCCATCCCGCACCAGCACCGTGTCGCCCGCCACGGCCGCATCGATCGCTTCCTGGATCGCGTCGAACGGGTGCCCGCTGCTGCCGTCTTCCAGCGGATCGCTGCTGCCGACATCACCCGGCCCGGGATCGCCCGGGGCATCGTCATCGACGTACAGCGTTGTCTGCGCCGCACACAGACTGGTGAACATTACAAGCGACAACGCTGCCCGGATCAGTCTCAGGTTCACGACGGTGCTCCCATGATTTGAATACAACTCTTGGTCGGAGGCTCTCCAATTTACGTCGCAGTCCATGCCCTGTGCGCGTGTTAAATCTTCGAGAATCTTCAGTCCGGTAATATGGGCACATGGCGGTCCCTCGGGCGGAACGGAGGGCGCGATTCCAACACCCTGCGTCCGTCAGGTCGCCCCGGCCACGACTTGTGAGCAGGATAGCCGGCCGGCGGAACCTACTCCGGGGAAGCAGGCGGCACCGCGCCGCAACGCAACATCAGCGTTGCGCTCCCTCAGTTCCCGATGCGCTCATCCATGTCCGCGATCACGTACGAGACCGCCGCCATCACCGCCACGTGATTCGTCAGCGCCTTGGGATCGATCTTGTCGATCGTGTCCGCCTCCGTGTGGTGAATGTCGAAGTAGTGCGTCATGTCCGCGTCCTGCCCCAGCAGCACGAAGCCCGCGTCCAGCATCGGGCGGATGTCCGCCCCGCTGTAGCCCTCGTACGCCGGCAGGTTCCCCGCCGCGCGGCACAGACCCAGGATCTCCCCCAGTTGCTCGATCGCCCGGGCCCGCTTGCCCTTGTCCTGCGCCTCGACCCCGTACCCGATCGGCGCGCCCGCCCCCGAATCCAGTTCGATCGCCGCCACGTGCCGCGCCAACTCGTCCGCGTGCACCTGCTTGTACGTCCGTCCGCCCGCGATGCCGTTCTCCTCGTTCGTCCACAGCACCACCCGGATCGTCCGCCGCGGACGCAGATCCAGCTTCTTCAACGCGTTCAAGGCCGCCATCGCCGTGACGACCCCGGCCCCGTCGTCCTGCGCGCCGGTCCCGACGTCCCACGAATCCAGGTGCCCGCTGATCACGACGATCTCGTCCGGCCGCTCCCGACCACGCAACTCGGCGATCACGTTGGCCGACGGCACCGGGGCCGGACTCGTCCGGGCCTCCATGTTCAGCCGCAGCGTGATCGCCTGCCCGCGCGACTGCAGGCGGGCCAGCATCTCGGCGAACTCGGTCGTGATCGCGGCCGTCGGGATCTGCTCGACACCGTCCGGGTAGCCCATCCCGCCCGTGTGCGGGCTCTGCAGGCTGCGGGTCGTCACCGATCGCACCAGCGCCGCCCGCGCGCCGTGCTTGGCGGCCGCCCCGGCCCCGCCGTAGCGATACCGCACGGCCGCACCGTAGCCGGCCCCCTCGCGTTCATTCTCGGTCGGCATCGCGAAGTTGAACACGACGATCCGCCCGCGGGCCTCGCTGCCACGCTGCTGCAGTTCCTCGAAGCTGTTGACCACCAGCACGTCGGCCGTGATGCCGCCCGCCGGCGTCCCGACCGACCCGCCCAGCCCCAGCATCGGAATTGACATCGGCCGCGGCGCCAGCATCTCGACCGACTCCTCGCCCCGGATCCATTGCGTGACCATCACCGTCTCCGTGCCGACGAAGTCGTGCCCGGCCGCCCGCAGGCGGCGAACCGCCCACTGGATCGCGTCGTCAAGCTGCGGCGATCCGCTCAGCCGGTGCCCGATGTCATCACACAGTTCCTGCAGCAGCGGCATCGCGTCGTTGTCCGCCTGGACCGCCGCCACGATTCGCTGCACGTCGCGCTCGTAACGCTCCGTCAGCGTCTGCGGCTGCTCGACCGCCAGGGCGCTGCACGCGGCCAGCAGCAGGGCGGGCGCAAACCGCACGGCCGGGGAAACGGGCAACCGTCGTGACGACAACCTGAACATGGTCTGCTCCCGAGGAAACGCGGGTGATTCAACACGCGGATGCGCAACCCGGCTGACGGTACGGAAAGTATCCGCGAACTTCTGCCTGCGTACACTAGCGGGACCACCGGCCCGGCACCATGCGGGCAGCGGTGGGGCGGGAGAGGCGCACCGTCCGCCGCCGCCGGCGCAGCCGAGATCGACCGCGCCGGCACGGCGCCCGGCAGACTAGGGGTGCCCGGGATACAGCGTCGGAACCCGCTGGGCGCGGTAGATCCCGATCCCGGCCGGACCGGTCAACTGCCAGACCAGGTCCCCGGAGGCGTCGACTTCGCTGATGGTCGCGTTGGTCCCGTTGACCACCAGCGTGTTGCCGTTCGGCAGACGGTCCGCATCGCCGAGGGCGAAACTGTAGAACGGGCTGACCCATTCCCAGACGATGCTGGCCGACGTCGGCGGGTTGCCCGTCAACGAGATTTCAATCGCCCGGCTGATCGTGTCGGTGCTGTTGTTCGGATGCACGATGCGATCCCGCCGGTTGCCGTTGTCGAACAGCAGGATGTTGCCGTTCGGCTGAAGTTCCGGGGCATGCTGGAACGAGAAGAAGCCGTCACCGAACGCCGCCGTCCCCGACGGCATCTGGAAGCCCATCTGGTAGACGATCTCGCCCGTCGCGTAGTCCACCCGCCAGACCTGGCTCAGGCTCCGGACCGAAATGTAGACGCTGTTGTCGGCCGGGTTGTAGGTCACCGAGTTGCAGTGCGTCCAGTCGTACGAGTTGTCGGCCGGACCGCCGGCGATCCGCTCGACCGCCATGTGGTCATAGTCGAAGTCTGTCTCGGCCAGGTGATCGGCCAGCACGAACTCCCAGACGATGTTGTTGTTCGGGTCGAGTTCCAGCACCCGGTCGCCGCGCCACTTCTGCAGTTCGACTCCGTCCACGCCGAAGTTGATCAGCACCTGCGTCAGGTCGTCCAGGTCGACATCGATGTCCAGGTCCGCGTCGCCGACGCACGGCCAGGTGGCACATCCGAAGTCCGCCAGCAGCAGGCCGAGGTCTTCGAGGTCCACCCGCCCGCTGCGGTTGACGTCGCCCGGCGGGTACCGCTCGACATCGTGGTAGGTGTACAGCAGCATCATCCGGTTGCCCCCCGGCATCGGGAAGACCTCGTGATGCACGAGCATGTTCGGATCGTCCGGCGTGGACCACACCACGTTGCCGGCGATGTCCGCCTCGAACCCGCGGAAATCACTCATGTAGAGCACGTTGCCGCTCGGCAGCAGACGCGGATCGCTGACCCGACTGCCCGGCTCGATGAACCAGACGATGTTGCCGTCGCGGTCCACCGCCACGATGAATCCGCCCGGGACCGTGCCGCCGCGCAGCGGAAGGATCGTCACACCCCCCTCCAGCGCGCCGAGCGCGTTCGGATCGTAGGACGTGTTCAGCACCGGGGCGTAGCCCGGCAGCGGCAGCGTCGACATCCGATTGGTGCTCTCCCACGCGAGCGGCCCACCCCCGGTCACGCCCCGGACACGCCAGGCGTAGTCCTCGCCGAACACCAGGCCGCTGGTCACGACCGACTCCGGCAGCGCACTCGACACGCTCGCCACCACCGGACCGGCGAACGGATCCGGACTGCCGTCGTCCACGACCACCTGCAGGTCGTAGCTGACGGCACCCGGCACCACGTCCCAGGTGAACAGCACGTGCGTCCGGTTCAGCATGCTGCCTTCGGCGGGTTGAATCTCGGCCGGGGCGAACGTGGCGGCCGCGACGGCCAGCGATACGACAAACCAGGCTGCACGCATACTTCTTTCCTCCACTGGATGGGATGGCCCGAACGGGTCGGCGTTTTGGGGCAACGGGTGGCCCGAGGCGGATTCGGACCTTGCGAATCCGCGGACCTTCGATCCTAGCGAAATCGACGGACCGCAAACAAGGTTGCACTTCGAACGCCCGCCCGCGCGGGCGGTTTCTCGCGACATGGTCCGGATTTCGGTTGAATCGCCCGCGGAGACCCCTCAGAATGAAATGCGGAGCACACACAACCTCCCACCCGCAAAGGCCGTCCGCGCGTCCGCGCCGCCGGCAAGGTTGTGTCACACCCAGAGGGAGCCAGTCATGCATGCGTTTCGTTCTGCGCTGTTCGGGTTCTGCTGCGCCGCCGCGGCCTCCGCACAGTTGTCCGCCCCCGATCAGCAGGTCAGCTACGGAATCCCCGTCGACCTGTCGCCGGCCGACTATCCGAACCTGGTCGATCGCCAGCAGGTCAGCCTGCCCGACTTCGCGCTGCCGGACGGACGGCGCGTCACGCTCGATCTGCAGGCCCTGCGGATCCTCGCGCCCGGCGCGCAGCTTGTCGAAGTCGGACCCGCGGGTCAGACCCCAATGGCCGATCCGCCCGTCGCCCTCTTCCGCGGCACGGTCCGCGGCGAGGACACCCGCGTCTTCCTTTCGGTCTCCGACTCCGCCGTGCACGGCTTCGTCCGCGGCCAGCAGGGACAGTTCCTGATCTCGTCCGGACCGCCCGAGGGACCGCAGCAGACCATCATCTTCGACCCGGCCACGCTGCCGGCCGAACTGCAGGCCGCCGACCCGTTCGTCTGTGCGGCTGACGAACTGATGCTGCAGCGTGACGACATCGTCGAGACCCGGGGCGGGCTGCGCGGTGGCGAGCCGTGCCGCGTGGCCGACATCGCGATCGAGACCGACCACGAGTACCAGCAGATCTGGGGCAACTCTGCCGACGCGACCAGTTATGCCGTCACGCTGATGGCCGCGATCTCCGAGATCTACAAGGTCGACACGAACATGAGTTTCCAGATCACGTTCCTGCGGATCTGGAATTCGAGCAGCGACCCGTGGACCGAGAACGGCGGCACGGCCGACCAGTTGTTCCAGTTCCAGGACTACTGGAACCTGAACGAGACCGGTGTCAGCCGGCACGTGGCCCACTTCCTGTCCGGCCGCGGGCTGGGTGGCGGTGTCGCCTATGGTGGCGGGGCGTGTTTCCCGGAGTTTGACTACGGTCTGTCGGCCAACCTGGGCGGGGCGTTCCCGTACCCGCTGCAGCTCAACAGTGAACTGAACTGGGACCTGATCGTGGTTGCGCACGAGCTGGGGCACAACTTCGGCGCGCCGCACACGCACGACATTGCGATCGACGGGTGCGGGAACGGTGACTGCACGGGCGCGGAGAACGGCACGCTGATGAGCTATTGCCACCTGTGTCCGGGCGGGCTGGCCAACATGGCGCTGCAGTTCCACCCGACGATGCTGGCGGACGAGATCCTGCCGTTCATGAACAGCGGGGCCTGCGATCTTGACGCGTTCCCGCCGACGATCACGGACGACCCGGATGACACCGACGTCTGCGCCGGCAGCGGCTTCACGCTGACCGGGATGGCGACGCTCGACGGCAACCCGACCTACCAGTGGGAGCTGGATGGCGTTGCGATTCCGGGTGCCACCAGCCTCAGCTACACCGTCGCCAGCGCCGCCCCGGCCGACGCGGGCGTCTACGAGTTGGTCGTCACGAACGACTGCGGCAGCGCGACCAGCGCCCCGGCCACGGTCACGATCTGCGCCGGCAGCCCGGCCGACGTGACGGGCGACTGCGTGGTGGACCTGAGCGACCTGGCGCAGCTCCTGGCGAACTTCGGCATGACCGGCGCGACTTTGGCCGACGGCGACATCAGCGGCGACGGCAACGTCGACCTGACCGACCTGGCCGAGCTCCTGGCGGAATTCGGCGAAGGCTGCTGACCGTTCGAAGCCAGCAAAGGCTGCTGAGCCAGCCAAGGCTGCTGATCGCGCGAAACCGGCAAAGGCTGCTGATCGCGCGAAACCGGCAAAGGCTGTCGGCGCTCGGGTCCTGGCGTAACGCTTGTGGCCTCGGCGAAGGTTGCTGACGCCCCGGGTCGCCGAGAGCCTGGGCCTTGGCGATTACAAGCCATGAGGAGGCGGCCGCGCGAGTCAACCAAGCCGCGCGGCCGCCCCCGACCCCGCCGCCGCCAAGCCCGGGCCCTCGACCCCGCCGCTGCCAAGCCCGGGCCCCCCCGACCCCGCCGCCGGTCCGCGCATGTGGACAGTGGGGGGGCTTGCGGGCGGGAGATCAGGTCTTGACGAGCCGATTGCTGGGGTTGATACTGCGGGCTTGAGGGCGTTTAGCTCAGCTGGCTAGAGCGCATCCTTCACACGGATGAGGTCACTGGTTCAAGTCCAGTAACGCCCATGGGTTACGTGCGTCAGCAGTTGCCACCAAGTCACCAGAAGCGTCATTCCCCTTGTTTTCAAGGGGTTTCGCGTCATCACCTGTTTCCCCTGTCATCGCAGGATCTTCGCTGGCGGTCACTGTCTGCTGCGCTTTTTGCTGCGCCTTGCCGGCCGCGGCCCGCTGGAAGTCGGCGTCGAGGTCGATGCTCGTGGCGTAGTGCCGGGCGGCGACGGCGGGGGAGTTGCCCAGCCATTTGCAGACGGTCGCGAGGTCGTACTCCCGCATCAGTTCGGACTCGCGCGAGGCCCGCAGGTTGTGGAACGGCTTCGGCCAGACCTGGACCCCGGCCCGCTTGATGATCCGGCGGAAGTGGACGGCGATGTTGCCGCACCCGCGTCGGAGCCGCTCGATCACGAACTCGGTGCCGTCTTCGGCCTGCTCGAACAAGTGGAGCAGGGGGCCGCGCAACTCCGGGAACATCGGCAGCAGCCGGCTGGCGAAGCTCTCCTTGTGGGCCAGCTTCGGGCACGTCACGCGGATCGTGCCGCGATCCCAGTCGATGTCGTCCCAGCGGAGCGCCAGCGTCTCGGACGGTGTTCGGAGTCCGCCGAACCGCGCCAGGGCGATCACGGCCCGCCATTCGGCGTCTGGCGCGGCCTGCATGACCTGCTTGATGACTTCGGCGGGGATGTAGCGCTTGCGGCTCTCATTGGCCTGGTGGCCGCCTCTCACCCCTTCAAACGGGTTCTCGGCCGCGAGCTTCCAGCGGACAGCCTTCCGCCAGATCGTCCGGGCCGCGATGACCCGGCGGGCGACCGTCGCCGCCGCGAGGCCCTCTTCCGTCGCGAGCCACGCCCGCCAGGCATCGGCGTCGGCCGGGGTGATGTCGCGGAGCGCCCGCGTGGTGCCGAAGTACTCCTCGAGGTTGCGTCGCGTGTGGCCGTAGAAGGTCGCGGTGGACTCCTTCACGTGCATCGTGGCGAAGTAGCGGTCGAGGAATGTCCCGAGATCGGTCTGTGCGAGGCCGACACCATGCGCCAGCCCGACTTCGCGCAACTTGGCCAGCCAGGACTCGTCGAGCCCGCCGAGCCAGGCGGCGGTATCGGCGTCGTACGACCGATTCGCGAGCGTGTCGGACACCATCGCCTCGACGCGGGCCTTGAAGCCCTTCGCGGACTTGGCGGTCATGCGCCCCAGCCGGATGATTCGCCGCTTCTCGTTCGGCTGGAGGGTGAACTCGATACGGCGCAGCCCGCCGGAGTAGGTCACGAGTGAGGCCATCGTCTCATCCCTTCCGCCGGCGCGGTGGCCGGCATTCGATGCCGAAGTGTGCGGCGAGCTTGTCGGCCAAGTCGAGCCGGAGGGACTGTTTTCCGTCGCGGAAACGACGCAGCGCGTACCTGCGAATGCCGGTCGCACGCTCGATTGGCAGCAGTGCGTCGGCTTCCTGAATTGCCTGTCTCAGCAGTTCGGACATCGTCGGTCTACCGGCCGTAGGCATGGCATTATTATGCCATCAGGTCGAGCGGAGTCAACAGCCTTGACGGTTGATTCTGCGGTCTGGGCCGACGAGTTCGACGACCGTCCCCTCGGAGAGACGGCTCGCGATCCGGTCGTCGTAAGCACGGGCGATCTCGTTTAGGTTGGCGTTGCTGATCAGTATGAGAGGCTTGCTGTAACGGTTCTCCATCGCCGCTTTGAGTGTGTCGTATGGGTGGTCCTTGACCTTTGTCGTGGCGGCGATTTCGTCAATCACCGCTAGTGCCAGTTCTCGCCAGGATTCCCAGAAATGTGCGGGCGAGACGCGGCAGAAGTCGTGTGTGCCGGACCATTCCAGTTCACCGAGTTTTGCTTGCCGAAGCTGGTCGGCGAGTTCGCCCATGTCGTAATAGGCATAGCGACCATGGCAGTGGTCGCACACGCACAGTGCAGCGCAGGTCTTACCGACCCCTGCACTTCCATGTATCAGCAAAGGCCAGGGCTTTCGCCCTGCACAGCACTCTGCGATCTCCATGGCAAGTTCCTGCTGCACTTCACTGAAATGGCGGTCCCTTGAGGCCCGAAGTCGCCGATCGGATCTCTCTCGGAGGCGCAGTTTCGCCCGTGGCTGCCGCGGAGACGAAACAGCCTCTTGCATCAGCTTCCCGATCAACTGTACGGGATCGCGCTCACTTACTGCCGGCCGTCGATCCGATGCCGTCGTACTTGCCCTTCGCGGCTTGGACTCGCCCCGTCTTGGGTGTGCTGTCTTGCCCCGGCGGGAAGAGTCCGCACCAGCCGTGCTCGATGCTCTGGTCGATCGCGGCGATGGCCTGCTCATGAGTTAGATCCTCCAGTTTCCGCAGTTGTGCGCGGATCGTGCTGTTCGTCAGTGGTCTTCCCAGCTCCCGACGAAAGGCAGTCCATCGCTCCCAAGCATCGCGGAATGCCTCTGTGCGTAAGCGGTCCGTCTGGAGTACCTCATCCGCGGAATCCCAGGACGAGAGAGCTGAGACACAGGGTTTCTTGGTCTGGTTCTCTTGAGTCTGGTTCGATTGGTCTGGTTCGTCACCGGAGTCCGAGCGCGTCGATGCCGGTTTCTGAGCGCGGCGTAAGTCGGTTCCTGAACGTTGGGGATCAGAACACGGGCGCTCGATCACCCGATATGCGTTCGAGCGCCGCTGCCCATAGCCGCTGACCACCTCAAGCCGGCCCGCCGTCACGAGCCTGCGGATGCACTCCTGCACAGTCGATGGAGCGATGGCGCAATCGTCGGCAATTGTGCGAAGTCCCGGCCATGCGACGTCGTTGTTTCCGACCCGGTCCTGGATCGTGACGAGAACGAGCTTGTCCGATGGCCGCAGGTGCCGGTCACGGACTAGCTCGCGTTGAATGACGTAGAAGGGACCGGATCGTCTCATTGTCCAGCGTCCGCCGATCTGGCGTTCCCGGGGGAATCGAAGTCGACGATCGCCGGGCATCCTTGTGCCAGCCAGGCCGCGATTTCGACGCGGCGGAACCTCACGAGGGCGCCGAGACGGACCGGCTTGGGCATTCGGCCGAGTTGAACCAGCCTGTAGATGTGCCGCTTACTGCACCCCAGCTCGGCGCTCAGCTCCTCGATGTCCAAGAGCGCCGTGGCCTGATGGCCGACTTGTACGTTGCCTGACTGCATGATCGTCCTCCGGACTTGTTTCGGCAGGCGACGTACCTGCCTTACAAACCCAGTGTCACTCATGCAGTGCGGAAAGACAGTAGCGCCTCAGTGCGCGCTGCCGGCAAGTTCTTGTCAGTCAGTCGCTTAGGGCTTCGACAATCTTCCGCCCGCGCGGAGTCAACCAGTAGCCGCCGCGTGCTACCACACTAGAAAGGAGTCCGAGCTTCACCAATTCGGACAGTGGCCTCTTGAACGAGTCTACACTGCTACGACCTGGGCCGACGGCTGGGTCGATGAGGTCTTTTGTGCGAATCCGGCGGTCAGCGTCAAAGGCCTCCCCTTCGTACAGTGCGCGCAGAGCATTCCGCTGCCGATCATTGAGCTGATTCCAGAGCGCACGATCGAGTTCACCGCCGGCACCTTCGATAGAGTCCTGCTCGATGTCGTTGCCCGCGCTTCGGACCTGGGCGGCGAAACCGGGCGCGAACCCCGAAAGTTCGATAAGTGTAACAGCAGCGGCCGACGGGCGGTGGTGCTTTGGCTTCTTCCAGTCAGGACGAGCCTCCGGGTAATCGTCAAGCCGCGCTAGTCTTCCAACGTACCTCGCGAACGCATACAGCCGGCGCTTGAAGAGTACTGTCGTCCGTTCCGGCCACTTGCGCTCCATCCAGAGGACCACTGGAAGGATGTCGTACACGATTGCTGTGGCCCAGCTCTTGAGTTTGCGGGCCGTTTCAGTCGGCGCGTCATCCCCGCCGTACAACGCAAAAGCCTCATCGGGCAACGCGTCAATCCGCCTGGCCACATCGAAGGCCCGTGCAGCCAGCGTCTCTGATCCAGCAACACGCGGCATGCGAAACTCCTTTACCTGAGGGTGCCGTATAGCTAACAGACCGACGGCGGCAATTGCACTCGGCGGCAGTGCCGCACCAGCGCGTGCGGGCAGACTGCAGTCCGGCGCTGACTCTGCCAGTGAGTCTTAGACCATTCTAGCCTTGGGGCAGTCGCTTGCTCTTCCGGTCGGAGCGGCAGCACAAGCACGCCGAGCCAGTATTGGGAGCCCGTTGGCGCCAAGCGACCCGGGGGGGCGGGGCGAGCGGAGCGAGCGGGGCCCCCTCGGACGCAAGTGGGGGCAAGTTGGGCCGGACGCGGGCTGCTGCCCACCCGTCACCTAGCAGGCTTCGTCACGAGACGGTCATAGAGCCCGTTTTAACGCACCGTGTGAGACGCGGCGCCCCCGGTCGATACCTCCCCATACGGCGGGCACCCTGAAACGCCACGGGCGCATGCATCGTCGATGAATACTTGGGGGCTGCCGTGCCGTCGGCCCGCAGGTTGGTCCATGGTGGACTCGAACCTCAATCGGAAACCCGAGAAAAACGAGAAGATTCTCACAAAGCGCAGCAGATGGCGCAGCTTTCCATGCTGAGCGGGGCAGGAAGCGACACTGTCATGCCGCCGCTGTCTCGCCTCGTCGGACTCTCCGGGCGAGTTCCGTGGGCCAGCCGTGCGGTGCCTCAGAGGCTTCTATGCCTGGACAGGGTGCATCAACAACCAAGCCAGTTCGTCCGATGAGCCTTCATCGAGCCGTGGTCTGGTTCGGTTGAGCATGACGCGCGCCTAGGATTGGGGGCTTCTTTTGGTAGCCTGCTTCCTGCAGTATCTTCCGCACGATTCCCGCCTTAAGGCGGCACTTCGGGCTGCAGGCCCGGTGATGCGGCAGCCGGATGCGACTGCTGTCCTGACTCGACGCCCTGGTGTTGCCGCCGTTCCGCCCGCGGTCTAGCCTGGTCGCATGGGTTCCCGCTCCGATCGCGACTGGTCACTTCGTGAAGTCGAGCTTGCCGTGGCCGACTACATGCAGATGCTCCGCGCTGAGATGAGGGGGGAACGGTACAGCAAGACCGAGCATCGCCGCGGGCTCGCGCCGCAGCTTGATGACCGCTCCGACGGCTCCATCGAGTTCAAGCACGCGAACATCAGTGCCGCCCTGGTTCATCTCGGTTGCCCGTACATCGACGGATACAAGCCGCGCGGGAACTACCAGCGTCTGTTGCTCGACGGGATCGAGGGCTACCTCACCAAGCACCCGGGGCTGCTAGAGGAACTGTGGCAGTCGCCGCTGTTCGACTCACCGGTACAGGAGCCGCGGGTCGCGAACTGGGACGGGCTCTTCGTGGACCCGCCCGAGCCGCGGCCGCTTCCGGCCGACGCAAAACCATGGACGATGCGGAGGCTTCGCAAGGTCGATTTCGTCCGACGCGACGCCGAGAACCGGCGGCTCGGCGAACTCGGCGAACGACTGGTCGTGTTGGCGGAACGACAACGCTTACAGCAGGCCGGGCGCGACGATCTCGCGGAGCGGGTCGAGTGGGTCGCGCACGACTGGGGCGATGGCGCCGGCTTCGATGTTCTGTCGTTCGATGCCCGGGACGAGTCGGAACGGATGATCGAGGTCAAAACCACCCGGCTCGGCCAGTGCTTCCCGTTCTACCTGACGTCGAATGAAGTCCGTTGCTCAGAAGCAAACGCTGACCACTACCGGCTTTATCGGGTCTTCCAGTTCGATAAGCGGCCGCGGATCTTCGTCGTGGAGGGGGCCCTGACGGCGAAGTTGCAGCTCGAGCCGACGACATTTCGGGCGGTCGTGTAGCACACAGAGCGGTCTGCCGCCGCCGCGCACCGACCATGCTCAGAAGAGCGGGGCTCCGGGTCGCGGATGCTCACTCCCCCCGCAGATCATCCAGAAACTCCGACATCGGCTCCACGCCCGTCACCAGCAGGTGGTCCCGGGCCCGGGTGCAGGCCACGTACAGCAGGTGCCGCTCCGTGTTGTAGACCTCTTCGAGATCGGACGGGTCCGTCACCGACTCGATTCGCGACTGGAGTGGGATTACCTCGTCGTCGCACGCGATCACGGCTACGCCGCGGAACTCGAGGCCCTTTGCCAGATGCATCGTCGCAATCGACACCGCGCCCTCGCGGGGCTGCGTCGATGCGTCCAGCCGCACGCTTTCGACGTCTGCATGCTGCGCGGCGTGGCTGGCGCGGGTGACCTGCTCGTCGGAGCGCACGAAGATTGCGAGTTCGTGTGGTTCGATGCCCTCGTCGCGGCGCGCGGTGATCCACTCGGCGATGCGCTCGGTCTCGGCCTTGGTCGATTCGCATTCGATCACCACCGGATCCGGTCCGTTGAAGGCCGAGACCGTCCCGGTCCGCGATTGCGTGTTGCCGTCCACGTCGGCCATCTCGGGCGGCAGCAGGCGATCGGCGTAGCGGCGGATCTGGTGCGAGGTGCGGTAGTTGATTCGCAGCACCTGCGATCGGCCGCGGACACTCACGCCCAGCGCCGTCCACGAGAACGGCGTCTGGAAGATCCGTTGCCCGAGGTCGCCCGCGAAGAACAGCCCGTCTTCGGTCTCGCCCGCAACGGCCGCCAGGAACCGCAGGTGCGGCACGGTGATGTCCTGTGCCTCGTCGATCACGACATGGTCGGCCGGCCGCAGGCGACCCGCCGCGACCTCTTCCGTCACGGCCGCGAAGACCTGCGGGATCGTCACGAACCCACGCTCGGCCAGGTCGGCCCGCAGATGCTCGAACACGCCCCACGCCTCGGCCCGCTGCTTCTCGCCCAGCCGCGTCTTCCGGCCGAGCCGCGGAACCGTCCGGTACGCGTCCCAGTCGGCCAGTTGCCAGGCATCGACGATGTCGAGCCACTCAGCCTCGAGGAACCGCGGCGAGAAACGCTCAGCACCGGCTGCCTTCTGGGCGGCCGCAAGCAGCGTCCGCAGCATGCTGGCCGTCGGAATCTGCGGCTTGCCGAACCGCTGCTCGTACAGTTCGAGCCCGACCTCGTCGATCGCCCGCACCGCGACCGGGTTCTTCGGCTCCGGGCCGACCAGCCGCCCCAGCTTGTCGCGCAGGTGCCGCGCGAGCGTCAGCGAGAACGTCGTCAGCAGCACCTTCGCATCCGGGCGGCTCGCGGCCAGGTGGGCGGCACGGTGGATCGCTACGACCGTCTTCCCGGTCCCGGCCGAGCCCATCACGCGGGCCGGCCCCGAGTAGGTCCGCGACACCGTCTCGCGCTGCGTCGGGTGCAGGAAGACCGTCCAGCGATCCCACGGGAACGCCAGGGCCCGGGCGAGTTCCTCGGCGTCCTCCATGACGCGGAAGCGCCGCTGCGCATCCGGATGCGTGAACGGGTCGCTCTCGTCGGCCGCGTGCACCGGCAACGGCGGCGAACCCCCGGTCGCGAGTTCCAGCACGGCCTCGGCGGCCTCGGCCGGCAGGTGATCCGCGAGCGTCAGCAGGGCGTCGTCGTCGGCCGCCTGAATGTCCGCGATCCACTCCTCCGGCACGCCGTAGGCCAGCAGTCGCTCGGCCGGCACACCGGCCAGCGGTGGCGACTTCGGCGGCGCCGGCTGTTCGGTCTCGACGTACTTCGGGATCTCGATCTCGCGGACCGTCTCGCGGATCTCAACAAGCTGCGCCGCGCCTGTCTGCGGGTGCCGTTCCAGCCGACGTCGCTCGGCCCAGCGATAGGCAGCGTCGTGATGATCGACGTAGCACAGCAGCAGGTTGCCGTCGGTGCGGTGGACGATCAGGCGAATGTCACGCGAAACCCGCACCGACCAGAAGTTCTTGTCCTTCGCCCGCTCGAGTTTGTGGAACTGCATGCCCGGACTGGCCGGGTTCATCTGGAGGTCGAACGCCGTGGTCTTGACGGCTTTCTGCTCGTCGGCTTCGAGCTTGGCGAGGCTGCTCGTGAAGGTGTCGGCGATCCGGAAGGTCATGCGAGACCACGCCGTGCGAGTTCGCGATGGTAGTCCAATGGGGCACTCGAGACCATCTCGACAATTGGCGTGTCGATCAAATCAGGCGCATTCGCTTCCATGGCGTTGAGCACGCGGAGCCGAGCAGCAAGATCTTGTCGAAGGTGTGGATGTACTCGCGACTCGTCAGTAGCCGCAGTGAAGCACCGCATTTCTTCGCAGATGTTGCGCTCGATAGCGAAGAACCCCCATAGCGGCCGGTCGTTCCCGGCGCGCCCGTATGTGAGGTGTGCGAGCCAAGCGCCAATCTGCTTGGCTAGTGTTCCATCCGCCATTTCGGGCACCGGAGTTTTTCGGCAAGCCTCCCACGCGCCTGCGGTATCGAAGTAGTCCAAGGCGATGATGTCAGATGGCCAAGGCGAGCGAGGGTAAAGGAAGTCCAGTAAAGCCCTCGATGCAAGGAGAAAAGAGTGTACGAGTGCGTTTGAGATTGTGCGATCTCGATTCGAGGTGTTTAGCGTTATTCGGAGTTCCTGGAGAAGTTGGTGCGAGGTCCCCATCATCACGAGTTCGTATTGAACTGCCAGAGACGCTTGCAGCAGTTCTTGGTCGGTTCTCTTCTCTCGAGCCATGCCTTGCTCCGATACCCCCCTCACTCCACCCGAAACACCTTCATCACCTCGTCCCCGAGATGATTGATCACCTTGACCGCGATTCGGCCGCCGGCCGGTTTGTTGAAGGGGCGCGAGGTGTCGCTGTGCAGCGTCTCCCACGCCTCTTCGTCGATCTCCGCCTTCAGCGTCGTCTTCAGGCTCTTGTACGGGTCGTTCTGGCCGAGGAAGTACGCGTGTCGGACGAAGAAGCTCTCCTCGTTGTAGTCGGTATCGACGAACCAGCAGGCGATGCCGTCCGCATCGTCGCTGCGGATCTCGCCACTGGTCGGGTCGAACACGTCCACGCCGTTGATCTTCACCTGCACCTGCCCGCTCTCGGCGTCGAGGATTTCGATGTCCGGCTCGCCGAAGATCACGAACAGGTTGCCCTTGCCGGTGTTCTTCAACTCCCCGCCCATGTGCAGGTCGGCGTTCATGCGGGCCTTCAGCACGGGGATCCGGCCGAGCTTGCTGAACTCCGAGGCGTGGGCTTCGTAGTTGAACGCGCACGCGATCAGTACGTCGAAGTCGGCCTCGCCCGCCTCGCGGGCGGCCGCGACCAGGTCCGGCCGCGAGACCGTGCCGAACTCGGGGCCGATGAAGATCCCGGCCCGCTTCTCGTCCGTGCCGTCACCCTCGACGTAGCGGCCCTCGGCGCAGATGAAGTGTCCCGGCCAGGGCGTCAGCGATGAGAACGTGATCCGGTCGTCCCTGTGGGCCTGCTGGACGCCGCTGGTCTTCAGGTGTTCGAGGATCATCCCGGCGAAGTCGGTTTCGTCGGCCGTCCGGGTCGGTGCTTCAAGCGGGTCGATCAGTTCGTCGTCCTCGCCGACGTGCAGCGTGCGGTGCGGCGAGAGGCTCTCGACCGTGAACGGGCCGGCCACGCGGACCTTCTTCTTGTCTTCATACGGCTTGTCGTAGAGGTACTCGAAGTCGGCCTTGGCCGCGATCGATGCGTCGATCTCCTTCTGGCGGGCGATGCGGAGTTCCCACCACTTCGCGTGCGCCTCCCGGGCCGGCTTGGGCCAGTCGGCGCCGGCGTCGCGCGGAATCTCCCACTCCTCCCAGTTCTGCTTGAGGGCCTTGTTCAACTGTTCGCGGACCGGTTCCATCTGCTCCTGAAACCGTTCGTAGATCACGTCGATCTCGGTGTTGTTGGCGATCGACTTCAGCGTGATGTGCGGCACGCGCTCGTAGACGAATCCGTGGCGGATATCGTTGGCGTAGGGGCGGTTTGCGTAGTCGTCGGGCAGGTCGGCCCGGGTGACCTTCGCTTCTTGTTCGACCCCCGCCTGCGAGTCGGACAGGAGGTAGTATGGGTAGCGGGCTCCCATGATCCGAGCACGGGCGAGGGCGAGCGATACGCGGGACGTGTCGATGGTGATCCAGCGGCGGCCCCATTGCTCGGCCACGTACGCCGTCGTCCCCGACCCGCACGTCGGGTCCAGCACCAGGTCCCCGGGGTCGGTCGCCATGAGCAGACAACGACGGATTACAAGGCTATCAGTCTGAACGACATAACGCTTCGGGTCAGCACTGGAATACCCGGCGCTGCCAGTGTCAAGCCAAGTGTTGTTGATAGGCTTGAACTGATTGTCCGAGAAGAGTCGAACGTAGTTTAACTGCGTGGCGAGCGGATAGAGACGTGACGCGAATCCGAGGCGGTTTAGTCCTTCAGGATTCCGCGTCTTCCAGTGCCGGCTCTTTCCGCAGTCGAAATCCCGCCTGCGAAAGCTGAAGAACCGCTCTTCAGGCTTCCCGGGGTCTTGTGAGACAGCGAAGCTCAGCTGGGCAAGCTGTTCTGCATCAGAGTCGAGGATGTCGGTCTTGCTATCGCCCCCCAAAGTGCGCGCGTATGAACGAGTCGAGTCGACCGCATACTTGTAGCTCTTGATCTCGTTCGGGTCTTTCTCTGTGAATACAGACCGAAACTTCAACGAGTCACGGTTCTTTGCGTAAAACAGGATAAAGTCGTTCTCCACGCTCACCTTCTGATCTGCTCTTCCTGTGGTCGTAGAATAAGCGATCTGTGAGACGTAGTTCCCATCTCCGAACACCTCATCCACTACAGCCCGGACGCGGTGGATGTTTTCGTCGCCGATTTGGACAAAGATGGAGCCGGTGTCGTGTAGCAAGTCGCGGGCGACGGTGAGGCGGTCACGCAGGTAGGTCAGATAGGAGTGGATGCCGTCGCGCCACGTATCGCGAAAGGCCTTGACCTGCTCGGGCTCGCGCGTGATGTGGTCGACGTTGCCATCCTTCACGTCGCGGCTGGTCGTCGACCACTGGAAGTTCGAGTTGAACTTGATCCCGTACGGCGGGTCGATGTAGATGCACTGCACCTGCCCCCGGAGTCTTTCGCGTTCGGCCAGCGACGCCATCACCTGGAGGCTGTCGCCGAGGATCATCCGGTTCGTCCAGTTCGCATCGTGCTGGTAGAACTCGGTCTTCACGTCCGCATCGGGCAGGCCGTTGAAGTCGGCGAACAGATCCTGGAACAGCAGCGGTGCGGCCTGCTCCTCCTCGGCCTGCCGCTCG
This sequence comes from Phycisphaerae bacterium, assembly GCA_030428945.1. Lineage (GTDB taxonomy): Bacteria > Planctomycetota > Phycisphaerae > UBA1845 > Fen-1342 > JAUIEC01. Next base: position 145,279 of record JAUIEC010000007.1, on the reverse strand, counting down.
TCCCGCGTCCGCCGCAGCAGGTCGTCGATCAGTACCTTCGGGTGGACCTTCTCCTGGATGAACAGCGGCGGGGCCTGCACGACCAGATCAGACCAGTCCTGCTCGTCCTTGCCGCGCCAGACAAGCTGCGGATCGAGATCGCGGTTCCGCCGCTCGTAAGCCACCCGAATCGGCGCCTGCTGCTCCTTGTCCATGACCGCCTGGAACTCGGCCGTCGGGATGTTCTTCCGCGACGCCTCCGCATGCGTCAGCGTCTCGACCTGCTTGGGGGTCTTCGGCTTGCTGAACCGCTTTCGACTGGTCTTCTTCTTGGCCATCAGTTCGGGTGACTCTCTATGCGGCGGCGATCTCGTCGCCGTTGTCCATTGCTTCGGTGTCGTCCGTCTCGTCGTCTTCCACCTCGATCTCGACCTCGTTGGAGCCGTGGCTCTCCACGACGGCCTTCCCGAGCGCATCGGAGATCAGGCCGGACAGGGCTTGCAGCCGCGCCTTGAAGAATCCGTCGAAGTCGTCTGCCCGCAGATACTCGGGCTCGATCAGGTGCGTCCGCAGGATGTTGTCGAGCATGTCGGCGGACAGGCCGAACTTGGACTCGACCCGTTTGAGGTAGACGGACGGGGCGTCGCCGCTGATCGAGATGTTCGAGCGCTTCGACAGGGGCGTCTTGTTCACGATCGAGTCGAACATCTTCCGATCGAGGCCCTGCTTCTTGCACCAGGCCTTCGGGAAGATGTGGTGGACATCGACCCGGTCCTTGTGGAACGTCATCAGCTCGAACCCCTTGCCGCTGATGAAGTCCTGGCAGCCGCGGCGCATGAGCAAAGCGTGAATCGCCTTGTAGGCGGCCGAGTTCCGGGAGCGGAGCGACAGCAACCGATCCTGCTGGAAGATCGCTTCATCAACCGAACGTGGCTTGGGGCCGTTCTCAGTGATCCACGCCACGAGTTCGGGGACGTCGCGGGCAAGCTTGGACTCCGTACTGGATCCGTACTGCTCGCCTAGGGCGATCGACCAGAACCACTGGGCAAGTCGCTCACGCGCAACGGCCGTGTCGCCGGCCGGGCCGAGAATGGAGAACGCTGTCGCGAGCCCGGTCGATTGCGGTGGGTAGGGGATGTCCCGTTCGACGTGGATCTTGAGTTCGTTCAGGAATCCGGCCGCCTCCATGAATCCGCGCTCGATTTCGTCGGCGTATCGCTGGTAGGCGTTGAGCGGCAGGGCGAGCAGGGCCTCGCGTTTGCAGGTGATCTGCGGCAGGTCGGAGTCCTTCGCGCCGCCGGCCGCGACGTCGAGGCGTCGCTGGCGCGTGTGGCGAAGCGTGCAGGCCTGAAGGAAATCGGTGCTCTGGATCTCCTTCAGAACGCGGCGCGTGTGATCCTGCCCGATGATTCGGCCCCGACGGCCGATGTCTTCCGTACCGGCGATCCCGTTCCAATCCTCGCGCAGGTCGAAGTTGGATGCGGCGTAGATCGCGGTGACCAGTTCAAACGGGTCGAGCTTTTTGCCGCCGACATTCACCTTCTCGAAGACGAGGCAGATCGCCTCGCGGCTGTTCTTCCGATCGAGCCGGATGATCGGCATCTTGTATCGCTGGATGCTCTCAACGATGCCCTTGAAGAAGCGGTTCTCCACATCGAGCCGATCAGGGTTCCGCTGGTGCCAGTACTGCCGCCAGCCGAAGTACCAGTCTGTGTGATCGAAGACCTGGTTCAGCGGGAACAGGTCGCCGGCATACTCGGCTTCCGCCGTGGAGAGATCGAGAACGATGTCGCGGCCGAAGTTCGTTCGTACGATGCGGTCGGACGGGACACCAAGAATGGCCTCTTCGATGTTGGCCACGTCGGCGGCGGCCGCCTCGATCTTGAGGTAATAGAAGCGCTCGACGACGACCTTCTTCTGGGTGCGCGTGCGAATCGGTTTCTTACTGTACATCGACTGGAACAGGGAGGTCATCCGCTGCTGGCCGTCGAGCAGCAGTTCTTCGGCGCTCGCGTCCTTCTCGCGGGCACCAGCCAGCATTCGCGACTTGAACTGCACCGCGCCACCGTTCTCCAGCGTCAGCAGCGCACCGACCGGAAACCCCTTCGCGATCGAGGCAATCAGGCTTTCGACATCGTCATCACCCCAGACGTAGTCGCGCTGGAAGTCGGGCAACTGGAGCTTGCCCTCATCGACCTTCCGCAGGATGTCCTTGAGGTCTTCCTTGGTCGTATCAAACATTGCCCGGTGTTCCCTCTAGATCGTCCCCGAACACGTGCCGCAGCGCGGCTTCGTACTTGTTCGCCGTCTCGAAGAGCCAGTGAATCGAAGCGTCCCGTTGGGTCGCAGGCATCGTCATCGCGCGACTTCCTCCGACTCAACGAACGGCACCAGCATCGCGCTGAAGTGCTCCTCGACCTTCTCCGCGAAGTCCGCTTGGATCTGGTACGGATCGCAGAACTCTGCGAACGCCCAGCGGCCGTAGCTGCCGAGCCGGTTCACGCCCGGGATCCAGTACGTCGCCATCGTCTGGGCTTTGTCCTTGGCGTCTTCGCCGCGGTAGCCCTTGATCTCGACGATCAGGTGCAGCAGGTCCGGCGTCCCGTCGTCACGCAGCGGCCGGCCGTCATCGACCAGAACGATGAAGTCCGGCAGGTAGCGACGCGACTCCGCTCCCATCCGGTAGGGCACCTCGAGACCGAGATTGTGATTCTTGACGTACGCGACCACCCGCGGATGCGTCTCGGCCACCCGGCAGAACTCGCCCTCCCAGTCGCTGTCGAGGATCACCCAGTTGATGTGGCACTTTTCCGGATGCGTCTTCCAGCGGTCACGCTTGGAGGTCGTGAAGTTCACGTGCGAGGTCGATCCGGTCGGGTTGTACGGATCGAGGACGGCCCGGATCGGACGATCTGCCTCGATCGCCACGCTCTCGATCCCGCGCTTGATGCGTTCACAGGCCATCGCCGCGAGCGACTGATACATGAGCTGTGCCGGGTAGGTGTCGCCCTTGCAGATCAGGTGATCGTCGAGCCACTGACGGGTGATCCGCTTCAACTGCCCGAAGAGGTGCAGCTTGGGTTGCTCGTCGGGGTCGCGGAAGCTCCGAAAGATCAGATGCTGCGTGAGGTGGAAGATCAGCGTGGACCGACGCATGTCCCGCGTATGCTCCAGCGTCAGGTTGACGCCCTCGCCGATGATCCCCTCGTTCCGAGTAACCGACGGTCCGACGAGCTTCGGCGTCAGCTCCAGCGTTGAGTCGTCATCGAACTTGGCCGTCAGCCGCTCCTCGGGCAACTCGACCCGGTATCCGGCGACGCGCGGGAAGCGAATCTCGCAGGCGTCCCGTTCCGGCCGCATCGCCTTGACCTGGATCGTCTCACGCGGCGGCTGAGGTGGCGCGGGGACGGGCTTGGCCGTGAAGTCGAACGGAATCCCGAGCACGTCGGCGTACTCGACGTTGAACCGGCCGTTTTCGTTCAGATCGTACGACTGCCGCCGCAGGGCCCGGCCGATCACCTGCTCGCATAGAAGCTGCGTCCCGAACGCCCGCACGCCGAGGACGTGGGTTACGGTGTTGGCATCCCAGCCCTCGGTCAGCATCGCGACGGACACGACGCAGCGGATCGACTCGCCGAGCTTGCCCTGCCGGCCGACCGTGTTCATCACTTCGCGGAGCAGGTCCTGGTCGGTGATGTTCTCGGCCGCCCGGCGATCGCCGTCACGTTGAATCCGCTCGCGGCGAAACCGCTCGATCTCCTCGGCGGCCATGTTGCGGAACCGGCTGTCGAGGGCTTCGCCCGATTCGAGTTGCTCGCTGTCGATCAGCAGTGTCCGTGGCCGCGCGAGCGGGTTGCCGTGCTCGTCGTGGTTCTGGAACAGCTTGAGCCGGCCAACCTCGGGATCCTCGGTCCCGTCTTCGTTGACCTTGGTGAACCCGGAGATGTAGTCGTAGATCAGCTTCGAGACGGCCGTGTTCTGGCAGACCACGATGAAGCACGGCGGGACCTCGATCCCTTCCTTCTGCCAGAGTTCGTAGGTCTTCTCGTAGTGGCCGTACAACGCCTGGAGGGCGGTCTGCAATTCGGGCGGGATTGCGAGCGGGTCGAGGTCGCCGCCCTTGCTGCGGCCCTTCTTGGGGAGTTTCTTGCCGACGTGCTTCCAAAGTTCGCGGAAGACCGGCGCTTCCTCGCTCTGGATGTTGTCCGCGACGGGAACGCGCGGCAGTTTGACGATCCCGCACTCGATCGCGTCCATCAGCGAGAAGTCCGACATCGTCCACGGGAAAAGCGTTCCCTCGGCATACCCCGACCCGCGCAGGAAGAACGGCGTGGCCGAGAGGTCCGTCACGCGGTTGATGCCGAGTTTTCGGGCGACGATCTCCAGTCCGGAGATCCACAGGCGGGCCGCCTCGCGGTTCTTCTCGGCCTCTTTGCGGTCGTCCCCCTTGAGGTCGCCTTCTTCGTCATCCTGCGGCGGCCGCTCGCGATAGCAGTGGTGGGCCTCGTCGTTCAGCACGTAGACGCGTTTGAGCCCCATCAGATCGGGCATGACCCGCTGGAGCATCTGCCCCTCGGTCTCGCGCGTCTGGAGTTCCTCGCCGCGGCCCTGCAGCAGCGACCGGCCGCCCTTCGAGATGTCGAGCGTCTCGCGCAGCTTGAACGCGTGGTAGTTCGTGATGACGATCTTCGCCCGCGCGAGGTCCGGAAGCATGTCGTTCGGGACGAGTTCCCGGCTGGCGTAGTAGGCGTCGGGATCGTTCGGCTGGAGCACGCGCAGCCGATCGCGAATCGTGATCCCCGGCGTGACGACGAGGAACGCCCGCGTGTACCGCTTGCTTCCCGGCCGGCGGACAGCGTTGATCGTCTGCCAGGCGATCAGCATGGCCATGACGGTCGTCTTTCCCGCGCCGGTGGCCAGCTTCAGCGCGAGCCGCGGCAGGCCGGGGTTCGCAGCCTCGTTCGCCTCATCGAGCCGGTCGAGGAACTGCTTACCGTCGTTGCCGATCAGCGGCGCGACCTCCGTCAGCCAGATCGCGGTCTCGACGGCCTCGACCTGGCAGAAGAACGGCCGAATGCTGTTGAACCGGTGGTGTCGCCAGTGCTGGAGCAGCCGCGCGGTCTCGGGCGTGACCCGCCAGTGGGCCGGATCGGATTCACGCCAGCGAGTCACCTCGCGTCGCAGGGCCATGATGTTGCCGGTCAGGTCATAGCGCTGGGCGTCGTGTGCCAGCCCCTCGCCGGACTCGAACTGGATCTCCTCCTGCTCCTGCTTGCGTCGCTTCTTCGGTTTGGGGATCGGCGTAATGAACTCGGCCGGACGCCGCGTCTCGATGACCTTCCCGGTAGGCTGCCCCTCCGCATCGAGTTCCCAGTGCTCGCGCGGGTACTCGTACGGGGAATTCAGGATGGGCTGCTCGAAGAACCGGTTGCTCATGTCGGTTCAGACTCCAGACGCCAACGAGGGCCAACCGGCGAAGGCGGCAGACTATGGACTCAGGCTGGGCAATGATTATGCGCGCTCCCCCGGGACAACTAAAGTGCCTCGGAGCGAAACGAGGTCGAGGAGACGGTCGAGCGCCCGGTGGCCCGACCGTCCCCGGAGGATCTCAGCCGCCGGCTACGCCGGTCCGCAGTCCGTTCCGAACAGCGAGAGCAACTCGGCCAGGTCGCTGAGATCGACGTCGCCGTCGCCGTTCAGGTCGCCATCCTCACGCACGGCGCCGCTGGTCGTGCCGAAGTTTGCCAGCAGCGTCGCGAGGTCGGTCAGGTTGACCACGTCGTCGCCGTTGACGTCACCGGGGCAGGCCGTGATCGGGATCAGGTTGCCGGGGCTGTCAACGAAGCCGTCGAGTTGCAGCGTCTCGTAGTAGATCTTGCAGCCGGTCGTCTGGAGCGAAGCGCCGGCGTCGATGATCAGTTCGCTGACGTAGATCGCCTCGCAGTCCACCTGGCCGAGCCCGTCGTTGTCGTGCACGTCAACCAGCTTGACGTTCGTGCTGGTCGGACCGACCCGCAGGCGACGGATCGGGTAGTGACCCGGCAGCGTCCGGTCGAGTCCGTCGGCGTCAGCGCCGATGTCGTGCGACATGACTTCCAGCGTCTGCGTCGCGAGCCCGATCATCCGCAGTTCAGCCTGTGCCAGGTCGTAGCGGACCTCGCTGTTGATCGCCACGTCGAAGTTTCCGCCGACACGGACGATGTAGTCGCTGGTCGGCAGACGCAGCGTCGCGTCACCGCTCATGGCCAGGTTGCCAAGCGAAGCGAGTCCATCCAACGTGCTTCGGTCATCACCAGACCTGCCGAGGTCGCCGATGATCGTACCGTTGTTGGTGACCGTTCCGGTGACCGTCAGTGTGCCGTTCTGGATGGTGATCAGCCCGTCGTTGAGCAGGTCGCCGGCGGTCTGCGTGTCCGCCTGGACCGTCATCCCGTTCTGGTTCGCGAGATTGCCCGCGATCTCACCCCAGCCGCTCCAGGTGCCGTCGGCCGCGTTCGTCAGGGCCGGGGCCGCGACGGTGCCACCCTGGCTGAGCACTGCGGCCGCGCTGTCGATATTCGTCGATGCAGCGAGAACCGCGTCCGCCTGAAGCGTTACCGTTCCGGCCAGTGTCGCACCGCTGTCCACCTGCAGATCGAGTCCGCCGCCCGCGCCGATACTGATGCCGGCCCCGGGTTGCATCGTGAACGTCGACGCGATCAGATCGACCCGGTCAAGGTTCGGCACGGTCAGCGAACCGGCGAGTTCATATGCGGCCGCCGGACGATTCGCATCGACGCCCCCGACACATTCCTCGCTGGTGAAGAAGATGTTGCGGGCCTCGATCCGGCTCGAGTCGGCCGCGATAAGGACCTGCGCCTGCGTGAAGGCCGCACGGCTGAGCAGGGTGATGGACTTGTCCGAGAAGTCGGCCGAGTCGAGTTCGAAACGCTCAGCCGCGGCCAGCAACGCGTCGAAACCGCTAGCCGCGTCGATGCCTTCCTGGATCGTGGCCGTAACGAACCCGCTGTTCAGGTTGAGCACCTGGCACTCGTCCGGGACGAGGTCGGTGTTTTCGTCGCAACTGACGAGGCCGTTGCCGTCCGGATCATTCGGGTCGAGGTCGCACGAATCCGGGTTGCCGTCGCCGTTGCAGTCCGGCAACACGAAACCGTCGCCGTCGGGGTCGTTCGGATCGATGTCGCATGCATCCGGGATCGCGTTGCCGTTGCAGTCGGGGTCGCATGCATCCGGAATGCCGTTGTTGTCGCAGTCCGGATCGCAGTCGACCGTGCAGAAGAACGGGCCACCGGGGGCGGTGCTGTTGACGTCGATCTGGCAGTTGTCGGGAATGCCGTTGCCGTCGCAGTCCTCGTCGCACTCGTCGGGCACGGCGTTCAGGTTGCAGTCGAGTGAGACTTCGCCGTCGCCGTCCGGGTCATTCGGATCGAGATCGCAATCGTCCGGGATGCCGTTGCCGTTGCAGTCGGTTTCGCACGAGTCCGGAATGCCGTTGTTGTTGCAGTCCGGGTCGCAGTCACCCATGCAGTAATAGGGGCCGCCCGGCGCGGTCGAGTCAGATGCGATCTGGCATTCGTCGGGGATCTGGTTGCCGTCGCAGTCGAGGCTGAGGCCCGAGGCGATGTCCTCGGTATCTTCGATTCCGTTGCCGTTGCAGTCGGGGAAGTTCTCGTAGGCGCCCATGTCCACGATCAGGTTGCGGACACGATTCTCGCCGTCGATGTCGATCGGCAGGGCCTCGTTCGGATCCGCGTCGCGGTCGAGGTCGAGTTCGTCCCGCGGCACGAGACCGTTGCTGCCGCTGTCACGCGCGGGGGAGAACTGTTCGAGGCGGTAGTCGAGGATCTCGTAGCCCGTGAGTTGCGTGGCCGCCGAAAAGTCGCCGAGGACCACGATTTCACCTTGGAAGACATCGACAATGATGGTCTCTTCAGGCTGTCCAAAGATCGGACGAACGAATCGACCGTCCAGCGGCGGCTGGTTCGGGTCGTTCGGGTCGCCGAAGTTACCGAACAGTCGCGTCTCGCCGGTCAACTCGCTGTAGACCGCGTCATCCGTCCAAAGCCCCGGGATCGGAGTGCCAAAGAGTGGATCGGAGTCGATGTTGCCAGTTCCGGGGAAGACGGTGGCATCGCCCGCCGCATCGTCCTGCAGGCAACTGTACTGGACGGTTGCGCTGCCGTTGACCTGGGTCGTCGCGGTGACGCCGCTGGCATCCACGTTGTTCCAGAACACGGCATGCGTGATATCGAGGGAGCCGGCCCCGGATGCGGTTGTGCCGGCTCCGTTGCTGCTCGCGAGATTCGCGACAATGGTAGCGTTGTTCAGCGTGGCGGTGCTGTCAATCGCATAAACGGCTCCGGCCTCAACGACCTGTTGTGCGGCGAAAACACAGTTCACGTAGCTGGTCTGGCTGGCGCTGGAGTCGTACGAACCGCCGCCCGTAGTGGCCGCATTGTCGGCGAAGACCGTGTTACCGACCGCCGTCGTCCCGTTGGAGTTGTAGATGCCGCCGCCGAACGCGCTGGCGGCGTTGCCAACGAAGAAGCTGTCGCGGATGCGCAGCGAGCCGGTTTGGTTCCAGATTCCGGCGCCGCTGCCAGCCGTGTTCTCGACAAACCGGGCGTTATCGATCGTGTGCGAGCCACCGTCGCTGTAAAATCCGCCGCCGTTCGTGGCGGTGTTGCCGACAAACTCGCAGTTCTCAAAGGCAATCGAGTCGGTGACGCCCGTCAGCGCGACGCCGCCGCCGAAGTTCGCAGTGCCGAGCCGGAAACGCGTATCTACGATGTACGGCGCCGATTCGAACAGTTCGATCGCTCCGCCGCGGCCGGCGGCCTTGTTCTCGCGGAACGTGTTGAAGTCGATCAGCGTGCCGGCAGATGCGCGCAGTGCCACGGCTCCGCCATCAGCGCCCGACTCGTTGTTCAGATAGGCCACCGAGATCAACTGCAGGGGGCTCCGCTGCGCATAGAGTGCTCCACCGTCGGACTCAGCGTAGTTCCATTGGAACGTACAGCGATCGAGCGTTGCCGCGGAGTCGTAGCAGAGCATGCCACCGCCGTGAGGATGCCCGTGTTCGCATTGCCGTTCTCGATGCGGATGCTGTCGAGGACCGCGTCTCTGGCCGCATAGCTTCCGTTGAGGATCTGGGAGCTGTTGTCAGCCTGGCTTGGGCCGTTCGGGAACTGGTTGGGATCGTCGTCTTGTGCCAGGTCGCCGTCGAGAATCGTGCGGAACGGTCCGGGATCCTGTGTGCCGCCGCCGGTCTGGAAGCTGCCGCGAATCGCAACCTGGTTGATGAGTTCGAACTGGGCATCGCGATCGCCGGAACCCATCAGGACAAGTGTGCCGTCCGACTTCGACGCGCCACCGTCCGGGCGGTAGCTACCCTGGGCGACGAGGATCTCGTTGATCCGGTTCGAGCTGATCCGGGCGGCGTCGAGCGCCGGGTTCAGGTGCAGGAAGGCGTTGCTCCAGTCGCTGCCGTTGTTCAGGCCGGTTGCAGCCACGTCGACGTGAATGGTCGGTCCGAGCGGAATACTGCCGAACTCATACGCCCCGATATCGACGATCGGCGCCGTACCGCAATCGCCGGGGGATTGACCGAGGCAGTCGTTCGTGGCCGGATCGTCCACGCGTCGGAGGTTGCCGGCCAGGTCGATCGCCGGCAGCGGATCGGTCGCGCCGGTGCTGCCGTCGGCATCGTTCTTGCCGCGGTCGATGCAGAAGGAACTCGACGACAGGCGAAAGTCGTCATCGGCCGTGCCGAACACGTTGTCGGCGCCATCGGCGTCGACGAACAGAGGGTTGACCGCGACGTTGGCGCCGCCGGCCCCGCCCCAGGTGCCCTGCACGTTGGAGAAGTGGACCGTCGCGGTTCCACTGCTCAGCAGGATCTGCGCATCCGCATCGCTGAACGGCCCGCCCCCGTTGCCGTTCTGGTCACGGCGGTTGTTCCACAGGTTGCCGTTGGTGACGCGGGCCGTCCCGGCCACGAGCAAGCCGCCGGCGGTGTCGTCGGCTTCGTTCTCGCTGATCGTACAGTTGGTCAGCAGCGTAGTTCCGCCCAGATAGGCCGCACCAGCATCATCCAACGCGTAGTTCGCGACAAGTAGGCAGTTGGTCAGCGTCCCGCCGCCACCACCCGCCAGGAACAGCCCAGCACCGCGGCCGGCCTGGTTGCTGCGGAAAATGCAGCCGGTGAAGGTCGGCTGGCTGCTGCCGTCCGCGTAGACCGCGCCGCCGTCGCCGACCGACACGTTCTGCTCGAAGACGCAGTTGATGACCGTCGGATCGCCGTTGGTGATGTACAGGCCAGCGCCTCGGCTGGTACCCGAAGTTCCGTTTGCGAGCCCGTCGCGGACTATCAGTCCGTCAAGGACCGCTGTTGCGTTCACATCCGACGCCGTAACCACATGCCACGCGCCACCGGCATTCGGGTCACCACCAGCCAGGGTGCCGCTGAGAATCGTTGGGTAGGCCGATAGATCTCGACGATCCGGATGGTTCGGATCGGCCAGTCCGGCGTACCCGCCGCGGATTGCCTGATTGCTGACCACCGTAAACGTGCTGCCACGCTGCCCGTTGCCGTCTGGCTCTGAATCGGACTGATCGGGTCGATAGGTTCCACCGGCGACGCGCACCTCGTACACGGCTCCGCTGTTCGTCAGAGCGTCCTGGAGGTACCTGAAGGCGGTCTCCCAGGAGAGCCCATCGCCACCGGCCGGGGCATCGTCATCGACGTAGACGACCTGCTTTCCGCCGCCCGGTCCGGTTCCGGGAGAAAGGCTGTAGACGGTCCAGCCGATCTCCGCGGCAGCGGCGTCGGTGAATGCGTCGGTGGTAGCCGTGACCACACCAGAGGCGAGAGTCGTAGTCCCGCCCGGCGCTGCGCCGACTGTCGCAAAAACCTCAACCGGGTCGATCCCAGTTTCGCTCGTATCCAAGACCACGCGGGCGACGTACCCCGCGCTGGCGTTCGTGCCCGGCTGAACAAACCAGGCGACATCGAATTCGCCGGGGGCGATGGTTTCCCGGCCGACCCCGCCGATGTACTTGCCGGCGAGCGACGGAGCACTGCGCCCGTCGAATCGTGCGATGGCGGATTGGGCGGCCGGCAGGCTGACGAATGTAACGTCCATTTCGCCAGTCCCATTCTCGACGTCCTGGTCAATTGCTGGGCCGTTTGGGTCCCCGTCACTTGGGTATGAGAAAATCGTTGTTGAGAACGACTCACCGTACAAACCGCTGGTCGTCCAGAAGCTAGAGCCAGGGCCGAGGTCCGAAACGTTCACGTCGAAGCTTCCGCCGCCGAGATCCTCGACGTTGATGGTCGGCTGGGCGAACGTGGCGGAAGCGAGCACGGGGAGCAGCAGGACGCGGAGCAGGCGATTCATGATGACCTCGATCCAGACGGGTTGCGGAGGAACTCCAGACGGGTCGAGTCTATTGAGGCAAATCAGACATTACAAGGCGATCGGATGCTCAAGGAAAGTCAGATGAAGTAGGGCAACGCCACCGCTTGTTGCTAACGACCGCAGGTCTCCTCGAGTTGACAACCGGTGCCAAGGGCGAGAGCCGGTTGCGCGATCGTCGAAATCGCCCCCGCCTCGCCAACTTCAACAGCCGGTTCGGGATGGCTGGTCATAACAGTCAATTCAACCAGCGCTTACAGAACGCGAGGCTCGGTTGCGGTCGATTCAGTCGGCTGTTCGGCAAGCAGCCGCCGGATTGCCTCAGCCTTCTCTGCGTCGCTCAGCGGCAGGGCGGCGATCATCGCCAGGGCGGCCGAGAGGGTCCCGGGGGCGGGCGAATCCGGATTTGCTGCGCTTTTCACTGCGCCTCCGTCGGGATTCTGCCGTTGTTTGTTCAAGTCCAGTAACGCCCAGTTCTTACGAGAAAGTCATCCCCCCGAAACCCGGGGGTTCCCCCCATTGTACCTCTTGCGTGCCATCCGGAGGTCGCCTTGAGCATCAAGTCGATCATCCAAACGGCGGCCGAGACCACCTTCCTCGACGAGGATGGCCGCCAGCTTTCGACCGAGATCGACGAACCGCTGACGCTTGAGCAGGTTGAGCGGTACGAGGCCAGACTCGAGCGTTCCCTGCCGGATGCGATGCGGGAACTGTTGTTGTTCTCCGACGGCGTCACGGTCGGCGGTGTCGAGATCCAGTGTGCCAGCGGGCAGGAGTGGCACGATGAGTTTGGGTTGCTCGCGTTTCACTCGTGGGGCAACGGGGACTTCGACTGCCTCTCGCTGGAGGAGGACAGCCTCGGGGCGGTCTTCTTTATCAATCACTCTCCCGCTGTCAGCGTGCGGGTCGCGGACTCGCTGGAGACCTGGCTCGCGGCGATGCTGGCCGAGATGACGCAGCGGTGCAGTGTGCTGCACCCAGGCGATTACCGTTACCGCGAAGAAACCAGTGGCGTGTACGCCCACGTCTTGAAAGAACTCAGCGGGCATGACTGTGAGCTGAATCGCTGAGACGGTGTTCAAATGAAATGTCCCACGCCCGAAGAACTGCAGACGGATGCCGACCTGTACCCGGCCCTGCGAGCACTGATGCTCGAACTGGGCTGGGATGTCGCTCGGCGTGCCTATGCGCATCCGTCGGTTGGTGAGGTAATCTGGTTCGATGATGGCGACCAGGAGGATGATGTTGGCCTGCAGATCAACGTCGCCTCGTCGCTACGGGTGAGTGTGTTGTCGTTTGCCCAGCACATCTTCACCCGCTGGATTGAGATCCCGTACCCGTTCGATCTGCGTGAACAGGTCCAACGACTGCAGATGATCAACTGCAAGTGGTTCCTCGACGAGGAAGGCCTTGCGTCCTTCGGCCAGGCGTTCCCGGAGTGCACACGCATTTCGCCGGCGGTGTACCGAACGATCGCGTCGGAGACGCGGGACCTGCAGTGAGGCATGCTGCTGGCGTTTCACTCGTGGGGCAATGGCGATTTCGACTGCCTCTCGCTGGCAGAGGGGAGCTGCGGTGCGGAGTTCTTCATGAACCACTCGCCCGCAGTCAGCGTGCGGGTTGTTGGCTCGAGTTCGCCGGCCAGGAACTGCCGCTGGAGATCTGGCTTTCGGCGATGCTGGCCGAGATGAAGCAGCGGGGGGGGGCTGCACCCTGGCGAATGCCGTTCCCGATCGACTTGAATCCGGACTCGGCGACGCGCTGGCTGGCGCAGGCAAGGAGCAACCCCGATGGCGAATAGCTGCCAGATGCAACTTGTCTTCGAGGTGGAACCGTACCGCTGGTCGGATCGACCTTCCCCGGAGGTCGGACCCGCGTGCGAGCATCCGCAGATCTGGCAGCAGTACTTTGCAGATTGCATGGCCGACGTGGGGTGTGCCGGATTGGAGGCGATTCGGCCCGGGTCACGCTTCGTCGATGCGTTCGAATTGCTGCCGACCCCGCTGATGCTACGAATCCTACGAGATGATCTTACGGGCAGCGGCGCGCCGGGCTTTCCGGACGACGATGGACGCGAAGACAGTTGGCCGCACTGGCTGACACATGTCTGGCTCGATGGCGGTGTCGCGTTCCACGCAGGTGGAACGACGTTGGAACCGCAGTGCTGCAGCGATCTGGGGACCCTCGACAATTGGAAAGCGGCAGTCGATCGGGGCGAGAACGGCAAAGTCTGGACCGGGCACCCTGAGACGATCTTACTTTTCGATGGTGATCACGTGGTCGTGCGGGACGGCTGGGACGACCCGGCCCCGCGCCCGAACTTACTTCTTGAAACTGCGGTGTCGAGGAAGCAATTGTCCGCCGCGATTACGCAGGCCATCGGCGAACGAAAACGTCTCGCGGCGGCGCTGGCGGGTCGTGTGTGTGAGTTGATTCCTGACGCCGCGATCGCAGCGCAGGTGGCGGCCATGCTTGTCGGCGATGGCCCGCATCCAGCCGGGGAGTAGCTACTCCCCAACACCCACTACTGCCTCTAAGTGCAGCATTTCGCGATTGAAAAAACGAGTTTGCAAACACCGGATACGCTCGTATTATACCTATACACAAGCGTTTCCGAGTTGTTCGGCGTTGACGCTGGGTTGCTTCACACGGATGAGGTCACTGGCTCAAGTTCAGTAACGCCCAGTAGTTACGATCGCTCGGCACCCCTTGGGAGAGCTGGCACCCTTCGAAGCTGTGCGAGGTCGAGTAATGCCCGATCCAGTTGCACCTGAAGAAGCACGCGCCGCTGGCTTGGACTGGCTTCACAAGAGCGTGGCCCGCGAAGAATCGCTTTGGTCAGACAGCGAAGCCAAAGCGACCACCGGCATGCGTACGGCTGGGATGCTGTTCGGTGCGGCTCTGGTCGCCCTGCGGCTCAACGGGACGCACGACGCCCACGTAGTTTGGTGGGCTCTGCCCGGGCTGGGCTTGGTCGTCATTGCGATGGCGTTGGGTCATTGTGCTGCGTTTGTCCGACCGGCGCCTAAGGTATATGACCCGCAATTCGGGATAGACGCTATCACCGGTGAGTCAGACGGCGACGGCGCGGTCTTCAACATGTCCAATGCTATGGAACAATTCGTCAGCGAGATGAAGGGAATCAACGCTGAGAAGATCCGCTTGGTGCAGTGGTCGCAGCTTGCACTGTTCGTTGCTGTCATCATCTTTGGCGTTGGGATCGCAGTTGGGCTTCTCTTGTAGGAGTTAGAACAAGTGGGTATCTGCTCGTATCGGCTGAAGAACGGCGTTGTGTGTGGAAAAGCGACCGAAGGTGGGAACAGGTTTTGCCCCGATCATGGCGGCGGGTTTATTCTCCGTCACATCAACGAAGATCTCCAGATAAACAAGACGAAAAAACTGCCCAAGAAAAAGAAGACGCCGCCAGCCAAAGACTAGACCCACAGTCGCAGCTTCGAAGCCCGCTCAGCCAGCGTCCGATTCCCGATCTTCGCATACGTCCACACCATCTTGCTCGTCTTGTGCCCGACAGGGCGGACGCTACCTCGGCCGATTCCCCGTCGTCGATCCACATCTGCGCGAACGTGTGCCGCAGATCGTAGGGGTTCACGCCCAGTTGACGGCGGCAGATGGATCGGAGTCCCTGCACCGTGTAGAGGCTGCCGGACCGGTTCGGGAACACGGCACGCCATCCTCGGGGCAGTCTAGCAGGGCATCCAGTGCCTGCTCGGTCAGAGCGATCACACGCGGCTCCCCGGTCGCGATGCACGCCGGCAACATCGCGTTTCGGAACGGATGGGAAATGTCGGACCTGTTGCGTGCCTTGAACGGCCGGGTCTTTTTCTGGCCGGGGACGGAGAAGGGGCCGATCGACTACGGCGTGCGGCACTTTGAGCGATACCGCGATCAACGGCCGATCGTTCTGCGCGTTCCGACGGCGGACCTGTTGCGGGCGAATCCGACCGTGGAGCCGGCGTTGTGTCGGTTCAATTCCGGTTCCCCTCGGTGCGCCGGTGGTAACAAGAGCCCTCGTGGGCCGCAGACATTCGTCCCTGCGAGGCGAGCGGATTTCACAGGTGGAAAGGTGATCGAGGTGACGTTTGCTGACGCGGTGACCTTGCCGCCGACGACGTCGCATGGCGAGAGACCCGGCGGACCGTGGCGACGACTGAAGCGGCTTGATCCATCCTGACCTGACCGAAATCTCGTCCGGCTCGAACCCGGCCCGCGCGCGCCGACGGGCCGCGCGTGGGGCGCGGCCCGCCGGGCGACTTCAGGGCCCGTGAACCCTCAGGGACAGGTCGTGCCGAACTGGCTCAGCAGGATCGCCAGGTCGCTCAGGTCGATGTTGCCGTCTTCGTTCACGTCGGCCGGGTGGCCGGCGCCGCTCTGCCCCCAGGCCGCCAGCAGCAACGCCAGGTCAGCCAGCGTCACGCCGCCGTCTCCGTCCAGGTCCGCGGGACAGCCCGCCAGCAGTCGCTCGACTTCCGCCGCCCGCCAGGCCGCCAACTGGTCCCACGGCCCGTTGCGGACCATGTCGTCATAGTCGATCCCCAAGCCGGTGAAGAACGCCCGCTCGCCCGGATACTCGCAGCCGACCAGCCAGTCGGCCGGCTTGCGGAGCGCCGACGGAATGCCGTCGGGGTCGTCGTGACAGTACATCTGGTCCGCCATGCCGACCGGGCGCGGCTTGTCCGGGGCGTTGATGAACGCGGCGATGTCGAGCGCATCCTGGTCGCTGAGCGTCTCCGGGTCGCCGTACGGCATGTGCTTCTGCACGTAGGCCGCCAGCACCGGCGTGCGATAGAACGCCGCCCCGTGCGAGTAGCCGTCGATCGCGCCCCACACGGCCGGAATCCGCGGGCGCTCCTCGCCGATCCGGTACTCGCCGGCCCCGGGCGCATCCTCGCTGTGGCAGTCGGAACAACTTGCGGCGTAGAGCGTCCCGCCCCGCAGCGGGTCGGCCCGCATCGTCGAGACGCCCGCGATCGCCGGCAGACGCGGACCCGCTTCCGGCGGCAGCAGCAGCCAGTCGTCGCGGACAGCGGGGTCGATGATCCCGTCGGCGACCCACTGGATGTAGGCGACCAGCGCCACCATCACCGGGTCGTCCTTGGTCGGCGCCCGCTCGGCATTCATGCAGTTGCGGAAGCAGTCGATCACCGAGTCTTCCAGGTCGCGGTAGTAGCCCAGCGGACGGAAGTACGGACCCAGCCCGGTGACCGGGTCAGGCTGGTACTTGCTGGGCGACTGGTAGACCGGCGATCCGAACGGCACGTGTCCGCCGGTGAAGTGACAACTCGAACACGAGATCACCGTGGTGACGTACGGCTCGCCGGTATCGGGATAGGTGGTGTTTCCGTCCGGCCCGAGCGTCTGGCTGGTCAGGTGCATGTACTGGTAGCCGAGGAACACGTCCGGCGGGGCGGTGTCGATGTCGCGACACTCGAACCACGCGCTCATCGCGTCACAATCGGGCTCCACCAGGGCGTGGCCGTCGAACTTCAGGTCGTCCCCGCCGGCCAGGCAGAGGGCCGCGCTGATCGCGGCGAACACGGGGACTGCAAGCTGCTTGCGCATGGCTGATCTCCATTCCGGATCTGTCGGGCGAGCGGGGCACCGAACGATCCGCGGTGCTTCCACAAACAGGCAGAGCAGGCGGTCCCTGGCTGAGATACAGAAAAACGCGCGAAGTTCGCCGCGGATCCGACAGGTATGTATCAGGCCGGTCGCGAGCGGACTCCACCGGTCAGTGCCCTGACCTGAGTATTCGCCAACAAGGAGCATGTCATGCGGCCAAAGCACGGAATCCTGACCCTGGTTGCCTGCGCGGCGCTGGTCGTCCCGGCCTCGGGCCAGTCGGTCTCCCAGGACTGGGTCGATCGGTACGACGGAAGCGGGCAGGGGATCGACGGGACCGACCGCGGCTTCGCGATCGCGGTGGACAGCCTCGGCCACACGATTGTCGGTGGCTTCAGTGCCGAGGCGGCGGGTGGCACGTATCTGGCCATCAAGTACGCGCCGGACGGGACCCGCACCTGGGTCGCCACGGAGACGACGACTGGCGGCGGCGGCGGGCGGACGATGACGCTGGACGACCAGGACAACGTGATCGTCGCGGGTTCGTCCAACAACGGGGAGCGTTTCGGTGTCGTCAAGTACGATTCGGATGGAAACCTGCTCTGGTCCCGTCGCTTCAACCCCGGCCCGGGTTTCCTGACGCAGTTCGATGGCGTCGGAACCGATTCGTCCGGCGCGGTCTACGCCTTCGGTAACCACTGGCCCAGCACCAACGATCCGTGGTCCATCGTCGTCGTCAAATGGGATGCCGCGGGAACACGGCAGTGGTCACTCGTCCACGCGACACCCTCGTCGCAGGCCAGCGCCATGCGCGTCACCGATGACGCGGTCTACCTGGTCGGCAACGCGGAAGTCGCCCAGAGCGATCAGGATTTCCTGGTGATGAAGGTGCTCCCGGAGGGGACCATCGACTGGGTCCGCACCTGCGGACGCAGCGGACAGTTCGTCCATGACACGGCCTGGGATCTGGATCTGGACGCGGCCGGCAACGTCGTCGCGACGGGCTCGTACAGCGGCATCTTCGCGGATCCGAACACCTCGACCGACATCGCGGTCGTGCGGGTCGCGCCCGACGGCACGCTCGTTTCGGAGATCATCGTCGACGGGCCGTTCGGCAGCTATGACGAGGGCCGCCGGGTGGCGCTCGACGCCTTCGGCAACGTGGTCGTGGGCGGTCGCAGCGAACATCCCGACGGCGGGTCGGACGTGCTGGCGGTCAAGCTGGACCCGGCCGGAAACGAGTTGTGGCGGGAGACATGGGGCGGGCTGGCGACGTTCACGGATCTGCCGCACGACATGGTCCTGGATGATCTCGGGGCGATCTATCTCACCGGCGAGACGATTTCGCCCGGGCTGGTGCGCGAGTGCGTCACGATCAAGTTCGATGCGTCCGGTGCGTTGCGGTGGAGCCAGACCTACGGCGGCGCGACGCACGATCCCTCTTACGGGCTCGGCGTCGCGGTGACACCGGACCGTCGCGTGATGGTGACCGGATACTCGGCCGGGCTCGGGCCGTTTGGTGACTCGGACCTGATCACGCTGCGTTACGACCAGACCCTGGCGGGCGATGTGGACGCGGACGGCGACGTTGACCTGAGCGACCTGGCTGCGCTGCTGGCAGACTTCGGCTGCACGGCGATCCCCTGCAGCGGTGACGCCGATGGCGACGGGGATACGGATCTTTCGGACCTGGCCGTCCTGCTCGGCAACTTCGGGGCGTAGCGTTCCGCCGGAGGTCGCCGCCTCTACAGCCGCAGCGTCCCGCTGGCGGTCTGCTGGACCGTGCTGGACGAGCCGTCCGGAAGCGTGCCGCGGAGCGTGCGGGTCTGCTCGAACGTGACGGTCGCGTCGTCCACCGGCGTGACCGTCGTCACGTCCTCGCCGGCATAGGTCACGGTCGTCCCGTTCAATTCGGCCGTCGACTCGAAATCGGACTCGACCCGGACCACGCCGTTGGTGACCGTGACCACCCGGACCGTCCAGTTCAGATCACCGGCCGGGCCGGGCGAGACGAAGTTGCGTCCCTCGGTCAGCGGGGTGGTGCCGTCGTAGGTCAGCATGCTGCCGTCCCAGCCGACCGCCTGGGTGAAGGTCGTCCGCGTCATCGCGCCGCTGGCGCCGGTCGTGATCGACTCCACCTCGCCGCTGTAGGCGCCGGGGGTGATGCTGGTCGGGGTCGCCGTTCCGGTCGGGCATCCGCCCAGCCAGACCAGCAGACTCAGCGCGAGGGCGCCGATCGCTCGGGTTGAAACTCGGTTTGACACGCTGGCTCCCCTGTTCGACGATGAACGCAGGTTGCGGACGCCGGACCGCGGCGCGGATCCCTCGGCGACCGGCGACCATTTGACCCGCCCGGCCCCGCGACCGCAACTCGGGCCCGCGGGTCGGGACCGCTGAGACGCCTGGCGGGAGGCCGTCGTGCCGCTGCCGACACCCGATGACACCGACGCCTACTACCGCCGCCATGCCGCGGACTATGCCCGCCGCGCGGACGGGATCGATCTGACCCCGATGCTTGCGCCGCTTCTGGCCGCACTGCGACCCGGGAGCCGCGTGCTGGACCTGGGCTGTGGCAGCGGACGTGATGCGCGGTACCTGGCGGGGCTCGGACACCGGGTGATCGGCGCGGATCCCTGCGCCGAGATGCTGGCGCTCGCCAGGGCCGCCAGCCCGACCGGAGCGCCGACGGCCCCGACCTACGTGCAAGCCCGGGTGCCGGACCTGCCGTTTGCCGACGCCTGTTTCGATGCCGTCTGGGCCTGCGCCAGCCTGCTGCACGTGCCGCGCGGCGACCTTCCGGCGGCGCTGGCCGCCTGTCGTCGCGTGCTGCGCCCCGGCGGACGGCTGGCGATCCTGGTCAAGGAAGGCGACGGCGAGGTCGACGACAACCGGCGCCTGTGCGTGCTCTGGCGGATCGATGACCTGGTCGCGCGGGTCCGGGCGGCCGGGTTCGAGATCGAACTGGCGGTGCCGCGACCGTCGTTCGACGAGCGGGCGATCACCTGGCTGCAGGTGCTGGCGTCGTGCTGACCCGCGGTCCGTTGCAGAAATCCGGCGGGTGGCCACGGCGAACGGGGTTGCGGATCCGTATCATATCGCGGCGGGCGGCTGGCCCCCTGGTGAGGACGCATTGGCATGTCAGAAGCGACTGCTTCGTCGGTAGCAATCGGCGGGTACACGCTCGCCCTGTTTGCGTTTGATATCGGTTTCCAGATTGATCTCGATGCGGCCACGCCGCTCGTGCAGACCGCGACGCGGCAGCGGGTGCTGCGGGCCCGGCGGCCTGCGCCGGCATGGTTCGACTACAGTCCGCCGCCGCTGCGCGTGGTGGTGGACGGCGGGCCGGTCGCGGTCGGTGACGTTACGACCGAAGCGGCGGCCGAAGTCCTGATCTACGACTTCGGGGCCGCGCTGCTGACCTATCGGCTGCCGCTGCCGGGGCGGCTCGACCAGTTGGCGGGGCTCAGTTCGGAACTGTACGAGCACGCAGCGCTCGAGTCGGACGCCCGCGAGCGGGTCCGTCGCGTGATGGACGCGATTCGCCCGGCCATCGAGCGCCCGCACCTGGCCGACGCGGTCGAGGACTACGCCGTGTTCGCGGTGACCGAATGGACCGGCGGGGCATCGCCGCATGACCTGCTCGAATCCAACCGGGCCGTGCTGGCCCGCGCGATCGAAGCCGAACAGATCACGCTGTCGGACGAACAGGTGCAGCGTTCGATGCTGGGGCTGATGTCGTACTCGACGGTCGACCTGGTCGTGATCGACTGGAACGCGGCCGTGCTGTTCGACGCGGAGCCGGACGACGTGATCTCGGTGCTGCAGCACGCGAACATCGAACTGCTCGAACTGCGGGTGCTGGACCTCGAACTGGACGCGATCCTCGACCACGCCGACGAAACGCTGGCGACCCTGGCCCGCACGCGCCTGTGGCCGTCGTTCGCATCCGGGCGAATGCTCAGCCGGGTGGCCTCGGCCCAGACCGACGCGGCCGTCATGTTCGAGGGGGTTCACAACGCGATCAAGCTGCTCGGCAACCAGTACCTGGCGCGGCTCTATCACCTGGCGGCCGCCCGGCTGGACCTGGGAGCCTGGCAGGCGAGCGTGCAGCGTAAGCTGGAAGCGACCGAGAGCCTCTACCAGAAGATGTCCGATGCGACCTCCACCAAGCGACTCGAAGTACTCGAGTGGGTCATCATCGTCCTGATCGCCGTCTCGATCCTGCTGCCGTTCACGCCCGCGTACGGCTGAACGAGTGAATGAGTGAAAGAGTGAGACAGCGCGATCGCTCCTCGCTGACTTGCTCATTTGCCAACTTGCTGACTTGCTTACTTGTTCACTTGCTCACTGGCGAGGGTGCCCGTCCTTGAGCGAGCGCAGCGAGCGGAAGGGTGGGGGACTGCCCGGTCTTAGCCTGCCTGACCGACGCCAGACTTGAACAGGGAACAGGGAACAGGGAAAAGGGAAAAGGGAACGGGGAACGGGGACGAGGGGAACTCGGGGGCGTTCTTCGTTACTCAGCTGCCTGGCGTTCCGCGCAGCGTCTCGGCCAGCAGTTCGGCCAGTTCGGCGCGCTGTCGGGCCGGGCGGCGCATCAGGCGCTGGTTGATTTCGATTTCGATGCCGAGGTAGGCGGGCCCGTAGCGGCGGCGGCAGATCGTCGTCAGCCCGGCCGCTGCACCGCGGTAGGGCTGGTTGCGGCGTACACGGAAGCGGCGCGGGAGTCGGGCGATCAACCCCGCCTGCCAGGCGCGGCAGAGGCTCCGCTCGCGCTGCCGGCCCGGGTCGTAGAGCAGGCCGATCTCGACCGCGCGCCGCACGCCGCGGCGGACCGGGGTGAAGCTGTGCACGCCCACGTGCAGGACGCGTCCGTGCCGGGCCAGGCCGGCCTCGATCGCCGCGCGGACGGACGCGTGGTAGGGGTGGTAGCAGTGGCCGAGGATCTCGGCTCGCTCCGTTGCCGGCGCGGTCGCCATCACTTCGGAAAACAGGTCCGGGTGACCGAGCGGCCGGTTCAGGTCGACCAGCAGGCGCGTCGTCTCGCAGGTCAGCAGCCTGGCGCCGAGGCGGCCCGCGATGATCCGCGCCGCTTCGAGCGCCCCCGGATCCCAGCCGCGATGCGAAGCCAGCAGCCGGTCCCGCCCGCGAAAGAAGCGCCGGTATGCCGCCGGCACGCGGTTGCCGCCGTGCTCGCAGGTCACCAGCAGGTACGGCTCAGCAGCCAAACAGGCGACCCTCCTGCAGGCAGCCGCACAGGTCGCGGTAGACGCCGGCGATGTCCCGCCGGGCCTGCACCGCGCGGCGGATCCGCGTCGCCAGGCACCCGGCCGGCAACTGCCGCGCAAGCAGCGCCGCCGCCTCGTCGGAGAGGTCGTCCCGACAGGCGGTCGCGAGGCGCCGCCAGATGTCGCCGGCCGTCGCGCTGCGTCCGGTCAGCCCGAACGTCGCCAGGTAGTCCGGATTCTCGACGACGGCCTGCTCGGCGGCGGTGATCGTCTGCCGCAGGATGCCCGCCAGCGGCTCGATCGCCCAGTCGCGCTGCGTGGCCGCGGACGACCAGCGCTCGGCGACGAGGTTGCGCAGGACCGCGACGATCAGTTCCAGCAGCGCCAGGTCGGCGGCCGGGCATTCCTGCGAATCGAGCACGCGGATTTCGATCGTGTTGCGGGTGAAGCGGGCGATCGCGCCGCGGGCGTTGACCCACTCGTGCCGCAGGACGCCGTCGGGATCGTGCGGGGCCAGGTCGGCGTAGATCCGGGCCAGAATCCGCTCGCGGTAGTCCGCCTCGGTATAGACCGGTTCGGGAATGACCTGCCCGGTCACGGACGGAATCCGGCGGGCGTTGTCGCGATAGAACGCCAGGCGGTTGTCGGCCGTCCCGTTCATCCGGCCGGCGACGATCGGCGAACTGGCGGCGAGGGCCGGCAGCAGCGGCAGCACGAGTCGGATGGCGGCGTGCAGGCGGCCGAACTCGTCATCACCAACGAACGGCAGGTTCAGGTGCACGCTCTGCAGGTTGGCCCAGCCGTGTCCGCGGCAGTCGAAGATCCGGTCGAAGCAGCGGTAGATCGGGCTGTTGTCGTGCGGCCAGAGGCGCGTCTGCGTCAGCGGGTCCATGCTGGGGTGCATCGCGGTCGGCATCAGTCGGCCATCGCGTTCGGCCAGGATGCGGTTGATCTCTTCCACGTGTTCCTGGAAGACGGCAGCGCAGCCGGGCAGAGCGGGCGTCGGGCCGTTGGTCTTCAGTTCGACGACGTGCAGGACGAGTTCGTTCGACCAGCACAGCAGGCCGCGCTCGACCTCGTCGGTGATTTCGCCGGCGACGGTCTGCAGGACCTGGTCGCAGGCGGGGAGGGGGGCGAGGTCGGCGCTGGCGGCGAGGACGTATTCGATCTCGACGCCGAATCCCTCGAACAGGTGCAGCGGTTTCAACGGGCGGCCCTCCCGATGCCGCGGGCGGCTTCGATTCGTTCGCGGATCACGCGGATCACGCGGTCGTACAGTTCGCGGCGGAGGATCTTGTCCTCGTAGCCGGCGTCCACGTTCGGGTTGTCGTTCACTTCGACGATCAGCACGCGGTCTTCGAACTCCTTGACGTCGACGCCGTAGAAGCCGCGTCCGATGGCGTTGGCGGCGGCGACGGCGGTGTTGACGACGCCGGCGGGGACTTCGTCAAGCGGCAGGGCCTCGACCTTGCCGAACTGGGTGCGGGCGCCGCTGGCGCGGGCGATCTGCCAGTGCCGGGCGACCATGTGGTACTTGCAGGCGAACAGGGGCGCGCCGTCGAGGACGCCGATCCGCCAGTCGTGCGCGGTCGGCACGAACTCCTGGGCGATGACCAGGTCGGAGTGTTCGAAGGCCTCGTTGAGCAGCGCGGCGCACTGGTCGGCATTCCCGGCCTTGACCACGCCGCGCGAGAACGAACTGTCCGGCTGCTTCAGGATGCACGGCCAGCCGAGGCGCTTTTCGACCTCGGCCCGGTTGTCGCGATGGACGATCAGCGTTCGCGGGACCGGAACGCCGACGCGCTGCAGCAGTTCGGCCAGGTAGACCTTGTTGCTGCAGCGGGCGATCGAGTCGGCATCGTCGATCACCACCAGGCCCTCGGCCGCCGCCCGCCGGGCGAAGCGGTAGGTGTGGTGCTTGACCGAGGTGGTCTCGCGGATGAAGAGCGCGTCGAATTCGGCCAGGCGGCCGAAGTCCTCGCGGGTGATCAGTTCGACGCCGAAGCGGGCCCGGCGGGCGGCCAGCATGAAGCGTTTCAGCGCCAGGCGATTGCTGGGCGGCAGTTTCTCGGCCGGGTCCTGCAGGATCGCCAGTTCGTACTGGCTGGGCGTGCGGACGCGCTGGCTGCCTTCGCGGCGGGCGAAGAAGGCGGCGGCCGCCTCGGTGGCGAAGGTCCAGTGCGACTCGGGCAGATCGGAGAGCGCCAGCGGTTTGACGCCGAGCAGGCGCCAGCCGTCGGCGTCGCGGCGGAACTGCACGCGGGCGAGGGGGACCGGGAACAGGCGGAAGATGCGCGAGCTGAGCTGCTCGTACTGCCGGGCCATGTTGCGGCCGAAGTAGATGCTGAGCTGAAAGGTGTCCGAGGTCAGTCGTCGCAGGCTGCGTTCGATCAGGCTGTTGAGGTCTTCGGCGATGATCCGCGAGATGGCCGGCGAGCGCATGTCTTCAACCGTCGCGACGGTCGGGCAGGGTTTGTGCCCGCGGGCGACGGCCAGCAGCGATACGTAGTAGCCGAGCGTCTGGTAGCGGTACGAGCGGCACAGGTTGAAGACCTTCAGGTTGCGCATGGCGCCGTAGCGGCTGTCGGTCAGGTACTCGCGGGCGGGCACGACCGGAACGTTGGGAACCGGCAGCACCATGGTCCGCAGGTGGTCCGTGACGAAGATGCTGTTCATCGGGCTTGCTCGTCCGGAGGTTCGATCACCAGCAGGTTGGCGTCGTAGGTCAGCACGCCCAGCAGGATCGCGCCCAGCACGCGGTCGACGGGGATGGCGTACAGGCGATCGGCGGGCAGCGGGTTGGGTGTCATCGGATCGGCGATCCGGACCAGCTTCCGCTGGCGATCGTAGCCGTACAGGACCACGAAGTGTCCGACCGGGCCGCCGCGCAGGTCGTCCTCGTCGCACTCGGGTCCGAACTCGCGCATCGAGCGGTGCAGGTAGGTGGCGCTCAGGCCGGTCAGGATCGGCCGCCCCTCGGTCAGGTGATTGCGCAGCCGGGCCCGGGTCAGGTCCGACAGGCGGATCCGCCCGCCGAGTCGCAGGAACTCGACGTAGCCCTGCGTTGCGGTCCGCAGCTTGGCGTCGGCTTTCAGCTCGGCCTGTCGCTGCAGGCGATCGACCAGGTCGTGCGGTCCGTCGAACCAGGTCGGATCGAAGACGTGCAGGTTGTAGGTGTAGATCTGCGCGCGGTAGCCGCGGCGCAGCGCGTGGCAGCCGAGGAAGACCGCCAGCGTGCCGCCCTCGTCGAGTCCGTTCACTTCGGCGATCGTCTGTTCGAGCGTGATGTCCGTGTCGCCGAAGTGCCGGTAGAGGGCGTGCAGGCAGGTCGGCCCGCAGGTGACGTCATCGGGCTGCTCGTCAATGTGAAAGTCGCGCAGCGCCCGGGTCGTGCCCGCCGACGTGCCGTCCTGCCCTGATGCTGATCTGTTCCGCAACGGTCGTTCTCCCGGCCAACCGGCACAGGCCGGCATGGTCGACCGGGAGCATGACGCGCCGGAATGAGCCGCCGCTGAAATCCGGATGAGGGTTCGCTCATGCGGATTTCAGACCAGCTTCAGCGCCTCGGGCGATAGTCATCCGGGCGCGTCCGGCCTGCCCGGTCCGGCTCGCAGGACGGTTGAACGTCGGCCCGGACCGGTTGCGGGCGACCCGTGGTGAAGCTGCCATGAATCCGAGCTACCTGACTCCGCTGCAGCGCTTTCGCCTGCTGGCGCAGATCGAGGCGCAACTGCAGTCCGGCGACGACCTGGCCGACGCGCTGGCCGGGACCGGGCTGACCGCCGAAGCCTACGCCCGGCTCCAGGCGGGCGCGACCGGGCCGCGCGGGGAACCCGGGCCGCCTTCTGGGAACGGCCCGCGCGGCGCGGTACGCTCCCTTCCCGACCCGGCCGAAGCCCGGGCGGAAGGGTGTGCGATGCGCCTGCTGGTGGTCGAGGACAATCCGAAGATGGCCCAGACGCTGCAGCGCGGGCTGGGCGAGCAGGGCTACTCGGTCGACGTGACGCACAGCGGGCACGACGGCGAGCACCTGGCCGCCTCGGAATCCTACGCGGCGATCATCCTCGACGTGATGCTGCCGGACCAGGACGGGTTGCTGGTGGCCCGCAACCTTCGCCGTCGCGGGGTGCAGACACCGATCCTGATGCTGACCGCCCTGGGCACCACGCCCGACAAGATCGGCGGGCTCGACGCCGGGGCCGACGACTACCTGGTCAAGCCGTTCGATTTCGACGAACTGCTCGCGCGGGTCCGGGCCCTGCTTCGCCGCGGGCAGGCCCAGGAAGCCAGCGTCCTGCGGTTCGAGGACATCGAGATCGACCTGCTGCGCCGCGAAGTCCGCCGGTCCGGCGAGAAGGTCCGGCTGACCGGCAAGGAACTGGCCCTGCTCGAGTACCTCGTCCGCCATCCGAACCGCGTCCTGACCCGCACCGCCATCGGCGAACAGGTCTGGGACATGAACTTCGAACCCGAAAGCAACGTCATCGATGTCTACATGTCGACCCTGCGGCGGAAGATCGACCGACCGTTCGGCCGCCCGCTGATTCACACCGTGATCGGGTCCGGGTACATGCTCAGCCAGGATCCGCCGGACCAGTAGGGGGCCGGATGCCGAGTTGGAACCGCTCTGTGCGAACCCGCCTGACGGCCGGCGTGCTGCTGATCTTCGCGCTGGTCTGCGCGCTGGCCGGTGTGTTCACCGATCGGCAGCGGGCCCGCGATTTCCGGGCGGCGCTCGACGAGCGCCTGCGTGACGTCTGCCTGTCCCTGGCCGAGACGGTCCGCGTTGACGAGCAGGGCGTGTCGTTCCCGGCCGCACCGTCGGGCCGCCCGCCGCGTTACTCCGGGCTGTACTGGCAGATCGGATCCGGGCCGGATCGAATCCTGATGCGTTCCACCAACCTGGGCGCCGCGGCGCTGCCCTGGCCGGCGGGCGGCGACGGGCTGCCGGGGGCGGCGGAGACGCGGACACTGCGCGGTCTCGGGTCGGGGCCGATCGAGATTCGCACGCTGCACGTGGTACGCCCGGGGAGCGGTGACGGGTCGGGTCTGGTCGTGCAGGCGGCGGCCGATACGTCGGCGATGCGTCGTTCGCTCGCGCGACTTCGGCGGGTGCTGCTGCTGGCGGGGCTGGCGGGCCTGGTGGGCGCGGGGCTGTTGTGCTGGCTGCTGACCGGTCGCGTGGTGGCGCCGCTGGCGGAACTGGCGGAGCGCAGCGCCGGGTTCTCGCCGCGTGATCGCTGGGAGCCGCTCGGACCCGCGGGCGAGGACGAGGTCGGTGTCCTGGTGCGGGCGATCGACACGATGGGCGCCCGGGCGGCCGCGACGGTGCAGGCCCAGGAGCGCTTCGTCGCCGATGCTTCGCACGAGTTGAAGACGCCGCTTGCGGTGGTGCTGGCCGAGGCGCAGGTCCTGCGGCAGCAGCCGCGGAGCGTGGAGGAGTACCGGGCGTTCGTGGCGACGGTTGAAGAGGAACTGGTGCAACTGGTGTACCTGGTGGAGAGCCTGCTGACGCTCGCGCGGGCGCATGGCGGTGTGCCGTGCAGCTTTCGCCCGGTGGCGGTCAACGAGGTGCTGATGGAGGCGCTCGAGCAGTTCGGTCCGCGGGCCCGCGACGGAGACGTGCGCCTCGCGGCCACGCTGGTGCCGCCGGGTCCGGACGACCAGGATGCGCTCGTCTCGGGCGATCCGCAGTTGCTGCGGGTGCTGTTGCAGAACCTGCTGCGGAACGCGATCCGCTACTCGCCGGCGGGCCGGCCGGTCGAGGTCTCGGCCCGGCTGGACGGGAGCGAGGTCGAACTGTGCGTGCGCGACCACGGGCCGGGCATTCCGACCGACGCGCTGCGGCAGGTGTTCGAACCGTTCTTCCGGATGCCGGACAGCGAGCAGTGGGGCGAAGGCGTCGGCCTGGGCCTGACGCTCGTCCGCGAGATCACTCACCTGCACGGCGGCACCGTCCAGGCCGCCAACCACCCCGACGGCGGGGCGGAGTTTCGGGTGCGCCTTCCGCGAACGAAGTAGCTGGGGGGGGAAGGGAACCGGGAACAGGGAACAGGGAACCGGGAACCGGGGACAGGGGGAGCGGTGCCTTACGTCTTTGCTCGCTTGCTACTTGGTTACCTGCTTACCTGGCTTCAGGGTGCCAGGGTCTGGATGATGGCGAGGTCGTGCAGGTCGACGTCGTTGTCGCTGTCGGCGTCGAGGTCGCGCAGGCAGGTGGTTGCGTCGAAGGGCTGGGCCGGGTTGGGGGTGGTGTCCGGGCCGTGCATGCAGGTCAGCATGCCGGGCAGGTCGAGCGCGTCGATCACGCCGTCGAGGTTCACGTCGCCGAACTGGTCGCAGGCGTCGATCAGGCCGTCGCCGTCGCTGTCGGGCTGGCACTCGTCGGGAACGCCGTTGCCGTCACAGTCCGCTGAGGCCAGCAGCGGCACGGTCGAGATCGTGTAGAACGGGTCGCTCTCGTCCGATACCGGGTCTCGCCCGCGGGTGCCGTGATTCCCGGCCGCGGTCGCATCGAGCACCACCTGCCCGTTCATGTCGTCGTTGAAGCTGTAGTACAGCAGCAGTCCGGGCGACTGCGGATCGATCGCCCGGTTCCAGGTGTCGGCGATCTCGGCGGGGGTGCGGGCGACGTTCCACAGGCGGACCTCGTCGAGCGCGCCGAAGATCGAGCCTTCGCCGGCGGTGCCGGTGCCGATCACCTTGGGGATGAACGGATCGAGCAGTTCGCCCGTGGCGTCCTCGACGCCGTTGACGTACAGCGTCAGGACCGTCCCGGTTCGCACCAGGGCGTAGTGGGTCCACGTGTCGGCCACGTGCTGGGTGTTGGCGACGATCGCGTCGCCCGGTGCGAACAGCCGGAAGCGGCGGCCGGAGAAGTTGATGTCCTGCCCGAACGCGTCCTGACCGACCAGGCCGTCTTCGCGGTCGATCTTGCCGGTCAGCAGCACCCACGCTTCGAGCGTGAAGTCACCCGGCAGGTTCTGGTCGGGGATGTCGATCAGGTCGCCGTTGCCGTCGAAGAACAGGGCGGAGCGCGGTTCGCGCAGTTCGCAGGTGTCGGGCAGGGCGTTGCCGTTGCAGTCGCCGACGCTGCCCGGCACGTAGGTCGCGGTATAGGCCTGGAACTGGTCCGGGGTGGTCAGGAACTGGGAGGGCCCTCCGCCCTGGGACCAGTTGGCGAAGACCAGTCCGGGCTGCGCGCCGCACAGGACCGCTGGCACGCGGATTTCGTGTCGAAAGCCGATCAGCGTGTCGAGCACGTAGGGCGTCGTCCGCGGCAGGCCGTTGACTTCGACCGTCAGGCCGCTCGGGTTCGTGTCGAACAGCAGGTCGACCTTGTCGGGCAGAATCGTGACGGCCTGGGTCGTGATCAGTCCGTCGGCGTCGGTGACGCGGGCGGTCAGGCGGAACCCGGTCTCTTCGCTGAAGTCGTGTCCGCTGGAGGGAATCACGAGTTCGCCGCTGCTGCCGATCAGCAGATCGATCGCCGGGTGCGTGTGGTCGTTGTGCAGGAAGCGGATGTTCCACGCCAGGTCGCTGTCGCTGATCGTGCCGTCCGGATCGCTGGCGACCGCGTGGAAGGCGATCGTTTCGCCGGCCCGGAAGAGCAGTCCGTCCGGCGGGCTCGTGATCGAGATGGCCGGTGGCATGCCGACCCGGATCGTCAGCGGGGCCGACAGCACCGTGTGCCCGGCGTCGGAGACTTCAAGCTGGGCCTCGTAGACGCCGTTCTGGTTGTAGGTGTACAGGGGGTTGGGCTGGTTCGCTTCGCCACCGTCGCCGAACACCCAGCGGTAGTGCAGCGGGTCGCCCTCGGCGTCGCTGGCCTGCCCGCTGAACTGGACCTGCAGCGGGCCGGGGCCCGAGGTCAGGCTGGCGGCGGCGGTCTGGATCACCGGGCCCTGGTTGCCGTCGTTGTAGATGATCCGCCGCAGGTCGCCGTCCAGGTTCGCATAGTACAGGCTGCCGTCCGGGCCCTGCTCCAGCGCGACGATCGGTCCGACCGTGTTCAGGAAGTCCGTGTCGCCCAGGACCGTCTCGCCGCTCGGGTCGAACGTCAGGTAGCGAAGCTGGCCACGAACGTAGTCGCCGTAGAAGTAGGCGCCCTG
The DNA here is from genome assembly GCA_030428945.1 of Phycisphaerae bacterium. Taxonomy (GTDB): domain Bacteria; phylum Planctomycetota; class Phycisphaerae; order UBA1845; family Fen-1342; genus JAUIEC01. The sequence goes on along the minus strand of JAUIEC010000007.1, from coordinate 114,967 downwards.
GAACGTGGCCGGGAACTGGTTGCCGCGATAGACGATGCCGCCGATGACGGCCGCGCCGCCGTCGGTGTGGGGATAGCGGAAGAGCGGATCGTCGTGCACGCCGCAGATGCACTCGGGGAAGTCGGGATTCAGGCAGGGGCCTTCGCACTGCGGCCAGCCGAGGTTGGCGCCGGCCGTGGCGATGTGAACGTCTTCCCAGGAGATGGATTCGTTGCCGCCGACTTCGGCGACGAAGAAGCGTTCGGTCTCGAGGTCCCAGCGGGCCCGGAACGGATTGCGCAGGCCGTAGGCCCAGATCTCGTCGAGGTTGCCGCCGGGTCCGTCCTGGAACGGATTGTCGATCGGGATCGCGCCGTCGCGGTGAATGCGGATGATCTTGCCGCCGGCCCGCGCCAGGTTGGGAGCCTGGCCGGGTTCGAACTCGTCGCCGGTCGTCAGGTACAGGCAGCCGTCCGGTCCGAAGTCGAGTCCGCCGCCGAGGTGGGCGCTGCCGGAGACGTCCTCGTTGTCCTCCCAGATGACCGTTTCGGAGACCAGCGAGGCGACCCCGCCGGTGTCGACGAAGCGGGCGATGCGGAAGCGCTCGGCGCTGAAGTTGCTGTAGTAGACGTAGAACTGGCCGTTGGTCGCGTAGTTCGGGTCGAGTGCCAGGTCGAGCAGGCCGCGCTCGCCGACGGTGTCGATGTCCGTGATGGTCAGGTAGCTGCTGGTGACGGCCGGCGTGCTGCTGAGGTCGACGCGGAGGATCTCTCCGCCTTTCTGCACGAGCAGCAGTTGCCCGTCCGGCAGGAACGAGAGGGCGATCGGCTTGTCCAGACCGGTGACGACGCCCTCGTCGGTGAATCCACCGGGCAGTTGCCCGAAGACGAGCGGCAGCGCCATCCCGATTGTGACTGCGCCGGTCAGCCACCGGCTCCATCCCTGTGTCATCTGGTCAACCTGTCGACTTGGAAGCGCTTCGACCCGAAACCCGTGCCGCGCCAGCAGTTCGTGATTCCCCGGGGGGCCGCGTCCGAACGGACCGCCGACCCGGTTCTCCTCCTTTTGGAACTATAGGAACCTCGCGGCGCGACTTCTCGAAAAACTCGGACGTTTTCGCCCGGGGATACACCCAGGACCAGATGTTATGGGGCTCCCCGACAGGCCGGTCCGCGTGATTATGTCGGGCTGGCCGGCCACCTGCCGCGGATCCGGGTAGGCGGTGTCGCGGGTTCGCGCGACCGCCGGTGCCCCCGCCGCGGCGGCATGCTCCTCGAAACGACACGCACCTGCATCCGAAAGGTCCAGCGATGAACCGGGATCGTCTCTTCCGACTTGCCAGAGTCTGCCTGCCCGCCATGACCGCGCTGTGCGCCGCCGCCCCGGCCGCGGCCCAGTTCGTCGAGCCCGACGCGGTGTTCCTGTACCGGCTGGAGGGCACCGGCGGCGAGTTCCTGGGCTGGACGGCCGAGCGGGTTGCGGATCTGGACGGGGACGGGGTCTGCGAACTGTTCGCCAGCGCGCCGTTCAACGGCACGGCCGGGGCCAATGCGGGTCGGGCGTATCTCTTTTCGGGTGCCGGGGGAGCGTTGCTGCAGGCGTTCGAGGGAACCGCGAATCACTACATCGCGAGCGTCGCGGATGCCGGCGATGTCAACGGCGACGGCGTGACCGACCTGATCTGCGGCGGACCCGGGCAGCCGTTCAACCTGTCGCCGGGCGTCAACGGGCGCGTCTGGGTGTACTCCGGGCTGGATTACAGCCTGCTCTGGACGCGGGCGGGCGAGGCGCTGCATGACCGCTTCGGCAGCGCTGTCGGCGGCCTGCACGACGATGTGGACGGCGACGGCTTCAACGACGTCTGTGTGGGTGCCAAGGGGCATGACGGCGTCGGCGGCAACGGTGGTCGGGCCTACGTGCTGTCCGGGGCCGACGGCAGCACGCTGCTGGCGGTGGACGGCGTGGCCGCGGGGCACCAGTTCGGCGGGTCGATCACCAGCGTCGTTGACCTGGATGGCGACGGTGTGCGCGACATGGTCGTCGGGGCCCAGGATGCGGGCGGGATCAGCGGCAAGGGGCGCGCCTACGTCATCTCGACCGACAGCGGCGGGACGATTCACACGCTGCTGCCGGAATTCAGCGGAGCGGTCGACTTCGGACTGTTCTTCATCGACGCGATCGGCGACATGGACGCGGACGGTGTTGAGGACATCTACGTGGGCGACTTCGCGGACAGCGGCGGGCGCGGCAAGGCCTATGCCTACTCCGGGCAGACCGGCCTGCTGATTCGATCCTGGCCGGGGGCGGCCAATGGGGCGGGGATGGGCATCGGACGAGGCGCCGGCGACGTCAACCTGGACGGGCACGCGGACCTGTTCATGGCCGAGTGGAACAGCAGTGCCGGGGCGGTCTCGGGCGGGCGCGGGCTGGTGCTGTCCGGGTCGGACGGGGCGGTGCTGCAGACGCTGACCGGCAGCCGCGCGCAGGTTCAGCTTGGTTTCGACGCGCTGGCCCTGGGGGATGTCAACGGCGACAACCTGGTCGACTATGTCCTGACCGGCAACGGCAAGAACGCGGGCGCGGTGGCGGCCCGGCACGGCGTGATCTACGTCCTGGCCGGCACGGTGACGCCGGCCTGTCCGGGGGATGCGGACTTCGACGGGCAGGTCAACCTGTCGGATCTCAGCCTGCTGCTGGCGAACTTCGGCTGCACGGGGGGCGGCTGTAGTGGCGACGTGAACGGCGACGGCGGCACCGACCTGTCGGACCTCGGCCTGCTGCTCGCGCACTTCGGAACGACCTGCCCCTGACGCGCTGAACCGCACGCGCCGGCCCTGCGGCAAGAGCGGAAGGAGTGAAAGGGCCGGGGCCGTCTCCGACCCCATTCACCCTTTCACTCCTTCACTTTTTCACCCGAAGCTAGAAGCAGCTCTGTCCGAAGTTGGCCAGGATGATCGCCAGGTCCGTCACGTCGACGTCACCGTCGCCATCGACGTCGCCCGGGCACGGGTTGGCGTCGACGATCACCGACGCGAGGTCTTCGCTCTGGTGGGTGATGGCCGCGTTGCAGTTGACCGCGGCCGCGTCCGTCACGAGCAGGCGGAGCGTGTAGGCGCAGGGCGGCAGGGTCGAGGTATCCCAGATGCCGAGCAGTCCGCCGATCACGCTGGTGTTGCCGCTGGCGAGGGTCTGCCAGCCGACGTAGGGACCGCCGGTGACCTGCAGGGACCAGCCGACCAGGTTGTCATCCTGGGCGGTGCCGAAGATCTCGAGGACGCCGTCGACCAGTTCGCAGTCCATCGGGTTGTCGAGCCTGGCGACCGGCGCGGTGTTGTCGATCGTGACGACCACGCTGTCGCCGGCCGTGTCGCCGCAGACGGTGGTTCCGGTCAGTTCGAGCAGGTAGTCGCCGTCGGGAACGCCGGCGACCAGCGTGTCCCACTGGGCCAGCGGATTGTTGACCACGCCGGTGGCGTAGTTCGGGAAGGCGGGGTCGACCGGTGCGGGCACGCCGCCGCCGGCCGGGACCCAGGTGGCCTGGTAGCTGTCGAAGCACCAGGTGTCGTAGGCCGAACCGTCGAGGCAGACGAGTCCGCCGAGGACCGTACCCGGGGCGGGGTGCGGCAGGTCGGCGACATCGAACTGTCGGTCGACGTGCACGATCTGGATGGCGGTGTCGCTGATGCCGCAGGCGTTCGTGGCGGTCAGGCGCAGCAGGTACTGGCCTTGGCTCAGCGCTCCGGGGAACCAGGTGGCGAGCAGGCCGCCGACGACCTCGGTCTGGCTGCTGGCGATCGGGTTCCAGGTCGCGTCCGCGATGCCGCGGTACTCGAGTTTCCATTCGACGGGGGCGCTGTCGGGGGTCGCGGCGGTCCCGGTGATCGGGATGCTGTCGCAGACGCACTCGTAGGGGGCGGGGGCGTCGAGGGTGACCGTCGGCGGGGTCGCGCCGCTGAAGAACAGGTTGAAGTCGAGATAGCCGCCGCCCTGGGACGTGTTGTAGTCGGCCACCTTGATCAGGTAGCGGTTGCCGCCGGTGACCGGAACGCCGAGCAGTTGCGAGTTGGTGCCGGTGCCGGCGTCGTCATCGCAGGCCAGTTCGTTGGGCAGGTTGCAGGGGGCGTCGACGGCGACGAATTCGCCGCAGCCGTCGAAGACCGACAGGACCGTGTCGTAGGTGCTGCCGTTGGTGTTGAGCGACAGGCTTCCGTCGCAGGGGGCGATGAAGGCGTACCAGACGGCGTTGCTGACGCCGACGCCGTTGAATTCGCAGGACTCGCTGGCTTCGCACAGTCCGGTCTGGGCGTTGTGGGTCGCGAGCAGCGGCGGGTCGTAGGCGACCACGCCCGGAATCTCGGTGGCGTTGTCGCACAGGTCGTTCGGCGGGTAGTAGAACAGGTTGAAGTCGAGCAGTCCGCCGCCGGGCGTCGTGTTGTAATCGGAGACCTTGATCAGGTACGTCTCGCCTTCGAAGACGTCCAGCGACACTTCCGACTGCGTGCCGAAGCCGGCGTTGTCGTTGCAGGCCAGTTGGTTCGGGACCACCGGGCAGGGCGGCAGGAACCCGCTGCCGCAGCCGTCCCAGATCGACAGCACGGTGTTGTAGTTGCTGCCGAAGGTGTTGACCGAGATCCGCCCGTCGGCGGCGGCCGTGTAGCTGTACCAGACCGAGTCGCTGACGCCGACGTTGCCGCTCTCGCAGTCTTCGAAGGCTTCGCAGATCGTGATCGTCGCTCCGGTCGTGCCCAGCAGCGGCGGGTTGTAGGTCACCGTGCCGAGCGGGATGATCGTCGCGCTGTCGCAGAAGTCGTTCGCCGGCCCGCCCCGCAGACCCAGCGGCGGCCCGTCGTCGCTGTCTTCCGGACCGGGCGGACGGACACTGTCGGGCGACTTCGGGCCGACCTCGTCGGTGTCACCCTCGAAGTCGAACGTGGCCAGCACGTCCAGTTCGATCTGATCCGGCGTGCGCGGGTCGGGGCCGAACACCTGGCCGGCGGCCATCCCGGTGGCCGCCAGCAGAACTCCGGATACGAGTACCTTTCGCATGCAACTCTCCCTTCATCTTGAGCGCGGAATGTGGTCTGCATTCAGCAATCCGCCGGGGCGCGGCCGCGTCCGCCAGAAAAAAAACGCGACGTTATTCGGACCTGGACGGGCGGGCGGAAATTAGTGTTCCGGAGCGCGGGCCGGGGGAGTAGGATTGGCCCATCTCATTTCGGAGAGCTGCTCGATGCGCACGTTGCTGATCCTGCTGATGGCGGTGCCGGCTGCGCTGGCGCAGCCGAACATCGTGATGATCGTCGCGGATGACCTGGGCGTGGACCTGGTCCGCAAGTACCGGGAGGGGGCCAGTCCGCCCTGCACGCCGAATATCGACAGCCTCGGGCAGGGCGGCCTGCTGTTCCGGAATGCGTGGTCGAACCCGAGTTGTTCGCCGACGCGGGCCCAGATCCTGACCGGTCTGCACGCGTATCACAGCGGGCTGGGGGCCAACGTGCGGGGCGATTCCGACAACGGGGGGCTGATCCTGCCGATGGACACGCTGCCGCGCGGCCTGGGCGCCCTCGGGTACGAGACGGCGGCGCTCGGCAAGTGGCACCTGGGCGACCGCACGCAGGGTCCGCTGCATCCGAACGAGGCCGGCTATGACTATTACTCCGGGTCGCTCTACAACCTGTCCGAGGGGGATGATCCGAACGGACACTACAACAACTGGACCAAGACGACCCAGGGCGTCAGCACGCATGAGACCCGCTACGCCACGCGTGACACCACCCGCGATGCGGTCAACCGCCTGGAGGTGATGCAGGAACCGTTCTTCCTGTACGTGGCCTACAACGCCCCGCATGCGCCGCTGCACTGGCCCGACGACCGCTACTGCACGCGCAACGCCTGTTCGTTCTACTACTGCTCGCACCTGCTGGGTACGCTGCCGGGGCGGACCAAGGCGATGGTCGAGGCGCTCGACCACCAGATCGGCCGGTTGCTGGAGGCCGTCTACGAGCGCGACCCCGAGGCGATCGTCATCTTCGTCGGTGACAACGGAACGGCATCGACCGGGGCGGAGCCACCGTTCGACGGGCAGCGGGCCAAGAACACGATGTACGAAGGCGGGATCAACGTTCCGCTGCTGATCAAGGGGCCCGGCATTGCGGCCGGAGAGACCGCGGCGCTGGTCAGCACGGTCGATTTCCACGCGACGCTGCTGGAACTGGCTGGCGGCCTGCCGCTGACGGCCGATTCGATCTCGTTCGCGCCGGTGCTGCAGGATCCGGAAGCGATCGTCCGCGCGACGGTCTACGCCGAGTCGTTCAAGACGAACTTCAACCCGGCCGAGGCGAGCGTGCCGCTGAGCGTCTTCGAGCGGGCGGTGCGGGACGAGCGTTTCAAGCTGATCCGCACGGTGCGCGACGGCGAGACGACAGTGGAACTGTACAACCTGTGGCGCGATGCGTTCGAGAACGACAATCTCTACCCGCCGCAGACGCCGCTGCAGCGCGATCACTTCCAGGTCCTGATCCGGGCGCTGGTCGAGCAGGGGGTCGCGCCGCGCGGCGACTTCGACTGCGACGGACTGGTGGGCCTCGGCGACCTGGCCAGGCTGCTGGCCGGCTTCGGCTCGAGCGCCCCGTACTTCGCCGACGGCGACGCCAACTTCGACGGCGCGATCGACCTGGTCGACCTGATGCTCGTGCTGGAATCCTTCGGCGTGCGCGGCTGACCCGCGGCGATCTATCGGCCGAAGTTGCCGAGGACGATGGCCAGGTCGGAGAGGTCGCTGTCGCCGTCTCCGTCGGCGTCGCCCGGGCAGGCCGCCGGGCAGCCGAAGTCCGCGAGCAGAATCGCCAGATCGCTCAGATCCACGTCACCGTCGCCGTCCAGGTCACCGGGCGGTGACTTGATGATCCGGAAGACATCGCTGATCGCCCCGGTGGACCGCAGGTTGCGGAGCGTCAGCGTGCGCCCGTCGATCTCCAGCAGGCACGAACCGTGGGCCAGGTCGACCGTCGCCATCAGCGGGTGCACCCCGGACTGTCCCAGGCCGCGACCGCCATGCCCGGCCACGACATAGACGGCCCCCTGGTTCGCCGCCAGCCCGGCCGGCTTCTGGTAGGGCCCGTTGCCGCTCGGCGCGCCATCCCCCGCATCGAGGATGTGCCCGGCGGCCGTGGTCGGGGTGTCGTAGGCGCCGTCGACCAGGAAGCTGCGCTCGTAGATGTGTGAGTGTCCGGCCAGGACGAGGTCGACGCCGGCGGCCTCGAGGATCGGCAGGGCGTTGACGCGCATGTCGATCATCCGGCCGCCCGAGTCCGCGAAGTCGTCGGAGTCGTGCGACCCCTTGGTGTACGGGGGATGGTGCCAGAAGGCGATCAGCCACTCCTGGTCCGTGGCCAGCAGGTCATCCTGCAACCAGGTCAGCATGGCGTCGCTGGTTCCGCGGGGCGTGTCGTGGGAATCGAGGCAGACGAAGTGCGCGTTGGCGTAGTCGAACGAGTAGTACGCTTCGGTTCCCGAGGCGAGTCCGCCGGCCTCGGCCAGCGTCGGCAGGATGTACGCGGCGTAGTAGGGGCCGCTCTGCGTCGGCGAGTCCGAGTTGTCGGCTTCGTGGTTGCCGATCGACGGCCAGCAGACGGTTCGTTGCAGGATCCCGGCATACGGGGCGAAGAAGTTCTCGGTGAACTCGATGTCCGTGCCGTTGTTGTAGGCCATGTCGCCGACATGCAGGAACAGGTCGGGCGGATCGCCGCTCGTGAAGCTGAGCATCGCGTCGCGGACGGCGGCCTGCTCGGGGCTGCCGTTGCCCGAGTCGCCGACGATCCAGGTGACGAAGCGCTGCGGGGTGCCGGTCGGCGGGGCGGCCCGGAAGGTGTGGTCGCTGGTGTTGCCCGCGAGGATGCCGCCGGCGTGGCCGACCTCGTAGTAGTAGGTGCCGCCCGGCGTCAGGCCGGTGACCTCGACGGCGTGCTCGGTTGTCGAGGCGGCATCGCTGACGGTCGAGTTCAGGGCGCCGAGGGTCGTTCCGAAGTTGACGACCGAATCGGTCGCGATGCTGGTTCGCCAGGCGATGGTGACGGAGGTTTCGGTCAGGGTCTGCAGGTACGGGCCGCGCACCAGGTTCGGGACCGGCGGGCCTTCGTTGAAGACGACCGTCAGTCGCGGGCGACTGGTCGCGCCGCCGTTCTCGCTGGAGGCGACCTCGACGCCATCGCTGCCGGTGGGCAGGATGATCCAGCCGTTGTTGCTGTCCGGATCGAGGGACCAGGCGGCCAGGCTGGCGGTCACGTCCACGTCGTGGGTGCTGCTGCCGCCCGAAATCGCGGCCACGAGCGGGCCGTACTCATTCGGCTGCGGGCCGGGGGAGCCACCGAACTCGTCCCAGGTGACGCCTTCTCCCCAGGTCACGAGGACGTCGTGCAGGTGGCCGGTGTCGCCGGAATTCCCGACGTTGTAGCGGAGCGTGGCCGAGGTGATCTGGGCGCCGATCGGAATCTGGTCGACCCCGGGTCCGAACAGGTTGCGGAACTTGAGCAGGCCGACGTTGTCGTCGTCGCTGCCGCCGGGGTCGTCGCTGTCCCACTCGAAGACGCTCTGCGCGCCGTGCGAGGAGGTCGCGGCGGCCTGCGAGAGAAAGGTGTCGCGCGTGCCGGTGTAGCCGTTCAGGCCCTGACGAAACACGAGCGTGTCGGCGACGGCCGGACTGCCGGCGGGAGCCAGCGTCAGCAGCGCGAGAAGAACGGCGGATCGGTTCATGGTTCGGCTTCCTTGCGGTTCGGGGCGGCTTCTTCGATTCGGGTTCGCAGGGCGTCGAGTCCTGGCAGGCGGGGCGCGTCGTCGATCAGTCGGGTCAGTTCCCGGTCCGCTTCGCGCCAGCGGCCGAGTGCGGCGAGGATCTCGGCCCGCTGGAGACGCAGCAACGGCACCGGTCGATGGCGCAGGCGGTCATCGACCATCCGCAGGGCGGTGTCTCGGCTGGACGCGGCCTCGGCGGGCAGGCCGGCCGCGTCGAATGCCCGGGCCTGCAGCAGTCGCCAGACCGGCAGGTCGGGTGCTCGGGCGATGTCCTCGTCCAGGTGTGCGAGGGCCCGCAGCGGTCTGCCGGCGTCCAGTTCCGCGTCGATCAGGGCGCGCCGCAGCAGGACGGCCGGGCCGAGCCGATCCAGCGCATCGGCGAGGCTGTCGGCCGCCGCGGCGGGTTGTCCGGTCGCGCGCAGCAGGCGTGCGCGGAGCAGGTAGTCTTCCAGGTCCGGTCGGGTGGCGAGGGCGCGATCGAGCGACTCGACCGCCTGGATCCGGCAGGACTGGCCGGCCTGTGCGCGGGCGAGCGCGGCGTTCGTTCGAGGTCCGGGCTGCCCGGCCAGCGCGGTCCGCAGCGCGATCTCGGCCTGGGCGAATTGCTCGCTGGCCAGGTGCGTCAGTCCGCGTTCGAGCGCGACCCGGTCATGGTAGGTGGGCGGAAGGCTGGCGAGGTCCGCGAGCGCGGCCTCGTGCCGGCCGTGCAGGCGGAGGCAGCGGGCGCGTTGCAGGCGGAGCGGATGATCGTCCGGGCGGGCGTCGAGTCGCCTGGTCAGGGCGTCGATCTCGGCGTGCAATCCCTCGTGGGCGGTTGCCTCGCCGACAAGCAGCAGCGCAAGAATGATCAGCGGTCCCACCAGACGCACGCCTGCCCTCCACAGGACGGGTAGCAACCCGTGCATCGATCGTACCGACCTTCGCCTGCCAGGTGGCAGCGAAATGGTGCGGAAATGTCCTGGCGGGAAACGACCGAAGCGTGGAAGGCCGCCGGAAAGGCGACCGTCCACGCTTCACGCGCTGAGGCCGGCCGGGATCAGGGGCAGGTTCGGCCGAAGGCGGTCAGGACGATCTGCAGGTCCTCGAGTCCGACGTAGCCGTTGCCGTCCATGTCCGAGGCGAGCGGATCCGGCGTGAAGGTTCCGTACATCGCGAGGAAGATCGCCAGGTCGGTCAGGAACACCTGTCCGTCGCCGTCGACATCGCCCGGGCAGCACAGGTCGGGCGTTCCGTCGTCGTCGTTGTCGGCGGCCGAGCCACGGATCAGGTCGACCAGGTCGACGGACCCGTTCTGGTCGCAGTCCTCGATGCCGCCGAAGAAGTAGGCCGCGCCGGAGGACGGTCCGCCGTCGTCATCGAACGGCGCGCCGACCAGGCCGCCTTTCTTGCCGATCGCGACGCCGCGGCCGAACCCGTCGGTGGCGGCGCCGTCCGAGGCGAGCAGCTTGACCTGCTGCTGCCAGTCCTGTCCGTCGAAGTAGTAGAGAAACGCCGAGCCGGAGTTGGTACCGGCGTCGTCGTCGAACGGGCACGAGACGATGGCCGCGTCGCCCCAGATCGCGACGCGCTCGCCGAACCCGTCATAGGCGGCCGGGGCGCTGGCGGTGAGCTTGGTGGTCTGGGACCAGACGCCGTCCTGGCGGGCGAAGGCATAGGCCGATCCGGCGCTGGTGCCGCCGTCGTCATCCCCGGGGGCGCCGCAGATGGCGCGTCCGCTGTTCATCGCGACCGAACTGCCGAAGTTGTCGTTCGAGGCCCGGTCGGCGGCCTGCAACTGGGCGACCTGGATCCAGTCGGTGCCGTTGTAGTCGAAGACGAAGACGAGGCCGGCGTTCGAGAACCCGTCGTCGGCGTTCGGCGCGCCGACCAGCAGGGTCGAGCCGTTCAGCGCGAGGGCTGCTCCGAAGTTGTCGCTCAGCCGCGGGTCGGGGGCCAGCAGCTTGGCTTCCTCGTTCCAGTTCGCGCCGTCGAAGCGGTAGATGTAGACCGCGCCGGCGTTCGTGCCGGCCGCGTCGTCGAACGGCGCCCCGACCGCGATGACGTCACCGCTGGCGGCCACGTCGGCGCCGAACTCGCTGTAGGCGGCCGCGTCGAGTGCGGTCAGCTTGGCCTGCGCGCTCCAGCCGTTGCCGAACATGCGATAGACGTAGACGGAGCCGGACCGGGCGCCGTGGTCGTCGTCGAAGGGGGCTCCGACGGCGACCAGGTTGCCGCTCAGGCCGACGGCGTAGCCGAACTCATCGTCGGCGGCCCCGTCGGCGGCGAGCAGCTTGAACTGTTCGTTCCAGCCGCCTTCGGTGAAGGTGTAGACGTAGGCGGCTCCGGCCTTGTTGGCGGTCTCGCTGTCCCAGCGTGCGCCGACGGCGAGCTTGTTGCCGCTCAGGTCGAGGGCGAAGCCGACGCGGTCGTTGGTGTCGGCGTCGGCGGTGACGAGCTTGTCCGCCTCGGTCGCCTGGACCTGTCCGCCGGCCGGGTCGCCGGCGGCGACCGCGAAGAGACCGACAGCCACGCACCGCAGGGTCTGATTGATGAATGGTCCGCGCATTCCCGACTCCCTCCCCCGACGCGTTTGTTGATGCCAACGCTGCCGACGCCCGCAACTGCATCGGGGCTACCGGGTACTATTCAATCGGGATTGATGGCGCGGCAAATAAAAAGGACCGCCACGTTTGCTGCCGGGGCCGACGGTCGGACGGCGTTGCGATTGTCGCGGGACGGCGGGCGCGGAGTGGCCAGTGTCTCGGTCCGGAAACACGTGACGGTTCAGGTCAGGAAGGCGTGTCCGCATTCCGGGCAGGAGAGGGTGGTCGAGCCGCGCAGGCTGTAGCCGCACTCGCTGCAGTGGCTCAGCAGGATCGGCAGCAGTTCGTCCAGCGGGTGCCAGACGCGGGCGGCCGCCTCGCACGGCAGTGGCTCGGCGCCGGGGAGTCGTTCGGCGGGGTTCGCGACGGCCAGGGCCCGGGGCAGGATGCTGACGTCCAGCGTGCTGCCGTCGCCGACGACGCCGAGCAGGTCCTCGCGGTCCGGACTGCGCAGCAGGCGAAAGTGCGATCCCGGCCAGTCGGCGGCCTGATCGCTGCGCAGCGGTGGCAGATTGCCGTGCAGCACCAGGGTGCTGCCGTCGGTCAGGCCGAACAGGTACAGGAAGCCTTCGTCCTCGAACGGTTCGAACAGCAGGGCCCGCTCGGCCTGGAAGGTGGCGGCGGCGACGGTTCCGCCGGACAGGAGGGCTTCGCGGCGGGGCAGCGTCCGGGTCCGGTATTCGGTCCGCAGGCGGCGGTCGTTGGCGATGCCGGCCAGGGCGGCCAGCAGGACGAGTCCCGGGACGATGACCAGCATCAGCCCGAGGGCGACGCCGAGTCCGAAAACCGTGGCGGAGACATCGTCGCGGCTGATGTAGACGAACGTGCCGATTCCGCCGGCGACCAGGACGAGCGGCAGGGCGACCCACGGCCAGGTGACCTGGTCGGGCGGGGCGAAGGCCGTGTCGATCAGGGTCCGGATCTCGCGGTCGATCGGCATTTCGTGGAACTGTCCATCGTTGACTGACATGGGGCAGATTCTACTCGGATGCGGGCGGGTTCGCTTGACCCCTGGAACGGGCTCGACTACCCACGCCTGACATGAACCTCGCTCCGCTTGACTGGCTGATCTTCGGCGGCGTGTTCGCCGCGACCCTGATCATCGGCTACGCGGCCCAGCGACATGTCCGCGGGGTGGCGGATTTCCTGGCGGCGGGTCGGTCGGCGGGTCGTTACCTGCTGTCGGTCGGGTACGGGATTGCGCTGGTCGGTGCGATTTCGATCGTCGGGAATCTCGAAATGGGTTCCGAGGCGGGCTTCGCGACGGGCTGGTGGGGCATCGGGATGGCGACGGCCGTGATGGTCGTGCGCGTGACGGGGTGGGTGACCTACCGGTTCCGGCGGACGCGGTGCCTGACGCTGGCGGAGTTCTTCGAGCGGCGCTACAGCCGCGGGTTCCGGGTTTTCGCGGGGCTGGTGGCGTTCGGGGCGGGGATCGTCAACTTCGGGATCTTTCCGTCGGTCGGGGCGCACTTCTTCATCGTTTTTCTCGGACTGCCGGACACGTTTGTGCTGGGCGGGGCCTCGATCGAGACGTTTCCGTGCGTGATGGCGGCGCTGCTGCTGGTCGCGGTCGGGTTCGTCTTCGCGGGCGGGCAGGTGACGGTGCTGGTGACCGACTTCGTGCAGGGGACGGTCGGCAACATCGTCTACGTGGTGCTGTGCGTGTACCTGCTGCTGTGGATCGGCTGGCCGAACGTGGTCGAGGTGCTCAGTGCGGCCGAGCCCGGTCACTCGCGGCTGAACCCGTTCGATACCGAGGGGCTCGAGCGGTTCAATCCGACCTACTTCCTGATCGGGATCGTCGGTCTGTTCTACAACGCGATGTCGTGGCAGGGGACGCAGGCCTACAACAGTTCGGCCAGGACGGCGCACGAGGGCAAGATGGGCTTGGTGCTGGATCTCTGGCGGATGCTGCCGTACACGCTGGTGCTCGCGCTGCTGCCGGTGCTGATCTACACGGTGCTGCAGCATCCGGGCTGGAGCGACGTGCAGCAGCAGGTCGCCTCGGCGGCGGCGGAGATCGAGAACCCGGCCGTCCGCAGCCAGATGCGCAGTCCGCTGGTGCTGGCGGCGATCCTGCCGCGCGGGTTGCTGGGTGCGTTCGCGGCGTTCATGCTGGGGGCGTTCATCAGCACGCACAACACGTACCTGCATTCGTGGGGCAGCATCCTGATCCAGGACGTGGTGCTGCCGCTGCGCGGCCGGCCGCTGTCGCCGCGGGCGCACCTGCGTCTGCTGCGCGGGGCGATCGTCGGCGTGGCGGTGTTCATCTTCTGCTTCAGCCTGTGGTATCGGCCGACGCAGGCGATCAACCTGTTCTTCGCGCTGACCGGTGCGATCTTCGCGGGATGGTCGGGAGCGGTGATCATCGGCGGGCTGTACACGCGCTGGGGGCAGACGTCGGGCGCGTGGGCGGCCGGTCTGCTGGGGGTGGCGCTGGCGGTGCTGGGGCTGGTGATGGAACAGGCCCGCGCGGCGCACGCGGAGAGCGGCGTCGCGTTCTGGGGTCTGCTGGACGGTTTCGGGGTCGCGCGGGTGGACGGCTGGGCGCGGTACGCGTTCGCGAACCTGCCGAACGGCCAGCAGATCTGGGGATTGGCGATGCCGATCTGCACCGTGGTGTATGCCGTGGTTTCGCTGCTGAGTTGCTGGCGGGGGGCGGCCGGGTTCGACCTAGACCGGCTTCTGCATCGCGGGCGGCATCGGATCGCGGGCGAGGTGGTGGACCAGGTGGCCGACCAGGTTCGCTGGAACCTGCTGGCTTTCACGCCCGAGTTCAGCCGGTTCGACAAGGCGATTTACGTGGCGACCTACATCTGGCACGCGTTCTGGCTGGTGCTGTTCGCGCTCGGGACGACGTGGTACCTGCTGGGATGGGGCGGCAACGGAGCGGCCGACGATGCGAACTGGGTGCGATTCTGGTGGTGGTTCGTCTGGATCCACCTGGGTGTTTCCGTCGTGATCGTCGTGTGGTTCACGGTCGGCGGCATTCGCGACGTGCGCCGGTTGTTCCGGGACCTGGCATCAGCGGGACGGGACGATCGGGACGATGGCGTTGTCCGCCAGGCGGAAGAGTGACAGCAAAGGGAACAGGGAACAGGTACGTCCGTTGCAAGGGCGCGTCATCGGACGGATGGCCGCGCGTTCACTCCTTCACTTCCATTCATAGGCGACGAGGGCTTCGAGTTCGCGGACGAACAACTGGTTGCCGCAGATCGCCAGGTGGGCCCAGGTTTCGTCGCTGGTGATTCGTTTGCGGGCCAGCAGGCGGAACTCGTGCGGGTCGGCCTCGACCAGGATCAGTTCGCCCTTGGCGTCGAGCGCCAGCAGGCGGCTGCCGTTCAGGATCATGCTCCAGTACGGGCCGAACGCGGACGAACGCCACGCCTCCTGTCCGCTGGCCAGGTCGATGCACGACAGGCGCCCGTTGCCGAGCGGCAGGTAGGCGTGCTGTCCGCGCAGGACCGGCGAGGACATGTAGCCCTGCGGTTTCGATTCCCAGGCCAGTTCGCAGTCGAAGTCGTCCCCGCTTCGCGTGACCCGATAGAAGAATGACTTGTTGCGGTGCGTGCTGGTGAACACGCCGTTGTCATAGACCAGCGGCGTCAGGATGTTCATGCCGCGGAAGGCCGGGACGTCGTGCGACCAGAGTGTCGCGCCGCTGTCCGGATCGATGCCGCAGAGCGTCAGGCGGGTCTGCACGACCAGTTGCGGCCGCCCGTGGATGGTGGCCGGCACCGGTGAACTGAAGGCGCTGCCGAGCATCCCGCCGCCGTCGTCAAGGACCCGCCACAGCGACGCGCCGGTCCGCTTGTCGAGCTTGCAGAATCCGCCGCCGGCCTGCACGTACAGGTGCTCGCCGACGATCAACGGACTGCAGACGAAACCGAAGGACGGGACGTCGGTGCCGTACCGCTCGGTGAAGTCCACCCGCCAGCGGACCGCGCCGGTGCTGGTGTCGAGGCAGACCAGCACGTCGCGGATTCCGCCGACGTAGAGGGCGTCGCCGTCCACGGCCGGGGTCGATCGAATCCAGTCGCCGTTGCGCCTGGCGAAGAACGGCACGCGCAGCGCGCCTTCCCACTCGGTCTGCCAGAGTTGCCGGCCGGTCTGCTGGTCGAAGGCCCGGACGACCTCGCGCTGCTTGTCGACGGTTTCGGTGGTGAAGACGCGTCCGGCCGAGATGATCGGGCCGGAGTAGCTCGGGCCCAGCGGCACCCGCCACCGTTCACGCAGGTTGCGGAAATCCGTCGGCCAGGTGCGCTCCGAGATCGTCCCGTCGCGGTTCGGGCCCCGCCACTGCGGCCAGCAGGCGGTCCGGTCGTCGGCCGGCGCGGCGACTGTCAGGCAGGTGCCGGCCAGGGCGAGCAGAAGCAGGCGCATCATCTTCTCCGTGGGCGGATTCGCGTGAAAACGGCGACCCTGGAGAGAATTCGCCGGGGGGCTGGATTCGGATTCGGACAATCTCAGGCGTGGGGGAACCACTGCTCGGCGAGTCGCAGGGCGTCGCTGGGGCAGTGGGCGACACCGTCAGCGCCGAGGTCGGTCGCCAGTTCCGGGATCAACTGGAACGGATAGCCGCCGACGATGATCCGCGTGTCCGGTCGGGCCGCGCGGATGGCCGCGATGGTCTCCCCGCCGGTACGGACGTGCATGCAGGTGCTCATCGAGAGGGCCAGCAGGCCGGCGTCGCGTTCGCCGAGGCAGGTGACCAGGTCGGCGGCCGGCAGGTTGGCGCCGAGGTAGGTGGTCGGCCAGCCGTGCAGTTCGAACAGGTCGGTGACGATGCGCAGTCCGACGTCGTGCAGGTCGCCGCTGACGCCGCAGGTGACGATGCGTGTTCGGCGCGCGGGCGTTTCGGGGAAGCGGGTGCGGGCCCGGGCGAGCAGGTCGCGGATGGCCTCGGTCGCGAAGTGTTCGTCGGCCACGCTGATTTCTCCGCTGTGCCACATTTCGCCGACGGCGAACAGGGTCGGGCGGAGGACATGCAGGTACAGGTCGGTCAGCGCCAGGCCGTTCCGCAGGGCCTGGTCGACCTCCCGGCGGGCGCGGTCGCGGTCGGCCGAGAGCAGTGCTTCGAGCAGGCGGAGGCGCAGGTCGGGGTGGGGCGCGTCGGCCGGCGGTTGCGGCGGCGGGTCGGGCAGCGGTCGGGCCAGGCTCTCGGCGGCGCCTTCGAGGTAGGTGCCGGCGATGCTGCCGGCCTGGCCGGGCAGTTGCTCCGCGACGACGCGGGTGCAGCACCGCAGGCTGGTCTGGAGGTCGTCCAGGACCTGCGTGTCCTTTGGTCGGGCGCTGGCGACCCAGCGGCACATGTGGGCAAGCAGTTCCGGTCGCTCGACGGCAAGGGCCTGGCAGAGGTACAGGATGCGGGCGTGGGCGTCGGCGACCCAGTCGCGCCGCCAGCTTCCGCCGTAGCGTTGCGCGAGGGTGGCATCCTGTTCGGCGTGGGCGACGACGGTCCACTCGGCGAGGGCCCGGCTGACGGCTTCGACGGCGTAGCTGGTCTGAAGGGCTTGCGGGTTCAAAGCGGGAACTCGCGAATGCTGGTTACTGGTTCAGGGTCGCCACGACGAGCCAGGGGCCTCCGGGGGCGGCGACACCACCGGGCGGTGCAAGTGTAATCGCAAACGCGCGCGGCGTCCGGACCGGCACGCGTGGGGCAAACGGAATCAGCACCTCGTCGCCGGACGGGATGTCGAAGACGCCGCCGTCGACCGGGGTGCCGGATCGCTGATCGATGATCCACAACTGGTACTGCCGTCGGTGCGGATCGTTGGCGGGCAGTCCGCGCAGCACGAGAAGTCCGGCCTGGCGGGCGTCGCTCCAGGCCGCTTCGCCGGCGACCCGTTCGCAGCCAGGTTGTGCCGCGCGCCAGGTCGCACGGACCACGTCCGGCGCTCCTGCCAGCAGGCGCGAGACCTGTGCGGCCGACGGCGTGCGGTGGTCCGGGGCGCCGGTGCCGAGTCCGAGGACGGCCCGGTACCCCTCGTGGGTCAGTCGCCGCTCGAGGGTCGGCGGGAGCGGGCTTCGCATCCGGCTGAAGGCGAGCGTGGCGGCCGCGGCGGCCCGCTGCAGCGCGTCGCGGTCGAGGTCGGGCTGCCGGCGCTGGTAGTCATCGAGTTCGGCCTGATCGGCGGGCGCGAGGCCCTCGGTGGCCTCGTCGGCGAGGAGTTGCAGGATCCGGTCATCGTCCGGCAGGCGGGCGGGCGTCACGGGGCGGCCTCCCGCTGTTCGGCCTGTCGCTGGGCGAGCAGTTCGCGGACGCGGATCAGTCCGCGGCGGACGTGGGTCTTGACGGTTCCGAGCGGCATCTGGAGGTGGTCGGCGATCTTCTGATGGGACCAGCCGTCGTAGACGGAGAGCCGCAGGATCCGCTGCTGTTCGGGGCGCAGGCTGCCGAGGGCCTCGGCCGCGAGGGCGGCTTCGTCGGAGGTTTCGACGGCCTGGACCTGGTCGGCCTGGCCGGGGACGTCGATCTCCTCGACCGGCACGGTTGGTCCGGATTCGATCTGCCGCGAGATTCGCCGCCGGCGATCGATCAGTCGACGGCGGGCGATCATCGCGACAAAGGTCGCCTCGGCCGCGACGTCCGGGTCGTAGCGGGCGGCGCTCTTCCAGAGTTCGATGAAGACATCCTGCACGGCGTCTTCGGCGTCGGCCTGTCCGGCCAGGAAGCGGCGGGCGAGGGACCAGACCAGGCCGCCATAGCGGTCGATGCACTCCTGCACGGCGGCCAGGTCGCCGGCCGCGATGCGTTGTAGCAGGGTCTGGTTCACGACGGGTCCCGGGCGGCGATCCTGTGGGTCAGAGCGAAGGCCGGTCCACTCGGACGGACTCGCGGGATTGTAGCTTGCCGCGCTGCGCAACGCACGAAACCGGGGGGCGCCGGTCGGTCCGCCAGGCCGGGCGGGACGATATTCTGCATCCAGTCGGACGGATTTCGAGAACAGCAAAGCGAGCGGGTGGCCCGGTCCCGGTTGGGGATGGGGTGCCCGGGACGGGAATCTAATGCAGAAACTTGCGCGAAACATGGTTGGCTGGGTGGATTCGCTGGCGCTGGAGTCTGATCCGGAGGACCCGGCCAGTTTCCAGACGGACCCGCTGCGGTGGGTGCCGTACCTCATTCTGCATGGCGGGTGCCTGGGGGTGCTGTGGGTCGGCTGGAGCTGGACGGCGATCGGGGTGGCGGCGGCGCTGTACGTGCTGCGGATGTTCGCGATCACGGGATTCTATCACCGTTACTTTTCGCACCGGACGTTTCGGACGTCGCGGCTGGTGCAGTTCCTGATGGGGGTGGCGGGCAACAGTTCGGCCCAGCGTGGTCCCCTGTGGTGGGCGGCGCAGCACCGGCGGCATCATTCGCACTCGGATGAACACGAGGACCCGCATTCGCCGCACGAGCACGGGGTCTACTGGAGCCATGTCGGCTGGCTGACGGTGCGGGCGAACCTGACGACGGATCTGCGGGTGGTGCCGGACCTGGCGCAGTTTCGCGAACTTCGATTCATCGATCGCTTCGACTGGCTCGTACCTGTGCTGATGGCCGTTGCCCTGTACATCTTCGGCGCGGTGCTGGCGCAGGCGGCGCCGCAGCTTGGCACGAGTGGTCCGCAGATGCTGGTCTGGGGTTTTTTCATCTCGACCGTGGTGCTGTTTCATGGCACGTGCCTGATTAATTCGCTGGCGCACGTGGTCGGATCGCGGCGGTACGACACGAAGGACGAGAGTCGCAACAACTGGGTGCTGGCGCTGCTGACGCTTGGTGAGGGCTGGCACAACAATCACCATCGTTACCCCAGCAGCGCCCGGCAGGGTTTCTACTGGTGGGAGATCGACATCACCTATTACGGGCTCAAGCTGCTGGAACGGCTCGGCATCATCTGGGACGTCCGGCCGGTGCCGGCGCGGATCCTGGAGAGCGGGCGTTCGCGGCGTCGGGCCGCCTGAGTGAGGGTCACGGGGCATGCGGATCGCGATCGTCGGGACGGGCATTTCGGGGATGGTGGCGGCGCACCTGCTGTACCGCACCCATGACCTGACGGTTTTCGAGCAGGCTGACTACATCGGCGGGCACACCGCGACGATCGACGTGCCCGCGGGTGACCGGACGCTGGCGATCGACACGGGCTTCATCGTCTACAATGACTGGACGTATCCGAATTTCTGCCGGCTGCTGCGTGAACTGGGGGTCGCGACGCAGCCGAGCAACATGAGTTTCAGCGTGCAGTGCGAGCGGACGGCGCTCGAGTACTGCGGCAACAACATTCGATCGCTGTTCGCGCAGCGGCGGAACCTGGTGCGGCCGTCGTTCTACCGGATGCTGAGCGACATCTTCCGCTTCTATCGCCAGTCGCGGGAACTGCTGAACGGGCGCGGCGATGACGAGACGACGCTGGGGCAGTACCTGGACGAGAACCGCTACTCGCGGATCTTCATCGACCAGCACATCGTACCGATGGGGGCCGCGATCTGGTCGGCCGATCCGGTCGAGTTCCTGCGCTTCCCGGCCCGCAACTTCGTGCGGTTCTTCGCCAACCACGGGATGCTGAACGTTCTGCGGCGGCCGATCTGGCGGGTGATCCAGGGCGGATCGCGCGAGTACGCCAGGAAGCTGACGGCGCCGTGGCGCGAGCGGGTGCGGCTGCGGACAGGCGTCACCAGCATTCGACGCGGCCAGGACGCGGTCGAAATCACTACGACCAGCGGCGAGACCCAGGTGTTCGACGAGGTCATCCTGGCGGTGCACAGTGACCAGGCCCTCAAGATGCTGGCCGATCCGACGCCGGTCGAGCGCGAGGTGCTGTCGGCGATTCCCTACCAGCCGAACGAGACGGTGCTGCACACCGACACGCGCCTGCTGCCGCGGCGGCGTCGGGCCTGGGCGGCGTGGAACTATCACGTGCCGCGCGAAGAGAACGCGGCCGCGACGGTGACCTACAACATGAACATTCTGCAGGGTCTCGATGCGGAACGGACGTACTGCGTTTCGCTGAACCGGACGGCCGAGATCGATCCGGATCGGATCATCCGGCGATTCGTCTATGACCATCCGGTCTTCACGCCGGCCTGCAACCGGGCCCAGGGGCGGCATGCCGAGATCAGCGGCGTGAACCGGACGCACTACTGCGGCGCGTACTGGGGCTACGGCTTTCACGAGGACGGCGTGCGCAGCGCGCTGCTGGCCTGCCAGGGGATCGCCGGGGTGGTGGTTCCGCCGGTGCTCTCGGCCGACACGTCCGCCGCCCGGGCGCAGGCGGGATGAGCGGGCGTTCAAGCTGCATCTACGAAGGGCTGGTGCGGCACCGGCGGTACCTGCCGCGCGGGCACGCGCTGCAGTACCGGTTGTTCATGCTGTACCTGGACCTGGACGAACTGCCGACGGTCTTCGCGGGCAGCGGCCTGTGCAGCGTGGAAGGGCGTGGGCTGGCCCGTTTCCGGCGGCGCGATCATCTGCGGAACGAGGCGGCGGCGGACCAGCCACTTGGCGCGGCGGTCCGCGACCTGGTTGCGCGACGCCTGGGCTGGCGGCCGGAGGGGCCGATCCGGCTGCTGACGCATCTCGAGTACTTCCGGCACCGCTTCAACCCGGTCAGCTTCTACTACTGCTTCGACGCGGGCGATACGCGCGTGCAGGCGATCGTTGCCGAGATCAACAACACGCCGTGGGGCGAGCAGCATTGTTACGTGCTGGATGCATCCAAAGCGGATCCGCGGCGAACAATACATCGGTTCCGTTTCGCCAAGGAGTTCCACATTTCACCGTTCTTCGGCATGGATCAGCAGTACGACTGGCGTTTCGGTCGGCCCGGACGGCGCCTGGGCGTGCACATGGAGACCCGTCAGGGCGACGCGGTCGCGTTCGACGCGACGATGTCGCTTCGAAGGATCGAGCTCACGCCGGCCAGTCTGCGGGCGGCGATCTGGCGCTTCCCGGCGATGACGGTGCAGGTAGTGGCCGCGATCTACTGGCAGGCGCTGCGGCTGTGGCTCAAGCGTGTCGGTTACTTCCCGCACCCGAACAGTCCGTGGCGGCGACCGGCCGGTGCCCCGGAGGCGCATCGTCCGGCTCGCGGTCCGGCGGCCGCAGGAGACAGCTATGCTTCGTGACTCGATCGTTCCTGAAGAACTGGCGGCCTCTCCGAACGCAGCGCCGGGCATGCTGGACCGTTTCGCGCGGCGGATGACGCTGGGGCTGCTGGATCGCCTGCGATCGGCGGCGGTGACGCTGCACGATCGCGAGGGCACGCGGGCACTCGGGGCTTCCGACGCGACCGAACGGTATCGCGTGACGGTACACAGCGATCGGTTCTATCGCACGGTGCTGCTGGGCGGCAACTGTGGTGCGGGCGAGGCGTACCTTCACGGCTACTGGGAGGTCGACGACCTGCCGGGGTTCCTGCGGATGATGCTGCGCGAGGCGGACACGCTGGCTCGGCTCGAATCGGGCTGGTCGTGGCTGACGCAGCCCATCCTGCGGGCGGCGCACCGGTTGAGCGCGAACACGCAGCGTGGCAGCCGCCGCAACATTCGGGCGCACTACGACATCAGCAACGACTTCTACCGGCTGTTCCTCGACGAATCGCTGACCTATTCCGCCGGCGTGTTCGAGACCGCGGACGCGACGCTGGCGGAGGCTTCGCGGGCGAAGATCGACCGGGCCTGCCGCAAGCTGCGGCTGACGCCGGACGATCACCTGCTGGAGATCGGGACCGGCTGGGGGGCGCTCGCGATTCACGCGGCCCGCGAATACGGGTGCCGGGTGACGACGACGACGATCTCGGAGGCGCAGTACGAACTGGCGGCCGAGCGGATCGCCGCGGCGGGGCTGCGGGACCGGATCGAACTGGTCAGCCGGGACTATCGCAACCTGACCGGGCGGTACGACAAACTGGTTTCGATCGAGATGATCGAAGCGGTCGGCGACCAGTACTACGACGAGTTCTTCGCGACCTGCGGGCGGCTGCTGAAGCCGGACGGCAGCATGCTGCTGCAGGCGATCACGATGGCCGAGCGGTATTACGATCACGCCCGGCGGAGCGTCGACTTCATCAAGCGCTACGTGTTTCCGGGCAGTTGCATTCCGTCGATCGGGGCGATGGTCGCGTCGGCCGGACGGGCGGAGATGCAGTTGACGCACCTCGAGGATTTCGGGCCGCACTATGCCCGGACGCTGCGGGCCTGGCGCTCGAACCTGCACGCGAATCGCGAGGCGGTGCTGGGGCTCGGGCACGCGCCGAGCCTGTTGCGGTTGTGGGACTACTACCTGGCGTATTGCGAGGCGGGATTCGAGGAACGCTCGATCGGCGTGGCGCAGTGCCTGCTGACCAATCCGCAGTGCCGGGCGGCCTCGATCGTTCCGCCGCGGACCGCGCTGGTCTGAGCGCGGCGCGGAGCATGCATGTCGGCGACCCTCGTCAACCTGGTCCTGTTTCAACTCGCCTGGTGGGCCTGCGTGCTGGGTGCGGCCGGCGGGCGGCCGTGGCTCGGGCCGCTGGTCGCGCTGCTGCCGCTGAGCGTGTTCGTGGCGGGCGCCGGGCGGCCGGGGCGGGCGCTGACCGGACTGCTGCGTGTCGTGGCGGTCGGGTTCGCGCTGGACAGCGCCCTGTCCTGGGCAGGCGCGACGGCGTTTCCGACGCGGACGTGGCTGCTCGGTGCGTGTCCGGCCTGGATGCTGGCGCTGTGGGTTTCGTTCGCGACCACGCTGAACGGGTGCCTGGCGTGGCTTCGGTCGCGGCCGGTTGCGGCGGCGCTGTTCGGGCTGCTCGGCGGGCCGCTGGCGTATCTGGCGGCCGAGCGAATCGGCGCGTTGCGGGTGACGGATTCGGTCGAGGCCTGGGTTTCGATCGGGCTGGGCTGGGCGGCGCTGCTGCCGCTGGCGTACCTGCTGATGCCGCCGGAGGGGTCGGCGGCAGTCGACGGCCGGACGGTCGAGGAGGTGGCGGATGCCTGACCTGCTCGGGCTGATTCTGCTGGCGCTGCTGGGCAACAGCATCGTGTTCGGGCTGTTCTGGCTGCGGCAGCGGCGCACCGGCAACGCCGGGATCGTCGACGTGGTCTGGGCGTTCGGGATCGGCACGACGGCGGTGTTCTTCGCGGTGTTCGACGACGGGCCGCTCGCGCGGCGGGTGCTGGTCAGCGGGTTGCTGGCGGTCTGGTCGTTCCGGCTGGGCGGGTACCTGGCCGGGCGCGTGGGCCGCGAGCCCGAGGACGGGCGTTACCAGACGATTCGGGCGGGCTACGACAACGAGGCGGACCTGCAGCGGTTCCTGCTGTGGTTCTTCCAGTTCCAGGCGCTGCTGGTGGTGCTGTTCGCGACGCCGGCGCTGATTGTCATGCAGCGTGCGGCGGTGGCGCTCGACGGATGGGACGCGCTGGGCGTGGCGATCTGGCTGACGGCGGTGATCGGTGAAGGCGTGGCGGACCGGCAACTGGCGCGTTTCCGTCGCAACCCCGAGAACCGCGGCAAGGTCTGCCGTGACGGGCTGTGGTACTACTCGCGGCACCCGAACTACTTCTTCGAGTGGGTGCACTGGTGGGCGTACTGCGCGATGGCGGTCGGGGTCTGGTACGGGTGGGTCAACCTGCTGCTGGGGCCGGGGCTGATGTTGTTCTTCCTGCTGAAGGTGACCGGGGTGCCGCCGACCGAGGCGCAGGCCCTGAAGAGTCGTGGCGACGCCTATCGCGCCTACCAGCGCACGACGAGCGTCCTGTTCCCGTGGTTCCCGAAAGAGGACTCCGCATGAGTGACCAGGTACTGATGGCTTCCGAAACGCGGGCGCTTCGTCCGGCGGAGGGGTGCGGGCCGGAGACGGGGTTCGCCGGGCTCGGCCTGGGGCTGGCGCTGATCGAGCGCGGCCTGCTGCCGGACGCGCTGACGCGCTGGGGGATTCGCCGGCTGGTGGCGTCCGGCATTCGGCAGCGGGCGGCGGATCCGCCGGACCAGGCGGCGCTGCGGGCCAGGCTGCTGGATGCGCCGATCGCGGTCGAGACCGAGGCGGCCAACCAGCAGCACTACGAACTGCCGGCCGAGTTCTTCACGCTGGCGCTCGGGCCGCATCGCAAGTACAGCAGTTGTTACTGGCCGGCGGGGACGGCGGACCTGGCGGTGGCCGAGGCGGCGGCGCTGTCGCAGGTGGTCGAACGGGCGGGCCTGGCGGACGGACAGCGGATCCTCGAACTGGGCTGCGGGTGGGGTTCGCTGACGCTCTGGATGGCGAGTGCGTTTCCGCGGTCGGAGATCGTGGCGGTGTCGAACTCGGCGCCGCAGCGGCGGTTCATCGAGGCGGAGTGCCGGCGGCGGGGGCGCGACAACGTGACGGTCATCACGGCCGACATGAACACGTTCGAGGCGGCCGGCACGTTCGACCGGGTGGTTTCGATCGAGATGTTCGAGCACATGCGGAACCATCGCAGCCTGATGCGGCGGATCGCGGGCTGGTTGCGTCCGGACGGGCGCCTGTTCGTGCACGTGTTCGCGTACCGGCACGGCTGCTACCTGTTCGAAACGGAGGGCGCGGTGAACTGGCTCGGGCGGTACTTCTTCACGGGCGGCATCATGCCGTCCGAGGATCTGCTGGCGAGCTACCAGGACGACCTGGCGCTGGCGGACCAGTGGTGGCTGAACGGCACGCACTACGAGCAGACGGCGAACGCCTGGCTGGCGAACACGGACCGGCATCGCGGGCGGATCCTGGAGATCTTCCGCGAGACTTACGGGGCGGCGTCTGCGCACGTGTGGCTGCAGCGCTGGCGTCTGTTCTTCCTGGCGTGCGCGGAGATGTTCGGTTACGCGGGCGGTCGCGACTGGGGCGTCGGGCACTATCTTTTCCGGCGGCGGTGAGATTCGCGAATCCGGACGAGTTGTCCGGCGAAGACAACTCTGAGCGGCCGACGTGGAGTCGCTCGGAGTTCAACCCAAGTCGGGGGTGCCAACATGAAACAGCTTTTGATTGCCTCGTTCCTGTGCGGCTCGTTCGCGGCCAGTAATGCACTGGCGCAGTGCTCGTCATCGAAGACGGCCAGAATGCCGGAGCGCGTCGCGGTCGTGAAGGGCATGACCGTCGACCAGCAGGTCCGGAAGGACATCGTCGACACGGCCGTCGCGGCGGGTTCGTTCAAGACGCTGGCGACGGCGCTGACCCGGGCCGGTCTGGTGGATGCCCTGAAGGGTGACGGACCGTTCACCGTCTTCGCCCCGACCGACGAGGCGTTCGCGAAGCTGCCGAAGGGGACGCTCGAGACGCTGCTGAAGCCCGAGAACAAGGATCAGCTTACGGCGATCCTGACCTATCACGTGGTCAGCGGCAAGGTGCCCGCGGCGCAGGCCGTCAAGCTCAGTAACGCCGGCACGCTGAACGGGCAGCAGATCGACCTGCAGGTCCGCGACGGCAGCCTGCGGATCGACAACGCGACCGTGATCACCGCCGACATCGAGTGCAGCAACGGCGTGATTCACGTGATCGACAACGTGATTCTGCCGAGCAGCAAGGACGTGGTCGCGACCGCGGTCGAGGCGGGGACGTTCAAGACGCTGGCGGCCGCCCTGGAAGCGGGCGGGCTGGTCAGCACGCTGCAGGGTGACGGGCCGTTCACGGTCTTCGCGCCGACGGACGAAGCCTTCGCCAAGCTGCCGGCCGGCACGGTCGAAAGCCTGCTGAAGCCTGAGAACAAGGACAAGCTGGTCGCGATCCTCAGCTACCACGTGGTCAGCGGGCGGCAGTTCGCGGCCGACGTGCTGAAGGCCGGCACGTTCGACACGCTGCAGGGGTCGGCGGTCAAGTTCCGCACGCAGGGCAAGTCCGCGTTCGCGAACGATGCGAAGATCGTGGCGACCAACATCGACGCCTCGAACGGGGTGATTCACGTGATCGACACGGTGCTGATGCCGCCGAGTCCGCAGCAGGGCAACGCGGCCAATGAACTGATCGAGTTCGCGATCGAACGTGGCGCGCCGCTGTTCAACGCCGGCCGTCCGGAAGCCTGCTTCGCGGTCTACGAGGTTGCGGCCCGCGGCCTGCTGTCGATGGAGAACCTTTCGGCACACAGCGTGCATCGCCTGAACGAAGCGATCCGCTCGGCCCATCGCACGCACGACAACAGTCGCCGGGCCTGGATCCTGCGCGAGGCGCTCGACGACGTGTACGGACGGATGTAGTCCCGCCCGCTTCGTACGCGAGGGGGGAGATTCAGCGAGAGCAGAGCGGCACGCGAAGGTGTCCTCTGCTCTTGCTCTTTCCGGTTTCGCCACCGGTTGGGATGTTTGTGCGAGGTTGTGATGTTGCTGATCCTGTGGACGCACCTGCTGGCGACGAGCATGATGGTCGCGGTGATCTGGTTCGTGCAGGTCGTGCACTACCCGCTGTTTCGGCGGGTCGGTCGGGACGCGTTCGTCCGCTACGAGAACGAGCACACGCAGCGGATCACCTTCATTGTCGCGCCGCTGATGGGGGCCGAACTGGTGACGGCGGCGTTGCTGGCCGTGCTGGTGGAGGAGTCGAGACTGTGGCCGTGGGCGTGGGGCGGAGTCGGGCTGGTGGCGGTCTGCTGGCTGTCGACGGCGTTCATCCAGGTGCCGTGTCATCGCCGGTTGAGCCTGGTCTACGACGAGGCGGTCGCGGTGCGGCTGATCGGCACGAACTGGATCCGGACGGTGGCGTGGACGCTGCGCCTGCCGATCGCCGTGCTGCTGAGCGGGAGGGTGATGGCGTAGTCGCGCGGACGGTACGGCGGCGCGGTCACGTTTCGATGCGGGCGGCGGGCAGACCGGGGGCTTCGAGCAGGTCCGCGTCGAGGCTGCGTCGGTCGCGGAGTGCTTCGGCGAAGCTGCGGAACAGGTGGGCGGCATCGTGCGGGCCGGGGGCGGCTTCGGGGTGGAACTGGACGGCCATGATCTGCCTGTCGAGGTGCATGAAGCCCTCGAGGCTGCCGTCGTTGACGTTCAGGTGCGTGACGGTGCCGCCGACGCGTTCGAGTGACGCGATCTCGACCGCGAACCCGTGGTTCTGGCTGGTGACCTGCACCTGTCCGGTGGTTTCGAGTCGCACGGGCTGATTGGCGCCGTGGTGGCCGAAGCGCAGCTTGTAGGTTTCGGCCCCGAGTGCCAGGCTCAGCAGTTGATGGCCGAGGCAGATTCCGAAGATCGGCACGGTTCCGATCAGGGCGCGGAGCGTCGCGATGGTGGTTTCAACGGCGGCCGGGTCGCCGGGTCCGTTTCCGACCAGGATGCCGCCGGGCTGGTGGGCGCGGATGGCCTCGGGCGGTGCGTCGGCCGGGACGACGGTCACGCGGCAACCGGCGGCGACGAGGTGTCGGAGGATGTTCAGCTTGACGCCGCAGTCGAGGACGACGACATGGCTGTGGGCCTGCGGGGCGTCGCGCTGCCAGAGGGGGGTGACCCAGTCGCGCTCGGTTTGCGGCTTGACGCGTTCGACCAGGTTGGCGCCGATCATCGCGTCGGCACCGCGGGCGAGGCGGAGCAGTTCGAGGTCGTCGGCGATCTCGGTGGAGAGGGCCCCGCGGAGGGCGCCGGTGTCGCGGATGCGGCGGGTGATCGCGCGCGTGTCGACGCCGGACAGTCCGATGATGCCGCGTTCGGCCAGCAGGCCGGAGAGATCGCCGGTGGCCCGGAAGTTGCTGGGTCGCAGGGCGAGTTCCTTGACGACCAGGCCGGAGAGGAAGGCGTCGTCGGCCTCGAAGTCTTCCGGGTTGATTCCGTAGTTTCCGATCAGCGGGAAGGTCATGGTGACGATCTGTCCGCAGTAGGACGGGTCGGAGAAGATTTCCTGGTAGCCGGTCATTGCGGTGTTGAAGACGACCTCGCCGGTCTGTGTGCCGCGGGCGCCGAAGGCGCGTCCGGTGAAGATCGCGCCGTCTTCGAGGGCCAGCCTGCAGGTCTCGCCGACGCTCATGGGGTGCCTCCGCTGGTGTAGTCCTGGAGCGCCCAGGGTTGCAGGTCGGATTCGCGCAGGGCCCGGATGGCGGCCACGGCGGCGCGGGCGCCGGCCAGGGTGGTGATCAGCGGGATGCCGAGCTGGATCGAGGCGACCCGCCAGCGGCCTTCGTGCGAGGCGCTGCCGGTGTGGATCGGCGTGTTGATCAGCAGGTCGAGTTCGCGGGCCCGGATCAGGTCGAGCAGGAACGGGGCGCCCTGGCCGTCGTGCTTGCTGACCAGTTCGGCCGGGATGTCGTGGGCCTGCAGCACCTCGCGGGTGCGGATGGTCGAGAAGATCGCGAAGCCCATTTCGTGCAACTGTCGGGCGATCGGGATGACGTCGGGCTTGTCGGCGTCGTTGACGCTGACGAGGACGCGGCCGCCGGTCGGCAACTGGATGCCGGCGGCCCGGAGGGCCTTGGCGAAGGCGAACGGGAAGGTGCGGTCGAGGCCCATGACTTCACCGGTGCTGCGCATTTCGGGGCCGAGGACGAAGTCGATCGTCCGCAGCTTGCGGAAGGGGAACACGGGGGCCTTGACGGCGACGTGCTCGCGCGGGCGCGAGTCGCCGTGGCCGTCCTCGCAGAGGGCCTGGTCGAGCGGTTTGCCGAGCATGACCTGGGTGGCGATCCTGGCCCAGGGGATGCCGGTGGCCTTGCTGACGAACGGGATGGTTCGCGAGGCCCGCGGGTTGACTTCGATCACGTAGACGGTGCGGTCCTGGATGGCGAACTGCACGTTCATCAGGCCGCAGACGCCGAGTCGGCGGGCGAGCATCTTGGACTGGTGCTTGATCTCGTCGATCAGGGCCGGGGCGAGCGAGTAGGGCGGCAGCACGCAGCAACTGTCGCCGCTGTGGATGCCGGCCTCCTCGATGTGTTCCATGATTCCGCAGATGTCGCAGCGTCCGGCGCCCGGGTCGCGGCCGGGGTGGCCGTAGTCGCTGATCGCGTCGACGTCGACCTCGATGGCGCCGAGCAGGAACTTGTCGATCAGGATCGGCTGGCCGTCGCGGCCGACGTCGTGATCGCTGGCGGCGAGGGCTTCGTTCATGTAGCGCTGCAGGTCGGCGGCGTTGTTGCAGACCTGCATGCCGCGCCCGCCGAGCACGTACGACGGGCGGACCAGCACGGGGTAGCCGATCCGCTCGGCGACCTCGGCGGCCTCGGTGCGCGAGTAGGCGATTCCGTTGGGAGGCTGCCGCAGGCCGAGTTCGGCCAGGACGGCCTGGAAGCGGTCGCGGTCCTCGGCCAGGTGAATGCTGGCGGGCGAGGTGCCGAGGATCGGGACGCCGGCGGTCTGCAGGCTGCGGGCGAGGTTGAGCGGGGTCTGTCCGCCGTACTGAACGATGACGCCGTGCAACTGTCCGCCGGGTTCGGTGCAGGGTCGGCCGTTGAGTCGGTCGCAGATGTTGAGGACGTCCTCGTGGGTGAGCGGTTCGAAGAAGAGCAGGTCGCTGACGTCGTAGTCGGTGCTGACGGTTTCGGGGTTGGAGTTGACCATGACGGTTTCGTAGCCGAGGGCCCGGGCGGCCATGGCGGCGTGCACGCAGCAGTAGTCGAACTCGATGCCCTGGCCGATGCGGTTCGGTCCGCCGCCGAGGACGATCACCTTGGGTCGATCGGTGACGCGCAGCTCGTCGTCGTGGTGTTCGACGAGGACGTGGTGGTTGTCGAGCGGCAGGTAGCGGTAGGGGGCCTGAACGGGCAGTTCGGCGACGGCCTGCCCGAGTGCCGCCCGGCCGCGGGTGGCCTGGTGGGCGCGGATTTCGGCGACGGCTTCGGGGCTGTCGACGACCTGGGCGAGCGGTCGTTCGTGGGTCGAGTAGTAGTAGGGGGTATAGGCTTCGAACTCGGCGGCGCAGGTGTCGACCTGCTTGAACTTGGGGCGGTCGAGCTGGCGCTTGAGGCGCGCGCAGGTTCCGGAGTCGAGCCGCCAGATGGCTCGCAGTTGCGCGTCGCTGTAGCCGTACTCCTTGGCCTGCAGGTAGACGCGGATGACCTCGGGGTGCAGTCCGCTGCCGACGTAGACGGTTGCGAGGCGCTGTTCGAACTCGACGAGCTGGGCGAGCTGGTCGAGGAACCACGGGTCGATGCGGGTCAGTTCGTGGATCCGCTCGATCGACCAGCCGTGCTTGAGGGCGTAGCGGATGTAGAAGATGCGTCCCTGGCAGGGGACCGACAGTTTCTGGATCAGGGTCTCGTCGCGGAGCGGCCAGGCGCGGGCGGACTGTTCGGCCAGGTCGCCGGGCGGTTCGGCCAGGCTGCTGCCGCCGATCAGGACGTTCTGGCTGTCGTCGGCGTGTCCGAAGGGATCGAGCCAGACGGCGTCTTCGGGCGCGGCGGAGGTATGTTCCGCGTCGAACCACTTGTCGCCCTTGTGCAGGCCGTAGCCGGGGCGGCGGATCTCCATCGAGCGGATGCACTTCTGCCAGGCTTCCTTGAAGGTTCGTCCGATCGCCATGGCCTCGCCGACGGACTTCATCGAGGTCGTCAGGGTTTCGTCGGCTTCGGGAAACTTCTCGAAGGCGAAGCGTGGCATCTTGACGACGACATAATCGATGGCGGGTTCGAAGCAGGCCTTCGTTTCGCGGGTGATGTCGTTGGGCAGTTCGTCGAGCGTGTAGCCGATCGCGAGCTTGGTGGCGATCTTGGCGATCGGGAAGCCGGTGGCCTTGGAGGCCAGGGCGCTGGAGCGCGAGACGCGCGGGTTCATTTCGATGACGACCAGACGCCCGTCGCGGGGGTTGGTGGCGAACTGGATGTTGGAGCCGCCGGTCTCGACGCCGACGGCCCGCATGATCGCGATGGCGGCGTCGCGCATCCGCTGGTATTCGCGGTCGGTCAGGGTCAGTGCGGGGGCGACGGTGATCGAGTCGCCGGTGTGGACGCCCATCGGGTCGAAGTTCTCGATGCTGCAGACGACGACGACGTTGTCGGCCCGGTCGCGGATCATCTCCAGTTCGAATTCCTTCCAGCCGGTCAGGTCTTCCTCGATCAGGACCTGGCTGATGCGCGAGGCGTCGAGGCCGTCGCGGACGAGGTATTCGAACTCCTCCATCGTCGCGGCCATGCCGCCGCCGAGTCCGCCGAGCGTGTAGGCCGGGCGGATGCAGGCGGGCAGTCCGACCTCTTCGAGGATCGCGAGGGCTTCTTCCCAGGTTTCGGCGACGCCGGAGCGGGGCAGGTCGATGCCGACGCCGCGGACGGTCTGCTTGAAGACTTCGCGGTCCTCGGCCCGGCGGATGGCGACCGGGTCGGCGCCGATCATGCGGACGTTGTGTTTCTCGAGGACGCCGGCGCGGTGGGCGTCCATGGCGCAGTTCAGGCCGGTCTGTCCGCCGAGGGTCGGCAGGAGGGTGTCGACCGGCGCGCCGCGGTCGGCTTCGCGTTGCAGGATGTCGGCGAGGACATCGGCGGTGATCGGTTCGACGTAGGTGCGGGCCGCGAGTTGCGGGTCGGTCATGATCGTGGCGGGGTTGCTGTTGAGCAGGACGACTTCGACGCCTTCCTCGGCCAGCGCGCGGCAGGCCTGGGTACCGGAATAGTCGAATTCGCAGGCCTGTCCGATGACGATCGGGCCGCTGCCGATGATCAGGGTCCGCCGGATGCTGGGATCTTTGGGCATCGGGTTTTCAGTCCACTCCCGCCGGGCCGCCGGCCGGCGCTGCAAAGACCATGTTCGGAACCGCCTTGAGTCGCGCCGCCCAGGTGTCGCAGGCCTGCCGCAGGTCGGCCTGTTCGTCGCGGCATGCCGCTAGTGTAGCGGGATCGAGGCGGCCTGCCGACCGGACGATGTCGGGGGGCAGTTCCGCTTTCCAGTCCCGCTCGGGTTCGGCGGCGACGGCCCGGTAGGCGTCGCGGAACGGGACGCCGGCGAGGACCTGCTGGACGGCGGCGTGCGTGGCGTACAGTTCGGGCGTCATCGCGGATCGCAGGCGCTGGGCGTCGAAGGTGATCCGCGGCACGACCCGGGTGACGGTCTGGATCAGGACGCCGGTGGTGGCGGTCACCGCGATCATCGGCCCCTTGGTCAGTTGCAGGTCGCGGTGGTAGCCGGAGGTCAGCCGGGTGGTCAGGAACTGGATCTCGTTCGGCGCGGCCCGCAGGCGGGCGCCGTGGGCCCGGACCAGTTCGAGCACGTCGGGGTTCCGCTTCTGCGGCATGATCGACGAGCCCGTGGTCAGCGCGTCCGGCAGACGGGCGAAGCCGAACTCGGGCAGGCAGTAGAGCATCAGGTCGCTGGCGAGGCGCTCGCAGACCGCGCCGATGTCGGCGGCCACGCGGGCGTAGTAGAGTTCCATGCGGCCGCGGGCGTTCTGCACATCGATCGGGTTGGCCTGCGGTCGGGAGAAGCCGAGCAGGCGGGCGGTCAGTTCGCGGTCGAGGGGCAGGGGGCTGCCGAACCCGGCGGCGGTGCCGAGCGGGCAGGTGTCGAGGCGCTCGAGCAGGTCGAGGGTGGCCTGCTGCTGTTCGGTGGCGGCCGCGATGACGCTGTGCAGCCAGAGTCCGATGCTGGCGGGCATGGCGGCCCGCAGGTGGGTGTGCCCGGGCAGCGGCAGGTCGCCGTCCGATTCGATCCGCGTCAGCAGCGCGTCGACGAGGCGGGTCAGTTCGTCGAGCCAGGCGTGGGCGTAGAACCGCATGTACATCCGCGAGGCGGTCGCGACCTGGTCGTTGCGCGAGCGTCCGGCGTGGATCTTGCGGCCGAGTTCGCCGTGCTCCTCGGTCAGGCGGGACTCGATGGCGGTGTGGCAGTCTTCCAGTTCCCAGGGGATTTCGAAACGGGTCCACTCGGCCGCGCAGGCCTGCAGACTGGTCAGCAGCCGACCGGCTTCCGCGTGGGTCAGGATGCCGAGCCTGGCCAGGGCGTGCACGTGGGCGGCGCTGCCGAGGCAGTCGAAGTGTGCGAGTTGCCGGTCGAGTTGGGGGTCGTCGCCGACGGTGAAGCGGTGCACGAAGGTGTCGAGCGAGTCGCCCTTGTCCCAGAGGCGCTGGGTTGCCATCTCAGTCTCCCGTTCCGACGCGTGCGAAGTAGGCTTTCGCGATCGCGGTGTAGGCGGTGAGTCCGGCCTGCAGTTCGGATCGCGTGATGTATTCGTTGGGGGTGTGCGAGCGGCGCGTGTCGCCCGGTCCGATCTTGACGGCCGGGATGCCGCGGAGCCAGACCATGTCGCTCATCGCGGGGCTGCCGGTGGGTCGGGCGTCGGGCAGCGCGGCGCAGACCGCGCGGACGATGTCGGCGTCGTCGGCGGTCTCGATCGGGATCATTCGATCGCTGTGCACGGTGATTTCGCTGCGCAGGTGTTGTCGCAGCCGGTCGGTCATCGCGGCGTGCACCTCGGCCGTGGTGGTGCGGATGTCGAGCATGAACTCGCACAGGTCGGGGATCACGTTGTTGGCGACGCCGCCGTTCATGCGGGTGATGTGGCCGTGGCTGCGTCCGAGCAGGGGATGCACGGGCCCCCAGTCGAAGGTCAGCAGATGTCGGGCGTCGTCGGCCGCGATCTGGATCGCGTTGCTGTCGGTGTCGGGCGGGGTGTTGGCCGGGTGGGCGGTACGTCCGCGGGCGCGGCCCTTGAGGATCAGCAGGCCGCGCTGGGCGGTCATGGGTGTCAGGCTGGTCGGTTCGCCGACGATGCCTGCGTCGAGCGGGCCGAGCTGGTCGACGATGGCGCACAGTCCGTCGCCGGCGATTTCCTCTTCGACGGTCAGCGCGAGGACGACGGTGCCGCCGATGCGCTGCCCGCGATCGCGTCGCTGGCGCAGGGCGAGGACGGTTTCGATCATCGCGACGCCGCAGCCCTTGGCGTCGTTGGCGCCGAGCCCGATGATCCGGTCGCCGTCGATGGTCGGCGTCCACGGGTCGGACTTCCAGCCGTCCGAGGCCGGGACCGTATCGAGGTGCGAGTTCAGCAGCAGGCGCGGGCGCGGGGCGTCGCCGATCTCGCAGATGACATTGTCGCCGATCCGTCGGGGTTGCAGGCCCGCCTCGGCCAGGTCGGCGAAGACACGATCGGCCAGGGCGCCTTCCTCGCGCGACAGGCTGCGGATCGCGACATAGTCACAGAGGCGTCGCTCGATCATCGGGCGACCCGGACGGCGGCGTCGGCGGCCGGCGTGCTTTCGCGGACCAGCAGGGTGCCGCAGCCTTCGTTGGTGAAGATTTCGGCCAGCAGGCTGTCGGGTTGTCTGCCGTTGATGATGTGGGCGCGCGGGACGCCGCCTTCGAGGGCCAGCCGGCAGGCGTCCAGTTTTGGCAGCATGCCGCCGGAGACCGCGCCGCCGGCCTTCAGGTCGGCGACCTCGGGCAGGTCCAGTTGCGAGCAGAAGCTGGTCGGGTCGTCCGCCTGGCGGAAGACGCCGTCGACATCGGTCAGGATGAACAGTTTCTGCGCGCCGGCCGCGGCCGCGAGTCGGGCGGCGACGGTGTCGGCGTTGACGTTCAGGATCTGTCCGCTGGCGTCGGCCGCGAGCGAGGCGACGACCGGCAGGAACCCGTTTTCGTGCAGACGGTGCAGGACGCTGGCGTCGATGGTGGTGATGTCGCCGACGAAGCCGAAGTCGACGGTTCGTTCGTTTCCGGATGCATCGGTCACCTGCTGGGGCGGTCGGCGGTTGGCGGTGACCAGGGCGCCGTCGACACCGCTGATTCCGATGGCCGGGACCTGTACGGCTCGGAACGCGCCGAGCAGGTCGGTGTTGATGGCGCCGAAGGCCTGTTGGACGATGGCGAGCGTGGCGGTGTCGGTCACGCGGCGGCCGCCGACGCGCTCGGGCTGGTGGCCGAGTTGTCGGGCGAGTTCGTCGGCCTGCGGTCCGCCGCCGTGGACGACGATCACGCGGATGCCAAGCTGGTGCAGCATGGCGATCTGTTCGCAGATGTTCGCGATGGCGGGGCCGGGGCGGCACAGTCCGCCGCCGAGCTTGATCACGAAGGTGCCGCCCTGGTAGCGGCGCAGATAGGGGATCGCGACCCGCAGGCCGTGCATGTCGGTGCCGATCATGGTCAGCGCTCCTGGCTGGTGAACAGGTGTTGCAGGATCGCCGCCTGGGTCCACAGGCGGTTCTCGGCCTGGTCGACGATCGTGGTGTGGTGCTGGTCGAGGGCCGCGTCGCTGATGACGACGTTGCGACGAACCGGCAGGCAGTGCAGCAGGTGAGCGGTGGCCGACAAATGGCCGGGCGTGATCTGCCAGTCGGCCTGCGTTCGGAAACTCTCGGCCTGGGCGGGCGCATCGCCGTACAGGCCGACGGCGCCCCAGCTCTTGGCGTAGACGACGTCGGCCGCCCGGGTGGCGGCGACCTGCTGATCGGTCACGGTGAGGGTCGTACCGGCGGCGGCGGTCCAGGCCTCGGCCTGGGTGATGACGTCCGGATCAAGCTGGTAGCCCGACGGATGCGCGATCGTGACGTGCATGCCGGCCGCGGCGGCGGCGAGCACGGCGGAGTGGGGCACGGCCCGCGGGAGCGGCTTGATGTGCGGGGCCCAGGAGAGGACGAACCGGCGGCCGGCGGTATCGCCGAGGCGTTCGTGCATCGTCAGCCAGTCGGCCAGTCCCTGGCAGGGGTGTTCGACGGCGGACTCCATGTTGATCAGCGGGACGGTGGCGTGTTCGGCGAAGCCGTGCAGGACCGGGTCGCGGGCGTCTTCGCGGGCGTCGTTCATTTTCGCGAAGCTGCGGACGGCGAGTGCGTCGCCGTAGCGGCTGAGGACGGCGGCCGCTTCGCGGACGTGTTCGCTGGCGGCGCCGTTCATGACCGCGCCGCCGCGGTGTTCAAGCTGCCAGGTGTCGCCGCCGACGCTCAGGCAGATGGCGCTGCCGCCGAAGCGGGCCATGGCGGCTTCGAACGAGGTGCGGGTTCGCAGCGACGGGTTGAAGAAGACCATCGTCAGGATCTTCCCGGCGATCGCGTCGGGTACGGTGCGGCCGGCCTTGATGTCGGCGGCCAGGGTGACCAGTTTTCGCAGCGCCGCGGGATCGCGGTCGGCCAGTTGCAGCCAGTGTTGCATGACGTTTCCTTTCTCAGATCGGTCGCAGGGCCGGCTGCCAGAGGCCGGTGGTTTCGGGCAGATCGCAACTGATGTTCATGTTCTGGATCGCGGCGCCGGCCATGCCCTTGACGAGGTTGTCGAGGGTGGCCATCGCGATGACCTGGTGGTCGCGGACGGCGACGCTGATCTCGACGAAGTTGGAGCCGACCACGTTCTGCAGCGTGGGCGTTGTGTCGACCACGCGGACGAACGGGCAGTCGGCGTAGGCCTGCCGGTAGGCGTCGCGGACGGCCGCGGGGTCGAGTGACTGGTCGGCCAGGGCGTGGACGGTCGCGAAGATGCCGCGGGTGGTGTCCATGCTGTGGGCGATGAAGGTGGTATCGACGTCCTGCCAGCCGGCGGCCTGGAGGGTCTGGCGGATCTCGGGCTCGTGGCGGTGCGCCAGGGCGCCATAGGCCCGCAGGTCGGCGTGCCGGGTCGGGTGGTGGGTCGCTTCCTTCAGCGTGCGGCCCGAGCCTGACGATCCGGTCTTGGTGTCGAGGGCCAGGCGGAACGTCCGCGGCAGGCGGGCGAGCGGCGCGGCCGCGAGGGTGGCGGCGGTGGCGAGGCATCCCGGGTTGGCGATGCGGGTCGCGCCGGGCAGGTCGTCGGGTTGCAGTTCGGGCAGGCCGTAGACGAAGCGGGCCCGCAGGTCGGCGTGCAGCGGCGACTCGGGGTACCAGTGCTGGTGCGTGTGCGGATCGCGGAGGCGGAAGTCGCCGGACAGGTCGATGATCCGGGTGCTGCTGTCGCCGGCGTGTCGCAGTTGTTCGTCGAGGGTGTGCAGGGCGGTGGCGCTCTCGCCGTGCGGGAGGGCGGCGAAGATCACGGCGCGCTCGCCGTCGCGGAGGGCGTTCCAGTCGAGTTCGGCGGCGAATTCGGCCTGGTAGAAGCCAGCCAGGTGCGGGTGTCTTGTGGCGACCGGCTGGCCGGCGGCGGTGCGGCTGACGAGCGAGACGACCTGGGCGTGGGGGTGCTGGGTCAGCAGGCGGAGCAGTTCGCCGCCGCCGTAGCCGGTCGCGCCGAGGATGCCGATGCGGAGTCTGCTCATCGGGCCGCACCGGTAGTGGCCGCGAGTGTGTCGAGCAGGTGCCGGCCGAGTTCGCGGGCGTGCGAGCGGGCGTTGATGGCCGGCAGGTCGAGGCGTTTGCGGAGCGACTCGGTGCCGACGGCGTTGTCTGTGGTGGGTCCGCTGATGACCGAGATCGGCAGGTTGAAGCGTTGCTGCATCAACTGTTGTGCGCCCCAGGCGCCGACCGGGTCGTTGGCGCACAGGACGTACGCGCCGGCGGCCTGGTGCAGGGTCGGGTCGGAGAGGATTTCGGCGACGCCGTACTCGCCGAGCAGGCCGTCGCCCAGTTCGGCGACGATGACCTGCGCGCCGCGGCGGGTCAGTTCGCGGAGCAGGGTCCGGGCGATCGGGACGGCGTTGTCGGCGGTGGTGGCGGCGATGCCGGCATCGGTGAAGGTGACGGCCCACTTCGCGCCGTAGTCGCCCATCTGGAGCGCGTCGCGTCGCAGGGAGACGCCGGTCAGCTTGCAGGCGCCGACCGCCTGGCCGGCCTTGGCGAACTCGCGGATGATGCGGCAGGCGGCGGCGGTCTTGCCGCTGTTCATGCAGGTTCCGACGACGTAGACGACCGGTGCGATCGGTTCGTCGGTGGTGATCGGTGGGATCGCGTTCATGCCGATGTGGGCCGGCACGCCGGTGCGCTGCTCGAACTCGGGGAAGACCTGCACGGCGCCGAGCACTTCGACATCGTACGGCACGCCGACATCCGGATTGACCGAGGTGCATCGGCCGATGACGCCGCCCATGTTCAGCAGTTGCAGTCGGTCGCCGACCTGGATTTCTTCCGGCACGAAACCTGCGTAGCCCTGCAGGGCGTTCCGCTGGCCGAGGACGCCGGCGATCACGTCACCCTCGTGCAGGCTGACGAGGCGTCCGTGCGTGTTCTCCAACTGGTTGTAGACGGTCTTGGTGCCGTGGATTCGGCCGGCGACGATGTAGCTCTCGCGGGCGATCACCTGCGGGGTGATTCGGGCGGTCTGCTTGAGCGGGACGTTGCCGGTCGCGGACGCGATCTTGTCAAGCCACAGTCGCATGCCGGGCTCCTTGTTCGGCCGCGTGCAGCAGCACGTCGTGCAGGCCGTAGAGTTTCGCGAAGGCGGCCGCCTCGCCGCCGTTCCAGGAGGCGGTTTCGCCGTAGACGGCGGCCTGGTCGTCGAGCAGGGAGTGAGGGGAACGCGCGCCGAGGACGAGGCACTGGCCGTGGTGCAGTTGGACGCTGACCTGTCCGGTGACGCGGGCCTGGCTCGAGTGCAGGAAGGCTTCGAGGTCGCGGGCGAGCGGGTCGAAGATGCGGGCCTCGTGCAGGAGGGTGCCGTACAGTTCGCCCAGCGTCCGCTTCCAGAACTGCTGCTGGCGGCTGAGGACGAGTTTCTCGAGTTCGCGGTGGGCGGCGATCAGGGTGACCGCGGCCGGCGCTTCGAACGCGACGCGGCCCTTGATGCCGAGGATCGTGTCGCCGACGTGGACGCCGCGGCCGACGCCGTGTGCGGCCGCCCGCTGGTTGAGCGTTTCGATCAGCATGACGGGATCCATCGCGGCTTCGTCGAGTGCGACGGGCACGCCCTGTTCGAACTGGATCACGAGGGTCTCGGGGTTGGCCGGGCGTTCTTCGGGCGGGGCGGTAAGCACCCAGGCGTCGTCGGGCAGGACGCCGTCGCCGCGATGCGTTTCGCCGCCGCCGATCGTGACGCCCCAGAGTCCCTGGTTGATCGAGTAGCGGGTCGTCCGGGGCGGGATCTCGATGCCGTGCTGGCGGAGGTAGTCGGTTTCCTGTTCGCGGGTCAGGGCAAGGCTGCGGATCGGGGTGAGCAGTTCGATGCCCGGGGCGTAGACCCGGAAGGCGGTGTCGAAGCGGAACTGGTCGTTGCCGGCGCCGGTGGAGCCGTGGACAATGGCCGCGGCGCCGATCTCGGTCGCGTACAGCGCGCAGCGACGGGCCTGTTCGGCGCGTTCGGCCGAGACGCAGAGCGGGTAGACCTCGCCGCGGAGGACGTTGCCGTAGACCAGGTAGCGCAGGTAGCGGTCGAACAGTTCGGGGCAGGCGTCGATGACGACATGCTCGGCGACCCGGGCGGTTTCGGCGACGGCGACGATGCGGGCGAGTTCGTCCTGGTCGAAGCCGCCGGTCTGGACGGTGACGGCGTGGACGTCGTAGCCCTGCTCGCGAAGCCAGACGGCGCAGTAGGTGGTATCGAGTCCGCCGGAATAGGCGAGGACGGCTTTGCGGGACATCACGAGGCTCCGGGAAGGCGGTTCGGTTTCGGTACGGGGTCCGGTGCAGGCGGTGGCGTCGGCGCCCGTCTTCACGGGCGCGGGCGTGGCCGCAGCAGGGCGAGGACGCGTCCCTGTGCGGTGCGACTGGCGACGGCGATGAAGATCGTGTCGTCCCCGGCGATGGTGCCGGCGATGTCGGGGTGGTCGAGGCGGTCGATGCTGAGGCCGACCTGCTGGGCGGCGCCGATGGTGGTCCGCAGGACGACGAGGTTGGCGCCGATCGGGTCGGCGCTTTCGATGAAGGCGGCGACCTCGGGGCGGGGCGGGTCGAGGACGGCGACGGTGTCGGGGGCGGTGTAGCGGCCGTCGGCCTTGACGAGGCCGAGTTCGCGGAGGTCGCGACTGACGCTGGCCTGGGTGCAGCGGATGCCGTCGGCCCGCAGGCGGCGGACGAGTTCCTGCTGGCTGGCGACCGAATCGCCGGCGACCAGTTGGCGAATCGCGTGCTGTCGCTGCTGCTTGTCCATCGTGATCCTGTATTAGTTAGTCAATGTGCATAGTTATGCAGATCGGATGCGGCCCTGTCAATCCTTTAGAGTGGTTATTCGGGGATTTCTCGATGAATAATAGTGGTTAATCCACAGCGATGGCGGCTGCCGGGCGGGGCGGGGTATACTCTCTGGCGCAAGGAGATCTGATGGTGCTGGAGCGATGGATTCTGTCGGGCGGTGCGGTTCTGGTGCTGCTGGTGGCGATCGGCTGTGAACAGGCCGTGCCGGCCGCGGCGACGGCGGTCAGCGAGACGCGTCCGGCTTCGGCCGAGGGTGCGCAGGAGGCGGGCGCGGAGATGAGGCCGCCGCCTTCGGAACGTGAGTATGGCGGAGACCTGAGTGCGCAGGCGCTGGCCCGGGCTGAGGACGAGATCGTGGAGGGGTACGTCGAGGCCGATCCCGAGGTGGTCCGCAGGCTGAAGGAACTGCGCGAGACGGGGACGGTTTCGGACCTGGTCGAGAAGGTTGATCTGCCCAGTCACGACGCGGACGGGACGCCGATCATCACGTTCGAGCAACTGGCCGCGTACCGTTACCCGCGGTTCCTGGAGCCGGGTGAAGCGCCGCCGACGGAGGAGGACATTCCCGAGGCGATCCGGGCGCTGGATGGCGCGACGGTGATCGTCAGCGGGTACATGATGCCGACCAAGCTGCGGAACGGGAAGGTCGAGAAGTTCATGCTGGTGCCGAACACGCTGGCGTGCTGTTACGGGAAACCGCTCGAACTGAACGAGTGGGTCAACGTAGACATGACTGGCAAGGCCGCGGATGCCGTTCCCGATGTCCGCATTGCCGTCCGCGGGGTCCTGCGGGTCGGCGAGAACAAGATCGACGGCTGGGTGATGGACCTGTACCGGATGGACGCCGATCGCGTCCGCATCCAGGACGGGTTCTGAGCGGACGGGAGCGCGGGATCCGGGGCACGAGGGAGCAGGGCAGGCCAGCCGCGACTCTTGAATCATGAGGTGCTCCGTTGCCCGCTACCGTTCGCTCGCGCCGCGCCACGCCTGATCGGAGCACGCTTTCGCTGCCTTCCGGGGGGCTGGCGGCGCCGCTGCTGGCGCCGTTCGTGGCGGTGGTTGCGCCGGTGCGGGCCGGGCGGATGCTGCGCGGTTGCGGGTGGTTCGCGGCGATCCTGGTGGCGCTGCTGGCGGCCGCGGTGATCGGCACGATCAACGGGCTCGGGATTTGGGTCTACGTCGAGTTCGAAGACTGGCAGTACAGCAACTGGAACAGCATCGTTCCGCACACCCAAATGCAGAACTTCCTGGCCTACAAGCTGCCGCTTCGGCGGAGTGACTACATCGCGGCCGGGATGGCGGCGGTGGGCGGCACCGTCGGGTACGCGGGCGTGCTGCTGGCGGGTGGCTTCGTGGGTCTGCATCGGACGAGTCGCGCGGACGGACTGGCGGCGACGTTCCGGCGGAGCCTGCTGGCGGTCGGGGGGGCGACGGTGCTGCTGGGATGGGCGGTGGCGCTCGTGACCGTGCTCGTGCTGATCTATCGACTGAACGCGGTCTTTGGCGCGTGGCCGGTCGAGCCGGTCGCGGCGGTGCTGGCGGTTCCGCTCAGCAGCTTGTTGTTCCTGCGGGCGGTCAAGGGGATCGCGGACGGGTTGTGTCCGCCTGCGCCGGAGGATGACGACACGCCGACCTGTGAAGGTTGCGGCTATGACCTGACGGGGCGGGACTGGTCGCAGCGCTGCACCGAGTGCGGCCGTTCGGTGGGGTCGTCGCTGAATCCGCAGCGGGTCCGGCCGGGGACGCCGTGGGCGCGGCGGAAGCGACTGTGGCAGAGCGTGGAGGAGGCGTTGTTCGGACCGGGCGCTTTCTATGGCACGCTGCGAACCCGGCGGGGCCTGGAGAAGGGTGATCGCTTCGCCCGGCGGGTGCAGGTGATGTTGCTGCTGGGCGGCATGCTGGCGATGGGGTTGTACCTGCTGGTGATGTCGGCCGTTCGGGGTGGGATTCTGATGCAGGGGGTCGAGATGGTGCTGCTGGTCACGGGCGGGGCGTTGTGGGCCCTGGTGCTGTGCCAGTGGGCGCACGGGCTGGTGGCGAGTGCGGCGGTGCTGATGACGCGATACACCTGCCGGGTTCCCGACGATCGCTGGCTGGCGCACGCGTCGTGCTACGAGTGGTCGTTCGCCTGGCCGCTGGCGATGTTCTGGGGGCTGACGTTCGCGATGGTGACGATCTTCGAGGGTCCGCTGACGCGGTTGCTGGGGTTTGTCTTCGGTGTTCCGGCGGACGTGGCCTGGCTGTTCGGCGGGACGTCGGCGCTTGGTTTCGTGTGGCTGTACCGGTATCAGCGGATCGCGCGGGCGATTCGCTGGAGCAACTTCTGAGCGCAGGCTATAGTCGCGGCCATGCAAGCGAAACTTGGACCGTATACCGTTGGCGACGGGGCTCCGTTGCTGCTGATTGCCGGGCCGTGCGTGATTGAATCGCGCGAGCACAGCCTGATGCTGGGCGAGCGGATCGCGGCGATCGCGTCGTCGCTGGGGATTCCGTACGTCTTCAAGGCGAGTTTCGACAAGGCCAATCGTTCGAGCATTCATTCGCATCGCGGGCC
This sequence comes from Phycisphaerae bacterium, assembly GCA_030428945.1. GTDB lineage: Bacteria > Planctomycetota > Phycisphaerae > UBA1845 > Fen-1342 > JAUIEC01. The sequence goes on along the minus strand of JAUIEC010000007.1, from coordinate 72,238 downwards.
GGGGCTGGAGGACGGGCTGGCGGTGCTGGCGGAGGTGAAGTCTCAGCTTGGCCTGCCGGTGCTGTCGGACGTGCACGAAGCGGGGCAGTGCGCGGCGGCCGGCGAGGTGCTGGACTGTCTGCAGATCCCGGCGTTCCTGTGCCGGCAGACGGACCTGCTGGTGGCGGCGGCGCGGACCGGGAAGGCGGTCAACGTCAAGAAGGGCCAGTTCCTGGGGCCGGACAAGTTCCGGATGGCGATCGACAAGGTTCGCGAGGCGGGCAACGAGAACGTGCTGGCGACCGAGCGGGGGACGACGTTCGGGTACGAGAGCCTGGTGAACGACTTCACGGCGCTGCAGGTGATGCGGGCGTACGCGCCGGTGGTCTACGACGCGACGCACTCGGTGCAGCGTCCGGGCAGCGGCGGCAGCACGACCGGCGGGGCCCGCGAGTTCATCCCGCTGCTGAGCCGGGCGGCCTGCGCGGCCGGGATCGACGCGCTGTTCATGGAGGTGCACGACAACCCCGAGCAGGCGCACAGCGACGCCAGCAATGTCTGGCCGCTGGATCAACTCGAAGGGCTGCTGCGGGTCTGCAGTCAGCTTAGTAAGCAAGTGAGCAAGTAAGCAAGTCACCAAGTAAGCAAGTAAGCAAGTGAGCAAGTGAGCAAGTGAGCACGTGGGGGCGTTGCCTTGCTTACCTGCTTCCTGCTTACTTGCTTACTGTCAAGGCTGCTGCGGCAACCGCTGCGGTTTCGGTTCTCAGGATGTGTTCGCCGAGTCGCAGGGCGTTGGCGCCGGCGGCTTGGAACTGGTCGAGTTCTTCCCGGGTGAAGCCGCCTTCGGGGCCGATGGCGATCGCGATGTCCGCTGTTCGAGTCGCGGGCAGTGTCTGGGCAGCGGGTTCCCGGTTGGCGTAGAAGCGGGTCGCGGGGGCCCGGCAGAAGTCCTGGATGCCGCCGTTCACCGTGATTTCCGGGAGCCAGAGGCGCTCGCACTGCTTGCAGGCTTCGATCGCGATGCGATGCAGCTTGTCCCGGCCGGCTCTCGATGGTTCGGCGACCGAGCGGTGCCAGCGGACGATGTGCACGCCGGCCGCGCCGAGTTCGGTGCACTTCTCGACCAGGAAACGCAACCGGTCGCCCTTCGGCGCCGCCGTGAAGACGTGCAGGCCGGGGCCGGGTGGCGGAAGCTGGTGGCGCTGGGTGATGCGGACCTCGACCGTGCGGCGCCGGCCGCTGGTTCGGACGGCGATGACACCGTCGGCCCGTTGTCCGCGGCCGTCGAAGAGGGTGACGGTTTCGCCGTCCCGCAGGCGGCGGCTGCCGAGCGCGTGTCGCGTTTCGCTCTCGTCCAGGGTGACCGGGTCGTTGGCGAGGTCTTCGACGTAGAACACGCCTAGCCGCTCCGCACGGTACGAAGGATGTCCTGGGCGGCGGACAGGTCGTCGGCGGAGAAGAAGACCAGTCGCACCTGCTGGAGTCCGGGATGGTCCGGCAGGGTGGCCGCGACGGTTTCGAGGGCGACCCTGGTCGCGTCCCGGAACGGATAGCCGTACACGCCGGTGCTGATAGCCGGGAAGGCGATCGAGCGGCACTGCTTCTCGGCGGCGACTTCGAGACTGCGGCGGTAGCACGAGGCGAGCAGTTTCGGGCAGGTGGCGTCGCCGTTCAGGTAGATCGGGCCGACGGTGTGGACGATCCACCGGGCCGGCAGGGCGAAGCCGGGCGTGACGACCGCCTGCCCGGTCGGGCAGCCTCCCAGTTGTCGGCAGGCGGCCTGCAGGTCGGCGCTGCCGGCGGCGCGGTGGATGGCGCCGTCGACGCCGCCGCCTCCGCTGAGTCGTTCGTTGGCGGCGTTGACGATCGCGTCGACGTCCAGCGTGGTGATGTCGCCCTGTTCCAGGCTGATGCGTGACCAGGGTTCGCTCATCGGGCACTCCGTTGGCGGGCCGCGTGTGACGGGCCGCGGGCCAGAGCTTACCATCCGCGGCATGCCGAAGACACTCTACCTGATTGACGGGCACGCCCAGATCTACCGGGCCTACTACGCCCGGATGGGGCCGCTGACCTCGCCGACGGGCGAGCCGACCCGGGCGACGCACGTGTTCTGCGCGATGCTGCTGAGCATGATCCGGCAGCGCGAGCCCGACTACCTGGCCGTGGCGCTCGACATCTCGGACGAGACGGTGTTTCGCCGGGAGATCTACCCCGAGTACAAGGCGACCCGCGAAGCGCCGCCCGAGGACTTTCCGGTGCAGAAGGACCGGATCCTGTCGATCCTCGAAGCGGCCGGGATTCCGATCCTGGTCAAGCCGGGTTTCGAGGCCGACGACATCATGGCCACGCTGGCGGAACGGTACGCGCCTGACATGCAGGTGTACCTGGTCAGCAAGGACAAGGACCTGGAGCAACTGCTGACCGGGCAGATCCACCTGTACGATCCGGGCAAGGACGAGGTGATCGACCCGGAGCGTCTGCTGGAGAGCAAGGGGTGGCGGCCGGAGCAGGCCCTGGACGTGCAGACGCTGTGCGGCGACACCGTCGACAACATTCCGGGCGTGAAGGGCATCGGTCCGAAGACGGCCGCCAAGCTGATCGCCAGGTACGGCACGGCTCGGGCGGTGATCGAGCATGCCGACGAACTGACGCCGAAGCAGAGCGAGAACGTCAAGGCGTTCGCGCCGCTGTACGAGACGACGCGCAGGCTGCTGCAACTGCGGAGCGACGTGCCGATCGACCTGGACCTCGAAGCGGCCGACGTCGGGCGTTTCGCGTGGGCGTCGCTGCAGCCGATTTTTGCCGAGCTGGGGTTTCGGCGACTGGTCGAGCAGCTTCCGGGGGTGGATCGTCGCGCGTCGGCGGCCGCGGTGGCCGAGGCTGCCGCGGCGGCGGTGGCCGACAGTGCGACGGTCGAGGCGCCGCGGGCGCTGACGGGGCTGAAGCCGGATGCGCGGGCGGCGGCTCTGGCCGAGCCGGTGCGTCCGCCGTATCGCCGGGTTGACGATGTGGCGCTGCTGGAGGACCTGGGGCGCGAGATTCAGTCCGGGTCGTACCTGGTGATCGAGGCGATCTGCAGTGCGGCCGCGCCGCCGCCGGACCTGCAGGTGACGGGGCTGGCGCTGGCGTGGGGCACGGGGCAGGCGGCGTACCTGCCGCTGCGGTGCATGACGTGTGAGCCGCTGCCGCGTGACGCCGTGGCGGGTCTGCTGGCGGAGGTCTGCACGGACGGGCGGATCCTGGGTGGTTACGACCTGAAGCAGACGCTGCTGGCGCTGCGGACGCTGGAGATCCGTCCGGCCGGTCGACGGGTGGACGCGATGATCGCGGCGTTCGTGCTGGACCCGGTCGGCAACAGCGTCGCGCTGGATCGGCTGGTCTCGCGGGTGTTCGGGCACGAGCTGATTCCGCGTGACGAGCTGACGGGCAAGGGGCGTGACCGGCTGTTGCCGGAGCAGTTGCTGCTGGACCCGCTGACCGAGTACGCGGGCGAGCGGGCGGACTACATCGGTCGGCTGGTGGCGCTGTGCGGGCAGTACCTGGAGGACAGCCCGGTAACGCGGCTGTTCCATGAACTGGAGATGCCGCTGCTGGACGTGCTGACCGAGATGGAGTCGGCCGGCATCAACCTGGACGTGCCGCTGCTGGAGAAGATGAGCGCGGACCTGGGCGGGCAGCTTGAGGAACTGCAGCGGGCGGCGCACGAGGCGGCCGGGCGCGAGTTCAACCTCGATTCGCCGAAGCAACTGGCGGAGATCCTGTTCGACGAGATGGGGCTGCGGGTGGTCAAGCGGACGCGGACGTCGCGGTCGACGGACGCGGAGACCCTGCAGGCGCTGGCGGGCGAGACGGACTCGCGGCTGCCGCAGTTGCTGCTGGACTATCGCGAGTTGCAGAAGCTGCGCAGCACGTACGTGGATGCGCTGCCGGCGGCGCGGGCGAAGGGCACGGGTCGGGTGCATACGCGCTATCACCAGACGGGGGCGATCACGGGTCGGCTGTCGAGCAGCGATCCGAACCTGCAGAACATTCCGATCCGGACGGAGCTGGGGCGTCAGATTCGGGCGGCTTTCGTGCCGCGGGTTGACGATGCGGAACTGGTGGTGGCGGACTACTCGCAGATCGAACTGCGGATGCTGGCGCACTTCAGCGAGGATGCGGCCCTGATCGAGGCGTTCGCGGAGGATCGCGACATTCACGCGGTGGTGGCGGCGCGGGTCAACGGCGTTTCGCTGGAGGAGGTGACGCGCGAGATGCGCGGCCGGGCGAAGGCGGTGAACTTCGGGATCATCTACGGGCAGACGGCGTTCGGTCTGGCGCAGGGGACGGGGATGAGTCGCGGCGAGGCGCAGCGGTTCATCGACAACTATTTCGACGGGTATCCGCGCGTTCGCGGATTCATCGAGCAGTGCATCCGGCACGCCAAGCAGCACGGTTTCGTCGAGACGCTGTTCGGCCGGCGGCGCGAGATCCGTGACATCGACTCGCGGAACCGGATGGCGCGGGCCCAGGCCGAGCGGTTCGCGGTCAATACGGTGATCCAGGGTTCGGCCGCGGACCTGATCAAGCTGGCGATGAACCGGCTGCATGACCGGATCGTGCGCGAGCGGTTGCCGCTGACGATGCTGTTGCAGGTGCACGATGAGCTGGTCTGCGAGTCGCCGCGCGGTGATGGTCCGCGGATGGGCGAGGTCGTCCGCGACGTGATGTCGACGGCGATGGATCTGCGGGTGCCGCTGAAGGTGGACCTGGCCCGCGGGTCGAACTGGCTGGAAGCGAAGTGAGCGACGGCCCGGGGGTCGCGGGGTCGCGGGTCGCGGGACCGCGGATCGCTGCGTGGCGGTTCAGGGGGTAGGTGCGGCCTGGTCCGGTTCGTTGGGGGGCGGGCGCTGCAGGCTGACTTCGGTGATGATCGCGCGGTGGTCGGAGGCCCACATGCCGCGGGCCCGGCAGGTCTGCGGATCGACCCGCGGGCTGAGCCAGATCTGGTCGATCGCCAGGATCGGCAGCGGCTGCGGCCAGGTGGCGGCGTAGCCTGACCCGCCGGCTTCGAATGCGGAACGCAGCCGGGGGCGGAGCGTGTCGAACCAGATGGACTCGGGCGGGGTGTTGAAATCGCCGGCGATGACCAGTGGCTGATCGGCGTAGCGTGCCAGGATCTGGTCGATGCGTTCGAACGCGCCGCGCCGCCAGCGGAGCGGGTTCGAATGGATGTCGACGACCGTGACCACCAGCGGGCCCTGCTCGGTCCGCACGCGAACGACCTGGTGGGCGATGTCCTTGCGAGCCCAGCCGGTTTCGAGCGGCTCCAGCGGATAGCGTGAGAGGATCAGGGTTCCGCGGAAGATGCGCGAGTGGGCGTAGTCGGGAAAGGCGGCTTCCCACAGGGCTCGCTGCGGGCGGGTGCCGAGGCCGGCCTCGGTCAGGCAGACGATGTCGGCATCCAGCGCGCGGGCGTCGCGGACTGCCGCCTGCCAGCCGAGCAGTCCGCGGCCGGCGTTCCAGGTGGCGATGCGAATGGTTTCCGGGCGGGCCTCGACGGGGGCGGCGTCGTACCACATGGTGCGGTAGGTCCAGACGGCGGAGAGGCCGGCGAGCGCGATCGCGGCGATGACGCTGCGTCGCCTGGTCCGCCAGTCGTAGCAGGCGGCGGCCAGCAGCCAGAGTCCGGCCTGCACGGCGGGGGGCGTCCCATAAAAGAAGAAGGCGACCGGCCAGTACTGATCGCGGATCGTGATGCGCAGGATCAGCCCGAGGATCGCGAGGACGGTGGCGGTGGCGGCCAGGCCGCCGCGGCCGTGGCGGAGGAGGCCGCGGAGCAGCGGGCCGAGCGGTTTTCGGACGTGGGGCGTCTTGGTTAGCATGTCGATCGTTCGGTGCTCCTGGCCTGCGAGGCATACGCACCCTCGGCGGGGCCGGTTCGGCCGGCACCTGGGAATCGACTCGACCGCCGGCCGGCTTCATTATCGCTGGCCGCGGGGCGAAGGGGAGACTTTCGTGGACTACACCCTGGATCAGTTTGAACGTCGCGTGCTGGGATCGCTGCTGGAAAAGGCGATGACGGGTTCGAGCGCCTATCCGATGACGGTCAACAGCCTGGTGTCGGCCTGCAACCAGAAGTCGAACCGCGATCCGCTGATGGAACTGGACGAGGACGTGGTCTGGTCGACGCTGCAGCAACTGATTCAGCGCGGGCTGGTCACGCGGATTCTGCCGGGGCCGGGTTCGCGGGCCGACAAGTTCAAGCACGAAGTGGACCGGCAGTTCAACTGGCAGAGTCGCCAGCGGGCGGTGATGACCGAGTTGATGCTGCGCGGGCCGCAGACGGCGGGCGAACTGCGGACGCGGGCGTCGCGGATGGCGGCGCTGGACAGCGTCGGTGACGTCAACGAGGTGCTGGATTCGCTGAAGAACTGGGAGCCGCCGCTGGTGGCGGCGATGCCGCGGGCGGCAGGGCAGTCGGCGATCCGATTCGCGCACCTGTTGTCGCCGGCGGACGAGGAACCGCTGCCGGCGGAGGAGGCGGAGGCGGGGGAGCCCGTCGCGGCGGCGGTGGTTGCGCCGCGGACGCCTGATCCGGCGGTCGAGGCGGGTTTGCGGGGTGAACTCGAGCAGACGCAGGAGGAGATTGCCGAGCTGCACCAGACGATTGCGGAACTCGAGCGCCGAATCGCGGCGCTCGAGGAACGGCTGCGGTGAGCGGCGGGATTGCGGATGTCGCGTCGGGCAGGCAAAACCGAACCGGTCGAGGACGTACACGCTCGCGAGCAGCTCGAGCGCCGCTGGTTTCGTCGAATGAAGGACATGCCGGCGCTGGGGGCGCTGGTGACCGGCGAGCGGAACCGGCTGGAGCCGTATCACCGCTGGCTGGCGTACAAGCAGGCGTTCGCGCCGCAGCTTGTTCGCGAGTTCATTCGGCAGGCCGAGGGGTACGACGTCGCCCTGCCGTTGCTGGATCCGTTCAGTGGCAGCGGGACGGTCGCGATCGAGGCGGCCCGGCAGGGTGTTCCGGCCTGTGGCGTCGAGGCGCTGTCGGTGCTGGTCTTCCTGACGCGGGCCCGCGGGCTGCCCGCGAGCGAGGCGCTTCCGCCGGGCGATGATCTCGAGACCCTCGCGGACGCGTGCGGGCAGCCGGCGGAGCAGGCGCGGCTGCTGCTGGCGCGGGCCCGTCAGCACGATTCGGACGGGCGGCCGCTGCGGCAGCCGGCGGCGCTGTCGCGGCTGCTCGAACAGGTTCAGGCGATGATCGCCGCGGACCTGGCGGCCGAGCCGCTGGGGGAGGTGTCGGTGCTGCAGGGTGATGCCCGGCGGCTTGACGGGCTGGCGGACGGGAGTTGCGGGGGGCTGCTGACTTCGCCGCCGTACCTGTCGCGGCACGACTACACGCGGATCGTGCGTCCGCTGGCGAGTCTTTACGGTCGCTGGTATCCCGAGGAGGTGGCGCTCGACGAGGCGCGTGCGCTGCAGATCAAGGCGCATCCGCTGGCGCGCGAGAGCAGGGTTCCGGCGGTGCGGCATCCGGCGGTGGAGGAAGTGATCGCGAACCTGCGGGCGCGTGAGGTGCCGCGGATGGCGCGGATCGTGCACGAGTACTTTGCGGACATGAAGCAGGCGTTGCAGGCGGCGGCCCGGGTGCTGGCGCCGGGGGCGCCGGCCTGGATCGTGATCGGCGGGGCGCGGCTGGCGGAGATCTACATTCCGGCTGACCTGATCCTGCTGGAACTGGCGGAGAAGTGCGGGTTCGCGGTGCGGCGGGTGTGTCGGGCGCGCGACCTGCATCGGGGCGGGCGGCAACTGGGCGGGCTGACCGGGGTGGCGCCGCGCGAGACGCTGCTGATGCTGCGGCGGGAGGCGTGACGCGCGAGGGAGCCGGGGTTCCGTCCGGGTCGCTGCGGGTTGCCGACTGCCGTATGATCTCCGCCCATGTTGGCATCCAGGCAGGGGGTGGCGGAGCCGGGCTCTGCGAGGCTCGGGCTGGTGTACGGCCTGCTGGCGTACGGGGCCTGGGGTTTTTCGCCCCTGTATTACAAGCTGCTGATCCACCTGACTCCGGAAACGGCCCGCGATCCGCAGGTCAATTCGCTGGAGGTTCTGGCGCACCGCGTGATCTGGTCGGTGCTGCTGCTGCTGGTCTGGTTGTGGTGCACCGGTGACCTGGGGCAGGCCCGCGTCTGGCGGCGGCCGCGGCTGTGGGCGGCGCTGGCCGGGACGACGTGCCTGATCGCGATCAACTGGGGCACATTCGTTTATGCCGTGGCGATCGGGCAGGTCACGGACGCGAGCCTGGGGTATTTCATCAATCCGCTGGTCAGCGTTCTGCTGGGGTACCTGTTCCTGGGAGAGCGACTGCGGGGGACGCAGGTGGCGAGCGTCGCGCTGGCGGCGAGCGGGGTGGCGTTTCTGACCTGGAGCAACGGCAGCGTGCCGGTCATCGCGTTGACGCTGGCGTTTTCGTTCGGGTTCTACGGCATGCTGCGGAAGATCGTGCCGGTGGAGCCGCGGGTCGGTCTGCTGGTCGAGGTGACGCACCTGCTTCCGCTGGCGCTGGGTGGCGCGTGGTGGCTCTCGGTTCGCGGGGAGGGCGTGTTTCTGCGCGGATCGGTCGGCTTCGACCTGACGCTGGCGCTGTGCGGCGTCGTGACCGTCGTGCCGCTGTTCTGGTTCACGCTGGCGGCCCGGCGGCTGCGGCTGGCGACGGTTGGTTTCATGCAGTACCTGGCGCCGACCGGGCAGCTTCTGCTGGCGGTGCTGCTGCTCGGCGAGGCGTTCGATCGCGTCGATCAGGTTAGTTTTTCGTTAATCTGGCTGGGGCTGGCGCTGTATTCGGTCGACGCGATTCGTTTCGCGCAGCGCGAGCGATCGCGCGCCGCCCAGGTTCCGTTAGAATAGGACCGACCCCGGGGAGGTCCAGCTATGCCGTCGAAAGTGTCCCGTCGCAACTTCCTGCTGACCGCCGGTGCCGTCGGACTGGGCTTCACCGGCCTGGCGACCGCGGTCGCGCGCGGGCGGAGTGTCAACCGGGCTGCGCTGCTGGCCGAGGGGTTCGGCCCGCTGCGCCGCGATGACCGCGGGATCCTCGATCTGCCGAAGGGTTTCAGCTATCACCAGTTTTCGCTGACCGGCCAGACGATGGACGACGGTCTGCTGGTGCCGGGCGATCACGACGGGATGGCCGCGTATCCCGGTCCGGACGGGACGACGATCCTGATCCGCAACCACGAACTGCATCCGCAGCAATACGAGAAGAGCCCGTTCGGGCGCGGGGCGAAGCTGATCGACAAGGTCGACACCGGCCGGTTCTATGACGCCGGTCGCGATGATCCGTGCCTGGGGGGCACGACCACGCTGGTCTACGACACCGCGCGGCGGATGCTGCGCAAGCAGTTCCTGAGCCTGGCGGGCACGATCAACAACTGCGCCGGCGGCCCGACGCCGTGGGGCACGTGGCTGTCGTGCGAGGAGACCACGCTGCGGGCGGACAGGAACCTGACGGTTGATCACGGCTATGTCTTCGAGGTTCCGGCCACGTCGGAGCCGGCCCTGGCCGCGCCGGTGCCGCTCAAGGCGCTGGGGCGTTTCCGGCACGAGGCGGTGTCGGTCGATCCGGCCTCGCGGGTGCTGTACCTGACCGAGGATGTCGAGGACGGCTGCCTGTATCGCTTCCTGCCGAACAAGCCGGGGGTGCTGCGCGAGGGAGGGCGTCTGCAGGCGCTGGCGGTGCGTGGGCGGCGAAGCCTGGACACGCGGAACTGGAAGTACTTCGGCAACGTGCGGGTCGGTACGCGGCTGCCGGTGACGTGGATCGACCTGGAAGAGATCGACGCGCCGGACAACGACCTGCGGCACCGGGCCTTCGCGGACGGGGCCGCCCGCTTCGCCCGCGGGGAGGGCATCTGGGCGGGGATGGGCGCGCACTACTTCGCCTGCACGACCGGCGGGTACGAGCAGGTCGGACAGATCTGGCGCTATACGCCGAGCCCGCACGAGGGTACCGCGGGCGAGGACGAGAAGCCGGGCATCCTGGAACTGTTCATCGAGCCGAATGACGCGGGTCTGCTGGACAAGGCCGACAACGTGACGGTATCGCCGTGGGGCGACCTGATCGTCTGCGAGGACGGCAAGGATGCCCAGTACCTGGTCGGGGTCACGCCGCGTGGCAAGCTCTACAAGTTCGCCCGCAACGCCTACAACAGTTCCGAGTTCGCCGGCGCGACCTTTTCGCCCGACGGAACGACCCTGTTCGTCAACGTGCAGCACCACGGCTGCACCCTGGCGATCACCGGTCCGTGGCACATGGCGCGGACCTGAGCCGTTCACGCGATGCGCACCGGAAACCGATTCATCGGTCGACACGCTGCCCTGCACACCATCCTCGTCGGTCTGCTGATCGGTCCGCTGCTCGGCGGGGCCGCGCTGGCGGAGGAGCTCACCTTCACGCGGGACGTCGGGCGGGCCTTCGAGCAGGCCGCGAAGCAGGGGCGTCCCGTACTGTGCTACCTGAATCGCCGGCCGGGGGTCAGCAGTACGCGTGACCTGCGACGCCGGGCGGTCTTTCGCGACGCCAGGGTGGAGCGCCTGGGCCGCCTGTTCATCTGCGTCGAACTGGTGCCGTCCGCGCATCCGCAACTGGTCGATGCCTGGCGCCTGCGAGCGAACATCGACGGCTACGTGCTGTTCGCCGCGCCGGACCGGCAACGGCTGCACGGGGCCCGCGTGACGGACGCGGCCGCGCTGGTCGACGATCTGGTCGACGCCCGGCGGCAGTTCGGGCAGTTCCTCTGGGAGACGGAGTTGCGGGCGGTGCTGCGTGACGAGCGGGCGTCGTCGGGGAGACTGCGGGAGGCGCTGGAGCGGATCACGCGTTTCGAGGTTCGCGCGGCCGACCGCGACCTGGCGGCGCTGGTCCGCCGCGAGGACCTGAGCGCCGCGCTGCGGGCCGATGCGTGGGCGACGCTGGCGCGGCTGTCGACGCGTCCGGCGGTGGAGACGCTGGCCGACCATGCCCGCTTTGATCCGCAGGCCCGGGCGGCGCTGGCATCGTGTACTCCGGTTGCCGGGGCGTACCTGGCGCAGTGGCTTGGGCAGGGTCCGCCGGAGCGTGACCAGGCGATCTACGTGGCGTTGTGCGGGATCGTCGAGCAGCGGCCGCGGCGGCAGCTCGCGTTCTGGCGCGACGACGACCCGGACGCGATCCGCCGGGAGATTCGCTGGATCCGTGGGCAGATTTCGCAAGCCGCGATGCGGGCGTACCTGGGGGCGGACCCGTAGCGCCGGCGGTCTGTTCGGGGTGGTGTTGGTTCAGAAGCCGGTGGGGATCGGCTTGGTGCGGCGTTCGGCGGTGCGGGGGCCGGATTCGGTGTTCGGTTCGAGTTCGTTGCGGGCGGTCTGTTCAGCGGTATCGCCTTCGGCGGACTTGACCCAGGCGTTGGAGAAGGGCAGTTCGGTGACCTGTGCGGTGCGGGTTCCGCCGGCCCAGGCGATGCCGCCGGGGCCGCTGCTGGACTGCATCGAGAGCAGGCCGATCGAGGCGATCGCGACCACCGCGAGTCCGGCGAGGACGGCCGGGCGCTGGCTGCGGTAGGGGACGGTTTCGTGTTCGGGTCGCGGCAGATCGTGCAGGTCGCGCAGCAGTGCGGGCTGGAGTTCCTCGACGGTGTCCCAGTCGATGTCGGTCCAGCCGCCGCGTTCGCCGGGGACGATGCCGTGCGGATCGAACGAGGGAATGGTCAGCGAGATGCCGCGCTGGACGAGCACGGCCTCGGGAACCCGCGGGCAGGCGTGCACGGCGGCACAGACCGCGGCGAGCGCGGCGTCAAGAGAGGGAAAGGTCCGCGATCCGTAGACGCGAACACGACCCTCGCTGCGCACCAGCAGGCGATACACGGCCGACCCACCAGTCTGGTGAGGCATCGTTGTCCTCTCTCCGTAAGCAAAAAACCGCCGCGCCAGCAACGGATCTGTCTTTCTACCGCATTCCCCAGAAAGTGCAAGAGAAGCGGGCCCGTTCCGCCGTTTTCCTGTGCGGTTCTAGGGAAAGAGCTTAGGTGTTCGAAGGGAACAGGGAACAGGGAACAGGGAACAGGGAACCACAGTGAACCGTGAATCCTCGCCTCTACTGAACACGCGTTTGTGAAAGCAGACAAAGATGCGTGACGGTTCTTTCTTTCGCTGCTTCGCGCCGTGTCGTCGTCAGGACTTCTCTGTCTTCACAGGCGTGGCTTCGATTCGTTCGAGGCCGTTCATGTACGGGCGCAGTTTTTCGGGGATGCGGATCGAGCCGTCTTCCTGCTGGTTGAGTTCGAGCAGCGGGATCAGGATGCGCGGTGAGGCGACGATGGTCGTGTTCAGCGTGTGGCAGACCTGCGGCTTGCCGGCCTCGTCGCGGTAGCGGATGCCGAGGCGGCGGGCCTGGAAGTCGTGGTACTTGCTGGCCGAGTGCGTTTCGCCCCAGGCGTCGCGGCTGGGCATCCAGGTTTCGAGGTCGTACTGGCGGGCCTTGCCCTGGCCCATGTCGCCGGTGCAGACTTCGAGCAGCCGGTAGGGCATTTCGAGGGCCTGCAGCAGGCTCTCGGCCGAGGCGACCAGTTCCTGGTGCCAGCGGGTCGACTCCGCCTCGTCGGCCGGGCAGACGACGACCAGTTCGACCTTTTCGAAGTAGTGGATCCGGTACAGGCCGCGGGTGTCGCGGCCGGCGGCCCCGGCTTCGCGGCGGAAGCAGCCACTGCGGGCGAAGTAGGCCCGCGGGAGGGCGTCGGGTTCGAGGATCTCGTCGGCGTGCAGGCCGGTGACGGGGACCTCGGCCGTACCGACGAGGGCCTTGTCGTCGCGCTCGCACAGGTAGACCTCGTCGCGGTGGGCCGGGAAGAAGCCGGTGCCTTCCATCAGGCGTTCGGTGACCAGGACGGGGACCATGACGGGTGTGAAGCCGCGGGCGTTCATCAGTTCGAAGCCGAGTCGCAGCACGGCCTCGTGCAGTTGGGCGCCGCGACCGGTCAGGACGTAGTTCCGCGCGCCGGCGAGCTTGACGCCCCGCTGAATGTCGCAGAGGCCGAGGTCCTCGACGATCTGCTCATGATCTCGGAACGGAAAGCCGAAGTCTTCCTTGCGCTTCGGCTGGCCGTGGCGGCGGACTTCGACGTTGCCGGACTCGTCGCGCCCGCGGGGCGCTTCGGCATCGGGAATCTGGGGGACGGCCAGCAGCAGTTCGCGGAGTTCCTCGTCGACGATCTGACGCTCTTCGTCGAGCATCTTCAGGCGACCCTTCAGCCCGCCGAGGGCCTTGCTCAGTTCGGCCTTTTCCTCCTTCGAGGCCCGGGCGATCTTTTCGCCGGCCTGCTTCTGCTCGTGCCGCAGTTCGTTGTACTGCGTTTCGAGTTCGCGCCGCTTCGTGTCGAGGGCCAGCACGGCGTCGATGTCCACGTCCATGTTCTTGTCCGCGACGGCCTGCTTGACCAGGTCGGTCTCTTCGCGAATCCGCTTGATGTCGATCATCGGGGAGGGTCCCGGGGGTGCGTTGGATCAGGCCCGGCCAACCACGCGGCCGGGCGCTAGGCAAGCTCGTAGTGTAGGCGATCGGGGCGCGGCTGGCGAAGCCGGTCCGGCTCAGTCGCGGGCGGGTTCGGCCGGCGGTTGTGCGGTGGATGCACCCGGCCGGGCCAGCGCGCGGAGCGCCTCGGTGAACGGGAGCGGCGCAGCGCCACCGGTCTGCGCCAGGTGCCAGGCGATGGCGTCGGGCCCGTCGAGCCACAGGCGACGGCGGGCCTCGGCCAGGGTTTCGCGGGCGGCGCGCTCGTCTTCCGGAATCCGCCAGCGGGGCGCTGCCGTCGGTTTGCGCGGTGGGATCACGGTGGCATCGTCGTGACGGTCGCGTTCTGCGAAGCGCGGAAAGAAGTCGAGCAGGGCCGGCAGGGCGCGCCAGTGGGCCGGGGTCAGGCGCGCGGGATCCGGCGGATCGACGGCGATGGTCGCGGTCGGGGCGGGGCGTGGCGGCCGGGCGGGCCAGTCCAGCGCGAGGGCAGCGATCCGTTTCGACAGGTCCGCGGCGGGAACGTCGCTGACGATCGCGATGGTCGGCCGGTGGTCGGCGTGGGCGGCGAGCAGGCGATGCGCGATTTCGAGCAGGGCGACCTCGTCGCCGACGGACCCGCGCAGAGCGAAGCCGCCCCGGTGGGCTTCGAACTGGATGCCGCGATAGCTGAGCAGGTCGCGATGGGCACGGATCCAGTCGTCGCCGGCCGGTGCGCCGAGCGCCGCCAGCGCGGCGTGGCCGGCACCCGCAAGGCGGCGACAGATGATCGTCACGCCGGGCTGTTCGTCGCGGGTCAGGTCCGGCGCGTCGAGCGGGGCGAAGCTGCGCACGGCCGGCAGGGCGTCGATTCGTCCGGCGCGGTCGCCGGAGTCCTGGGCGGGGAAGTCGGCGGCTTCGGCGGGGAAGGCGTTGGCGAGCAGGCGCTGGGCGGCGTCCTGGATGTCGGCGGTGCGGACGAGGGCGATGCGCTCGGCGGCCAGCGGTGCGAGCAGGAGGTCGCCGGCGATGGCTTCGTGTTCGCCGAGGGTGCGGGCTCGCTCCTGCAGGTCGCCGAACCGGGGTCGCAGGGCCGCGCGGGCGAGGGCGATCGCGCGTCGCAGGGCGGTCGGCGGCAGCGGCTTGTCGCGCAGTTGGCGCAGGGTCTGCAGCAGTTGGCGGGACTCGTCCGCGTCGCCGGTGCGGACCAGCAGGACGCCACCCGACGACCACAGGTCGCGCTGCCAGGTCAGTCGCGGGCGGTTGCCGGTCGCACGGTCTCCGTCTCGGAGCGGACCATCGTGCGGATTGACGAGGTGGCGCAGCAGGACCTCGTGGGCGGTGTGTTCGAAGGCGCCGAGCCCCGGGACGGCAAAGGCGATCCGCGGGCCTGTGGGTGGCGCGACGGCTGGCCGCGGCGTCAGGAACGGCGGCAGACGCGGCTGATCGCGCCACTCGATGTCGCTGGTGGCTTCGCGAACGATCGGCAGCACCTCGCCGGGGACGACGTCGCCGATCACCACCAGGCGGCCGGGCCAGGCGTCGGGGATCGGCGGGCCGGGCGGATCGGACTGAAACAGGCGGGACCGCAGGGCGGGGCTGCATCCGATCCGGGTCGCGGGCGGGCCGGCGGGTGGGGGGCTGGCGAGGATTCCGGCCGCGTGTCGGAGGAGATCGGGGAGCAGTTCGCGCGGGGCGGTCCAGGTGAGGGCGGTGTGCTCGGCGTAGACGCGGCGCTCGTGGCGGGCGCAGGCGGCGATCTCGTGTGGCAGCGCTGACGAGGGCGGGGTGGTGGCGTCGAGCCAGCCGCGGTGGAGCCAGGCCTGGACGCTGACCAGGGGGAGGGCGTCGTCGGTGAAGACGGTGACGTTGAGGCCGTTGTCGAGCCGCTCGACCCGCAGAGGGATGTCACCGGACTGGAGCAGCAGGCTGATCAGCAGGGCGAGGGGCAAGTTGGTTCTCCAGACAACAGCACAGGGGGGATGCCTGTGTTACAGCACAACTTTACCGCCGCCACAGGCGGGACGCCTGTGCCACACCTCCATCAATACTACCTCCACCACCATGATCCACAGGCGGGACGCCTGTGCCACACCCCCATCAATACTGCCTCCACCACCATCATCCACAGGCGGGACGCCTGTGCCACACCCCAATCAATACTACCTTCACCGCCATGATCCACAGGCGGGACGCCTGTGCCACACCCCAATCAATACTGCCTCCACCGCCATGATCCACAGGCGGGACGCCTGTGCCACACTGGGTTGGGTTACCGGTCTTTGGCGGATCGGGCGGGGGGGGTGTGTTGCCAAGCGGGGGCGCAGGTGTGAGAATCTCGAAAACGTCGCATCCGCGGCCAGGGAGCGTGGTATATCCCTGATGGAGAGGTCCCGGCCGGTGTCGCGGGGCCGGCAGGTTTCCGTATTCCTCCAGCAGCAGGTCGGGGCATGGCAGTAGCGGAACTTCTGATCGAGCGTGGTCTGGTCACCGAGGAACAACTCAAGGCGGCGGAGGCTGCGCGGAACGGTGCGGAAGAGCGGGTGGACGAGGTCCTGGTCCGGACCGGAGTGGTCAGCGAGCGTGACGTTCTGCTGGCACTCAGCGAGCAGTTGCGGATGCCGCTGCTGGAGCTTTCGCCGACGGATATCGATCCGAAGCTGCTGAGCCTGGTTCCGAGCCAACTGGTTCACAAGCACAACCTGGTCCCGGTCGCGCGGCGTGGCAAGGTGCTGCAGATCGCGACGTCGAACCCGCACAACATCTATGCGCTCGACGAGGTGGCGGCCTCGTGCACGGACTGCCGGGTCGAGCCGGTGCTGGCGACGCAGGCCGACATCAACAAGGTGATCAAGGCGCACTACGGCGTCGGCGGCGACGTGCTCGACCGGATGATCACCGAGACGGACGACCTGGAGATCGACGCGGCCGAGGTCGATTCGAGTGACCTCGACGTGCAGATGGCCCAGGAAGCGACGGTCATCAAGCTGGTCAACGAGATCCTGGTCGAGGCGATCGCCCAGCGTGCCAGTGACATTCACTTCGAGCCGTTCGAGACGGATTTCATCGTGCGGTACCGGGTGGACGGGGTGCTGCACTCGGCCAACGTTCCGCCGGAGATTCGCCGCTTCCAGAATGCGGTGATCAGCCGCCTGAAGATTCTCTCGGGGATGAACATCGCCGAGAAGCGTCTGCCGCAGGACGGCGGTTTCAAGATCAAGACGCACGGGCGTGAGATCGACCTGCGTGTCAGCGTGATCCCGATGGCGTTCGGCGAGGGCGTCGTGCTGCGTATCCTGGACCGGACGGCGATCGCGCTGGACCTGCCGCAGCTTGGGATGGAAGGGGAGACGCTGGAGATCTTCAGCGACCTGATCCGGCGTCCGCACGGGATCATCCTGGTGACCGGTCCGACCGGTTCCGGTAAGACGACGACGCTGTACGCGTCGCTGGGCAGCATTGTCGACGGCGAGAAGAAGATCCTGACGATCGAGGACCCGATCGAGTACTACCTGGAAGGCGTCAACCAGGTGCAGACACTGAGCCGGGTCGGGCTGGACTTCGCCCGGGCGATGCGGGCCTTCCTGCGGCACGACCCGGACGTGATCCTGGTCGGCGAAATTCGAGACCGCGAGACGGCCGAGACGGCGATCAACGCGTCGCTGACCGGTCACCTGGTGTTCAGCACGCTGCACACGAACGACTCGATCTCGGCGGCGACGCGGCTGATCAACATGGGGGTCGAGCCGTTCCTGGTGTCGAGTTCGGTCGAAGCGGTGCTGGCCCAGCGGCTGGCGCGGAAGATCTGCAAGAACTGCAAGGAAGAGTACGTGCCGGAGTCGCCCGAGACGCTGCCGGCCGAGTTCGGCTACCGCAAGGGCGAGAAGCTGTGGCGCGGGGCGGGCTGCCGCGAGTGCCTGAACACCGGCTACGCCGGACGCCGGGCGCTGTACGAACTGCTGGTGATGACCGACGAGCTGCGCGAGATGATCGTCAATCGCCGCAGCGCGGCCGAGATGCTGTCGGTGGCGCGAAAGGGCGGCCTGAAGCTGCTGAGCGAGGACGGCTGGGGCGCCGTGCGGCAGGGCGTGACGACGCCGGAGGAAGTGCTGCGGGTGACGAAGGTCTAGAGGGGGCCGAGATTCCCGCGGGCGACTGTCCGGGGCGCGGTCAGGGAACAGGGAACAGGGAACAGGGGACAGGGGACAGGGGACAGGTTGCCCGCGATGGGCATTCGGTGCGGGTCCCTTCTTACTTGCCTGCTCACTGTCGTTGTGGTGAGACAGTGGGAACGTGAAGGAGGGAACCTGACCCGGTGGGGCGAGCCTCCTCTTTCACTCCTTCACGCTTTCACTTTTTCACTCATCCAATCCGCGTCATTTCGCTGAGCGTGAAGGTTTCGATCGCGCCTTCGACGGCGGTCCGGTAGGCGGCCAGGTGGGGGCTGTTCATGTGCACCTGCCAGAGCTCGCGCGATTCCCAGTTTTCGAAGAACAGGAAGTGGGCCGGGTTGTCGTTGTCCCGGTGCAGGTCGTACTGCACGCAGCCGGCCTCGGCCCGGGTTGCGGCGATCAGCTTTTCGAGTTCGGACCGGACGAAGTCCGCCCGGTCCGGCCGGGCGTGGATGTCGGCGATGATCGTCAGTTGTGGCATCGGTGTTCCCTTTCGTGGTGTTCGCTTCCTTTCGGGGGCCGCGGACTCTCTCGCGCGGAAAAGACGCTGCCGGGATGGCAGCACACTCGTAAACGCACACTCGCGGTTGCAGACTCGTTCGTGGCACACTCGTAACGCGCACTCGTTCCGGGCGATGCGCGGCAACCGGTCCGAACGCTGCGACCGGGCTGTTACTCGGCCTGCACGGCGAACAGGTGGTGCCGTCCGCGCAGCAGGATCCTGCCGTCGGAGATGGCCGGGGTGGCCAGGATCGTTTCGCCGAGCGGGTTGGTCGCCAGCAGTTCGAACTCGTCGCCGGCCTTGACGACGTAGACGTCGCCGTCCTCGCTGGTGATGTAGACCTTGCCGTCGCCGGCCACCAGGGCGCTGATGTACGCGCCGGAGGCGTTCGGGAGGCGCTCGTTGTAGATCTTCTCGCCCGACTGCGCGTCGTAGACTGTCAGGATGCCGTGGTCGGAAACGTACAGCAGACCGTCGTAGACGACCGGGGTGGGCATGTACGGGCCGCGCTTGGACTGGCTCCAGGCGACGTGCTCGCTGCTCGACCTGCCCTCGGGCAGGGTGATGTCCCCGGTCGCGCCGAAGCGGATCGCGTAGATCGGCTGGATCGGGCGATACCCGCTGGCGATGTAGATCAGGTCATCAACGACGAACGGCGTCGGCACGACGATCGTCGCGTTGCCCTCCAGTCGCCAGCGCTCGGTGCCGGTGGCCGGGTCGTAGCCGCGGATGGCCCTGGTGGCGTTGGTGATCAGGTCGGTGCGGTCGCCGCTGGTGTGCACGGTCGGCGTGGACCAGCTCGGGATCTCGTCGCGGGGCGTGTCCCAGACCTGATTGCCGTCCGCGAGTCGGTACGCGCGGATGAACGAGCCCTCCTGGATGTCGACCTGCACGATCACGAGTCCGTCGTGGATGATCGGCGAACTGCCGTACTCCCACTGGGCGGCCTTGGCGAGGTAGTACCCGGCGTCGAGCGTGCCGAGATCCTGTTTCCATTTCAGGTTGCCCTGCGTGTCGTAGCAGAACAGGCCCTGCGAGCCGAGCATCGCGACGACGTGCCTGCCGTCGGTGGCCGGGGTCGGGTCGGCGTGCGTGCTCTTCAGGTGTCGCTTGACGCGCGGCGTGCCGGCGGTGGCCTCCCGCTGCCAGCGGATCTTCCCGGTGGCCAGGTCGACGCACAGGACGGCCCAGGTCCAGTCGCCGTCCTCTTCGACACTCGAGACGTTGCCGTACCGGCCGGTCTGGAAGACGGGGTCGGGGTTCGGCGTGATGGCGGTCGTCAGGTAGATCGCGCCGTCGGCGACGATCGGGCTCGAATTGGCCAGGCCGGGGATCGCGGTCTTCCAGGCGACGCCGGTGCCTTTTTCGCAGTCCCAGGTGGCCGGCAGTTTGTGGCCTTCCATGATGCCGAGGGCCCGCGGGCCGCGAAAGCGGGGCCAGTCCTGCGAGGCGTCGTTGCCGGCGAGGGCGAGGGGCAGGGCGGCGGCGGTCAGGAAGAGGGTCAGGCAGCGCATGGCGTTCTCCGTGGGTCGCGACTCGTGCGGAATTGTCGCCCGACGCCGGTGCGGTTACAAGTCACGTGAGCACTGGACCCAGGAGCGCCCTTCCCATGCCGTTGATTCGGATCGTCCCCGTCGTGACGCTGGCGCTGGCGCTGAGCGCGCCGGCCGTCGGCCAGGACCACAGCGACCACGACCACAAGCACGGCGTGCACATCGAGAAGTTGTACGTCAACGCCAACGTCTACACGCTGGATCCGCGGCAGCCGCGGGCGGCCGCGATCGCCGTGGCCGACGGTCAGATCGTCGCGACCGGTCCGGAGGCGCGCCTGCGGAACCTGGACCGTTACGGTGACTTCGAGGTGATTGACCTGTCCGGGGCGACCGTGATTCCGGGGCTGATCGATGCGCACGGGCACCTCGGGTCGCTGGGCAGTTTCGGGCTGGGGCAGCTTGATCTGTCGCGGGCGGCGTCGTTCGATGATGTCATCGCGCAGGTGGCGGCGGCCGCGCGCGCGGCGGACCCGGGCGCGTGGATCGTCGGCGGGCGGTGGGATCACGAGAGCTGGCCGGAGCGCAAGCTGCCGACGCACGCGCGGCTGTCGGCGGTGACGCCGGACAACCCGGTGTGGATCACGCGGGTGGACGGGCACTCGGGCCTGGCGAACGAGGCGGCGCTGAAGCGGGCCGGGATTTCGCGCGAGACGACGAGTCCGACGGGCGGCGAGATTCTGCGCGGGGCCGACGGCGCGGCGACGGGCGTGCTGATCGACAACGCGATGAACCTGGTCGAGACGAAGATTGACCGGGCCGGCGCGGGCAGCGAGGCGCTGCTGCTGAAGGCCCAGGAGATGTGCCTGGCGGTCGGTCTGACCGGGGTACACGATGCGGGCGTTTCTCCGGCCGACGTCGAGGTGTTCCGGCGGCTCGAGCGTGAGGGGCGGCTGAAGCTGCGGGTCTACGGGATGCTGTCGGCCGCGTACACGCTGGAGTATTTCGCGCGGAATCCGCCGCTGGTGGGTGACCGCTTCACCTTGCGGGCCTGCAAGCTGTACGCCGACGGTGCGATGGGTTCGCGCGGGGCGTGGCTGCTGGCGCCGTACAGTGACCGTCCGACCGACGAGGCCGGCGCGCCGTACACCGGGCTGGCGGTGATGTCGCCGCAGATGATCGAGAAGCTCGCGTCCTTCGGGCTGGCCCGCGGGGTGCAGGTCTGCACGCATGCGATCGGTGACCGTGGCAACCGCGAGGTGCTCGACGCGTACGAGCGGGCCCTGCAGCGGGCCAGGCTGCCCGAGCATCGCTTCCGGATCGAACACGCCCAGTTGCTTTCGCCGGAGGACATCCCGCGCTTTGCCGAGCTGGGCGTGATCGCTTCGATGCAGCCGACGCACTGCACGACGGACATGCGCTGGGTGGCCGACCGGGTCGGTGATGAACGGGCCCGCGGGGCGTACGCCTGGGCTTCGCTGCTGCGGCACGGCGCGCGGATCGCGGCCGGCAGCGACTTCCCGGTCGAGGGTCACAACCCGATGCTGGGGTTCTACGCGGCCGTCACGCGGCAGGACCTGGACGGGAAGCCGGACGGTGGCTGGCAGTCGGGGGAGCGGATGACGCGGACGGAGGCGCTGCGGGCGTTCACGCTGGACGCGGCCTACGCGGCTTTCGAGGAGGAGCGCAAGGGCAGCCTGCTGCCGGGCAAGCTGGCGGACTTCGTGGTGCTGAACCGCGACATCATGACGTGTCCGGTCGGGGAGATTCCGACGACGCGGGTGCTGCGAACGGTGATCGGCGGCGAAACGGTCCACACGGCGGAGTAACCGATGACGACGGCGCAATCGGAAGCGACGGGCGCGGCGGCGCCGAGCGGGGCCCGCCTGCTGGCGCTGCTGCTCGGGGTGCTGGTGGTCGGCGGCTACCTGGCCCATGCGTGGATCTACGTCGAGCAGATCAACGACGACGCCTACGTCAGCTTCCGCTACGCCCAGAATCTCGCCGAAGGGCGCGGCCCGTACTTCAACACCGGCGAGCCGCTCGAGGGCTACAACAACTTCCTGTTCATGCTGCAGATGTCGGCCGCGATCGCGATCTTCGGTCCGGACGAAGCGCCGTTCGTGGCCAAGCTGCTGGGAATCGATGGCGGGGTCGGGGCGATCCTGGCGGCGTGGCTGCTGGCATCGCTCTGGCTGTGCAGTGTTCCGGTGCTGCGGCCGCACGCGTTCGCGCTGGGCTGGATCGCCGGCGGCCTGGTGGCGGTCAACGCGGCGTTCGCGATGCAGTCGATGACGGGGCTGGGCACGGTTCAGTACGCGGCGTTGCTGGCGCTTGGGCTGGTTCTGCTGCAGGGTGCCTGGATGCGGGATCGCTGGTACGGGGCGGGCGTTCTGTTCGCGCTGGCGCTGCTGTCGCGGCCGGAGTCGGTGCTGATCCTGGCGGCGATCTGGCTGGCCCGCTGGCGGGTGGGGGAGTTCCGCTTCGCCGGGCGCGGTCTGCTGCTGGATTCGGCGATCGTGGGCGGCACGTTCGTGGCGTACCTGGCGTTCCGGTTCCTGGCGTACGACGGGCAGTTGATTTCGAGCGCCTTCTACGCCCGGCTGGGGGGCATCGACGGGCGCATCGAGATCGGTTACCTGGCTGATTTCATCCGGCGGCACCTGGGCGGCATCTTCGCGATCTTCGGGCTGCTGCCGCTGCTGGCCGGCACGCATCGCCAGCGGCGGAATGTACTGCCGGCGACGCTGGCGCTGGCGGCCGGCGCGCTGGCGCTGATCTTCAGCGGGTCGGATGGCGAGGTGGGGTACCGCTTCCTGGTTCCGTACGCGCCGATCTGGGCGGCGGCGGCGACCTTCGGCGTGGGGCTGACCGGGACGCGAATCAAGCCGATGCCGCGGCTGGGGACCTTTGCGGTCGGGATCCTGCTGATGGCCGCGATCTGGCTGACGCAACTGCCGACCGCGCAGTACTACGACGGTTACGTGACGCTGCGGGCGAACGGTTTTCAGCGGGGGCATCGGGCGCTGGCGGCCTGGCTGCAGCAGGTGGCCGAGCCGGGAGATTCGGTCGCGGTGCTCGATCCGGGGGTGATCGGCTTCAACTGCATGGACCTGCGGGTTCGTGATCTGAGCGGCGTGCACGATCCGGAGATCGGACCGCGGGCCGAACCGCTCGTGCTGCACCCGGCCGGTGTTTCCGAGGCGACGCGGGCCCTGGCCGCGCGGGTTCTCGCGGATCGGCCGGCCTTCCTGGTGATCGTCAACGTCGCGCCCTGGGAGCAGGCGGGCGTGAACCCCGGGATGCAGATGGATCCGGCCAAGGTCCGTCGGCTGACCACGCTCGAGGAGGCGATCGTACACACGCCGCTGTTCGCGGCGCACTACGATCGGCCGCGGCCGGCGCCGCGGACCGCGAACACGCTGGAAGCGATGACCGCGCTGCTCGGTGCCGAGGCGATCTTCATGCATGACTACCCGGGCCGGTTCTACATGCTGACGGTCTATCGTTATCACGAGTGACCGGTCCGGTGTCGGTTATACTCCCTTGATTCCGGTCAGCGCGGGAACGGGAGGTGTCGGGTGAGCCGCAACGGCAAGGTGATCGTGGCGATGTCGGGGGGCGTTGATTCCTCCGTCGCGGCTTCGCTGCTGCGCGACGCCGGCTACGAATGCATCGGCGTGTTCCTGCGGGTCGGGGCGGCGGCGGCGGAAGCGGAGACCTGTGCGGTTCCGGAGCCGGGGCAGCCGCAGCGGCGGCTGAAGCACGGCTGCTGTTCGGCCACGGACGCGCTCGACGCGCGGGCGATCTCGGGGCGCCTGGGGATTCCGTTCTACGCCCTGAATTTCGAGAAGGACTTCGACGCGATCATCGACTACTTCGTCGACGAGTACGCCCGGGCCCGGACACCGAATCCGTGCGTGATGTGCAACATCCACGTCAAGTTCGGCAAGCTGCTGCGCTATGCCGACATGATGGATGCCGAGTTCATCGCCACCGGTCACTACGCCCGCATCCTCGGACCGGACGACTTCGCCGGCCGGGCCCGCGACCTGGCCGCCGCAGCGGAGCAGCAGCATTTCCTGGCCCGCAGTCGCAACGCCGCCAAGGACCAGTCGTACGTGCTGTTCGGGATCCTGCGCGAGAACCTGCGGCGCTGCCTGTTCCCGCTCGGGGACATCACCGACAAGGCGCTCGTCCGGCAGGCGGCCGCGGATCTCGGTCTGCGGGTGCACGACAAGCCGGACAGCCAGGAGATCTGCTTCGTGCCGGACCAGGACTATCGCCGCCTGGTGCACGAACGCCGACCCGAGACGCGTCGACCGGGGCAGATTGTTGACGAGGACGGCCGCGTGCTCGGGACGCACGACGGGGTGGCCTCGTTCACGATCGGGCAACGGCGCGGGCTGGGGATTGCGGCCGGGCATCCGCTGTACGTCACGCGCCTGAACGTGCTCGACAATACGGCCGTGGTGGGTCCGCGGGACGACCTGCGAAGCGGCGGCCTGGTGGCCGAGCAGATCAACTGGCTGCTGGATCCGGCGCCTTCGGCGGCGACGGGGCAGATCAAGATCCGCCACATGCACGATCCGGCGGCCGGCACGTTTCGCCAGGTTGACGGCGGGGCGGTCACGGCCACGTTCGACGTGCCGCAGTTGAGCGTGACGCCCGGGCAGGCGGCGGTGTTCTACGTCGACGACCTGGTCTGCGGCGGCGGCTGGATTCGCGGCCGGCATGCCGCTGAAGACGCGTGATGTCCGCGGCGGCGCCGGTGATCCTGCATGCCGGCGCGCTCGGCGACCTGATCCTGACCCTGCATCTGAGCCAGCGTCTGCCGGCCTTCGCGCGGGCCGAGGAGATCGAGGTCTACACGCGTTTTCCGCTGGGGCCGAGCCTGGGGCGCGGGCCGTGCTATCGTTTCTTCGACCTGGAGGGCAGTGGGGCGACGGTGCTGTACCGGTCGGACGGCGTTCCGTCGGAGGACTGGCGGCGGCGTGTGGGCGGGCGGGTTGTGCTGAACGCGCTGAGCGGGTCGGACGGTTGGCCGCATCGGCAACTGGTCGACGTTGGCGCCGCGCGGGTGATGTCGCTGGATCCGGTGATTCGCGGGGACACGGGGCAGCACGTCGTGCAGCGCTGGATGCGGCGTCTGGCGCGGGACGGGCACCTGGCGCGTGACTGTTCCAGGACGACGCGGGACTGTGTCAGCCTGCCGCCCGAACCGCCGGCCGATGATGCGCCGCTGCTGGTGCTGCATCCGGGCAGTGGCGGGGCGGCGAAGTGCTGGCCGCTGGCGTGTTTCGAGGAGGTGGCCGGGCGCTGGCGGGCGGCGGGTGGTCGCGTCCTCCTTCCGGTGGGGGAGGTGGAGCGCGAGCGCTGGGCGGACGTTGCGGCGGTCACCGGGATGATCGTCTGCGAGACGCGGCCGCAACTGGTCGATCTGCTGCGGCGGGCGGACGTGTATGTCGGCAACGACAGTGGTCCGACGCACCTGGCGGCGTGGCTTGGTCGGCCGACGGTGGCGTTGTTCGGTCCGACGGATCCGGCCACGTGGCGTCCGCTGGGGCCGCGGGTGTCGGTGCTGCGGGGGTTGGAGGCGGGGTCGGACTGGGGGCTGGACGTGGACGCGGTGTCCGCGTGCGTGCGGCGGTTTGCCGCGCCGCGCGGCGCGCCGTAGAGTACTCGCTGGTCCCGTCTTCAGACCGCAGCAAGCGAGGAACTGCCGCAATGCACGAACTGCTCTTTCATGGTGCGGCCGGTGAAGTGACCGGTTCGATGCACATGCTCCGTTTCGATGACCAGTGGATCGCCCTTGACTGCGGTCTCTACCAGGGCCACCGGCAGGAGTCGGAGGACAAGAACCGCAAGTGGCCGATGGACCCGAAGGACATTTCGGCGGTGATCCTGTCGCACGCGCACACGGACCACGCCGGGCGCCTGCCGATGCTGGTCAAGGACGGGTTCGACGGCAACATCTACTGCACGGCGGCGACCCGCGACCTGTGTGCGATCATGCTGCCGGACTCGGCGCACATTCAGGAAGAGGACGTCTTCTACGTCAACAAGCGGCGGAAGAAGAAGAAGCTGCCGCCGATCGAGCCGTTGTACAGCTACGAGCACGCGCTGGCCGCGGTCGAGCGGATGACGAGCGTGCCGTACGAGCGCTGGTTCCCGGTGGTTCCCGGGGTGCTGGCCAAGTTCAACGAGGCCGGGCACATGCTGGGTTCGGCCGGGGTGCGGATCGAGTTCGGGAAGCGGGGCGATTCGACGCCGACGCTGTACTTCACGGGCGACGTCGGGCGGCCGAACAAGCCGATCATCCGCGACCCCAAGGCGTTTCCGCCCTCGGACGTGATCATCTGCGAGAGCACGTACGGGGCCCGGGTGAACGAGCAGATCTTCGACGCGAAGGAGAAGCTGCGTGACATCGTCCGGCGGGTGATCGCCCGCAAGGGCAAGGTGATCATTCCGGCGTTCTCGGTCGGTCGCACGCAGACGATGGTCTACTTCCTGCACGAGCAGATGGTCAGCGGTGAGTTGCCGCGTTTCCCGATCTGGGTGGACAGTCCGCTGAGCGTCAACGCGACCGAGGTCTTCCGGCTGCATCCGGAGTGCTACGACGCAGAGGCCCGTTCGTTCCACCGGGTGACCGGCGACATCCTGGGTTCGGGCTGCTGCACGTACATTCGCGATGTCGAGCTGAGCAAGCGGCTGAACACGTCGAAGGAATCCGGCGTGATCATCTCGGCCAGCGGCATGTGCGAGGCGGGGCGCATCCGGCACCACCTGAAGAACAACATCACGCACGAGCGCAACGCGGTGGTGATTCCCGGGTTCCAGGCGGCCAACACGCTCGGTCGGCGGATCGTCGAGGGCGCCAAGTCGATCCGCATGTTCCACGAGGACTTCCCGGTCGAAGCCGAAGTGCACCAGATTCACGGCTTCAGCGGGCACGCCGACCAGGCTGACCTGCTGCGGATGATGGAACCGCACGCCGGCAAGACCTCGCAGGTCTACCTCGTGCACGGTGAAGAGGAACAGAGCAGCGTTCTGCGGGACAAGTTCCGCGAGCAGGGCTTCAAGAAGGTTGAAATCGCCCAGCCGGGACTGAAGGCCACGTTCTAGCTGGATCGTTGAAGGGACCCGGCCTCCGGGCGCGGGGCAATTCTCGCTGACCTGGTTGCCGGCCGGCCTGGCTGTGACTCAGTTTGCGTCTTCGTTCCTGCGTGCTTCCTGCGAGCGTTCGATGCGGTGGTCGAGCACCGTCAGCGTCTTGCGCATCCGCTCGAGTTCGCCGGCCCGGTTCGCGTCCCCGGCGGTTTCGAGTTCGGCGATCTCGGCGGCCAGTGCCTTGCGCTGGCGCAGCAGATCTTCTTCCGCGGCGGCCAGGTCGGCCTTGTCGAAGATCACGTTTTCCGGTCCTTCATCCGAGGGGCGGTTGGTCGCGGCCGGGGTGGGCGGGGCGACGACGGGGTCGGCCACCTGTCGCTGGTTGACGAAGCGGGGGGAGACGATTTCGATGTCGGCCGCGTGCAGGCTGTCGAGGACGTGCTTGCGGAGCCTGCTGCGGGTGGACAGCAACTGCTTGGGATCGTTGAGGAAGCCGGCCACCCGGTAGGTCACCGCGTAGTCGCCGAGGTCGAGGACCTGGACGAAGGCGTCGGCCAGTTCGCACTGCTCGGCCGCCTGTTTCAGCAGGGGTTCGATGCGGGCGTGTGGCAGGTCGTATCCGAGTGACAACTGGGCCGAGACGATCGTGCCGGACTTGCGGACGACGGTCAGCGGGTGCTGCACGAGGTACAGGTTGGGCAGCGTGGTCAGGTCGCGGTCCTCGGTCTGGATTTCGGTGTGAAACAGGCCGCGTTCGGTGACGCGTCCGAACTGGTCGCCGATCCGGACGAAGTCACCGGCGGTGAAGTTGTCGACCGAGCGGAGCATCAGTCCGGCCATGGCGTTGGCGAGGAAGGTCGTGGAGGACAGTGCGATCACGGCGCTGACGATCAGGCCGAAGACACCGACGAGGACCTGCCGCAGGTCGTGGCCGACGGGCAGGGCGACGACGATGGTGGCCAGTCCGAGGACGGTCAGGACGGCGAGCAGGACCTGTCGGGGGGCGCGTTCCTCGGTGCTCAGGTCGGCGGCGTTGCGTCGGAGGAGCAGCCAGTCGGCGGCGATCAGCACGACGATGACGATCGCAACCGTGAATCCGAAACCGATCAGGGCGGCACCGTCCACGTTGTTTGACTCAGCCGAAGCGGCCGCGTTCGCGCGGTCCCTGTCCGGATTCGAACAGGGGTTTCTGGACCTGGCGGATGTAGCCGACCTGCTGGAAGTGGTCGAGGGCTTCTTCGGTTGAGGTGAAGACCTTGGTGGCGGCCTGGGTGATGAACGGTGACGGTTCGGAGGGCGGGTCCCAGACGACGTAGACTTCCTTGGTGGTTTCGTAGGCGTGGTGCAGTTCGCGTTCGACGCCGGACGAGAGTCCCGGCTTTCCGTTGGGCAGGGTCGGGACGAAGCTGACGATCATGTCGGACTGGTCGATCAGTTTGAAGTCGCGGGCGTAGATCTGGGCGTCGATGTCCTTGGCGACGGCGGTGACTTCGGCGACGTCGAAGGATTCCATCTGGCCGTTGACGTCGATTTCGAACGAGGTTGCGCCGCGCTGGGTGGCGGCCCCGGCTTCGAACAGGAGTCGTTTTTCGTCGAGGTCGCCGGGGTCGAAGGTGATGAACTGGGCGGCGAGTTGCGCGCGGAAGGCGTCGATCGCGGCCAGGGTGTCGGGCAGGTCCATCACGTGCGTCATCGGGAAGCTGGGATAGACCTTCTTCAGGTCGGGTTTGAAGATCAGGCGGTAGAGCGATTCGAGGGCGCTGTCATCGACGCCGCGGGCGCAGATGTAGGCGTGTCCGTGTCCGCGGATGCTTTCGCCCATGATCTCGGTGGCGAGGATTTCCTCTTCGCGCCAGACCATGATGTCCTTGAGGGTGTGTTCGGTGTTGTGGTCGCGCATCAGGCGCTGGTGCACGGCGTCGAGGTTGTCGACGAGGGTGACGTACAGGTCGGCGTCGAAGGCGACCATGTTGTCGTGGTCGAAGGCCGGGAACAGGCCGTGCTTCCAACGGAAGGCGGCGTGGGTGTTGATGATGATGTTTTCGTGGTTGCCGGCGTCGAGGAGGACTTCCTTGAAGGCCGACCGGCGGAGCGAGTTCAGTCGGGCGAGGGGCAGGTCGAGGATGCGTCCGGGGCGGACGTCGGGGGCTTCGGCGTACATCATGTCGCCGATGTGATAGATCCTGGCGGCCTTGCCGTTCTCGGCGGCGAGGGCCGCGATCTTTTCGAGGAACGGCTTCTTGTCGACTCCGACCTGTCCGGTGACGACGACCCGCCGCCCGGTCCGGGGCGATCGAAACAGATTCGGCTCCTGCGACATGCGCTTGACCCTTTCGCGCCGGCCGGCGATCCCGCCCGGAAAGAAGGAAAATGGCTGCTCAAGAGCGGTTGATCCCCGCTCGCCTCGGCGCTATCATGCCGAATCCTTGCCGGTTTGACAATCGACCGGGCGGGGATGCCACGCGGCTGTGGCGGAATTGGCAGACGCGCTAGGTTCAGGTCCTAGTGGGAGTAACTTCCCGTGGAGGTTCGAATCCTCTCAGCCGCATCCAGGAAGCGGGCCCGTCCGGGTCCGCTTTTTTTTGATCCCGAGCTTCGAATTCCGGGTGGCGGCCCGGGCATGGAGCCCCCGGGCGGCGATTTCGGAAGTCTCAGGTGTTTGCCCGCTACCGCGATTTCCGCGTGGCACGGAAAATGAACTTGGGTGGGGGGGTACCCCGGGGACGGCAGCGCGCACGGCGAGGTTGTGAGGCTGGGAGGGTGTGACGGGCGCACGACCCGCGACGGGCACGCGACCCACGACGGGCACGCGACCCGCGACAGCCGCACGACTCGCGACGGCCGCACGACCCACGACCGCGACGGGCGCACGACCGCGACGGGCACGCGACCCGCGACGGGCGCACGACTCGCGACGGCCGCACGACCCGCGACGGGCACGCGACCCACGACGGGCGCACGACCACGGGCACGCGATCAGGACGGGCGCACCCTCGGCTCAGCAGACGACGCCGAAGTTGCTCAGCAGTTCCGCCAGATCACTCAGGTCGACATTGCCATCACCGTTGATGTCGCCCTGCGCCAGCGTCGCGCCGCTTGCCCCGAAGTTCGCCAGCAGCGTCGCCAGGTCGCTCAGGTCAACCGCACCGCTCCCGTCAATGTCGCTGCCGCACGGACCACCCGCCGACAGCACCGCCCCGCTGACGATCAGGCTGTAGGCCTGGCCACCACCGAGCGAACCCTTGTGGCTGACCTCGATCCGATACGTCTGCGCGCCCGGACTCGCCACCAGCACCTGCTCGACATTGTCGACCGTGTTGTCGCCGGTCGTCGCGGCCGCACTCGGGTTGAGCCGGTCAAGCCGCCACGGCAGGTACGTGCCCGGACCGTCATCCTCGACAACCCGCAGGTCCAGGTCGTTGACCAGCATCGGGGTCGGCGGATCCAGACTCGCCGCCGGTGACGCAGCGGCCGGGTCGGTCCAGCACAGCGTCGCCCGCAGCGGTTCGCCTCCCACCGTGGTGGCGTAGAGCGTGTAGCTTCCACCGTCCGCCAGCGTCCGCTCCTGCACCGTCAGCGGTGCGGTCACGTCGGCCGTCATCACCTCGGCCGCCCCGACGGCGTCGAGCAGCCCCCAGCCGAACTCGTAGTCCGGACCCGGGTTGGCGCCGCACTCGTCGGCCGTGTGCAGCACAATGCCCTTCAGCGTCGCCGAACGCGGATCGCCCGCGTGCGTGTTGCGCCAGTGCTGCAGCAGCAGGCCGAGCGTGCCCGAAGTGTTCGGCGTCGACATCGACGTGCCCGACGCAATCGCATACGAACTGTCGCTGGCGGTATAGGCACTCAGCAGTTGAATCCCGTTGGCCGAGATGTCCGGCTTGATCCGCCCGTCGTCGGCCGGCCCCCAGCCACTGAAACTGCTCATCGCGACGCTGCCGGGGCCGCTGTAGCCGCCGTTGACGTCGTCGATCGCCGCGACGGTCAGGATGTTCTTGGCGATTCCGGCGTGGCTGATCGAGTCGTAGTCGCCGTCACCTTTCCGCGTTTCCGTCGAGAAGACCCAGTCGTTGCCGTCGTAGTAGTAATGTCCGGTGCCCGCCCCGGGATCGTCGTTGCGATCGTTGCCGGCGCTCTTGCAGATCAGGTACTGCGGGTGGTCGTGGGCGATCTGGTCCCAGGCCGCGCTCTTGAAACTGTAGAAACCGAAGTTGTAGTCCTCGAACGCGTCCACGTTCGGGTCGCCGAACCAGTACCAGGCGTCACCCTCGCCGAAGTCGCCGTACCGCCAACCCGTGATGAACCCGTACGAGTGGTTCGAGATTCGCAGACCGCCGGCCGCGGCCGTGTCCATCTCGGTGTCGTCGCTGTTCCAGTCGAAGGACAGGATCGTCGCGCCGGGTGACATGCCCAGGCTCGCGCCCGGGGGATAGGTCGGGTCGTTCGGATCGCCCGGCCAGGCTCCGATGCCGGCCATCGTCGTGGCCACGTGCGTGCCGTGCCAGGTGATCCCGAACGGGCTGTCGCCGTGCGAGGCCTTGCCGACCAGTTCCTGGTGCGTCAGCGAAACGCCGCCGCCGTCCCAGATTCCCAGTTCCACGCCGCTGCCGTCCAGGCCCAGTCCGGTCGACCCGCCCGGGTGCAGTTCGTCCGCCCCGACCGTGTCGGCCGCATCGGCGTTATCGGTCGCCAGGTAGACCGGCAGGCCGCGGTGCATGTGCGAGAACTGCACGATCGGGCGTGCATCGGCCGCCAGTCTCGGGACGGCGGGCGGGCCGACCAGGTCGGCGTGGCCGGCTTCGGGAAGGGTGTTGTCCAGCGCCTGTCCGAAGGCGGAAACCGCCCCGGCCGCGCACAGCGGGATCAGCAGGAATCGCGTCACGGTATCAGCTCCCAAGTAGAGTCGAGAATCGACCTCCGGGATCCAGTCTAGGGGGAGCGCAGCGGACGGGGGAAGGAAATTGCGGAATTGGCCCGGCGGACTGCGGATTCGGCCGGGCGCTCGAATCCGCAGTCCGCCCGGGTCTTACTCGACGCTGAGGTTCCGCAGGAAGTCGTCGACGGCCCGCTGGGCCTGCCGCTCGGCCTGCTGCAGTTGCTGGACGCGCTCGCGCGATTCCTCGATCTCGATCTCGAGGCGCTCGAACTTGTCGATCTGCCGCTTGTAGGCGTCGCTGGTGTTGCGGAGCGTGTTCAGGTTCTCGCGGATGCGGGCCTGCTCGCGGGTGGCCTCGGCGTTGGCCCGTTCGGCCGCGCTGCGGTCGCTGGTGGCGCGGGCCAGCACGGCCTTCATCTGCACGAGGCGCTCGAGGGCCTGCCTGACGGCCGGCGAGATCACCCGCGAACGAATGAAGTACTGAACCCGGTCGTCGCTCAGGTTGCTGAGCGCCATCGTCTGGTCGCCGACCCGTTCGAGCCGGACCGGCAGCGTGACCGATTCGGCGGCCGGGACGTCGAGATCGAACCGCAGCAGGTTCGGCGTCTCCTCGTAGGCCTTGCTCGGCGTGATCAGCTTCCAGTCATCGGTCCAGGGCTGTTCGATCAGCACGGCGCGGGTCCGGTCGCTCTTGTTCTTGACGACGTACTCGCGCTCGTCGATGTGCTTGTCGGTCCGCACCAGCGTCCCGTTGACGACCTTGACGGCGATCATCTGGTACGGGCTGCTCTTCTGCCGGACGGTGACTTCGGTCGCCAGGTCCAGGGCGTAGGCGATCAGTCGCTTCTCTTTGGGCTGCATGTCCGGCAGTTTCGCATCGCCGGCATAGACGCTGCCCTCGAACAGGGTGACCGGGCCCTGCATCAGGTGCAGGTCGCTGGCGTTGGTCAGTTCCAGGCCGTTGAGCGGGTGCTTGATGTGCGTGTTCGGGTTGTAGATGCTGACCTTGCGACCCTCGATCTGCTCGTTGACGATCGGCAGCATGGCCGACTGCTGGCGCGGCAGGGCGACCGGGGCCGCGATCGAGTACTGGAACAACTCGCCGGCATCGGCCGCATCGGCGACCGACGCGACGCTTGCGTTCCGTCCGGACCAGTCGGCCGGCTGGTACCCCATCTCGTCGTCGTCATCCTGGCCGCCGCCGAAGGTGTTGTAGCCGCGGCCGGCCTTGCGCAGCGCGCTGCCCGGTACCATTCCGCCGGCCCGGCCGGCCATCGCCGCCGGGGCGGGGGCCAGTTCGGCCACGGCCGTTCCGAGGTAGGTTCCGGCCGCGTACTCGGGCGGTCGGAGCGAGGCGTACAGTTCGAGTTCCTCGACCGGGCGCGGGATGTAGATCGGCGTGTAGAGGTCCATGCGGAACGAGATCGGCCGACCGCTGACGAGTGAGAGCCGCACGTCGTTCCAGTCTTCCTCGGTGGCGTTCTCGACGGTGGCCCAGCCCTGCAGGAAGGGGACGCCCTCGTCGTCGAGCGCGAGGCGGTAGCTGGTCTTCCAGATCGGGGCTTCCAGCAGGTAGGCGACGCGGACGCGGCGCTGGCCGCTGCCTTCGAAGCTGAGCTGGACGCTCTTCTTGCTGGCATCGTTGCTGCGGGCGAGGGTCGCGAGGGCCTTCTGCAGTTCGTCGGCGACCTTCTGATCGGTCAGGCGGATGCCGCCGAGGTTGCTGACGGGCAGTTGCTGGATGCCGCTGTCGGTCAGCACGTTGAGCTGCTGTTCGACCACGATCGTGTCGCCGACCTGCACGCTCTTCTGCTCGACGCCGACGATGACGCCGTTGATCCGGCGTTCTCCGGTGATTTCGACCGGCTGGCCGCGAAGCTGGTCGAGCAGTTCGGCCAGGGAGGGTTTCCCGGTGATGTCGACGCCGAAGCTCTTGAGGGTTTTCTCGATCGGGTCCTGGCTGGCGTAGCGGACGACGCCGACGCGTCCGCCGTCGAGGTCCTGGACCATCAGCGACTTGAGGATGTCGTTGACCTGTTCGGTGCGGAAGTCCAGTTCGGCCGTGGCGTTGCCGTCGACGGTCGCCTGGCACTCGTAGTAGGCCACGCCGCTGTTGAAGATCGCGACGCGGGTGACTTCGAGGTCGACCTTCTGATCGGCCGCCTTGGCCGGGATCAGCAGGGCGACGGAAAGCAGCAGGGGCAGTGATCGCATTTTCTCTCTCCAGGGCAACCGGGCAGGACACACCTGCGCATCCTATTGCCTGATACGCGCGACACCCAGCGGGGTTCCCGGGAGTCGGCAGTTTTCATCGCCCAGGCCGCGCGGCACGCCCCGGCAACCCGCAATCCGCGACCGGCGACGGCTTCATTCCACGTTCAGGTTCCGCAGGAAGTCGTCCACGGCGATCTGTGCCGCGGCCTCGTCGGCCTTGAGAGCCTTGACCCGGTCGCGGGTTTCTTCGATTTCGATCTCGAGCCGTTCGAACTTGTCGATCTGCCGGCGATAGGCGTCTCCGGATTCGCGGAGTGTCTTCAGGTTCGCCCGGATGCGGGCCTGCTCGGCGGTGGCCTCGGCGTAGGCCGCCTCGGCGGCTTCGCGCGCGGTGGTCGCCCGGCTCAGGGTCTGTTTGAGGCGGATGACCTGCGCGAGGGCCTGCCGGACCGCCGGTGAAGCGACCTCCGCCTGCACCCAGTAGTTGATTCCGCCCGACGCGATGTTGGTCAGCGTGACCGACTCGTCGCCGGTGCGTTCGAGGCGGACCGGCAGCGCCACCGTTTCGCCGGCCGGAACTTCGACCTCGAAGCGCAGCAGTCGCCGGGTCTTCTGGCAGGGTTGCTCCGGGGTGACCAGTTCCCAGCCAGGCTGGAAAGGCTGCTCGACCAGGATCGTCCGGTCCCGGTCGCCCTTGTTTCGCAGCAGGTACTCGCGCTCGTCGATGTACCGATTGGTCTGGAGCAGGGTGCCCTCGACGATCCGCAGCGCGGTCATTCGCGTCGGGCTGGTCTTCTGGCTGGTGGTCACCTCGGTGGCGAGGTCCAGGGCATAGGCAATCAGCCGTTTCGCGTTGGGCTGCAGGTCGGGCAGTTTCGCATCGCCGGCGTAGACGTTGTCCTCGAACACCGTGACCGGGCCCTGCATCAGGTGCAGCCCGCTGGCGTTGGTCAGCTCGAGTCCGTTCAGCGGATGCGTCGGGTGCGTGGCAGGGTTGAAGATGCTGAGCTTGCGCCCTTCGATCTTCCGGTTGATGATCGGCAGCATGGCCGACTGCTGCCGCGGCAGCGTGACCGGCGCAAGGATGTCGTACTGGAACAACTCGCCGGCCGCACGTGCGCCCGCCCGGACGGAGGCGGAAGGCCGGGTCGGACGAGTGTGCCCGTTCGGATCGGTCGCATACACGAACGACGCACCGCCAGCGGCCGACCCCGAAAGGCCGTCGGTGGTCCATGCGCCGTCGCGCAGATCGGAGATGTCGATGATCGGTGCCTCCTGCTGTCGGGCCTGCCCGGCCGCGTATTCGGGCGGGCGGAGCGAGGCGTAGAGGTCGAGTTCCTCGATCGGACGCGGAATGTAGATCGGGGTGTAGAGGTCCATCCGGAACGAGATCGGTCGGCCGCTGATCAGCGAGAGGCGGACGCCGTTCCAGTCGCGCCGGGTCGGGTTTTCGACGGTCGCCCAGCCCTGCAGGAACGGGACGTCCCGGTCGTCGAGGGCCAGTCGGTAACTGGTCTTCCAGATCGGGGCTTCGAGCAGGTACGCCACGCGGACCCGCCGCTGGCCCTGGCCCTCGAAGCGCAGTTGCACGCGTTTGCGATCCGTGTCGTTGCTGCGGGCGAGGGTGGCCAGGGCCTGTTGCAGTTCGCCGGCCACCTGCTGGTTCGTCAGGCGCAGGCCGCCGATGTCGTCGAGGGTGATCCGCTGGATGCCGTCGTCGGTCAGCAGGGTCAGCAGTTCTTCGACCAGCAGTGCGTCGCCGATGTGCCGCTTGCGCTTCTCGACACCGATGATGACGCCCGCGACCGCACGCTGGCCGCGGATGGCGACGGGTTGCCCGCGGAGTTGTTCGAGCAGGCTGGCGAGGTCGGGCTTGCCGGTGATGTCGACGCCGAAGCTCTTGAGGGTCTTCTCGACCGGGTCCTGGCTGGCGTAGCGGACGACGCCGACGCGCCCGCCGTCGAGGTCCCGGACCATCAGCGACTTGAGGATGTCGTTGATCTGGTCGCTGCGGAATTCGAGTTCGGCGGTCGCGTTGCCGTTGACGGTGGCGTGGCCTTCGTAGCAGGCGACGCCGCTGTTGAAGATCGCGACGCGGTCGATGACGAGATCGACCTGCTGATCGGACCGGGCTACGGCGACCAGCAGCAGCAACGGCAGCAGAGACAGGGCGCGCATGGCATGACTCCATCCTGGCAAGGCGTATCAGGGCATGAGGCGGAACACCCCCCGATGGTACCCGGCCGACCCGCAGCGTCGGAAGACGGCGGAAAAAGGGCCGCTCTTGTCTCGGGCGGGAAGGCGGCGAGAGGGCGGAGGGGATCTGCCGCGCGGGTCAGCGCGAACGGGCGGAACAGGGTCGGTGGGGGATCGGCCTGGGTCGTGTTTGACGGATGCAAATGAGCTGCCAAGGCCGTGAAAAGGTGGGAATGTGAAGAAGTGAAAGAGGGCGGTTTCGCGACAATCTTTCCTCTTTCACTCTTTCACTCTTTCAATTTTCCACGGCGGCAACAACGCGATTGGATCCATCAGACAAAACCTAGCTGCGTGGCTCGCCGACCCGTTCGCTTCCTTCCTGCCTGGTCAGCCGCGACAGCGCGTGGTTGGCGATGACGCCGATGATCGCCACCACGATCAGCGTTACGGCGATGCCGACCGGCCAGGTCCACCAGGGCTTTTCGACCTTGTTCAGATCGTTGAGGGTCGAGCCGATGTAGACGGCCGCGTAGGTGCGCGGGGCCATGCCGACCAGCGTTCCGATCGCGTAGATCGGAAGCGGGACCTGCGTGGCGGCCAGGACCAGGTTGGTCATGGCGAAGGGCGAGTTCGGCGGAATCCGGATCAGCGTGACGATGCCGAGCGTTTTCAGCCAACTGCCGCGCAGCAGAGCGTCGTGGACGGCCTTCCATTTCGGGTGTTCGGCAATGACCGTCTCGGCCCGGTCGCCGCTGGCGAGCGATGCCACCAGGTACCCGACGAGCGAGGCGCCCAGGAATCCTCCCAGGGCGGCGGCGGTACCGTGCAGGGCGCCGAACGCGAATCCGCCGACGATCGCCTGGGCGTAGGTCGGCAGCAGCGCCAGTCCGGCCAGGATCGTGAAGCCGGTCACGTAGTAGGTGATCCCGCTCGGCCCCTGGTCCCGCAGCCATTCGCCGACCGTCCCCGAGTACGCCAGCAGCACGAAGCCCCCGAGCGCCGGAAGCGTGGCCGCCATCAGCGCCAGCGGTCCGAGCGCCCCCAGTTTCTGCCAGATATCGGCGAACCCGTCGGCCTGTCCGTCGGCCGGGGGTGTCTCGTTCGGCGTGTTCGGTTCCTCGGTCATGCGGGAGATGGTAGGGGGAAGGGGGCAAAAAAGGGAGCGAGGGCGCCGGGGAGCGAGGGAGCCAGGGAGCGGAAAGCAGGCTTGGTGACCGGGTGATCTTTCCCTGATGCGAACCGCGTGATTGTCTCAATCTGGCCTGAAACATCTCCGTTTCGGTCTCGATGCTGTCGCGTTGTTGTTTCGCGGTTCCCTATTCCCTGTTTCCGGTTCCCTTCTTACACTCCCGGCATGTCATCACGTCGTCAGTTTCTGGGCACGCTTTCGGCCGGGGCGCTTGGAGCGCTGTGGATCAACGCCGCGGCGACGCGGACGGTGCAGGCCGCTGTGGCGCGGGCGGGCGGGCGTTCGCCGGAGGACCTGGCGCGGGACGAGGACTTCTGGTTCCAGGTGCAGCAGGCTTACACGGTTGATCGCAGCATGATCAACCTGAACAACGGGGGCGTGTCGCCGACGGTCCGGGTGGCCCAGGAGGCCATGCGGCGGCATTACGAGCACGCCAACAAGGCGCCCTCGCGGACGATGTGGCAGCAGCAGGACCCGCAGGTCGAGACCGTCCGGACCGGCCTGGCCGACGCGTTCGGCTGCGACCGCGAGGAAATGGCGATCACCCGGAACGCCAGCGAGTCGCTCGAAATCCTGATCTACGGGATCGACCTGAAGGCCGGCGACGAAGTCGTGGCGGCGGCTCTCGACTACCCGCGGATGCTGAACACGTACCGGCAGCGCGAACTGCGGGACGGCATCAAGCTGAACCTGATCGACCTGCCCAGCCCGGTGACCGACGCCGAGGCCGTGGTCGCGGCCTACGAGGCGGCCTTGACGCCGCGGACCCGGGTGATCCTCTGCTCGCACGTGATCTTCGCGACCGGGCAGATCATGCCGGTTCGCGCGTTGTGCGACCTGGGCCGACGGCGCGGGATTCCGGTGATCGTCGACGGCGCCCACGCCTTCGCGCACCTGGACTTCCGCCGCGACGACCTGGACTGCGACCTGTACGGCACCAGCCTGCACAAGTGGCTGACCGCGCCGCACGGAACGGGTTTCCTGTACGTCCGCCGGGCGCGGATCGGCGACATCTGGCCGCTGATGGCGGCCCCCGAGCCGCGCGGGACGGACATCCGCAAGTTCGAGGAGATCGGGACGCACCCGGCCGCGAATCGCCTGGCGGTGGCGGAGGCGCTGGGTGTTTACGGTGCGCTCGGGGCGGCCCGCAAGCTGGCGCGGCTGCGTCACCTGCGTGATCGCTGGATCGCGCGGGTGGCCGGGGACCGGCGGGTCCGCTTTGCGACGAAGCTGGACGACGCGCACACGGGCGGCTTCACGACGGTCGAGATCGAGGGCATCGAGCCTTCGCCCCTGACGGGTTACCTGTGGCAGCAGCACCGGATCATCGTGACGCCGATCGATTATGGCGGGGTTCGCGGCATCCGGGTGTCTCCCAATGTGTATACGACCGTAGCCGAGGTGGATCTCTTCGCGGACGTACTCGAAGCGGTCCTCGCCAACGGTCTGCCCAGTGGGCAGTAACTCTCTTTCCGGTAAGGACTTTCAAGCAGTTCCCGCCGTGTTGACAGGCCCGCCGCCGTTCGTAGAATCTCAAACCCTGATCGCTTCCCCGGCGGGAGGCGGGCACGAACTCCAGTACATGGTTTTTCTCGCGGGTGCCGCGGTACCCGCCTCGCTTCCGCCCGGAGGCCCGTTGTGATTGAAGTCCAGGATCTGACCAAGCTGTACGGGCGGGTCGCGGCCGTCAGCGGCATCTCGTTCGATGTTGCCGAAGGGGACATCGTCGGGTTCCTCGGCCCGAACGGGGCCGGCAAGACGACCACGATCCGCATCCTGACCTGCTACCACCCGGCGACCTCCGGCGAGGCCCGCATCGGGGGGTTCGATGTCTTTCAGCAGTCGATGGAGGTTCGCCGGATCGTCGGCTACCTGCCGGAACTGACGCCGCTGTATCCGGAAATGCGGCCACGCGAGTACCTGCGGTTCCGCGGCAAGCTGCGCGGCCTGAACCGGGCCGACTGCAACGCGGCGATCGACCGGGTGGCGGAGCGCTGCTGGATCACGGACATGCTGGACCGTCCGATCGGGGCGTTGTCGAAGGGCTACAAGCAGCGGGTCGGGCTGGCGGACGCGCTGCTGCACAATCCGCGGGTGTTGATCCTGGACGAGCCGACGGTCGGGCTGGACCCGACCCAGATCCGCGAGACGCGGAGCCTGATCCGGGAACTGGCCCAGGATCACACGGTGATGCTGTCGAGTCACATCCTGCCCGAGGTGGAGGCGACCTGTCAGCGGATCGTGATCATCAACAAGGGGCACCTGGTCGCGGCCGGGACGCCGGACGAACTGCGTGCGCAGATTGCCGGCGATGCCGAGACGATTGTCGAACTGAAGGGGGCGGGCGGCGACCTGCAGGCGGCCCTCGAGGGCTTGCCGGGGGTCAGCGGCGTGACGACGCGCCCGGTCGGCGACTGGACGCTGGCGTCCGTGCGAGCCGGCGGCGACCCGCGGGAGCAGATCTTCCGCCTGGCGGGCGAGCGCGGGTGGGCGTTGCGTGAACTGCGTCGCGCCGGTGCCTCGCTGGAAGACTACTTCGTCAAGATCGTCGCCCAGGCTTCGAACCAGGCCCGAGCAGAGTAAGGAAGCCAACCGATGCGAAACACCGTTGCGATCATGCAGCGTGAACTGCTGTCGCTGTTCTTCTCGCCGATCGGCTATGTCGTGATCGCCGGGTTCCTCCTGCTGACCGGCGTCTTCGTGCTGGTGGCGGAGGTCTTCGAACCGGGCAAGCCGGCCACGTTGCGGCGGGTCTTCGATTTCACGCCCTACGTCCTGACGATCATCATTCCGGCGATCAGCATGCGGCTGATCAGCGAGGAGTATCGCAGCGGGACGATCGAGACGCTGATGACGGCGCCGCTCTCGGACTTCCAGATGGTGCTCGGCAAGTACCTGGCGGCGGTGATCTTCTACGCGATCATGCTGGCCGGCACGCTGGTGTACCTGGTGGTGCTGGCGATGTACGGGCAGCCGGACTACGGGGCGTCGTTCTCGTCGTACCTGGGGCTGCTGCTGGTCGGGCTGGCGTTCGTCGCGTTCGGCACGTTCACGTCGAGCCTGTCGAGCAACCAGGTGGTCGCCTGGATCGTCGGGATGATCCCGCTGATGCTGTTCGTCTGGTTCTCGTCCTTCATCGTCGGCAAGACGAGCGGCGCGTTGCGCGACATCGTGCAGCGGGTCAACGTCGTCCGTCATCTGGACCAGTTCAACCGCGGACTGGTGACCACCGAGAGCCT
This sequence comes from Phycisphaerae bacterium, assembly GCA_030428945.1. Lineage (GTDB taxonomy): Bacteria > Planctomycetota > Phycisphaerae > UBA1845 > Fen-1342 > JAUIEC01. Next base: position 31,770 of record JAUIEC010000007.1, on the reverse strand, counting down.
CGTGTTCTTCCTCGGGATGGCGGCCTTCTTCCTGTTCGCAACCGTCAAGGTGGTGGAGTCGAAGCGATGGCGATAGATCACACCGCGGCCAACAAGCGACGCTTCCTGTTCGGGGCCAAGGGTGTCCTCGACATCACCCTGATGCTGATCGTGGTCGGCTTTGCCGTCTGGGCGGCCGGGCGGTTCGGCGGGCAGCGCGATCTCAGCAGCAGCGGCGTCAACAGCCTGAGCAGTCGCACGCAGAACCTGCTGGACGGCGTCGACCAGGAACTGACCATCACCGGGCTGTATTCGCTGGCGCTCAGCGAGATCCGCCCGTTCGCCGACAAGCACCGCGGGCGCGTCGCCGACCTGCTCGACCTGTACGACACCGCCGGCCGCGACCGCGTGACGACCGCGATGATCGATCCGGCCGAGGAACCCGGGCGGCTGCGGAGCCTGCTCGACCGGCTGCAGGCCAAGCCCAAGTACCAGGCCGAGGCGCTGCCCTACCAGGAGGCGCTGGCGAAGTACCCGGCCCTGGCCGAGTCGATCGCGCGGCTCTTCCAGGAGGAGAAGGCCACGCTGACCGCGCTGCTGGCCGAGCAGCCCGCGCTGCAGCAGGTGCGTGAACTGACCGTGATCGACCGCAACCTGACGATCGTGCTGGAAGAGGCCGAGGCGGTGCAGGCCGCCGTCGAGGAACTGCAGGTCGACGACATTCCGCGATACGGGCAGGCGCTCAACGCGATCGGTTCGCACTTCGACCAGGTCGCCAAGGCCCTGACCGTCGCCCGCGACTGGATGGGGCAGGGGGCGCTGGAGATTCCGGGGCTCTCGGAGCAGGCCCGGGCCTATTTCGCCGGCGCGGTCGAGCGCTATACGCCGGTCCTGGACGGCATCGAGGCGCTTCGCGACGCCTCGCTCGGGCTGGAGCCGCTCGAACTCGAACAGGCCTACGAGCAGCTCAAGGCCGGGTCGGTGGTTGTGGTCGAAACCGATACGGCCGTCCGCGTGCTTCCGCTGGACGATGTCTGGCCGATCCGGACGGATCGCCGCCCGGCCGAGGATGGCGACCGGCGCGAGTTCGCCGGCGAGCAGGCGGTCTCGTCGGCCATTCTGCAGATGACGCAGAAGGAGCGGACGGCGGTGGTCTTCGTGCGTTTCGCGGGCGGGCCGCTGCTGCAGCCGGACCTGTCGCAGATGCCGCAGATGGGCGGGCAGATGCCGCAGGCGCCGTACGGCGCGATCGGGGCCGCGCTGCAGAAGGAGAACTTCCTGACGGCTGAGTGGGACCTGGACAGCAGTCCGACGCCGCCGGAGGTCGAGGACGCGGCCCGCACGATCTACGTGGTGTTTCCGCCGACCGATCCCGGGCCGCAGGCGCTGCGCAACCCGGCCGGGGCGAAGTCCATCTCGGAGGAGCAGATTGCCGCGGTCGAGGCGGCCGTCGAGCAGGCCGGGACGGCGATCTTCCTGGCCGGCTGGAAGCAGACGCGGCTGCCGATTCCCGGGCAGGGGGGCTACGCCTACGACGATTACCTGCGCGAGCAGTGGGGCATCGGCGTGGACGGGGAGCGCGTGGTGATTCCGTTCCAGTTGAACCCGCGGAAGACCGAAGCGTACATTCCGGTCGACTACCAGAACCCTTCGATCCTGCCGAGCGGTCCGCTGCACTTCACCGAGCACCCGATCGTCAAGCCGCTGCAGAGCCTGCCGGCCGCGCTGACCGAGGTCACGCCGCTGGAGGTGCTGACGGGAGAGAGCGCGGTCGAGGGTGTCACGCATGCCGCGATTGCCGAGGTGCCGGAGGGTTCGGACGCGTGGGCGATCAAGAACGTCATGCGTCTGCAGGAAGACTTCAACAAGTTCGAGGGCACGCGGCTGTATCCGGACGACAAGCCGAGTCCGTTCCCGGTCGCGATCGCGGCCGAGCGGGGCGAGGCCCGGGTGGTGGTCTTTGCCAGCGAGCGGTTCCTGTCGAACGGCGTGCTGGAGGCGGCCCGGTGGATGATGGTCAGCGGCGGCCTGGTGATGGCCCAGCTTTACCCGGCCAACCGGGACCTGTTCATCAACACGCTGCACTGGCTGACCGGTGACGCCGACCGGATCGCGGTCGGTCCTTCGCGCGGGCAGGTGCCGCGTCTCGAGAAGCTGAAGGAAGAACAGGCGGAGGTGCTGCCGTACTTCCTGGTGGGTGTCTGGCCGGCTCTGGCGCTGGTCGCCGGGGCGGTCGTCTGGTTCGTGCGCCGGAGGTAAGTGATGAGTTTCAAGGGCACGTATGTGCTGCTGGCGCTGGTGGTCGTCGGTGCCGTTGCCTGGTACCTGTCCGGGGACGGGCGTGGCGGCGATTTCACCGAGGAAACCACGGAGCAGGCCGAGCCGACCGCGATCCTGGCGGACGCGCCGGAACTCGACGAGGTCACCGGCCTGACGATTCAGCCGCGCAGCGGTGATCCGCTGGTCTTCACCCGCACGCCGGCCGAACCGACGCCGGATGGTGCGGTCGACGCGGTTCCGCCGCGCCCCGGCCCGTGGCGGATGACTGCCCCGGTGGCGGCGGCGGCCGAGCAGTGGGTCGTCAGCCAGATGCCGCGGACGCTGCTGGAGCTGAAGTCGAAGCGTTCCTTCGCGCCCGGCGGCGTGGAGGCCACGCGCGCGGAGGCCGGACTGGAAACGCCGCAGATGACCTGCACGCTGATTGCCGGCGACCGGAGCTATCGGTTCGCGATCGGCCGGCGGGTGCCGGTCAGCAACGACACGTATGTCCTGGTGACCGACGCGGCCGGCGGTGAGCGGGTTCACGTGGTCGAGCACGACTTCAAGGCCGACATCGCCCGGCGGGCCAGCGACTACCGCGGGAAGAACCTGTTCGACCGCGACGACGGCGCGCCGGTCCATGTCGAGATCGTTTCGGGCGAAGCGACGATCGCGCTGCGCAAGGGCGCGGAAGGGGACTGGCTGCTGGAGCAACCCGTGCGGGCCTACGCCGACACGAAGGCGGCCGCGGGGCTGGTCAACCAGTTGCAGTTGCTGCGGGTCAGCGAGTTCATCGACGACGCGCCGGGGGATCTGCAGCGGTACGGGCTGGCCGAGCCCGAGATGGTGATCCGGTTCGAGACCGAGCCCGACGACATTGGGGCCGGGCTGACGCGCGGCATCGAGGTGGGCGCGTACGCCGACCTCGAGAAGACCACCCGCTTCGTCCGCCCGCTCGACAGTCCGTGGGTCGCGAGTGTCCGGCAGGACGCGCTGGATCCGCTGCTGCCCGGGCTGAACGCGCTGCGTGACAGTCGGGTCATGCGGGTCGAGGCCGGTCGGGTGGAGCGACTCGAACTGGACTATCCCGAGCGTCAGCCGGTCGTGCTGACCCGCGTGCGGGGTGAATGGACCGGCGCGGGGGAACTGGGCGAGATCGAACTGTCGGCCGTCAACGACCTCGTGCGCGCGCTGTCGGAACTGCGGGCGGTTGACTACGTCGACGAGGTCGAGGATCCGGCCGCGTACGGGCTGGGCGGTGACGGCGCGATCATCCGCGTGACGCCGACCGCCGCGGTCGAGCCGATCGAACTGCGGATCGGCGCCGCGACACCGAGCGGGCGGAACGCGTACGTGCAGGTGTCCGGGCAGGCCGGCGCGCTGGTGGTGGCGAGCCAGAAGGTCGAGCAACTGGTGGTCGACCCGGCGACGCTGCGTTCGCGCAAGATCTTCGCGTTGCGAACCGACGACATCGTCGCGATTCGCACGACGTACAAGGGGCGCGAGCGGGTGGTGGTCCGCGACGGGGACTGGCAGATGAAGACGCCGGCCGGCGCGGGGATCGACGCCGGTGCGCTGCGCGACATCCTGAACGATGTCGCCCTGCTGCGGGCGGCCGCGGTGGTCGGTACCGGCCAGCCGGCCAGGTACGGTCTGGATCTGCCGCCGGCGACGCTGACCATCACGGTCCGGACCGATGACGATGGCACCCGCGGGCATGCCCTGGTGCTGAGCGAGGTCGGCGGGCAGGCCTACTGCATGGTGGACGATCTGCCGTACATCTTCCGGCTGGACCGGACGGTCTATCGCACGCTGACCGGCGAGCTGATCGACCACCAGGTCTTCGACCGGGCGCCCGCGGACATCGAGGCGGTGACGCTGACCGACGCGGCCGCGTCGCTGCGTTTCACGCGCGGCGAGGAAGGCTGGGGCTACGCGGTTGATCCGTACGTGCGGCTGGACGAGGAGAAGGTCGAGCGCCTGGTCGAGCAACTGGCGGGCATGCAGGCGGTCCGCTACCTGGCGTATACGGACGGACGCGTGCAGGACGCGGGCTTCGGCGAGCCGACGGCCAGCGTGATCCTGGAGACCGGCGACGGGGCGGTCACGCTGCAGCTCGGGCCCGAGATTCCGGGCGAGGGCGGACGTTTCAGCTACTGGGTCGAGCAGGCCCGCGTCTTCCAGTCCGGCCCGGAAGGCTACGCGAACTTCAGCACGAGCCTCGATACGTTCACGCTGGGGGAGGCGGAAAACGACTGACCGGCGGCCGAAGAGAGAAAAGCGAAAGAGTGAAAGAGTGAAGAGGTGAACGAGGCAGGCGCCTTGCCCGCCTGGTTACCTGCTCACTTGTTGCTTGCAGGTGCCCTGGTCTACGGGACCTGGAACATGGCTCGGATGAGTCGCAGGGTGACGTCGGCGGTTCGTTCGTCCTGGTCGAGGGTCGGGTTGTATTCGACGAACTCGATCGAGTGGATCAGGTCACGCTGGCTGAGGCCCCAGAGCAGTTCCTCGGCCTCGTTGCCGGTCAGTCCGCCGGGCACGGGGGTGCCGGTTCCGGGGACTTCGCTGGCGTCCAGCGAGTCGATGTCGAAGCTGACGTGGATGTGGTCGCAGCGGGTCGCGAGGGCCTCGGCGGCCGCGACGGTCGCCCGGGCGACGCCGGCGGCGCGGAATTCCTCGGCCGTCAGGACGTTGACCGCCGAGCCTGCCAGCAGTTCTCCCTCGCGTTCGTCGATGTCGCGGACGCCGTAGAGGTAGGCGTCCTCTTCCCGCAGGAACGGGCGGCAGGTGGCGATGCGTCGCAGGTCGAGCACGCCGTACCCGCAGGCGACGGCGAGGCTCATGCCGTGGATGTTGCCGGACGGGCTGGTTTCGGGCGTGTTGAAGTCGGCGTGGGCGTCGATCCAGAGCAGGCCGAGGCGCTCGCAGGAATCGGCCAGGCCGGCCAGGGTTCCGATCGCGATGCTGTGGTCGCCTCCGACGATCAGCAGGAAGTCGTCCGGGTGTCGCCGGCGGGTGCCGAGGACGGCCGCGTGGGTGTGCCGGTTGACCTGCAGGACGTTGGGCAGATTCTTGATGAAGGTGTCGGTGCTGGCGGCGTAGCGGGTCTGGTGGACGCCGGGGATGTCGCCGAGGTCCTCGACGTGGTGTCCCTGTTCCCGCAGGCGGTCGACGAGTCCGCGGGCCCGCAGCGCGGTGGGGCCGCGCTGTGCCCCGGCCGTGCCGGCGCCCAGCCCCGACTGTATCCCCAGCAGTTTCACACGTTTCGGCTGCATGCGGTCGCCTGTTTGCCCCTCGGAGCCTGAGCAAGCTAGCATCTGGAGGCGGATCTGACCACCCGCCGGGCCGCTTCAAAAGCCGGGGCGACCCCTCTATTATGGTTTGTTACGAAACGTTTCCAGAACCCGCGGACAAGGCTGCCCCTATGACCACCATGCCCCAGGCCGAAAGCATGACGTTCGACCTTCCCGAGGACATCGCCGCGCTGCAGGAAGTCGTCCGCGACTTCGCGGCTCGTGAGATCCGCCCGCACGCCCGCGGCTGGGACGAAGCACAGCAACTGCCCGACGCGTTCATCGGCAAGATGGCCGAGCTCGGCCTGCTGGGGCTGATCATTCCGACCGAGTACGGCGGGTCGGGGCAGGGTGTCCTGGCCAACGCGGTGGTGATGGAGGAGATCGCCCGGCAGGACGGCGGCACGGCCCTTTTCCTGGCGGCCCACAACGGGCTGTGCATCTCGCACATGCTGGTCGGGGCCAACGAAGAGCAGAAGAAGAAGTACTTCCCGCGCCTGGCCAGCGGGGCCCTGATCGGCGCCTGGGGCCTGACCGAGCCCGGCTGCGGCAGCGACGCGGTGAACATGCGCACCCGGGCCGTTCCGGACGGCGACGGCTGGCGGATCACCGGCCACAAGCAGTTCATCACGAACGGCACGCGGGCGGGCGTTTTCGTCGTGATGGCGGTCACCGATGCCGAAGCCGGTCCGAAGGGTGTGACCGCGTTCCTGGTCGAGCAGGGGGCGGAGGGCTTCGAGGTCGGGCACAAGGAAGACAAGCTCGGGATGCGGTGCAGCGACACCGTCACGCTGAACTTCGAGAACGTGTACGTGGGACCCGAGGCGGTCTGCGGCACGGTCGGCGGCGGCTACGTCGACGCGATGAAGGTGCTCGAGAAGGGCCGCATCGGGATCGGCTCGCTTTCGGTCGGGCTTGCCCGCGGGGCCCTCGAGGAGGCCCTGTCGTACGCCCGGGAGCGCGAAGCGTTCGGCAAGCCGATCGCCGAGCACCAGGCGGTCTCGTTCATGCTGGCGGACATGGCCACGAGCATCGAGGCCGCCCGCCTGCTGGTGCGGGATGCGGCGGTGGTGGCGGACGCGGGCCGGGTGGACCGGGTGCGGTCTTCGGTCTGCAAGCTGTTCGCCAGCGAGATGGCGACGAAGGCCTGCCTGGATGCGATCCAGATTCACGGCGGCTACGGCTACACGAAGGACGTGCCGGTCGAGCGTTACCTGCGTGACGCCAAGCTGTGCGAGATCGGCGAGGGCAGCAGCCAGATTCAGCGGATCATCATCGCCCGGGAACTGCTCAAGGCGGACGCCTGAGCACGGAGGAAACCGCAGCGTACGCCGGGCCCGTCTCGTCGGGAACAGCGGGCAGGTCCGGCCTTCACCAGGTCATTTCGGAGCGCGGCACACCGTGAACTACGCACTGGACGGCGAACAGCAGGAAATGCTGAATGCGATCCGCGATTTCTGTGACAACGAGATCGCACCCAAGGCTGCCCTCCGCGACGAGGAGGGGCGCTTCGAAGAGGGCCTGGTTCCGCAACTCGCTGAAATGGGCCTGCTGGGGCTCTACGTCCCCGAGACCTACGGCGGGGCGGGGCTCGACTGCGTGCTCTATGCCGCGGTCGTCGAGGAACTGTCGGCCGCCTGCGGGGCGACCGGCATCCTGATGTCGGCGCACCATTCGCTGTGCGTCGATCCGATCCTGCACTTCGGCTCGACCGGGCAGAAGAAGAAGTACCTGCCGCCGCTCGCCAGCGGCGAAGCGATCGGCTGCTTCTCGCTGACCGAACCCGGCAGCGGCAGCGACGCCGGGGCCGCCCGCTGCCGGGCCGTCGAGAAGGACGACGGCTGGCACGTCAACGGCACCAAGTGCTTCGTGACCAACGCGGCCGAGGCGTCCGTGATCGTGCTGTTCGCGGTGACCAGCGGCGAGACGGAAAAGCACCGCATGACCGCCTTCATCGTCGACCGTGAGACGCCCGGCTGGCGGGTCAGCAAGCTCGAAAAGAAACTCGGGATCCGCGCGAGCAGTACGGCCGAACTGGTCTTCGAAGACTGCGTGATTCCCAAGGAGAACCGCCTGGGCGAGATCGGACGTGGACTGAACATCGCCCTGGCCACGCTCGACGGCGGACGGATCGGGGTCGCGGCGCAGGCGATCGGCATCGCCCGGGCGGCCTTTCAGCACGCCCGGGCCTACAGCCAGACCCGCGAACAGTTCGACCGTCCGATCTCGAAGTTCCAGGCGATCCAGTGGAAACTGGCCGACATGCGGACCGAACTCGACGCGGCCCGTCTGCTGACGCGGCGGGCGGCCTGGCGGAAGCAGAACGGGCGCGGCTATTCGGCCGAGGCGGCGATGGCCAAGCTGTACGCCAGCGAGATGTCGAGTCGCGTGACCAACGCCGCGCTGCAGGTCTACGGCGGGTGGGGCTACTGCCAGGAGTACCCGGCCGAGCGCCTGCTGCGCGACGCCAAGATCACCGAACTGTATGAAGGCACCAGTGAAATCCAGCGACTCGTGATTGCCCGCAACGTGCTTCGCGAGCCCGACTTCGTTCTTCGAGGAACCTGACATGTCCCAGCACTCGTACATCGCCGCCGCGCGACGCAGCCCGATCGGCCGCTTCCTGGGCGGATTCGCACGGACCTCCGCGGTCGAGATCGGCATTCCCGTGGCCGAGGCCCTTCTGGCCGACAGCAGGACCAGCCCCGCTGACCTGGACGAGGTCCTGGTCGGGATGGTGCTGCAGGCGGGGGCCGGGCAGAACCCGGCGCGGCAGGTCGCGCTCGGGGCCGGCTGCGAGAACACGATTTCGTGCAGCACGATCAACAAGGTCTGCGGCAGCGGGCTGCAGACGGTGATGTCCGCCGACCAGATCATCCGCTGCGGCGACGCCGACCTGATCATGGCCGGCGGGATCGAATCGATGAGCACCGCGCCGTTCCTGGCGCCGCAGATGCGCTCGGGCAACAAGTTCGGCGATGCCAGGCTGGTCGACTGCCTGCAGTTCGACGGGCTGGTCAACATCTACGACGGCGACCTGATGGGCGTGATCGCCGAGGAGACCGCCGGCAAGCACAACCTGACGCGGGAGGCCCAGGACGAGTACGCCGCCCGCAGCCACCAGTTGACCGCCCGGGCCCAGTCGGAGGGCTGGTTCGACGACGAGATCGTCCCGGTCCCGCCGCGGAAGGGCAAGGAGCCCGTCACCAGCGACGAAGGGGTCCGGGCCGAGACCACCGTCGACAAGCTCGGCCTGCTGCGCCCGGCGTTCGCGAAGGACGGGACCGTCACGGCCGGGAACGCCTCGCAGCTTTCGGACGGGGCCGCGATGACGCTGGTCGCGAGCGAGGCCGGCCTGAAGAAGACCGGTGCGACGCCGTTGGCGCGGATCGTCGGGCACACGACGTCCGGGATGCACCCGCGCGAGGTGTTCGTCGCGCCGATTCCCGCGTGCCGGATGCTGCTCGAAAAGGTCGGCTGGTCGCTGGACGACGTCGACGTCTGGGAGATCAACGAGGCCTTCGCCTCGGAACTGCTGGCGGTCGAGAAGGTGCTCGAACTGCCGCGCGAAAAGATCAACATTCACGGCGGCGCGATCGCGATCGGTCACCCGCTCGGCGCCAGCGGCACCCGCTGCCTGGTGACCGCGCTGCACGCCCTGAAGCGGACCGGCGGCAAAAAGGCCGTCGTGTCGCTGTGTCTCGGTGGCGGCAACGCGGTGGCGATCGCGCTGGAAGCCTGTTCCTGAAGGTGACGTCCGGGCGGCGCGAGAAGGGGGATGACCGCTGGCGGGCGGTCCCTTTATCGCCCCTTCGCGCGGTCGCCGGGCGCGGGCCGGTCCGGTTGTTTCCGCCGTGTTTCCGGTGTGAAGTTTCCGCTCCGTCGCCCGTGGGTCGGCTGCGGCGTCACTTCGGGTTTTCTACAATGGCCGGGACGTTTGCCCGTGATTCCCGACCCCATGCCGGACCCCGCGATGCCTCGAACCGCCGCCAATCGCCTGCTGCTGGTCGAAGATGATCCCCGCATTCGAACCGAACTGCTCGACGTCCTGCGCGGCGCCGGGTTCGATGTCGCGGTCAGCGTTTCGTTTTCCGACGCGGCCGCCGCGGTCAAGCGATCCTTCGACCTGATCCTGCTGGATCTCGGGCTGCCGGACGGGGATGGCCTGGACCTCTGCCGCCGCCTGCGCGAGGAAGGCCGCTCGGTGCCGATCATCGTTCTGACGGCCCGCGATGCGCCCGAGGAACGCGTCCGAGGTCTCGATGTCGGGGCCGACGACTACATCGTCAAGCCGTTTCATGTTCCCGAACTGATCGCCCGGATCCGCAGCGTCATGCGGCGGGCCGGACGCACGCTGGGCAACGGGCGGATCACGCTCGGGCCGCTGTGGGCCGATCCCGAGTCGCGCCAGGCCGCCCGCCACGCCGAGCCGATCGAACTGAAGCCGCGCGAGTTCGACCTGCTGCTGTTCCTGCTGCGGAATCCGGGCCGCGTCTGGACGCGTGACCAGCTTCTCGATCGTGTCTGGGGGGCGAGCTTCGACGGCGACACGCGCACGGTCGATCTGCATGTCCGTCGGCTGCGGACCAAGATCGAGGAGAACCCGAGCGATCCGCACCTGCTCGAGACGGTCTGGGGCGTCGGCTATCGCATGCGGGAAGCGCCGTGACAGCCGCGGACGACGGGGTTCGTGTGCGCTGGTACAACCGGCTCGCCTTCCGCCTCGCCGTCCTGCTCGGCGTCCTGCTGCTGGTCTTCGAGTTCATCGTCGCGCCGCTCTACGACCGGCTGGTCCAGTACCTCGGCCTGCCGACCCCGGGCGAGGTCTACGTGTTTGATCCGCTGGCCGACGGGGCCGGTACGCCGATCGACGAACTGCTGGATCAACTGGCCGACGCCATGCTGCTTGGCGCGACGGATCCCCAGACCGGCCGGACCGAGCCGACCGCCGAATCGCGGGCCCTGGTCGAGCGGATGATGGTCGGCGGCGAGGGCTACGTCTGGCTGGACCAGGACTATCGCGTGCAGCACAAGTCGACCTGGCTGCCGTGGCCGCGGGGCAGCGCGTGGCCGCACGGCATCGAGTCGCACACCGACATCGACCTGGGCGAGGACGGCCGCCGGGCGCACGTGATCTATGCGCCCAAGCAGCGTGACCAGCGGCACGTCGGCACGCTGGTGATGGTTTCGGTGCACGATGACGCGGACGGGCACGTCTGCGAGAGCGACTTCGACCCGAACACGTTCTCCGGCTGGATCGTGACCGACGACGAGCAGTTGCAGCGTTCGCTGGCCCGCAAGAGCCTGGTCAGCAGCGCCCTGACGATTGGCCTGGCGATCGGCGTCACGATGGTGCTGCTCTGGGGGCTGAGCCGTTTCGTCACGCGACGCCTGTCGCGCCTCGCGGAGCAGGCCGCCCAGCCACTGGGCGCCGATGGCGGGCTGCCGGCGCCGTTCGAAGTCGGCGGCCGCGACGAGATCACCGTGCTGGCGGGCGCGATGAACGCGATGCGCGGGCGGGTCGCGGCGCTGCTGGGCGGTCTCGCGCAGCGCGAGGTCAATCGTCGCGAATGGATCGCGCAGGTTTCGCACGATCTGCGGACGCCGCTGACCGCGCTGACGGCCTGCCTGGACCGGGCCGAGATGCTGCTGGCCGAGCGTGACGACGACGCTTCGCGCGAGCGACTGCGCGAGTTGATCCAGGTCGCGCAGTACGATGCCGACCGGGTTCGTGACCTGGCCGACGACCTGCTGGAGATCGCCCGGCTGGAAGCGGAGGACGACCTGCTGCGCGAGCCTGTTCCGCCGGGAGAACTGGTCCGCCAGGCGGTTCGCGGGCTGGGTCCGCTGGCCGAGGCGCGTGGCGTGCGTCTCGAGACGGTGATCGAATCGGTTCCGGAGACGGTCGAGGCGGACGGGCGGCGTCTGCTGCGGGCGCTCGAGAACCTGCTGCGGAACGCGATCCAGCACGCCCGTTCGCGGGTCGAGGTGCGGGTCGCGCAGGCCGCGGGGGGGCTGCGTTTCGCGGTCGGTGACGATGGCCCGGGGCTGCCCGAATCGGATGGGCGGATTGACCTGGTGGCGCTCAGCGAGCGCCGCAGCCGCGACGATTCGACCGGCCTGGGGCTGCGGGTGACCCGCCGGGTGGCCGAAGCGCACGGCGGCCGGATCGGTGCGGAGAACAGTCCGGAGAGCGGCGGCGCCCTGGTCTGGTTCGAGATTCCGCTGGGCGCGTAGGCACGCGAACCTGCCCCCGACACACGAGCCAACCTGCGTACTTGCTCACTTGCTTACGTGCTTACTTGCTTACTCAGTCCGGTTCGCGTTGCCAGGTGCCATCGATCGGGCCGGGCGGGGCGGGCATCAGCATGAACCGGGCGGCATCGATCAGCAGTTCCTCGGTGTCGTCCGAACCGATCAGCAGCGCGGCCGAGGTCAGGGTTCCGTCCCAGGTCGGCGTGATCGTTCCGCCGAGGGCCCGCCACTTGGCGACGGATGCGGCGGTGGCGATTTCGAACTGCTGGGTGCCGGCCGTGCTCTGCACCTCCAGGCGCATCCAGACCGGCTGAGGCGTGCCGTTGACGGAGACGTAGGCCTGGGCGCGGACCGTGCCGCCGCTGACCAGTCCCTGGACCAGTTGCCCGGCGCCGGAACCGGGGGCGCGGCCGGCCACGTGCAGGCTGCCGCCGCCTTCGTAGACGTTCCAGTCGGCGTACTGCACCGCGCAACTGCCGTAGGCGAACCAGGGCGTGGCGGTGCCGCTCTCGAGGTCTCCGTTGGTCAGTTCGTTGTCCAGCAGGACTTCGGCCGGTGGCTGCACCTCGACGCTGTAGAGCCAGGTCGCATCGCCCGCGGTGCCGCGTCCGTAGACGCGGACGCTCCCGTTTCGTTTGCCGGTGAACGTGGTTCCGACGACGGGCTTGATTTTCCAGGAAGCCAGCCCGTTGCCGACCGCGACGGGGGTGCTCCAGGTGTCCACCGGCAGGTTGTCGCGCCAGTTGTTGGTCCGGTTCAGCGCGACCAGTCCCAGTTCGACGCCGCTCTGCGCGCAGGCCTGGGCTTCGACCTGCTGGTTGATGGCGACCGCCGAGCGCAGCCCGATGCCGGCGACGCGCAGTCCGGCCATGCCGATGATCGTCACCAGCAGGGTGGTCATCAGGAAGAACGCGTAGGCGGTTCCGCGCCGGCGGTACGAGCGGGTCCGGGTGGCAGTCATCGGTTTACCCGCCTTCCGTGTCGGCCGGGGCGATCGCGATCGTCACGGTGAGGGATTCCTCTTCCTGGGTCAGCGAGAAGGTCGACGTGCCGGTGTCGCCGGGGTTGCCCTGCAGGACATACCCGGCCCCGCCCGAGACGGTGTCCAGCAGCAGGTTGGACTTGTCCATCGTGATGGGCGTGTGGTCCGGCAGGCCGGGGTCGTTCACGACGATGTCGTCGTCATCGAACCCGCCGATCCGCAGGACGAGCGTGTTGGGCACGGTCGTCCAGGCGGCCGGGCTGGTGGGGTTGGTGTTGCCGGTGCTCCTGGCCGTGGCGGTCGCCATGGCGTTGATCGGAGTGACCGGATCGTGCGCGGTGAAGCGCATGATCCATCCGTAGGCCTGCTGGTTCTCGCCCCACGAGAAGGTGTGGCCGGTCGGTTCGGAGGCCGTCGCGAGCTTCCACCAGACGGCCATCGAGACGGTGTTGTCGCGGCTCAGGGTGGTGATGATCTGCCAGCCGACCGGGGCGCTCAGCAGTCCGGCGGTCTGCCCGTCCGTGACCACCGCAGCGATCAGCAGGTCGCCTTCCTGTGTGCCGGGGACCGGATCGATCGTGAACGACTGCCCGTCCCACGGTCGTTTCTGTTCGACAAAGCCCTCGAAGACCGGCCCCGGTACGGGGGGCGGCGGGCAGGTCGTGTTCAGCGAGTTGGACCCGGCCCCGGCGCTGGTTCCGCCGTAGTGGGCGCAGACGGTGGTGGTCATGTCCAGGGTCGAACCGTCCGGCAGGCAGCAGGCCTGCGTGTCCGGGATCTGCAGCGACCGGAGGGCGACCAGTTCCGCCAGCGTGGTGCCGTCATACTGAACGGTGACCGTGATCCGCTTGAGGCCGTCGTCCTGGCTGCTGACGACGGTCGGCTTGCTGTGCTGAACGGTGGCAACGGCCACGCTGCGGGTCCAGCCGGTCAGGTTGCTCAGGACGGTGCCGTCTTTTTCCTGGGGCGGGCTGGCGGTCCAGCCGTGGTAGTCGTCGATGTCGTCGAACGGCGCCCGCGTGCTGGCGGGCTCGCCGAGGTCGAGGCCGAGGGTCACGGTGATCGGCGTGCCGAGTCCGAGGACCACCTGCTGAAGCAGGGCCATGTCCTCTTCGTCGGCGTACTGCTGTTCGAGGATCTCCGACATCAGCGCCTGGGCCAGGTCCCACGCCCGCCGCTGGTCGGCCGCGGCGTACCGCGTGCGCTGCGTGGCGCCGATCGTGCCGAAGGCGGCCACGAGCAGCATCCCGACCAGCAGGATCGAGACGACCATCTCCACCAGTGTCAGCCCGCGGGCGCGGCATCGTCTCATGGTCACAACCCTTCCACGCGAGGCATGTTGAGCAGGTGGACTTCGGTCTGAACCTGGCCGGAGGTTTCGGCGCCGCACTGCAGGGTCACGCTGGCGCGGGCGTAGCAGACCGGGGCGGCGGCCCAGATCAGGGAACGTCGCAGCAGGGTCTTCCCTTCGTCGTTCAGGTCGTTGACGTAGAACGTCGCGTCGGCCCACGGCAGCTTGACCCGGCGGGCTGCGGCCGTCCCGTTGGTGGTGGTCGAGTGGATTTCGTGGACGGTCAGGTTGTCGGCGGCCGAGTAGGTCACGAGCGTCTGTCCGCCGCTGGCTTTGCCGGTGGCGTTCAGCAGCGGCAGGGCGCTGGAGCCGATCATCAGGTTGCCGGTCGGGAACGCGGCGGTGATTACGTGCGTGTCGTCGGCGACCTGGACGGTGGAACTGTTGGCCAGGAGAACGGTGAAGCCGGACGACAATCCGTAGTCCTTGAGCAGTTCGCCGTGCTCGATCACCGCGCCGCGCGCCAGGTTCAGGGTCGAAGAGGCCCCCAGGTTCGAGAGGATCGCGCCGTCGGCGAACCAGATGTCCAGCAGGAAGTAGTGCACATCCGCGGTCGTCGCCGCCGTGACCGTGTCTCCGGCCGTGTCGGTGCTGAGGATCACGTCGACTTCGAAGCCCCACGATTCCAGCAGCGACTGGCGGGCCGTCACCGGTGCGTCGAGCGCGTCCGTGAACATTGCCACCCGCGGCAGGCCCTGCAGGCGACGGACATCCGTCTGCAGGGCGAGGTCGAACGCCGTCACCTGCGTCGCGACCGTGACCGGACTGCCGCCGTTGTAGGTTCGCTCGATCGGATCCAGCGGGGTGCCGGACCATTCATAGCGGATCGTCTCGGGCCCGGCGGCGCCGTGCCCGCGATCCGGTACCTGGAATTCGATCATGCGGGCGCTGCTGCTGATGATCCGCGTGGCGGTCGCGAGTTCGGCGGCCAGGTCGGCGGCCGTGGTCGTGGCCATCCGCTGCAGCGTGACCGGGTGGTTGTCGTCCGGCAGGACCCGCGAGGCCAGCACGATGGCCGAGGCCATGCCGCCCATCAGGATCGTCATGATCACCATCGCCAGGACGACTTCGACGAGCGTGAACGAGCGGCGGGTGGCGGGGAGGCGGGTCATTCGGTCACGCTGACGAGGCCGCTGCCGACCTCGACCTGGATGGTGCGCTGCTCGTCCCCGACCGACAGCACCACCTGTCCGGCGCTGTCGGGCAGGCCGTACATGTCGAAGACCAGGTCGGCGTCGCCGTCGAAGTCGTAGGAATCGATCACCGCTCCGTGGCCGACCTCGGTCAGAGAGACGGTGTAGGCCTGGTCGGGGTGGTCGGGGTCATTGATGCCGACCAGTTCGTAGGCGTGATCGGCGGTGCCGAGGATGCGGACGGTCTGCGGGGCGCTGCGGGTTCGGGCGAGGGTCCGGGCCCACTCGAGGTCGGCGGCCAGTCGGCGGGCGGCGGCGTCGGCGCTGTGAATCACGATCGAGTTGCCGTAGCGGGGCAGTGCCATCGAGGCGAGCATGCCGATGATGATCAGCACCATCACGACCTCGAGCAGCGAGAAGCCGCGCGCGGTGTGCGCTCGCCGCCGTCCTGGTTGCCACGCCGCCTGCATGCAGGGAACCCCATCCGCGACCGAATCCGTCGCTACGGAAGCATCGGTCCGCGTCGGGTTCGGCTTTGCCTGCGCGACGGTCCGCCGGACCGGTCGGGCGGGGTCCGAGAAAGGGTGGTGATGTGGCACGTCCGGCCGGCTTTGGCGGTGGACGCTGCGCCGGTTTTGACCGCGCCGGCCCGGCGCTATAGAAAGGGTCCGGTAAGCAGGAGAACCAGCCATGCAGCTTCGGACCGAAATCAGGACCGTCGGCGTCCTCGGGGCCGGCCAGATGGGGGCCGGGATCGTCCAGACCTTTGCCGCGGCCGGGCACACCGTGCACGTGCACGACAGCACGGAAGGCGCGGTCGAGCGGGGCCTGGCGGGCATCGAGAAGTCGCTCGCCAAGTTCGTCGAGAAGGGCAAGCTCGCGCAGAAGGACGCGGACGCGACGCGGGCCCGGATTCAGCCCGCGGGCCTGAACGACCTGTCCGGCGTGGACCTGGTGGTGGAAGCGATCATCGAGGACCCCGAGATCAAGACGCGCGTCTGGCGCGAACTGAACGGGATCGTCGCGCCGGACGTGATCTTCGCCAGCAACACCAGCAGCATTTCGATCAGCCAGCTTGCGGCCGCGAGCGGTCGCCCGGCGCAGTTCATCGGGATGCACTTCTTCAATCCGGTTCCGCTGATGAAACTGGTCGAGGTGGTCGTCGGCCTGCAGACCGACCCGCGGGTGACCGAGACGATCACGCGCCTGGCGAGCGACCTCGGCAAGACGCCGCTGCAGGTCAAGGATCACCCCGGGTTCGTCAGCAACCGGATCCTGATGCCGATGATCAACGAGGCGGTCTGCTGCTATGCCGACGGGGTCGCCGATGCCGAAGCGATCGACGGCGTGATGAAGCTCGGCATGAACCACCCGATGGGACCGCTGGCGCTGGCCGACCTGATCGGACTGGACACGTGCCTGTTCATTCTCGAAGTGCTGCACCGCGACCTGGGCGACGATCGCTATCGCCCGACGCCGCTGCTGCGGACGATGGTGCGGGCGGGCCTGCTCGGTCGCAAGAGCGGACGCGGATTCTACGACTACAGCAAGTAGCGGGGGGCGAAACCGGTGACAACGGTCAAACTGCAACTCGAGGGCGACACCGCCCACGTCTGGTTCTCGAGTGAGAAGGGCGTCAACGTGTTCTCGCTGGAGGTGATCGCCGCGCTCGGCGCGACCGTCCGCCCGCTGGCCGAGGATGAGAACATCCGCTTCGTCGTCTTCCAGGGGCGCGGCAAGACGTTCGTGGCCGGGGCCGACATCAAGCAGATGAGCGGGCTCGACCACGAGGGGGCCGTGCAGTTCGGGCAGGCCGGCACGCAGGTCTTCGGGCAGATCGAAGCGCTGCCGCAGGTGACGGTCGCGGCCGTCAACGGTCACGCGCTGGGCGGCGGCTGCGAACTGGCGCTGGCGTGCGACTTTCGGATCGCGACGGCGAAGGCGCAACTCGGCCAGCCGGAGACGCATCTCGGCCTGATTCCGGGCTGGGGCGGCACGCATCGGCTGCCGCGCCTGGTCGGGCCGTCGCAGGCGCGGCGGATGATCTACAGCGGACTGTCGGTCGATGCCGCGGCGGCCGAGCGGATCGGCCTGGTCGACCAGGTGGTCGCCGATGACGATGCGCTCGAACAGGCGGTGGCCGAACTGACCGGCAGCATGCGCAAGGCTTCGCCGGCGGCGATCGCGGCCTGCAAGCGGGCGCTGCTGACCGGCGAAGAGACGGCGGCCTTTGCGGAGAGCATGCAGCACGCGCAGGGCCAGGAAGGCATGCGGGCCTTCATCGAGAAGCGCAAGGCGGGCTGGATCAAGTAGGTCGCGCGGACGGACCGGGCCGCGGCCGCCGCAACGGGATGACGATGAGCGCCAGCAACCCGCAATCCGAGATCCGCACGCCGGCGGCGGCGTTCTGGGAGCAGCGTCTGCTGCAGGCGGCCGAGCGGGCGATACCGGATTCGACGCTGCCGTGGTGGGTTGCGCATACCCGTCCGCGGACCGAGAAGGCGCTCGGGCTGGACCTGCGAACGCTCGGGATTCGCTTCTACCTGCCGCTGCAGCGGAGCGTCACCCGCAGTGCCCGCAGCGGCCGGACATCCGAGGCGCTGGTGCCGGTCTTCGCGGGGTATGTCTTCATCCTGGCGGATCAGGCGCAGCGCGAGCGGGCCCTGCGGACGAACCGGATCGCGACGACGCTGGAGGTCACCGACCAGGCGGCCCTGGTTCGCGAGTTGCGGGCGGTGCAGACGGTGCTGGCGACCGATACGGCGTTCGAGTTCGGACGGCCGCTGCAGCGAGGCGACTGGGTCGAAGTGATGGCCGGTCCGCTGGCGGGCGTGCAGGGCCGGGTCCAGTCGCGGAAAGGTCGGACCCGGCTGGTGCTGAGCGTGGAGATGCTCTCGCAGTCGGTGGTCGTGGAGGTCGAGCGGAACGTGCTGCAGCGCGTCGATCCGCCGGCCTGACCGGTCTTTGTTGAAAGGGTGAATGGGTGGAAGAGTGAAAGGGTGAATGGGTGAATGGGTGGAAGAGTGAAAGCGGGGTCAGATGACACGCGAGTCGTTCCTGTCTGACAACTGCCCGCCGATGGGCATCTACGAGACGCTGTACGCTTTTCGCGACAGTTACGGTCAGTTCATGGGGACCGAGGGGACGCATCCCTGGTCGCAGGGGTTTCCGCTGACGACGCAGCTTCCCGGCGGGCCGCCGCTGCCGGACAGTGTCGAGGTGACCTTCGAGGATCGTTTCTATCCCAAGGCGTGGGGGCACCCGCGTCTGCGGGCGGCGATCGCCGCACACTACAACGACTTCTACGGCTCGAAGATCACGCCTGAGAACGTGATGGTCTTCGCCGGCGGCCGGCCGGGGATCTACACGGTGCTGGCGTTCCTCAAGGCGCACGTCGAGGTCCGGATCGGCAACGCGGAGTGGCCGGCGTATCTCGACATCCTGACGCAGACCGGGACCGACTGGCGGGTGGTGCCGTTCACCGAGGAGAACGGGTTCCATCCGGCCAACGCGGTCTACTTCGATCGCAGCGGTCTGAACGACCGGACGCACCTGCTGCCGATCATCTCGAACCCGGGCAACCCGACCGGCCACACGCGGGCGGGGGCGGAACTGGAGGAACTGATCGCGCTGGCGGAGCAGCCGAAGAACGGGATCCTGCTGGACGAAGCCTACGAGATGTTTCACCCGTCCCGGGGCGTCAGCGGCCTCCAGTACGTCCGGGATCTCGACAACAGCAACGTGTTCCTGTCGGGCGCGTGCACCAAGGGGCTGCAGTGTCCCGGAATCCGGATCGGCTGGATCATCGCCAGCAGGCGGAACATCGAGACGATGTCGAACTATTCGAGTTTCGGCATGGGCGGGGTCAGCCATCCGTCGCAGTTGTACGCGGTCGAGTTGCTCAGGCCCGAGCGCGTGGCCCAGGCCCGCGAGGCGGTCGACCGGCACTACGGCATGCAGCGCGAGCGGTACGGCGCGGCGTTCGAGAAGATGGGGCTGGGCGTCTTCACCGGTGAGGGCGGATTCTACCACTGGCTGCGCCTGCCGGAGGGGCTGAACGCCGGCGAACTGAACCGGCGGCTGTTCCGGCACGGGGCGGCGATCCTCGAAGGCGTCGACTGCGACATGGCCAGGCCGCACGCGAAGGACCCGGCCTACGTGTCGCCGTACGAGAACTGGTTCCGCTTCTCGTTCGGGCCGCTGCTGCCGGAGACGTTCGAGTCGGACATCGCGATCCTGGGCGGGGTGCTGGATGCCTACCGCGCGGATGTTGCTGCGGGGCGGTGAGCGGACTGCCACGCGGTGCGGCATCGACGCCTGCAGCGTCCGTGGCGGGAGGGGTCGCGGTCTGCCGCGTCGATGACGCACCCTACGACGAGCGAACGGGCGGCAGTCCGAACGCCGAACGTCGAACGCCGAACTCGGAACTCCGGAACTCCGGAACGTGAACGCCGAACTCCGAACTCCGAACTCGGAACGCCGAACCGAACTCCGAACGCCGAACTCGGAACTCGGGACTCGGGACTCCGGAACTCCGAACTCGGAACTCCGGAACGTGAACGCCGAACTTCGAACCGGAACGCTGCTCTCCGAAGTCCTGAACACGTCTCCCGCGTCTCCGTACCCCCCGTAAGGGCTTTTCCCACGCCCCTCTAGACGCCCCGCGGCGCGGCCGATAGGCTCTAGGGCCTGTGCGCTGACAGGCAGGCCGTAAGTTCTTTTTGGGCAAGCGTTTGGGCGAGTGGTCCGGCGCGGCTGACGGGGACGGAGTCTGCCCGCGGCGAGGCTTTGCAGGAAGGACCGGAAGATGCCGAGCATTATCAATATCTGCGGGGCGCGCCCCAACTTCATGAAGATCGCCCCGCTGATGCGGGCCTACGGGGCCCACTCCGGGATCGACCCGCTGCTGATCCATACCGGGCAGCACTACGACAAGAACATGTCCGACCTGTTCTTCAAGCAGCTTGGGATCCCCGAACCGGACCTGAACCTCGGGATCGGCTCCGGCAGCCACGCCGTGCAGACCGCCCAGATCATGACCGCCTTCGAACAGGTCTGCCTCGAGCGCAAGCCCGACTGGGTGCTGGTCGTCGGCGACGTCAACAGCACGATCGCCTGCGGCATGGTGGCCGTGAAGATGGGCATTCGCCTGGCGCACGTCGAGGCCGGTCTGCGGAGCTTCGACCGCGGCATGCCGGAAGAGGTCAACCGCGTGCTGACGGATTCCATCTCGGACCTGCTGTTCGTGACCGAACCGAGCGGGCTCGAGAACCTGAAGCGCGAAGGCGTGCCGGACGAGAAAGTGCACTTCGTCGGCAACGTGATGATCGACACGCTGCTGGCCAATCGCGAGAAGGCCGAAGCGTCGACCGTGCTGACCGACCTCGGCCTGGAACCGCGGGGCTACAACGTGGCGACGCTGCACCGCCCGAGCAACGTCGACAACCCGGAGATCTTCGGCGGGATCATCGACGCGCTCGAACACGTGCAGCGCGACCGGCCGATCGTGTTCCCGATGCACCCGCGGACGGTCGCGAACCTAGAAAAGCTCGGGCTGAAGCAGCGGATCGACGGGCTGGCGGGTCTGCGCGTGGTGGAGCCGCTGGGCTACCTCGACTTCCTCAAGCTGACCGCCAATGCCAACGTGGTGCTGACCGACTCGGGCGGCATCCAGGAAGAGACGACGATCCTCGGCGTCTGGTGCCTGACGCTGCGCGAGAACACCGAACGGCCGGTGACGATCGACCAGGGCACCAACACGCTGGTCGGGATCGATCCGCGGGCGATCATCGCCGCGTACGACCAGCGGACCGGCCAGCCGGCCAGCGGGCGGACGCCCGACAAGTGGGACGGCAAGGCGGCCGAGCGGATCGCCCGGATCCTGGCCGCGCAATCCTGAGGACGCATGCTGCCGAACCTTCTGCTTGTGGGTGCGATGAAGAGCGGGACGACGAGTCTCGCCGGGCAGCTTGGTGAGCACCCCGACATCTTCATGAGCACGCCGAAGGAGCCGCGGTTCTTCTGCGAGAACTGGGAGCGCGGGACGGACTGGTACCGCGGACTGTTCCGCGAAGCGAAGACGGCGATCGTGGCCGAGGCTTCCACGACTTACACGATGTACCCGCACCGGCCGCTGGTTGGCGAGCGGATCGCGGCGACGCTGGATGTCGAGGCGCTGCGGATGCTGTACATCGTTCGCCACCCGCTGGACCGGATCATCTCGCACTACCAGCACGAGTGGTACCAGGGGCGGATCACGGTTTCGCTGGAGGAGGCGCTCGACGCGCATCCGATCCTGCTGGACTGCAGCCGGTACGAGATGCAGGTGGCGGAGATCGCGCGGCACTGTCCGTCGGCCCGCTGGATCTGGGTGATCTTCGAGGACTTCAAGCGGGACCCCGCGGGCGTGCTGGCGCAGGTCTTCAGGCAACTGGAGATCGATGCGCACTTTCAGCCCGAGGACACGCGGGCCCGGAACGTGACGGCCGACAAGCGGCGGCGTTCGGGTGTCAGCGAGGTCATTCGCCGCGTTCCGTGGCTGGCGAACCTGGTGCGGACCGTTCTGCCGGAGCGGGTTCGCGGTCGCCTGGGCCGGATGGGCGGGCGGACGCTGGATCGTCCGACGTTTTCGGCGGCGGCCCGGGAGCGCGTCCTTCGTGAACTGGGGCCGGACCTGGAGGCGTTCGCAGTGCGGACCGGGCTGGACCTGCACGAGCGGTGGGATCTGCCGCGGGTGACACCGGCATGATCGATGCCGGCATGGCGACGACGGCGGCGGCCGGTGCGGTCGTGGCGGCGCTGACGCTTCGCAGCGGTCTGCGTTTCGGGCTGCAGCAGAACTGGCCGCGTTTCGTGGCCAGCGGTCGGCTGGACGGCGACGTGCCGGTGGTCATGTATCACGATGTCGAGCCGGACGTGTTCGCGCGGGAACTCGACTACCTGGCGGCCAACGGCTACGAGCCGATCGACCTGGACGCGCTCTGCGACTGGCTGGATGGCGCCGGCACGCTGCCGGAGCGTCCGATCGTGCTGACGTTCGATGACGGTCACGCCTCGGTTTACCGGCACGCGTATCCGCTGCTGCGTGCCCGGCAGATGCGGGCGACGGTGTTCCTGTGTCCGTGGTGGATTCCGGACGGTCCGGAGGATCACTGCCGGGCGCGGCGTCACCCCCTTGGCTGCGGCGCGACCTGGGACCAGTTGCTCGAGATGCACGGCAGCGGTGTGCTGGACGTGCAGGCACATTCGTACTCGCACCACCGGGTCTGGATCGATTCGCACCTGCAGGGCTTTGCCCGGCCGGCGATGCGTGACCAGTACGTGCTGTGGCGCGACGATCTGCAACCGACGGACGATCCGGGGCTGCCGGCGGGCTGGCCGCTGCTGCCGGCGGACAGCCGACTCGGGCATCGTCGTCGTTTCCTGCCGGAGCGCGAGCCGCTCGAGGCGTGTGCCGCGAAGGTTGCGGCCGAGGGTGGGGCGGCGTTCTTCGAGCGGAGCGACTGGCGGGCGGTGCTGGAGCGGACGCTCGGGGTGCGGGTTGGATCGCCGGTACCGGGGCGGTTCGAGACGGCGGATGCGCAGCGGGCGGCGATTCACGAGAACCTGTCGCGGACGCGAGAGATCCTGGAGTCACGTTTCGAGAAGCCGATCCGGCACCTGGCGTTTCCGTGGAACGAGGCGGGCAGCCTGACGGTTGAGACGGCGCGTCTGCTGGGGTATCGCGGCGCGGTGCGGCGGATCGTGAACCTGCGTGACGTCTGCCGGCTGGGTGATGATCCCTTCCAGATTCCG
Source organism: Phycisphaerae bacterium (assembly GCA_030428945.1). Taxonomy (GTDB): domain Bacteria; phylum Planctomycetota; class Phycisphaerae; order UBA1845; family Fen-1342; genus JAUIEC01. Next base: position 8,724 of record JAUIEC010000007.1, on the reverse strand, counting down.
CGGGTTCCGAACGGCGGGCGACTGCGGTTTGTCTGCAGTCTGCCGGGGGTCGGACGTCGGGGGGCGCTGCGGGTGCTGGTTGGTGCGGCGGCCCGGCGGATTCCGCTGGTCGGGCGGATGCTGGGATGAGCGAGTCACGGCGCAGCAAGATCGCCCGGTTCGGCGGGTACTTTTCGTGGACCGCGGCGGACCAGTTCATCGAGCTTGGCGTGCCGCGCCTGCTGCTGTTCCCGCTGATGTACCACGTGATGGGCACGGACCAGATGGACGTGTTCCTGGTCGCGTTCGGGATGGTGATGCTGTTCGGCATCTCTCCCAGCAAGGGCCTGTCGGGCTACGTGATGCGGGACGCGGCCCACCACGAGGAGGTCGATCACGGGCCGCTGATGCGGACGGTGATCACGCTGGCGGCCCTGGCGCTGCTTCCGCTGGTGCTGCTGTTCGTGGCGTTCGATGATGCGATCGCCGTGTTCTGGGGCAGTCCGGACGCGGCGCGGCTGCTGCCGGCGATGGGGATCTACCTTGTCACGCTGAACATGCTGCACACGGCGACGACGATCTATCGCTACCACCGCAACTTCGGGCGGATGGTCGCGGTGCACGCGTTTCAGTCGGCGCTGCAGTTCCTCGCGATCCCGGGGTACTTCGCGTTCGGCCTGCCCGGGGTGGCGTACGGGTTTGCCGCGGCGGGCATCGGCGGGTTCCTGGCGATCCTGTTCGTCGAGCGTCGCACGCTGTTTGCCCGGCCGCTGCTCGAGTCGCAGTATGCCCGCGGCGCGCTGCGGGTCTGGCTGCCGGTGTCGATCAGTTCGTTCCTGGTGCTGTCGGCCGGCAGTCTCGACAAGCTGCTGATCAGCAAGTGGGGGGGCGGGACGGGGCCGGCGGTGTTCTTCGCGGCGGCGGCCAGTGCCCGGATCCTGCTGATTCCGGGTTCGCAGTTCAACACGCTGCTGTTCAGCCTGCTGGGGAAGGCCCGCAGCAGCAAGCGGTTCTCGCAGCGGTTCTACACGCTGTACTTCGTGATCTCGATAGGCGTCTCGCTGCTGATCTGGGGCGCGGGGCTGTTCGTCGGCCATTACGTGCTGCTGCTCTACAAGCCGGCGGCCGCGGCCGCGGCGCCGCTGCTGCCGTGGACGATCGCGGGTGTTGCGGGGATGAGCGTGCAGGCGGCGCTGCGTCCGTTCATCAACAAGTTCCTGCCGCCGGGGTACCTGCCGTGGATGGCGGCGCTGGGGGTGACGGGACGGATCGTGCCGCTGCTGCTGCTGGTGCCGACGCGTGGTCCGCTCGGGGCGGCGCAGGCGATGTGCATCGGGGGGCTCTTCGCGGCCGCCATCTGGGCCGCGGTGTACGTGTGGAAGTTCGTGCTGTCGGATGCGGATCACAGTTCGCGTGTCGGCGACGATCCGAGTTCCAACGAAGAGACGGGGCCATCCCGTCCGGAGAGCGCATAAGCGATGCTGATCGAAACCGACTCCAGGCGGCTGGCGCGTGTGACGCGCGTCTGTCGGATGCTGCCGCCGTCGATCTCGGGGCGGGTGCTGATGTGGATGTACCCGCGGAAACTGGCCCAGCAGGAGAACGCGGCCTTCACGGCGCGGTCGAGCCTGGCGGACATCTACTTCCGGTACCCGCGGTGCGAGGTGCACGCGACCGCGTTCGCGATTCGCGGGTTCTTCGAGTGGCGGAACGTGGTGATCGCCAACACGCTGTGCGCGTCCGGCGACTGCATCATCGACATCGGTTCGAACATCGGGACCGAGACGCTGCTGTTCGCCAAGGCGGTCGGGTCGCGGGGGACGGTGGTGGCGTTCGAGCCGATGCCGGAGAACTTCGCGACGCTGGAAGACCTGAAGGCGCTGAACAGGCTCGATCAGCTCAAGCTGCGGCAGCAGGCCGTTTCCGATCGCCCGGGGGAACTGCGGTTCCTGCCGGCATCCGACGAGTGGAGCACGGGGGTCGGACGCATCGCCGACGAGGGCACGCACGCCGACAACGAGATCGTGGTTCCGAGCGTGACGCTCGACAGCCTGATCACGGCGGGCGAGGTGCCCGATCCCGACCTGCTCGTGATGGACGTCGAGGGGGTCGAGTTGTTCGTGCTGCGGGGGGCGGCCGAGATGCTCGGGCGGGCGCACCCGTCGATCATCCTGGAGATTCAGCCGCGGCTGCTGGGCAACCACGACCTGACGCCGGCGGCGATGCACGAGCACCTGACCGGGCTCGGGTACCGCTGCCTGGACATCAGCACGTGGGGGCTGGCGCCGGTCAACCTGGACCCCGAGCGCGGGACCAACTGGCTGTGCCTGCACGCCGAGCGCCTGAACGTCGACCAGACCGCCGCGCGGATCACCGGCCGACTGCGCCGGGCGGCGATCCTGCCGCTGGTTCGTGGACTGAATCCGGCCGTGGTACCGACCCGCGACTGAGCACGAACCAACTCCCTGCTGAACAGAATCGGGTGTTCCCAGTTGTCCGACAAGAGCCCTGACACGATGCCGCGCGAGCCGATGCGGGTGCTGGTCATCCTGACCGGACGCGAGGGCGGGGGCGTCCGCAATCACGTGCTGCACGACTACCTGCACCAGGCGCGGGTCGGGATCACGTTCGAGTACCTGTGCCTGGAGGCCGGGCGCTTTCACGAGGAACTGACCGAGCGCGGCGCGGCGCCGACGGTGATCGGCGGGGCGGTGCCGATTCAGTACCCGGGTTCGCCGCTGGGGGTCGCACTGAAGCTGATCGGGATGCTGCCGAAGCTGTGGACCGTGCATCGCCGGGTGCTGGCCGAGGTGCGGAAGCGGAAGCCGGACCTGGTCTACACGCACTATCCATACCTGCACGTGCTGGCGGGCTGGGCGGCGTGGCGTGGCGGGCGGCCGGCGATCGGGCGTTTCCCGAGCATGATGAACACGCGGAAGCTGCTGGGTCTGCAGCGGGTGATCGCGAGCACGATCTTCGGCCACTCGCTGGACGGGGTGATCACGATTTCGCGGACGGCGCACGAGACGCTCTGGGGTGCGGCGCGGCGCAAGAGTCGCGTGGTGTACAACGGGGCGGAACTGGAGGAGATCCGGGCGGCCGTGAGCGGTATCGAGAAAACGCCGGGGCGGGTGGTGATCGTGGGACGGATCACGCCGGGGAAGAAGCAGCACCTGGCGATCGAGGCGGTTGCGGCGGTTCGGGCCCGGGGAATCGACTGCAGCCTGGAGATTGTCGGCGGCCCGGCGGAGTCGGGGAACGCGTATTACGAGCGTCTGGCGGGGCTGGTGGGCGAACTGGGGCTGGAAGAGCACGTACGGTTCCGGGGGTGGCTGTCTCCGCCGTACGAGGCGGTGGCGTCGGCGTCGGTGTGCCTGAACTGTTCGACGGTCGAGGGCTTCGGGTACGTGATCATCGAGGGGATCGCGTGCGGGACGCCGCTGATCGTGTCGGACCGGGGTGCCCCGGCGGAACTGATTGATCCGGGCAGGACGGGGCTGCATGTTCCTGCCGATGATAAGGACGCGCTGGCGGATGCGATTGCCGGGCTGTTATCAGACGGGGAGACCCGGGCGCGGCTGGCGGAGGAAGCGTGGCGTGATGCCCGGGCGCGGTTCGGGATCGATGCGCACATGAATCGTCTGCGTGACGTGTTTGACGAAGTGGCCGCCGGTCGGCCGAGGACTTCCGGATGAATCCCGAACTTGCTCCGATCATCCTGGTCGGTCTGCTGGGGTATGTCGCGTGTGCGGTGGCGTGCGCGATCATGCCGTGGTTCGGGTTCCTGCTGCTGGTGACGATTCCGCTGGTGAAGGTGCTGTTGCGGCACGTGGCCGGCGGCCTGCTGGTGGGTTACACGTACGACCTGGCGGTGGTGTTCCTGGCGATCATCGGTGCGATCATGCACCGGATGCGGAATCCGCAGAAGCAGCCCGTGCGGCTGCCGGGTCACCTGGTGCTGTGCTGGTTCGTGCTGTGCCTGCTGCTGTGGGGGCGGACGCTGATCGGCGCGCCGGAGTTCGGCTGGGCGCTGAAGAAGTCGCTGATCTTCAGCATCTTCAACACGATGGCGATCGCGACGCTGCCGCTGTTCATGCTGAGCGCGACCGAGGGGCGGACGCTGTTGCGTCTGCTGGTCTTCGCCGGCGTGGTCAGCAGCCTGGCGGTTCCGGTCTTCGGGCGCGGGATCGCGGACTGGGAGGGATCGCGGGTCAGCCTGGGCGGGGCCAGTCCGCTGGCGGTCGCCGACCTGGGGGCGAACGCGATCATCGTGCTGATTTCGTGGCTGATCGAGCGGCCGGGGACGAAGAACCTGGTGCTGGCGGGGGTCTGCATCCCGATCTGCGCGCTGGCGATCATCCTGACGGGCACGCGTGGTCCGATCCTGGGGATTCCGCTGCTGCTGCCGATCCTGTTCTGGCTGTACCGCCGGCGGGTGAACTTCCAGACGGCGATCGGGAGCATGTTCGGGCTGGGCTTCATCGTGGTGGTGACGGCGATCATCATCGATCCGTCGCGTCTGGCGCGGTTCTCGGGCGAGGAGCTTGGTTCGTCGGTCGGCAACCGGGTGGTTCGCGTGCAGAAGACGGTCAGCGGATTCGTGCGGAGTCCGGTGATCGGGCACGGAACCGGCAGCACGTCGATGCTGGTGAACGAGGGCGTCAAGGGGATCGAGGGGCACCCGCACAATCACCTGCTGGAGGTGGCCTACGAACTGGGGCTGGTCGGGCTGGTCTGCTGGGGAACGCTGATCGTGGCCGGGCTGCGGGCGGGGTGGACGCTCAGTCGCGGGGAGTGGGAGAACACGGACGCGAAGTTCGTGGCGGTGCCGATGTACATGGGGTTCCTGTACCACGTGCTGATGTCCTTCAAGATGGGGACCTTCACCGCCAGCTACATGATGTACTTCTACCTGATGGCGACGATCCTGCTGGCCGAGCAGCGGAAACGCGACTACGCCCTGTGGCAGCAGCAGATGCAGCAGTGGCACTACCTGCAGCAGCAGCAGGCGAACCTGCAGGTTCCGGGGGGCGAGGTTGCGGCCGCGCAGGCTTTGCAATCTCCGCGCTGAACGTTCTAATGCATGATTCCGGTCGGCAGCGGCGACCGGCGGGGCAGTTGGGAGCAGGATCGTGGCGGTAGACTGGGAAGGGCTCGCACCGGGGCAGCGCGAGCGTCCGCTCGTCTTCGTGCTGACGCGGACGCTGCCGCACTTTCGCCGGCCGGTCTTCGAGCGTCTCAGCAGCCAGCCCGATTTCGACGTGGTCTTCCTGCACAGCACCGAGATCAAGACGGGGGACACCGGGATCGCGGCGCCGCCGCTGGACCGCAGTTTCCCGGTCGAGACTTCGCAGGTCGGGCGGCAGCCGCTGGCGGCGCTGGTTCAGTGGGAATCGGTCCGCCGCGTGAAGGCCTTCAATCCGGACGTGATCCTGTGCGAGGCGCCGATCAACTTCCTGACCGTGCACCTGGCCGCCTGGCGGCAGTGGTGGCGCGGGCAGGGGGTGATCTACTGGGCCAAGGGGGCTTCGCCGAAGCAGCGGGGCGGACTGGTCGAGGCGCTCAAGAAGTTCGCCTACTGGGTCTTCTCGCGACCGGCCACGCTGTGCGTCGGCTACGGCGAGACGTCGCGGCCGTACTTCCGCGGCCTGGGTTTCAGCGATGAGCGGATCGTGATCGCGCAGAACGCGGTCGACACGAGCATGATTCTCGCGGATCCGGAAGGCTGGGCGGCGCAGGGGCGGCAGTACCGGGCGGAACTCGACGTGCCGGCGGACGCGCGGATCCTGGCGGTGGTTTCGCGGCTGATCGGCAGCAAGCGGATCGACCTGCTGATCGAGGCGGCCGGGCGCCTGGCCGAGCGGCACGGTCCGCTGGTGGTGGCGATCGGCGGAACGGGTCCGGCCGAGGAGAGTCTGCGGGCGCAGGCGGCGTCGTACGGTGACAAGCTGGACGTGCGTTTCCTGGGCAAGCTGCCGATCGGGGCGGACAACCGGCTGTACGCGGCGGCGGACATCAACGTCTTTCCGGGGGCGGTCGGGCTGGCGATCGTGCAGAGCATGGCGCTGGGTCGTCCGACGGTGTGCGCGGACGAGCCGTTCGCGGATTCGGAACTGGTCGAGCACGAGAAGACGGGGCTGCGTTTCGCGCGTGGTGACGCGGGTGCGCTGGCGGACCAGCTTTCCCGGCTGATCACGGATCCGGACCTGGCGGCGCGCCTGGGGCGGCAGGGTCACGAGCACATCCGGACCCGGGCGACGATCGACAACATGGTCAATCAACTGGCGGAAGCCATTCGGCGCGGGCTGCGGCTGCGACGCCGCGCGAAAGGACAAGCAACATGAAGATCAGCGTGTTCGGTCTCGGATACGTCGGGGCGGTTTCGGCCGGCTGTTTCTGCAAGCTCGGCCACGAGGTGATCGGGGTCGACGTCCTGGAGGTCAAGCGGCAGAAGATCGCCGCGGGCGAGTCGCCGGTGATCGAGCCGGAGATCGACGAGCTGATCGCGACGGCGCACAAGCAGGGGCAGTTGACGGCGACCGATGACGTGGCCGCGGCGATCCTGGGGAGCGACGTGAGCCTGGTGTGCGTCGGGACGCCGAGTCGTCGGGACGGGAGCCTGAACCTGGATTACGTGCAGCGGGTCTGCGAGCAGATCGGAGCGGCGCTGAAGGATCACAAGGGTTACCACGTGGTGACGATCCGCAGCACGATGCTGCCGGGTGCGGCCGAGGATGTCGCGATCCCGGCGCTGGAGCGGGCTTCGGGCGGTCGGGTCGGCAAGGACTTCGGATTCTGCGTGAACCCCGAGTTCCTGCGGGAGGGTTCGGCGGTAAAGGACTTCTTCGGACCGCCGAAGACGGTGATCGGGACGCGCGACACGCGGAGCGGCGAACTGGTCGCGAAGCTGTACGCCGATATCGACGCGCCGCTGTTCATCACGGAGATCCCGGTGGCGGCGGCGATCAAGTACGCGGACAACATGTTCCACGCGATGAAGGTGGTCTTCGGCAACGAGGTCGGAACGTTCTGCCGTTCGCTCGGGATCGACAGTCACAAGGTGATGGACATCGTCTGTGCCGACACCAAGCTGAACATCTCGCCGGTGTACCTGAAGCCGGGCTTCGCGTTCGGGGGCTCGTGCCTGCCGAAGGATCTGCGGGCGGTGCTGGACCGGGCCCGGCGCAGCGCGATCAGCCTGCCGATGCTGTCGAGCCTGCTGCCGAGCAACGAACTGCACGTGCGGCGGTTCGTCGACGAGATCGTCGGGCGCGGCAAGAAGAAGGTCGGTGTGCTCGGGCTGGCGTTCAAGGCGGGGACCGACGACCTGCGCGAGAGTCCGATCGTGACGGTGGTCGAGGCGCTGATCGGCAAGGGCTACGACCTGCAGATCTTCGACCGGAACGTCGCGCTGGCGGCGATGGTCGGGGCGAACAAGCAGTACATCATGGACGAGATTCCGCACATCTCGTCGCTGCTTCGGGACGACATCAACCAGGTGATCGACGATTCCGAGATCGTGGTCATCGCCAACAGCGATCCCGGGTTCCGCGACGCGCTGCTGGCCCGCGGGCACGACAAGATCGTCTTCGACCTGGTGCGACTGTTCTCGCCCGAGCAGCCGGCCGGGTGCGACTACAACGGGATCTGCTGGTAACGATGAAGCGGCTGCTGAAACGACTGCGGATGGCGCTGCTGCTGCGGTTCCGGCACCGGCTGCGGCACTGCGGGCGCGATTCGTACATCGGCTACCAGGTGGTGATTCGCCCCCGGGCGCTCTGGCTCGGGGCCGAGAGCTTCATCGGGCCGCGCTGCTGGCTGGCGGTCGATGACCTGCGGATCGGGAACTACGTGATGCTGGCCGGGCGGGTCGCGGTGGTCGGCGGCGATCACCGTTTCGACGTGGTCGGCACGCCGAGCGTGCACGCGGGGCGGGACGTCGGTCGGCCGGTGCTGATCGAGGATGACGCCTGGATCGGGCACGGGGCGACCGTGATGCACGGCGTGACGATCGGCGAAGGCGCGATCGTCGCGGCCGGGGCGCTGGTCACCAAGGACGTCGAGCCGTACACGATTGTCGGAGGTGTGCCGGCCCGGCCGCTTCGGCCGCGCTTCGAACCCGAGGAGATCGAGACGCATCGGCAGGCGCTGGCCCGGCGGCGGGAGGCCGACGGCTTTGAGACCATTCCGCGGCCGGCCTGAGCGGGTTGTCGCGGCAAGACCGAGGAGTACCGGTGAAGCAGATCCTGCAACATCTTCGCACGGGCGAACTGGAAGTCGCCGAGGTGCCGTGTCCCGCCGTTCGTCCGGGGCACCTGCTGGTGCAGTCGCACTGCAGCCTGATTTCGGCCGGGACGGAGCGGATGCTGGTGGAGTTCGGGCAGGCGAGCCTGCTGGCGAAGGCCCGCTCGCAGCCGGACAAGGTCAAGCAGGTGCTGGCGAAGATCAAGACCGACGGGCTGCTGCCGACGCTCGAGGCGGTCTTCAGCCGGCTGGATGAGCCGCTTCCGCTGGGCTACTGCAACGTCGGGCACGTGGTGGCCGTCGGTGCGGGTGTGACGGGTTTCGCGGTCGGTGACCGGGTGGCTTCGAACGGTCCGCATGCCGAGATGGTCTGCGTTCCGTGCACGCTGGCGGCCCGGGTTCCGGACGCGGTCTCGGACGAGCAGGCGAGCTTCACGGTGCTGGCGTCGATCGGGCTGCACGGCATCCGGCTGCTGAAGCCGGAACTGGGTGAGCGGGTCG
>JAUIEC010000006.1 GCA_030428945.1 Phycisphaerae bacterium | reverse complement strand
ATGAACGCCCGCTGCCTGTCAAGCGGGTTCTGCTCGCAAGATCCCATTCTTCTATCCGAGCGCGGCCCGGTGGGCCTGCCCAAGTGGGTGTTTCGAGAGTGCGGTGACGGCCCCATCTACAGACGAGCATGGTTAGCCCAAGGGTGCGACGAGCTGGCCACCGCAAACGACGGGGTGCGAGCATCTCCTGTCATCAGGCCGCTTTCTGGTCCTGCATTTCGTGATACAGCCAGCGGATCCAACGGTTCGCTACCGCGGCCCCGATCACGCTCTTCTTCTTGCCGCGCGCCAGCATGTTGTACGTCATCTTCTGCCAGCGCGGCTCCATCCGCATCAGACGATGCGCCGCCTCGATGATCGTCGCCCGCAGATGCGCGTTCCCCGCTTTGATCAGGCCGGCATCCGCCTGGCGATTACCACTCGATGCATTTCGCGGTGAGACGCCGCAGAAGCGGGCCAACTGCTTGCCTGAGCGGAAGCGATCGAACTGCCCGATCTCTGCTCGAAGCACGCCGGCCGTGATTAGGCCAATGCCTTTCTGCGCGAGCAAACGGGCGACTTCCGGATCATCCGCCGTCAGCCGCTCGATATACGCGGCCACCTCCTTGAGCCGCTGTTCCAGCGATTGGATCTCGGCAACATGCTGGTCGACTACCCAGCGGCTGCTCGTCGGCAACTCAAGCTCCTGCAGCCAGCGACGCCAGCGGATCGTCCAGGTGATCCCGGCCGGTGGGCGGATTCGATGCTCACGCAGAATCGCGCTGACGCGGACCTTGCAGGCCCGTTTCTGGTTGGCCAACTGCTGACGATACCGAACGACCTGACGCAGTTCGCGAATCCGTTCCGGGGCCAGCCAGACCTTCGGCAGATAGCCGACCCGCTGCAGGTCAGCCAGCAGCCGGGCATCGCTGTAGTCCGTCTTGTCAGGATTCTGCTTGATCCGCTTCACGTAACCGGCGTGGGCCAGGTTGATCCGCCAGTTCCGCAATTGGCTCAACTCCTCGGCCAGGTTGGCCGCCCCGGTGCAGGCCTCCACGGCCGCCTCGACCCGTTCACCGAACGTCCGCAGGTAACGATCGATCACCCCGGCGTCGTTCGCACACCGCCGGTTGCCGAGTTGCCTGCCCGAGCGATCCAACACACAGACCTGCACGAACGAAGTCGCGTAGTCCAATCCAGCAAAAACCGTTAACCTCGACATGCCCGTTGCTCCTTGCAAAAAGGATGATTCCAACCGGCATCGTATATGCCGATCGGAGCAACGGGCGTTCATCCCCATCTACAATCCTCGCTCCCTCGTTCCTTTCCCCAATTCCCTCGCTCCCTACAATCCTCGCTCCCTCGTTCCTTTCCCCAATTCCCTCGCTCCCTAGCTCCCTCCCCGATTCCCTTGCTCCCTCGCTCCCTTGCTCCCTCGCTCCCTTGCTCCCTTCTCTCGCTCCCTGCCCGGCAAAGGCGCTTCCCCTGCGCCCCGGCGATCCGCTACAAAGGAACGGAGTGTCGCCGCGGTTGCCGCGATGCCGGCATGATCAAGCAACACTGCGAGGGGAAGCACACACGATGTTCCGCAACTCGACCCGTATCGCTGCCGTCGCGATCGGACTGCTGACCGGCGCCGCCGCCTCGGCCGGCGACAAGACCTTCCTGCAATGGTTCGAAACCCGCTTCGAGAACATCGAACGGCGCATGCCGGACTTCTTCCTGGCCGGGTACGACGCCGTCTGGGTCCCGCCCGTCTCCCGCGGACTCGACCCGAACAACACGGCCGGGTTCGACGTCTTCGACCGCTTCGATCTCGGGCGACCCGGGTACGAGACGACCTACGGAACCGAAGCGGACTTCCGGGCCCTGGTGGACGCGTTCCACAAGGCCGCCGGCGAGGTCTACGTGGACCTGATCATGAACCACTGTTCGGTCCGGGACGGCAGCGTCGGCTTCCAGAACGCGGGTGGCTATCCCGGCTTCTGGCTGAACCCGGACAGTCCGCCGAACCCGAAGGGCCCGGGCGACAACTGGGGTGATTTCCACGACGGCAGCCAGCAGTCCGAGGACGAAGGGGCCCCGAACTTCGACCTGTTCGCCGGCGACCTGGTCGACCTGTGCGACATCGCCCAGGAGTCCAACCACCAGTTCATCCGCCAGCCCGTCGATCCCGGCAACCCGCTGAACATCCCCGGCGGAACGCTGTTCAACCAGGTCGACCCGGCCAACACCCGTTTCTACCCCGACCTCGACCAGCCCGGCGAGACCTTCACAAACCCCGGCGCGCACGGCAACGTCGGCGGAACCTTCACAGTCCACCCGTTCAGCAGCAACCCGGCCGACGGCGATCCCGTCGTCGAGAACGCCACCGGCCTGCTGCTGCGCCACACCCAGTGGCTGATGGACGAGTTCCAGCTTGACGGCTACCGACTCGACGCCGCCAAGCACATCCCCAACTGGTTCTGGGATTCGTTCTGGGACAACGCCGTGCACATGCGCCGCACGACACCCGGCGGCACCCGCGTGAACCCGTACAGCTTCGTCGAGAGCGTGGCCGGCAACGGCTTCACCTACGGCAACTACGTCCGTCTCGATTCCTTCGCGCAGCGCGACGCCCTCGACCTGGCCGGGGCCGGCGCGATGCGCGACCTGCTCAACAGCGGCGGCTTCGGAAGCTGGCTCAACGTACTGAACGCCCACATCGACAACGCCGACGACGGCTTCAACAACGGCACCGTCGGCGTCAACCACCTCTTCAGCCACGACAACGGCACGGTCGGCGATGGCGGCAGCGCCCCGCCGGCCCCGACCGTCCGCCAGCAGGCCTACATGCTGCACGCCTACCTGCTGACGCGGACCGGCAACGCGATCGTCTATCACAACGCCGGCCAGTTCCGCGGCCCGAACCGCTCGTTCTACCCGCGCGAGGGCGTCCCGATCGCGCTCGGCCACCACCCGGACGGCACGCCGGACGACACGATCACCAACCTCGTCCGCCTGCGCCGCGAAGTCTGCCGGGGAACCCTGCAGGTGCTCAACAGCACCGACCCCGTCAACCAGTCCCTCGACGATGTCCTCGTGCTCGAACGCCGCGGTACCGGCGGCACCGGCAACGCCCTGATCGGCCTCAACGACCGCTGGGATTCCGGCGTGGACTTCCGCTCGGTCGCCACCGGGTTCCCGGCCGGCACCCGCCTGCACGAAGTCAGCGGAAACGCGGCCGACCCCGGCGTCGACCCCTTCGACCAGGTCCCCGACGTCCTGGTTGTTGACGGCAGCCAGCGGGTCCTGCTGCCCGTGCCGCGCAACAACAGCGGAGCGGCCGGCGACCACGGCCGCGGCTTCGTGATCTACGCCCCCGCCCTGCCGAGCGGCACGCTGAGCCTGGCCGGCGTCAGCAGCACCCTGCCGCCCGACGGTGCCGGCGTGCCGAGCTACGGCCGACGGCTCGCCGGCATTCCGGTCGTGACCGGCGACTTCACGATCCAGTTGGCCACGACGCAGACCGACCCGTCGGACAGCAACACCGACGACCTGGCCGCGTTCCGGGTCGACGCGGGCTACCTGGACCTGAACGGAAACGGCGGCGTCGACTTCGGCGAGGGAGACGCGGTCATCCCCGGCTACGAGAACTTCCTGACCACCAGCATGCCGCTGTACAACTCCGGCAATCCGAGCGGGACCTACGCGCAGGACATCACCGCGGCGGATCTCGACGAGGGTCTGCACTACCTGTCGGTGGTCGCGTTCCGCCATCGCCCGGGCGGCACCGATCCGCTCTTCCGCGAGTTTCGCGAGGTCTTCTATGTCGACCGCCTGCCGCCGCCGATCACGCTCGAGATCGTGCCGGGCTCGGACGAACTGAACCCGCTGTTCTCGATCGAGGCCGGCGACGCGACCACCCGCGAGGTCTACCTGCTGGTCGATGTTCCGGGCGGGGCGGATCCGCTGACTCTGATCGGCCCGGGCAACCAGGCCGAGGCGTACGATCGCTTCGCGTGGCGCCGCACGCTGGCGGGACTGCCGCCCGGCCAGCATGAAGCGACCGCGGTCGCGCTCGAGGAAACGGGCACGGCCGGCCTGGCGACGCTGACGTTCGTCATCCCGGGCTGCCCCGGCGACGTCAACGGCGACAACCAGGTCAACCTGAGCGACCTGGCGGAACTGCTGAGCAACTTCGGCCTGACCGGCGCGACCCTGGCCGACGGTGACGTGGACCAGGACGGCGACGTCGACCTCTCCGACCTCGCACTGCTGCTGGCCCAGTTCGGCACAAGCTGCTGACTGGCTGAAGGGAGCCAGGGAGCGAGGGAGCGAGGGAGCGAGGGAGCCAGGGAGCGAGGGAGTCGTCGTCCGGCTGCGGGGCTGAACCACCGGCGGGACGCCGGTGCCACAGAAGAGAGGATGCAGCTTCCTCACAGGAGACGGGGGTCTGCTCAAACGCTCAAGAGTTGTCTTCCGGCTGCAGGGCTGAACCACCGGCGGGACGCCGGTGCCACAGGGGAGAGGATGCAGCTTCCTCACAGGAGACCGGGGGGCTGCTCAAACGCTCAAGAGTTGTCTTCCGGCTGCGGGGCTGAACCACCGGCAGGACGCCGGTGCCACAGAAGAGAGGATGCAATTCCCTCACAGGAGACGGTGGGGCTGCTCAAGCGCTCGAGAGTTGTCTTCCGGCTGCGGGGCTGAACCACCGGCGGGACGCCGGTGCCACAGAAGAGAGGATGCAATTCCCTCACAGGAGACGGTGGGGCTGCTCAAACGCTCAAGAGTTGTCTTCCGGCTGCGGGGCTGAACCACCGGCGGGACGCCGGTGCCACAGAAGAGAGGATGCAGCTTCCTCACAGGAGACGGGGGGGCTGCTCAAGCGTTTAAGAGTTGTCTTCCGGCTGCTCGTCAGCTCCCTTCCCCCCCGGCTCCCTTGCTCCCTCGACTCCCTCGCTCCCCAACCTCGCTCCCTCGCTCCCTTGCTCCCTCGCTCCCTTCTTCTTTTGTTTGTGCCGGGCTGGCCGGGTCTGCTACCATCGGGGCTTCGGTCCAGTCGCGACCGTTCGGGAGCTCACGTTTCTTGGAGGGAACCATGCGCGCCTCTTTGCGTCTGTCTGTCTCGATCGTGGCCGGTGCCGCCCTTGCGGGGGGCGCCCTGGCCGATAGCGGCGTCCGCCTGGCCGAGGTGCCGGTGCAGGATCTCGCCAACGTGCCCGGCTGGCTCAGCCTGCAGGCGCACGAGGCCGCGGTGGCCACCGATTCCCTGCCGAACCTGCTGGCCGACGATGCCGCGTTCGCGTCGGACGCCCGCTACGTGCTGCAGCTTGACGGCCCGCTGACCCCGGCCAGGCGGACGGCGCTGCAACAGGCCGGCGTCGCGCTGGGCGATTACCTGCCGAACTTCGCCTACCTGGTCCGTTTCGATAGGGCGACGCCGCAGGACCTGCGGGCCCTCGGCTTCGTGCAGTGGGTCGGCGACTATCGGAATGACTGGAAGATCGCCCCCGGCATCGGTGCGCGACCTTACGCCAGTGACGACCGGCAGGACTTGCGCGAGGCCGGACGCGTCGTCGTCGACGTGACGCTCTTCGACGGGGCGGACGAGGCCGCCGGCGTCGCTGCGATCCTGGCCGGCGGCGCCGCCAACCTGCTGCGGGTCGACCGCTACGGCGCGCAGAGCGAACTCGGCGTCGAACTGCCGCTGGCGGACGTTCCCGCGCTGGCGGCGATCGCCGAGGTTCAGTTCGTCGAGGAAGCGCCCGACGTCAGCCTTCGAAACAACACGACCCGCTGGATCGCCCAGACCAACACGTCCGGCGACACGCCGCTCTACGACGTCGGCATCCGCGGCGGCGGACAGATCGCCGGCGTGATGGACGGCAAGATCGATTCGAACCACTGCTCGTTCGCCGGCAAGATCGTCGCCTACAACACCGCCGCGGGCTCGAACTCACACGGCACCCACGTCGGCGCCACGGTCGTCGGCGACAACGGCGCCGAGGCGAACACCCGCGGCATCGCCTACGAAGGCCAGCTTGTCTTCGACGATGTCCCCTCGTTCACCGACACCGCCATGTACAACTCGCTGCAACTGCACCATGACCAGGGCGCCCGCGTGCACACCAACAGTTGGGGCGACGACGGCACCACCGCCTACAACGGACTGACCCGCGGCGTCGACCGCTTCAGCTACGACAACGAAGACTCGCTGGTCCTGTTCGCCGTCACCAACCTGTCCTCGCTGCGCAATCCCGACAACGCCAAGAACCTGCTGGCCGTCGGCGCCAGCCAGGACACCCCCAACCAGGCCAGCCACTGCTCCGGCGGCGTCGGCCCGACCGCGGACGGTCGCCGCAAACCGGAGGCCTACCTGCCCGGCTGCGGAACGACCTCGGCCGCCAGCAGCACCGCCTGCAGCACAACCAGCATGACCGGCACCTCGATGGCCTGCCCGGCCGTGGCCGGGGCGGCGCTGCTCGTCCGCCAGTACTACGTGGACGGGTTCTACCCCTCGGGGTCCGCCCAGCCCGTCGATGCCTTTTCCCCGAGCGGCGCCCTGGTCAAGGCCACCGTGCTGAACGCCTGCGTCGACATGACCGGCGTCAGCGGCTACCCCAGCAACCTCGAAGGCTGGGGCCGGGTGCGGCTCGACCGGGCCCTGCCCCTCGCCGGCGATTCCCGGGCCCTGTTCATCGATGACCTCCGCAACGCCGACGGACTGAACACCGGCGAGTTCGTCGACTACGAAATCGACGTGACCGACAGCGGCAACCGGCTGAAAGTGACGCTCGTCTGGACCGATCCGCCGGCCGCGTCCGGCGCGTCCAGCGCCGCGATCAACGACCTCGACCTCGAAGTCATCGCGCCCGATGCCACCCTCTATCGCGGCAACGTCTTCAGCGGCGGGGTATCCGCGTCGGGCGGCACCGCCGACGCGATCAACAACGTCGAGCAGGCGCACTTCAACACCCCGGCCACCGGGCTGTGGACCATTCGCATCCGCGCGAACGCCGTCAACGTCGGCACGCAGGGCTACGCGATCGTCGCCAGCGGGGCGGTGACCCCCGACGTGCCGTTCAGCCTGGGCCTGCCCGCCGCGCCGCCGAACCTGGTGCAACCCGGCACCAGCACCGACTTCACCGTCGAGATCGTCCCGGGGAATGAGAACATCACGACCGCCGAACTGCTCTACAGCATTGACGGCGGCAGCCTGCTCAGCAGCCCGCTGACACCGGACGGCGGCGACAACTACCGCGCGACGCTCCCGGCCCTCGACTGCAACCAGACGATCGACTTCCACGTCGCCGTCTCCGGCGACGGCGGCACCACCCGGACCGAACCCGTCGACTACCCGGCCAGTACCTTCAGCGCCGAGGTCGGCGTCGAAGCCGTCCCGCTCGACGACATGTTCGAGACCGACAGCGGCTGGACCGTCGGCGCGCCCGGTGACACGGCCACGGCCGGCATCTGGAACCGGATGGATCCCGAAGCCACCGCCGCCCAGCCCGAGGACGATCACTCGCCGGCCGGCACCGACTGCTGGGTGACCGACGGCCTGGCGGGGGCAGGACTCGGATCCAACGATGTCGACGGCGGCGCGACGACCCTGACCTCGCCGACGTTCGACCTGACCGGTGCCGAGACCGCGCTGATCAGCTACTGGCGGTGGTTCTCGAACGACGCCGGCGCGACACCCCGCACCGACGTCTTCACGGTCGACATCACCGACGACGGAGTCAACTGGGTCAACGTCGAAACGGTCGGGCCGGACGGCGCCGAGAACTCGGGCGGCTGGATTCAGCACGCGTTCAACGTGGCCGACTTCGTCGCGCTGACCAGCACCGTCCAGGTTCGCTTCATCGCGGCCGACGCCGCCGACCCGTCGCTGGTCGAAGCGGCCATCGACGACTTCCTCGTCCGCACGCGGACGTGTGACGACGCCGGCGGCTGCCTGACCGACACCGACGGCAGCGGCACGGTGGACCTGACCGACCTGGCCACCCTGCTGAGCAACTTCGGCAACGGCGGCGCCACGGCCGCCGACGGCGACAGCGACGGAGACGGCGATGTCGATCTGACCGACCTCGCCAACCTGCTGGCCGAGTTCGGAGCCACCTGCTCCTGAACCGGCAACCGCAACGGCGAAACCGCGGCGGCGATCGATCCCTTCGGGCGGATCGGTCGCCGCCGGCCGTTGCGCGTGAAAGGCGGAAGAGCGCGGCGCTCCCTCGGTCCCTTCCTCCCGCGCATCCGCGCGCGACGTTACAATCCCGGGTCCGACAATGGCGAACCCTCAGGACACCGGCATGCAACCTGGCAAGAACCGCCTGCTTACCGCACTGGTCGGACTGGTCTGCACCGCAGCCGCTCCGGCCCAGGAAACCAGAAACGCCGAGCGAACGGCCGGCTACCACGACCACGCCCGGCTGGGACAGGAACTGCGGGCCCTGGTCGAACGAGCCGGACCACGCGCCACGCTCGACGTCCTCGCCCGGACATCGGCGGGCCGGGAGGTCTGGCTCCTCAGCCTGGCCGACACCGGACCGCGGCCGCCCGAGGACCGCCAGGCCGTGTTGCTGGTGGGCGGCGTCTCCGGCAACGACCCGACCGGCTCGGCCGTCTGCCTCGGGCTCGCCCGCCAACTGGTCGACGCGCTCGGCGACGAAGACCACGACCTGCACGACCTGCTCGCCAGCCGGCAGGTCTACGTCGTTCCGCGCCTGAACCCGGACGGCTGCGAGCGCTTCTTCGGCGACGTCTGGCACGCCCAGCCGCACAACGCGCGGGCCACCGATCACGACCGCGACGGCGTCGTCAACGAGGATGGCGTCAATGACCTGGACGGCGACGGCATCATCAGCGTCATGCGGATTCCCGACCCGCACGGAACCTGGCTGGCCGACCCCGACCATCCCCGCCTGATGAAACCGGCCGACCCGGTCGAGGGCCTCCGCGGCACGCACCGCCTCGAACTCGAGGGCCTCGACGACGACGCCGACGGGCACCGCAACGAAGACGGCGCCGGCGGCGTCGACCTGGATCGCAACTGGCCGCACTTTTTCGCGCCCGGCAACAGCCAGCACGGCCAGTACCAGCTTTCCGAGCCCGAGAACCGCGGCCTGGCCACGTTCGTCGCCGACCACCCGCAGATCACGCTCGCGCTGCTCTACGGTCTGCACGACAACCTGATCGACGTGCCGAAGGGCAAGACCCGCGGACCCGACGGCCAGTCCTATCGCGACCTGCACCCCGACGATGTCGCCCGCTACCAGCACATCGCCAAGGCGTTCAAGGAACAGACCGGGCTGACCGGCTCCGACGGCAGCAACCCCGAAGGCGCCCTGTTCGCATGGCTCTACAGCCAGCGGGCCATCACCACGTTCGCCATCCGGCCATGGTGGCCGCTCGACCGCAAGCCCGAACCCGCCAGCCAGCCGACGACACAGCCCGACGCCTCGCCGGACACGGAAACTGCCGAGGACGGCGACGACGCGAAACCGAAGCCTGAGAAAGACGGCGGGAAGCGGGACCGGAAGAAGACCGACGAGAACAAGCCGTCCGACGATCCCCTCGGCCGGCGCGTGACCGGCAGCAAGTGGCTCGCCTGGGCCGATGCGTCCGGCCGGCCCGACGCCTTCCGGACCTGGACGGCGTTCGAACATCCCAGCCTCGGCGCCGTCGAACTCGGCGGCTTCGCGCCGTTCGTCCAGACCGCGGCCCCGGCCGCTGAACTGCCCGACCTGGTCACGGCCCAGGCGACGTTCCTGGCGCATGCGTCCGCGCTGCTGCCGGCCGTCGAGGCCCGTCCGCCGGTGACCGACGAACTCGGGGCCGACCTGTGGCGGGTCGAGCTGACGCTGGTCAACACCGGCTACCTGCCAACCCACACCGCGATCGCGGGGCACACCCGCCAGCCCGCGCTCGTCGTCCGGCCGGAACTGCCGGCCGAGCGGATCGTCGGCGGACAGCGGGCCCAGCGGATCGACCGCCTGGCCGGCAGCGGTGGTGCCGCCGACGTACAGTGGCTCATCCGCGGCAAGGCCGGCGACACGTTCTCGCTGAACGTCTACCAGCGGGCCCTCGGCAGCATCAAGGTCCCGGTCCGGCTCTCGGCCGGCAACGGAGGAACGCCGTAATGCGATACCTCGCACTCGCACTTGGCTTTCTGCTGGCCGGCCACGCGGTCGGGCAGGAGCGCTACCAGTACCCCAGCAAGGTTCAGCTCGCCTGGAACCAGTTGCACGATTACGACGAGGTCGTCGAGATCTGCCGCCAGCTTGTGGCCGCCTACCCCGACCTGCTGACGATGGAGTCGCTCGGGCAGAGCGTCGCCGGCCACGATGTCTGGGCCCTGACGCTGAACGTGGCCCGCACGGGTCCGCACGACAGCAAGCCGGGCATGTACATCGACGCGAACATCCACGGCAACGAGGTGCAGGGAACCGAGACGGTCCTCTACACGATCTGGTACCTGACCAAGAGCTACGGCAAGGTCGCCCGCCTGACCGAGCTGATGGATCACTACTCGTTCTATTTCATTCCGATGGTCAATCCCGACGGGCGGGCCCACTGGTTCAGCCAGCCGAACACGGCCCACTCCTCGCGCGGCGGCGTCAAGCCGACCGACAACGACGGCGACGGGCTCTTCGACGAGGACGGGCCGAACGACCTGGACGGCGACGGACACATCCTGATGATGCGGATCGCGGACCCGGGCGGTTCGATGCGGGCCAGCAGCCAGGATCCCCGGGTGATGACCCGCGTCAGCCCGGACGACCGGGGCGACTTCCAGCGCTATCGCTTCCTCGGCTGGGAAGGCATCGACGACGACGGCGACGGACGGATCAACGAGGACGGAATCGGCGGCTATGACACGAACCGCAACTGGCCGGCCGACTGGCAGCCGAACTACATCCAGCGCGGCGCCGGAGAGTTTCCGCTCAGCCTGCCGGAATCGCGGGCGATCGCGAGCTTCATCCTGGCGCGGCCGAACATCGCGGCGGCCCAGAGCTACCACAACACCGGCGGCATGATCCTCCGCGGCCCGGGGGCCAAGTACGTCGACTATCCGCGGGCCGACGTCGCCGTCTACGACCGGATCGCGCAACGCGGCGAGGAGATCCTGCCGCACTATCGCTACATGATCATCTGGAAGGACCTGTACAAGGTGCACGGCGGAACGGTCAACTGGACGGCCGAGGACCTCGGCATCATCAGCTTCACCAACGAACTGTGGACCAGCGGGAAGTACTACCTGGACGGCGAGTCGCCCGACCGGCAGTCGTCGATGGACTTCGCCGACGACCTGATGTTCGGCCAGACCTTCGTCAACTGGAAGCCGTTCCAGCATCCCGAACTCGGACAGGTCGAAATCGGGGGGTCGATCAAGACCGCCGGCCGTATTCCACCACCTTTCCATCTCGAGGAAGAGTGTCACCGCAACTTCGCGTTCACGATGTTCCACGCCCGGCACATGCCGCGGGTCGAGATCCGCGGCGTCCGCGTGACGCCGCTCGGCCCCGACCTGTGGCGGATCCAGGCCGAGGCGCACAACACGCAGTTGATCCCGACCACCACCGCGCAGGGCGCCCTGCGCAAGTACGGCCCGCGCGACGTGCTCGAACTGTCCGGCCAGCGCGTGACGGTCCTGGCCGGCGGGCTGCGGGACAGCCGCCTGCCGACGGCGACGTTCGATTTCGTCGACGCCACGCCGCACAAGCTGTGGCTCGACCAGGGCATTCCGGGCGAAGGCAGCCGTTTCGCCCAGTGGCTGGTCAGCGGCTCCGGCGAGATCACGATTCGCTGCAGCGGACCACGCTTCACCAACGTGGAACAGACGATCGAATTGAAGTAGCCTGCGGACGGAACGCGGGGGCCGGATGGATCGTTGCCGCGCCCGCACGCCTGGTCCCCCGCGCCCGGAAGAAAGGAGTCAGCGATGTCAGTCAGCCTCACCTTCCTCGGCCACTCGGCCTTCCTGATCGAGCACGGTCCGCACGCGGTGGTCATCGATCCGTTCCTGACCGGCAACCCGGTCGCCCGGCACGAACCCCAGCAGATCAAGGCCGGCCACGTCGTGCTGACGCACGGACATGAGGATCACTTCGGCGACACGCTGGAGATCGCCCGGGCGAACGAGGCCACGATCTACGCAGCCTACGAGATCTGCAACTTCTGCGGCGAGCAGGGCTACGAGAAGTGCGAGCCGGGCAACCCCGGCGGGCGAATCAACACCGACTTCGGCTTCGTCGCCTTCACGCAGGCGTTCCACTCATCGAGCTACGAAGGCCGCTACCTCGGAATGCCGTGCGGCGTCATCGTCCGAATCGGCGAGAAGACCATCTACCACCTGGGCGACACCGGCCTGTTCGGCGACCTGAAACTGATCGGCCAACTGTATCGGCCGGACGTCTCACTCGTCCCCGTCGGCGACCGCTTCACGATGGGCCCCGAGCACGGCACCCTGGCCGCAGAGATGATCGGCGCCCCCGTCACCGTCCCGATGCACTACGGAACGTTCCCGATCCTGACCAGCGACATCTCGGCCTTCCGGCCGACGGACATCGAGGTCAAACCCCTGCAACCCGGACAGCGGATGGAACTCTGACCGGGTGGATCGGCAGGTGGCGCGCGGACGCGTTAACGACGCACCCTGCAAGGCGTGTTCACCGCAGCCACCGCCTTCAGACAATCCCCGGACTTCCCCACGTTTCCGCTCGCTCAAGGATGCCGCACCCGGGGAAGGGAACACGGAACAGGGAGCGGACCGGGTCCTGGCTCCCTGGCTTACTTACTCTGATCGCTGCCCAGCAGCGGCGCGACGACCGCCCGGTTCCAGTAGTACCCCAGCATTCCGATGTGGCCGCCGATGTGACCGTACAGGACGTGGGCCGGCTCCCAGGCCACCTGGCGGAGCCGTTTGCGCAGCGACGCGTCGGGCACCGCGACCTGCACGTCGAACCCGTCCTTCCCCGCGGATGAGACGTACGCCCGGTCCATCGTGCCGAACAGTTCCGTCCCCAGCCCGAGCGTGAAGCGGTCCGAGTGACAGTGCACGTTGATCACCTCGCCCGTCACCCGGCGCAGGGTCGGCGTCAGGTCGTACCCGGGACTGAGCGCCGGCTGCACCAGTACCACCCGCCGCAGGTGCACGCCCTCCGGCAACGCCTCGGCCACGAAGACCGCCATGCCGCCGCCACCGGAATAGCCGACCAGGTCCAGCGGCTCGCCGCCGACCGCGCCGGCGATCTCCTCCGCCAGTGCCGCGGCCTTCGCCCGGTTCTCATCGTGCTCGGTCAGGTTGGCCAGGCCCCCGGCGCCCGGCATCGGCCGGCTCCAGTCGAAGTAGTGGAACGTGCCCTGGACGCCGCCGTCGCGCAGCCCGCGGGCGGCCGGTCCCAGCCAGAACGAGTTGCCCTCGATGCCCGGGAACAGCCAGACATGACCGGGACCACCGAGGCGCTCGGCAGCGCAGCCGGTGGTCACGCCAAGCAGGATCAGCAGCAGGATACGCATGCGCACGGTGATCGCTCCCCGGTCGTTCGGGCTGCGATTCTATGCCGGAATCCGTACGCGTTCAGGATTCGGGCGTGATTCCCCGCGGGCCGGCCTGCTCAGAAGGCGGCCTTGCCGGTGATCTGCCGACCGACGACAAGCTGGTGGATCGTCTCGGTGCCCTCGTAGGTGATCACGCTCTCGAGGTTCAGCATGTGGCGGATCGGGCTGCATTCGACCGAGATCCCGCCGGCGCCGAGCATGTCGCGGGCATCGCGGGCAATGTCGAGCGCCATCCGCACGTTGTTCCACTTCGCCAGGCTCACCTGCGTATGGTGCCCGAACCCGAGGTCCTTCAACTGGCCCAGCCGCCAGCCGAGCAGTTGCGCCATCGTGATCTGCCGGACCATTTCCGCCAGCCGCACCTGGATCGTCTGGCGATGATCCAGCGTCGCGCCGAACAGGTCGCGCTGCTGCACGAAGGTCAGGGCCTCGCGGTAACAGGCCTGGGCCGCGCCGATCGCGCCCCACGCAATCCCGAAGCGGGCCTGCGTCAGGCAGCCGAGCGGACCGGCCAGGCCGCTGGCGCCCGGCAGGCGGTTCGCGTCCGGCACGCGGACGCCGTCGAAGAACAGTTCCGAGGTGACCGACGCCCGCAGCGACATCTTGCGGGGAATGTCGCGGGCCTCGTAGCCCGGCATGCCCTTCTCGACCAGGAAGCCGCGAATGCCGTCATCCGTGTTGGCCCAGACGATCGCGACGTCCGCGACGGTCCCGTTGGTGATCCACATCTTGGCGCCGTCGATGATCCAGTCGCCGCCGTCGCGACGGGCGAAGGTCTTCATCGCGCCGGGGTCCGAACCGCCGTCGGGTTCGGTCAGCCCGAAACAGCCGATGGCCCGGGCCTGGGCCATTTCCGGCAGCCAGCGCTGCTTCTGCTCGTCCGTGCCGTAGGCGTGAATCGGATACATGCACAGGCTGCTCTGCACGCTCGCGAAGCTCCGCAGGCCGCTGTCGCCCCGCTCGAGCTCCTGCATGATCAGCCCGTACGCGACGTAGCTCAGCCCCGCGCAGCCATAGTCGTGCAGGGTCGGGCCCAGCAGACCCAGGGCCGCCATCTCCGGAACCAGTTCGTCCGGGAAACGGGCCTGCTCGAAACACTCACCGATGATCGGCAGGACCCGCTCGTCGACGAACCGCGCCACCGCCTCCTGGACGGCCCGCTCGTCATCCGTCAACAGCCCGGCCAGATCGTAAAAATCCGGGCCGCTGGTATCGACCTGGATCCGCTGCTTGGTCAGTGTTCCGCTCACCGTTCGTCCCTCGTCTGATCTCGTGACCTGCCCGCCGCCAGCAGCCCCCCGGCGAATTGCGGGCGTATCGGTAGATCCTAGCCGATTCGCCGCCCGCCGCGATAGCCCGCCGCCCCGACCCCGACCCGTGGTCGCCCTGCCTGACGTTGCCCGCTAAACTTGTCGCGGAACCAGAGCTGCGCGCATGCCGCAGCCGCTCGTACCGGCCGGGGCATTCCGGATGCTGATCCCGATTGGAACCGATGTTCATCTGCGCCGACGGCCGATCGGCAACTGGATTCTCGTCGCCCTGAATGTCCTCATCTTCCTCAGCGAAGGAACGGTCGGCGGTTATCAGACGATCCAGTCGCTGCTGCCGCCGCTGCACGGGGCCGCGCCGAGCCTGAACGAGTACCTGACCTACCAGTTCCGGCACGGCGACATGATGCACCTGGCCGGCAACATGCTGTTCCTGTGGATCTTCGGCAACGCCGTCTGCGACCGGATGGGGTCGCTGAACTATGTCGTGTTCTACCTGGCCGGGGGCGTCTTCGCCGGGCTGGTCTTCGCCTACAGCAACAACAACCCGCTCCTGGGTGCATCGGGAGCGATTGCGGCGGTCACGACCGCGTTCCTGGTCCTGTTTCCGCGGGTGCACATCACGCTGCTGCTCTGGCTCTTCATCGTCATGCCGCTGCAACTGCCGGCCATGGCGGTGATCGTCTTCAAGATCATCCTCTGGGACAACATCGTCGCGCCCCGCTTCGACAGCGGGATGGTCTCGAACGTCGCCTACTCGGCCCACCTGGGCGGCTACGCCTTCGGCTTCGCGACCGCGATGCTCCTGCTGATGTCCCAGGCCCTGCCCCGCAACCAGTTCGACCTGCTGGCACTCTGGGATCGCTGGCGGCGGCGGACCGGGACCTTCGCCGACTTCGGATACGAACACAGCCCCCCGACGACCCGACGCGTCACCGTCGAGCAGGTCGAGTCCCGGCCGCTCGACGAAATCGCCATGGGACCGGCCGACCAGCTTCGCGAGGACATCCTCGACCGCCTGTCCGAGCACGACTACACCGAGGCCGCCCGCCTGTACGACCGGCTTCGGACCCTCGACGACACCGTCGTGCTGCCCCGCCGCCAGCAACTCGAACTGGCCAACATGTTCGCCCACGGCGATCGCCACGCGGATGCCGTCGAGGCCTACGAGGCGTTCCTGCAGGCCTACCCCAACGCGGCCGATGCCTTCCAGGTGCGGCTGTTCGTCGGGCTGATGTGCCGCCGCTACCTGGGGGACGCCGCCCGGGCGGCCGGACACCTGCGGATCGCCGTCCAGGGCCTCGAAGACGTGACCGAGCGGGACCTGGCGGCCGAGGAGCTGGCCCGGGCCGAGCTTCAGCTTCTCGGACGTTCGGAACCCTGATGCCGGCGCCTCATCCACTTACTGAATCCTCCACCCGCGCTCGTCGATAACACCCCCGGCGGTACGTCGTCAGACCGGCGGCAGTTCCTCCCCGGCAGGTGAGAGCGACCGGATGGATATTGCGACAGTTATCGGCATCATTCTCGGGGTTGGCCTGGTCTGCGGCTCGATCCTGATCAACGGCTCGCTGACGACGTTCATGGACGCCGCCTCGGCCACCGTCGTGCTCGGCGGCACGGTCGCGGCGGTCCTGATTTCGTTCCCGCTCGGTCATGCGCTGAAGATCTTCGGGGTGGTCAAGAAGGCGTTCTTCTCGACCCCGGTGGATTCGCTGAAGTACGTCGAGTCGCTGATCAAGCTGGCCGAGGTGGCCCGTCGGGACGGGATCCTGAGTCTCGAGACGCACCTGGCGGAGGGGGAGTACGACCCGTTTCTGGTGCAGGGACTGCGGATGGCGATCGACGGGCAGGATCCTTCGGTGATCGAGGCCGCCCTGGACCAGGAACTCGAGACGATCATGGAGCGGCACGCGGACGGCAAGGCGCTGTTCGACAACATGGGCAAGTACGCCCCGGCCTTCGGCATGATCGGAACGCTGATCGGGCTGGTGCTGATGCTGGGCAACCTGAGCGACCTGGAATCGCTGGGTCCCTCGATGGCGGTCGCGCTGATCACGACCTTCTACGGGTCGCTGGTCGCGAACGTCTTCGCGATGCCGATTGCCGACAAGCTTGGCCTGCGCAGCAACCAGGAGGTGGCCGGCAAGCTGCTGATCATCCGCGGGGTGATGAGCATCCAGGCGGGCGACAACCCGCGGATCGTCCAGCAGAAGCTGATGGCGTTCCTGGACAACAAGCAGCGGGCGGTGATTGAGGCCTCTCAGGAGGGCGGTTAAGCCCCGCCGGTGATCCGATGGCCAAGAAGAAAGAGGCGGCAGGTGGCGGCGGCGCTCCCGAGTGGATGGTCACCTACGGCGACATGGTCACGCTGCTGCTGACGTTCTTCGTGCTGCTGCTGACGTTCATGGAGCCGAAGCAGGAGGACCTGGTCCAGCAACTGATGCAGGCCCTGCGGGAGGAGTTCGGCTACGAGGGCGGCGCCCGCGAGATTCCCAGCGACGACGTCGAATCCATCAAGAACGTCCCGCTGCAGCAGGTCCTGCAGATCCCGATCCATCCCGAAGACCTGAGCCCGACCGACGAGGACGGCCCGCGCGGCCAGCAGAACACCGTCACCAACATCCGCAACCGCGAGTACTTCGCCAAGGGCGGACGCGTCATGTTCCCGGAACTCTCGGCCGAGATGCCGGCCGACGAACGGGCCCGCCTGGTCGAGTACGCCGAGAAGCTGCGCGGACACACCACGATGATCGAGATTCGCGGGCATGCCAGCAAACGCCCGGTGGCCGGCTCGGACTACTCGGATCACTACTCGCTGTCGTACGCCCGGGCGCGGGCGGTCCTCGAGGTGCTGCTCGAGGCCGGGATCGACGAACGCCGCACGCTGATCATGGCGGCCGGCACGTCACGCCCGGTGACGCGGCGGGCGTACAACATGCACGAACGCGAGCGGAACGACCTGGTCGAACTGCTGCAGCGTGACCGGACCTTCTCGGAATTCGCCGAGGAAGAGGTTAGTGAGTGAAGAAGGGAACAGGGAACAGGGAACAGGGAACAGGGAACAGGGAAGTGTGGCACAGGCGTCTCGCCTGTGAACAGACCAGAGCTGAAACTGTGGCACAGGCGTCTCGCCTGTGAACAGACCAGAACTGAACCTGTGGCACAGGCGTCTCGCCTGTGAACAGACCAGAACTGAACCTGTGGCACAGGCGTCTCGCCTGTGAACAGACCAGAACTGAAACTGTGGCACAGGCGTCTCGCCTGTGAACAGACCAGAGCTGAAACTGTGGCACAGGCGTCCTGCCTGTGAACAGACCAGAACTGAAACTGTGGCACAGGCGTCCTGCCTGTGAACCGACCAGAACTGAAACTGTGGCACAGGCGTCCCGCCTGTGACAGACCAGAACTGAAACTGTGGCACAGGCGTCCCGCCTGTGAACCGACATCCGCTCACTTCTTCAGCCGGCGGAACATCTCGCCGAGGTCGAGTGCCCCGCGAATCGTGATCACCACCGCCAGCAGCGCGAAGCTGACCATCGCGAGCAGCAGAACCCACTTCCAGATCTCGATCCAGTTCATGCCTCCGCCTCCCTCCGCCGGCGGTCCGGGAACAGCAGCGAGCCGAAAACCATCGCCAGCAGGCACAGGATCGTGGTCAGCAGTCCGAGGTGCTCGTCTTTCAACTGGTACCCGCCGCGGGCCAGGACCAGGTCGACCCACGCCCGCATCGGCGTGTCCTGCAGCGTCAGCAGCATCAGGCCGCCGCACAGAAGCGTCAGGTATGCGCCGACGCGACTGGCGCCGTTCCAGTACAGCCCGGCCAGCAGCAGCACGAACGCCCCGGTGAAGTACACCGACCCCGTCACGGCCATGTAGTCCCACAGGTCCGCCTTCAGCGGGTACCACAGCCCCCAGACCAGCAGGAACCCGCCGATCAGCAGGATGAAGACGCGGGTCAGCAGCAGTCGTCCGGGCGTGCTGAGCCGGTCACCCAGCAGCGGGGCGACGACGTCCTGGGTCAGAACGGCGCTCCAGCAGAGCAGGTAGCTGTCGTGCGTCGACATGAACGCCGCGAGCATGCCGGCGGCCACCAGTCCGATCAGCCCGGCCGGCAGCAGTTGCGCCAGGTAGGCGGGGACCGCCTGCTGCGAGTACGCGGTCTTGCCGGCGGGCAGGAACATCTCGTGCAGGTCGGTGCGGCCCTCGATCCAGGCCAGCGCGCAGACCCCGAGGAAGACGGGCAGCGCCCAGCGAATCAGGAAGCCGATCGACGACCAGATGTAGAGTCGCCGGACGGCCTGTTCACTTTCGACCGAGCAGGCCCGCATCGCGGCGGTCGGCCAGACCGCGCAGGAGACGAGTCCGGCGACGAACATGGTCCAGATGACGTACCCGGGTCCGTAGCCGGCGAGCGGATCGCTGCCGCCGTCGCCGTGGATGGTCTGCACGGCCCCGGCGATCTGCTCCCATCCGAGTTGCTGGTAGGCGAGCCAGCAACTGGCCAGCAGGCCGACCGCGAGCACGACGAACTGCAGGTAATCGGTCACGACGACCGAGACCATCCCGCCCAGCACGGTGTACAGCAGCACCAGCACCAGCAGGATCGTCATGACCCAGTTCAGCAGGTTCGGGTCGTGAATGCCGGTCAGGAAGGTGATGAACTTCGCGCCGGCCACCAGGAACAGGCCCATGTTGAGAATCCCGGCCAGGGCCAGGATGATTCCGCCGAGCACCCGCACGCCGCGCCCGAAGCGCATCTCGTAGTACTCGGGAATCGTGCAGACGCCGGCCCGGCGCAGCGGCACCACCAGGAAGCCGCTCAGCCCCACCAGCAGCGTGACGAACCCGGCCAGCACGCCGATGTGCAGGGCCGCCAGCCCGCCGGTGAAGCCTTTCTCGCCGGCGTAGACGATCGTGACCAGGCCCAGTTCGCTGCCGATCATGGTCGCGATCGCCAGCCCGCTCCGCAGCGTTCGGCCGGCGACCAGGTAGTCGGCCATGTCCCCGATGTAGCGATTGGCGTAGAAGCCGACGACCGTCACCACCAGCAGGTAGGCGACGACGATGCCCCAGTCGAGGCCGGTGAAGTTGGTTTCGAGTCCCGGCGGCATGTGCAGACAGTCGCGGGCCGGCGAACGCGTGTCAAGCAGGGGTGTGTCGTGGAAGAGTGAACGGGTGAAGGAGTGAATGAGGCCGGTTTGTCGACGTTCTTCCGTTCCGCGCGGGGGTGCCCCGCCCTTGAGCGAGCGCAGCGAGCGGAAGGGTGGGGGACTGCCAGGGAATCCGGCTGCCTTCGGGCCGTCGCCTCTTGTCGACACCAACGAGGATGGTCCGAGAACCGGGTTGGCCGCCGGGGGCCGATGGGGGTGACGGACCGGGGGCATTGACGCTCCGCCGAAGGGGTGTGAATATGTGTCCTGCCTGCAGCGTCCATCCGCCCGGGCGGACTGTCGATCCGGAGACCGGATCCAGTCGAACCGCCGGATCATCCCGAAGGGAGAGACTTCCATGTCCTATGCGTTTGCCATCCGGGCGGCCGTGCTGGCCTGCCTGACCACCACCGCCCTGGCCCAGAACCAGGCCGGGCCGCAGCCCGAGGCGACCGGGCCGATGCGGGTCGAGTGCGTCAGCATCTTCGACACCCGCATCCAGAACTTCATCGAACTGTCCGACGTCCGCCAGTCGGCCTTTCAGATCAACGCCCGCCTGATCGGACCCCGGATCGAACAGATCATCCGCCTCGGCACGCCGATCGTCGAGGAGATGGTCGACAGCACCGGCCTGTCGATGGTCGACCCCAGCATGTACACCCTCGCCCAGCGCGACCGGACCCGGCAGTACTCGATCCCCCAGGGCGCGATCAGCCAGGGCTTCATCAACATGCGGATCCCGGTCGCGACGCCCGCCAGCCGGGCGGCGACGTCGATCACCAGGACCCGCGGCTACCTGTGGGTCGTCTTCGGCGGGGAAGCCGAACCGATCTTCCTGACGCACCCGATGCAGTACCGCGGCAAGTACATCGATCACCCGCGCCTCGAGGAACTCGGCATCCGCATCCGCATGCTGACGCCCGAGGAAGCGCCCGAAACCCGGGTCGACGACAAGACCTTCGCGCTCGACATCGAGACCGGCGAAGACATGGTCCGCAACATCACCGTCTACGACGACTGGCTTCGCAACACCAACACCCGCGTCAAGCCCATCCGCGAGAAGGACCGCCGGCTCAACATCTACTCGATGGTCACCGGCCGCTTCCACGACGACTGCGAACTCGGCATCTACGTCTATCCCCGCGTCGAACGGCTCAAGGTCGACTTCGAATGGCTCAACCTCGAACTGCCCTGATCCTCGGGACGTAAGTCCCGGATGCCCACCGAGCAGCCCGCCGCCAGTCGCCCGGCCAACCCGCCCGCGCCGGGGCTGGTGCGGGAACTGCCGCACGCCTCCGTCCGGCGAAACCTGCGCTACGCGCTGCTCGGCAACGGACTGCTGAACGTCTGCCGCTTCGGCGTGATCGGCATCCTCGCCAACTTCGCCAGCGCCCAGGCCGTCGGCAGCTTCTACTTCGCCGCCATCGCCCTCTCCGCCCCGATCGTCATGTTCTGCGGACTCGAACTGCGGGCCGCCTTCATGGCCGACGTCCAGCAGGTCTATCCGTTCGGCGCGTATCGGGCCCTGCGACAGGTCGGCATGGGCCTGGCCGGACTGGTCCTGCTGGCGGTGATCGGCTTCCAGGCTCTCCGCGAACCCTGGGAACTGGCCCTGCTGATGGCCCTCGTCTGCGGCGGACGGGTCGTCTTTCAACTGGCCGAGGTCGAGTGGGGACTGATGCAGCGGCATGAGCGCTTCGATCTGATCGCCCGCTCGAACGCGATCCGCGGGCTGATGATGATCGCTCCGTTCGCCCTGCTCGTGCCGACCACCTACTACCTGGCCGGCCCCGAGCAGACCACCATCGCCGTGCTCGTGGCCGGCGCCATCTACGTCACCGGCTGGACGGGCGTCTGGTACTTCCACGACCGCGGCTATGTGCTCGCCTATCCGGAAGCGGCACCGCGCCGCGATCCCGCACTGCTCCGTCGCCTGGCCGCCCGGGCGTTTCCGATGGGGCTCGTCATCCTGATCCTGGCGCTGTGCGAAAGCGTCCCGGCCTGGTACCTCGAACGCACCCCGGCCGCCCGCGCCGCGGTCGGCTACTACGGCGCCCTGAAGATCATCACCCTCGGGGCCAGTTTCCTGATCGTGCAGGTCGGCAATGCGGCCGGCAATCGGCTGGCGATCACCTACCAGAGCGACCTGGCGGCGTTCACGAGGCTGGCCGTCCGGCTGACGCTGGTGGCGGTGGCCCTCGGGGGCGGACTGCTCGCGGCGGCGTACCTGGTCGGTCGGCCGTTCCTCGACCTGATCTACCCGGCGGACTACGCGGCCTACTACCCGGAGTTCGTGATCCTGGTGGGAGCGCAGTCGATCTTCCTGGTCGGAAGCATCTTCGGTTTCGTGACCACGCACATGGGCCGTTTCTGGGTCCAGGTGCCGGTTCAGTTGACGATCCTGGCGGTGACGGTGATCGGATCGCACATCCTGATCCCGTCCGACCCGGTCCGCGGGGCGGCCTGGGTGGTGGTCATCCGGGCGCTGGTGCAGGCGAGCCTGTACTTCCTGTGCGTGGTGGGGGGCGTGCGGGCCCGGCGGGCCGCGTGACAGGCGGAAGTCGGCAAACAAAAACCCCCGCCGGATCAGCGGGGGTTTGACCTCAAGCGAGGTCGACGGGACTCGAACCCGCAACCTTCGGATCGACAGTCCGATGCTCTAACCAATTGAGCTACGACCCCGAACCGCCTCAGCGGCGCGAGACAAGGAATCGTAGCGGTTTTGCCGTCCGCGTCAAGTGACCTGCGCCAGCCCGGGCCAGGGCCGCCCAACCGGGCCGGCGCGGGGTCGCAGGCGGGACTGGAGTCGGGGCGGGCACCCTGCCGATCGATCTGGTGAGCGGTGCCACCCGACGCTACACTACCGGACGTTCTCCTGGCGTTCAGACGCCACAACCGTCGCGCGGATGACCACATCGCGAGGCCAACATAACCCATGATTTTGCAGGTAGTTGCATGATCCGACTGGTCGTATTGCGAGCCGGCGCCCCGTTTGCCGACGTGACCGGGCGGCAGGAGGCCGTCTATCTCGGCAGTCGCGGCGACTGCCAGATCCGGGTCGAGGACGAACGGATCGCCCCGCAGCACTTCGTGATCTACCCCGAGGAGGCCGACTGGTACCTGCAACCGCTGGTCGATCGCGGCGATCTGATCCTCAACGACCGGGCCATCGACGGCAACCGCCCGCTCTCCGACGGTGACCGCCTGACCCTGCTCGATCTGCAGATCCAGATCGAACTGCAGGACGAGCCCGACCTGAGCGAAGCCCCGGCCGCCAGCAGTCCGGCCGATCCGCCCGAGGCCGAGCCGGAGGCCGACACGCAGGTGCACAGTCCGGACGAGCACGTGGTCGAATCGATGGCCCGGTTCGTCAAGTACACGCTGCCGCAGGGCACGCTGATCAGGAAGCTCGACGAGGGCATTGCCGCCAGCCGCAGCGATCTGACCAAGGCCGGCAAGGTCAACGTGGCGCTCTCGGGCTGCGAACTGCCCGAGCAGGTGATGGACATCACGCTGCGGACCGTGCAGGCGTTCTTCAGCCCGCACCGGGCGTGGGTCGGTCTGCGGCGGTTGAACTACGGGGCGATGGAGTACGTCGAGGGTCGCCTGCTGACCGGCAAGACCTGCGACCTTCCGCAGACCGGCGAGGACCTGAAGCCGCGGGTGCTGGACCGCAACCAGTTCGCACTGATTCCGACGGTGGACCCGGACATGCCCTGCTCGGTGCTGACCGGTCCGCTGACCGGGCCCGACGGCACGCTGGGGATGATCTACATCGACACCGAGGACCGCAAGCGGCGCTTCACGACCGAGGAGATGGACCTCTTCATCCTGCTGCTGAGCACGATCGGCGCCCAGCTTGACGCGATCTTCAAGCGGATCGCCAAGCAGCGGGCCGCGACGGTCGAAGGCGAGGTGGCGGTGACGCACGCGATCCAGGCCCGGCTGACACCGCGCAAGCTGCCGCAGTGGGACGAACTGCAGTTCGGAGCCTTCCGGGAACCCGGACGGGACCGTTCGAGCGACATCTACGACATCGTCCGGCTATCCAACGGCATCGCGGCCGTGATGATCGCGCACGCCCGATCGACCGGCAGTCTTCCGTGCCAGCACATGGCCCAGACGCAGGCCGCCTTCCGGACGGCCCTGATGCACATGGATCGCCCGCACGTCTTCATGAAGTCCCTGAACGTGCTGCTCTACGACGGTCTGAAGGGTCACGAGCTGCACTGCTTCATGGGGGCGATCGACCCGGCCTCGGGCAAGATGCAGTACGCGATGGCGGGCGACATCGGGGCGTACGTGATCAGTTCGCGGGGCGAGGAGCGGAGCCTGGCACCGGCGGACGGCACGCCGCCGATCGGCACGCAGAAGGCGGCCGCCTACGAGCAGCAGCTTGGCGAGATCGGTGACGGCGAGACGCTGGTGCTGTTCACGCCGGGGGTGGTGACGACGCAGAACAGCGCCGGGGAGGTCTTCGGCGAGGAGCGTTTCCTCAACATCCTCTGCGACGGATTCGGCCAGCTTGCCAGCACGATGCTGAAGGAGATGCTGAGCGACCTGCAGGCCTTCACCGAGGGCGGCACCCAGCCGGAAGACATCACCGTGATCCTCAGCCACCGGGTCTGACGGCTCCCCCGAACGGGAGACTCCGTCCGCCGGTCGGTTTCCCCGGCCGCGACAGAAAAAGAACGACGACGGGTCGGTCAACCCGCCGTCGCTCCAACATCGCAAAACAGGTGTGCGTCGCCAGACGCACGCAGGGCTAGCGCTTGCGCTTGGTCTTGCGCTTCGCGGTCTTCTTCTTGGTCTTCTTCTTGGCCGTCTTCTTCTTGGCCTTCTTCTTGGCAGTCTTCTTCTTTGCAGTCTTCTTCTTGGCGGTCTTCTTCTTGGCTACCTTCCTCTTAGCGGTCTTCTTCTTGGCCGTCTTCTTCTTGGCTACCTTCCGCTTGGCAGCCTTCTTCTTGGCCGTCTTCTTCTTGGCTGTCTTCTTCTTGGCTACCTTTTTCTTGGCGGCCTTTTTCTTGACCTTCCGTACAGCCTTCTTCTTTGCCATGGCGCTTTTCCTCACAAAGAAAGAAAGAACAACAAAAACTCACGCCACATTTGGCGTTTCAACACCGTTATCGAACCGGACGCTGACGCGTTTGCTGACGCCCGGCTCCTCCATCGTCACCCCGTAGAGTACATCGGCACACTGCATCGTTCGCTTGCTGTGCGTGATGACGATGAACTGCGACTGCTCGAGAAACTCAAGCAGTACATTATTGAACCGACCAATGTTCGATTCATCAAGCGCCGCGTCCACTTCATCCAGGATCGCGAACGGCGACGGCTTCCGCTTGAACACCGCGAAGAGCAGTGCCACCGCCGCCATGGTCTTCTCGCCACCCGACAGCAGCGAGAGCGACTGCGGCTCCTTGCCCGGAGGACGCGCGATGATTTCGATCCCTGTTTCCAAGGGGTTTTCGGGATCTTCCAGGTACACGTCCGCCTTGCCTCCTCCGAAGACCTTGCGGAACAGCTCCTGGAAATTCTTCCGCACTTCCTCGAAACAGGCCGCGAATCGACGCGTCGATTCCTCGTCCAATTCTTCAATCAATTTCTGCAATTGTTCGACAGATTCCAGCACATCCTCACGCTGCGCGGACAGATTCTCGAACCGCGGCGTCAGTTCCTCGAGTTCCGCCAGGGCGTCCATGTTGACGTTCCCCAGCCGCTGGATCTTCGTCCGCAGCGTCTCGATCTCCTCGGCAACCGCGTCCCAGTCACGCTGCGCGTGCTCGTAATCCTCGTACAGCGACTCCAGCGAAACACCCAGGTCATCGTGAATCCGCGTCACCAGGTTCTCACGCCGGACACCCTGCTCGTGCAGACGAACGTCCAGGTCATGCAGCATCGACTCGCCCGCCTCGATCTCCGCATGCATCCGCCGTATCAGACCGCTGCTCGACTCCAGCTTCCGCCGCTGACGACCCCGATCCTCCAGCAGACCACGCAGCACCTCGGCCTGGGCCGCCACCTGCGCCCGCAGTTCCCCCGCCTGACGCTGGCTCGCCTCGATCTCCCGCTCGGCGATCGTCTCCTTCTCGTCCGCCGCGGCCGCCTCGTGCAGCAACTGCTCACGCTGACTGCCCGCCTGCTGACACTGCCGCCGCAGATCCTCCAGCACACCCGCCCGGGCCGCCCGCCGCTCCGCCGTCCGGCCGCTGGCGATCTGCCGCTCGGTCAAAGACTGGTTCAGACGTTCGAGTTCCGCCCCCAGCGCCGTCGTCTGCTGCTCGCCGCCCCGCAGAGCCGCCTCCCGCTCGGCATGGTCCCGCCGACCCGCCTCCTCGGCGGCCGTCAGCTCGGCCGTCCGCGCCACCGCCTCGCGGCGGGTCGTCTCGAGGCTCTCGGCCTCGCCGGCCAACTGGTCGCGCTCCGACTCGACCCGTTCGAGGGCATCCTTCGCCCGGGCCCACTCGGTCCGGACCTCGGCGTGCTGACGCTGGACCGTCGCGATCTCGCGCAGCAGCGCCTCGCGATCCAGCCGCGCATCCGACAGGCGTTGCTCGTACTCGCGACGCTGCCGGGCCGTCCGCTCCAACTGCGTCTCCACGTCGTCACGCTCGCTCCGCAGCCGGCGAATCTCGGCCTTGCGACTGATCAGGCCGGTCGCCTCCTGGCGCAGGCCGAACGTCACCCGCCCGTCCGTCTCGACCAGGTAACCATCCAGCGAAACGAACAGGTAGCCGTCACCGGCCGAACCGGCCAGCGCCAGCGCCCGGGCCCGGTCCTCGACCACGATCACGCGTCCCAGCAGTCGCTCGGCCAGGTTCCCGAAGCACGGCTCGCAACGGACCCAGTCGACCGCCCGGGCAACCACCCCCGGCGCGCCGTGGTACCGCAGGCCGTGCTCGTCCACGCTGACCCGGTCGAGCGCCAGCACGCTGACCTGGCCCGACATTCCGCCACGCTGCTCGAGCGCGGACAGGAAGCGGGCGGCATCGTCCACCAGCACGCTCTGCTCAAAGCGCCGCAGGACCGGTTCCAGCAGCGTGATCCGCGGATCGTCGATCCGCAGCACGTCGGCCACCAGCCCCAGCACGTGCGGAAAGTCCGGATCGTCACGCAGCGCCAGCAGCGCCCGCGTCGTCTCGGCGATCCCCTCCTGGCGCGACTCCAGGTCCTCCAGCAGTGAGAGGCGCGAATCCACCCCGCTGCGCCGCTCCTTCAGTTCCGTGAACGCGTCGGCCAGCTTCTGCTGCGTCTTCTCCAGTTCCTCGAGAGTCGCCTCGCGCTCGCCCAGCCGGCGCGTCCGCTCGTCGCACGCCTCGGACAGCGATTCGACCCGCTCGGCCAACTGCGCCTGGCTGCCGGCCAGCTCCTGCCGCCGCAGTTCCAGCGCCGCCCGTCGTTCGTTCACTTCAGCTAGGCTGGCCGCGATCCGCTCGACCTGGCTGGCGAGGTTGGCGACCTCGGTCTGCAGCAGGCTGATCCTGCGGGCGGCCTCGAACGCCGCCTGGCGCTGCGCCTCAAGCGCGCTGCCGGCTTCCTGCTGCTGCTGCTGGACCCGGTCGCGGGTCGCCCGCAGTTCCTCGACCCCGGCGGCCTCCTCGGCGGCAAGCTGCTCGAGCCGCTGCAGTTCGACCTCTTCCTCTTCGACCCGGGCGGTCAGGCTGGAGAGCCGCTCGGCGGCCCGCTCGGCCTCTTCGAGCTGACGGACCCGCGCGGCCCGCAGTTCTTCGAGCCGCAGTTCGGACTGCCGAACACGCTCCTCCATCGTGCTGAACGCGCCTTCCACTCGCCGCGACTCCGCTTCCGCCGCTTCGATGCGTTCGTCCAGCACCTGCCGCTCTCGTTCCAGAACGGCGGCCACCTCGTCGCGGGCCGACAGGTCCAGCCGCCAGGCCCGCACCACATCCTGCAGGCCACGCAGCCGCGCGTTCATCGCCCGACCGTTCAGCTTCAGCGAATGAAACTCGGCCAGGGCGTGCGCACTGCGCAGCTCGCGCAGGCGCTGATCGTATTCCTGGAAGTTGCGGGCCTTGCCGGCCGCCAGCTTGACGCTCCGCAGCCGTCGCTCGAGTTCATCGAGCACGTCCTGCAGACGCAGCAGGTTGTTCTGCGAGCGCTCCAGTTTCCGCTGGGCCTCGGCCCGGCGGACCTGGTAGCGGCTGATGCCGGCCGCCTCCTCGAACAACTCGCGCCGCTGGGTCGGATTCGCCCGCAGCATCGCGTCGACCCGGCCCTGCTCGATCACGCTGTAGGCGTCGACCCCGACCCCGGTATCGAGGAACAGGTCGCGCACATCGCGCAGGCGGGCGGCGTTGCCGTTGATCCGGTACTCGCTGTCGCCGCTGGCGTAGAGGATCCGACCGACCGTCACCTCGCGCTCGTCGCAGTCGAGGAACCCGGTCGAATTGTCAAAGGTCAGCTCGACCTCGGCATAGTTGGAGGGCTTGCGGGTCCGCGATCCCGAAAACACCACGTCCAGCATCTTCGAGCCGCGCAGCGTCTTGGCCGACTGCTCGCCCAGGACCCACCGCATCGCGTCGAGCACGTTGCTCTTGCCGCACCCGTTCGGTCCGACCACACCCGTCATGCCCGGCCCGAACTCGAACGCCGTCCGGTCCGCGAAGCTCTTGAAGCCATGCAGTACGAGTTTTTTCAAGAACACGGGCGTCTTCCACTCAGGCCGCGCTGCGTCGCGCCGACGGTTCGCTGCCGCTCGGCGCGCACCGCGCATGCACGACATCTTGTGTTGTCACGGAAAAATAGCACAAGCGCATCGTACCTGCAAGGCAAATCAACCACTTACGTCAACGCCAGCCGGTCCGCGGCCGGCAGAAGTTCATCCAGCGCGGGCAGCCCGCGCGTCGCGGCGACGTCCTCACGCAGTTGCGCCTGCAGCGCTTCGACGCTCTCGAAGCGAACCTGCCCGCGCAGACAGCGCGCGAAATACAGACCCAGCGTCTGCCCGCGCAGATCACCGTCGAAGTCCAGCAGGTGCGCCTCGATCCGGGACTGCCCGCCCGCGAACGTCGGCTGCGGACCGACGTTGATCGCGGCCGGGTACCAGCCGCCCGCCTCGGTCTGCGCGACCCCCGCATAGACACCGTGCCCGGGCGGCAGGTGCGTCACGTCGGCCAGGTTCGCCGTCGGAAAGCCCAGCGGACTCCCGCGACCTTCCCCGTGGCCGACCCGGCCGGTGATGCGATACACCCGTCCCAGCAGGTCGGCCGCCTGTTCGACGGCCCCGTCCCGCAGCGCCGCCCGCACGGCCGTACTGTTGATCGGCAGGCCCTCTTCCGTATGGGCCTCTTCCGCCACGTGCACCGCGCAGTCGTGCGGGCCCAGCAGGCGCACCAGCGTCTCGGCCGATCCGGATCGGCCACGACCGAAGCGGAAGGTCGGCCCCTCGACAATCTGCCGCGGGCGGCAGGGCAGCACGTACTGCTCGACGAACTGCTCGGCCGACAACCCGAGCAGCGTCCGGTCGGTGGCCAGCGCGATCACGGTGTCGACGCCCCCGGCCCGCAGCAGGGCGGCCCGCTCGAGCGCCATCGTCAGGCGTGGCGGGGCCTGTTCCGGACGCAGGATGCGCATCGGGTGCGGTTCGAAGGTCAGCACCACGACGGGTCGATCGTGCGGATCGGCGAACCCGCGTGCCAAGCGCAGCAGGCCGCGGTGTCCGCGATGCACGCCGTCGAAGTTGCCGATCAGCAGGACCACGCCCTGGCTCGGCGGTCGAAAGTCGCGGACATCCCGGAGTGGTGACATGGGGGACCGGCTCACGGCGACGTCAGACCCAGGGCCGAACCGCGCTCGCGAAACGCGCGCCAGTCCATCCAGGTGACCTCGTACTTGCCCGCCCGGTAGACCAGCACGTGCCAGCCGTCCGGCCAGAGGAACAGGTCGACCGGTCCGGCACAGACGCCCGCTTCGCCGCGCTCGGCGGCCAGTTCGGCGAAGCCCCGGTTGACGATCCACTTGGAACTCGGCAGGCGGACCCGTTCGGGCTGTTCCACGATCAGGGTGGCAACCCGCTCCATCGCCTTGCGCGAGGCCTTGAATTCCTGCTGGTCGCGGTTGCTGATCGCCAGCATGACCATCGCCACGGTAATCAGCAGCGTCACCAGCACGCCGCGCAGCAGTCGCGCGTTCCGCGCCCGGCGCACGCGCCGTTGCACCTGGACGTTCAGAGCATTGGTCTCAGCAGTCACGTATGCGACACCCCTGGCGGTTCAGACACCATCGGTCAGTGTAGTGGCTTACCCGGAACGCCAACAACCCGCGCCGCGCTGCCGCGCTCAATCCTGTTTCGCCTTCGCCGGATGCAGCGCCACCTTCAGGACCGCGAAGCCGTCCAGTTCGAAATGCGCCACCCGCAGACGCAGGGTGCCACCGTTCGGCCGCGCCAGGCGGGCCTCGTCGGTGGTCGGCCCGTGGTGCGTCCAGTTGTCGATCACCAGTTCATCATCAACCCAGACCCGCACGCCGTCGTCGCTGACCGAGCGGACGATCCAGTCGCCGGGCGGAACCGTCACCGTCGTCTCCGCCAGCGTCCCGAACCCGTCACGCGGCAGGCCCGCCTCCCTGACCGCTTCCGGCATCGTCGCCAGGTCGCTCGGACCGCCGCTACCGAACGGAAGCGACAGCACCACCGCCTCCCAGGTCACGCCGCCCGCGCCGGCCGCCCGCCAGCCCTCGAAATCCTCCCGCGG
Organism: Phycisphaerae bacterium; assembly: GCA_030428945.1. Lineage (GTDB taxonomy): Bacteria > Planctomycetota > Phycisphaerae > UBA1845 > Fen-1342 > JAUIEC01. Next base: position 277,871 of record JAUIEC010000006.1, on the reverse strand, counting down.
GTCAACCGGGCTCGCGAAACTGCGCCCCCGCCAGACCCCGCCCCCGACCAGGCCCTCGAACACATAGCCGTCCGTGCCGAGCGAGAAGCGCACGTCGTACGGCGCCAGCACCCCGGCCCGCTTCGGCCGGATCACGAGCCCCGGCCGGGCATCGTCGTCGCCGGCCTGGCTGATCACCTCGACCTCCGCCCCGGTCACCCGCAGTTCGTCGGGCCGGGCGTCGCCGAACACTTCGATCCGGTGCGTGCCGTCCGCCCGCACCAGGCGGCGCGCGAACGGCCCGCTGTAGTCGTACGGTCCGTAGGGCGTCATGATGATCCGCGCGCGTCCGCGGAGGTGATCGCGGGCCCCGACCGGACGCTGCCCGCCCGGAACCTGCGGCAGATGCGGCGCCACGGCCGGCACCTCCTCGGCCGCCCGCCACGCGGAAGCCGTGTCGACGTCGCGCTCGGCGGGGACCTCGACAAAGCGGTCGCCCCGCCCGCTGGCGGTCGCCCCGCCACGCAGTTCGATCCCGACGCGGTCGCGCTCGAACAGGTTCTCGACCAGCAGGTGATCGCTGCAGTCGGTCGGGTTGACCCTGCTCCACGGCTTGGCGAGCAGGTCGCGGTCGTCATCCCACCACAGTTGCACGCCGCGCCGGTTCCCGCTGAACCGATTGCGGCGAATCTGCCAGGCGTGTCCGTGCTCGACCGCGATCCCGGCAATCCGGTTCTCCTCGATCTCGTTGCTGATCGCCAGCCCGCGCGTCGAGTACCCGCCCCAGATTCCGTAGTTGCCGCGGTTCAGCCGGTTCCCGACCATCACGTTGTCGAACGAGAAGGTGATCTCGATCGCGTTCGCGGCCGAGTCGGAAAAGTCATTCCCGAAGATCCGGTTGCCGTTGCAGCCCACGCCGGGGCCCGCGTCGTCACCCTCGAGCGCGCTCCTGCCGCCGAATCCGAAGAAGCCGTCGCCGCCGTGCGTGGCCGAGTTGTAGCCGATCACGTTGTTGCTGCACTGCTCGAACAGCAGGATCCCGGCCGAGTCCTGTCCGCGCGAGTAGACCCCGTCGGAGTACCCGCGAATGCAGAAGTCCAGCGCGTTGTGGCTGATCAGGTTGTCGCTGCTGCGGTACAGCGCCACGCCCCAGCCCGACAGGAAGCTGAAGTCGTTGTCGTAGATGCGGCTCTCGTGCACCGCCCGCAGGCAGAGGCCGTTCTGTCCGCGGCGGGCATAGCAGTTGCGAACCTCGACCTTGCGGCTGTCCTCGAGGTAGATCCCGGCCCCCCATTTATGCAGCCACTCGTTCGCGTCGTTGTCGTGCGGGTAGAGCCAGTCGGCCAGGTTCTCGGCCTCGGGTGTCGACAGCAGGCGCTGGCGGAAGTTGTTCGACACGTCGCAGCCGACCAGGCGCAGGCCGTGCGCGCCGCTGCCGTAGATGCCGCCTTTGTAGCCGGAGACGCTCAGGTTCCGCAGTTCGACCCGCCGTCCGGTGATCCGCACGCCGTAGCCGGCGAACGTCTCCGGGGCCTGTCCCGGCATGCCGCCGTGCAGGTGCTGATCGCCGCCCTCGACCAGGATCGCGTCGCCGGTGATCTGGATCACGCCGTTGCCGTCGGCGTCCACGATCGGGCCCGGAATCTCCAGCCGGCAGCTTCGCCGAATCTCGACGTTGTCCCGGTCGACGACAACGACCGGAAGAACATCCTGCGCCAATACAACCAGCAGCAGCAGTATGCTGAACATGTCCGTTCCCCCTCGCGATTACCGAAGACGCACGCCTTCCTCGAACACCCGCAGGTACAGGCCGAAGCCACCGCCCGCATTCTCGACCTTGACCAGCACGTCGTTCCAGCCCGCCCGCAGGTCCAGCGTGCCGATGTGCTGGAACGGCTCCGCTCCGTGCCGGCCGGTGTCCTCGTGGATCAGCCGCCCGTTCAGCCACAGCCGGGCCCCGTCGTCGGTGCCGACCGCGTACGGCACCCGCCGGGCGCTTTCGCTGTGCACCTGGCATCGGGCGTAGGCGATCGAATCCCGCGACCGCCCCTCCAGCGTGTTCAGGTCCAGGTAGCCGTCCTGGTCCGCCTCGACCGCCGTCCACGCGACCGTCGCATCGTCCTTGCCGATGAACGAGGTCGCCTGCGCGTCGGTCTCGGGTCCGTAGGTCCGCCCGATCAACGTCGTTCGCGACGGATTCGGGAAGTAGCCGACCACCTGCCATGCGCGGACGATCGTCGCCGGCAGATCGCCGACCAGTTCCCCGCCATAGCGCGACAGCAGCGAACGCGGCGCCGACGTCAGCCACTCGCGTGTCATCGAGTCCGGGTCCGCCGCGCACGCCTGCCGGGCCCGCAGCAGCGCCACCGTGCGGTAGTCATCGCCCGCGACCGCCTCGATCCGTTCCAGGTCGGCCGCCAGCGACGCATCCGCCAGACGCTCGGCCGCCCGGAAGGCCCGCATCTGCGTGGCCCGTTCAGCCGAACGCAGGCCCGAGCGAATCAGCCCGACCGCGTGCGGGCAGTCCCCCTCAGCCGCGGCCAGCATCAGCAGACCCCGCTCGGTCGGCGTGCGATCGTCGAAGGCACGTTCCGCTTCCGCACGCGGCCGGTCCCGCAGACCCGCAGCCTCCTGAACGGCCTGCTGCAGCGGACTGCGCCAGTTCCCGTCGCCGTCCGCATCGACCCACGTCGGATTGCAGATGGCCAGCGGCAGCAGCGGGCGCTTGGCCTTCGGTGTCAGCCACGCCGGCAGCGGCGTCGAGCCGTCGACGATCACCGTCATCCAGTAATCGCGTCCGGCCCGCGGCGGCAATCGCAGCGTCGCCCGCACCCGCGCCCCGTCAGCCAGCGGCGCCTGTTCCACGACATCACCATTGATGATCAACTTCACACGATCCGGAACAATCCAGTCCACCGACCGCACATCAACAATGACCTCGTCGCCCTGGCGCTCGTACGTCACGAACGGACCGTTCGTCGTGAAGACCTGGTGCCTGCGGAGGTTGGACGCGATCTCGGCCGGGTCGATCTCGCCCGGCGCATCGCTGCCGCTGCGGACGAAGTTCCGCGGATACCCGGCCACGCAGACGTGGACGTGATGGCTGTCCGAGTTGCCGACCGCGGCCGCCCGGTGCCCGCGGTTCAGCAGGTTGAACCAGTCCTGCAGCACCGAGTAGCGACTGCTGCCGACCTCCCGATCGCCGGCCCGCTCGGCGTCGTAGTAGCCCCAGCCCTCGTTCTCGTTCAGCACCTCGATCGTGTCGAAGTCGGGCGAATACCCGGCGCCCGCCTGCCCGGTGATCGGATCGAGGCCGACCCTGGTGAAGAAATCGATTCCGCCCCAGCGCGGATGATTGAGCTGAATGACCGGCACTACGCCGAAGGCATTTGTCTCGGCCCGGATCAGCCTGAACAGCGGGGCCGCATCGGTCAGATCCGCCGGTACGGGCGCGCGGGCCGGATCCAGCGGAAACGTGTTGAAGTGCCCGATCGGGGTGGAGACTTCGTTGCCGACCACCGCGCGGATCTCAGCCTTCAGGTCCAGGTCCGCGATCACCGGGTCGTAGTCCGTGTTGTGGTTGTGATCGGTCGCGACCGCGAACTCGACCCCCTCGCCCGCCAGCGAGATGATCCGCTCGTTCATGTTGGCGTCGCCGTGTCCCGAGTGCGTCAGCGTGTGCAGATGGAAATCGCCGCTGACCCACCCGGACGTGTCCACCTGCCGCGTCAGCACCGCCGAGAACAACGTCGTCTTGCCCGGGGACAGCCGGACCGGCAGGCTGGTGATGTCGTACTCGATCCCGCGACTGGCGATGATTTCGTAGTTGCCGGGCGGAACCTCGATCCGCCCCTGCCCGGTCCGCGTGTAGACCACGTTCCCGCGGATCGCCAGGTCGCGCGGTGCCACCTGCGTGTCCGCCAGCAGCGGCCCCGAACGCTCCGCCCCACCGACGAACGTCAGCCGGGCCGGGATCGGGTGCCCGTGCGCATCGCGAATCTCGAACATCAGCACCGCCGGCGGCCCGGCGACGGCCTCGACCGCATCCTGCGCCACGGCCGGGGCCGCACTCGCAAGTACGGCCAACAGAATCATTTGACGCAACACGACCGGCCCTCCGCAGCGGAATGGGGACAAGCCGGGATTCTACCCGGGCGAAGACCTGCGCGGGGGTGGCGACGGCCCGGCGGGCGGACGCCCCGGAATTTCCTGTCGGGTCCGGGCGGCCGAATCCGCGGAGCCCCCTGGGAATCGGGAACATCCCAGTCGTCAAACACCGCTCGCCAGCGCGCCGGCCCGCGCGATGCCAGCCAGGAGGCTCCTCCCATGCGGACACTCACCATTCTGCTGACCGCTGCCACGCTGCTCGCTGCCTCAAGCGCCGCCGCGGACGACACGCCGACGATGGCCGACATTGCCCCGCACATCCAGGCCCAGGAGTGGGACGAGGCCCTGCCGCTGCTGAAGCGGGTCGTCGAGGCCGAGCCCGACAACGGGCAGGCGGTCTTCTACCTGGCGTACGCGACGCATGCCAGCGGCGACATCAAGGCGGCCCTCAAGCTGCACCAGCGGGCGGCGACCTTCGACAACTTCCGTCCGATCGCGACCTACAACATCGCCTGCGCCCACGCCCTGCTGGGGCACGAGGACCAGGCCATCGCCGCCCTGAAGAAAGCGATCGCCGGCGGCTTCGGCAACCTCGAACAGGTCGAGGGCGACGGAGACTTCGACAGCCTGCGGGACCATGCCGAGTTCAAGGCAATCCTGGCCGGACTGCGCAAGGCGGCCGAACCGGTCGGCGACCTGATCGATCTCGCCAGCCTGCCGCCCGAGCGACGGTTCGACTTCTTCGCCGGCACCTGGGACGTGCAGTCCACCAACGGACAGCACCGGGTGACGGCCGGGCAGATCCTCGACAACCGCGTGCTGCAGATCAACGGCCCGAACTTCGCCAGCCTGATCACCTACGTCCCGACCCTCAAGGTCTGGAAGTGGACCTGGGTCAGCAACCGCGGACACCACGACGTGCTGGTCGGCGGACTCGACCACGGGCGGATGGTGCTCGTGCAGAAGGTCCTGCGCGACCGCCCGAACATGATCGGCCGCACGATCTTCTCGAACATCTCGCAGGGCAGCTTCGAGATGGACTGGGCCGTCTCGGCCGACGATGGAAAGACCTGGCAGCGTGAGTACCACGGCCGCTACGTCCGGGCCCGCGTGGCCCCCTCCGGCGGCACGAGCGGCGGCGCCGCGGCCCAGGCTTCGCACTGATGAGCCATCCAGCAGCGGGCGGTCCCGCCAATTTCGCTCCCAGGCGGTGACCGCCCGCCTTTTGTTTTCTGCTTCCTCCGAGGAGACCAGGCCGGCCCCGATCCCGCTCGAGTCATCGCCAGCGAGTGCGACGCCCTGCGCCGCATCCAACCACATCCCTCCCGGAGATGGTTGGTGACCCGAGCAACCTTCGGCCCCTTTCGCGAGGGAGGGGCCGAAGCCGGCCCCGGAGGAAGCGGCACACCGCCTCAGCGTTTCCGGAACTGCATCACCGAGAGCTTCTCGCCGCGCGGGTAGAAGCTGATCTGCTTGCGGCGTCCGTCGCGGAGCACCGTCGCGCGGGCCTTCACGCCCGGATCGGGCTGCACCTGCAGGCCGACCAGGCGATCACCGTTCCGCAAGCCGGCCCGGGCGGCCGCCGAACCCGCGACCAGGCCGCGGATCTGCTTGTCGCGCAGCGTCGCCTCGCGATCGAAACCGAGCGCGAACGCGTAGGTGTCATCCTGTCGGCCGACGAATCCGGGCCCGAGCGCATCGGGCGGCAGCGTGACCTGTTCGGCCCGTACGACATAGCGGTCGAACTCCGGCCCGAACCACCGGCCGAGTTCACGGATGCCGATGCCGCGGATCTCGGCGTTGCCGATCTCGAACCCGTCGCGTCCGCGATCGACCAGGCCGATCATCCAGGCGTCGAGCCCGGTCCGCTGCCCGTTCTCTTTCGCCAGGGCGTGCCATCGCAGGCCCAGCAGCAGGCCCCGCTGGTAGGCGACCTCGCCGACGGTATCGCGCTGCGACCAGAAGCCGCGCTCGATCTGTTCATTGGTCGCGTGCATGGCCGGGTTGCGGGCGTATTCGCGAATGTGCTTGTTGATCCACTTGAGGTAGGTCGCATCGTCCCAGACGCCGCCGTCGTGCAGGGCCCGCAGGGCGAAGTAATCGGTGAAGCCCTCGACGAACCAGAACGCGAGACGTTCGGGCTGTTTGGCCGGCAGGATCCGCCCGTTCCAGTAATGGAACAACTCGTGCGCGAACAGGTGCTCGAACGCATCGTTCAGTTCGCTGCGCGGCGCCATGAACAGCGCGAAGCTGTTGTACAGCCCGGTGCCGGCCAGGCGCGACGCGCCGTTCGAAACCGGCGGCCCGACGGGAATCGCCGTGACCAGGAAATCGGGGAACGCGTCATCCAGCATGAAGGTGCACTCGGCGTCGATGATTCGCTTCGTGCGGGCCAGGAACTGCTCGGGCTCGAACCGGAAGGCATCGACCAGGGCGACCGTCACGGTCCGTTCGCCCCGGGCCACCGCGCGGGTCGTGAAGTCGCCCGCCAGGTAGACCGAGTGCCGCAGGTCGTCGGCGTTGATCCGGGCGCCGACATGCCGCCCGCCGCCCCACGAACAGATCGCCTCGCGGCCGGCCGGCAGCTTCCAGCGCAGGATCGTCTCGAACGCCTCGGGCGAGTTCGCCAGTTTTCGCGGCACCATCAGGAAGGCGTTGCCCATCGCGTGAAAGAAGGTGTCGGTCACGATCGGGTGATGCGTCAGGTCCCAGTCGTCGAACCGGCGATGCCCGGCGTCAACCGTGTAGCGCGCCGTCAGCAACGCCCCGGGACTGTGCGAGACGTACCAGGTCTGCCCGTCCTGCTGCGGCACGCCCCCGCCGAAACGCAGCTCCTGCAGCAGCGCCACCACGCTCCGCACGCGACCCCACGAACGCGAGACGCCCAGGGCGCTGCGCGTGCGCGAACCCGACGTCTCCCAGCGCAACTCGACGTGCACCACGTGCCGGGAGAAATCCGGCTCGATCGTGTAGGTCAGCGTCTCGCCGATCGCCGCCGGAAGCAGCGCGGCCGCGATCAGCGCGGACAGGAACGGAACAGGTCGCATGCGTTTCCCCGGTGCAGCTCTCGAAAAAGAGTAGCCGCCGCGGCCGCCGATGCGGAGCACGGTTCCGTTTTTCCGTGAGCAGGTCACCCGCCCCGCGGCCTGAACGCGAAGCCGCCCATCGGTTACACTGCCTGCCACCTGTCTTGCGAGGACGTGTCACATGGGGCGAGTTCTTCTGGCCGGCATCCTGTCGGGCCTGGCCGTGTTCGGCTGGGGCGTGGTTTCCTGGATGGCGCTGCCGCTGCACATCAACGCCCTGCACAACCTGCCCCAGGACCAGGCCGCCGCCGATGCCTTCCTCGGCCAGTTCCCCGAGTCGGGCGTCTATCACTATCCCGGGATGCCGTCCGGGCCCGCCGGCCAGGCGCCCACCGCGGCCGAGATGGAGGCCGCCTTCGAACGGATGGAGGCCGGCCCGCACGTGTCGCTGATGGTCGTGCACCCGCACGGATCGACGCCGATGCCACCGCGGAACTTCATCATCGGACTGCTGCTGCACGTCGTGGCCGCCACGATGATCGCCGGGCTGCTGTCAATCTGTGCGGACAGCCTGCCGCGGTTCGGACAGCGGTTCGGGTTCGTGCTGTGCTTCGGCGGGTTCGTGATCCTGTTCCACTATCTGCACGAGACGCTCTGGTGGGGCTACCCGCTCGAATTCGCCATCGCCACGATCGTCGACATCGCCGCCGGGAGCATGCTGATCGGCCTGATCACGGCCGCCCTGATCCGCCCGGCGCCGCGGGCACCGGAGACCGAATCGTGAAGACCACCACGCTGCTGATCGGCCTGACCCTCCTGGTGACGGGCTGCGATTCCGGCCCGCCCCCGATTCGCGGCAACGGCCAGCCCGCCAGCGAATCGCGCCCGGTCGAATCGTTCGAAGCGGTCAGCATTGCCGGGCAGGGCCGGATCGAGATCACGATCGGGCCCGCGGCGGGCGTCGAAGTCGAGGGCGATCAGAACATTCTGCCGATGATCGAAACGCGCGTTCAGGACGGTACGCTGCGGATTCGACGCACCCGGCGGGTCAGCCCGCGCCTGCCGCTGATCGTCCGCGTGACGGCGCCGAACCTGAACAGCATCGGCACGGCCGGGGTGGCCAACTGCGACGCCGGCCCGTTCGACAACGAAAAGCTGACGCTCTCTCTGGCGGGGACCGGAACGGTCACGCTGCGCGGGCGGACCGGGCACCTGGTCGCAAACCTGGCCGGCGCGTCGCGCCTGCAGGCGGGCGACCTGTTCGCCCGCGACGTCGCGCTGAACCTGGCGGGCGCCGGCAAGGCCGACGTGGTCGCGGCCGAAACCCTCGATGTCGAACTGGCGGGCCTCGGGCAGGTGAACTACAGCGGCAGCCCGGCGATCACGAAGCGGATTGTGGGCCTGGGACGCCTGAAGCAGGTCTCGCCGCTGGCCGAGCCCCCGGACGCGGACGCGGCGGACGAGAACGACGAATCCACGCCGGCGGCGGAGTCGGGCACCCCCTGAGCCCCGGGCCCGCGTGAACAGGAGAACCAGCGATGGCCAAGTACACCGTCAAGCGCACCGCCGTGTGGGCCGGTGACATTCTGAACCGCCCGGGAACGCTCGCCCGCGTACTCGAAGCCCTCGACAACGCCGGCGCCGACCTCGAGTTCAGCATCGCCCGGCGAATCAACGAACGCACGTCACGCGTCTTCGTCGCACCACTGAAAGGCCGCAAACAGAAGGCGGCCGCCGCCGATGTCGGCCTCGTCCCGGCCGACACGATGTGGGCGATCCGGATCGAAGGCACCGATCAGCCCGGCCTGGCCGCGCGGCTCAGCCGGGCCCTGGCCTCGGCCGAACTGAACATCCGCGGCTTCTCGGCCGCAGCGCTGGGACGCAAGGCGGTGCTGTACTTCGCCTTCAAGAGCGAGGAAGAAGCCAAGCTCGCCGGCAAGCTCACCCGCCGGGAACTCACCCGCCGACGAAAGAAGTAGCTGGGGGGAAGGGAACAGGGAACAGGGAACAGACAGACCCGCGCAGGGTGCGCCACCCGGCCTTTGGTTCCTTGCTTACTTGCTCACTTGCTCACTTGCTTACTTGCTCGTTCACCCTTTCACTCCTTCACTTTTTCACCGGAACTAGAGTGCCCCGCGGAATGCTTCGACGACCTGGTCGACGTCGGATTCGGACAGGCCGTTGTGGAAGGGCAGTGCCACGGTGCGGGCGCTGAGGGCTTCGGTCTTCGGCAGGTCGCCGGGGCGGCAGCCGCAGGCCTCCTGGTAGAACGGCTGCAGGTGGATCGGCGTGAAGTAGTTGCTGCAGCCGATGCCCTTGCCGCGCAGCGTCTCCAGGATCTGATCGCGCTGCGCCTGCGTGTAGTCGTCGGTCAGCCGAACCACCATCACGAACCAGCTCACGTCGACCTCGTCCGGCACCTTCTGCATCTGGATCCGCGTCTCGTCGGCCAGTCGCTCGCGGTACCAGCCGGCGACGCGCTCGCGCGTTGCGAGGATCTCGTCCAGTCGCTGCATCTGGACCTCGCCCAGAGCGCAGTTGATGTCGCACAGGCGGTAGTTGAAGCCCAGGCGGGCGTGCTGCAGCCAGCCGGCATCCGGGTCGCGCCCCTGGTTCCGCATCGATCGGCAGCGGAACGCGATCTCGTCGTCGTCGGTGACGATCATCCCCCCCTCGCCGGTCGTGATCTGCTTGTTCGGGTAGAAACCGAACACGCCCGCCTCGGCCAGCGTGCCGGCCTTGCGGCCACGGTAGGTCGAACCGAGCGCCTCGCAGCAGTCCTCGAGCACCCGCAGGCGGTTGGCGGCCGCGACCTGGTTGATCCGGTCCATGTCGGGGATCGAACCGAACACGTCGACCGGCAGGATCGCCTTTGTCTTCGGGCCGACGGCGGCCGCGACGGCTTCGGCGTCGATCTGCCAGGTTTCGGGGTCGATGTCGACGAAGACCGGCTTGCCGCCGTCGAACATGGCGCTGTTGCTGGAGGCGATGAACGAGAACGAGGTGGTCAGCACCTCGTCGCCGGGCCCGATTTCCATGGCCCGCCAGATCAGGTGCAGTCCGGAGGTGCCGCTGTTGCAGGCGATCGCGTGCTTGCAGCCGAGTCGGTCGGTGAAGGCCTTCTCAAAGGCGGGCAGCTTCGGTCCGAGGCTCAGGTGACGGGTCCGCAGGACCCCGACGACGGCCTCGATCTCGGCCTCGGTGATGTCCGGACCGGACAGGGAAATCTCTTCCACGCACGTTACTCCTCTGGCACGTTGTGGTTGCGGCTCGGACGAACTCCGAACTTCCCGCGCCACAACCACTGCCCCGACACGCAGGGAGCGAATATCATATCGACACATGCAACCGGATGCCCCTTCCAGGTCGGTGCTCCCGAATTTCCGTCGGGCGATGTCCTACATGTGGCCGCACTCGCGGCCGCTCGTGGTGGGGCTGATCGCCGCGGTCGGCGTCGCGGTGTTCTATACGGTCAGCATTTCAAGCATCATTCCGCTGCTGAAGGTGATTTTCTCGGACCATGAATCGCTGGTCGACTGGATGCACCGGATCGAGACCGAGCGGCGACTGGACGTCGGGATCGGGTCCGATCTGCCGGACGATCCGCACGGCCTGCTGATCGACCACGTTCGGGAGGATTCCCGCAGCTTCGGCATCCTGCAGAACAACGAGCGGATCGTGTCGATCGACGGGCAGGCGCCCGGGGCGTACGGCTTGATGCAGATGTTCGCCCAGCACCCGGACAAGACGATCACCCGTGTCGTCGTCGAATCCGGCGATGGCCTGCAACGGACCGTCGAACTGAAAGTCCGCCGGTACCACTGGTGGTCCAACAGCCTGCGCGGCATCGCCTCGGTCCTGCCGTCCGGCAAGGGGCAGGATCGCATCTGGACCCTCGTCTGGGTGATGGGGCTGCTCGTCGTGGTCGCCTTTCTCGGCGGCATCTGCCGACTGATCAACGAGGGGCTGATCGCCACGGCCGTGCAGCGCTCGATGCACGACATGCGCACCAACATGGCCAACCACGTCTTCCATCTGCCGATGCGCTGGCACAGCCAGCAGCCGCACGGCGACACCATGGCCCGCTTCGCCGCCGACATCGGCAAGATCGAAGTCGGACTGCGAACCCTGTTCGGCAAAGCCGTCCGGGAACCCATCAAGGCCGGGGCCGTGCTGGCCTTCCTGGTCACGATCGACTGGAAACTGCTGGCCGCGGCGATGATCGGCCTGCCGATCGGAGCGCTGGTGATTCGCTTCTTCGGCCGGGCGGTCAAGACGGCCCAGCGGCGGGCGTCGCAGTCCTGGGGCCGCCTGCTCGGGCAGTTGGGCGAGAAGCTCAACGGCATCCGCGTCCTGAAGGCGTACGGGATGCAGGATGCCGAGGGACGCGACTTCGAGGCCGAAGACCGGCACCTGACCGCGGCCCAGGTTCACATCGAGGTGGTCGACGCCGCCACCAAGCCGGTGCTGGAAACGCTCGCGGCGGTCGCGGCCGCGGGCTTCGTGATCTACGGCGGCAGTCGCGTCTTCCTGAACGAGCTCGAGCCGGCTCTGTTCTTCGCCGCGCTGGCGTGCCTCGGCGGTGTTTTCGATCCGGTCCGCAAGCTCGGGAACGTCAACAACCGCCTGCAGGCGGCCGAGGCGTCGGCCCGGCGGGTCTTCGAGGTGCTGGATCAGCCGGTGGAAGAGAAACGGCACGCCGCGGGTCTGCCGGACCTGCCGCGGCACGCCGAGTCGATCGAGTTCCGCGACGTCTGCTTCCGCTATCCCGGCGCCGACACCGATGTGCTCCGCGATGTCTCGCTGAAGATTCCGCGCGGCCAGGTCGTGGCGATCGTCGGCCCGAACGGCTCCGGCAAGACCACGCTGATGTCGCTGCTGCTGCGGTTCTACGAGCCGACTTCCGGCCGGATCCTGATCGACGGGCACGACATCGCGACCGCGTCGCTGTCATCGCTCCGGCAGCAGATCGGCCTCGTGACGCAGGACTCGGTGGTCTTCTCCGATTCAGTCCGCGGCAACATCGCCTACGGCGCGAACGGTGACACGGGGATCGAGCAGGTCCGCCGGGCGGCCGTCAGCGCCCACGTCGACGACTTCATCCAGACGCTCTCGAAGCGCGACAACGGACAGGTGCTGACCGATTACGACACGCCGGTGACGCCGCGGACGCTCTCGGGTGGCCAGCGGCAGCGGATCGCGCTGGCCCGCGCGATCCTCCGCGACCCGGCGATCCTGGTACTCGACGAAGCCACCAGCCAGGTCGACAGCGAATCCGAAGCCCGCATCCAGGAAGCGCTCGACGAGATCACGCGCGGCCGCACGACCTTCGTCATCGCGCACCGCTTCAGCACGATCGCCCGGGCCGACCTGATCGTCGTGCTGGAGGAGGGCTGCCTGCTGGCGGCCGGCGGACACGAAGAACTCCTCGCGACCTGCCCGCCTTACGCGAGCCTGTTCCAGACCCAGTTCAGCTACGGCAGTCCCTGATGCCGGACCGGCCCGGGTCGAACGGCAATCCCGCCCCCCTGCTGATCCTGATGGTCCTGCTGACCGGCTGGACCCCCGTCGCCGCCCGCGACGCAATGAACGAAATGCCTGCCCTGACCACCGGCCTGCTCCGCTTCGGCATCGCGGCCGCCCTGCTGACGCTGACGGTCTGGCTGAGCGGGCGTGGCCGGCCCCGCCCGGTTCCGATCGCGCGCAGCGATTACGGGCGACTGGTGCTGGCGGCCGCGCTGTGCGTGCCGGTCAACCAGTCGACCTTCCTGCTGGGGGTGAAGCTCGCGAACGCCTCGCACGCGGCGCTGTTCTACGCGCTGAACCCGGTGCTGGTGTACATCATCACGGTCTCGCTCGGCCGGACCGTGCTGCGCACGCGGATGGCGCTGGCGGCGGTACTGGCATTCGCCGGCGCGGCCGTCGTGGGCTGGGACGGGCTGCGGCTCGAGGCGCAGGGCGATTTCCTGGTCGGCGACCTGCTGCTGTTCGGTGCGGTCCTGAGCTGGGCGATCTACTCGGTCGTCGCGCAGCCGCTGAGCGCGCGGTACGGGGCGGTGCGGACGCTCGCGATCGTGATGGTGGTCGGATCGCTGATGTACCTGCCGGTCTGGTGGATCGACTCGGGCGACCTGCACTGGGATCAGCTCAGTTGGCGGGCGATCGCGGGGTTCGCGTACATCACGGTCGGAACCAGCTACCTGAACTACATGCTGTGGCTGGTGGCGATGAACCGCTTCGAGATCAACCGCGTCTCGGTGATGATCAACGCCGCCCCGCTGGTGGCGGTGCTCTTCGCCTGGCTGTGGCACGACGAGCCGATCTCGGGCTACCTCTCGCTCGGCGCCACCCTGATCTTCGCGGCCATCACCCTCGCGAACTGGAAACGGCGCCGCGCGGGCGAGAGCGAAAGCGTGAGAGAGGCCGGCAGCGCAGCGCGCAGTAAGCAAGTGAGCAAGTGAGCAAGTGAGCAAGTAAGCAGGTGAACGAGGAACTGCCAGACGTGAAGGCCCGCCAACCGCGATGACCTGCGACGCGCTCCTTAGAACAGTTCGTCCAGCCAACGATAGAGGTTCATGCCGATGTGTTCGACGACTGCGGCGTAGAGGACCAGTGACAGCAGGCCGATCGCGCACGACAGGAGCAGGCGGCGTCTCTCCGGCATTCGCGGACCGCGGATGCGCGCGGCGAACACGCAGCCCATCGCCAGGCACCAGACGGCAAGCTGCGTCCAGCAGACGATCGCCGCCAGTTGCCAACTGAACAGTTCGCTGAAGACCAGCGTTCGCTGCGACTTCCACAGCACGCCGGCCAGGTCGCGCAGCAGCAGGGGCGGCGGGCCGTAGTACCACTCCGTCAGCATCACGGCCGAGGTGTAGCAACTGATCCCCAGCCAGAAACGCAGTCCCGACGGCATCGGCAGGTGATCCCGTTCGACCGCGTCCAGCCCGCCAGGGAAGCGTTCCAGCGCGGCCAGCAGCGGGGTCTGGATGGCGATGTAAAGCAGCGCGGTCAGACCCCAGGCCAGGTTCATCTGCCACGGAGCCCGAATGCAGCCGATCGCCGGCCCCAGCAGACAGATCGCCAGGAACACGACGGCATGCCGCAGGCCGAAACCCCCGACGGCCTGCCGGGCGAAGACCCACGGCACGAACACGACCTGGACCCAGGTCTCCAGCAGACCACGGAGCCTGCCGGCACCTGTGCAGCGCTCGAACGCGATCCGCGGCCCGCTGCCGGCCCGCCGCGCCGCCTCCCAGGTGAAGGTGGCCGCACACTCCGGACAACGTGGCACGGACAGCCCGAGCATGATGTAACCGCACTGCGGGCAACGAGGTGCGTCGTCGGCCAGCGTCGGTTGATCCTGTGCGGACATGGCCGTCTCTCCCGGAATGCTCGACGGCATCCCGCTTGTCTGCGAAGATAGCGTCATGCGGCCCGTCCGTGCGCCCGGCATCCTGGGTTTGAGGACCAAAGATGACAAGTTCCGTCGTGCTTCCGATCGTCATCGCGCTGCTGGCCGCCCGGGCCGGCGACGAGATCCCCCCCACCGCGACCGTCGAGGTGGTCGAGACCCTGCACGGAACCGAGGTGGCCGACCCGTTCCGCTGGCTGGAGGATGGCAGCGACGCCGGCGTGCAGACCTGGATGGAGCAGCAGAACGCCGCCACGCGGGCCCGGCTGCAGGCCGACCCGGCCGCGCGGGAGAGTCTCCGCAAACGCCTGGACGTGCTTTACGGCGCCACGACGCTGACCAGCCCGCGCGTGGTGCGCGACCGCTACTTCTTCTTCCGGCAGTCGGTCGGGCAGAATCAGCCGGTCCTCTACCAGAAGCGGCGGAACCTGTCGGCCGACGCCAGCGAAGTCCTGAACCCGAACACGATGAGTGCCGACGCGACCACCGCGGTCGACTGGTGGTACCCGTCCCCCGACGGCAAGCTGATCGCCTACGGACGGTCCACCAGCGGGGATGAACTCAGCACGCTGCACCTGCGGAACGTCGACAGCGCTGCCGACACCGCCCTGAAGATTCCGCGGACACGCTCCTGCTCGGTCGCCTGGGACCGGGACGGAGGCGGCTTCCACTACGTGCAGTACCCGGCCGCGGGCAGCGTGCCCGAGGAGCAACTGCTGACCACCCGGCTGGTTCGCTACCACCGTTTCGGAACGGCGGTCCAGGACGATCCGATCGTCTTCGGCAAGGACGCTCCGCCGAACGAGTGGCACGACGTGATGAACGCGAGCGACCACGCCTTCCAGTTCCTCACGGCGTCGCTCGACTGGTCGCGAAACGATCTCTACATCCGGCGGAACGAGCCCGGCGCGGTGTTCGAACCGGTCGCGGTCGGCCTGGCCGCCCAGTTCGAAGCCGACGTGCTGGACGACACGCTGCTGCTGCTGACCACGCTGGACGCGCCGCGCAAGCGGATCATGGCCACCAGCGTCGACAAGCCCGGGCAGGAGCACTGGCGCGAGCTGGTCCCCCAGCAGAAGGGCGTCATCGAGTCGCTGACGATCATCGACGGCAAGCTGGTCCTGCGGGTGCTCGAAAACGCGTACTCGCGCCTGCTGGTCTTCGGCCCGGACGGGACGCAGGTCACCGAGGTCCCGCTGCCGACGCTTGGCACGGTCACCGATGTCACCGGCCGGCCGGACCGTCCCGAACTGATCTTCCGGTTCGAGTCGTTCGTCTTTCCGCCGACGCTGTTCCGCTATGACCTCGGCACGCACGAGTTGACCAGCGTCGAGCAGACCAGCATCGACGCGGACCTCGACGCCTACGAGACCCGCCAGGTCTGGTTCGAATCACGCGACGGAACCCGGGTGCCGATGTTCCTGATCCACCGCCGCGGCCTCGAGCAGGACGGCCGCAACCCGACCGTGCTGTACGGCTACGGCGGGTTCGGCGTCAGCGTCGTGCCACGCTTCCGCCGCGATCTGCTGCCGTGGCTCGACCAGGGCGGCGTCTTCGCCAGCGCGAACCTGCGCGGCGGCGGCGAGTTCGGCGAAGAGTGGCACCAGGCCGGCCGGCTCGGACAGAAACAGAACGTGTTCGACGACATGATCGCGGCCGCCGAGCACCTCGTTCGCGAACAGGTCACGTCGCCGGAACGCCTCGGCATCATGGGCGGCAGCAACGGGGGCCTGCTGGTCGGCGCCGTCATGGTCCAGCGGCCGGACCTGTGCCGGGCGGTCTACTGCGCGGTGCCGCTGCTGGACATGCTTCGCTACCACAAGTTCCTGATCGGCAGCCTCTGGATCCCCGAGTACGGCTCGGCCGACGATCCCGACCAGTTCGCGTGGCTGCTGGCGTACTCGCCCTATCACAACGTCAAGGCCGAGACCGCCTACCCGGCCGCACTGTTCACGGCGGCCGAATCCGACTCGCGCGTCGACCCGCTGCACGCCCGCAAGATGGCCGCCCGGGTGCAGGCCGCGAACAACGGTCCGCATCCGATCCTGCTCTGGATCGAGCGTCAGGCCGGGCACGGCAAGGGCAAGCCGCTCGACAAACTGGTCGAGACGAAGGTGGACCAGTGGATCTTCTTCCAGCAGCAACTGGTCGGGCCGCCCGGTGCGGTCGAATGAAGCTCTACGACATTTCGCCGGAGATCAGCCCGGCGATGGCCGTCTGGCCGGGTGATACGAGCCCGCAGCGCGAAGTGCTGCTCGACATGCGGCGGGGTGACAACCTGACGCTCTCGACGCTGCACACGACCGTGCACGCCGGCGCCCATGCCGACGCCCCCAGCCACTACGGCACGACGGCCCCCACGATCGAGCAGCGCGACCTGCGGACCTACCTGGGACCCGCGCAGGTGCTGGACTGCCCGGCCGCGCCCGGAACGCGGGTCGGTCCCGAAATCCTCGCCCGCGTGGAATCCACGACGCGGCTGCTGCTGCGGACCGGAACGTACCCCGACCCGAACCGCTTCAACGAGGACTTCGCCGGGCTGGAACCGGAACTGGTCGACGCGCTGCACGCCCGCGGCGTCATCCTGGTCGGCATCGACACGCCGAGCGTGGACCTGTTCTCGTCGAAGGACCTGCCCGCCCACGCCCGCTTCCTGGCCAACGACATGGCCATCCTGGAAGGACTCGTCCTGGCCGACGTTCCGGAAGGAACCTACGAACTGATCGCCCTGCCCCTGCGGCTGGCAGGCTTTGACGCCAGTCCGGTTCGCGCCGTGCTGCGACAGGGCTCGCACTGAGACAGACATCATCGTCCGAGAAGCCACTGCTCAAGAGCGCAAGAGCAGTGGCACAAGCGCCGGGGTGCTTCTTCCTTGAGCGAGCGGAAGGGTGGGGAACGGTACGATGTCTCGCCACGCGGTGCGGCATCGACGCCCGGGGCGCCCGCCTTACCGTGATCGCGGTCGGCCGCGTCGATGACGCACCCTACGATCTGCTCCGGAGCAGTGGTACGTCCGCCGCGAACAACAGGACGCCGCCTACCACCAGCGGCGCTTCTTCTGCGGCTTACGTGCTGCCGGCGGGTTGTCGCGCTCCGAGCGGATCCGGGCCACGATCTCGTCGTCCTTCGCGCGACCGAGACGCCGCAGCACGCGCAGCTTCTCCATCTCGTCCGGACTGAAGTCGCCGGTGTCGATGCTGTCGCCGTCCGAGTCGCGGACCACCGCCTCCTCCTCAGCGTCCGCACTGCCCGCCCCGTTGACCCCGGCCGCCACCAGGGCCGGCTCCGGTGCCGGGGCGGCCTTCTCAGCCGGCGCTGGTTCCTCGTCCGCAGGCTCGGGCGCTGCCCCGTTGACGAGGCCGTTGCCGCTCTCCGCCATGCTCGCGGCCATGAACTGCTCGAGGTCCGGCACCTTGCCGCCGAAGGCCGCGGCCATCTGCGAGAAGGCCTGCTGGAACTTGCCCATGGCCGACTCGCGGTCGTTGAGCGCCTGTCGCCGCGTTTCGAGCTCAAGCTGTCCGTTCTTCAGCTCGACGAACCGCGTCTCCAGGTCGTGTTCCTGCTGCTTCAGTCCGTCCCGGCGGGTTTCGAGTTCGGCCATCTGCGTGGCGTAGGTCGCCCGCTCGGCCTCGAACTCGCTGGTCCGCGTGGCGAATTCCTCGTCGCGGTTGTTCAGTTCCTGCTCGCGGGTATCGAGATTCTGCTGGCGCAGCGCAAGCTGTTCCTCGCGGCCGGTGATCTGCTCTTCCAGCTCGCGCAGGGCGACCCGCTCGTTCTCGATCGCCGCCCGCTGTTCACCAAGCTCCGCCTCGTCCTTGCCAAGCTGGTCGCGGCGCTGGCCGCATTCCTGCTCGGCCTGGTCGAGTTGCCGGCCGCGCTCCTCGAGCGCCTGTTCACGTTCGCGCAGCGCCTCGTCGCGCGCGTCGAGCGCGGAGACCTGCGACTCGAACGCCTGCAGTTCGCCGCGAAGTTCCTCTTCAAAAACCCCCAGCGCTTCAAACGCCGCCTGAGACTGCGACGAAATCTCCGCCAGCCTGTCGTGTGGATTGCCCTGCATCGTGATTACACCCGGCTTCCCGCCTGCTCTTTCGCAGTTCCTGTGCCGATTTGCCAACGCATGCCACGCGGCGAACCTGGCGGAGCCTTCCGCCGGCAGGCTGCCCGACATGCCACTCCCGTGACCGCAGGAGGGCGTTCACTACCAGTATGAGATACATTCGACACCGTGCGGCCAAGATTTGGAGACGCAACACCAATCCGCCGGAACCCCACCCGACGTCCAGCGGATACCATCACCGGTCCGAGAAACGCGCGGAGCTGACGCACCATGACCCAGAACCAGCCACCCGGCGACATCCCGGTCGAAGACTTCAACGCCGCCTTCCAGCGGGTCGGCCAACTCGCCGCCGAATACCTGACCGGGTCGCATCGTTATCCGGTCGTTCCGCGAACGACCCCCGGACAGGTGGCCGCCAGCCTGCCGGCCGAACCGCCCGATCAACCCGAATCACTCGACCACATCCTCGCGGACTATCGCGAACTGATCGAACCCAACTGCACGCACTGGAACCACCCCGGCTTCATGGCGTACTTCTCGATCACCGGGTCGGCCCCCGGCGTCCTGGCCGAAACGCTGGCCGCGACCCTGAACGTCAACGCCATGCTGTGGAAGACCGGGCCGGCCGCCACGGAACTGGAACAGCGGACCTGCGACTGGCTGCGCCAGATGATCGGACTCGACCCCGCCTTCGCCGGGCACATCAACGACACCGCTTCGATCGCGTCGCTGCTGGCACTGGCGGCCGCCCGCGAAAACCAGCCCGACCTCGACATTCGCCGCCGGGGCCTGGCCGGCCGCCCGGATCTGCCGCCCCTGCGGGTCTACTGCAGCGAACACGCGCACTCCTCGATCGACAAGGCGATGATCACGCTCGGACTCGGACTCGATCACCTGGTCCGGCTGCCCGCCGACGCGGACTTCCGCCTCGACGTGGCCGCGCTGCGCGACGCCGTCGCCCGCGACCGGGCGGCCGGGATGCGGCCGCTGGCCGTGGTCGCGACGGTCGGCACGACCTCCACGACCAGCATCGATCCGGTCGATCCGATCGCCGACCTGTGCGCGGCCGAGTCGCTCTGGCTGCACATCGACGCGGCCTACGGCGGGAGCGCGGCGATCTGTCCCGAATATCGCGCGCTGATGCCGGGCCTTTCGCGGGCCGACACGCTGGTGCTGAACCCGCACAAGTGGCTGTTCGTTCCGGTCGACTGTTCGGTGCTCTACGCCCGCGAGCCGGACACGCTGCGGCGGGCCTTCTCGATCGTGCCGGAGTACCTGCGCACGGACGACACGGCCGAGACGAACCTGATGGACTATGGCGTGCAGTTGGGGCGCCGTTTCCGCGCGTTGAAGCTGTGGATGGTGATCCGGGCGTTCGGCGTTCGTGGTCTGCAGGAGCGGATCCGTTATCACTGCCGGCTGGCGAAGGACCTGGCGGCGAAGATCGCGGCGACGGACGGCTTTGCGTGCGTGGCGCCGGTGCCGTTCAGCACGGTCTGCCTGCGGGCGACGGTGTCGGGCGCGTCGCCGGAGCGGGTCGACGAGTTGAACGAGGACCTGCTGCGGGCGGTGAATGCGCACGGGGACGTGTTCCTGTCGCACACGAAGCTGAACGGGGCGTTCGTGATTCGCGTGACGATCGGCAATCTGCGGACGACCGCAGCGCACGTGGAGCGCGTCTGGCAGTTGCTGCAGGAGGAGCGTGCGAGACTCGTGGCCGCTTTGTAATGCGGTCGCGAGCAGGTGGCGTTAGATTGGCGGGAGATGCAAGGAGTCCCGCGATGCCGCGTTGTCCCGTCTGCAAGATTCAGGCTGATCCGATCGATTACGAAGGCGCCCGGGTTTACAACTGCGGCGGTTGCGGCGGGCACTGGATGCACCCGCAGCGTCTGGAAGTGATCCTGTCCCGCCGCGACGTGCAGATGCCGGAGCCGGTTCGTCAGCGGATGATGGATCTGGCCGACGAATCCGACAGCAAGGAGGTGCTCTGGTGCATGACCTGCGGCACGGCGATGGAGAAGCAGAACTTCCGCTACTGGAACGACATTCAGATCGACTGCTGCCCGAAGTGCGCCGGGATCTGGCTGGACCGCGGCGAACTGGAGAAATGCCAGATCTACTGGGAGTACGCCCAGGACCATCCCGAGGAATGGAAGCACGGCGATGTCATCGCGAAGAAGGCGAAGATCGAACTGCAGCTCGCCCGCCGCCGCGATGAACTGAAGGACATTCGCGACGCCGCCGAGGCGGCCCGCCGTCTCGGACGAACCGGCTTCTTCGGGTGGCTGCTGCGGTAGCGACCCTGTCGGCGCCACCGAACCGGTGACGGCGTTTCTTCCTGGCGGAGAGCGGCCTAGCTGTTGGTGGCAGCGCCGGCGGTTGCCATGCGGTGGTCGGGGTCGGTTTCGAGCTGTCCGGCCGTGCGGGCGTTGTGGTGTTCGGCGCACAGGCGGAACTTGTGTTCGGCCCGCACGAAGGCGTCGACGACGCGCGGGTCGAACTGGGTGCCGTTCCCTTCGATGATGATCTTCCGGGCGACGTCGTGCGGCATGGCGGCCTTGTAGGCCCTCTGCATCGTCAGGGCGTCGTAGACGTCGGCGAGGGACACGACGCGGGCCGCCAGCGGGATCTGGTCACCCTTCAGGCCGAACGGATATCCGCCACCGTCCCAGCGTTCGTGGTGAGCGAACGCGATCTCGCAGGCGACGTCGAGGAAGCTGTCGTTGCCGAGTCGCTGTCGAATCGCCATCAGGCAGTCGCCGCCGATCAGCGGGTGTTTCTGGATGATCGCCCGTTCTTCGGCCGTCAGCTTGCCCGGCTTCAGCAGGACCGCGTCGGGAATGCCGACTTTGCCGATGTCGTGCAGCGAGGACGTCACGCACATCAGTTCGATCGCATCCGGCGTAAGGTCCGGATAATCGCGGACCAGTTCCTCGGCCAGCAGGCGGACGTAATGGCGGATGCGTTCCAGGTGCTGGCCGGTGTCGTCATCGCGTGACTCGGCCAGTTTCGCCAGGCCGAACACGACCGCGTCGCGGGTCGAGAGCAGGTCGCGTTCGCGGCGCGCGATGGTGTCGGTCAGTCCGGCGTTGACGGCCTGCAGGCGGTGCTCGTAGCGCTGCACGATCATGGTGACCATCAGGAAGCTCATGATCGAGATGAAGATCGCGATCCAGACGCCGGCGACATCGATCGCGGCGATGACCATTTCGATGTCCCGGCCGATGGCGGCCTCGGGTCGTTCGGCCACCACGGTGATGTCGAAGCGGGGGACGTACTGGGCGGCGGTCCAGTGGAGGCCGTCGTGGCGAAGCAGGGCGCCCTGGGCGTAGGACAGGTCGGCTTCGGGGAGTTGTTCGATGCGGATGCGGCGGCCGTCGAGAAGGACCAGCGGTTCGATCACCTGCGATTCGCTGCTCGGAAGCCATTCGTCGAATCCGGGCTGGGCGATGACTTCACCGGCGCGGTTGACCAGGCGGATGGTGCAGAACTCGGGGCGGTGGATCACGCCGGCCCACTGGGTCAGGCGGGTGATTTCGCGGTGATCAATCTGGTCGACTTCGGGCGGCAGTGCGGAGATGTAGGCCGCGATCCCGTTGACGATCGCCTGGTTCTGCGACAGGGCGGCCTGCTGGCGGTTGTTGCGCAGTTCGGTCTCGAGGCGGCCGACGAACCACGTCTGCCCGATCAGCAGACAGGTCAACTGGGCGGTCGCAATGATCGCTACGAGGAACCAGCGTTGAGTGAAGCGGGCCTGCATCCAGAGCGTCCTGCCCCGTCAAACGTGCGCGGGGACTAACCGGGTCATCGTCCGGATTGCCGCACGCGTTGACCAAACAATCCCGGCCGATGGCAGATTCCGGGCGTTCATCCGATAACCGGAGCCGCCCTCGGCCCCCCCGTACCGGCGGATGAGCCGGACGATCCACCTTTGTGGCACGGTCCCCCGGGGCTATGGCACGGTCCCCGCGCAGTTGGATGGTCCCCCCCCATTGCAGTGCCCCACCGCGCAGTGCGCCCCCCCCACGCAGTGCGGGAAGCACGGTCGCCTTCGCCGCAGTTGCACCGTCCCGGACGCAGGTGCACGTTCCGGCCGCAGGTGCGCTGTCCCCGACGCATTTGCACGGTCCCCGGACGCAGTTGCACGTCTCGGACGCAGGTGCGCTGGTCCCCCGCGATGGTCCCCCCGTGCAGTTGCACGGTCCACCGCGCCATGGCACGGTCCCCGCGCGTTGGATGGTCCACCGCGCCATTGCAGTGCCCACCGCGCAGTTCGCCCCCCCGCAGTGCGGGAAGCACGGTCGCCTTCGCCGCAGTTGCACCGTCCCGGGCGCAGTTGCATGTGCCGGACGCAGGTGCGCTGTCCCCGACGCAGTTGCGCTGGTCCCCCGCGATGGCCCCTCATGCAGTTGCACTGGCCCCCGCGCTATGGCACGGTCCCCGCGCAGTGGAACGTCCCACGCGCGGGTGCACTGTTCCCCGCGTAGCGACCCTGCCGTGTTCCGTTGGCAGCCGGCGGGTGGCGACGGTGCCACACGCCGATGCGCGGAATCGAACGGCAAAGGTCCGGTCAGACGAATACTCCATGCAGGAACCAGCGACCGGACACGGCATCGCGGTAGATCCAGAACTGCTCGCCGAGGTCGGTCGCTACGCGGTAGTAATCGCGACGAACGTCCGGGCCACGCCACCAGGCGGTCTCTACGCGCTGCGGACCCCAGCTCTGCTGGACCAGGTGCTCGACCGGGCCGGACGCGAACCAGGTCGGCGGGCCGGCACCGGCTCCGGTGATCACCCGCAGCGGTTGCGGTTCCGCCAGCAGACGCGCCGGCCGCTCCGACCCGGCACCGTCCTCGGATTCGGACGGGTCCCCGGCCTGCTGGTCGATTTCCGCCGAAACGTAATGGAACGACCGTTCCGGCTGATGATCGTCGACCAGTTCGGGCCGACGGACCGAATCCGGACCAAGCCGGTTGCGCACCTGGTCGATCAGCACGCTGAGTGACTCCTCCTGCTCGAAGTCCGCCTGGTCGAACATGCGGACCTGCCGACTGCGCCACGGGCTGGTTTCCGCGGCCACCAGGCGCAGTCCGAGAAGCCCGTCCGGCAGCGCGCAGTCGGTCTCCGGGACATGGGCGTGCGGCGTCGTGCCTGCCTGGTTCTTCAGGTCGAGTTGTTCGAGGCGATCGGACAGCAGCCGGGCGACGTGTCCGGAGGACCGGGCCGGGCGGGCCAGTCGGATCTCGAGCCGGGCCGGATCGGCGTTGGCGAACGATGCCAGCACCAGCAGGCGACCGAGCGACAACTCGCGGCAACTCAACTGTTCGAACAACTCTTCCAGCAGATGCCCGGCCAGGCTTCGGACCACCCGGCAGTCCTGAATCGGTTCCTCCAAAGCCAGTTGCGACTGCGGCTGACCGGCGAGCGTCTCGTCCGCCAGCGGTTCGATCACCTCGCCCAGGGCCTGCTGCAGGCGCCGGACCGTCTCGGGGCCGAAGCGCGCGAACAGGGCTGCCCGCGGCAGGACGAACAGGTCGCCGATGGTTCGCACTCCGAGCGTGGCCAGTTGCTGGCAGGTCTGCGGCTCGAGCCGCAGGGTCGACGGCGGAAGCGGGGCCAGGAAGGCGCTGGAATGGCCGGGCGGCACGACCGTCAGGGCTTCGTGATTGGCATGGGCCACCGCCCAGGCCGCTCCGGGTGTGTCGGCCAGGGCGCAGGAAACGCGCAGCCCGCGTCGCAGCAGGGCCCCGACGGCCTGCTGTCCGAGATTTCGTTCGCTGCCGAACAGCGGTCCGCAGCCGGTGACGTCGATGAGCAGGGTTCGCGGCGGGCAGATCTGGACCAGTGGAGAAAAGCGCTGGCTCCAGCGGGCAATCCGCTGCAGGGTGCCGGTTGCCCGGACCTGCTCGTAC
This sequence comes from Phycisphaerae bacterium, assembly GCA_030428945.1. Classification (GTDB taxonomy): domain Bacteria; phylum Planctomycetota; class Phycisphaerae; order UBA1845; family Fen-1342; genus JAUIEC01. Next base: position 253,376 of record JAUIEC010000006.1, on the reverse strand, counting down.
TCCAGGGCCAGCAGGCCCGGAACGCTGGCCTGGGCCTGTCCGAGTGTCGTTCCGGGCACCAGGCCGGCCGCCGCGGCCCGCGGACAGACCTGGACGACAAACACGGAACTGCCGGTGCGACGAGTCAGCACGAGCGGCGCCGCCTGGTGTCCCGACTCTCCAGGCCCTCCGCACTGCGAGTCTGTCGGGGGCAAGCCCCGGGCGGATGGCGGCCCGGACGGAAGCGTGCGGCCGTTCCGCCGTGCCCCCGAAGTGGCGGACGACGCCCCGGTCCACAGGTCGCGGCGTACCAGATCGGTTTCGAAGTACGGCAGGTACAGGCAGAGGATGCGTCGGGTCCACCCGCTGTCGGCGGAGCGGGGTGAGGCTGCGTCGCGGGCGGCGGGGTCACCGACGGTGCCGGCATCGCCGTTCCGTGACGCACCAGGCTCTGGTGAACGACCTCCGGAATCGCCCTGTTGCTGGAAGTTCATTCCTGCACGCAGCCCCTGCCCCGTCGTGACCCGCAGAAGGTGATCGGAAACCGCCAGCGACCAGGCCGCAAAAACGACCAACGCCAGCAGCAGGTCAAACCATCCGTAACGAACCATCCGATGCACCCTCCGTGGCGCCACCCCGCCGTCGCTTCCCCTCCAGAAAGCAACTCTTCGAGGAGTGAAAAGGTGAAAACGTGGAAGAGTGAATGAGTGAATGAGTGAATGAGTGGAAGAGTGAATGAGTGGAAGAGTGAATGAGTGGAAGAGTGGAAGAAGCGGAAGAGCGGGAGGGAGAGTGGGAGAGCGGGAGGGGTGATAGAGCGAGAGAGTGAATGGGAGCGTGAAGAACTGGACGAGTGGAGGATCAGGACAGCGAGAGGCTCGCTGCTCACCACTTCATCTCTTGATCCCTCATGACCTCATCACCTGCACAACCCTCATCACTTCATCACTTTCACAACCTCACCCCTTCACAACCCTCATCACCTCGTCACCCCACCACTTCATCACTTCATCCCTTCATCACCTCATCCCTTCATCACGTCATCCCTTCGCAACCTCACCACTTCACCACCTCACGCGTTCCTTTTTCGCCGACAGACCGACCGAAACCGCCTCTTCAAGCGGGACCCGGTGCGCTGAGTCGTACGTTCCTCGCCTATTCACAGCCGCCGTCTCCAGCGGGAACCAGGGACCAGGAACCAGGGAGGGGAACAGGTTTCGTGCCCCGCAAGCAGGGATCCGTGTCCGTGCATCCATGCTCACTTGCCTCCATGCTCACCTGGTCACCTGGTCACCTTGGTCACCTGGTTACCCGGCTACTGCTTACCTGGGTGCGTGGCCGAACCATCACCTCATCACGCTGATCGCCCTCCGCGGACCGGCAGTAACTCAGCACGTAACCACGCCCTTCACGACCTTCACGACCAGCACGACCTTTCCACGGCTTCCACACCGCTTCCGCCGACTGGGCCGACCAAACCCGTCAGGCTGTCCGAGCCCGCCGAATCTCCTTGCGGGCACCCGTTTCGTAGTCGGCCGCAGACAACGGCAGCCGGATCGAGAACGGATGCGGCGGAGTCGCCTCGCGAAGTTTCTCGACCGTCACCATGGCGCTGCGGGTGCCGCCCGTACCCGGAAGGCAGTCCACCCGCAGGCGACTGAACGCAAACGTGCCGGAACGCGGACGATCCGGACGCAGGATCAGGCCGAGCGTCCCATGCTCCTCGGCCGCCAGTTGGAGACGCCGCGACCGGTTCGCATCGAGCCCCGGCAGATTCGCGATGACGGCGGCGATCGCGGAACAGCGCAGCGCCAGTTCGCAGACCCACTGCGCGGCGCTGCGCCGCTGAACACGTACGACCAGCAGGCGCTCGAGGGGTACTCCGAGTCGCTGCAGGGCCGGCGGATGCAGATCCGGCTCACTGTCGAGGTACAGCAGCCAGCCACCCGCCATCGGTGCGGCCGGGCCGGGCCGCGGGCGAGATTTCGCGTTCGTACAAGGCGCGTTAAAGACGGACCGGTCGCGCAGGCATCGCAGCGCCAGCCGAAATGCGATCGTTCGCGTCGGGGCCGCCGTGGTCCCGGCCAGCAGTTCGTGCACCGCGGCTCGTGGCAATCCGCCGCCAAGGGCGGCATCGAAGGCAGCCCAGTCGGTCGCGAAACGCGGGCGCGTCCGCTGCCGACTGCCACTGCGCTGCCACGTCTGCAGCAATGCCCGCAGCTTCACATCCCGGAGTGAGCGAGGTGGGACGGGATGCAATGCCACTGCCCGGGAAGGCTGCGAACGGCGCGGCGCATCCATCCCGAGCGTTGAACCAGACCGGCCAGCCAGACCATCGGCCGGCCCCCGCGAACAAGACAAATCTGGGGGTGAGGGAGCGAGGGAGCCAGGGAGCGAGGGAGCCAGGGAATCCGGAAGCCCGGGCGCAAGGGCGCGAGGGAACCCTGGCGCATGGGAATCCTCAGGCGCAACGGCGCGAGGGAGTCCTGGCGCATGGGAATCTTCAGGCGCGAAGGCGCGCGGGAATCCGGGCGCGAGAGAGTCCGGGGACGAAACAGCCGGAGGCGGGAGCGACGAAGATTGCTCGACAGCCGAGCCTTCCGCCATCGCGCCGTCCTCAGCAGATGCCCCGGGTTCGGGCGACGGGTCCGAATCCGGCCAGGTTTCAGACAGGGTCGCGTGATCCGGCTCCAGGCCCAGTCGGCGGGCCAGCGTTACGATCTCCTCCTCAGAAAGCCGGTCAGAGCGGGAACGGCCCCGGCGCGCTGCATCCGAACCGGATTGAGAATCCGCCCTGGCCAGGCCATCCGACAGGCCGATCCGACCCGTCTCGGGATCGATCAGCGGCTCCGCCGCCGCGGGAGCAAGCTGGGCACCATCCTCCTCCGTACCCGCCGTGCCGAAGCTGTGTTCCAGCCAGTCTTCCGTCAACGCACACCGAATCTCGGCGCCACGCGACCATGCCCGCGACAGCGAAGCCATCCTCTTCTCCGAACATTGACCACAGCCCCCTGACACGCGAGGCCGGCCAACCCACTGACGATGATGTTTTCACGCCAGGGCCCGTTCCCCAACCAGCCCTGACACACCCAAATATATACCGAACAAAAGGAGGTGCAAGAAGTTTTTGGTTTTTATTAGGGTGCCAACAGAGGACTCCGGCACTTCGAGCCTTGCCCTTTCGGCGTGTCCGTTTTCGGGGACGCGTTCCCCAGTCATTCGGAGGCTTCGGGGGTGCGGGAACGATGGCTCTCCCGGTTTTTGATCGGGCCGGCCACGCACGCGCGAGGGACCGGAGCGGTGCTGTCTCGTACACTGTCGGCATGAGTGACACGCAAACCCGGGCCGCTTCGGCCGACGCTTCCTTCGCCGCGGCGAGACCGTCACGCATTCGGGCGGTTGTGCTGGCGGCGGTCCTGCTTGTGGGTGCCCTGCTGACCTGGTCCCAGTTGAATCGCTACCCCAAGCGATTCGCGGTGGTCGCGCCTGGCGAAATCTATCGCAGTGGCGAAGTTCGACCGCCCCACCTCGAGCGCCTCAAGGCCGAACTCAACCTGAAGACGGTCCTGTCGCTGCTGAATCCCGAGGCGCCCGAGAGTGTGGCCGAGCAGGAGGCCGCCGAGCGGTTGGGGATTGTCTATCTGAACGTTCCGCTGCGGGGCAACGGGGCGAGCACGCCGCCGGACCGGGATCGCATTCGGGAGATCCTCTTTGATGAGAGCCACCGCCCGCTGCTGGTGCATTGTTCGGCGGGCGCGAATCGCACCGGCCTGACGATCGGGATGTATCGTCTGTACCACGATGGCTGGACCTACGAGCAGGTGCTGGCCGAGATGAAGCAGTTTGATTTCGAGGACGAGGCGCATCACGAGAACCTGCGGGCGGCGTTGCGGGCCGAGGCGGAGCGGGCCGCGGCGGGCGGCGGGCCGGACGCTGAGCCGGACGCCGCGGCGGAGCGGCCGTGAGCGTTGGCGTGGGCGAACTTTTCCGGCAAGTCCCGGGTGTTTACCTGAACTGTGGCGCCGCCGCGCCGTGGTAGCATTGATTGTGGGGCGGGGTGCCCCCGGGGGGATCGGTGCGCGCGTTCGGCGTCCAGGCCGCGGGCTTGAGGTGTGCGCGGCTCTTCTCAGCGTGGCCCTCGACGAAGGCCTCCCGGCTGCCCACGCCTGTCGAGATACGCCTCCTCCAGCGGGGGCGTCTCAAGTCGTGCGTCTTCCACCGCTGATCAACCCGGGTGCGCATCAGGCAACAGGCCCGGAACGCGTCATCCTGACCGTGCTCCCTGACCGGGTCCAACCTGAGGCGCAGCAACACCACCGACGATGACCGCGCCCGACCGGGAATCGATCCGGACCACGCGCCGGCGACGCTCGAACCGGCGGCGGCCGAGCCCACCCGCGACCCCCACTTCCGCACGCACCCCAACTTCATTTCAACGTATAGTAGGAATGCGGCGTGAAATGGCGTCCCCGTCAACACACGGGAAGCTCCTGTGCACCCGGACGAACTGCAGCGCGAACTGAAACGACTCGCCGACCGGCTCGCCCGCATCGAGCAGGCACTGGAACTTCCACCCCTCGACCAGCAGGACGCCGACGCGCCACACGCCGAATCCGAACCGCCCGTCATCATCACCGCCCCGTTCACACACGAGCCGGTCGAGCCGACGCCTGGTGCCCACCCGACCAGACGCACGCCGCCCCCACTGCCCGAGCCCGAACCACAGGCACCGCCGACCCTGCCGGCCGATCCCGATCCGCCACGCACGTCGGACCCGCACCTGCTTCGCGACCTGGCGAGCCTCGTCCGCCGGCAGCGCCCCGCGGCGACGCAGCCGGGTTCCGAACCCGCCGCACCCGCCTCGCGCGATGCGATCGAACTGATGATCGGCGGACGCTGGGCCGCCTGGGCCGGGGCGATCGTCGTCGTCGCGGCCGTCGGCTTCTTCGTCAAGCTCGCCGTCGACGAAGGATGGTTCGGACGTCTGACGCCGCTGACCAGGTGCCTGCTGGCGGCCGGGCTTGGCGGTGTCCTGATCCTGGCCGGCGAGTGGACGCTGCGAAAGATCGGCCGACTGGCGTCGGTCGGGCTGTTCGGCGCGGGACTGGGAACGCTGTACCTGACCGCGTTCGCCAGCTTCCGCTACTTCAAGCTGGTGCCCGAGAGCGGGGCGTTCGTGCTGCTGGCATTGACCGCCCTGTTCGGGTTCGCCCTGACCGTGCGGACGCGCATGCTGACCATCGGCGTGCTCTCGGTGATTGGCGGCTACCTCGCCCCGCTGCTGCTCAGCGGCGCTGCGACCTTCGTGGCCGCGCTGCCGATCTACCTGACCATGCTGATCACGATCGCGCTCGGGCTGTCGGCCCGCCGGCCCGCCCCGTTCCGGCCGATGCGCTACGTCGCGTTCGGCGGCCACGTGCTGGTCGGAACCCTCTGGGTCATGAACGAAGGACGCGACCACATCGGCGTGGCGCTGCCGTTCCTGACGCTGTGGTGGCTGCTGATCACCGCCGAGACGGTCGTGACCGCCCGCCGCAACCAGGCCGGCGAAGGGAACGTCCTGCTCAGCCTGTTGTCAACGCTCTGGTTCGTGACGATGGGCTGCGCGATCCTGGCCGAAGTCGACCCCGACGCCCGGGCGTGGTCCGGACGGTTCACCGCCCTGACCGCCCTGGCAGCCGCCGCGATCGCGTTCCAGGTCGGCAACGGGCTGCGCACGCTGCGTGGCCGGCCGCGCAACGCGCTCGAGAAGCTCGCGATCTCGCTGTGGGGGCAGTTCGGAGTGCTGCTGGCGGTGGCGATCGCCCTGCGGTTCGAAGGGTACGGGCAGACGATCGGCTGGCTGGCGGTCGCCCTGGCGGCGGTCGAGATCGGACGGCGGATTCCATCCGGACGCGTGACGATCTTCGGCCTGCTGGTCGGGCTGCCCGCTTTGCTGCGAATCGTGACGGTCGACTACGAATCGCCCGCCCTGCGAGCGGTGGTGTTCACGATCGGCGACGTCACGGTGACCCGCTGGGCGCTGCTGGCGCTGGTGGCGATGGCCGCGCTGCACGTGGCCGCGCATCGCGTCCGGACCAGGCGGCGCGGCCGGCCGCGGTCCCTGCCGTGGATCCTGTCCGGGCTGAGCGTGGCGGGCTGGGTCGGGTTGTGTGTGCTGCAGTGCCGAGGCGTGACCATCACCGGTGGCTGGCTGCTCGCGCCGGTCGCACTGCTGGCGGCCCGCCGTTTCGGACGCGGGCAGAAGTACGTCGAGACGGCCGGCATCGTTCTGAGCCTGGCGACGATTCGCTGGCTGATCTTCGACGCCGCCCTGCGGCGCCTGGCGCCGGGCTGGGACGCGGCCAGCGCATGGCCGGTGCTGAACGGGCAACTCGCGGTGGCCGTTGCCATTGCCGCCGTTGGCTGGTGGCTGGCCCGGGTCCTTCAGCGGCGTGACGCGGAGGAGTCGGAGGAGGGCGCGTCACCGATGCCGGCCTGGCAGGTGGTGGTCCTCGCCAGCGTCGTGGTGCTGCTGACGTCCCTGAGTTTCGAGATTGACCGCACGGTCGAAGCCCTGGCGGCCGAGGGGCCGGTGCGCTGGTCGGTCGACCAGGTGCGACAACTGCTGCTGACCATGCTGTGGGCCGCGGGCGGGCTCGGGGTCGGACTGCTGGTTCGAGTGTTGCGGCCGGCCGGGCCCGGGCCCCGCGCGAACGCCGACGTTGCTGGGTCGTTTCGCTTGGACCGTGCTGGTCGCCTGTGCGCTTAAGTGGGTGGTGTTCGACAGCCTGTGGATGACGCTGGATGACACGGCCCGGACGGCCCGCACCGCGCTGGCCGCGTGGCCGGTGGTCAACCTGCAACTGCTGGTCGGGGGCGTGGTGATCGCGGCGTTGCTGCTGCTGGGTCGTGTCTCGGGACTGTCGGCGGTGGCGGCCGGGACGCCCGCCGGCGCGCGGACATGGGCGGAGCGACTGGTTGTCTGGCTGCCGTTCGCGGCGGGGGTGATGCTGCTGTGGGGCCTGACGTTCGAGGTCGAGCGTGCGATCGGTCGCTGGGAGCAGGGGCAGGCGGGAGACGGGGATGGCTGGAGCAGGCTGCAGGTCCGCATGTTGTGGTGGACGCTGTTGTGGTCGGTCGGCGGTGCGGCGCAGATTGGGTACGGGAAGTTGCGCAGCCAGGCCGGTCTGCTGCACGGGGGGTGGGCGGTGCTGCTCGGAGCCGGGGGTGTCTGGCTGCTCGGGGATACCCTGGCCGATCGGGTTGCGTCCGGCGTGACGCTGGTGTCGCCGGTGCTGAATCTGCAGTTCCTGGTGGGCGCGGCGTTGATCGGCCTGCTGGCGGTTGCGTTGCGGGTGACGCGTCGGGAGCACCCCGTGGTCGAGCAGGCGGGCCGTCTGTCGCGGTTCTCGGCGGTCGGCTGGGGGCAGGTGGCGCTGATCGGTCTGTGGCTGGGGAGTTTCGAGTTGGACCGGTGGTTCTCGCCGGAGGCGGGGCGGTTTCAGAACGCGGCGATGGCCCGTCACACGGCGTTCAGCATCTACTGGGGTCTGTACGCGATCGGTCTGGTTGCGGTGGGGTTCGTCTGGCGGTCGGCGTGGTGTCGCTACGGGGGTCTGGCGCTGCTGGCGGTGACGCTTGGGAAGGTGCTGCTGATCGATCTGGCCGAGGTGGCGTACGTGTATCGCGTGTTGTCGTTGCTGGGGGTGGGGCTGTTGCTGGTGGGGACGTCGGTGGCGTACGGCAAGCTCGCGCCGCGGCTGCTGGGTCAGTCGGACGCAGAAGTCGAGGAAGGACGCGCGAGCGGGGAGCATGCGTCATGAGCGGCAAGAGCGTTTTTTTCCGCAAGTCCCGGGTGTTTACCTGAACTGTGCCGCCGCCGCGCCGCGGTAGCATTGATTGTGGGGCGGGGTGCCCCCGGGGGGATCGGTGCGCGCGTTCGGCGTGCCGGCCGCGGGCTTGAGGTGTGCGCGGGCTCCGTCATCCGGCCCGCGAAATCTCCCGTCGCCCCTACTGTTCCGCTTCTTCCCGGTCGGACCGGTCCGCACCGTGCGGGTGGTGCTTGCGATGCAGTTCCACCAGCCGTTTGGTCTGCACGTGCGTGTAGATCTCCGTCGTCGCCAGGTTCGCGTGGCCAAGCAGTTCCTGCACCGTCCGCAGATCCGCCCCGCCCTCGAGCAGGTGCGTCGCGAAACTGTGCCGCAGCGTGTGCGGGCTGGCCTTGCCCCTGATGCCCTGCCGCCCCGCTTCGCGTCGCACCAGACGCCACGCCGCCGTCCGCTCCAGCGGACGCCCGTTCTTCGTCAGAAACACCGCCAGCAAGGCCCGCCGGGCACGCGTCAGCGGCGTCGGAATCGCACCCCCGGCCTGCCCACGCTCGATCAGTTGCGGCCGCAGATGCTCGTAGTACGCCTCGAGCGCATCGACCGCCGTCCGTCCGACCGGAACCACCCGCTCCTTGCGACCCTTGCCCATGCAGCGGACGGCCCCGTTCCGCAGGTCGACATCCTGCAGACGCAGGCCGCACAACTCGCTGACCCGCAGGCCGCTGGAATAGAACAACTCGAGGATCGCCCGATCACGCAGGCCGAGCGGGTGATCCAGATCAGGGCTCTCGACCAGCGCGCTGGTCCGGTCGAGGTTCAACGTCCGCGGCAATCGCTGCCAGCGCTTCGGCAGATCCAGCAGCGGGGTCGGGTCGTCGGCCAGTTGCCCGGTATGAAACATCCACTTGAGCCACATGCGGATCGAAACCAGTTGCCGCGCGATGCTCGACTCGCGATACCCCTGGTCCGTCAGTTCCGACATGTGGGCCTGCACGAGTTCAAAGTCCACCAGGCTCCAGTCCCGAACGCCCCGCCGGCGCAGCAGGTCCCCCAGCGCCAGCAGGTCACGCCGGTAGGCCTCGATCGTCCGCGGACTGTGCCCGCACTCGGACCGCTGGTAACGCTCGAACCGGGCAATGCTCTCGAGGAACGCCGGTTCACAGACCGGCTTGCGGCGATGTGGTTTCCTGGCCGGGATCGCGACGCCTCCTTGCGTTTCGACCGCGCGACTGTAGCCCCGCCGCGCCCCGCCGGCCAGTTCGAGTCCGATTTTCTGTGCCGATGCCGCGGCGCGGGGCGTATACTGCCGCGTGGGAACGGGGGTTTCGCTATCATAGTCGCGTCAAGGAGGGCCCGACATGAAACGTGGGCGTCGTCAACGTCGAAATCAGTCCATCGGTATCGCCATCGGCGCGGCCGTGATCCTCTTCTTCTCCTGGTGGCTCTGGCCCCGGGCCGAAGCTCCGGACGCTGCCCAGCCGGCACCGCCCGCGGTCATCGTCCAGAAAACCACCGAATCGGCGCCACCCGTCGCCCGACTCCCGAAGGCAACCACTCCGCCGCCGGCCGATGAACCCCTCCGCCCGCGCGAATCCGCCGTCCCGCCGCCAACCCGGACCAGCGCCGCCCTCGCGGCCGACACCACGCCGGCGCCGCAGATCTCGACCCCCGACCCCGCCCGCCCCGAACCGGGCGAACGGATCGCCTCCAAACCGGAGATCGAACGCGCCCTGCGACAGTACCAGTCCGGACGCAAGGTGGCCGGCCGCGACACCCTCAACCAGATGCTCGGCCAGGAACGCGACCCGGCCACGCAGCGCGAACTGCGCCGCCACCTGGCCACGATGGCCGACGCCATGATCTTCACGCCGGCGCTGGAGGACGGCGAAGCCTACTGCACGCGCTACACGATCCAGTCTGGCGACAGCCTCGATGTGATCGCCCGCCGGCACCGCGTCTCGGCCGGCCTGGTCGCGCGGATCAACAACATCGCAAACCCGAACCGGATCCGGGCCGGACAGACGCTGAAGCTGCCGATCGGCCCGTTCAACGCGGTGGTCTACAAGGCCGACCACCGCCTGGACCTCTACCTGCAGGACCTGTACGTCAAGAGCTTCCCGGTCGGACTCGGCGAGTACGGCAAGACCCCGACCGGCACCTGGGTCGTCGACGAACGACTGACCAACCCGACCTACTTCCCGCCGGCCAGCGCCGAGGATCGGAGGGTGATTCGCGGCGGCGACCCGACCAACCCGCTGGGCAAATTCTGGGTCGGACTGACGGGCATCGACGGCGACGCGGTCGGCCAGACCGGTTTCGGCATTCACGGCACGATTGATCCATCCTCGATCGGCAAGGACGCCTCGCTCGGCTGCATCCGCATGCTCGATGACGACATCGCCTTCGTCTACGGCGCCATGGCGCCGCGACTCTCGAAAGTGCAGACCCGGCCTTGATCGGCTGGCCCGAACGGCCTTTCAACCCGATCAGCGTCCCGGCCGCGGAGGGAATGACCCTGCCGGAAGCCATGGCCGGCCCGGCCGGGCTGCTGCTGTTTCTCGGCCTGATCCCGTTCGTCCGCCTGCTCGCCCGCTGGAACAAGACGGCCGGAATCGTGCTGCCGGCCGCCGCCTGGCTGCTGCTGACCGGCGGCGTGCTGCCCGGCGCGGTGCTGGTCGGCTGGGTGGCCGTTGCGACCGGGTTCGTCGTGCTGCTGCTGCGCCTTCGCCGCAGCGGGCGCCTGGGGCGGGACGCCGGCCTGGCACTGCTCTGGATCGGCCTCGGAGCGTTGTTCCTGCCGCTGTGGTGGAAGGCCGATTTCGCCTGGTACGGGTGGTTTGATCTCGAGACGCGTCCGATCGGCTGGCTGGACTTTCGTCCGTCACCGCTGCACTTCCTCGGCTTCGCCTACTACTACCTGCGCCTGCTGGGCTGGGGTCGCAGGGAACTGCTGGAACCCGGGTCGCCGGGCGACTGGCGGGCGACGCTCTGCTGGCTGGCCTACGCGCCGACGATGCGGCTGGGTCCGCTGATCGAGCGCGACGCGTTCGCCGAGCAGTTCCGCACATGGGACCCCCGCGGCCCGATCGCGTGGCGGCGGGTGTTCTACCACTTCGGCCTGCTGGTCGGGGGCGGCGTAGTGGCCGGCGTGCTGGGGCACAACCTGGGGATCGCGATGCGCCCCGGCGACTTCCTGTCCGAGCCCGAGAAGTTCAGTACGGCAGCGCTGCTCGGCCTGCTGTACGGCGTGCCGATCGCCCTGTACCTGTTCCTGTGGCTGTACAACGAACTGGCGGCCGTCTGCGGGCTGCTGATCGGGATTCCGGTACCGGGCAACTTCAACTGGGTGCCGCTCTCGACCGACATCGTGATGTTCTGGCGGCGCTGGCACCTGACGGTATCGGGCTGGCTGCGGCACAACATCTACTTTCCGCTGGGCGGCAGCCGGCGCCTGCCCCTGCTGAGCCTGCTCGGCACGTTCCTGTTCTGCGGATGGTGGCACGGGGCGGCGGTGTCGTTCCTGGTCTGGGGCGGACTGCAGGCGGTCGGGATCACCATCCAGCGCTGGTGGAGCCAGCGCACCACGCGCGACAACCAGCCGCACCATCCGCTCTGGGTCGCGTTCTCCTGGCTGCTGACGATGAACTTCGCCACCATCACGCTCGCCATCTTCCTGGACTTCGAACACGCCGGCAGCCGCGTGCTGCTGGAACTGTGGAAAAGACTCGCCTAGGTTCCGTTGATGGATCCAATCGCGTTGTTGCCGCCGTGAAAAAGTGAAGGAGTGAAAGGGTGAAAGAGGGAAGAACGTCGCGAATCCGCCCTCTTTGATTCCACGCACATCCGGCAACGGCTCGCCGGCCCCGATTCGGCGCCGACAGCGAAACAGCCGAACACTCTCAAGCTGCCGGCGTGTACCATTGAGTTTCCGCCTGGTATGAGGATCCCGCGATGCGGCATGTGTTCGGTTTGCTGGTGTTGCTGGCTGGTGCTGCCCAGCCGCTGTTCGCCCAGTTGCAGGCCTATGCCTGGGATCAGGGCGTCTTCGCCTTTCCCGGCCCCGGAACCGACGGCAGCGCGGTCGATTCCGCCTGGTACCAGCCGCCCGGTGGTGGCCAGCCGGTGCTGCTCGTTTGTGGTTACTTCTCCACCATCGGCACGCAGCCGATCAACAACCTGGCCATCTTCGACGGACAGCAGTGGAGCGAATTCCCGAACGACACCGCGTGCGCCTGTCAGGATCTGCTCGTTGTACCGGGTCAGGACGGCGACGAGTTGTACATGGCTTCGGGGTGCGAAGGTGAACCGCTGACCCGGATCGGGCACTGGACCGGAAGCGAATGGGAGACCTTCGAGCCGAACGCACCCGAAGAATCGACCGCGATCGGTGAGAACAGCCTGGCGATGTTCGACGATGGGAACGGCCCGACGCTGTACATCGCCGGCCGCAACGGCGGCGTCTACTCTCCGACGTCGGTGCTGAAACGCTGGAACGGTGCGTTCTGGGAACCTGTTCCGGGAGCCCCGCCATGGGCTGACCCGATCTTCGCATTCGACGACGGAAACGGCCCGCGCCTGTACGTTTCGGACTTCTCCGGTGCCGGCGTCCTTCGCTGGGATGGCGCCGCCTGGGAAACCATGAACGGCTGGCCGGCCGGGGAGGGCGCGGACGCATTCGCGGTCCTCGATCTGGGCGACGGACCGCGCCTGTACGGGGCCTGCGACGTTGGTGTGTTCCGTTGGGATGGTCAAAGCTGGTCCGGGATCGGGAACCAACCCGTCGGGCGTCGGTACGCTCTGGCCACGCACACCACGCCCGAGGGCCAGCGCTGGCTGGTCGCGAGCGGCTCCTTCGCGGACAGCGACTATCCCGGCGTGACCAATGCTCTCGCGTGGGACGGCACAAGCTGGTTCGGTCTCGACCCGCTGGTGGGCCGTTTCGGCTTCACTCTGACGGAGACTCACTTCGCGGGCACGAGCGGCCTTTTCATGGGTGGCCGGTTTCGCCAGCGGGACGCCAATGATATCGGCAACGTCGCCTTCTGGAACGGTGATCGCTGGGTAAGTGCCGCGCCGGGAACGACCCGGACACAGGCCCCGGTCGAGTCCGTCAACATCTCGGCGGTCTTCGACGATGGGACCGGTCCGGCGCTGTTCGTCGGAGGCGGCTTCGAACGCGTCGGCGATCTGCCGGCCGAAGGGCTGGCCCGCTGGGACGGTACGGCCTGGCAGGCCGTGCCCGGCTGGGAGGGCGGAGCCGTCTACAGCCTGCACGTCCATGATGATGGTCGCGGCCCGGCCCTGTACGTCGGCGGCAGTTTCGGCTCCGCCGGCGGTATCACGGTCAGCAACCTGGCTCGCTGGGATGGACAGACTTGGGAGGATGTCGGCGGTGGGCTCGTGGGGGCGGTGCAGGCGCTGCAGAGCGACTGGGGAACGAATCGCCTGCTGGCCGCCGCGGCCGGCAATGGAGTCTGGCGATGGGATGGCATGGCGTGGACCGAACTGGATGGACTGGTAGGTGGACCCGTCTTCTTCTTCTACGATCTCGAGTGGTTCGATGACGGCAACGGTCCGGTTCTTCATGTAGCCACCAACGGCGTCTTTCGCCACGTGAACGACGAGTGGGAGAGGATCCTCACCCGGCGGAATGAAAACCTCGGCGTCTTCGGCCTGGCAACGTTCGACGACGGAACCGGCGCGGCGCTGTACGCGGCCGGGGATTTCGACAAGCCCAGCTTCCAGCACTTCGCGAAATGGGATGGGCAGGCGTGGCAGTCCGTGGGGTACGCCGGCGGCCGCCTGGAGAATCTCGAAGTCGTCCACCTCGGCGGCCGTTCGCACCTGGCCCTGTTCACCTACTACGGATTGCCGGGTCCGGTCACCCTTTACGACGGCCATGCCTGGACCGCACTTGCCGAGTCCGGAGGCGCGGCCGGGGGCACCGTGTTTCAGGATGCCCTCTACGCGCACCGCACCGCACGCATCGACGGCCGCTCGCACTTCGGGCTGGCCCGCTTCTCCTGCCAGGCCGACGCGGACGGGGACGGGCGGATCGACGCGGTGGACCTTGTTCTCGTGCTGAAGAGTTTCGGAGCGTGTGAGAGCGCGACACCGGACCCGCGCGCCGATCTGAACGGAGACGGATGCGTCGACCTCGGCGACCTTGCGCTGGTCCTGCGGTCGTACGGGCTCGCCTGTGAACTCTGACGGCAGCAGCAGCCGATCGTCGCGGACCGCAGGAGATGGCGGCGTCAGGATCGCGCGCTCATCTCCGGCGCGCCGCTGCGTGCTGACTCGCGCACGGTTCGGGTAGCAGGCAGCGAGGACCGGTTGCTCCGAACACCGCCGGCACGGTCTCACGCCTGCGCGGTCTCACTCCTCCGGCGTTGCGCGGATGTACGCCAGGGCGCGTTCGAGATACTCGTCGCGGCCGGCGCGGATGCCGGCGATCGTCCGCTCGACCGGAATCGTCGGCTGAATCCCGACGCCGTGGTGCTGGCTGCCGTCGTGCTTCAGCACTTTCATGCCGGTCCAGATCACGCGATAGCCGCCCGGGAGCTCGAACGGATTGATGTTGCCGTTCGTGCCGGCCGTGGCCTGGCCGACGATGGCCGCCAGCTCGTAGTGCTCGACGATCCCCAGCATCGTCTCGGCCGCGCTGATCGCCTGGCCGTCGGTCAGGAAGACGAGTCGCCCGCCGAGGGTCGGGCTGCGCGGCACGACCGGCCAGTTCGACCGGTTGAACTGCATGTCACGGCGATCGGGCCGGCTGGCAACGGGGATCAGCCACTGCGCGCAGGTCATGTCCCTGCGGTCGCTCAGGTGTCCGAGGATCTGCCAGGCACCCTGCTTCCGCGGATAGCCGCGCAGGTCGAGGATCACGCCGCGGGCCTCGGCCAGCCGATCGATAACGGCCTTCAGGTCCGCCACGTCGAGCCGGTCGAGATCGAGGTACCAGATCCCGGGTTCCAGTTCCTCCGTGACCCGCTGGCGGCGAGGCGGATGCTGCAACGGGCCGCTGCGGACAAGCTGCACCGCGCGCGTCTCTCCGTCGACCTCGAGCGTCAGCGACAGTTGCGAACCGGGCGGGCCGGCCAGGATCTCCGCGGCGCTGCGGTGACGCAGGAACTGCGGCGTGGCGGCCGAGAGGCGTTTGTCCGCCCGGGCCGCGACGTCCGCGGTCGCCACGCCGTCGATCTGCGCGATCACGCTGCCGACCTCGATCGGCGGCGCGCCGTCGTGGACGGCGGTGACCACCAGTCGGTCCTGGACCCAGGCGACCGACAGCGGCGGCTGGGCCCGGCCGGAGAGGCACGGGTGCACCACGAAGCCGTGGCCGTCCCGCAGTCCGGCGACCAGTTCGCGAAGCGTGTCGGCGAACGCACACTCGTCGGCATCCTCGGCGGCCGACCGCAGGGCGGTTGCCAGAGCCGCATCCCAGTCGGTCTCGATAACGTCGAAGTAGGGGTAGAAGTGCTGGAAGATGGTCCAGGCGAGGGCGACATCGGCGAGTCGCACCGCCCGGTCGGCGGCGCTCAGTTCACCGGGCTCCGCCTCGGGCGCGGGCGGCATCTCTCGCGGGTAGGTCCCGTCATCGTCGGCGTGGCAGTAGAGCGGAATCGAAGCGGTCACGCCGGGGACGAGCGTGGCCGCGTGGGGCTCCGGCGTGTCGCTGTGCGCTCCGACGGCGTGGCCGGGCCGGGCCGTCCGGCGACTGCGGTAGATGGACCGTGGTCCGAGGCCGACGCCGACGTGGTCCCAGACCATGATCCGGTGCGACTCGTCCCAGGTGTCCGGTGTGCTGGCCGAGTAGTCCGTGGCGGATGGCGCGGCATCGGCGCCGGCGGCGTCGAGCGCCCGGATGTTCAGCATCGCGTACGGGGCGAAGAGGGTTCGCAGGCGTCCGGCGAGTTCGGCATCGGTCCGGGCCGACTCGATCGTGCGGACACCGCGGACGGCGAAGCGTTCCCAGTCGAGGGCGGCGGCCTGGTCGCTGGGGTGGAAGAAGCGGACATACCCGAGCAGGCGGGTGAATGCGGTCAGGTTCTTCAGGCCGCGTTCGGTCAGGGGGCGAGGTGGCTCGCGCGAGGCGGGGGCGGCATCGCCGAGGACTTCGATGCTGACATCATCGAGCCAGGCTTCGGCGGAACCGAGGACCATCAGGCCGACGCTGAGGGACTGGGCGTCGTCGTGCAGGGCGCCTTCGATAACGATCTGTTTCCAGTCGTCGCTGCGGACCGGGCGGTCGTTCATGTTGTCGAACAGTCCGATGCGGCCGCCGGCGCGGTCTTCGCGGACCCAGAACTGGGCCCGGTCGTCGGGCCCGGTGGTCCGTGTCCGGACGAATGCGCGGACCCGGATGCGTTGGTTCCGGAGGTCGTTGGCCGGGACGGTCTGCATCAGGTTGCCGAAGGGGGCGTCGGCTTCGCCGGTGGGTGCGATGTGAGCGCACCGCAGCCCGCCGTGGGGGTTGTCGGTGGTCAGTGCGGCGGTGAAGCCGGGCACGGGGCTGAACCAATGTTCGGGTCGCTGTCCGATTTCGCCGGCTTCGAGGTCGGCGTTCTTGAGCGGCGGGCTCGAGAGCGTGCCGGTCGCGAGCAGGATCAGGGTCAGCCAACTGGCCATCGGCGGGTCCTCCGTCGGGGTTCGGGGGCGTTCGTGGCAGCAATACCGGTTTCGCGGGCGTGGGGGAAGGGCAAGCAGGCGGAAGAGGTCCGTGCGGGCGTTTCGATGGGGGGGCGTCCGGGTGGCCTTCGGGGTGCGAGCGGTCGCCGCCCGCCACGGACGGCGCGGGCGGTGATGACGATCGCAGACCCCAAGCCCGCGGCCGCCGGGCCGCCTGCGCGTACCGATCCCCCGGGGGCGCCCCCACCCCAGTTTCAATGATATCACACCACCCGTCGTGCCGGATTCAGGCAAACACCCCTGATTTGGCCGAATCCGCCCGCCACCCCGCAATCCGTGCCGCGCCCGATCGTGCGGGCGCTGCGCTCGGCGACCCCGCGCCACCTTCCCCCCCGACAAGACGCCTGGCACCGCAAACTCCGATAATCACCCACCCCCGGCCGGCGACGCCGAACCACTGGCCCGGCCCGGACGTATGGTCGATACCAATGTCTGCCATGCACCCGCTCGGGCGGCGGACCACGCTGTGAGCCAGTACAATCATGCCCCGCGGAAGCCGGCCACCAACGGCCCGACCGCTTGGGCATTCACCAGGGAGCTTTGTCGATGAAGTCGAAGGTCGCCATCCTGCGAACCAGCCCGGCCACGGTCCTGAAAGACTACCACGAACTGATGAACCTGGCCGGCTACCAGGATGTCGTCGCCAAAGACGCCGACACCGCCCTGAAGGTCAATATCTCCTGGCACTTCTTCTTCCCGGCCAGTTCAACCACCCCCTGGCAGATGGAAGGCGTCATCCGGGCCATGAAGGCCGACGGCTACAGCCCGGACCTGATCCACGCCTGCCACAACCGCACGGTCGTGATCGACGCCAAGTTCGGCGAGAAGGAGAACAAGCAGGTCAACGTGGTCGACAAGCACGGCCTGCGCAACATCCACCTGTACGAAAGCGAGGAGTGGGTCGACGTTCGCGAAGCCGTCGGCAGTGAAGTGGCCGACAAATTCACCTGCCTGAACGAGGTCTATCCCAAGGGCTTCAAGATCCCCAGGCGGTTCATCGGCGAGAACATCATCCACCTGCCGACCGTCAAGACGCACATCTTCACGACCACCACCGGCGCGATGAAGAACGCCTTCGGCGGCCTGCTGAACGAACACCGCCACTGGACCCACCCGGTGATCCACAAGACGCTCGTCGACCTGCTGATGATCCAGCAGAAGATCCATCGCGGCGTGTTCGCCGTCATGGACGGCACCTTCGCCGGCGACGGCCCGGGCCCGCGCTGCATGACGCCCTACAACAAGAACGTCATCCTCGCCAGCAGCGACCAGGTCGCCATCGACGCCGTCGCCGCCAAACTGATGGGCTTTGACCCGATGGACCGCGAACTGTTCGAGTTCACCCGCCTGGCCCACGACATGGGCCTCGGCTGCGCCGATCCGCGCCAGATCGAAATCGTCGGCGACAAGGAAGCCGCCGAGATGAACTGGAACTTCGTCGGCCCGTTCAAGAAGATGACCTTCGCCAGCCGCATGCAGCACCAGATCTACTGGGGCGGCCTCAAGAAGCCGATCGAATGGTCGCTGAAGACCTGGCTCGCGCCGTGGTCCTACATCGCCAGCGTCATCTACCACGACAGCTACTGGTACCCGATGAAGGCCAAGCAGGCCGTCGACGAATGCCTCAAGGGCGACTGGGGCAAACTGTTCCAGAACTGGGACAAGGTCCAGGAAGCCGCCACCGAAATGGGCTACCCCGAAGTCGGCACCGACCCCGCCGTCCTCAGCCACTCCGGCTGGAAAGCCTTCCGCAAATCACTCGGCATCCTCGGCACCTGCGTCACCCAGAACCCCGACGTCGGCAAGAAGAAGCGGAAGATCGGCGCGCAGGCCTAGGCCCGGCAAAAGACCGAAACTGAAGGAACGACAGAGGCCGCCTCCCCGGGCGTTCCTCCCCCCTTCCCCGTTCGCGCCGTTCGATGCCACCCGCACAGCCTGTACACGCCACCGTCCCTACGACACCCGGCGCACCAGCGCGAGGATCCGCTTCCGCTCGCGCAACAGGCCCGCCGCCAGGTGCATCTGGTTCCGCGCCCGGACCAGATTGTGCTCCGGGAACCGAACGCGATAGTAGCGGTCGTCTTCCAGGTAGTCCGTCAGGAAGCGGACCGCCTGCTCGACCGTGATCTCCGCCGCCCGCCGGGCCATGTTCTCACGCTCGGCCGGCGTCGCCAGGTCCCCGACCCCCGCCAGATACCCACGGGTCACCGCCTCGACCCGCTCCCAGCGCACCTCCACCCGCTCGAGATCCGGTTCGTCCTCCGCCGCGCTCGTCGCGAACGTCCGCAGCAGATCGCCGTAGTCGTCCCGCAGGCGACCCGGCATCACCGTGTCCCAGTCAATCACCGCCTGCACCCGGTCGTCCACCCAGAGCAGATTGCTGAGCTTCGCGTCGTTGTGCACCAGGCGCTGCGGCGGCGGTTCCGGTTCCACCGCGAAACCGGCAATCATCGGGCGCAGAACCTCCAGGTCCGATGCCACGCGACTCAGCCGCCCGCCAGCCACCCGGCCGACGACCGCTTCCAGGGCACCGACCCGCGACGCCAGGTTGTGAAAGTCCGGAATCGTCGGCTCGATCGCTCCCGGGTCAAGCCCCGACAGGTCCCGGGCGAACCGCCCGAACGCCTCGGCCGCCCGGTAGATCTCGTCGCTGGTCGTCGCCCGGCCACGGGTTGATCCCGGCAGCCGCGGCATCAGCCGCCACAACGCCCCGTCGGCCGCCCGGTATGCCCGCGCCCCCTCCCGCGTGGACTGGTGCCGCAGGATCCGCATGACCGGATCCTCGCCGGCAGCCGCACAGCAGCGGTCCAGGTGCGCGGTCAGCGCCGCGGCGTTGGCGAGGATTCGCTCGGGATGCCGGAAAACCTCGCCGTTCAGCCGCTGCAGCATGTGCGTCGCGCCAACCTGCCAGGTGCGATGGATGTGCCCGTCACCCACCTCGACCAGGCCCGCCTCCGCCAGCGACGGATCGAACGCCGCCAACGCCTCGCGCGCCTCCGCGGGCCACTCCCCTGCCGGACTGGGCTGGTCGACTATCATGTCCCCATGCTACGGATCCGCATCCCACGGCGAAACGCGCCACGCGCCCTGTTGCTGCTGCTCGTTGCAGCCGCGCCGGCCATGGCCGCGCCCCGGACCGTCCGGGCCGGCCTGCACGACGCGGTCCCGATCGCCTTTTCCGAGAACGGCCAGCCGCGCGGATTCCTCGTCGATGTCCTCAACCACATCGCCGCACGCGAAGACTGGCAGATCGAATACGTCCACGGGACCTGGCAGCAGGGCCTCGACCGCCTCGAAGCCGGCGAGATCGACCTGGTCTTCCCGATCCTCAAGACCGACGGCCGCCAGGCCCGCTTCGACTTCAACACCGTCCCGGCCTTCGCAACCTGGGGCGAAGTGTTCGCCGCCCCGGCCGCCCGCGTCGAGTCGATTGTCGACCTCGCCCGTCGACGCGTCGGCGGAATCGCGGGCGACCGTTTCGCCGCCCGCCTGGACGAACTGATCCGGACGCTCGATATCAAGCCGCAGTCCTTCCGCCTGTTCGAAACCAACGAGGGCATGTTCAACGCCGCCCGGGCCGGAACGATCGACGCGTTCGCGATG
Organism: Phycisphaerae bacterium; assembly: GCA_030428945.1. GTDB lineage: Bacteria > Planctomycetota > Phycisphaerae > UBA1845 > Fen-1342 > JAUIEC01. The sequence goes on along the minus strand of JAUIEC010000006.1, from coordinate 233,298 downwards.
GAATCCCTGGCCGGACACGTCAGCCTGAACGAACACGGTTTCCGAGCCACCCCGATCGCGTTTCAACCGTCGGCCCCGCTGTTCGCCACGACGCACGGACGGAACGCGGACCTGCTGGCCGCCCTGGACCGCCACCTGCGGGCCCTGAAGGACGACCCGGCCTCGCTGTACTACAAGGCTCACGAAGCCTGGTTCGCGCCACCACCGACCGTGCCGGGCTGGGTGCTGCCGGGCGGACTCGGCGCCGCCGCCCTGCTGGTCCTGCTCGGCGGATTCAGCCTGCTGCTGCGCCGCCAGGTCGCCCGCAAGACGGCCGAACTGCTGCGGCAGAACCAGGCGCTCGCCGACCAGATCGCCGCCCGCGAACGAATCGAATCCGAACGGGCCGACCTCGCCCGCCAACTGGAACGGGCCGAGCGGCTCGAAGCGATGGGCGCCGTCTCGGCCGGGATGGCCCACGACTTCAACAACCTGCTGATGGTCATCTCCGCCAATCTCGAAAGCCTGCCAGCACTGCGCAGCGACACCAACGGCGCCGGTGCCGCAGTCTTCGACGCCATCCAGCAGGCCCGCGGACTGACCCGCTCGCTGCTGACCTTCGGACAACGCAACCCGAGCGAAAAACAGCCTCTGGAACTCGCCACCCTCGTCGCCGGGGCCGAACGCATGCTGCGGCGGATGCTCCCGGCCACGATTCAGCTCGAAGTCCACCTGGACCGCGCCGAACGGGCCTGGATCTACGGCGACCCGGTCGGCATGCAGCAGGTCCTGATGAACCTGTCCCTGAACGCCCGGGACGCCATGCCCGCAGGGGGAACACTCAACCTGCGACTGACCGGACCCGCTGCCGACGCCGAGGATCCGAAGGTGACTCTCGAAGTGACCGACACCGGCCACGGCATGACGCCCGAGCAGCGCCTGCGGGCGTTCGAACCGTTCTACACCACCAAGCCGCGGACGAAAGGGACCGGGCTGGGCCTGGCGATCGTGCACGGAGTCGTCGCCGATCACGGTGGCCGGATCGAGCTGCACTCGCAGCCCGGACAGGGCACCCGCTTCCGGATCACGCTGCCGGGTGTTCCGCCGGCCGACGCGACGGTGGCGGTCCCGCCGCCGCCCGAGGAGGCCGCGCTGATCCTGCTGGCCGAGAGTCAGCGGGCGACGCGTGAGGTGCTGGCGACGTTCCTGACCGGCCTGGGACACCGGGTGGAGCAGTTCTCGGACGGGGATGCGGTCCTGCAGGCGTTCCTGCGGAAGCGTGAGAGTGTCGGCCTGCTGGTTCTGGATGTGGACCTGCCGGGGCGGCGCGGCGTCGAGGTTCTGGATGCGGTCCGCTCGGCCCAGGGCGGCGTGGGCGTGGTGATGATCTCGGGGAGTCCGCAGGGTCCGCCGACCGGGGACGATCCACGGACGAGGGTGCTGGTCAAGCCGTTCGCCCTGCCGGAACTGGGCAGGCTGGCGCATGATCTGCTGCGAAAGGAGACGGCATGAGTGGCGCGACGCGCGTGCTGCTGGTGGATGATCACGCGATGCTGCGGGAAATGCTGCGCGAGCGTCTGCAGCGTGAAGCCGACCTCGAGGTGGTCGGCGTCGCGGCCCGGGGCGAGGACGCGGTCGCCCTGGCGGCGGCGCTTTCGCCGGACATCGTGGTGCTCGATATCGACATGCCGGGGCAGTTGTGCTTCACGGCCGCCCGGGAGATTCGTGCCGCGCACCCGCAGACGCGGATCCTGTTCCTGAGCGCGTTCTTTCACGACCGCTACATCGAGGACGCGCTGGAGGTGGGTGCGTCGGGGTACGTGACCAAGGACGAATCGCCGGAGGTGATCGTCGGCGCGATCCGGACGGCGGCGGGCGGACTGGCGTACTACTCGCCGAACGTGCAGTCGCGGATCGTGGTGGGCGCGGAGGGGCTGCAACTGGCACAGGCGGGGTCGTCGCGGGCGGCGCAGTTGACGCCGCGTGAACTGGAGGTGGTGCGTTACATCGCGCGGGGTCTGGCGAACAAGGAGATCGCGTCGCGGATCGACGTGACGGTCAAGACGGTGGACCGGCATACGCAGAACGCGATGGACAAGCTGGACATTCACAACCGGGTGGAGCTGGCGCGGTTCGCGATTCGGGAGGGGCTGGCGGAGGCCTGAGGGGGCGAAAGGGGACAGCCGGGTCCAAAACCCGCCCGGAACCGCTTCCGGCCCGAAAAGCAGTCTCCGGCCGGAATGGCCATAAAGCTGTTACAGCAATGTTTTTATCTACCGCCAGGCCGGTTCGTCCGGGTGTTAAAATTGCGCTTGACTCTGATTTCGAGGGTAGCTAGCATCGACAATCGTACAGGAGGTGGAAGGGGTTCCATTTCTAGCCCTTCCCTTTCGGTTCCGTTGCTCGCTCGTTCTTGCACCAGCTTGAGGAGGTATTGGTGCGAGGGGCCTTGGGCGGCCTGTGGGCGAGGACCGTTTCTACTTGGTTACCGAAACTGCGGTCTCCCCAACCGCGCGCGTTTGTTTTGTGTGTACTAGTACAGTGAGGAGAGAAGTAATGAAGAAGGCGCTCTTTGTAGCCGCCGCGTTTGGCCTGGCCGGCTCGGCCATGGCTGAACTCGCTTCGGTCGATCGTTCGAACTGGACGATTCTGACTTCGAATGACGTTCAGATCACTGCCGAGTCGATGGACAGCCCCCCGACCCAGGGTGGCGGCACCGACATCTACAGCAGCATCAACGCCGGCACCAGCGGCTACCTGGCCTTCCCGGCCGCCAGCGGCACCCTCGGTGTCGATGACTACACCCACGCCGCCCACGGCGGTCCTGTCGCCGGCTCGGCCACGCTGCAGGAATTCGGGTTCGTCGGTGGCGCCGGTACCCCGGGTACCCCGACCACGTTCGGCGGCACCACCGGTGGTTCGGCCGGCACGATGTTCGTGACCTGGTTCAACTCGGCCGGTACCGCCACGGTCACCGGTTTTGGCGTTGCCCTGCCGCAGGCCGGCAACTTCATCTGGACCATCACCCTCGGTGGCGCGTTCACGATTCCGGATAGCGGCATCGTGCGTCTGTTCACCTACCAGCAGGGCCAGTTCTTCCTGAGCAGCCCGGACGCCGTCACCATCGGCTCGAACAGCACCACCTTCGGTGGCGCCTCGACCGGTGCCTTCGTCCACAACTTCCGCCATGCCGCCGTTCCGGAGCCGACCACCGTCGCTCTGGTCGCCCTTGGCGCCCTCGCCCTGATCCCGCGTCGTCGCTAGTCGACCCGCGTCTTAGGACGAAACGACACCCCGTCGCCCCTCACCGGGCGGCGGGGTTCTTTTTTGCGCCCGTTGCGGGCTGGATTCCCATCGTTGCGGGCTGGTCTCCCATCGGAATCGGACTTGTGGCACCGGCTGACAAGATCACAGGCGGGACGCCTGTGCCACAGAAGCCTCGGCTGACAGATCACAGGCGAGGCCATCTTGTGCCACAAAGCCTCGACTGACCAGATCACAGGCGGACTTGTGGTGGTCTCATGGAATTGTGGTGGTCTCACCGACTTGTGGCACCGGCGTCTCGCCGGTGGTCTACGGACTTGTGGTCTCATGGAATTGTGGCACCGGCGTCTCGCCGGTGGTCTTACGGACATGTGGTCTCATGGAATTGTGGCACCGGCGTCTCGCCGGTGGTCCCATGGATGACAAGATCACAGGCGGGACGCCTGTGCCACAGAAGCCTCGGCTGACAGATCACAGGCGAGATTTTGTGCCACAAAGCCTCGACTGACCAGATCACAGGCGGACTTGTGGTGGTCTCATGGAATTGTGGTGGTCTCACCGACTTGTGGCACCGGCGTCTCGCCGGTGGTCCCATGGATGACAAGATCACAGGCGAGACGCCTGTGCCACAGAGCCTCGGCTGACAAGATCACAGGCGGGACACCTGTGCCTCAGAGCCCGCCCCCGTTCCACCGAACCCGTGCCGCTTGCGATTCGTAAACACAGCTTGCTACCATGCTCGACAAAGCCTGTTCGGTCCTTGGCTTAACGGCAGGCACGAAACCCTCCGATGGACTTCGGTATGACGACCAACGAAGAACCCCGCCCCCGGGCCCGGATCGCCTGGTGGCAGTGGCTTGTTGCTGTAGCGCTCTTCGCCGCAGCAGGTTACAACTACTTCACGGCCCAGGTCCCGTTCTCGCCACCGATCTTCGGCGAGGCCTTCCAGCCCGTCGCCATTGCCGACGACTTCCAGACCGCCGACCGCATCGAAGCCGACCCCGGCACGCTCGCGGGATCCAACGTCCTGCTGATCACCCTCGATACCACCCGCGCCGACCGCATCGGCTGCTACGGAAACGACCGCATCCAGACTCCCCATCTCGATCGCCTCGCCCGACAGGGCGTCATCTTCTCTCAGGCGCACGCAACCGCACCCACCACCACCCCCAGCCACTCCAGCATCCTCACCGGCCTCTACCCGCACCACCACGGCGTCCGCGTCAACGGCTTCTACAAACTCGCCGACCAGCATGTCAGCATGGCCGAGGAATTCGCCAACGCCGGTTATCAGACCTCCGCGTTCGTCTCCGCGTTCGTCCTCGACGAGCAGTTCGGCCTCAACCAGGGCTTCGACACCTACGACGACGATCTCAGCGACGCCGACGCGCCCGCCCGCTATCGCTACAAGGAACTGACCGCCGACCGCACCACCGACCGGGCCCTCGAATGGCTCGCCGAAGCCGACCCCGAGCGGCCGTTCTTCTCGTGGGTGCACTACTTCGACCCGCACGCACCCTATGACGCCCCCGAGAAGTACAAACTCCAGTCCGCCAACGTCTACGACGCCGAGATCGCCTTCACCGACGCCGAGATCGGACGCCTGCTCGACGGCCTCGAACAGGCCGGCCGCCTCGACGACACGCTCGTCGTCGTCGTCGCCGACCACGGCGAGAGCCTCTACCAGCACAGCGAAGCTTCCCACGCGATGCTGATCTACGACGCCAGCACGCGCATCCCGATGATCCTCTCGCAGCCGACCCGCCTGCCCGCCAAGGTGCACCTCGATCGCCGCGTCTCGCAGGTCGATCTGCGGCCCACCCTGCAGACCCTCTTCGGACTCGAACCGGCCCCCTCTGACGGCGTCGACCTGACCACGCCCCCCGATGGCCTGCGGCCGGTGTTCATCGAGACACTGCACCCGATGCTGACGTTCGGCTGGGCACCGCTCTTCGCCGTGATCGAGGGGAACGACAAGCTGATCTACGGCCCGGGCCCCGAGTTGTACAACCTGGCCACGGACCCGGCCGAACTCGACAACCGCTTCAGCCAGGCGCCCGATGTGGTCGCCCGGCTGACCGGCGTGCTGAAGGACGAGTTCGGTGACCTGGAGAACGTCGAGCTGGGACAACGAAATGTGTCAATGAGTGCGGCCGATCTGCAGAAGCTGCAGGCCCTCGGCTACGTCGGATCCGAGACGGTCGTCGAGGCCGGCGTCGAGCGGCCCAATCCGCGCGACATGATGGAAGCCTTCAAGCGGGTCGAGGCGATCGTCTACGCACCGGGCGAGCAGCCGCCGGCCGAGGACCGGATCACCCAGCTCGAAGCCCTGCGGAAGGAGTACCCGCAGTTCGTGCCGCTGCTGCGTTTCCTGGGCGATGCCTACCTGGAAGCAGGCGACCTGCCCCAGGCCGAAGCCACCTACGCGGAAGCCGTGCGCCAGCAGCCGAACGCGCCCGAGCCGGCCTTCTGGCTGGTGTTGTCGCAGCTTCGGCAGAACAAGATCGACGAGGCTCTCGCCAACTGCATGCCGATCCTCGAGAAGTACCCCGACTACACCAATGCCGCCTACATCGCCGGGGCCCTGCTGCTCCAGAAGGGCGAGGTGGACCAGGCGGCCGACCAGCTCTGGAGCCTGTTCGAACGGGCCCCCGACTTCGAACAGGTCGCCAGCGTGATCGTCGATGCCCACCAGGCCGCCAAACGCCTGCCGGAACTGCAGCAGAAGCTCGAAGCCTGGGTCGCCCGGGCGCCGACCACGGTCCCGGTGCGGAACGCCCTGGCCAACTGCCTGATGCGGGTCGAGGACTTCGAGACCGCCGGCCAGGTCCTGCGCGAGGGATACGAACTGACCCCCGACAACCCGCTCTCGGCGGCCGGCTACGCCTGGTTCCAGGTGGCCCGCCCCGACACGACCAATCGCCGACCACTGGAAGCCATCAAGCTGATGGAAGAGGCCAACACGCAGACCGGGTACTCGGACGCCTACCTGCTGTACGTGCTCGGCATCTGCTATTCGCAGGTCGGCCGGGTCGACGAGGGAATCGCGATCGCCCGGAAGGCGATCACCGCCGCCGAAGCCGCCGAGAACATCGCGATGCGCTCGGCCGCCACACACCTGCTCGAATCGCAGGAGAAGGCCAAGCAGGCCGGGATGGTCCCGCAGACGCCGACGCTGTGGACCCTCGAGCCGCCCGCCGACGCACCCGGGCAGGAGGACGACGAGTGAACCGGCTGGCGTGGATCGTTACCGGGGCCCTGCTCGTTCTGCCGGCCGGATGCGACCGGGGCGCAGCGCCGGCGGACCCGTCGTCCGGGAGTTCGACACCGGATCGGTCGGCCGAGGGGCCGCGTGGCGCGGGTCTGAACGTGCTGCTGATCACGGTGGATACGACCCGGGCGGACAGCTTCGCCTGCTACGGTCACCCCGAGGTCAGGACGCCCAACATCGACCGGCTGGCATCGCAGGGCACGCTGTTCGAGCAGTGCATCTCGTCGATCCCGATCACGCTGCCGAGCCACACGTCGATGATGACCGGTTCGTACCAGTTCGTGCACGGTGTCCGCGACAACGGTTTCTTCTACGTGGCGCAGGAGAACGTGACGCTGGCCGAGCAGTTCAAGGAACTGGGCTACACCACCGAGGCCCTCGTGGCCGCGCCGGTGCTGGATGCCAAGTACGGGCTCGACCAGGGCTTCGACTACTACGACCAGATGGGAACCGCGCTGTGGGTCGAGCAGTTGCAGGCCAAGCAGGCCGAGCGGGCCCGCGAGAACGAGGCTTCGGACGCCCCGGAGATGCCGGCCCCGGTGGCGGAGGACGATGAGGACTTCGAGTACCTGTACCGTCCCGCGGCCGACATGCTCGAGATCATCCTGCCGCGGCTGGAGGGTGTCCGCGACAAGCCGTTCTTCATGTGGACGCACTTCTTCGACCCGCACCTGCCCGACCTGTCACCGCCGGAGTTCCGCGAACAGTACAGCGACCAGTACTTCGCCGAGATCGCGTATTTCGATCATTACCTCGGCAAGCTGCTGGACAAGCTCGACGAACTGAACCTGACCGAGAAGACGCTCGTCATCCTGACCTCCGACCACGGCGAGTCGCGCGGGCAGCACGGCGAGCACACCCATTCGTACTTCATCTACGACGCCACGCAGCGCGTCCCGCTGATCATGCGACTGCCCGGCAAGGTCCCGGCCGGGGCGCGGGTCGCCACGCAGGTCCGCCTGATCGACCTGGCCCCGACCGTCCGCGAACTGGTCGGCCTGCCCGAAACGCCGCAGAACCAGGGCGTCAGCCTCTGGCCGGTGCTGGACGATCCGCTGCGGGACCTGGAGCTCTCGGCCTACGCCGACACGCTGACCGGGCAGTTCTCGTTCGGCTTCGCCCCGCTGCGGTTCGTCCGTGACGGGGGCTGGAAGTACGTCCACAGTCCCGACCCGGAACTCTACAACGTGGCCGAGGACGACCTGGAGCTGGTCAACCTGATTCGCAGCGAGCCGGACCGGGCCGCGGCGATGAAAGCCGCCCTCCGCCAGTTGATCGCCGAATCGCCGGAACCCCCGGCCGGGCGTGCGTCGAGCCAGGCGGTCGACTCGATCGACCTGGCCCGCCTCGAGGCGCTCGGCTACATCTCGTCCGGGGACGAGGAGATCACGGCCGCGTTCGCGGAAGGGAGCGAACTGGATCACTTCGAACCCGTGGGCGAGAACCCCAGGAAGCACCTGGAACTGATCGAGCTGAACGTGATCACGATGGGCGCGATCAACAAGCAGGACTTCCCGGTGGCCGAGCAGATGTGCCGCCGCCTGCTCGAACTCGACCCCGACAATCCGCAGCACCTCAAGCGACTGGGCGATGTCATCCTGGCGCAGGAGCGGCACGAGGAAGCGCTCGAAACATTCCGCCGGGCGCTCGCGCTCGCGCCGCAGGACAAGAACATCCGCAGCGTGCTCGGCCCGATCGGCTGGATCCTGCTGCGCCAGGGAGACAACGAGGAAGCGCTCGAACACTTCCGGCTGGCACAGAAGAACAACCCCGAAGAGTTCCGGCCCTACCTCGGCTCGGCCGCGATCCACCTGGCCGAAGAGGACTACGCCGCCGCCGCGGCCGCGTACGAATCGGCGGCCGAGCGGATTCCGTTTGATCCGTTCACCTGGGTGCGGATGGCGATGGCGTACAAGTTCGCCGGCGACCTGGAGAAGGCGGAGGAGCGCCTGCGGTACGTGCTCGAACGCGAACCGCAGATGACCGAAGCCCGCCTGCAGCTTGGCAACGTGCTGGAACGGGCCGGGCGCGAGGCCGAGGCGACCGAGCAGTTCGAACAGGCCGCCCGCGAGGCGGACGAGCCCGGCCGGGCGTATCGGCTGCTCGGGGTCCTGCACAGCAACCAGCGGGATCACGAGGCGGCCCGTGATGCGTTCGAGCAGGCCATCGCGGCCGACCCGGACAACGCCGACGGGCACTACAACCTCGGCACGACGCAGATCCGGCTCAGCCGGCCGGACGAAGCGATCGAGTCGTTCCGCCGGGCGACGGAGATCAATCCCGCGTTCGGGCAGGCCTGGTACGGGCTGGCACGCACGCTGCAGAACAACGGCCGGATTGCCGAATCGATTCCGCCCGCCCGCCAGGCCGTCGTCCTGCTGCCGACGTCCGCCTCGGCCTACCGCGTGCTGGCCGACTCGCTCGAAGCGACCGGCGACCCGGCCGGCGCGATCGCGACGCTGCAGGCCGGCGCCGAAGCCGGGGTGCGTGCGCCGCTGCTGCTGAACGACCTGGCGTGGCGCCTGGCGACGGCCGCCCGCGACGACCTGCGCCGGCCGCGCGAGGCGCTGCAACTGGCCCTGGAGTCGCTCGAGAAGAGCGGCCAGCAGAAGCGGAACGCGCTCGACACGGTCGCGGCCGCCTACGCGGCGGTCGGCCAGTTCCAGGAAGCGGTCCTGGCCGTCCGGCAGGCGATCGTGCTGGCGGAGCAGGCCGGCCTGGACGCCCAGGCGGCGCGGATGCGGTCGCGGCTGGAGCTTTACCAGCGCGAGCAGGCGTACCGGGTCAGCGAGTGAGACCCGGCCCGACGTGCGCCACTGCGATCCTCGCAGTGTCTTCCCGGCGCGCATCGATTCCACGGCGGACGAAGCTGCCACGCGGTGCGGCATCGACGCCTGATCTTCCCGCTTGGATCCACTCGTGGTCGACCGCGTCGATGACGCACCCTACACGCTTCGCAGGGTCTTCCCGGCGCGCATCGATTCCACCGGCGGACGAGGCTGCCACGCGGTGTCTTCCCGGCGCGCTTCGACTCCACCCGCGCGTGGCATCGTCGTCGGGCGCGTCCGCGGTCAGGCGACCTGTTTGCGGAAGCGGGTCAGGCTGAGGGTCAGGATGATCAGGCAGATGACGCTCAGGCCGATCACGTGCGGGATCAGGTCGATCAGGTCGGCGCCGCGCAGAATGATGCCCCGCAGGATTTCGAGGAAGTAGGTCACCGGCAGCACCATGCTGATCAGGTAGATCGGCAGCGGCATCTCCGCCCGCGGGAACATGAAGCCCGACAGCAGCACGCTCGGCAGCATCACCAGGAACGAGAACTGCATCGACTGCAACTGGCTGGTCGCAAGGGTCGAAATCAGCAGCCCGAGCCCCAGCACCGTGACGATGAACAACGCCGACAGGCCCAGCAGCAGCGGAATGCTCCCGTTGATCGGGACCGCGAAGATCGTCGTCATCACCGTCAGCACGATCATCAGTTCCAGGAACGCCAGCAGCGCGTAGGGCGTCAGCTTGCCGAACAGCAGGCCGCCGCGACTGACCGGGGTGACGAACAACTGCTCCAGCGTGCCCATCTCGAGTTCGCGCACGATCGAAAAGCTCGTCAGGAACAGCAGCACCAGTTGCAGAATGATCGCCACCAGGCCCGGCACGAAGAACCGGGCGCTCTCCAGGCTCGGGTTGTACAGCAGGCGCGACCGGACCTCGATCGCCAGCACCGGGTCGCCGACGTCATCCCGGGCCGGCGCCATGTTCCGCTGCATCGCGATCCCGCGGGCCCGCTCGACCGCGAACTGGTTGACCAGCAGGTTCACCGTGTTCAGGGCCGTCGTCGCCACCTGCGAATCACTCCCGTCGATCAGCACCTGCAGGTGGGCCTGCTCGCCATGCAGCAACCGCTCGGAGTAGTCGGCCGGAATCAGCACACCCGCCTTTGCCTTGCCCGAGGTCAGCGCCCGGCGGAACGCCTCGGCGTCCTGCACGCGATCCTCGATCCGGAACGTGCCCGAGTTGACCAGCGCTTCGGTCAGGCGACGGCTGTCGCTCCGCCCGTCCAGGTCATAGACCACCAGCGGAATGTTCTCGATGGTCACGTCGATCGCGTATCCGAAGATCATCAACTGCAGCGCCGGAATGATCAGCACGAACACGATCGTGCTGCGGTCGCGGCGAATGTGCGCGAACTCCTTCAGCAGCACCGCCAGGAAACCGCTCATTCGTGACCCGCCTCACGCTCCGCCCGGCTCAGCCCGACGAAGACGTCCTCGAGCGTGGCCGTGATCGACCGCGTCGCCGCCGACGCATCCCCGGGCGCCAGCGCGGCACGCACCGCTTCATCCGCGACGCCCTCGTGAACCAGCAGGTGCAGGGCCGTCCCGAACAGCGTCACCTCGACGACCCGCTCGTCACGCCGGGCCCGGGCCAGCGCCTCGGTCGGCGCCCGGCAGGTCAGTTCGATCCGCCGCGTCCCGGTCGGCGTCACGCCCGGCCAGTTCCGCATCTCCTCCAGCGTGCCGACCGCCGCCAGGCGCGACAGGTACAGGTACCCGACGTGCGAACACCGCTCGGCCTCGTCCATGTAGTGTGTCGTCACCAGCAGCGTCACCCCCCCGGCCGCCAGTTCGAACAGCAGGTCCCACAACTCGCGCCGCGCCACCGGGTCGATCCCGGCCGTCGGTTCGTCCAGGAACAGGATCTCAGGCTCGTGGATCAGCGCACACGCCAGCGCCAGGCGCTGCTTCCAGCCGCCCGACAGGTGCCCGGCCAGGCGCTCGCGAAACGGGGCAAGCTGCGTCAGATCGGTCACCGCCTGTTCACGGTCGCGGCGACGCTCGGGATCCAGCCCGTAGATCCGCCCGTAGAAACTGAGGTTCTCGGATGCGGTCAGGTCCGGGTACAGGCTGAACTGCTGCGACATGTACCCGATGCGATGCTTGACCCGCTCCGGGTCCTGCCCGACATCGACCCCCAGGACCGTCGCCCGCCCGGCCGAAGCCCGCAGCACGCCGCACAGCATCCGAATGATCGTCGACTTGCCCGACCCGTTCGGCCCGAGCAGCCCGAAGATCGAACCGCGCGGAACCTCGAACGACACATCGCGCACGGCCACGAAGTCGCCGAAGCGACGCGTCAACCCGTCGGCCAGGATCACCGGCGCGGCGTTCATCGATCCACGGACTCGTCGAACAGCACGTCGGCCGCCATCCCGACCCGCAGGCGGTCCTGGCCCTCGCGCAGTCGGACCTTGATCCGGAAGACCTGCTTGCTGCGCTCCTCCTGCGTCTGCACGTTGCGGGGCGTGAACTCGGCCTGGCGGGCGATGAAGACGATCTCGGCCGGGAAGCGCCGGTCCGGGAAGCTGTCGACCCGGATCGGCACCTGCTGGCCGATGCGGACGTGGCCCAGCCGCGCCTCGGGCACATAGGCCCGCACCCACAGGTCGCGCGGATCCACCAGGGCGATCGCCGGCGCATCCGGCGAGACGAAGTCGCCCGGATCCAGGTCCGAAGTCTCCACCACGCAATCGCACGGGGCGTAGACGGTCAGTTCGCGAAGGCGCGTCTCGATCACCGCCCGCTGCGCCCGCGAGGCCGCCACCCGCGCCGCGGCCGCGGCGATGACTTCGTCACGCTCGCCGGCCAGCATCAGGTCGAGTGCCTGCCGGGCCTCGGCGACGGCGGCCTGCGCTTCGGCGATCTCCTCGGACCGGGTGCCTTCCTCGAGCAGGGATAGTTGCTGCCGGGCGGCGCTGAGGCGCGCCTCGGCGACCCGCAGGGCCCGGGTGGCCTGGCTCTGCTCGGTCTCGGCCGCACCGCCGCGGCGGACGAGGTCCTCGATCCGCTGGTTCTCGAACTGCGCATCGGCCAGCACGGCTTCGGCCTCGCGGACCTGTGCGCGGGCGGTCTCGATCTCCTGCTTGCGCGGCCCGGCCACCAGCAGGGCGAGGCGGGCGGCCTGCCGCTGGTGCCGGGCGCGGGCCCGTTCGATTTCCTCTTTGCGGAACCCGTTCTTCAGGCGGTCGAGTTCGGCCTGGTCGGCGGCAAGCTGCGCCTCGGCCTGGGCCTGCTGCTCGCGCAGATCGAACGGGGCGATGGTGAACAGTTGCTGGTCGGCCTGCACCGGGCTGCCTTCGTCGACGAAGACCTCGGCGATGCGGCCGCCGACCCGGGAGACGACGTGAATCCGCTCGGCCTCGATGAAGCCGGAGGCGATGAACGGTCGCGGCTGGTTCTGCTGCCAGTACAACCAGCCCACCAGGCCGACCGTGACGACGAGAGCGGCAAAGATGACGCGCTGCATGCGGGATGCCTCACCTGCGGACAGGCGCGATTATCGGGGGAATCCGCGCGCAGGGACAGGCGCGGGCGATCGGGCCGTTCCGCGACGGCGCGTCGGAGCGAGGGGAGTCCGGGAGATCTTCGCTGGGTGGCTACTCGGACAGCAGCAGGGTCAGGTGTCCGTAGGGGCCCTGGTCGTGGTAGACGACGGCGTCCGCGACGCGCCCGAACGCGACCAGGCGCTGGAGCGTGTCGACCGGGTTGATGAACGGCAGCGGCACGCGGATCGGCAGCAGCACGCCGTCGCGCTCAACCAGCAGTTCGACCCAGCGGGCCGCCGGGCGCGACTCGATCGCCGCGCGGATCTCCTTGATCGGCTCATCGGTGCGGAAGCGGCGCCCGTTGCAGCCGACGATCGCGTCGCCCGGATTCAGGAACCCCTCGGCCGGGCGTCCCCGCTGGACCGAACGGATCGTCAGCGAGCGGGCGGTGCGATCCTGGGCGACGTCGATGCCCAGTCGTCCCGCGCTCTCCTGCCGGTCGCGCCACCACTTCTCGGTCAGCACCTCGGCGTCATTCCGCGCCAGGTAGTCGAGCCAGGTCTGGCCGATCCGGCTGACGGCGCCGGCCTGCAGCACGATCACGTTGCCGGCCGCCGAGGTCGGCGCCCGCTGTGCCAGTTGCAGCGTTCCCGCCAGGTTCGGCACGGCGCCCCGCTGGGCCGCCAGCATCTGCTCGAGCCAGGCGTCGTGTGTCGCCAGCAGCAGGGTCTCGTCCGTGACGGTCCAACTGATCCGCAGCGCGCCGCGCAGCGTTTCGTCATCGGCCGGCAGCAGGGCCGACAGGTCCAGCACGTGAATCTCGGCTCCGCCCAGTTTGCGGGTCGTCGCGGTCGGCAGGGCCGGCAGGCCGCGGGCCAGCGACATCGAGCCGTACAGCAGTTGCAACGCGCCGGCCATCTCTTCGATGCAGTAGCGGGCCTGCTCGGGATTCGACAGCGCCACGGTCAGTCCGATGGCCGGGATCGGCGGCAGGCTGGAGTCGGCCGGTCGCGCCACGTGGCCGAGCGCGAGCGTCGTCCGTCCGGCGAGGCTTTCGAGCAGCAGCGGCAGGGACGCGTCGGGCGGCAGCAGACGCAGCGCCAGTTGCGCGAAGTGGTCATCCGGGAGGCGCTCGACCTGGGCGCCCAACTGGGCGTAGTCGACATTCGCCTCCCAGGCGAAGAGCGTTTCGCGCGGCAGGCGGGCCGCGTCGGCCGGGGCACCGCCGGGGCTGGGTTCGGTCCCGGAACTGGGATCGCCGATCGCGGTCAGGTGCAATCGTCGCCCTTCGCGCTGCAGCCCGACCATGATGTGATCGGCCACCAGCAGCGAGGCCGGGCGAACCGGCTGGGTGGTGGCGATTGTCTTTCCGAGTCGGGCGTAGAGCAGCCCGTCCGGGTTGGGTGGCAGCTTGCGGCGCAGGGCCTTGAAGATGGTCGCGTCCGACAGTCGCCCGCGGCGCGGTTCGGCGTGCAGCGTCTCGGCGACGTGGCGGAACATGCCCTTGGGCGGCAGCAGGTCTCCGAAGATCAGCATGTCCTGGTGGACCGTGACGCCGATCCGCCGCAGCCACCAGGTCGACGGCGTGCCGGCAATCTCGACCCGGCGGGCGTCCCAGCCGGCGATCAGCGTCTCCGGGCGGGCGTTCTTCGGCCGGGTGATGACAACCGCGTCCTGCGATCGCCCGACGCCCGCGCCGACGAAGGCGATGCCGCCGGCGCAGAGGTCTTCGATGGCGGCCTGCGGAGTCATCCGGACGGTGTCCTCGATGATCTGTTTCCAGCGCTGGGTCTCTTCGGGGCGGGCGGGCTGGCCGGCGATCTCGGCCAGGCTGGTCCAGAGTCGCGGTTCGGCGAGGATCGTGAGCAGTTCGTCGGGGGCCCGCAGTTCGGCGAAAATGCCGACGTCGGGCGGGACATGCTGGGCGAGCGAGCGATCGGCCGCTTCCTGCGCCGGCGCGGCCAGCGGCAACAGCAGCGATATCAGCAACGGCAACAGGTTAAAGCGAATACTCGTCGATGGCCGCTGGGGCATCGCGATTCTCGGCAGGGGCCGTGCCCGGGGCGAGCACGTTCAGCAGTTCGAACGGGCTGGGCATGAAGCCCTGGTCGGACTGGGCGGGCAGCAGGTTGATCACGTAGGACGGCAGAGCGCGGGCTTCGCTGGTCAGGTCGTGCTTGGCCGACCAGATGCGTTCGGCTTCCCCCATGATGAGCTGGTAAAGGTCGACGCGACTTCCCATCGCGTTGCGGATGGTCTGCAGGTCGGTCACGGTCGTGGCGCTGGCGTTGTCCGGCTGCGTCGTTCCGCTGCCGAAGCGCGGACCGACGAAGGCCAGCAGCAGCAGGACCGCGGCCGGAAGCAGCGCGACCGCCGGCCAGATCCGGTGGAGGATCCGGGCGGTGACGGGTTCGCTGCGGGCCTGCTGTTCGAGGGCGGCCATCACGCTGTCGGTGAAATCGCCGGACAATTCCGGCGTCTGCGGCTCGCTGCCGGACAGGATGTGCGTGCAGGTTTCGAGCAGCGCCAGCTTCTGCTGGCAGTCACGGCAGCGCAGCCGGTGGGCGTCGAACTCGAGCCGCAGCGAGCCTTCCAGCTCGCCGTCGAGGAACGCGTCAAAGAACTGTTCTACGTCGTGACAATTCATCGCCGTTACGCCGTACGAGAGTCGCGCAGATCGCCCAGGTCGAGGAAACTGGAAACCAGTTCCTGATCGAGCACCGACTTGAGCTTGGCACGCGCCCGGTGCAGGTGACTCTTGACGGTCACCGCCGGGATCCCAAGCACCAGGCCGATCTCCTGACAACTCTTGTTCTCCTTGTAGAACAACAGCACCGCGGTCTTCTGCGGTGGGGTCAACGTGTCCACGGCCGCCCAGACCTGGTCCCGCAACCGGCGGGCCTCCTCACTGTTGGCGACCGAAATGGCGGCGTCGCTCTCTTCCGGGCCGCCGATATGGCTGAAGTCCATCTCGCCCGACAGAGCCCGCTTCTTCCGAAGCTGGTTCAGACAGATCCGATAACCGATCGTGAACAGCCACGTGCTGAACGCGTACGCGTCCGAATAGCTCGCCAGCGACTGATACGCCTTCACGAACGCGGCTTGGCAGATGTCCTCCGCCTCGTGGTGGTTCCGGACCATCTTCCAGATGAACGCGTACAGACGATCCTTGTAAGCCTCCACCACCTGGCGGAAAGCCTCCGGGTTCCCGCGCTTCGCGCGGTCGATCACCCTGCGTTCTTCAGCTCGCGTCATGCACGCTCTCACTCGGCCGGCCGTGGTGCATTCGCCACGTCCTCTGATACCATCGGTACCCGGGCCGGTTGCAGAAATTGTCCCCACCCGCGGGGACGACTACCATTGGATTCTACCATGGCCAAACAGCCGCAAACAACGCCGGTGATCAAGAACAAGAAGGCCACCTTCAACTATGAAATCCTCGAGAGATTCGAGTGCGGAATTGCCCTAACCGGCAGTGAAGTCAAGAGTTTACGGGACGGCAAGGCGTCCCTGGCCGAGGCCTTCGCCGTCGTCCGGGGAAGCGAGGTCTTCCTCCGGGACTGCACCATCCAGCCCTACCCCCAGGCGGGCTACGCCCAGCACGAGCCCACCCGCCCGCGCAAACTCCTGCTCCGCAAACGCGAGATCCGCAAACTCCACCAGCAGGTCACCCAGAAGGGCCTGACCCTGATCCCGATCCGGATCTTCTTCAACGAGCGCGGCCTGGCCAAGTGCATCATCGGCCTCGCCCGCGGCAAGAAGACCCACGACAAACGCCAGGACCACAAGAAACGCGACGCCGAACGCGAAATGAAACGAGCCATGCGAAAGTACTGAGCCGGCCCAGGCACGGCCCGCGCAGACGGATTCAGGAGCGCTCCCCATGATGGCCGGCCTCGGCGAGTTCTTCGCCCGTCTCAATCGCCGCATTCAGCCCGACCCGATGGTGCTCGCCTGCCTGCTGACCCTGTTCGTCGCGGCCCTGGCGATGCTCCTGCCCCAGGAACAGGCCCTGCGCGACACGCCCCTGACGCAGCGTCCGCTGGCCGTCGGCCGGATCTGGTTCACCGCGCTCTGGAACCCCGGGTTCCTGACCTTCGCCCTGCAGATGTGCGTGGTCCTGCTGACCGGCTTCGGGCTGGCGAAAGCACCGCTGGCGACCCGCCTGCTCGGCTGGCTGGCCGGGGGCGTGCGGACCAACCGCGGCGCCGTCTGCCTCGTCGCCCTGGTCTCCTGCGTCGGCTGCTGGATCAACTGGGGCTTCGGCCTGATCGCCGGCGGACTGCTGGCCACGCAGGTCCGCCGCACCCTCAACCAGCGCGGCGCTCCGTGCAACGCCGCGATGATCGTCGCGGCCGCGTACTGCGGCATGATGATCTGGCACGGCGGCCTGTCCGGATCGGCCCCGCTCAAGGTCGCCGGCGAAGGCGTCGTCATCCAGGTCGACGGCGCCGCCCACCAGGTCGAGCCGATCCCGGTCAGCCGCACCGTTCTGTCGCCGGTCAACCTCGGGCTGACCCTCGCGCTGTTCCTGCTGCTGCCCCCCGTGGCCGGGATGATGGCAGGCCGCGGGCGGGACGAGACCGCCGCGCCGGACCCCGAGGCCCTGCCGCCCCCCGACGCGGCCGCCGACGGTCACAGCGGACTGGCGGCCGCGCTGAATCGCAGCCGGATCGTGCCGCTGCTGCTGGCGGTCGGTCTGGGCATCGCCGTGCTGGACCAGGTCAGCAGTAAGGGTGCCGGGGCCGTCAATCTGAACTTCGTCAACTCGGTCTTCCTGGTGCTGGGACTGGCACTGCACCGGAACCTGCTCGAATACGTGGCCGCGGTGGCCGAGGGTGGCCGGGCGATCACCGGCATCGTGCTGCAGTTCCCGCTGTACAGCGGCATTCAGGGGATCATGGCGGGGACGGGGCTGGCGGCCGCGATTTCGACCGGCTTTGTCGACGCGTCGGCGTGGGCGGCGGAGCTGGGCGTCGCGGCCGAGGCGACGTTTCCGCTGGCGACGTTCCTGAGTGCGGGGATCGTCAACTTCTTCGTTCCGTCCGGAGGCGGGCAGTGGATCGTGCAGGGCCCGATCATGTGCACGGCCGGGAGCAACCTGGGCCTGCCGATCGAGCAGACGATCATGGCGATCAGTTACGGCGACCAGTGGACCAACATGGTGCAGCCGTTCTGGGCGATCCCGCTGATCGGCCTGACCGGGGTCAACACGCGCGAGTTCATGGGGTACTGCGCCCTGCTGATGCTGCTGGCGGCCCCGTTGTTCTTCGTCGCCCTGCTGTTGATGTGACGATGTGGATCGGACCGTCGACGCGATAGATGCCCGTGCGCAACTGCTTACTTGCGATGGGTGCCCTACCCTTGCTCACCTGCTCACCTGCTCACCTGCTCACTTGCTCGCTTGCTCGCTTGCTCACCTACTTGCGATGGGTGCCCTACCCTTGAGCGAGCGCAGCGAGCGGAAGGGTGGGGGACTGCGTTCGACTCCGATTCCACGTACGGAGCCCGCCTGGCACACCGGCCGGGCGGTGCGGCATCGACGCCTGGGACGCCCGGGGCTGGTGTGATCGCGGACTGCCGCGTCGATGACGCACCCTACGGTCCTTGCTCACCTAGCGCGCGGCGCGTCGGGCCCGGTGGATCGGGAGCACGTCGCGGACGTTGTCGTGCAGGCCGGCCCAACCCGGGCCGAGCAGGTAGTTGCCGCGCTTGTGGTAGATCGGGATGATCGGCAACTGTTCGCGGCACAGCAGGGACTCGGCCTCGCGGAAGATCGCGAAGCGGCGGGCGGGGTCCAGTTCCCGGGCGGCCGCGTCGATCAGGCGGTCGTACTCGGCATTCTTCCAGCCGGTCCGGTTCTGCCCGCTGTCGCTGCGCCACATCTCGAGGAAGGTGGCCGGGTCGAGGTAGTCGCCGTACCAGTCGCTGCGGACGATGTCGTAGTCGAGTTGTCGGATCCGCTGGCTCAGCACGGTCCGCTCCTGCATCAGCAGTTCGACCTTCAGACCGAGGCCTTCTTCCCACATCGACTGGACCACTTCGGCCACCCGCCGCTGCAGGGCCGGATCGGCGGCGAAGGCCAGTTCGATCGGGCGCGACAGGTCGTAGCCGCTGCGGGCCAGCAGGTCGCGGGCCAGGACCAGGCGCTGCGCGTAGGGCAGACCGTGGCCGAGACCATCCGGGGGCGCGTAGAGCACGGGTGTGCCGTCGGGTCCGGGGCGGGCCATCTGGGCGACGGCCCCGCGCGGCACGAACGTGTCGGCCGGGGTTTCGTCCAGTCCGAGGACCTGCTGGCAGATCATCGGCTTGTCGATCGCGAGGGACAGTGCCTGGCGGAGCAGCGGGCTCTGCATGGCCGGGCGCTGGCAGTTGATCCGGAAGAAGAAGGTTGCCAGTCGATCGCCGAGATGAAAGTCATCCCGATCGCTGTCGCGCAGGGTTCGGGCGACTTCGGGCTGCAGGCCGCGGACCAGGTCGATGCTGCCGGTTTCGTAAGCGATCAGCGCGGTGGCGGGGTCGGGGCAGATGAACAGTTCGAGCGTGTCGATGCCGATCGTGGCCCGGTCCCAGTAGTGCGGGCTGGCGGTCAGCCACAACCGCCGCTTGAACTCCCAGCGGTCGAGGGTGAAGGCGCCGTTGGTGACGATGTTGGCGCCGCGGGTCCAGAGGTGCTGCGTCTTGAGCAGAACGCGTCCGTCGCGGTAGGCCCACCGTTCGAGTGTCGGGCGGTGCACCGGGGCCAGGGTCGGGAACGAAGTCAGGTCCAGGAAGTAGGGACACGGGGCGGCCAGTTGCACGATCAGTTCATGCGGACCGGCGGACCGGACGCCGAGTGCTTCGGGCGGGAGATCGTTGTCCGCCTGGTCATCGAGTCGCGACTGGTAGTATTCCGCGGCGGCGTCGAGCACGAACAGCAGGCTGGCGTACTGCGACTGGACGGCCGGGTCGAGCACCCGCTGCCAGGCGAAGACGAAGTCGGCGGCCGTGACCGGGTCGCCGTTGGACCAGCGGGCTTCCGGGCGGAGTTGAAACCGGTACTCGCGTCCATCGGCGCTGACCTGCCAGGCGGTCGCGACGCCCGGGGTGGCCTGCTGGGTGACGGGGTCGGGTCGGGTGAGTCCTTCGAACAGGGCCGAGGCGACCTGGATCTCGTCGAGCCAACTGACTTTGTGCGGGTCGACGGTGCGGAGGGCGTCGGAGGCGACGACGAAGTCCGCCCGGGCGGTCGGCTGTCCCATGACGGCCAGGCCGACCAGCAGGAGGCCGGGAACGCATACTATGATCAGCAGGGTGCGGAGCATGGGGTGTTAGCGTAGCACCCGGGGGCGTTTCGGCAAACGACGGGTTCGATCGTTTGCGGAACGTCGGCGGCAGAGCTAGCCTTTCGGGCGCATCGGCCGGAGGAAGCAGATGGAAGTCCGGGTAGACCTGGCGCAGATCGTGATCGCCGAGAATCGTGAGATGCAGTTGATCGTGCTGCGTGAGCGGAACGGTGAACGGCACCTGCCGATCGTGATCGGCATGTACGAGGCGCACGCGATCGATCGCCGCGTCAAGGGCGTGCAGTATCAGCGGCCGCTGACGCACGACCTGCTGGCCAACGTGATCGAGCAGCTTTCGGGGGACCTGGAGAAGATCGTGATCAACGATCTGCAGGACGGGACGTTCTTTGCCAAGCTGGTTGTCCGGCAGAGTGGGGAGTTGATCGAGATCGACAGCCGCCCGTCGGATGCGATCGCGCTCGGGGTGGCCAGCGAGGTTCCGATCTACGTGGAAGACCACGTCCTGAGCGAGGCGGGGTAACGGGCAGCGGACGGTGAGATGAGCGGTCGGTGCAGCCGAAGGCCCTGCGCGCATCTCCGTAAGTGTCCATAAAACCTGCATTTGCCGGGATGTCGGCAGGAACTCCCACGCTTGGCGTGGCGATTCTATACAATACTGACAGGTAATGTGTTCTGGAATCCGCGTCTCGTACTCTTGCACGTTAGTCCGTGTCATGGATCAGCTTACGCCCAATCAGGTTGCCCGCGCCATCGGGGTCAGCACCGCGTCTCTGAAGCGCTGGTGCGACAAGGGGGTTCTGCCGTATGTGCGAACCTGTGGCGGGCACCGGCGGCTTCCGCTCAGCGGTGTGATTCAGTTTCTGCGCGAGACCGGACGGGAACTTGTCGACCCGGAAGTACTGCGACTGCCGGCCACGACCGGTAACGGGCGAACGGTGTGCAGTCGGGCGGTGCGTCAGTTGACGGACGCGCTGGTGGCCGGCGAGGAGGTGCAGGTCGGGCGGATCGTCTTTGACTTGTACCTGGCCAAGCAGAGTGCCCGCGAGATCTGCGACGAGATTGTGCGGGCGGCGTTTGCGTGCATCGGGCAGCGCTGGGAGGAGGGGGCCCTCGAGGTTTACGAGGAGCGGCGGGCGTGCGAGATCTGCAAGTGCGCGCTGCGTCAGCTTGGGCGTTTGCTTCCGGAGCCGGGACCTGACGCCCCGGTGGCGTTGGGTGGAGCGCCGTCGGGGGACCCGTACTGCCTGCCGACGCAGACGGTCGCTGTCACGCTCCGCGAGTTGGGTTGGCGGGCCGAGTCGCTGGGGAGTGATCTGCCGCTGGACACGCTGGTGGCGGCGACGCGACGGGTGCGGCCGGGGCTGGTCTGGGTCAGTGTGACGACGATTTCTGACCGGGATTCGTTCGTGGCGGACTTCGCGCGGTTGCGGGCGGCGACGCAGGAGGCGGGCGCGGCGCTGGTGGTGGGCGGCCAGGCGCTGGACCACTCGATCCGGTCTCGGATGTCTTATACGGCGCACTGCGACCGTCTTGATCATCTCGTTGGTTTTGTTCACCAGATGAAGTCCTGAGCGGGCGGTCCCGGCGGAAAATCCGTCGCGGAAAGGCTTGTGCCGTCCGGGTTTGCGCAGGGTTCAGGTGTTTACCCGCTACCGCGGCCGCGGTTTGGCGCGGAAAATGAACATGGGTGGGGGTACCCCAAGGGACGATCGCGCGCACGGAAATTCGCCGGTCGAGGACCGTGAACCCCGTTCCCCTGTTGCCGCCTGCCTTGGCTTTCAATCCGAAACCCGGCGGACACCCGCCGCGTCGTCGTCACGGACCCGAAAGCTCAACCCGCTGCCCGTCGATCCAGACCGCGAGCGCCTCCGGCGCGTGACGAACGAGGCCCGCCAGCGGATCGCCGCCACCCCGCAACGGGAACGCCGCCAGGTCCGCCAGCATCCCCGGCGCCAACGACCCGACCTCGGCCGACATGCCCAGCGCACCCGCGGCCGTCCGCGTGATCATCTCGATCAGGTCCGCCGGCCCGCACAGCCCCGGGAAGCACGCCTGCACACACGAGGCCTCGGCCAGCAACGCCAGCGACTCGTTGCTCGCCCGACTGTCCGTGCCCAGGGCGACCCGCACGCCCGCCCGCAGCAACTCCGGCAGCGGATGCGGCGGATGCCCGAAGAAACGATGCGCCCGCGGGCAATAGATCACCGTGTGCGGACTGGCCGCCAGCCAGGCAACGTCCAGGGGCGTCAGGTAGTTCAAGTGCACGAGGGCACCCGGGCCCGCATCGGCGAAGTACCGCCGGACGTAGCCGCTGACCGAATCGGGCGCCGGGTCCACCCCCGCCTGCCGGCCGAGGTCCGCCAGCAGCGGCGGCAGCGCATCGCGGGCTCCGCCGAGAAACGCCACCTCCTCCGCGGTCTCCGCCAGGTGCAGCGTCCACGGCCAACCGGCGACCCGGGCCCGCCGCGCGGCCTGCCCGGCATCCGCCGGCACCACCGTGTAAGGAGCGTGCGGCGCAACCCCCGGACGCAGACGCCCGCCCGTCGGCACGGCACCCGCAGCAGCGGACACCTCGGCCGGCGTGCGGGGCGGTTCGGCCGCCAGCGAAAGCAGTTCGGCAAAACACACCGCCCGCAACGGCAGGTCGGCCAGTTCGCGCCAGGATTCCCCGGTCCGCGATATGTCCCCGACTGTCGTCACCCCGCCGCGAAGACACTCCCGCACGCCCCGCCGCAACCCGTCTCGCTCAAGCGCCGCGGCCCCGGGCTGACGACGCAGGCCGACCAGTTCGGCCACCCACGGCCAGAACGGACCGGGTGCAAGTCGACCGTGGTAGCAGGTCAGTTCCAGGTGCGTGTGAGGGTTGACCAGTCCGGGAAGCAGCGCGGCCGCACCCAGGTCTTCATCGAACGGTCCGGGTGCCTGCGCGGCCGGGCCAAGGGCGGCGATTCGATTGCCGCGGATCTGGACGAAGCCGTCCGGGATGGGTGGGCTGCCGACCGGGACAACCCAGGCGGCCCGCAGAATCACCGCCAACCGCGATCGGCCGACGGGCGTCCTTCGCCGACCAGCAGGTCACCGTCGCGGCATCCGTCTTCGTTCGGCAGTCCGCTGGCGCGATCCGCCTCGAACCAGGTCCGCCAGTCCGGGCCGATCTGCCCGCTGGAAACCTGTTCCTGCATGGTGGTCTCGCACTTGCAGGCCGCTTCGGTGGCCGGCAGGACCTCGCAGAGGGTCTCGAGAATCCGCGGGAAGCGCTCGACCGCTCGTTCGGCCCGTCGCTTCTCGGTCTCGGGGGCCAGGACGCGGCCGTTCTCGAACGGACGGAAGTCGCTGCCGTTCTCGGCATACTGGGCGATGTACGCGAGGCAGGCGTAGCACATCTCGAGTTCGGTCGCCAGGAAGACCTCCGGGGCCAGCGTGTTGCCGATCAGCTCGCCGCCAAAGGTCGCGTACTTGCGGGCTTCGGCAGGCGTCTCGCGGCGCGGCCCTTCGGTGCAGACATAGACGCCCTCGGTACTGTGGCAGCATTCCTGCGACCGCAGCGTCTTGGCGACCGCGGCCGCCAGGGTCGGGCAGAAGACAGGCCATTGGCGGACGTTGCCCAGGCGGTTCTCGAAGAAGGTGCACGGTCGCCCGCGGGTCTCGTCGATCACGTCGCTGACGAGCACGTACTGGCCGACCTTGTAGTTGTGCGAGATGGCGCGGGCCTCGCTCCAGGAGACGATCGACTGCACGCCGAGTTCCTTGAACGCGAAGATGTTCGCCCGGTAGTTGATCGCGCCGGGGGCGAGTTCCGAACGACTCTCACCGTGGCGGGCAAGGAAGTGAAACTCCCCCTGCTCGGCCCGGCACAGGTAGATCGGTTGGCTCGCCCCGAACGGCGTCTGCTGCGGCCCGAGTCGCTCGGCCACAAAGGCACCTTCGTCGAGCAGCTTGTAGGCGGCCGCACCGCCGATACAGGCGAGTCTGGTACTCATCGCCGGCCCCCTTGACGTCCGACGTGCGGACGTCCGGTAAGATGTTCACAATCCGCCGGTTGATTTGCGCGGCAGGCCGAAGACCTGCATCGATCGCCAGTATACGAGCCCGCCGCGACCGTGCAAAACCTTTCCCGCAAATTACTTCTGGCAAGGAGGTTATCGGCTCCCGGACGGGCCGCGGGCGGGGTGATCGAGTTCGGCAGGGCCCGGCAGAGGGGAATCGGTCGTCTGACGCGGTGGCGGGAACCAGTTGAACACCGGCCGGGTGGTCCGGGCCCGCAGCCAGCGGGCCCGCTCGCGGGCGTGGACGTAGGAGCAGTTCGACACGACATACGCGTCGACGGCCATCGTGGGCGCCTCGTTCAGCGGGTGGATCGGAACGTCCCGATAACCCGGCAGCACCCCGGAGAGGTGATCGTCGCAGATGCCCAGCAACTGCAGGCCGGCCTCGCGGGCACCCTGAACGAACGGATACAGGTTCTTGCTGACGTCGATCAGGGCGATCCGCCGGAAGCCCGCCGCGGCCACCTGCTCCATGCGGGCGGCGATCTGTCGCCAGGCGAACAGGTGTTCGAGGTTGTCCGGGGACATCCGCCAGCGGCGATAGGGATCGCGCTCGTGCAGCGCCATCTCGAGACCGTCGCGCTGCCCGTGGCAGAACGCGTCGAGATGCCCGTGCAGCCGCGCGTACGCCTGGTAGCGCCGCTGCCAGTCGTGCCGGTAGATCGTGGCCCAGCTTTCCGGCAGGTAGCGGCCGATCAGCCGCAGGTTGTTGCGAATGTCGTAGTACACCCGCCGGCTGGGGACCCGGGCGGCCGGCGTCTTGAGGTGGTCCACCTGCAGATCGGCGAACCGCTCGACCCGGTACCCCGCCTGCATCAGGCGGATCGTCAGGTCGTACTCCTCGGCCTGCATGAAGAAGGTCTCGTCCAGCCCGCCGACTTCCTCGACCGCGGCCGCCCGAAGCCCGACCCCGCACCCCACGAACACGTGCGGCAGCGCGGAGCACTCCTGGGTCGCGTTCGGCAGGCGAACCAGGAAACCGGCCGCCCCGAGCGTCGGGTTCAGTTCAAAGGCCGAAAGCATCCGGTGCATGCAGCCCGGACGCGGGAACGAATCGTCGTCGAGGAACATCAGGATCGGGGCCAGGGCCTCGCGGGCACCGATCGCCTTGGCGCAACTGCCGATGTTCTCGTCCAGCAGGATCGGTCGAATCCGCGGCTGCCGACCGAGCAACGCGCGGGTCTCGTCATCCGAGTCGTTGTCGACGACGATCACTTCCCGCTCGTCGGCCGACAGGCCGCAGTCCTCGAGCGCCGCGAACGTCCGCCGCAGGGCACTCGCCCGGTTGTGCGTGGCGAGAACGAAACTGACCAGCGGACGGTTGGCCATCAGTCGCCCTCGCTGCCGGCCATGAGCGGATGCGGAAGCGGCGGCGCCAGGCGGGCCAGGTCGCCCGGCGTGGCCGCATCGGGCAGGAAGGCATGCCCCGGCCGCAGTTCCGCGCGTGTTTCGAGCCAGGTGTGCAGGGCTTCGAGTCGGACCTGTGTGCGGCCGTCGCCGATCGCGGTGAGTGCTTCGGCGCCGCTCGCGAGGTAGGCGGCCAGCGGCAGTTCGCGCCCGGTGGCCAGGCCCAGCGCCGCCACGGCGATGCGGGCTTCCTCGGTGCCGAGCATGTCGGCCACGTGCGGCGCGGCCCACGGGAAGTAGCTGCTGCGCAGGCGGCGCGGTCCGGCCTGGTCGCCTTCGCCGCGGCCGTCAAAGGTCAGTGTTCCGTTCTTGTGCAGCGAGACCAGCATCGTGCGTCCGGGCAGACGGTCGAGCAGTTGCCACGCCAGGGCCGGCAGTCCGGCGCCGAAGTCGTGCAGCGCCGTCCGCAGTCGTTTCTCGGTGGTGACCAGCAAATCGCAGTCCCGCAGCATCGTCAGGTCGCCGTCGGGTCCGCTGGCGGCCCCAACCCGGATGATCGAAGCCCCGGCGATCCGCCGGACCACTTCCGGCGTCAGCGTGCTGCCGCCCAGGTCGTACTGCACCACCAGGTTCGCGCCGGCGAGGTGCCGCGCGGCCGCGGCGGCGATGGCCTGCTCGCTGGCACTGTCGACCGCGACATGGGTGTGCGCGCCGACCTGGAACAGCTTGGCGTCGTCCGCGAGGTAGGTGCTGCGCGACATCAGCGCCGGCCGGGCCACGACCAGTTCGTGATGAATCTGCTGGTCCGAGAGCATGCTGCGCAGGGCGCGCGAATCGTCGTCGTCAGCCACCTTGCTGACCAGCGTGACAGCGGCGCCCAACTGTCGCAACTGCATGGCGAGCGCCGCGGCGCCGCCCCAGAACGAACGCTGTCCGAGTTGTTCGAGCGACATGGCCGGGGCACTGCCGGCCGCCCCGCGCGGGTCGCACAGCATGTAGTGCTCGCGGATCACGTCACCGACGACGACCACGGATGTGCCGGAAAAGCCCCGCAAAGCCGCCTGGCAACTCTGCAGGGTGATCTCGTGGGCGTTGCAGAGGGCGCGGGTGCGGCACTCGGCCAGGTGTTCCTCGCGGCCGAGGCTCTCGATCAGCCGGGTCGAACTGAAGACCACGTCCCCGCTGTGAAACACCACCCGTCCGCCGTAGTGCTCGACGCATTCGCGTTCCTCGACGAAGCGCGGGTCGGACGAGGACGCGTATTCGCGACCCTTGACGTAGACATCGGGGCGAAGCTGTTCCAGCAACTCGACGGCGGTCGGGTGCGGATCGACCACGACCCAGTCGACGAATTCGAGGGCGGCCAGGTTCTCGGCCCGCAGGGATTCGGGGATGTAGGGACGGTCGGGGCCCTTTTCGATCAGGGCGTCCCCCGTCAGGGAGACCACCAGCAGATCGCCCAACTGCCGGGCGAACTGGAGATAGCGAACGTGCCCGGGATGCACGATGTCGAAACACCCATGGCACTGCACCACGCGGCGACCCTCCGCCCGGGCGGACGAGAGTTCGGCGAGCAACCGTTCCACGCTGACGATTTTGCGATGCAGAGACACTGGCGGCCGTCCATCCCGACGCTTCGATACCTGATCGGAGCATCGGGCGCGCGGCGGCCGCGGCTGAAGGCGAGGCGCAAAGGGTGCCCGTTTCGATCCAATGGGGACAGGCGGGCGGTGCCCGGACCGGGCGGTGAAGTTGCCACGCGGTGCGGCATCGACGCTCGAAGCTTCCGCGTCGGATTACACCGCGGGTCGGCTGCGTCGATGACGCACCCTACGCGCCGGGAACAGGCAGCCCCGACCGGGCGATACGAAAACAGGGACAGCCACGTGGCTGTCCCTGTTTTCGCTTTGGCAGCTCATTGGCATCCCGTCAAACGCGACCTAACCGAGGGCGGCTTCGATGGCGGCGACGATCTTCTTGTCGTCCGGGCTGGTCCGCGGGTGGAAGCGGCCGATGACCTTGCCCTCGCGGTCGACGAGGAACTTGTCAAAGTTCCAGCGGATCGGGCCGGCGAACTCGCCGTTGGCCTCCTTCGACGTCAGGAAGCGATACAGGTCGTGCATCTCGTCGCCCTTGACGCTGATCTTCGAGAACATGTCGAACGTCACGCTGTACGTCGTCGAACAGAACTGCTTGATCTCTTTCTCGCTCCCCGGCTCCTGGCCCATGAAGTCGTTGGCCGGAAACCCGAGCACCACCAGGCCCTTGTCCTTGTACTTCTCGTAGGTGGCCTGAAGCGGGGTGTACTGCTTCGTCAGGCCGCACTTGGACGCCACGTTGACGACCAGGATCACCTTGCCCTTGTACTTGCTCAACTCGACCGGCTTGCCGTCGATGTCCTTCATCGTGAAGTCGAGCACGCTCGTCACCTTCGTGCCGTCCGCCTTCACCGGAACCCCCTTGTCCTGACCCGAACCGCTCCGGGCGGCCATCCCGGCCACACCCACCAGTACCAGCATCGTTATCACTGCCGCTCCGATCCGCATCACGCCTTCTCCCTGATGTTGCTGTCTCTCTCGGCTCTGTTCTCTTCGCCCGCGATGCCCGGCCGGATGCGGGCTCACGCCGTTTCCAGGACCCGCTCGGCCGCCAGCAGGCCCGATGCACAGGTCAGTCCGCCGCCCGGGAAACACCCGCTGGACGCCAGCGTCAGCCCCGCCAGCGGCGTCGCGTAGCGGGCGCAGTCCAGCGTCGGGCGGACCAGCATCTGGTCCAGGCCCAGTTCGCCGTGCCCCAGGTGCCCGCCCGGAAGCCGGAACTCCGCCGCCAGGTCGGCCGGGGTCAGCAACTGCTCGGACACGATCCGCGACGCCAGGTCGGGTATGTAGCGCCCCAGCGTGTCCCGCACGACCGTCGCCAGTCCCTGCCGCTGCGCCGCCGTCCAGCCACCGGCCAGGTCGGCCGAGGCGTAGTGTACCAGCACGCTGACCACGCTGTGCCCGGCGGGTGCCAGGCCCGGCTCCTCGACCGTCGGAATCCAGACGTCCAGGACCGGCCGGTCCGCGAAGCGCCGGTACTTGACCGGATCGAACGCCCGCTCGATCGCGTCAATCGACGGTGCGATGCGGGCCCGCGAAACGGCCGCGTCCCGATGCGCGAACCGCACCTCGCCGCGGACCCCCAGGTGCAGCTTGGCGGTCGTGCCGCGCGTCCGGATCTGGCGGGCCCGCTCGACCACCTGCGGGCGGAACGCGCCGGCCGGCACCAGGCGGGTCAGCAGGTCCTTGGGGCTGATCGCCGCGACGACCCGCTCGGCGTTGCAGCGTGACCCGTCGGCCAGTTGCACGCCGCGCGCCGCCCCGCCCTCGACCACGACGGCGGTCACCTCGGTCCCGGTCCGGATCGTGACGCCGTACTCGCGGCAGGTTGCCAGCAGCGCCTTGATCAGTCCGGCCGGGCCGCCCCGGACCGCGCCCGCGACGGTGCAGTTCTGCACGACCAGCAGCGCGTTGGTTCCCGGTGACCACGGCCCGGTGAACTCGCCGGCCACGGCCGGCAGCGCCAGGCCGGCCTTCAGCAGGTCGCCTTCGAACCACTCGTTGAGCCAGTCGGCCACGCACATCGGCAGCGTCCGCAGGATGTCGAGCAGATCGCGCCGCAGCAACAGACCGCGGGCACCCCAGCCGGCCCGCAGCAGTTCCAGCACCCCGGCCGACGGATCGGGCGGCACGCGTCGCAGCAGCGGGGCCACCTCGGGCCGCAGCCGGTCGAAGTGTTGGCGATAGTCGGCATAGCGGTCGGCGTCGCGGGCGGAGTGGGCGGCGATCTCGGCGTGCGCCTGTCCGGCCTCGTGGTGCAGCAGCAGCCCGGGCCCGGTCGTCTGCGGATTCAGCCACGCGGCGGGGGCCTCGTCGCGGTGAAGGCCCGCGCGATCCAGCCGCAACTGCCGCACCGCGCCGTCAAACAGGTGCTGGGTGTCATGCAGCAGGCCCGGCACGCGGAAGCCGTCACCGAACGACAGCGTCGCCGCGCGTCCGCCCACGTCCGGACGGCACTCGAACAGCAGCACCCGCTGCCCGGCCTGCGCAAGCCGGGCGGCCGCGGTCAGCCCGCTGTGCCCGCCCCCGATGACGATCGTGTCCGCATCCCGCACAGACCACACTCCGGTGTGTCAACGGGCGAAGGGGTGAAGGCGTGCGCGCGGCCGGCCTCCTACCCTCGTCCCTGGCTCCCCTTCAACATCGTCTTCGCGCACAGTTCACCCGGCGCGCCCATGATTCCGCCGCCCGGGTGGGCGCCCGATCCGCACAGCCACAGCCGCCTGAGCGGCGTGCGATAGCGGGCCCAGCCCGCGGCCGGCCGCAGGAACGCCAGTTGTTCCAGGCTCAGTTCGCCGTGAAAGATGTTGCCTTCGGTCAGGCCGAACTGCTGTTCGAGGTCCCACGGCGTCAGCACCTGCCGGTGCAGAATGTCATCCTTCAGTGTCGGCATGTACTCGCCGAGCGTGTCGATCACGGTGTCGCCGAAGGCCTCGCGATGCTCGGGCCAGGCCGCGGGTCCGTCAGCGTGCTGGTATGGCGCGTACTGGACGAAGATCGACATGACGTGCTTGCCGGGCGGTGCGACCGAGGGATCCACCAGCGACGGAATCACCACGTTCAGGTACGGCCGACTCGAGTACTGCCCGTACTTGGCCTCGTCGTAAGCCTTCTCGAGGTAGTCGATGCTCGGCGCGATCGCGATGTCGCCCCGCATATGCGGGCCATCGCCCGGGCGACAGGCGAACTCGGGCAGGCGATCGAGCGCGAGGTTGACCTTGCCGGAACTGCCCCGCAGCTTGTACCGGCGGATCTGCCCCAGGAAGTCCCCGTCGAAGTGCCGCGGGTCGACCATCTTCAGGAAGGTCTGGTGCGGGTCGAGATTCGAGACGACGTTGCGCGCCAGGATCTCCTCGCCGCTGGCCAGCACCACGCCGGCCGCCTGCCCGTCGCGCACCAGCACTTCCGCGACGGGCGCCTCGGTCCGGATCTCGGCCCCGTACCGGCGGGCCGCGCCGGCGATCGCGTTGCTGACCTGCCCGGTGCCGCCGCGGGCGAACCCCCACGAGCGAAACGCCCCGTCGATCTCGCCCATGTAATGATGCAGCAGCACGTACGCCGTGCCGGGACTGCGGACCCCGAGATACGTGCCGATGATCCCGCTGACCGCCATCGGCGCCTTGAGCTGGTCCGATTCGAACCACATGTCGAGAAAGTCGACCGCGCTCATCGTCAGCAACTGCATGTGCAGATGCTGCAGATCCGGCCCCAGTTCCTTCAGCGCCTTGCCGAGCCGCAACTGCTGCCAGAGTTCGGCCGGACGCAGCGAACCCGGGGCCGCGGCCGGGTTGTCAATCACGTTCTTGACGAAGTGCGACATCCGCGTGAGCGCCACGCGGAACTCGTCGAGGCGCTCGGCGTCGCGGGCGCTGAAACCCGCGATCTCGCGGCGCGTTTCCTGCGGATCGGCCGAGCGGTTCAGGCTGCGCCCGTCCGGGTACGGCACGAACGAACTCTCCAGCGGAATGATCTGCAGCCCGTGCCGGGCCAGGTCCAGCTCGCGAATGATGTGCGGCCGCAGCAGGCTGACCACGTACGAGCAGACCGAGAACGTGAAGCCCGGGAAGACCTCTTCGCTGACCGCAGCGCCGCCGAGCACGTGCCGCCGCTCGAGGACCAGGACCTTGCGGCCTGCCCGGGCCAGGTACGCCGCGCAGGTCAGGCCGTTGTGCCCGCCGCCGATGATGATCGCGTCATACTGACTCATGCTGCGGCAGCGACCTCGTGCGGGGATCTCGAAAGACCGGTTTTTCGACCACGGTCGCCAGGCACTTGCGGCGCACGTATTCCACCATCACCTCGATCTTCAGGCGGCTGCCGCGATCGGCCATCTCCGGGCGGACCAGGGCCAGGGCCAGGTTCCGCTTCATCGTCGGCGACCACGCCCCGCTGGTCGCGTAGCCGACCTGGTTGCCGAACACGTCGAACACCGGGCGCGGGTCGCGCCAGGCGTACGGGCAGACCTCCGGGGGCAGGCCGTGCCGGGCGAAGAGTCGCTCGTAGTCGTCCCAGTCGTACTCCAGGCAGACCAGCTTCTCGGCCGGACCGGTCTCGGCCTCGCGCCGCAGGGCGGCCTGTCCGAGGAAGTCGGGGCGGTCCAGGTGCACCAGCCAGCCCAGGTCGAGTTCGTACGGCGTGTTCTTCCGCGACTCGATCAGGCAGTGCGGGGCGCTGTAGTAGTCGACACCGTTCATGATGAAGCCGGCCTCGATCCGGGCCACATCCATCGCGTCCAGCCCGGCCGGGGCGAGCCCGTGCGGCCGGCCGGCGTCGTAGAGCGCATCCCAGACGGCGAGGGCGTCCTCGTTGTCGACCCAGACCTCGTACCCGAGGTCGCCGGTGTACCCGGTGCGGGTGACAATCACCTCGGCCGCCCCGATCCGGGTCCGCGCCAGGTAGAAGAACCGCAGCGCGTCGAGGTCGGCGTCGCCGACCTGCTGCAGGATCGCCCGCGACCGCGGACCCTGGAGCGACAAGGCCGCGATCCGGTCGCCGACATCGGTGACGGTCACGTCGAAGTCGGCCGCGAAGCGACTGAGCCAGGCGAGCGACGGCTCGGCCGCGGTGACCCGGTACCAGTCGTCGTCCAGGCGCCAGACGGTGCCGTCGTCGACGATCTTGCCGTGCTCGTCGCACCAGCAGGTGTAGGCCACCTGGTTCGGCTTCAGCCGCGTCACGTCGCGGACCATCAGCCACGCGAGGTACTCGCCCGCCCGGGCGCCGCGGACTTCGTACTTGCACAGCGGCGTGACATCGATCAGTCCGGCCGCGTGTCGGAAGGCGAAGTACTCGCGTTCCATGTAGGTGGTGTAGCTGCAGACGGCGGCGTAGCCGGCCCAGTCCTTCCAGCGGAGCGCTTCGCAGAGCGGCGCGGTGCGCGGATGAAATGGACTCGGCCTGGGCATGCTGTCTCCGGAGATTCAGGTGGAGCAAGTGTAGCGGCCCGGCGGCACGGTGCCAGTACGGCGAGCCCCGGCGCGTCTTCATCGCTGCGTCGCGGGTTCAGGGCTCGGCGTGGACGGGCCGCGGGACTGCCCCGTGCCGCTGCTCCCGAGTTGCCGGGCAGTGCCGGGGGCGGCGGCCACGCCTGCGACGAAGTCCCGTCAGGCGCGGCTGTCCCAGGTGGGTTCGGTCACGCCGCTGCGCAGGTTCTGCAGGCGGGCGAGCACGAAGAGGGCGTCGCTCAGGCGATTCAGGTAGACCAGCACGAACGGACCGATCGGCTCCCGCTCGCGGAGACGAAGCACGCTGCGCTCGGCGCGGCGACAGACCGTGCGGGCCACGTGCAGGGCGGCCGCGGGCGGCGCGCCGCCGGGCAGGATGAAGTTCTCGAGCGGCGGCAGTTCCGCGTTCCACTGGTCGATCCCCTGCTCGAGCCAGTCGACGTGCCGCTGCTCGACGCCCGGGACCTGCAGGTCGGCCTTCTCCGCCTCCGGGAAACACAGGTCCGAACCGGCGTGGAACAGGTCGTTCTGGACCCGTGCGAGGACCGCCTCGATGTCGGCATCCGGACCGCCGGCGCGGACGACGCCGAGCTCGGCATTCAGTTCGTCCACGGTCCCATAAGCCTCGATCCGCAGATCGGACTTGGCCACGCGCGTGCCGCTGCCGAGGCCGGTCGTTCCGTCATCGCCGGTGCGGGTGTAGATCTTCGTCAGACGTGGCATCGCGCAACCCTTCCGTTCGAGGCGCAACAACCGCGCCGCTGGCAGGATCATAGCGCGCCGTGCGGCCGGCCGCACGCGCCGTCGATCGCGCCCGCGCGGGGCCGGGCGCGTTTTTCGAGAGGTCGAGTTCTCATTCCGGCCGGTCGTTTCGTAGAGTTCCGTAGAGACGTCGCCCCCACCGGGGCGGCGCCGCTTTGGTACCTGGTCACGGACATGAACAGTTCCCCGGGTCACGCCGCCGGCGAACCCCGCGCCCGCATGGAGATGCACTCGTGAACAAGTGGAAAGAGCAGTTCCTCAGCAAGCTGAATGACGCCCAGGGTCGTCACGAAACCGAGTTCGAGCAGGCCCTCGACGAGACCGTCGTGCCGGCCTTCGAGGACCTCGGCAGCTTCCTCGGGGACAACGGGTTCCAGATCTCGACCCCGCTGCGCGAGAGCGGCCGGCGGTCGTTCAAGTTCGAACTCTCCGAGAACGCCTACGTCCTGGTGATCTTCCGCTTCAGCGGGATCGGCGAATTCGAGATGCGGACCGAGACCTTCGTCCCCGGCCGCGAACCGGTGCTCGAGAAGGCGGTCGGGCGCGTCGGTGACGTCAGCGTCGACTGGGCCCAGAACGCGTTCCAGCGGGCGCTTGATTCGTTCGTCGAGATCCTGGCCGAGGACAATGCCGGCGGGAAGAAGAACAAGGACCGGGCCGCGCACGCGGACGAGGAAGAACTCGTCATCGCCTGAGCGGCACCCCCGTCACCATACGCCGAGCACAGCGGGCGCAGCAGGACCATTCGCGGTCCGGCCGCGCCCGCGGCTCTTTTTTCGCACGACCATCCGCGCAGTCCCCCACCGTTCCGCTCGCTGCGTTCGCTCGAGGATGTGGCACCCGGCGCGCACCCTTCCGGGCGCCGGATGGTCTGGCTGCGCCGGGCCATCGACGGTGAGTAGACACCGCTCCGGAGCTCGAGAGCGGTGGCGCGGCGTGTTTGGCGCCCGGTCCGCCTAGTCGTTCTGGGCGGGGGTTTCGACCGGGTCGTCCTTCTTCTGTTCGGCCCGGCTGGGGTGCGCGTCGCGCCAGGCCTGCATCCCGGGCGGTTCGGCGAAGGCGACGGTCGCGTCGAACTCGTACAGGTCGCACTCCTGCGTGAACTGCGTCAGCAGCAGGTCATAGACCGGCTGTTTGAGGGCCGGCGACAGGTAGCGCCACAGGCGGGCCTTCTCGAGCAGCAGGCCCGGGGCGATGGCCGGGCGGCGCAGGTAGACGAACAGCGTGTCGGTCTGCATGTCCTCGAACGACGGCAGGGCCATCTTGACGATTTCCTCTTCGCCGACATCCTCTTCGTTGTAGCGGAAGTGGGCCCGCTGGGCGGACTCGATCAGCAGGCTGGCCTGGGCGGTGTTGCCGTCGGCCAACTGCTGCCAGGCTGAATCGAGCAGGCCGTAGATCCGGTTGCGCTCCTCGGACTGCGTGCCGGCGGTCTCGTTCATCGTGTCGATCACGTAGTCCCGCAGCGGCTTGGCGTACTCGGTGTTGAAACTGCCGTCCTCGCGCGAGCCGTAGGTCTCGCGCAGGTAGTTGTAGTACTTCGAGGCCTCCTGCACCCGGTTGGCGAAGTACAGCAGGCGGATCGCCTCGGCCAGGAAGTTGATGTGCCCGGTCCGGAAGGTGAACCCGGCCCCCTTCTTCTCCGGCTCGGGGTCGATCATCACGCCGTAGGTCAGGAACGCATCGTGCATCGACTCGATG
Organism: Phycisphaerae bacterium; assembly: GCA_030428945.1. Taxonomy (GTDB): domain Bacteria; phylum Planctomycetota; class Phycisphaerae; order UBA1845; family Fen-1342; genus JAUIEC01. Next base: position 198,281 of record JAUIEC010000006.1, on the reverse strand, counting down.
AAGTTCAGGTCAGGATTGAAGTTGATGTAGGCGTAGTTCACGTCGAAGGTGAACGGCTCGAACGTGATCCGGTTCCGCTGCATCAGGTTCCGCAGGCTGAAGAAGATCATCCGGGCCGTGTTGGTCTTGTCGTTCCGGATGTTCCGCGGCGACTCCTCGGCCGTGATCAGACCCTCGTTGACCCAGTACAGGCTCTGCGAGTCGACCGCCCGGTAGTCGATCGGACCGAACGTCGCGATCAGGTCGGCCATCCGGCTGGGCTCCAGCTTGAAGGCCTCCCGCAGGACCCGCTTCTGCAGGCAGTGAACCAGGGCCCGTCCGGCCGGGTTGCGTTCCTCGATCCCGAGGATCGCGGCCAGTCGGTCGCGGTTGGCCTGGTCGCCGTCCTGGTCGGGGTTCTTGAGCACCTCGGCCAGCAGGGCCGGCGGTTCGGTCAGCACCCGGTAGCGGTAGAACAGGTTGTCGGCCAGGCCGCCGCGGCGCATGAACTGGGTCTCGTTGATCGGATCGTCGCTGACGCGGATGTCGAGCTCGCGCAGGGCCCGGACCATCGCGATCGTCTCGGGGTGCCGGGCGTAGAGTTCGGCCAGCGTGTCCGGCGCGTCGGCGGTTTCCATGATCCAGTCGTAGAAGGCCCGCTGGACCAGGTCGCTGGGCGTCAGCGGCTCACTGTCTTCGCGGTCCTCCGGCGGGTTCTCGAGTTCCTCGAGGAACCGCTGGGCGGCCTCGTAGGCCTCGATGTCGTACCACTTGCCGCGCTCTTCGGCCTTCTGCTTCAGATTCTCCATCCGCATCCGGGCGGCGATCAGGGTCGCTTCGGCCAGGCGGTCGTCGCCGATCTCGATGTCGACCCGCTTGAATTCCTCGTCCGGGCGATAGTCGCCGAGCGGATCCGGCGGCGAGCCGAGCACCAGGTGCATCCGCCAGGCCCAGTTCTTCTTGTAGAAGAGGTGGTACTGGTCGGTCGTCGCGCTCATCTTGTTGACGAAGATCCAGGCCAGGTCCTTGTACAGGTTGATCGCCCGCGGGTTGTAGAAGATGCCCTCGTCGCGCAGCAGCTTGACCCCGTTGTAGACCCAGTTCCAGCGCTCCTCGGGCGTGTAGGTCGTCACCGAGATGTTCCAGGCCATGTTCCAGGCGTGGAAGCTCCAGACGCTCGGGAACTTCGGCTGCAGCTTGCAGATCCAACTGGCCAGTTGCATCGCGTCGTAGTAGCGGCCCTTCTGCTTGTACTCCTCGGCCCGGATGAACAGCACGTTCGTCACGATCCCGCGAAACGCCCCGAACGCCTGGATCAGGAAGGCGTACTCGGGCGGCGTGGTCTCCTCGATCGCCGTCTTGCCCATCTGGTCAAGCTGCAGGCGACCCTCGTTGATCCGGCCGATCAGGCGGCTCGAACCGAACAGCAGGCCGGCCGTCGCCAGCAAAGCCAGGAACTGAACCAGGCGTGGATGCATCAGTCAGACACCTCGGCGGGGCTCAGACCACCACTTCCGCGACTTCGCGGAGGCGGAAGATGATCCAGCCCGGCAGGAACAACAGGATCAGCCCGTACAGAATCGTCGCCAGGGCCGCCTCGAGCAGCAGCCCGTACTCGATGAACGTGCCGTCGATCAGCGAACCGACACCGTCATAGGTCAGGAAGTCCGGCAGCATCACCCGCAGGATCGGGACCAGCAGCATCCGGATCAGCGGTCCCCAGGTGCCGTACGGGTCGGCCCGTGGATCGACGATCGTCAGGTTCGCCCCGATCGATTCGAGCCACCAGGGCGCGCCGAGACACAGCAGGAAGATCGTCAGCACGCAGAAGCATGCGACCGGGAACGAAACGAACGTGCCGAAGAACACGCCCAGCGCACACAGGAACGACAGCCGGAAGAACGTCAGCACCAGCGTCTTGACGTAGTTCCCCTCGAAGTCGCCGACCTTGTAGAGCAGCTCCAGCGAATCCTCGCCCTCGAAATAGATCGACGGAGCCCCCTCGCCGGTCAGCGGATTGAACACCGCGATCGCCGCCCGGCCGTCCACCACCGCGTTCTGCCGGACCATGAACTGGTGAATTTCGCCCGGCCGCTCCTCGGTCATCAGCTTCTGCAGCGGTTCGCCCGTGCCCGGATCGACAATCGCCCACTGCACCATCAGCTTCTCGGCGTACGGCAGCGCCCGCAGCTTGAAGCGGATCTGGTAGACCAGGTCGCCCTGCCGCTCGGGCAGGTCGGCGAACTCGTAGATCCGGTAGGCCCCCGGTTCAATGATCCGCCACTTCTCGCTCAGCTCGCGGACCCGCTCCTTGACCGCGTCCTCCTTGCTCGGACTGAACTCCTCGCCGTCCCGCTCGCGACGGTCCATCTCCTCGGCCGCCTGCGTCTCGAAGTCCGGCCGGTCCGGTGTGGCCGCGATGCGGGCCGTCCAGATGACGTTGTCGATCTTGACCCGGTCGCGGGCGAACTCCTCGGGACGCGACTGGACGAAGAAGGCGAAGGCGTACACCAGCAGTCCGCTGAGGACGATGATCAGCAGGTTCAGCGCGTTCACCCCGAGCCACTTGCCCAGCAGGATCTGGAAGCGCGTCACCGGCTTGGTCACCACCAGGTGCAGCGTCTTGACCCGGATCTCCTCGCTGAGCGTCGCGCACGAGAAGAAGCTGGTCGCCAGCGCCAGCAGGAAACCCAGCATGAACAGCGAATACGACAGGAAGGTCTGCAGCCGCCCGGCCAGGGTCTCGTCGCCCTTGGCCCAGAACGGCATGACCACCAGGAACAGCAGCATCACGGCCAGGAAGACCAGGACGATCCGCATGCGGATCCCTTCCCAGAAGGTCAGGCGGGCAATCGCCAGTGCGCGACCCATCCGCTCAGCCCTCCTTCTCGTCGGTCAGCTCGTCGAGCACCGACTTGTCGATCTTCTTCGGCGGCTCGGCCGGCTTCTCCGGCTCCCGCTTCGCCTGGTCGTTCTTCTCGGTCAGGGCGTCGAGCACGCCCGGGTCCCGGCCGGCCGGCTTCCCGGGGCTCTTCTCCGGCGCGGCGGCGGCCTGCTGCTCTTCGCGGGTCAGGGCCTGCAGCAGTTCGTCGCCGGTCTCCTCGGCGGCCAGGAACCCGGCGATCTCGCCGGCCTTGGCGCTGCCGTCGGTTTCGATCCGCTGCTCGTGGGCGGTCTCGACGATCCGCAGGAACAGGTTTTCGAGCCGGTCGCGCGGCGTGGTGACTTCGACCTGCTTGCCCTCGCGCTCCTCGATCAGGCGGGCGATCGCCGCGATCGTCTCGTCCTGCAGGCGCGGGGCGGTCATCTGCGTCTGGTCGTTCCGCGACAGGACCTCTTCCATCCGCCCGGAGACCTGCACCTTGCCGCCGTACAGGATCGTGACGCGCGAACAGACCGCCTCGACGTCGGCCAGCAGGTGGCTGGACAGCAGGATCGTCTTCTTCTTCTCGGTGCCGACGCGGACGATGATGTCCTTGACCAGGCGGGCCCCGATCGGGTCCAGGCCGCTGGTCGGCTCGTCCAGGATCAGCAGGTCCGGGTCGTTGATCAGGGCCTGGGCCAGTCCGATCCGACGGGCCATGCCCTTCGAATACTCGCCCACCGGACGCCGGGCGGCGCTCTTCAGGCCGACCATCTCGAGCAGTTCCTCGATCCGGGCCCGACGCTCCTTGCGCGGGATCTGGAAGAGCGTGCCGTAGTAGTTCAGCGTTTCGCGGGCGTTCAGGAAGCGGTAGAGGTACGACTCCTCCGGCAGGTACCCGATCCGGCTCTTGATCGCGACGTCGTCGGGCGGACGATCGAAGACCGAGACGCGCCCGCGGCTGGGATGCAGCAGGCCCAGGATCATCTTGATCGTCGTGCTCTTGCCCGAGCCGTTCGGCCCCAGCAGCCCGTAGATCTCACCCGGTTCGACCGACAGGTCGACATCGTTGACGGCCCGCACGCGAGCCCGCTGCCAGAAGTCACGGAACAGCTTCGTCAGGCCGACCGCTGCGATCACCGGTTTCATGCCGGGGTCCTCTCTGTCTGCCAGGCGCCGGAAGACGCCGAACCCGACGCGGACGAAGACCGGCACGCCACCAGCGCCGCGCCCGTCTCATCACGCCACTCTGTCACCCGCGCTCTCACGCGGCCACGACTCACTGCGGACGCTGCCGGCGATTCCGGAAACGCTCCAGGTCCCGCTCGATCAGCTTCTCGTCGTCGCGGTTGGTCTGGATCTCGATCACGCCCGCCCGCGGGACGAAGAACAGCTCATTCTGCTTGTTCGCCAGCACCGCGTCACGCATCTCGGTCCACAACTGGGCCGTCACCTCGCGCGGGTAGCCCTGGAACTGCTTGTTCCACTCGACGAACGCCGCGTATTCCTGCTCAACCTCCTGCCGCAGTTCGGCCGCCCGACTTCGGGCCGCCTGCAACTCGGCCGAGACCTGTCCGCCGGCCTGTTCGAGGGCCGCGTTGATCGCGTCACGTCGGGCGGCCAGTTCCTCCGGGCCGGCTTCGGCGATCTGGCTGGCGCCATAGGCGTCGATCGCATCCAGCACCCGGACGTACTGCTCCTCGACGCCGGCGGTCGCGCTCAGCACGCGGACTCGCTCGTTCTGGGCCTCGCCGATGATCCGCTTGCGCTCGCTCTGGGCCCGGGTCACGTCCAGGAACGCGCCCCGCACGCTGCCCGGCTCGACCGTCTCGGCCGTCACGTTGACGATCTCGATGCCGGTCTCGAAGCGCCGCATGTCGTTTTCCATCCGCTGGCGGACCGCCTCGGTGAAGTCCGCCACCTCGCCCGTATCCCGCTGCACGGTGATCCGCTCGACCGACAGACCCGCCACCGTCCGGACGACCGCGGCCTCCAGCAGGCGGTGCAGCAGTTGCCCGGCCTCCTCGTGGGTCTCGCCGATGGTGCGGACGAACTGCCCGGCATCGCTGATCCGGTATTCGACCGTCCACAGCCCGTGGGCCAGGTTGCGGTCACCGGTCAGCATCGTACCGCTGGTCTTCGGGTCGATCTGCTCGGTGGCCGGCAGCACCTCGTACAGCGGCTTGCCGATGTCGCTCTGCCGGCGGGCGAAGACGAACGTCGCGATCGGCAACTGCTCGGTCGTCCCCCGGATCAGGATCTTCTCTTCGAACGGATCCGGCAGCGTCGGGTGCGATCCCTGCTCGAAGACCACCGACTCGTTGGCCGAATTGGTCCGCAACTGCCCGAAGCGGACGATCAGCCCCTGCTGGCCGGGGCCGACCCGGAACCAGCCCGAGAACAGGTACGCCACCACCAGCACGAGCATCATCACCCGCAGCAGGTTGAAGCCGGTCTTGAGCGCATCGGTCAGCGACTGCTGGGCCGGATCGATCGGCGAATGGACCTGCAGTTCCGCCGCGTGCTCGTGGCCGTGGTCGTGATCGTGATCGTGGTGATGACCGTGATCAGTCGTCGCCATCATCGCCCCCCCGGTCGCGGGTCGGCTGGATCGGCAGCGGCAGGCGACCGACCGGCAGGGTCGGATCGTTGAAGTACGGGTACAGCACGTCCTGCGCGTCCAGGAAGATCGTCGCCCGCTCCTCGAACGAGGCCTTCAACGCGTCCAGGAACCGTAGCCAGAGGAAGAACTCGGTGTCCTCCTCGCCGATCCGCTTCAGCAGCGGCGCGCTGGCCTTGACACCCGCCGAACGAATCTCCTGGGCCCGCGCGTTCGTGAACGCCAGGATCTTCTTCTGGTCCGCCAGGGCCTGCGCCCGGATCGCCGTCGCCAGCCCCCGGCCACCGTCCCGCGACTTCGTCGCCCGGTTCGCCAGGTCCTGCCGCATCGACTCCTGCACCGTCGCCGTCGCCTCGGCCGGCAGCGCGATCCGCCGAATGCCGATGTACTCGACCTTGACCCCGTAGTCGGTCTCGATCTGCGGGCCGCAGGCGGCCAGCACCTCCTGCTCGATCAGGTCGTAGGTCTTCTGCACCAGGTCGCCGTCCAGGCTGAACATCTCGGAGACGTCGTGCCGGCCGATGACGTTCGCGCGGGCCTCGTTGATCCGCCGGCGGATCTGGTCGGCGGCCGAGCGTTCGTCGCGGACGCTGACGTAGAACTTGAGCGGGTCGACGACCTTCCAGACGGCGAAGCAGCCGACGATCAGGGCCTGCTCGTCACGCGTCTTGACCTCGGTCTCCGGCGTGTCCAGCACGCGGAAACGCAGGTCGTAGGTCTTGATCTCCTCGATCGGCGCCGGCCAGCGGAATCGCAGCCCCGGCTTGGTGATCACGCTCTCCTCGGTGGCACTGCCCAGCCAGACCCGGATGGCCGCCTCGGAGAAGCGGACCTGGAAGGTGAACATGTACACCAGCAGGATCAGGACCAGCACCGTCGCCGTGATCACCGTCGGAATCGGTATCTTATTCATCGCGGTTCCTCAGTCATCGCTCTGTGCGAGATTCCACTACTCACCGGAGACCGGCGTGCCGACCAGGTCGGGACGGGCCTTCTCCTGAGAATCAAACGTCACCCGGACCTCACGCGTCCCGGGCTCGAAGGCCAGGAAGTACTTGCGGGCCTTGCCGAGCCCCTCGACCAGCACCTTCAGGTAGCTGCGTACCTTGTAGACCGATGGGGCCGCGTGGTAGGCCGCACTCTCGGTCTCGAGGCGGATGATCTCGGCCGCCGTCTGCATCTCACGCTCCCAGCGGACCGCCTGGGCATCCGACAGCAGCACGGCCGCGTCACCCTCCAGGCCGACCATGTACTCGGCGATCCGCCGCCGCCAGTAGTCCAGCCCGCTCTCGGCCTGCGCCAGCGTCAGCAGCGCCTCGGCCTGCGCGGCGCCGCGCGTCTCGGCCAGCCGGGCCTGGCGAGCCGCCAGCGCCTCGGTCAGGGCCCGCTCGGCCGTCGCCAGCTTCGCCCGGGCTTCGGCGAGGGCCTGTTCGGCCACCTCGATCCGCCGCCGGCTCTGCCCGAGTCCGAGTTCGAAATCGCTGCGGGTCCGCTCGTCGTTGCGGGCCGCGATGGCGGCCTGTGAGCGGGCCTCGATCGTGGCGACGAAGCCCTCGCGCAGGTCGCTGACCTCGGACAGATCCGGGTTGAGGTCGCCGAGCGTCTCGAGCGAACGCGAGCGCAGTTCCTCGTAGTTGTTGATCTCGTCCAGGGCGAACGCCATCGCCCGGGCCAGCGACGCGTCGCCGGCCACCAGCGAGAGGATCTTGGACTCGTCGACCCGCGCCTTGCGAATCTCAGCCAGCTTGATCTGCTGGGCGTTGACGTACTCGCGGAACGCCTCGGCCACCGGCTTGACCGGGTGCACCTGCTGGGCGCCGACGTAGACGACTTCGAGCCCCAGCTTCATGGCCGCGACCTGTTGCGCGATCCGCCGCTTGAGGTCCGAGCCGAGCGCCAGGCGACCGGCCCCCATCAGGGTGATGTAGTCCTTGCCGGCGTTGTAGCGGAGAGCCTCTTCCCAGGCGATCCGCCGGATCGCGCGGTGCGGGTCGTCCGCGTTCTGCGTGAAGTCGGCCAGCCCGTCGCGACGAATCCGATAGGTGACGTACACCGCCATCCGGGCCATGTGCACCGGGGCCCGCTTGGCCGCGCTCCGCTCGTCCTCGAAATCGCGGAACGCCGCGCGGTCGGGCGAGGACTCCTGGTCGCGGATCGGTGCGACGCAGAAGTTGAAGTGGTCGCGGCCCGCGTGCTGTTCGTCGGTCCACAGTTCGACCGGGATCGCGTCTTCGTTGTAGGCGCCGACGTCGTCGCTCCGGCGGTATCCGACGACGAACTCGTGCAGTTGCTCGGTGTTGTAGCGGCGGGCGACCTCGATCGGGGCCGGCAGCTTGAAGTGCACGCCCGGGGCCAGCGGCTGCTCGGCGTTCATCTGCCGCCCGAAGCGCTCGACGATCACCCGTTCGTACGGCTGCACGATCACGATGCAGGTCAGCAGCCAGATCGCGATGACGGTCACCAGCACCAGCCCGAGCAGGTGGCTCTGCACCATCGCGAACAGCCGCGTCTGCGTGACCTTGAAGCCGAACTGGTAGTTGATCGCTTCCTGCAGGCTGTGCGTCAGGCCGCCCGGCTCGGCGAACAGACCGACGATCCGGCTGTCGAAGCACGTCCGCGGAATCGTTCCGGGCGTCTTCGGGCGATAGATGTCCAGCACGAAGTTCAGGACCGTCTCGGCCCCGAGCAGCGCCATCAGCACCGGGATCGCCTGGGCCACCCAGACCTCCCAGTCCGTGCCGGGACTGTAGATGTGCGCCCCGAACGCGACGACCGCCGCCAGCCCGGCCACCGCGGCCGCCAGCATGAAACTCCCGCAGCCGCGGATGATCTGCCACTCCGGCACGCGGGCCAGGCCGGCCGCGTAGCGGGCGTAGAAGAACAGGAAGCCGGTCAGGATCAGCAGGAGGATGAAGCCGAGTTCGGCATCCTGCAGGGCCTGGTAGGCTTCGGAGTCGAGGGCGAAGCGGATCGTCCGGAAGAGCCAGGCCGCGCCGACGATCAGCAGCACGCCGCTGAGCAGGCCGAACCCGGGCAGCAGCCATTTGACCATCCAGTCCAGCCGCGTGCGGGCGATCTGGAAGCCCGAATCGGCCGCGAACATGCCCTCGCTGGCCCCGACCGTCTCCCGCTCCCGGCGGAGTTCCTCGAGGTCGAGGGCCTCGAGGGCGGCCAGTTCCTGCTGGCGGAAGACCAGCAGGGTCACGAACCAGACCGGCAGTCCGCAGGCCAGGAAGACCCCGAGACCGTAGAGCGCCGGGCTGAGCGTCTTGATCGCCAGGGCGATCGCGGCGATCGTGGCGACAAGCTGAATGACGAGCCCGTAGAGGGTCGCCCGGCGACTGCGCGCGTGTGACGTTTCAGACACGAGATTCCTCACTGGCGGCTACAATCCTGCCCGGGACCGGCGATCGACGGTTTGTCGACCCACGTGGCGGCGTGCATAATGCCGCGTTGCCCCGGCCCGGCGCCGGGCCGCGGACCCGACAGCAACGGACGAAATGCCCATGTTTGGAAAACTGTTTGCGATCGTGCAGAACACGTTCATCGAAACCATCCGGCAGCCGATCTACGGCATCCTGATGTGGACGGCGTTCGGCCTGCTCGTGCTCAACCCCAGCATCGCCGCCTTCTCGCTCGAGTCCGGCAGCGACACCAAGATCATGACCGACGTCGGCCTGGCGACGATGCTGCTCTACGGGCTGTTCGCCAGCGTCTTCAGCGCCGCCGGCGTGATCACCCGCGAAATCGAGAGCTACACCGCCCTGACGGTGATCAGCAAACCGGTCGGGCGACCGATGTTCCTGGTCGGCAAGTTCCTCGGCGTCGGCGGGGCCATGCTGGTCTCGTACTACTTCCTGACGCTCGTCTTCCTGATGACCGTCCGGCACGGCGTGATGGAAACCAGCGCCGACACCTTCGACCAGCCCGTGCTGTTCTTCGGCGGGCTCGCCCTCGCGGTCGCCCTGCTGGCCGCGACCTTCGGGAACTACGTCTACGGCTGGCACTTCTCGGCCACCCTGACCGCGTGGGTCGTGCCGCTCGGCACGCTGGCGGTGATCGGCATGCTGTTCTTCGACCGGCAGTGGGGCCTGCAGAGCGCGACGACCGACTTCGGCGACCTGCAGATCCTCTACGCGGTCTTCGCGATCATCCTGGCCGTGCTGATCCTGACCGCCTTCGCGGTCGCCCTCAGCACGCAGTTCAGCCAGGTCGCGACGCTGATCGGCTGCGCCGGCATCTACATGCTCGGCCTGCTCTCGGACTACCTGTTCGGCCCGAGCAACAGCAAAGGTGTCTTGTATGATCTGGCTTACCACGTTCTGCCGAACTTCCAGTTCTTCTGGTTCAGCGATGCACTGACCCAGGATCTGACCATTACCGCCCAACAGATCGGGTACGTCACCGCGTACGCCGGTCTGTACATGCTCGCCGTCCTTGGCCTCGGTGTGGCACTGTTCCAGACCCGCGAGGTCGGTTGAGCGCCCGCGCCTTCGCTCACTGCAATCTCAGGCAACCGGCTGCAGGGATACCCGACCACCCTGCTCGCCGCCCTTCTCTTCCCGGCCCGCCGCCATCGGCACGTGCGATTCGATCTCCTCGCCGTACCGCACGATCCGGGCACTGTTGAACACCACGATCGCCGAACTGAGCGTGTGCAGCAGCGCCGCGCCCATCGGACCCACGAACTTGAACACGATCAGAATCTCACCGGCCATGATGAACCCGACCCCGAAGATCAGGTTCTGCCAGATCACCTGCGTCGTCCGCCGCGACAGACCGATCATGAACGGCAACCGCCGCAGATCACTGCTCATCAGCGCGATGCTGGCACTGTCGATCGCGACGTCACTGCCGGCCGCTCCCATCGCCAGGCCCAGGTGTCCGGCCTTCAGGGCCGGGGCGTCGTTGACCCCGTCACCGACGACCGCGACCGTGTGACCCTTTTCCTTCAGGGCATTGACCAGGGCCAGCTTGTCCTGCGGCAGAACTTCCGCCTGCACGTCGCTGCAGCCCATCTCCTTGGCGACCCGCCGCGCAACCGACCAGCGGTCGCCCGTCACCATCACCAGGTCGCGCAGGCCCATCTCACGCAACTCGTCCATCGCCGCCGAAGCCTCCGGACGCGTCCGGTCCTCCAGCCCGATCCAGCCGAGCGCCTGGCCGTTGCGCACCACGTACAGGATGCTGATCCCCTCCGGCTCGGCGTACTCCTCGCCCGCCAGGCTGCTCAGGTCCGCACCCAGTTGCTCGACCCAGATCCGCCGGCCGACCCAGACCTCGTCGCCGCCGACCACGCCCTTGACGCCCTTGCCGCCGACCTCCTCGAAGCCCGTCACGTCCTCGAGCGGAACGCTGGCCTTGCGGGCCACCGCCGTGATCGCCCGGGCGACCGGGTGCGTGCTCAGCGATTCCACCGAAGCCGCCGTCGCCAGCACGTCAGCCGGTTCGAGCCCCGGCCCCGGCCGCAGCTTGGTCACGCTCAGTTCACCGGTCGTCAGCGTGCCGGTCTTGTCGAAGACGATCGCGGTCAGCTTGCGGGCCCACTCGATGTTGCTGGCGTCCTTGATGTAGATGCCCAGTCGGGCCGCCGTCGCCAGGGCCGCGACGATCGCGGTCGGCGTCGCCAGGATCAGCGCGCACGGGCAGGCCAGCACCAGCATCGCGATCGTGATCGACATGTCCCGGGTGAAGAACCAGACCACGCCCGCCAGCATCAGCGTCACCGGCGTGTACCACGAGGCGTACTCGTCGATCATCCGCATCAGCGGGATCTTGGTCCGGCCGGCGTCGCCGATCAGCGTCTTGACCCGCTCCAGCGTCGTGTCCGAACCCGCCTTGGTCACCTTGACCTGCAGAGCGCCCGTCACGTTGCTGGTCCCGCCGAAGACCTCTTCGCCGACCGCCTTCTCGACCGGCAGCGACTCGCCCGTGATGTTCGCCTCGTTGATCGTCGAATGACCCTTGATGATCTGACCGTCGGCCGGAATGTTGTCGCCCGGACGAACGACGACCGTGTCGCCCGGCCGCAGTTCCGGCGCGTCGACCTCCTCCTCCGAACCGTCCTCCAGCAGTCGCAGGGCCTTCGTCGGCGTCAGCCGGATCAGCTTCTCGATGTCGGCCCGCGCCCCGGCGGCCATGTGCTCTTCGATCAGGTTGCTGAGCAGCAGGAAGAACGCGACGACGCCGGCCGCCTGGTAGTCGCCGGTCGCGATCGCCGCGAGGATCGCGAGGGCGACCAGTTCGTCCATGTGCATGTGGCCGTGCAGCATGCATTCGATCGCGTGTTTCCACAGCGGGATCGCCAGCATCAGCGTGCCGATGATCGCCAGCACGTTGGAGTAGAACAGCCCGTTGTTGTTGTCTTCGAGCGCTGAACTGTCGTTGTACAGCCAGCGTACGAGGAAGGAACCCACCACCAGCAGACCGCCCAGAATGGCCCGCTGGAACTCGAAACTCACGTTTCGACTGCCGTGGTGGTGGTCGTGATCGTGATCGTGATGATCGTCTTCGGCGATGCCCAGCCGGTCGTGCGTGTGCGCCATGTTCCACCGTTCTGCCGTGTGCGTGTTCGGCCGCGTGCGGCCCCGCTAGCTGTTGCGATCCGCGACCCCGGTCGGGGCGGCGGCGGAAGACCCCCGGCCTCGAGAGGACTCGATCACCCAGGGCCCGCCGGAATCGTCAGAGACCTCACCGAGACGCGTACGCGGCGCACCGCCGCGCGGTTCGCGCGAAACGTGTCGATTCTCAGGTTTTCTCGCGTGCTTCTTTCCCCGAAGGGCAGGCCCGTCCGAAAGGCAGGCCCGGTGACGGAGCGGAACCCCGTCGTCGGCAGGATCACCCGGCCCGAACGGACCGGACCGCCGCCATGCAACATGGCGACCGGCGCTACTTCTCTTCCGCGCCCGGAGCAGCCTTCTTCTTCTTACCTGCCTTCATCTTCCGATGACCGAACTTCGGCAGACCGAGGCCGGTCATGGACTCGTCCCAGCTTCCCTCTTCGACCATGTTGGCCACACGCTCCGCCCGCGTCAGAACGTTCCGGTGCCGGGCAAGCGTACTCTTCAGTCGCAGCGAGCGATCGACAGACATCTGGCTATCTCCGTCATCAAGGTTCGAACCACGGAGTATACGTGCAATTGTTGCCCCCGCCAAGTGGCCGCGCCGAGCCGACCCGTCCCGGCACCCTTTTTCGACCTCCCCGCCGCGGACCTCCCGCACGGGCCATAAGTCGCTCACCAGAATACATTTAACTGGTAGAAGGGGCATTGACCGCTGAAGCCGGCCGGCCGTTATTGCCGATAGATGCTGCGATGGGTTAGACTGATTTGTCGAAACCGGTTTGCGGCCGGCATCGCCGACGCAATTCGCCCGGACACCGGTTGCCCGGACGATTTGCGACGCCGATCCGCCCGAAACACCAGAGTCCAGCATGGCCAAGTCGCGCAAGACGGTGGATCGCCTCGCCGCCTGCCAGGAAACCCTGGGTTACTCCTTCAAGGACATCGGGCTCCTGCAGGCCGCCATTACGCACTCCTCGTCCGCCAACACCCGCCAGGAAAGCAACGAACGAATGGAATTCCTCGGCGATGCCGTCCTCGGCCTCGTCGTCTGCCAGACCCTCTACAACCGGCTGCCCGACTCGATGGAAGGCGAGCTGACCAAGATCAAGTCCGCCGTCGTCTCCCGACGGATCTGCGCCCGCGTCGCCGACCGCATGAACCTGGCCGAATTCCTGCAACTCGGGCAGGGCATGGAGCCCGGCGCTCATCTGCCGAAGTCCCTGACCGCGGCCGCCCTGGAGGCCGTCATCGCCGCCGTCTTTCTCGACGGGGGCCTCGACGCCGCCCGCGCGCTGATCCTGCGGCACATGGACCCGGACCTGAAACGCGCGACCAGCTCCGAACACCAGTTCAACTACAAGTCCCAGCTCCAGCAGCACGCCCAGCGCGAGATGAACGCCACCCCGCAGTACGAAATGCTCGACGAAAAGGGCCCCGACCACGCCAAGTGCTTCGAGATCGCCGTCACGATCGGCAACCGACAGTTCCACGGCGCCTGGGGACCCAGCAAGAAAGAGGCCGAGCAGAAGGCCGCCCAGGTCGCACTCGTCGAACTCGGCCTGCTCAGCGAAGAAGAAATCGCCGCCGAACACGGACACGACTGAACCGCCGCCCCGCCGATCCGGCCCCCGCGACCACCACCCCCCGCAACTGTTCGCCGCCCACGCTTTTCCGTAGAATCCGGGGTCACGAATGCCGCGGCCGTGGACGCCGCCCCGCATTCTCGATCCTCAGGTGCCCGGAGGCCCACCATGGCCGTGCGCAAAGACTGTCTGTATGCCCAGACCCACGAGTGGTTCCTCGTCGAGGGCAATGCCGTCACCATCGGTATCACCAAGTTCGCCGCCGACCAGTTGACCGACGTCACCTACGTCGAACTGCCCGAGATCGGCACCGAACTGGCGGCCGGCGACTCGTTCGGCGAGATCGAGTCGGTCAAGTCGACCAGCGACCTGTACACAGCGGTGGCCGGAACGATCGAGGCGGTCAACGAAGCGCTCGCCGACCAGCCCGGACTGGTCAACGAGGACTCGCAGGGCCAGGGCTGGATGATCAAGCTGCAGGCCAGCGACCTGACCTCGCTCGAAAAGCTCATGGACGCCGAGGCCTACGAGAAGTTCACAGCCGAATAGAATGAACAGGCCCGCCGTTCGAATCCGGCGGGCGCGGCGGACCTGCTGCCGCTCCCGTCCGCGAAACCCGGCGTCGGGCGACGGTGAAAAGCGAAGGTGAATCTGCGGGATTGGGGGCCAACCGTGCGTTTTGAACCCATCGATACGTTCGCCGAGCGGCACATCGGACCCGATGCCGCCGAACAGGCCGAGATGCTCCGGGTGCTCGACTGCCGGAGCCTCGACGCGCTGATCGACGAGGTCGTGCCGGCCCCGATCCGCCTGACCCGCGACCCGCGAATCGAAACCCCCGGGGCCCGCGGCACGCGGCGCGGCGAATACGAACTGCTCGCGACCCTGCGGGGCATCGCCGAACAGAACCAGGTCTTCCGCTCGCTGCTCGGCTACGGCTACGCCGACACGATCGTCCCGCCCGTCATCCAGCGCAACGTCCTTGAAAACCCCGGCTGGTACACCCAGTACACCCCCTACCAGGCCGAGATCTCCCAGGGCCGACTCGAAGCCCTGCTCAACTTCCAAACCATGGTCGCCGACCTCACCGGTCTGCCGCTCGCCAACGCCTCGCTGCTCGACGAGGCCACCGCGGCCGCCGAAGCGATGGCGATGTGCCACCGCATCGCCCGCGGCCGGAAGCACGACTTCTTCGTCGCCGACGACTGCCACCCGCAGACGATCGCCCTGCTGCAGACCCGGGCCGAACCGCTCGGCATCCGCCTGCACTTCGGATCGCTCGAGCAGGCCGACTTCTCCGACATGGACCTGGCCGGCGCCCTCGTCCAGAACCCCGCGACCGACGGGCGCCTGCACGACGTCGCGACCATCGCCGAACGGGTCCACGCGGCCGGCGGGCTGCTGGTCTGCGCCACCGACCTGCTGGCCCTGCTGCTGATCCGCCCGCCCGGCGCCTGCGGGGCCGACATCGCGATCGGCTCGGCCCAGCGGTTCGGCGTGCCGCTCGGATACGGCGGTCCGCACGCGGCCTTCCTCGCGACGCACGAAAAGCACGCCCGACAGGTCCCCGGGCGCGTCATCGGCGTCTCGCACGACAGCCAGGGCAAGACCGCCTACCGCATGTCCGTGCAGACCCGCGAGCAGCACATTCGCCGCGACAAGGCCACCAGCAACATCTGCACCGCCCAGGCCCTGCTGGCCATCATGGCCGCGATGTTCGCCGTCTATCACGGCCCGGACGGACTCCGCCGCATCGCCCGCCGCGTCCATCGCCTGACCGCGATCCTCGCCGACCGGCTCGAACAGGCCGGGCACCGCCTGCGGCACGCCCACTGCTTCGACACCATCCGCGTCGAACCCGACGGCGCGACCGTCGCGGCGATTCGCGCGGCCGCCGAGCGGAAGCGGATCAACCTGCGGTACTACGATGACGGATCGATCGGCATCAGCCTCGACCAGAAGAGCACGCTCGACGAAGTCAACCTGCTGCTCGACCTGTTCGGTGTCGAGCCCGTGACGACTCCGGCCGAAGCCGGCCGCGTGCCGGCCGAACAGCGACGCGACGACCAGATCCTGACGCACCCGGTCTTCCACCGCTATCACACCGAGCACGAGATGCTCCGCTACCTGCACCGCCTGCAGGGGCGCGACCTGTCGCTGACGACCTCGATGATCCCGCTCGGCTCGTGCACGATGAAACTCAACGCGACCTCGCAGATGCTGCCGGTCACGTGGCCGGAGTTCGCGGCCCTGCACCCCTTCGCCCCGCCGGAGCAGGCGGCCGGCTATCGGATCCTGTTCCAGCAGCTCGAGACCTGGCTGGCGGAGCTGACCGGGCTACCGGCCGTGTCGCTGCAGCCCAACGCCGGCGCGCAGGGCGAGTACGCCGGCCTGCTCGTGATTCGCGCCTACCACAAGGCCCGCGGCGACTCGTCCCGCGACGTCTGCCTGATCCCCGTCTCGGCCCACGGCACCAACCCGGCCAGCGCGATCATGGCCGGCCTGCGGGTCGTGCCGGTCCAGTGCGATGCGCGCGGCAACATCGACCTGCCGGATCTGAACGCCCGCATCGAGCAGCATAAGAACGAACTGGCCGCCCTGATGATCACCTATCCCTCGACGCACGGCGTCTTCGAGGAACAGGTCCAGGAGATCTGCGCGGCCGTGCACGCGGCCGGCGGACAGGTCTACATGGACGGCGCGAACATGAACGCCCAGCTCGGGCTCTGCTCGCCGGGTTCGATCGGCGCCGACGTCTGCCACCTGAACCTGCACAAGACCTTCTGCATTCCGCACGGCGGCGGCGGACCTGGGATGGGACCGATCGCGGTCGCGGAGCACCTGGCCGCGTACCTGCCCGGCCACCCGGTGATCGCCAACCGTGAAGACGCCGAGCACGCGATCGGGCCGGTCTCGGCCGCCCCGTGGGGCAGCCCCAGCATCCTGCCGATCTCGTGGGTCTACATCGCGCTGATGGGCACTTCCGGGCTGACCCGCGCCACGCAGGTCGCGATTCTGAACG
This sequence comes from Phycisphaerae bacterium, assembly GCA_030428945.1. GTDB lineage: Bacteria > Planctomycetota > Phycisphaerae > UBA1845 > Fen-1342 > JAUIEC01. The sequence goes on along the minus strand of JAUIEC010000006.1, from coordinate 181,651 downwards.
CCAACTACATGGCCGCCCGGATCGGCGCGCACTTTCCGATCCTGTTCACCGGGAAGACCGGGCGCGTCGCCCACGAGTTCATCGTCGACCTGCGTCCGTTCAAGGAGTCGGCCTGCATCGAGACCGACGATGTCGCCAAGCGGCTGATGGATTACGGCTTCCACGCCCCGACCATGTCGTGGCCGGTGCCCGGCACGCTGATGATCGAACCGACGGAGAGCGAGTCGAAGGCCGAGCTTGACCGGCTGTGTGATGCGATGATCGCGATCCGGGCCGAGATCGCGCAGATCGAGGACGGCACGCTGCCGCGTGATGACAACCCGCTGAAGAACGCCCCGCACACCGCCGCGATGGTGACGGCCAGCGAATGGACGCACCCCTACCCGCGCGAACAGGCCGCCTTCCCGGCCGCCTGGTTGCGCGACGGCAAGTTCTGGCCGAGCGTCGCCCGCATCGACAACGTCTACGGCGACCGCCACCTGTTCTGCACCTGCCCCCCGGTCGAGGAAGTCGCGGCCCAGCAGCCGTAGACCCGGCCCGCCGGCGCGGTGCGGCATCGACGCATGAGGCATCCGCGCACGCGAACGTGTGGCCTGCCGCGTCGATGACGCACCCTGCGACTCCCGCGCTCCTTCGCCTGGCTACTTCAACCGTCGACGCATGCCGCCGAGGCTCAGCAGCAGCAGCGGCAGGACCGGCATCGTGCCGACACCGCAGCCTGCGCCGCAGCCCATCGGGACCATGTCGTCCACCGGCGGATCCTGGCCGGACTGGTCCGGCTCGGCCGGCGTGTCATCCGGCGTGGGCGCGGTCGGGCCGCCCGTGGCCGTACCCGGCCCGGCCGCCGGCGGCGCCGGGACGCGTGTGACGATGTCGGGCTCTTCCATCGGCGGCACCGGGTCATCGTCCGGCGTCACCGGGTCCGGAATCTCGGGTGCCGGCGGCAGCGGGGTCGGGTCGCAGGCATCGCCGATCCCGTCGCCGTCGCTGTCGGTCTGGTCCGGGTTGGCGTCATCGGGGCAGTTGTCGCACAGCCCGCCCAGCCCGTCATTGTCGGCGTCATCCTGCGGACCGGCATCGTCCGGGCACGTGTCGATGCAGTCGGCCGTCCCGTCGCCGTCGCTGTCGGTGTCGGGGTTTCCGCATCCGCAGTCGCCCGGCGCGATCTTGTCGGGATCGTTCGGACACAGGTCGAAGCAGTTGACCGTCCCGTCGCCATCGCTGTCCAGCAGGTCGTCGGCTCCCTGGCACTTGTCGAGGCAGTCGGCCACGCCGTCACCGTCGCTGTCGGTGTCCGGCACGCCGCACCCGCAGGTGCCGTCGGTGACCTTGGTCCCGTCATCCGGGCAACCGTCGCAGGCGTCGATGGTGCCATCGCCGTCGCGGTCCGACTGGCACTCGTCCGGCACGTCGTTCAGGTCGCAGTCGCTGCTGGTGGCCAGCAGGATGTCGCACTTGTCCGGAACGCCGTTGCCGTTGCAGTCCGGGCTGACCGAACCGTCACCGTCCGGGTCCGACGGATCCAGATCGCAGTCGTCCGGGACACCGTTCCCGTCGCAGTCCGGCTCGCAGACGTCCTTGATCCCGTTCCGGTTGCAGTCCAGGCTGGCGTCCGCGGCGATCTCGTCCACGTCCTTCTGCCCGTTCATGTCGCAGTCTTCGAGGAACTCGAACGCGCCCATGTCCACGAACGGCGCCACGCCGACGCCCAGGCGACCCGGAATCGCCTGCGCCCGTCGCAGCGCGCCATCCAGGTCCAGCGGCGTCGGCTCGCTGACATCGTTGTCACCGTCCAGGTCGGTCGTGTCCGCCGCCAGCGCCGTGTTGTCGCCCAGGTCGATGCACGGGGACGTCGGCCGCAGCCGCAGGTCGCCGGTGCCCGGACTGGCGAACTCGGGATCGTCGCCGATGTTGCCGCCGCCGGTCAGGCTCGCCAGGCCCTGGATGCAACTGCTGGTCACGGTCGTCGAGGCGCCGAGGTTGTCGAACTGATCGACCTCGGTCATGCCGCCGCCCGGGCCCTGGTTCTCCCACAGGATCGAACTGACCACCGAGACCACACCGTCGCGGGCCGCGATGCCGCCCGCGCCGGCCGTGCCCGCGTTGGCCGCCAGCGAGACGTTCCGCAGGGTGCCGCGGCCGTCGCCGTCGACCAGCACGGCCCCGCCCACGGCGGCCTGGTTCATCAGCATGACGACGTTGCTGAGCGTCGCCTTGGCCAGTTGGTTCGGCGCCCCCAGCAGCATTCCGCCGCCGTCCTGGGTGGCCCCGTTGTCGGTGATGTAGGTGTTGGCGATGAAGCTGGTCCCGCTCCGCAGGCTCAGGCCGCCGCCGTTGTCGGCCCGGTTGAAGGCGATGTTCGAGTTGCGGATCCGCAGCGTGCCGCCCTGGTTGGCCAGCCCGCCGCCGTTGTCGACGAAGGTCGCGGCGCCGCCCGCGCCGTTGTCCTGCAGCACGCAGCCATCCAGCAGCAGCGTGCCCGATTCGAACTGCACGCCCGCCCCGCTGACGTTCGCGAAGCAGTCCGTCACCCGGCAGTCACGCAGCACCACGTTGCTGTCGCGGACGAACAGGCCGCCGCCCGACTGCGTCGCAATCCCGCCCGCGATCCGGCAGCCCTCGAACAGCGGCGCGCCGCGCTCGATCAGCACCGCCCCGCCCGAGAACGACGTGAACGTCTCCTCGAAACGCACGTCGCGAACCGTCAGGTCCGAGTCACGCAGGAACATCCCGGCACCACCGAACTCGGTCCCCGGATCGTCCGCGAAACCGTTCCGGATCACGAACCCCTCGAAGACGGCCGTGGCGTCAACACCGTCGGCCACCACGATGTTCCGCGTGTTCTGCAGGAACCCCGGCAGACCCAGTTCTCCGTCCAGGGTCGTCTCGAACACCAGCGGATCGCGCTCGTCCGGATCCGCCGCGCCGAAGCCGGCGAAACCGCCACGCACCGCCCGGCCACTCGACAGCGTGTATGAGACATCTCGGTCCGCGACCGCCGTGGCCGGCTGGTAGGTCCCCTCGGCCACGCGAATCTCGGTGACCGCGTTGGCCGGGTTCGACGCCACCCGCAGGGCGTCATGCAGATCCGCGTAGGCCGCGTCCCAGGCGACCCCGCGCTGATCGATCAGCGCCAGGCCGGCGTTCGTGTCGACGAACAGCGTCGCGACCTGGCACTCGTCCGGCACGCCGTCGCCGCCGAGGTCGTCACTGACCCGCCCGTCGCCATCCGGATCGCCCGCGTCGATGTCACACTCGTCCGGCACACCGTTCAGGTTGCAGTCGGCCGAAACGCCCAGTTCGATGTCGCAACTGTCCGGCAGCGTGTTGCCGTTGCAGTCCGAACCCAGCACGGAGACCGTCACCTGGCAGGTATCCATCAGCCCGAGCGTGTCCGTCACGGTCAGCGTCACGACCGTGTCGCCCACCGGCAGCGGACCGTCCGGGGCAATCGACAGCGTCACGCTGTCCCCGGCATCGTCATCGAACGAGCCGCCGTCGAGATCGGCCGCCGTCACCGTGTTGTTGCAGACCACAGTCGCATCCAGGACGAACGGACTCGCCACGCACACCGCGGTCGGCGCTTCGTTCAGGTCGTTGATGTCGATCGTCACCGTCGCCGCCGCGCTCAGCAGGCCGAGGTCCGTCACGGTCACTTCGAGCGTGTACTGCGGCACGCTCTCGAAGTCGATCGCGGCCAGCGTCGTGATCTCGCCCGTCCCGCTGTTGATCGCGAAGACTCCCGGCACACTCGCGCCGGTGATCTGGTAACCGAGCACGTCGCCGTCATCCACGTCCGAGGCGACCACCGTCCCGACACTCGTCCCGATCGCGACGTTCTCGTCCAGGCTGAACATCTGGTCGGCAATCTCCGGCGCCTCGTTCAGATCGTTGATGTCAATCGTGATCGTCGCCGTGTCTTCCAGCAGACCCACGTCCCGCACCGTCACGTCCAGCGTGTAGCTGTCCTGCGTCTCGTGGTCCAGGTCGGCCGCGGTCGTGATCGCTCCGCTGGCCGCATCGACCGCGAAGACCGCCTGCCCGCTGCCGCCCGTCACGATGAACGTCAGCACGTCGCCGGCATCCGGGTCACTCGCCACGATCGTCCCGACCGGCGAACCGACCGCGACGTTCTCATCGATGTTGAAGCTCTGGTCCGCGACGGTCGGCGCTTCGTTCAGATCGTTGACGTCGATCGTGATCGTCGCGCTGCCGGTCAGCGCCGTATCGTCCGTCACCTCGACCGTCAGCATGTAGCTCGGCGTCGCCTCGAAGTCGAGCGCCGCCAGCGTCGTGATCTCGCCCGTTCCACTGTCGATCGCGAAGTCCGTGCTGGCCGGGTTGAACGCGTAACTCAGCACCGCCCCGGCATCCTGGTCGCTCGCCGCGACCGTCCCGACCGCCGCGCCGGCCGCCAGGTTCTCATCCACGTCGAAGGTCTGATCGTTCACGACCGGACCGTCCGGCGCATCGTCCACGTTGATCGTGATCGCCGCGCTGTCGTCCAGGCTGCCGTCATCCACCACCACGGTCAGCCCGTAGCTCGGCGTCGTCTCGAAATCGAGCACCACCAGCGTCGTGATCTCGCCCGTCCCGCTGTCGATCGCGAAGTCCGTGCTGGCCGGGTTGAACGCGTAACTCAGCACCGCCCCGGCGTCCGGATCCGTGGCCGCCACCGTTCCGACGACCGTGCCGACCGGCAGGTTCTCGGCCACGTTGAAGCTCTGATCGTTCACGACTGGCGGTTCATTGGTATTGTCGACATTGATCGTGATCGTCGCCGAACTGGTCAGCGTGTCGTTGTCGGTCACCTCGACCGTCAGCATGTAGCTCGGCGTCGTCTCGAAATCGAGCGCCACCAGCGTCGTGATCTCGCCCGTTCCACTGTCGATCGCGAAGTCCGTGCTGGCCGGGTTGAACGCGAAGCTCAGCACCGCACCCCCGTCCATGTCGCTGGCCACGACCGTCCCGACACTCGCACCGATCGCCGCGTCCTCGGCCACGCTGAACGACTGGTCGTTGACCTCCGGCGCTTCCGAGTCGTCCGTCACGTTCACCGTGATCGCGGCCGACGTGGTCAGCGTGTCGTTGTCCGTCACCTCGACCGTCAGGCTGTAGCTCGGCGTCGCCTCGAAATCGAGCGCCACCAGCGTCGTGATTTCGCCCGTCCCGCTGTTGATCGCGAAATCGGTGCTGGCCGGGTTGAAGGCGTAACTCAGCACCGCTCCGGCATCCGGATCGGTGGCCGCCACCGTCCCGACCGAGGAACCGATCGCCGCTCCCTCCGCCACGTCGAACGACTGGTCGGTCACTTCAGGCGCCTCGCCGACGTCGCCGACGTTGATCGTGATGGTCGCCGTGCTGCTCAGCGCGTCGTTGTCGGTCACTTCGGCCGTCAGCACGTAGCTCGGCGTCGTCTCGAAATCGAGCGTCACCAGCGTCGTGATCTCGCCCGTTCCGCTGTCGATCGCGAAATCGGCGCTGGCCGGGTTGAAGGCGTAGCTCAGCACGGCCCCGCTGTCCGGATCGCTCGCCACGACCGTCCCGACGCTGGTGCCGATGGCCGCGTCCTCGTCCACCGGGAAACTCTGGTCGCCCACGATCGGGGGTTCCATCGCATCGGTCACGTCGATCGTGATCGTGGCCGTGTCGCTCTCCCCGCCGGCCGTCACTTCGACGTCGAGGATCAACTGCGGGTCGGTCTCGAAGTCCAGCAGTGCCGTGACCGTGATCTCGCCGCTGACGTTGTCGACCACGAAGAAGGCCGACCCGCTGCCGCCGGTGACCTGGTAGTCGAGCACGTCACCCGGATCCGGGTCCGTCGCGACAATCGTTCCGACCACGTCCGAGATCGCCGCGTCCTCGGCAATCGAGAAGGCCTGGTCATCCACCGTCGGCGGAACCGCCAGGGCGGCCGGTACGGCGAGCGTAAGCAGAACGATACAGAGGGAACGTCCCCGCGCGGTGCAGGCGAACATCGCTGACTCCCGTGGTCATGAAACAGCTCTTGGCAAGACCGCCGCGAGCCTGGTCCGGGAATCCGTTCCCGCGCATTGTGCCCCGGCGCCCTCCGGGACAGACAGGACTGAAGATGTAAGCGTCCTAGAACGCAGACCTTACATTCTAGGCATCGAGCGGATTGACGACCAGCCCACTTGCCAGTTTCGGGTAGAAGAACGTGCTCTTCTGCGGCATCAGGTCGCCCGCGCTGCAGACCGCCCGCATCTCGTCCATCGTCGTGGCCTGCAGCAGGAACGCACAGCCCTTTGTTTCTCGGGCCTCGGCCACCGCCGGGGCGGCCGCCTTGATGTACCGGATTTCCGGCGCCTGGCCGCCGCACAGCTTCGGCGTCACGACCTTGTCCAGCAGGTACGCGTGCAGAAACGCCAGCCCCAGCCGCCGCCACGCCACGCTGTGGTCCGCCGCGATCCCGTCCAGCAGGGTCTCCTCGCGCGGACGCACCATCAGGTAGCCGTCGCCGGCCGTCACCGCGACCGCCAGCGGACCGAACTTCGCCAGGGCGGCCGGAACCTGCTCCGGCCCGTCGACCGGCAGGTGCGCGACTTCCAGTTGCGTGTCCTCGCGCAGCAGCCCGCCGGTGATCTCGACGCCCGGCAGCACCCGGTGGGTCGGCAGGATCAGCAGGCCCGGGTCCTCCATCCCGCACATCACGCACAGCACGAAGTTGGCCGGGTGGTCGCCCGGCAGTTCGCCCTGCAGCGACACCAGCCAGTCGCGGTACAGGCCGGCCGTCCCGTAGCGGTGGTGCCCGTCCGCGATGTACATGGCCTTGTCGGCCATCAGCCCGGTGACGTCGGCGATCGTCCTGGCGTCCGTCACCGCCCAGAGCTTGTTGTGCGTGGCGTCGAGGCGGCCTTCGGCCAGCGGGGCGGCCGATCCGATCGCCTGCTCCAGTCGGGCGGCGACGACGTTCTGCGCATCCGGGTACAGGCCGAAGATCGGGCTCATGTTGCAGGTGGTGGCCTTGGTCAGGGCCAGGCGGTCCTCTTTCGGTCCGCCAAAGGTATGTTCGTGCGGAAAGACGCTGCCCTCTCCGAACTTTTCGATCCGCAGCCGGGCGAAGAACATTTTGCGGACGTATTCGGTGCCGTCGTGGGTGAAGGTCTGGTGATAGACGTACAGCGCGGGCGCGGCGTCGTGGACCATGACGCCGTCCTCGATCCAGGCGCGCATCTGCCTGTTGGCGTCGGTGTAGGCCGGGATCGGGCCGGCCGCCTTCGGCGGCATGTGCGGCAGGTCGATGGCCACGAAGTTGTGCGGATCGCGGGCCAGCAGGGCATCCTTGTCGGCCTGGTCGAGCACGTCGTAGGGCGGCGCCAGCACGCTCGAAATGTCCTTGCGATCGGGCCCGGTCGCGTAACGAATTCCGGGAAACGGTCGAATCTCGCTCATCGGCTCAACTCCGCAGCAGTGGGCAGGTCACCTGGCTCGTCAGCGGCCGAAACCGCCGCTGCGCTGTGTAGCACATAGGGGGCGAGGGAGCAAGGGAACCAGGAAGCCAGGGAGCCAGGGAGCAAGGGAGCGAGGGAGCGAGGGAGCATGGGAGCGAGGGAGCGAGGGGCGAGGGAGCGAGGGGCGAGGGAACTTGGGTGCCCCGCCCTTGAGCTTGGGTGCCCCGCCCTTGAGCGAGCGCGGCGAGCGGAAGGGTGGGGGACTGCGTTCAGATCGTGTTTGCGGTGAACCGTTTTCGTAGGGTGCGTCATCGACGCGGCAGACCGCGGTCACGTTCGACGAGGGTGCATCAGGCGTCGATGCCGCACCGCCAGCGCGGTTGCGCGTCCGTGCCTGGAAGCACTGTTCAAGCGCTCAGGAGCAGTGACACGTTCCGCGGGCCTCGTGGTCCGGGATCCGAGGACCGGCACCTGGGGTCGCGTGATCCAATTCAGTCCCCGCCCCCTATTCCCCGATTTCCCTCGCTCCCTTGCTCCCTCGCTCCCTTGCTCCCTGGCTCCCTCGCTCCCTTGCTCCCTGCGTTGCTCCCTCGCTCCCCCCCCCGGAACATACAGAAAGCCGGCGCCCCGTCAGGAGCGCCGGCTTCCCGGTCAGTCGAAACATCGTCCGGACGCTTACGGCCGGTCGGTGTTGATTCCATCCAGCAGGCCGCCGCCGCCTTCGTCGCCGCCGAGGCCGCCGCGAAGCTTCTTGTCGCGGCTGGCTTCGCTGCCGGCGTCTTCGAGGGCGTCGTCGCCGGTCCAGTCCGCCCGCTTCTTCGACAGGCCGATCTTGCGGTCCACCGTGTCGACCCGCAGGATCTTGACGTCGACCTCGTCGCCGACCTTGACCTCGTCCTGCGGATTCTCGACCTTGTGCTCGGCCAGTTCCGAAACGTGCAGCAGACCTTCCAGATCCTCTTCCAGTTCGACGAACACGCCGAAGTTGGTGATCTTGGTGATCTTGCCACGCACGACCATGCCCGGCTGGTAGCGATCCGGCACGGCCCGGGCCCACGGGTCCTCGGTCATCTGCTTGAGACCCAGCGCGACCCGCATCTTCTCCTGGTCGACGGCCAGGACCACGCAGCGGATCCGGTCGCCCTTCTTCAGCATCTCGGACGGGTGGCTGACCTTCTTGGTCCAGCTCATGTCCGAGACGTGCAGCAGGCCGTCAATGCCTTCCTCAATCTCGATGAACGCGCCGTAGTTGGTCAGGTTGCGGACGGTACCCTCGACCACCGTACCCGGCGGGTACTTCTGGGCGACGGTCTCCCACGGGTTCGTCTCGGTCTGCTTCATCCCGAGCGAGATCTCCTGCTTGTCCTTGTTGACGTCCAGGACAACCACTTCGATCTCGTCGCCGGCGTTGACCATCTCCGAGGGATGGTTGATCCGCCGCGTCCAGCTCATCTCCGAGATGTGCACGAGGCCTTCGACGCCCGCTTCCAGCTTCACGAACGCGCCGTAGTTGACGATGTTGACCACCTCGCCCTTGACCCGCGCGTTGACCGGGTAGCGCTCGGCCACCTTCTCCCACGGGTTCTCGCTCTTCTGCTTGAGACCCAGGGCGATCTTTTCCTTCTCGCGGTCGATGCTCAGGACCTTGATCTCGATGTCCTGGTCGATCTCGAGCATCCGGCTCGGGTGGTCGATCCGGTCCCACGACATGTCGGTGATGTGCAGCAGGCCGTCGATGCCGCCCAGGTCGACGAACGCGCCGAAGTCGGCGATGTTCTTGACGACACCCTTGCGAAGCTGGCCGACCTCGATCTCCGCCATCAGCTTTTCCTTCGCCGATGCGCGTTCTTCCTCGATCAGCTTGCGGCGCGAAATGACGATGTTCCGCCGCTCCTTGTCGATCCGCAGGATCTTCGCCTCGATCTCCTTGCCGATGTACTCGCCGACGTCGGCCGGGCGACGGATGTCGACCTGCGAGGCCGGCAGGAAGACCGGCACGCCGATGTCGACCAGCAGACCGCCCTTGATCTTCTTCAGCACCTTGCCCTTGACCGTGTCGCCTTCGTGCGTCGACTCGACGATCCGCTTCCAGTTGATGATCCGGTCCGCGCGACGCTTGCTCAGCAGCACCAGACCCGTGTCCGGATCAATGTCCTCCAGCAGCACCTCGAACTCGGCCCCCGGAACCACCTCGGCCGGGTCGTTCCATTCGCTGACGCTGATCAGCCCTTCGCTCTTCAGGCCGACGTCCAGGATCACCTCGTTGCCGACGATCTTGACAACCTTGGCCTTGATGATCGAATTCGATTCAATATCGCCGACCGAATCGCTGACCGACCCGGTCAATGCCTCTTCATCCACATCACCACCCAGCATCGTCGCCAGTTCGCCCTCGATGTCGGCATCGGTGATGTTCAGATCCTTGATCAGATTGTGATCAACCATGTGTGAGACTGTTCCTTCCCGACCGATCCCGCAACCGGCCGCGTTCCCCTGGACAACTTCAAGTTGCTGTTTGGATAGAGATTGCCCAGACAGAAGGGGATAGAGTTCCGTCGCCCCGCGGGTGGACCATCCACCAACGCCCTGAGAGCGATCCGTAAGAATACCTCATAAGGGAGCCATCGAGCAAGGAGCCTCCCGCCAGCAGCAGAAGTCCAGCCCGAAAAACCGCTTACGATCCCTCAGGCCTTGCGCCCCTGCTCCCGCGCCGTGATCAGCCCGCCAGCAGCTTCAGCCCGGTCACCACCAGCAGCACCTGGAAACCCACCCGCAGCCAGTCCGTCCGCACCCGGTGCGTCAGACCGCCCCCGATCCAGCCCCCCAGAAGCGCTCCCGGCGCCAGCCCGGCCGCCAGCAGCCAGCCGTCCATCACCCGCAGGTCCGCCATCCCCCCGATCGACACGCTCAGCCCGATCGCGGCCGCGATCGATACCCCCACGATCATGCAGCTCGAGTTCGCGATCGCACTCCGCATCTGGATCCCGAACACGAAGTGCTGCACCGGAACCGCCCAGACACCCCCGCCAACCCCCAGCAGGCCCCCGATCAGACCCGCCGGCAGACCGACCCAGCCGGCATACCGGCCACCGCCCGTGAGCGGACACGACGACACCCCGCCGTCCCGATCGGCCGTCCGCTGCCGCCACACCTGGCTGGCCACCGTCACGAGCATGAAGCCGCCGAAGACCCGCCGCAGCACCCGCGTCTGCTCGCCGACGAACAAGCCCCCCAGCAGCACTCCGCCGATCACGCCCAGCACCGCACCGGCCACCACCCACGGCACCACCCGCCAGACGATCGCACCCGCCCGGGCATGCCGCCGGGCGGCCACCAGCGACAGCACGGCCGCCGCCGCGAGTGCGGCCAGCTTGTACAGATGCAGCGACCCGGGCCCGAACGGCTCGCCGAGAATCAGCAGCAGCGCCGGAATCATCACCAGCCCGCCGCCAATCCCCAGCAGCCCACCCAGCACACCGGCCATCAGCCCGACCCCGGCAATCGCGGCCAGCCCCGACGGACTCAGCAACACCTCGGCAAGCAGCATGGCCGAATGGTAGGGAGCAGGCCCGCGGACCGGCAACCCGGCGAGGGCTGACGCAGCGAATGCCCGTGCGTTAAACGCCGTCCAGTCGCTTCCGCAAACGGGTCACCAGGTCCATGTTCTCATGCAGCACGGCGATGATCAGCGGCGGCGCGTCATCTGCGTGAAATGAAAAGACGTAGTGGTGCCGGCACCGGGTAACCCGAATCTCCGGGCGACGCGGAATGGGAAGCCGCGAGTGCGCATCGCCTCGACAGATCGCCCCGAAGCACTGCACCAGCGCAGCTTCGTAGCGATCCGCCTGACCCGGGCCCCAGGTCTCGATGGTGTAGGCCGCGATCTGCAGCAGGTCGTCTTCGGCGTCCGGCGTCAACCGGTACTCAGGCATCGGGTCCGCGCCCGGCCTGTTCGCGGGCCTGCCGGAAGATGTCCTCGACCGAACGATCACTGGCACCCTCGGCCTTGGCCCGAGCAATCCGGCGTTCAAGCATTGCTTCCAGCTCAGCGAGTTGAGCGTCTTCACCCTGCCGGCCGAGCGTGCTTTCGAGAACGAATTCCTTGATCGACTTGCCCTGCAAGGCCGCCAGGGCCTTCAGCCGCTGGTGTTCCTCCGGCGTCACGTCGATCGAAATGCGACTCATGGCAACCTCCTGCAAAAACAGAGCTTACGAACTGACCCACATTTTGTCAATTTGTGCGCCCACGCGACAGGAACCAGCACGCGCCCAGGCGCCCTCCGCCCCAGTACCATGCCGCCATGCCCGCCGACCGCTACAACTCGCGCCGCCGGACGGTCCGGCAGATCGGCCTGCTGTGTCTGGCCGTCGGCATCGTCCTGCGGATCACCCTCGCCCTCCGCGCCGGGCTCGGCTACGACGAGGTCTTCGTCATGGGCGTCGGGCTCGATGAAATCCTCGATGCCCCACGCGCCGCCCTGTTCGACGTCCCAGCCCGTCGCAGCAACGCCGTCACGCCGCTCTGGTGGTGGCTCCAGGCCATCCCGACCCTGGCACTCGGCGAAGTCTCCCGAACGGCCCTGCGACTGATCCCCCTGGCACTCGGCCTCGCCACCCTCGGCCTGTCCGCCATCATCGCCGCCCGACGACTCGGCCGACCGGCCGCGCTCGGCGTCATCACCTTCGCCGCCCTCAGCGATATCCTCGCCTTCTCGAACGCGCGCGGCGAATACGCCGAGTCACTGCTCGTCGCCGCCAGCCTGCCCGCCCTGCTCCTCGTCGGCGCCCGACGCGGCCAGGCCCTCCGCGGCCTGCTCTGGCTGACGATCCTGATGACCCACGCCGGTAAAGGCGCCCTGATCGTCGCCGGCCTGCTGATGGCCGAAGCGATCTTTCTCGCCCTCCGCCGCCCGCCTCGCCCCGTCCGCCAACTCGCAGTCACCACCGCCTGGCTGCTGCCCGCCCTGCTCTGGCTGCTGGCCGCGCAGGTCCTGGTCTTCGGAGGCGGTCCCGTCCAGACCGACGCCGGCCCGCACGACTCCGTCTTCGACGCGCTTCGGGCCGTCACCGTCGGCTACGGCCAGGTCAAGGCACACATGATCGCCACCCGCTTCGACGCGCTGCTGCCCTTCCTCGACGGAGCCATCTGGCCGCTGTCCGCGATCGCGACCATCCCGCTGCTGGCCGGCGTCGTGGCAGTCATGGTTACGGCCCTGCGCCATCGCGTCCGTGGCCGCCGCCGCTGCCTGGCCGTCGCGCTGCTTCCCGCGATCCTGCTTGGCGCGCTGCTGGTGATCGGACGCGGACAGACCGGAGCCCGCTTTCATCTGATGGTCCTCCCGCCCGCCTGGATCGTGGCCGCGATCGGTCTGCCGGTCCTGCTGCGAACGGGGCGCGGTGTCCGAGTCGGGCTGCTGCTGCTCTGGCTGGCGCATGTCGCGATCGCGTTCTCGTGGACAAGCTGGACCGCGCGACAACTGGGCCCGACCTGGACGGCCGCGCTCGCGCTGGTTGTCGTGATCACGCTGGCGGTGAGCGTCTGCATCCGACCGGTCGACCGCCGGCGACCCGCGGCCCTGCTGAGCGCCGGGTTGCTGGTGCCGCTGCTGCTGCTGGCCGGACCGGTCCGCTGGGCCCCGGCCGCACGTTTCGAGCCGATGGTCGAGCAGCCGACGCCCGCACGCCCGGAGCCGCTGCTGGCCCGCATCGACCTGGCGCGGAGTGGGGCGGCCGACTATCCCGCCGCCCACGGGCGCACGATGCACCTGTCGCTGTCGCACTACTACCTGACGAGCGAGCCGGCCGTCTCGGCCCGGGCCGCGCGGCGGGCCGTCACGCACGCCGAGCGCGAAGCGCAGTTGCATCCCGCCAGCAGCACGGCCTGGTTCTACGTCGGACTGGCCCGGCAGGCGGCCGGCGAACCGGTTGAGCGCATCCGCGCCGCCTGGCAGCGGGCCAGCGAGATCGAACCGACCCCGGGCCTGCGGAAGAGGCTGGCGGAACTGGATGATTGAGTGAGCAGGTGTGCGGAGCGCGAGCAGGCAGGGAGTCTGGCAGCAGGCTTCAGCGGCCTTTCTGGAAGAACTCCTTGATGCTGTCGTAGATGTCGTCCTTGGTGTTGACCCGCGAGGTGACCATGTTCTCGGCGTCGGGCAACTGGTCGCGCAGGACGTTGATGAAGTTGCCGCTGCCGTAGGCGCTGGCGACCTGGCAGTAGCCGAACTGGTTGACCTGCGGCATCAGCACGTCGCGCAGCAGCTTGCAGCATTCGCGCGAGTCCGACTCGGACGAGTTGTCGCCGTCGGAGAAGTGGAACAGGTAGATGTTCCATTCCTGCGGGTTGTACTTGCTTTCCAGCAGGTCGCGGCAGCACTTGAACGCGCTCGAGATCTTCGTGCCGCCGTCTTCGCGAATGTGGAAGAAGGTTTCGCGATCGACTTCCTTGGCGTGCACGTCGTGCACGATGTAGCGGCTGTCGATCCCGTCGTAGTTCCGCCGCAGCCACGCGTCGATCCAGAAGGCCTCCAGCCGGACCAGTTCCTTCTGCTCGAACCCCATCGAACCCGACACGTCCATCATGTAGACGATCACCGCGTTCGAGTCCGGTTCCTTGACCGGCTTCCAACTGCGATACACCCGGTCGCCACGCTCGAAGATGATCATCGGGTCGTTCGGATCGTACGCCCCGGTCATGATCATCCGCCGCAGCGCGTTGCGGAACGTCCGCTTGAAGTGCCGCAGCGACTCGGGCCCCGTGTTCCGCGTGCTGCTGTAGCGGTCCTTCACCGTCGTCAGGGCGTGCTTGCCCTTCGGCTCGATCCGCGGCAGTTCCAGTTCCTCGGCCATGATGTCCGCCAGTTCATCCAGCGTGACATCGACCTCCATGATGTGCCGGCCGGGCTCGGTGCCACCCTGGCCCTGCCCGGACTCATCGCCGCCGACGGTCTGTCCGGCCTCACCATCGCCCTGGCCGACGCCGGCGTCGTTGTTGTCGCCGTAGCGGAAGCTGGGAAGATCGATACCGTGCACCGGAATGCTGATCAGCTTGCGGCCTTCCTTGCCGATCAGTTCACCCTGCGTCAGGAACTTGCGCAGGTCCTTGCGGATCCGGCCCTTGACGATCTGCCGGAAACGCTGATGGTCTTTCTCAATCCGCAGAACCATAAGGACCTCGATCGCTGCGACCCGCCTCGATCCGGGCCGACCCAACACGCCTGCCCGCTCTTACCTGCCGGCGGCCAGGTACTCTTCGCGCGTCAGGACGAAGAAACTCGCCCGCTTCCCTGCAATATCGTAGTTGGCCTCGAAGCGCAGGCCGCATTTCTCGATCGCCCGGCAACTGGCCTTGTTGTCCGCCAGCGCGACCGCGCAGATCCGCGGAAAGCCGTGGGCCTCGAAGGCCCGGCCCACCAGCGCCCGGCCCGTCTCGCTCGCGATCCCGCGGCCCCAGAACCGCGGCCGAAACCGCCAGCCGATTTCCATCAGTTCATCGTCCCGCGCGCCCGCCACCAGTGGGCCGAGCGCCGCGTGATTGCCGTCCGAAAGCCGCTTGAGCGCCACCAGCCCGGCAAACGCGCCGCTGGCCCGCTCGATCACCGCCCACCAGCCCAGACCGGTCGACTCGGTCCCGGCCGCCAGGATCTCGTCGAGCCACGCCGAGGCCCGCTCGGCCGTGAACGGCGCGCCGATGAACCGCATCACCTCGGGGTCGCCGTTCAGGGCGATGACGTCGTCGCGGTCAGACGGCCGCAGCGTCCGCAGTTCGACCTGGCTCGTCGTCAGCAGCGTATCCGGCATACCGCGCCCCGACCCTTCCGCGCAAACAGGCAAGAAGCCCGCGCCAAGCGCTTCCCTGTGCCCTGTGGCTGATCCCCGGTCTTCCCTTTTCCCGGTGCCTCGTGGCTGATCCCCGTTCTTCTCTATTGGTGCCTCGTGGCTGATCGCCGGTCTTCTCTGTTCCCTGTTCCCTGTTCCCTTCCTAAGGAATCAGTCGCTCTGCTTGGCGTCGCCGCGGGCGAAGATGCTCGCGACGTAGTTCAGCACATCGGTGGCGCTGGTTTCGTTGTAGCCGAAGAACTTGATCAGCCGCTGCTTGACCACGTCGATCTTGGCCTGGGTCTCGTCGTCGATCACGCCCGAGACCACGTTCTTGAGCTTGATCGTGTCGCGCGAGTCCTCGAACAGCTTCAGTTCGAGCGCCTTCTGCAGTCGCGCGTTGGTGTGGTACTCGAACTTCTTGCCGTCCAGCGCCAGGGCCCCGATGTAGTTCATGATCTCCTGGCGGAAGTCGTCCTTGCGGCTCTCCGGAATGTCGATCTTCTCCTCAATCGAACGCATCAGCCGCTCGTCCGGCTCCTCGTCCTTGCCGGTGTACTTGTTCCGCACCTTCTCGTGCTGGGTGTAGGCCCGCACGTTCTCGATGTAGTTCGTGCACAGCCGCTGGATCGCGTCCTCGTCGGCCGAGATCGCCCGCTGGACCTCGTTCTTGAGCGTGTCCTCGTACTCCTCGCGCACCACGCTGAGCAGTTCCTTGTAGGACTTCTTGGTCTCTTCGTCGTTGATCAGGCTGTGATGGTCCAGCCCGCTCTCCAGTTCGTTCATCACCATGAACGGATTGATGCAGCGCTCGAGCTGGGCCTGTTCGCTGACCAGCGCGTTCGAGATCTTGTCCTGGATGTAGCGCGGACTGATCCCGTTCATGCCTTCGCGCGGATGCTCCTCGCGTAGCTCCTTGACCGAGTCCTCGGTGAAGCCCGGGATGCTCTTGCCGTCGTAGAGCTTCATCTTCTGCAGCAGCGTCAGGCCCGCTTTCTTCGGCTCCTCCAGCCGCGTCAGCACGGCCCACATCGCGGCCACCTCGACCGTGTGCGGGGCGATGTGCAGCCCGCGAACCTTCGACGCGCCGAAGTCCTTCTCGTAGATCTTGACCTCGTCCGTCAGGCGGCAGTTGTACGGCACGTCGATCTTGATCGTCCGGTCCCGGAAGGCCTCCATCAGGTCGTTGCTCTGCAGCTTCTTGTATTCCGGCTCGTTCGTGTGGCCCAGGATGACTTCGTCGATGTCGGTCTGAGCGAACTTCTTCGGCTTGATCGTGTGTTCCTGCGAGGCACCCAGCAGGTCGTACAGGAACGCCACGTCCAGCTTGAGCACCTCGATGAACTCGCAGATGCCCCGGTTCGCGATGTTCAGTTCGCCGTCGAAGTTGAACGCCCGCGGGTCCGAGTCCGATCCGTACTGGGCGATCTTCCGGTAGTTGATGTCACCGGTCAGTTCGGTCGAGTCCTGGTTCTTCTCGTCCTTCGGCTGGAACGTCCCGATCCCGACGCGGTCCTGCTCCGACAGAATCAGCCGCCGGACCGTCACGTGGTTCAGCACCTTCCGCCAGTCACCCTCGTATCTGACCAGCAGGTCGTCGAACATCTTCCGGCAGAACGGGTCCAGATCCCCCTCCAGCCGGACCTGCCGGTCCTCCAGCAGGTCCTTGTTGATCTCCGCCAGCACGTCACCGCGGGCCTTGGCCGGAATCAGCTTGAGCGGTTCCTCGTGCATCGGGCAGGCGCAGAATTCGGTCTGCCCGTGCTCGTCCTGGATGTTCCAGACAAAGCTGTACAGGGCGCCCTCGTCCATCGTGCTGTAATGCTCGAGGCCCTTCTTCAGCAGCCGCGCGATCGTGCTCTTGCTCGAACCCACCGGCCCGTGCAGCAGCAGGATCCGCCGGTCCGATCCGTACC
Organism: Phycisphaerae bacterium; assembly: GCA_030428945.1. Lineage (GTDB taxonomy): Bacteria > Planctomycetota > Phycisphaerae > UBA1845 > Fen-1342 > JAUIEC01. Next base: position 164,508 of record JAUIEC010000006.1, on the reverse strand, counting down.
CGTGAGCGGCCGACTTGAACGTCTCGACCAGTCGCATCAGCGCCCCGTCGAGGCCGAAGACCGCGTCCCGGCCATTCTCGAACGGATCGTCGAAGAACTTGTAGTGCACGTAGTCGCGCTTCTGGTAGGTGTACCGCTCGGTCCCGAAGTGCAGGATCATGTCGTAGATCCGCTGGAACGAGTTGCGGGCCACCGCCGGGTTGGCGATCACCTTCTCGAGGTAGTCGTTGAACGACCCCTCCCAGTGTTGGCTGCGGAAGGTCTCCACATCCAGGTGCTTGTCGACGAGCGAAAGAATGTTGTCGCGTTTGGACATCGCAGACCTCCCTGGCCACGCGCCACAGCGCTCGGGGTCCACCGCGGACGCGATCACCCCAAGTTGCAGATCTGTCGGGATTTACGCACTGCGCCGCAGGCCACCCAACCCGACAGAATCCTAGAACTCGACCAGACGCCAGTCAATGAAAACACGCGTAGGCCGCAAGCCTCTATCGACCACCAACACCCTCCGCCTTGAAAGGGAGCCGGGGAGCCAGGCAGCGAGGGAGCCAGGTTCAGTACCGGCGACGCGGGTTCCCCTGGCTCCCTCGCTCCCTTGCTCCCTCGCTCCCTCGCTCCCTATAGTCCTCGCATGATTCGCACCGGCATCGGTTACGACCTGCACGCCACGGATTCCGACCGACCACTCGTGCTCGGCGGTGTCCACCTCTCCGAGGGGCCCGGACTGCGCGGGCACAGCGACGCCGACATCGTCCTGCACGCCCTGACCGACGCCGTCCTCGGGGCCGCCGGACTCGGAGACATCGGTGACCTCTTCCCCGACACCGACCCCCGCTACAAGGACGCCGACAGCGCCATGTTCATCGCTGCCGCCGTCCGGCAGGCCACCCACGCCGGATTCCGAATCAACAACGCCGACCTCGTCGTCCACGCCGAACGACCAAAGCTCGGCCCCCACAAGGCCACCATCCGCGACCGCATCGCCGAACTGCTCGGCATCCCCCCCGGACGGGTCAACGTCAAGGCCACCACCAACGAACGACTCGGACCCGTCGGCACCGGCCAGGCGATGGCCTGCACCGCCATCGTCACCCTTGAAGATGACGCCTGACCCCCGCCGCCCGTGCCTCCGTTGCGCGGCACGCCTGCGGAAGCCCGAAAACCTCGGCCGCCCCGCCCGGGCATCATTGGACGGACGACAGCACCCCAGCTACCATCGCAGCGCAGATCGCGGAGCAGCCCATCTTGGAAACCCTCGGCTGGTCAGTCTACGAAGTACTCGTACGCAACTGGGCGATGGTCGCCATCGGCCTGACGGTGACCATTCTCGTCATCGTCCCCGCCCTGATCCTTCTCAAGTACGTCCGCATCTCGCTCAACATCATGCGCAGCACCAAGCCCCCGCTCTCGCGCGGGCCGCTCGACTACGAACGCCTGGCCGGCGAAACCGTTCGCTTCCCCGCCTATGACGGACTCGAACTGCACGGCATGATCATCCACGCCAGCCCGAACCGGCCACGCCGCGGACTGGTCCTCTTCGCCCACGAGTTCTGCTCGGACATGCACTCCTGCGCCCGCTACTGCCGCCCCCTCCAGGAGGTCGGCTACGACGTCTTCACCTTCAACTTCCGCGGCCACGGCGAATCCGAGTGCGATCCGGCCTACACCCCCCGCCAGTGGATCACCGACCGCGAACTGCACGACATCCGCGGGGCACTCGCCTTCGCCAGCGACTGGCTCGCCCAGCGCGACCTGCCCCGCCAGGTCGGCATCTTCGGCATCTCGCGCGGCGCCTGCGCCGCCATCTGCGAGGCCGCCGGGAACGAGCAGGTCACGGCCATCGTCTGCGACGGCGTCTACAGCACCGATCGCACCATCGAGTACTTCATGCGACGCTGGGCCTACATCTTCGCCAAGGTCCGCGTCATCTACGAAAACCACCACCCGCGCTTCTGGATGTTCCTGCGCTGGTCCCTGATGCAGGTCGCCCGGCACACCTTCCGCTGCTCGTTCCCCTCCGTCGCCAAGGCCATCACCCGCATGAAACCACGCCCCATGCTCTTCATCCACGGCCAGCGCGACTCGTACCTGCCCGTCGAACTCAGCCGGCAACTGTACGCCCTGGCCCCCCAGCCCAAGGCCTTCTGGGTCGCCCCCAAGGCCAAGCACAACCAGGCCGTCGTCCTGCATCCCGAACGCTACGCCGAACTGACCATCGCGTTCTTCGATCGACACCTGGCCGGACTGCAGACCCCGTCCGCACCGCCGGCCACCGCCTGCGCCCTCGACGACAACACCGAGCGGCCCGCCACCCCGCAGCCCAGCGCCGATGCCCGCCCTGCTTGAGAAACTCACCGCCCGCCTCGCCCTGCTGCATGCCGGACGCGTCTACGCCGGATTCACCCGGTCCCTGGAGCGCTTCCCCGCCACCCAGCAGCAGACCTGGAACAGCGTCCGCGCGCTGCTGGCCGGCAGCGCCTACGCCCGGGCCCTCTCGCTCGACCGGGCCGAGACGGTCGAAGACCTGCGCCGGGCCGCCCCGCTGTCGACCTACGAGGATGTCCGCCCCTGGATCGATCGCACCGCCGAAGGCGACCTGACCGCGATGTTCCGCCCCGGCGTCCGCCTGCTGATGTTCGCCACCTCCAGCGGTACCACCAGCGCCCCGAAACGCATCCCCGTCACACCCGAGTTCGCCGCCAGCTACCGCCGGACCTGGAACACCTTCGGCCTGAAGATGCTTCGCGATCATCCCGAAGCGATCCTCCGCGACATCCTGCAGAGCAGCGGACGCATGGACGAGTCCCGGGCACCCTCCGGCATCCCCTGCGGCGCGATCACCGGCCTGCTGGCCCGCAACCAGAAACGCATCGTCCGCCGGTTCTACGTCGGGGCCCCCTGCATCGCCGAACTCCCCGACGCCCGCGACCGCTATTACACCCTGATGCGACTCGGACTCGCCCGCGACGTCGCCTTCGGCGTGACCGCCAACCCCGCCACCTTCATCCGCATGGCGCAGATCGCCGACGAAAGCAGCGAAACCCTGATCCGCGATGTCCGTGACGGAACCCTGACCCTCGACCCGCCCGCACCGACCGGCCTGCTCGACCCCGTCCTCCAGCGCCTTCGCCCGAACCCCGCCCGGGCCGCGGAACTCGAGGCCGCCCGGGACGGCGCCGACGGCGTCCTGCGGCCACGCGACTGCTGGAACCTGGCGTTCCTGGCCTGCTGGACCGGCGGCAGCATGGGGCACTACCTGTCGCGGGTGGCCGAGTGGTACGGCGACATCCCCGTCCGCGACGTCGGCCTGCTCGCCAGCGAAGGCCGGGTGACGATCCCGCTCGACGACGGCACCCCCGCCGGCCCGCTCGACCCCGCCTCCGGGGTGTTCGAGTTCATCCCGGCCGAGCAGGACGAAGCCGCCCGCCCGGACGTGCTGCTCCCCCACGAGGTGGAGGTCGGCCGGCAGTACATCGTGCTTCTGACCAACCACAGCGGTCTGGTCCGCTACCGCCTGGACGACGTCGTCCGGGTTACGGGCCGGCTCGGTGCGACGCCGGTGGTCGAGTTCCTGCACCGGGCGGGGGGTGTCAGCTCGGTTGCGGGCGAGAAGCTCACCGAGCACCAGGTGGTGACCGCCTTTCAGGCCACCTGCGCCCAGCTTAACACCCCGGAATTCGACTTCGCGCTCGGGCCGGAGTGGGGTGACCCGCCTGTGTACCGCCTGTGGGTAACCCGTTCGGTACCCGGCACCTTCGCGGCCCGCTTCGACGAGGCACTGGCGGCCGCCAACGAGGAATACGCGTCAAGGCGTAAGTCTCAGAGGTTGAACGCCTTAGTGCTTTCCGAGGTCGACCCGCAGAGGCTCGCGGCGCTGCACCAGGCGATCCTCGAGCGGCGTGGCTCCACGCCCGAACAGTACAAGCGGCCCTGTTTGTTCGCGAAACCGGACGAACTGGCCGCCCGGCTCGATAATCCACACTCGGCCCCATAACAATCCACATTCTTGACATCTTTCCGGCCACACCCAAGGCTCCCTGTTTAATGGACTTGTGGGATTGGATGTTAAAATAGATAAACTTTTGAGGCCGTTTTGTTTGCCAATCTGGGAAACTTGAGTTAGATTTCCTTCGTTGCCACCATGGGCGTGGCTACCCGGTTGAGAAACGGATTTCACCTCGGACACGATCGGTCAGGATCGCCGCGCCGGGGGTACGCGCCCAAGTTCTTATTGCCCGGAGGAGCCTCTAGTGAAAACGATCGTCAAGGATGACATCGCGGCTGTCTGGAAGAAGTACCGCAAAGCCCCGACCCCAGAGATGCGCAATCGACTGGTCGAGCATTACATGCCGCTGGTCGACAAGCTCTCCGAGATCATGGCCCGGCGGCTCTGGCCCCGCGTCACCTCTGACGAGCTCGCCAGCGCCGGCTACGAAGGCCTGATCGCGGCCGTGGGCTCCTTCGACCCCGATCGCGGTGTCAAGTTCGAGACCTACTGCCGCCAGCGGATCGTCGGATCCATCCGCGACTGGCAACGCGAAATCGACCCACTCGGCCGCAGCGGACGCAGCTTCGAACGGACCCTCAACCGCATCGAAGAACAGCACAACGCCCAGAACGGGGCCCCCGCCACGCTCTCCGAGCTGGCCGAAAAGCTCGAAATGCCCCTGTCCAAGTTCGTCAAGATGAAGCGGACCGTGCTCGCCTCGCACTGCGTCCCGCTCGAAGCCCCGACCGAACGCAGCGACGAATCCCGCGTCGGCTCGCTGGTCCCGGCCGACCCCGGCCCGAGCCCGGTCCAGCACACCGAACGCGAACTGATCCGCGACTACCTCACCCGCGGACTGAAGGACCAGGATCGGCTGATCATCACCCTGTACTACTACGAGCGGCTGACCATGTCCGAGATCGGCTCGGTCCTCGGCGTCAGCGAATCACGCGTCTGCCAGCGACACGCGGAAATCGTCGAGCAGCTCCGCACGCGCTTCTCCGATACACCCTGCGACCTCGTCGCATAATCCCCCCCAACTACCGACAAACGTCCCCGGACCTCCACTTGAATCGGAGTCGCGGCAGATTCTGCCCGCGGCTCCGTTTCTTTTCCGGGAGGAGATGCACCGACGGGCCCGGTGGGGGCCACCTCGCTGGCAGGTTGATCAACCCGCGCGGAGAGAGACTATGACCGTCGGGCTGTGCGGCCGGCGATCCGGCATGGCTCAAGAGCAGTAGCACAAACGCTGTGGCGCAGCAGACGCGTAGGGTGCGTCATCGACGCGGCAGACCGCGCTCCCATCGACCGCCGAAGCCGCAGGCGTCGATGCCGCACCGCCTGGCTCAGGCTGCATGAGACCGCACAAGCCTGGCTCAGCCAACGGTCGGTACGCCTCGCTGGCAACGCCAGCCTCAGCGCGACCGCAGCATCCGATCCAGGGCCTGCTCGAGACGTTGGAATGCCTGGCGCTGGTCCGGACCCAGGGCACCCGGGCACGCGTCCGCCACCGGCGGACACAGGTTCCGGCCGTCCGATCCCTCCGGCGCATCCGACAGGTCGTAGAACTCCGTCCGCTCCGAATGACCGCCGGCCGCCTCGCGGACCAGACGGTACCGCCCGTCCGTCACCATCACCATCCGACCCGACTCCGCCAGCACGTACTCCCGCGTGACCGCCTCGCCCTTCAAATGCGGCACCAGGCTGACCCCGTCGACGCGTCCGCGCTGCGCCGCGCCCGCCAGGTCCAGGATCGTCGCGTACAGGTCCACCGTCGAAACCAGCGCCGCCGAGGTGCTCCCGCGCCGCTCGTCCGCGATGCCGTGACCCTGCATGATCAACGGAACGTTGCAGCCGCCGCCGTTCAGCGAACCTTTCGATTCGCGCGCCGCGAACGGCTTCACGACCGCCTCGCGGGGCGTCCCGTTGTCGGCCACGAAGATCACCAGCGTCCGCGCCCGCGTCTCCGCGTCCAGTGCGTCCAGCAGCCGGCCGATCTCCGTGTCCAGCGCCTCCACCATCGTCCGGTACTCGCGAGCCCGCGTCTGCTCGGCGGTCTTCGGATCACGCTTGTGCAGCGCAGGCGGCGCGATGTGCAACGGCGGGTGCGGCGCGTTGTACGCCACCCACAGGTGCCACGGCTCGCGCATCGCCGCGATCCGCGCGCGGGCATCGTCGGTCGTGTCCGTCGTCAGGTACCTGTCCTTGACCTTCGACGTCTCGCCGTTGACCTGCTTCTCGTACGACCAGTAGGTCTCGCTTCGTGACGGGTTCCCCGCCAGCCCGCCCGTCCAGTTCCAGCCCGCCCGCACCGGGTGCTTCGGCCCGCCCGAAAACCGCGTCCCGAGATGCCACTTGCCCACGTGTGAATGATCGTAGCCCGCCTCCGTCAGCCGCCGCGGAAGGACCTCGTCCGTCAACGGCAGGCCCGGCTTGCGCGAACGCGGCCGAACCACGTCCCGAATCCCCGTCCGAAACCCGTACTGGCCCGTCAGGATCGTCGCCCGCGTGGCCGAGCAGACCGGGTACGAATACGCCCGCGTGAAGCGGATTCCCTCCGCCGCCAGCCGGTCGAGCGTCGGCGTGGCCGGCCGACTTCTCGGATCGCCCAGCCCGTACGCGCTGACTTTGTCCAGCCCCAGGTCGTCCGCGATGATCAGCAGGATGTTCGGACGCACGGGCCCGTCCCCGCTCGGCCGCGAGGTCGCACCGGGCTGCTGGGCCTGGGCGATCAGGGTCGGCAGCAACAAGACGCTCAGAAGGTGGCAGAATCGCAAGGTCGGCTCCGCAGCATGGTCGAGTCTTCCACCCCCACTGTAGGTGCTGGCACCACCGGTCGCCAGACAGAGGCTCCCGGCGCGGTCGCGGGCCGAATTCCGGCCTCCGCTTCCTTGCAATTCCCCCGAAAACCGATGCAATCAAGTGCCATCGCTGGCGTTTGACTGAACGAGAGGGCGTTGTGGATCCGGCCGATCTGGACCAACTGCTGGAGCGGGCCCGCCGACAGGAACCGGACGCGTTCGAGGAGTTGGTCCGCCGCTACAGCCAGCGGCTGTTCGGCCTGCTGCTCCGGCTGACCGGGTCCCGCGACGCGGCCGAGGACTACGTGCAGGAAACATTCCTGCGTGTGGTCCGGACGATCGCGGATTATCAGCACCAGGGACGCTTCGAGGCCTGGCTGTTCCGGATCGCGGCCAACCTGGCCCGCGATCACGCCCGCCAGGCCAAGCGCCGCGGGCCGACCGGGAGCCTGGACGTCGCCGACGACCACGGGCGGACGATGGCCGGCGACCTGGCGGACGAGCGCCTGCCCGGCCCGGCGGCCGGGATGCACGGCGGCGAACGGGAGTCGAGGTTGCACGCATGTCTGGCCGCACTGCCGGGCCTCGACCGCGAAGTACTGATCCTGCGGCACTTCTCGGAACTGTCGTTTCGCGAGATCGCCGACCTGTTACAAATACCACTGGGGACCGCCCTGGCCCGCGGGCATCGCGCCCTGCGACGACTGCGGCAGGAACTCGAAGGGGCAGATGGTGAAGACCAACCTGCAAGAACTGGAAACCAGACTCGAAGCTGAACTGCGGAGCCTCGGCCCGCTGCTCGATCCGCCTCCACTCGCGGCCGACGCCATGGCCCGCCTGCGGACGGCGACCCGGGACGCCTGCCGCGCCCACCGCCGCCAGCGTCTCCTGCGGAGCGCCACCACCTTCGCCGCCGCCGCCGCGGCCGCCCTGCTCGCGCTGGTCCTGCCGTCGACGCCGGGGCCCGCATCGTTCGGCGAAACCGAGGTTCTCGACGCCTGGGTGGCGGCCGCAACCGACTCGAGCGCGACGTTTACCATTCTTTACGAGAGTCCGGTCCTGGACGAGGCCAGCACGCTGTTCGATGAACACGACGGCGAAGTGTCTCTCGAGATCATTGACCAGTCGCTGCAGGCGCTCGACGGCGCCTTCGGAGCCTGACGTGCGCATCCGCCGAATCGAGATCCTGTCGGCCGCGCTCGGCCGAATCCTGACCCGCCGGCCGTGGCTGCCGTTGCTGGTGCTGCTGCTCGGGACGCCCGCCACGCAGGCCCAGCGGCCGGACCGGCCGGCAACGTCCCAGCGGTCCGACGATCAGCGTGACGCATTTCGCGAGCGCATGCGGCAGCGCCGCGAAGCGCGCGAGGCCAGCCCGCGCTCGCGCCGGGAGCGGACGCGGGCGCCGCTCGAACGCGTCCTCGGTGGCAGCCCGTTCCAGCCGCAACCGGAGGACTTCGCCCCGCTGCAGCCCGGCGAAGAGCGACAGTTGCGCCGCTTCATGCACGACCACATGCCCGCCGAGATGCAGAAGCGGATCAGCTTCCTGCTGCGCCGGTCGCCCGAGGCCTTCGAGAACCGCGTCGTCCCGCGCCTGCGGCAACTGCGGCGCGTCTTCGACACCGACCCGCAACTGGGGGAACTGCTCGCCCGCCACATGGCCAACGGCCAGCGGATCAACCTGCTCGGCGTGCAATGGCAGCGGAACCCGAAGGACCGCGAACGACTCCGCGAAACGCTCCGCACCCTGGTGGCCGAGAACTACCGGATCGAATCCGAAGTGCTGGCCGAACGGCTGGCAACGATGCGGCGCGACCGCGGGCAGCGGATCGCCGACCTGGTCGACCTGTATCAGGATCCCGAAGCCAACCTCAGCGCCGAGCCTGAGGCGGTCCGGACCACCATCGACCGAATCCACGCCGCCCCGGACGACAAGGCCCGCCAGCGTCTCCGCGACCGCCTTCACGAACTGGCCGAGAAGCGCATCGACCGCGAAATCGCCCAGGCCGAGAAGTCGCTCCGCAAACGCAACGACGAAGAACCCCGCGCCATCGAACGCGAATGGCAGCGCCAGATCCACGCCATGCCACGACCCTGACTCCGTGGAAACGTGGAAGAGTGAAAGCGTGAAAGAGGGCACCGGGCACCGTGCACAACAAGCCGGGTGCCGTGCACAAACAGCCGGGTGCCATGGACCAAGCCGGGTACCGTGGATAAAGAGCCGGCGCCGTGGACAAAGAGCCGGGTGCCCCACTCTTGAGCGAGCGCAGCGAGCGGAAGGGTGGGGGATTGCCTTGGATCCCCCGGATCAGAAAAAACGGAAATGGGTGAGAGCGTAAACGAAGCCACCTCGTCGACGCCGTCCCGTCACGTTCACCCCCCGGCTCCCGCGCTCCCTCCGAAGAAAGTAACCATCGCGATCCCGCACGGCGTCTCCCAGTACCGCTGCACCTGAAAGCCATGCCGCTCGTACAGTCGCACGGCCGGCGTGTTGGCCCGTCCGGTCGAAACCGTCAGCCCGCCCTCGCCGTAGACCTCGACCACGTGTCGCAGCAACCGCGTCGCGTGCCCGCGCCGAAACTGCGCCGGCGACACCACCAGCGACGCGATGTTCACCTTCACATCTTCCGCGGTCTCCAATTCCGCCACCGCCACCGGATCCGACGCACCCCCCAGCCCCAGGAACACGCTCGCCGAACCCGCCACCTCCGCGGCCGTCCGCCGCAACGGCGCGAAATCCTCGACCCCCAGCAAGGCCGCCTCCACCGCGTACGCGGCCTGCATCACGCGCCAGATCCCCCCGGCCACCGCCGGTTCGGCCTGATCCAGCCGCCGCACCTCGTGTTCACGTCGCATCACTGCATCCGGTGCACGTTGCCGATGAAAGACTCACGCCCGACCAGTGTGCCCCGGACGCGGGCCGGCAGGCAAGGCCGACGCGGGACCGTGCGGAATCCGGGATGCCGGAGCAGCCTGGCGGAAGAGCCCGTCACGTTTTGCGCTCCCCCGCGCAGCTTTCGCGCATCCCCTCCCGATCCCCGCACTCCCGCCCCGGCGATACCGATACCGCAGGTGTCATGCTCCCACGCTTCGCCCTCATCCTGACGCTCGCGGCCGCCACCGCGGCCGACCTGCCCGCACAGGTCAGCACCCTGGCGCCGGCCCGTTTCGTCCGAGGCAAAGCCATCGCCCTCAGCTTCAACAGCCCGCACCCCGTCGACCAGGTGCAGGTCTTCGGATCCGTCGACAGCGGCCGCACCTGGCAGCCCATCCCGATCAGCCTCGCCACGCCCACCGGCGTCGAGGTCCAGGCCATGCAGGAGGGACGCAACGAGTTCTTCCTCGTCCTTCACAATGCGGCCGGCGCCTCGTCCGCGCCGCCCGTGGCGGGGACCGCCCCGCACGCCTCGGTCGTGCTCGACACCCGCACGCCGATCGTCCAACTGCACGAATTCGAACTGCAGACCACCGCCGGCGAAGCGCCTCTTGCACGCCTGCGAATGAACATCATCGAGGAGCATCTCAGCCCCGGCGGCGTCCGACTCTTCATCCGCAACGGCCCGGCCGACACCTGGCGCGACGCTGGCGCGATCGCCTATTCCCGCAAGCGGATCCTGCACACGCTGCCGGCCGATCTGGACGGTCCGATCGACATCCGCCTGGTTGTCACCGACCAGGCCGGCAACCGCACGATGGAAGACCGCTTCGGACTTGAAATCCCCGATCCGACCACCCGGACCCCGGCCGCTGCCGGGCCGGCGCTTCCCGAGACGCCCGAACTGCCGGTGCCGGAGGAACTCCCGCCGCCGGCCGACCCGCGGCTCTTCGGCCTGCGCGAGCGGGGCCTGTCCCACTACCGGGCGGGCGAGTACGACCTGGCGGCCGCCCGCCTGCAGGAGGCGCTCCAGCTTGCTCCCGGGAATCCCGACCTGCTGGCCGACCTCGGCTGGACCCGCGTGCAGACCAGCGAGGTCGATCGTGCCGCGGACCTGTTCGGCGACGCGCTCCGGCAGGCCCCGGAGCATCTCAAGTCGCTGGAAGGCATGGCGCTCGTCCAGGTTCGCCAGCATGACTACGACGGTGCCCGCAGCGCCTTCGAACGCTACCTGGACAAGGCCCCACGGGACGGCCGAATGTGGTTAAACTACGGTGATACGCTGCATCGGCTCGGCGACCAGCGGGCAGCCGAACGGGCCTGGGAACGGGTTCTCGGCGTCGAGGCCGATCTGCGGACCGCGGGCAAGGCGCGCGAGCGTCTCCGCGTACTGGCAGACCCCGCTACGCGAGCCCCCTGACGGATGGCCAAGTCCAAGCCCAAAGCGCCTCCGATCGTCGTCATCTACGGCGACGAAGAATTCCAGAAATCCGCCGCCCTGACGAAGACACTCGACAGCCTCCTGCCACCCGAGGTCGACCGGGCGATGGCTCTGACCGACCTGGATGGCGGCAAGACCGAGGAGCAGGGCGGGCCGACGCTCGCCGTCGTCCTCGACGATCTCTGCACCCTGCCGTTCCTGTCCGACCGGCGCGTCGTGCTGGTCCGCGAAGCCGACAAGTTCGTCACCACCGCCCGCGACGGCCTGGAGCGCTACTGTGCCCAGCCCTCACCGACCGGCGCCCTCGTGCTGGTCTGCCGCAGCTTTCCGAAGACCACCCGCCTGTACAAGGCCGCCAAGGCCGCCGGCGGCAGCTTCCTCGAGTGCAAGAAGCTCAGCGGCCGACGCCTGGTCGAGTTCGTCCTCGAAGAGGTGGCCGGCTGCGGAAAGACCATCGACCGCGGCGTCGCCGCCCGACTGGTCGACCTGATCGGCGACGACCAGGGTGGCCTGGCCGGCGAGGTCGAAAAGCTCGACCTCTACACCGGCGAGCGGAAACGGATCGAGGAAACCGATCTGCGGGCCCTGGTCGGCTCCAGCCGCGAGGAGAAGATCTTCGCGGTCCTCGATGCCGCCGCCCGGGGCGACCTCCGCAGCGGGCTCGAACTCTGGCGGCAGGTCCTAGAAAGCGATCCGGCGGCCGCCTTCCGGGCGATCGGCGGCGTCGCCTACGTGATTCGCCGGTGGCTCGCGGCACACGCGATGGCCGCCGACGGCATGCCGATCTCCGCCATCGCCCCCAAGGTGATGATGTGGGGTCGCGACGGCGAGCTGGCCGACCTGCTCCGCCGGCACCCCCCGCAGCAGATGCAGAGCCTTCTCGCACAAATTGCCGAACTTGATGCCAAAGCTAAAGTCGGTGCGCGGTCGATAGAAGAAGGGATCTCGGCGCTGCTCGTTCGGATCGCTTCTCCGGCCGCCTGAGATCTCCGGACAGGGAAGTCACGGAGCACCGGCATGGACGCCACTCGAACTCGATACCCGCTCGCGCTGTGCGCACTCCTGCTCACCACAGGCTGCGCGAACTGGCAGCCCACCTGGCAATGGCCCGGGCAGCAGGCTCCCCAGGCGCAAAATCCGCGCGTGAGCACCTATCCGCCGCAGACGGTTCCGGTCGAGGACTTCGACTCCACCGCCAAGGTCGCGGAACCGGCCGACGAGCAGGACGACGTCATCGCCTGGACCAAGGGACTGCCGTCGGCCCGCGCGAGCCGCCGGCCGGCCGACGACTGGGCCTCCGCGCCGGCCCGCCCGGAATCCTGGGCCAGCAGCGAAACGCCCGCGCAGCCCGGCTACCAGCAGTACGAGCCGCCGCCCTACGGATACGACGAAGCACCCGCCTACGACGCCGCCGGCCGACCCTACCGCCAGCAGCCCGACTACGCCGAACCCGCACCCGGCGGATCGTACGCGGCCGCCCCGACGGCGCGTTCCAACTTCGGCCCGCTCGAACAGCCCGGCGCGATCGACGCCGGCCAGACCCGCCTGGCGTCTGATCAGCAGGTCACCTTCGACTTCTCGCGGCAGGATCCGCCGCCCGTCCACCAGCAGACCACGCCGCCCGAGACCTCGCAGGCCATGCAGCCACCCCGAATCGGGGCCGTCCAGGTTCGACCGATGGCCGCCGGCCGGGTGGCCGCACCGCTCGCGCAGCCCAATCGCGGCGTCCGCGTGCAGCCGGGCTCGCTGGAGGAGCTGGTCGACCGCGTGGCGACCGAGTCGGCCGACGCCAGCTTCCGCGAGCAGCTTCAGCGGCGGGTGCTGCACGCCCTGGCCGGCAACGACGATGAGGCCCGCCGGCCGGTCCAGTTGTACTCGGCCGAGAAGCAGGAACTGGTCGCCAGCTTCGTCGAGATGCTGATCTACCTGCGTGACGTGCCGAACGGCGAATTGACCGCTTCGGAAGGGGCGGCCCGCTCGGCGATCGACCGCGTCGTCCAGTCTCTCCGCCAGGTCAGCGGGGTGCGGATCCCGAAATTCGTTCTCTGCAACCGGGTCAACTCGTTCGGGCAGTACCAGCCGATTGATCCGCCCGACTTCCCGGCCGGGCGGCCGGTCGAGTTCGTCGCCTACACCGAGGTGGCGGACTGGGCCTCGCAGCGGACGACGGGCGGGGGGTATCGTTCGGTGTTCGGGCTGAAGATCGAGGTCTTCGATGCGGGCGGCACGCCGGTGCACGTCGAGAACGCGGAGGCGATCGAGGACGTCTGCCAGACCCGTCGTCGCGACTGCTTCATCGCGCCGCTGGTGAGGCTGCCGGGCAGCCTTTCTCCGGGCGATTATGTGGTGAAAGTCACGCTGACCGATACAATCGGAAAGCAGTTCGCACAGAGTCGTGCGCGCATCCGAGTGGTCGGTCGGTCCTGAGGCTGCGTCCGGGGCCGGCGGAGGAGCGGCGTTTGAACGTCCCCCGCTTCCTGCGGCGCCTGTTCCGGGCACCCTACGACGGTCTTCGCAACCTGCGAACCGTCGAAGAGGGGAAGCTCTACCGCTGCGGCCAGCCCGCCCCCGCCGAACTGGCCGAGTTGATCGAGCGCTACGGCCTGCGGACCGTGATCGCCCTGCGCGGCAGCCGGTCGGCCGACGACCCCGACGGCTGGGAACGCGAAGAGCGGACCGTCTGTGCCCGGCACGACGTCCGTTTCGTGACGCTGCCGTGCAACCACAAGAACCCCCCGACCCCCGAGCAGGTCGAAGCCTTCCTGGACCTGATGCGCGACGAGCAGAGCCTGCCCGCCCTGGTGCACTGCCGCATCGGCCAGCAGCGGACCGGCCTGTTCTGCGCCCTCTACCGGGTGCACATCCAGAACCAGTCGCCCGACCAGGCCCTCCGCGAAATGGACGAGCACGGTTTCAACAGCAGCCACCGCCGGCACCAGCGACTGCTGGCCACCTTCCGGCAGCACGCCACAAGCTGAATCGAACCAGAGTGTTCGCAGCGCGAGGATTGTGCCACTGTAAAGGGGTGCCCGACCCTTGAGCGAGCGCAGCGAGCGGAAGGGTGGGGGTGCGTGATGACCGCCACGCCGAACTCGGCCAGCGCCCATCGATCACCGCGCCGAGAAGATCATGCGAAGGGGTGCCCGACCCTTGAGCGAGCGCAGCGAGCGGAAGGGTGGGGGACTGCGTGATGACCGCCGCGCCGAACTCGGCCAGCGCCCATCGATCAACCGCGCCGAGAAGACACTGCGAAGATCGCAGTGGCACACGCCGTCCCGCGTCCTCCCTGTTCCCTGTTCCCTGTTCCCTTCCCCCTACCCGACGGCCACGGCCTCGCTGGCCGGGATGTACGGCCGGACGAAGTCGGACCGCTTGCGCTGCGTCAGGCTTCGCTCGATCCGTGCCCGGGTCGGACGGTCGGCCAGGTACGCGGCCGCGACCTCGTCGGTGAAGTCCGCGTTGCGCGTGTAGCGGATCTCGAGGCTGCGGTCCTGGACCTGGGGCGGGCAGTCGCCCGGGTCGACCAGCAGGCTGACGAGTCCCTCGTGGGCCGCCTCGACCGCCCGCATGCCAAGCTCGAACGCGTCCCAGTCGCGGACGGGCGGCAGAGCGTGCCGCAGGATCGGCCCGGAGTCCAGCCCGGTGGTCAGTCGGTGGATCGTCGCGCCGACCAGGTCCGGTCGGCCGTCGTGCAGGGCCCAGAAGTTCGTCGAACTGCCGCGATAATACGGCGAGACCCCCATGTGGATGTTGACCGCGTCCCGCTCGACCAGGGCCGCGCAGAGCGGCCCGCGAATGTAGCTGGCCCCGAAGACGACCTGCCGCTCGCAGGCCAGCAGGGGCCCGCACTGGGCCAGCGACAGCCGGTTCAGGTCGCCCATCCGGATCGCCAGTGTGCGGACGTTGCCCGGCAGTGGCCGCACCTGGCCGAAGACGCGTTTCTCGGCCGCCTGGACGTAGCCGAAGTATTCCTGCATGACCGGTGATTTCTGGAAGAAGTCGCCGACCTGTCCGGGGAAGACCGTGTTGCATTCGAGCACGGCGACGACTTCGTCGAAGCGGGTGGCGAGTCGTTCGATCAGGGCAAGGTGGCGGGGTTGGTTGCTGGTGTAGACAGCGATGCGCACGTCATTTCTCGCAGCAGGTTGGCGTGGTCACGGCGGGGATACTCGAGTTCGCTGATATCGACCAGCGTCATGTTCGACCGGAAGCCGAGCGTGATTCCGAGCCGCCGCAGAATGGTCAGGGTCGCGTCGTTGTACGAGTTGCACGGGTGCGACATGGTCTGCGGCGATTCGCCCAGCACCTCGCGCAGCCGCGTGAAGTTGTCGCGGTATTCGCGGAACTGCACCTCGGCGCTCAACTGCCCGAGCCGGGTCGGATGGCTGTGCGAATGCAGCCCGATCACGTGGCTCTCTTCGTGCAGGTGCCGCAGGGCGTCGCGGTCCATCCAGAGACCTGCGGCCAGCGCTTCCAGGGAGACGCCGTGCTCGCGAATCAGCCCGTCCATCACGCGTTCGTAGCGGCGGGCGCCGAGCACCTCGTCCCGGACATAGCGGAATCGTCGGTCCGCGTCGGTATAGAAATCAAAGGCCGCCAGGTAGCGGGCCGGATCGAACGAAGCCAGGGCCTGCTCGACCTCACTGGCGTGGGCGCCTTGCGAGAGGAACTCGTGGAAGGCGTCGTAGAAGGCATCGATCCGAGGGAAGTGCTCGCTGCGGAACCGCCGGTACAGTTCCAGCCGCACGCCGGTTCCCTCGAGGGTTCCCGTCGCGACGAACCAGAAGCCGCTCAGCCCCAGTTCGCGCATGACCGGGAAGGCCACGTCGTACTGGCACCGCAGGTTGTCGTCGAAGGTCAGGCAGACCTCCTCCATTTCGAGCGTCCCCTCGCAGGCCCGCCGCAGCCACTCGCGGGCCGGGACGATCCGGTCGAGCCCGATGTGTTCCAGCATCCGCCGGAAGGCCGCCGCCGACAGGGACCCCTGCCCGGGCGCGTGCGCCTGGCCGTGGAAGTGATGGAACATGATTCCGTGCGGTTGCATGAAGACACCTTCGGCGCGCCACCCCAACCCCCGGCACCCCCGGCGCAAGCTTTGCGCTGGCCGGAACGTGCCACGGCGCTCGCGCGGCGTCTTCGGAAGCGCCAGGCGCCGATGCCGCACCGCCGGGCCGGACATCACGCAGTCCCCCATCCCGGTGGGGCACCCCCTGTTCCCGGTTCCCTTCCCTAAACCAGCTTCTTCGGAAGGCGATCCCCGAAGTGCCGATACACCAGCCCGATGTTTCGAAACAGCACGTACCCGAAGTACAGATTCACCCCGATCAGCCAGAACGGCGACAGCACCCGCATCAGCAGCGACAACTGGGGAACCTGGCCGTACGCGTACCACGTCAGCCACCAGATCCCGGCCGTCATCATCACCATCAGCCACGCCAGCAGATACGTCGGTCCCACCCGGAAGATGCACCGCAGCAGCCAGTCCGGACGCAGGTACCCCAGCGAACCACCCACCAGCACCGACATCGTCGCGATCGGCCAGAACAACGAACCGAACGCGGCCGCCGCCCCGATCAGCAGCATCCGGTTCTCGGCACCCGCCGGCGTGTACCAGCCGACGATCATGGCCGGAAGACCGCAGACGGCCGTGATCGAACCCAGCGCGGCGATCGGCCAGGCCACGTTGTCCGCGAAGTTCCACTCCGCGTCGCGCAGCGGAATGTCATCATCTCCCTCGGCCGTCGTCACCAGCACCGATGTGAAGAACTGCAGAATCGTCCCGGCCACCACCACGAGCCCGATCAGCCCCATGAGCATCAGGACGAACGTCAGCGCGTTCAGCCCGAAGGCCGGCAGCACCGTCGCGAACGACAGCAGTGACAGGATCAGCGTCGAAATCGTGATCAGCACCGCGTTGCGGCGACTGCCCGCCAGGTAGAAGCTCGCCACGAGGTCACCGAGCAGCGTCCGCTCGACCCGCGGGCCGACCGTGAACCAGGCTTCGATCCCCACGCTCCGCCGGGCATCCAGGTCGTACGAAGCCTGCAGCCGGGCCGTGCCGCGCATCGCCTCGTAGAGCTTGGACTCCTCGCTCTCGTGCACCCGGATGCCCGTCAGGCCCGGCTGGCTCCCGGCCGGCGCCACCACCAGTTCGCCCCGATCTATCAGGATCGCCCACGGAATCTCCGCCGGCCCGGCCGCCTGACCCGAAGCGTGCTCCGGCTCCGGAATCTCCTCAACGATGATCCCCCCGGCCGCCTGAAACGCGGCGGCCGTCACCCGGACCGGCGCCCCGCAGTGCGGGCACGGCAGCGACGCGTCCGGGCGGGCATGCCGGATCCGATACCGCTTGCCGCACGCACACAGGCCGCGAACGACGATCTGGTTCTGGGTTTCGCGCACGCTCTTGGTTCCACCTCGCCGAGATTCTACCCTGTCGGCAGGGGCTTCGGCCCGGACGTCGCCAAAAGCCGCACCACCCGGGAGCGCCGATGCGGACCAGTGACCTGTGCTTCGACCTGCCCGACGAACTGATCGCGCAACAGCCCTGCGAGCCGCGCGACACCAGTCGACTGCTGGTGCTCGAACGGCAGCGCGGGACCCTGACGCACACCCGCTTCCGGCAGATCGGCGACTGGCTGACGCCGGGCGACCTGCTCGTCCGCAATGACACCCGCGTGATCCCCGCCCGCTTCGAATGCCGCCGCCCCACCGGCGGGGCCGTCACCGGGCTCTTCCTCCGTTGCGATGACCAGTCCTGGGAAGTGCTGCTGAAACCCTCCCGGCGGCTCCAGGTCGGCGAGACCCTCGCGATCAACGGCTGCGACGTGCAACTGAAGCTGCTCACCCGGGGTCAGCGCGGCAACTGGCGGGCCGTGCCGGTCCCCGCCTGCGAACCGGTCGCCCTGCTCGAACGCGTCGGCCAGCCACCGCTGCCGCCGTACATTCGCCGTCCCGAACCACGGGCCGAGGACCGCGACCGCTACCAGACCGTCTACGCGAACGCCCCCGGCGCCGTGGCCGCGCCGACGGCCGGTCTGCATTTCACGCCGGAACTGCTCGACGGGTTGCGGATGGCCGGAGTCAACACCTGCGATGTGACGCTGCACGTCGGACTGGGCACCTTCGCCCCGGTGACCGTCACCGACCTGGCCGAACATGCGATGCACAGCGAGTGGTTCCGCTGCGACGCCTCAGCCTGCGCGTGCCTGCGCGAAACGCGCGCCCGCGGCCATCGTATCGTCGCGGTCGGCACGACGGCCGCCCGCGTCCTCGAGAGCCTGCCCGACGCGAGCGCCCCGCGGGAAGGCTGGACCGACATCCTGATCTATCCGCCGTACCGCTTCCGCCACGTCGACGCCCTGCTGACCAACTTTCACCTGCCCGGAAGCACGCTGCTGGCGATGGTCATGGCCCTGGCCGGCATCGACCCGATCCGCAACGCCTACCGCGAAGCGATCCGCCTCCAGTACCGCTTCTACAGCTACGGCGACGCCATGCTGATTGTCTGAAGGAGTGAAAAAGTGAAGGAGTGAAAGAGTGAAAGAGGGGGGATTGGGGGGCTGGGGATGAGTGGTGCGTCATTCTTCCACTCTTCCACCCTTTCACCCTTTCACCCTTTCACCTTTTCACTCCTTCAGCCTGAGACAACCGCCGTGCCCTCCGTCGCCGTCAGGTCGCGGAACAGGTTCGACAAGCGCTCGGTCAGCGGGCCGTGCTGCTCGTCGCCGATCGGGCGGCCGTCGACGCGGGTCACGCGCGCCAGTTCGCCCATGGTGCCGGTGCAGAACATCTCCCCGGCCCGGTAGACCTCTGTCAGCGACAGGTCCCGGACCTCGTGGGGAATCCCGTTGGCCGCGCACAGGTCCAGCACGGTCTGCCGCGTGATCCCTTCCGGGCAGGCCACCAGCCTGCTCGTCGTCACGACCCCGTCCAGCACGACGAACACGTGCGTCGCGTTCGTCTCGGCCACGAACCCGCGCGGGTCCAGCATCAGGGCATCGTCGGCGCCGGCCACGTTCGCCTCGATCTTCGCCAGGATCGACTGGATCAGGTTGCAGTGGTGAATCTTCGGATCCAGGCAGTCGGGCGGGAACCGCCGCACGCTGCTGGTCACCAGCGCCAGCCCGCTCTTGTCGTAGACCGGGGCCTTGTGCTCGGCCAGCACGATCAGCGTCGGCCCGGCCGTGTTCAGCCGCGGGTCCATCCCCGACGTCAGCTTGACCCCCCGCGTCAGCGTCAGCCGGATGTGCACGCCGTCCCGCATGCCGTTGGCCGCCAGTGTCCGGCGAATCTCGGCCACGATCGCGTCCTCGTCCGGAATCTCGGCGAACGCGAGGGCGAGGGCCGAACTCCGCAGCCGGGCCAGGTGCTCGTGCAGTTTGAAGATCCGCCCGTCGTAGAGTCGCAGCCCCTCCCAGACGGCATCGCCACCCTGCACGGCGGAATCGAACGGACTGATCCCCGCCTGATCACGATGGATCATCTCGCCGTTGATGTTGATCAGCAGGTCGCGGTTCCGCTCGTCGAACTTCTGCAGCATCGGCCGCACTCCGTCGCGTTGAGAAGGGTGAAGGCATGCATCCGTGAGAACGTGAAGCTCCGCGCCCTTTCACGTCTTCGCTTCTTCAGGCAAGGAACTCGGGACAGACGTCGGTCATCAGGTCGCCGGCGATCACCTCGCATCCGCCTTCGGTGATCAGCACGTCGTCCTCGATCCGGACACCGAACTGGCCGGGGACGTAGACGCCGGGCTCGATCGTCACGCACATCCCCGGACGCAGCACCTCGTCGTTGCCGGCACACAGGTAGGGCGGTTCGTGACACTCGATGCCCATCCCATGACCCAGGCGGTGCGTGAAGTATTCGCCGAACCCCGCCTGCACGATCACGTCGCGCGCGACCGCGTCGAGGGCCCCGCACGTCATCCCCGGACGCGCCGCCGCGATCGCGGCCTGCTGCGCCGCGCGGACGACCGCGTACGCCAGTTTGGCCTGCGGCTGCGGCGCCCCGACCGCGTAGGTGCGTGTCAGGTCGTTGAAGAACCCGTCCGTGATCGTCACGCTGTCGACCACGATGTTGTCGCCGGGCTGCAGCTTGCGCGTGCCGGTCGGGTTGTGCGGAATCGCCCCGTTCGGGCCCGACTGCACCATCGGACCGATCGCGAAGTCCGCCTCGCCCGCGAACTTCGCCCGCAGGGCCTCCACCAGTTCCAGTTCGCTGACGCCCGGGCGGACCATCTGCCGCAGTTCCAGGAACACCCGCTCGCCCCGCGCGTGGGCGGCCTTCAGCAGGTCGATCGCCCGCGGCGACTTGCAGATCCGCACCTCGCGCAGCAGGTCCTCGCCGCTGCAGACCGCCAGGCCCGCCAGGGCCCGCTCGAAACGATGGACGACGTCGAGCCACATCCGCCCGTCGACGCCCACCCGGCCGCTGCGGACGCCGGCCTGCCCCAGCGCCACCGCGAGCTTTTCGTACGGGTCCTCGTCCTCCTGCCAGACGTGCACGTAGCAGTGCGGCTCGGCGCCGGCGATGCCGGGCCGCTCGAACGCCGGACAGACCAGGTGCGTGCCGCCCTCCGCCGTTACCGCCGCGCAGGTCAGACGGTCCCACGAGGCGTGCGGCGTGCCCGTGAACGCCAGCATGTTCGCGGCGTCGAACACGATCACGGCCGCGACATCCGCCGCCTGCATCAGGCTCTGCAGGCGCTTTACATTTTCCGTCACAATCTCGGCGGGAATCGCGTGCGCGACCGTCTTCATTTCCGGGGTCCTCCGTTCGGCCGACCAGTGTAGCCGCCCCCGCGCGTGGGACAACGCGGCCCGCGGCGTTTAGAGAGTGGGGAATCCCCCGTGCCTCCGCCCGCGCGGGCGAGTATAGTCAGCGAGCGTATTCGCCGGGTCGGCCACGCCGTTCCGGTTTCCAGGACCGGGGGGTCACCGAGCAACCGTGGAAGATCTGACCCGCACCAACCCGACCCGCGAAGGCCCCGACCACGAGTCCGGCGACGCGGTCCGCTTCGCGCCCGGCATGGTTCTCGCCGGCCGCTACCGCATTGTCGGGCGCCTCGGACAGGGCGGCATGGGCGACGTCTTCCGGGCCGACGATCTGAAACTCGGCACCTCGGTCGCCCTCAAGTTCCTCCCCGAGGGCCTCGCCCAGGATCCCGAACGGCTCAGCCGCCTCCACCAGGAGGTCCGCACCGCCCGCGCGATCGCCCACTCGAACATCTGCCGCGTCTACGACATCGTCGAGGCCGACGGCCAGCAGTTCATCGCCATGGAGTACATCGACGGCGAAGACCTCGCCAGCCTGCTCCGCCGCATCGGCCGACTCTCCGGCGACAAGACCCTCGAAATCATGCGGCAACTCTGCATGGGCGTCGCCGCCGCGCACGAGGCCGGCGTCCTCCACCGCGATCTGAAGCCCGCCAACATCATGATCGACGGCCGCGGACGCGTCCGCATCACCGACTTCGGACTGGCCGGACTCGCCAGCCAGTTCGCCGGCCGCGAACTGCGGGCCGGCACGCCCGCCTACATGGCACCCGAGCAGTTCGAGCAGGGCGAAGTCTCGGTCCAGTCCGACCTGTACGCCCTCGGCCTGGTGCTCTACGAGATGGTCACCGGCAAACGCACCTTCTCCGGAAACTCGATCGAAGATTACCGCCGCCTTCACAAGCTCGAGTCTCCCACCAGCCCGTCCAGCTTCGCCCACGAAGTCGACCCGGCCGTCGAACGCGTGATCCTCCAGTGCCTCGAAAAGCAGCCCGGCCAGCGACCACGCTCGGCCATCGCCGTCGCCGCCGCGCTGCCCGGGGCCGATCCGCTCGCGGCCGCGCTGGCCGCCGGCGAAACCCCCTCGCCCGAACTCGTCGCCGCGGCCGGTGCATCCCGCGGCATTCGCCCGGGCCTTGCCGTGGCCGCGCTCGTCTGGTGCATCGTCAGCCTGCTCGCGTTCATCGTCGTCGTCGCGCCGTTCCGCCTGTACCACCACGTGCCACTCACGCAGCATACGTTCGTCCTCGGTTCCAAGGCCCGCGAGCACCTCGCCACCCTGGCCGCCCCGACCGCGCCGGCCGTCGACCACGCCGAAGGCTACGACCACTACGCCGGCTACCTCCGGCACGTCGAGGACAACGACCGGGACCCCGATCGCTGGAACCACCTCGAGGACGGGCGACCCGCGCTGGTCACCTACTGGTATCGCCAGAGCCCCCGGCCGCTGACGCCCGCCAATCGCAACCAGCGGGTCAGCTTCTCCGATCCCGCCCGCGACACGCCCGGCACGGCCGCGATCCGTGTCGACCTGCTCGGCCGACTGCTGTACTTCCACGCCGTCCCCGACACCCTGATCACCGAGGAAGACGTGGCGGGCGAAACGACCTGGGAGGACTTCTTCGACGCGGCCGGGCTGAACCTCGACGACTTCACCGCGACCGAGCCCGTCTGGACGCCCCCCAGCCACTGCGACGCCCGCGCCGCCTGGAAGGGGGCCTACCCCGAACAGCCCGACTACCCCATCCAGATCGAGGCCGGCACGTTCCGCGGACGCGCCGTCTACTTCGCGATCATCGAACCCTGGCGCTGGCCGCCGGCCACCCAGCCCGACGAACCCCCGCAGGCCGGCGCGCGGACCGCCGAAACCGTTGTCCAGACCACCTTCCTGGGCCTGTTCGGCATCGCCCTGCTGACGGCACTCGGACTCGCCTGGCGGAACATGAAGCTCGGCCGCGGGGATCAGCGCGGCGCCACCCGCCTGGCGGTCTACCTGATCGTCGTGCAGATCCTGCTCTGGCTCCTGACCGGCCAGCACACCCTGCGGATGGAGGAGTTCGTCGCCGCCAGCAACGCCGCCAGCTACGCCCTGCTGTTCGCCGTGGCCATGTGGCTGGCGTATGTCGCGATCGAGCCTTACGTCCGGCGTCGCTGGCCGACCACGCTGATCTCCTGGACCCGCCTGCTGTCCGGCAAGGTCAGCGACCCGCTGGTGGCCCGCGATTTCCTGATGGGCTCGGCCTTCGGCCTGGTCTGGACCTGGATCTTCCTGGTCCCGCATCTCGACTCGGAACTGCTGCAGTTCTCGAGCGATCGCGCGATCGAGGGGCAGTTGCAGAACCTGTTCGGTCTCCGCTACTGGGTCGGCACCCTGCTGGAACTGCAGCTTCAGCCGATCTTCTTCTCGATGCTGTTCCTGGTCCTGATCTTCGTCCTTCGCACGGCCATCCAGTTCGGCCTGCAACTGGTCCGGCCCCACGCGGCCGGGCAGTACGAGTGGCCCGCGGTCGTCATCTTCATCACCCTGCTCAGCGGGATGAACATCGCCCAGAACTGGCAGGAGCAGGCCTGGTTCAGCATGGTCGGCTCGACGTTCATCTACATCACGATGTTCTGGATCCTGCTTCGCTTCGGGATCCTGACGCTGATCGTCGCCAACTTCGTGGTCGGCCTGATGCTGACCTACCCGCTGACCCCGCACGTCCAGGCCTGGTACGGCGGCGCCACCATCTTCGCCGTCTCGATGATGCTGACGATCCTGTGCCTCGCCACCTGGCGGGCCCTCGACGGCCAACCACTCCTCAAACCCGACCTGCTCGAACACTGACCACGAACGACCGCGCGCGAAAACGTGAACGGGTGAAAGAGTGAATGAGGGTCAATCGCTCTGGCTTTCCTCGCTCCCTCGCTCCCTTGCTCCCTTGCTCCCCTGCTCCCTCCCCCTTACCCCAACCCCCCGAGACTGTGCGTCTTCACCAGGCAGCACAGCGACTGGCCCGCGTGCAGTCCCATCTCGTCGGCCGCCGACGGCGTCACCGCCACCCACAACTCCTGGCCGACATCGACCAGCACGAAGACCGCCCCGCCGCGCGGTACCACCGACCGCACGACGCCCGGCAGGCTGTTCCGAATGCTGACGTCCGTGGCCGGCGCCGCGCTCAGTGCGATCGCGCCGGAAGAGACGGCCGCGTAGACCCGCCGCCCGCTGCCGTGCAGCGACGGCGGCAACTGCAGCACCGCCGAACCCAGCCGCGCGAGGCCCGGATCATCCTCCGACCGCTCCAGACGCAGCACGTTCGTGACCTGCTCGCCAGGCTGCACGCGCGGATCGCTCAGGATCTCCGGCCCGCCGTGACCCGCGACCCGACCGTCGCGAAAGACGAACACCTCCTGCGCCAGCCGGCGCAGATCGCTCTGGTCGTGACTGACCAGCAGCATCGGCACCCGCCACGCCAGCGCCACCCGCTCCAAGTACGTCAGCACCTCGACCCGGTGGCCCGCGTCCACCGCCGCCAGCGGCTCGTCCAGCAGCAGCAGCGCCGGCGAGGTCAGCAGCGCCCGCCCGATCGCCACCCGCTGCCGCTCACCACCCGACAGGCTCCCCGGCCGCCGATCCAGCAGATCCCCCAGGCGCAGCAGGTCCTCGACCTCGGCCCGGCGGATCGACCCGCCCCGCGCCCGCCGGGCCGCATAGTCCAGGTTGCCCGCGACCGTCAGGTGCGGAAACAGGTGCGGGTCCTGAAAGACCACCCCGAAGCCGCGCCGCTCCGGCGGGACCCAGACCCCCGCGTCCGTGTCGCACACCACCCGATCACCGATCGCCACCCGCGCCGCGTCCGCCCGCCAGACGCCGGCCAGCAACCGCACGATGCTGCTCTTGCCGCTGCCGGACGGCCCGTACAGGCCGCACCGCCACGCATCGGTCTCCAGTTCGATGTCCAGTCGGAACCCGCCCGGGTACGCGTGCCGGCAGCTACACGACAGGTGCATCACGCCGCTCCCGTCGCTCGAGCCACTCGCTCACCGCCAGCGCCACGGCCGCCAGCCCGATCGACAGGCCGACCAGCACGCCGGCGCCCGCCAGCCCTCCCGGCCGCTGCACCTCCGAGTAGATCGCCAGAGGAATCGTCCGCGTCACGCCGGGGATGTTCCCGGCGATCATGATCGTGGCGCCGAACTCGCCCAGGCTGCGGGCGAATCCGAGCACGCCGCCCGACACGATCCCGCGCCAGGCCAGAGGCAGGCTGACCGTCAGGAACGTATCCAGCGGGCCGGCACCCAGGCTCCGGGCCGCCGCTTCCAGGCGCTGGTCGACTCCCGCGAACGCGATCCGCGTGGCGCGGACCATCAGCGGGAACGATACCACCGCGGCCGCCAGCACCGCCCCTTTCCAGTCGAACGCAATCCGCAGTCCGAGCGATTCGAGCCAGCCGCCCAGCAGCCCCCCGCGCCCGAAGACCACCAGCAGCAGGTACCCGGTCACGACGGGCGGGATCACGAGCGGCAGGTTGACCACCGTCTCGACCACCCACCGGGCGGGATGCCGCCAGCGGGCCAGCAGATAGCCCCCGACGACGGCCGGCGGCAGACCGATCCCCACCGCCGTCACCGCCACCCACAACGTCAGCCCGACCACCTCAGCCATCGCACCCGCCTCTCCAGCGTGCGATCGTCCCCGAAGCCCCGGCCGCGGGCCACCCACAAAACCCGATACCGCCCAACCCGCCCCGGCCCGCGGCGGGGGGACGCGGGTTCCGCGTCGCGAAATCAGGTGTTTTCGTTAGTGCCGCCGTCGGGGAATCGCTATCCTGCGCCAAACCGAAACCGATTCCAGCAGAGAACCATGCAACGAATTCCATGCCTGCTCCTGCTCGGAGCGCTGACCCTGTCGGCGGCCCGCTCCGAGGTGATCTACGTCGATGCCGGCGCGACGGGCCAGGGCGACGGCTCGACCTGGACGGACGCCTACACCAACCTGCACACCGCCCTGGCCGGGGCGTCCTCGGGCGACCAGGTCTGGGTCGCGGGCGGCACCTATGTCGCGGTCGACAACGTCAAGGTCCCGACGCCATTCCTGGTTCCCACGGAAGTTCGCCTGTTCGGCGGTTTCGCCGGCCACGAATCGGCCCTCGCCGATCGCCCGCAGCCGCTGGTGGAGACGATCCTGACCGCGGACATCAATGGCGATGACGGGCCCGGTTTCATCAACCGGGCCGACAACGGACGCGAGGTGGTCCGGATCGGCGACGGCGGGAAAGGGACGCTGCTCGACGGCCTGGTGATTACGGCCGCGGAGAAGGCAGACGGATTCAACCTGGGGGCGGGGATCCGGGTGAACGCCGGCCAACTGTTCCTGCGCAACTGTCGCGTCCACGCCAACCGCAACCTGCGAGGCGACGCGCTCGGGGCGGGCCTTGGCATCCGCAACGGTTTCCTCGTGATGGAAGACTGCGTCTTCGAAGACAACCACGTCCAGAGCGCCACCAACGACGTTTCCGGCGGGGCGGGGATGTTTGCCCGCGACTCATTCGTGCTGGGGACCCGGTGCCGGTTTCAGGCGAATCACGTCAGCACCACCAACAGCCAGCTCGGCGGCGGCGGTCTGCTGGTCGAGTACACCGGATCCATCGCCGGTGAACTTGTGCTGCGCGACTGCCATTTCGTCGAGAACACATCGCTGGGCGGCGCCAGTTGGGGCGGGGGGCTCGGGGTAGTCCTGTTCGATGGATCCGGGGTCAATCTACTCCTCGAGGACTGCACCCTTGATCGCAACCAGGCTACCGGAGGCGGTGGGTTTGCCCTGCAGCGCCGGTCCCACATCGGAGTGTTAGGTGAAACGAGCATCCGCCTGCACCGAACCGACATCACCAACAACACCGCCAACCTGGTCGGCGGCGTGGCGACGCTGGGCGGCAGCGTTGCGTCCGAGGGGATCGGGACGATCGAACTCGATGGGTGCCTGATCAAGGGGAATCAATCGCTCTACCGGGACGGGGCGCCGGCCGATGGATCCGCGGGCGCGTCCCTCCGGGCCCGCGACATCAGCGTCCGAAACACCCGGTTCGTCGGCAACATCGCTGATGACAACGGCCCTCCGCCGTCCGCCGGCGCGGCGTTCTATCCCGAGTTCAGTCTGGTGGTCGAGGACAGCGCCTTCATCGGCAACCGGATGGTCCGCAACGGCGGCATCAACCGGCTGGAAGGATCGGGCGCGGCGTTCATCGTACGTTCCATCGCGTCAGCGGCGATCCGGTTTCGCAATACCGTGATCGCCGGCAATCGCTCGTCGGCCTGGCCCGGCGGATACATCCAGTTCGGCGGAAACGTGATCCTGGAGAACGTGACCATCGCCGGAAACCGGAGCGACGACGGCCCGCCGGGACTGTGGTCTAGCCTGCCGATGGTGATGCGCAACTGCGCCGTCGCGGGCAGCCGCAAGGGACCGGTCGGGGCCCCCGAGATCGGCGCCCAACTGGGTGGAACACGAGCCGATTTCGAACTGTACGACTGCGTGCTCGAACGCATCGGCATGAACCTCGGCCTCGTCGAACGAACCATCGAAGCCGATCCCCAGTTCGCGGATCTCCTCGGCCCGGATGGTATCATCGCCACCGGCGACGAGTCGGCCGCCCTGCAGCCCACCTCGCCCTGCATCGATCGCGGCAACAACGCCTGGCTGCCGCCCGACACACTCGATCTCGACAACGACGGGGATACGCTCGAGCCGATTCCGTTCGATGTGGCCGGCAATCCGAGACGCGTGGACCAGCGCTGGCGGGCGGACACGGGCCTCGGACAGGCGCCGATCGTCGATATCGGCGCGTACGAGTACCCCTTCACCTGTCCCGGCGACCTGGACGGCGATCAGACAGTCGACATCAGCGACCTGGCCATTCTGCTGGACGCCTACGGACAGGGTGCCGACCAGGCCGGCGCCGAGGTCGATGTTCAGCCCAACGGCCGGATCGATCTGTCGGACCTCGCCGCCCTGTTGACACTGTTCGGAAACACCTGCGAGTAGCACGCCGCCCTCGCAACGACGCGCACGAGTGGGGGACCCCATGCAAGCGATCCGACGAACGACCCGGCTGGCCGCCATCCTGCTGGCCTGGACCGCGCACGCCGATGTGATCTACGTCGATGCCAGCGCCGACCCCGGCGGCACCGGCGCATCCTGGGCCACCGCCTGCCCGAACCTGCACACCGCTCTGCAGCGTGCCGCGGCCGGCGACGAAGTCTGGGTCGCGGCCGGCACCTACCGGGCGGTCGACGATCTCGCGATCCCGACGCCGTTTCGCGTCCCGGGCGACGTACAGGTGCGGGGCGGCTTCGACGGAACCGAAGGCGATCCGAACGAGCGGCTCGACCCGCTGCCCGAGACGATTCTGACCGCGGACATCTTTGGCGACGACGGCCCCGGCTTCACCAACCGATTCGAGAACGGGCGCGAGGTCGTCCGGGTCGCCGACGGTGGAGCGGGCACCCTGCTGGACGGCCTCATCGTCGAAGGCGCCGAGAAGCGCGACGGCTCCAGCCCCGGCGCCGGCGTTCGGGTGGATGCCGGGAACCTGACCATGCGGCGCTGCGTCGTGCGACTCAATCGCAATCGGCTCGATGACGGTCGCGGAGCGGGCCTCGGTGTCCAGGACGGAGTGCTCACGCTCATCGACTGCCACTTCCACGACAACCAGACCAGCGATCGCCTTGTCTCGGAACGTTCCGGCGGCGCCGGCGTGTACGTCGGCAATTCGACGGTCTCGGCCAGCGGCTGCCTGTTCACCGCCAACCTGGCCGAGACGCTGCGCCTCGCGGTGGGCGACGCGACCGGCGCCGGAATGCTGATCGAAGCCACCGGTGACTTCGTCGGCGAAGCGACCCTTCGCGACTGCCGATTCGTCGCCAACAACGCCACCAACGAGGGCGGCGGACTCTTTGTCGAGGTGGCCGACGACGCCGGCCTCCAACTGCTGGTCGCAGACTGCCTGTTCGAGCGCAACGACGCGGACGAGGGCGGCGGCATGCTGTTCCGACGCGGCAGCGCCTCGAACGGCGCGCAGGAGACCAGCGCTCGGCTCGTTGGCACTTCATTCGCGGGCAACACCGCCCGCTGGGTGGCCGGCTTCGCCATGGCCGGAGGTTCCACCGCGACCGAAGTCTCGGCCGTGGAACTCGACGGGTGCTGGTTCGAAGCCAACCACACCGTGTATGAGGCATCGTACAACGTCGGATCGTCCGGCGCGGTGCTGCGCGCGAACGAGATCGTCGTCCGCAACACGCACTTCATCGAGAATGTCGCCGAAGCCGAATTCCCCCCGCCGTCGGCCGGCGCGACGCTGCTCCCGCGGGACAGAGCCGTTCTGGAGAACTCGACGTTCATCGGCAACCGCATCATTGTCGATGGTGGCGTCAATCGCCTGCGCGGCGAAGCGGCCGCGTTCTATGTCGAGGACGTCATCGGCGGTCCGATCTCCAACGTGCTGATGCGGAACGTGGTTTCCGCCGGCAATCGCAGCCGGGGGGCCCCCGGCGGACTGCTGGAAGGCATCAACCGGGCGTTTCTGATCAACGTCACCATCGCCGGCAACCAGGCCCTCGAAGGCGGCGGCGGGCTGCACTGCGATGCGCCGATGCGGATACGCAACAGCGTCGTCGCCGGCAACCGGACCGGCTCGATTGCCGACCCCGTCGTCGGCCTGCAACTGACCGGCGCCCGCGACGAATTCGAGGTTTCGGACTGCATCCTCGAACGCCTGGGTGAACAACTGGCGCTCGTCGAACGGACCATCGAAGCGGACCCGAGGTTCGCCGACCTGCTCGGCCCGGACCGCATCTTCGCCACCGGCGATGAGTCGTTCGCCCTGCACCCCCAGTCGCCCTGCATCGACCGCGGCAACAACGACTGGCTGCCCGCCGACGCGGCCGACCTCGATGGCGATGGCGATACCGACGAGCCAATCCCCTTCGACGCGGCGGGGAACCCTCGCCTGCTCAACCAGGGGTGGCTGCCCGACACCGGCCTCGGCCAGGGCCCGATCGTCGACATCGGCGCCTACGAATACCCGTTCACGTGCCCCGGCGACCTGAACGGCGACAACGCCGTCGACCTCAGCGACCTCGCGGGCCTGCTGAGCCGCTTCGGCCTGACCGCAGACGGCGACGCCGCGGCCGCGGACCTGCAGCCGAACGGCCTGGTCGATCTCTCCGACCTGGCGACCATGCTGGTGGTGTTCGGCAACGCCTGCCCGCAACCGTGATCGCGACGGCGCGGCACACCGCTCAGTTCGGATCGGAACACGCGTCTCGAAGATCCGGTCGCGCGGGCGCTTCCCAGATGATCGCCAGGTTCGTCTCGAACGCGGGGAACATGACCGTCAGGTACCACTCCGGCGAGATCCCCAGCCTGCGCTCCAGCACGCCCGCCAGGGTCTCGAAGCCGGCCATCGACTCGTCGACCGTCAGCGGCGTCTCGCCCCGCACGTGGAACCGCAGGCAGATGCAGTCCACCACGTAGCAGTCCAGCTTGAACGCCTCGATCCGCGTCACCCGGTCCCACGGCAAACGCCGGGCCACCGCGCCGTCACGGGCGAGACACAATTCCGCCGGACCGGCCACGACGCTGCCCGCCTCCCGCCGACGCCCCGGCAACCGCAGCCACAACCGCCGCAACCAGTCCATCAACCGTCCCTCCTCAGGATGCTAGCAGCATAACGAGACGCGGGAGCGGCGGAGCCCAGGGGCCAGGGAGCAAGGGGTTGTAGGGTCCGTCATCGACGCAGGATTCCGCGCTGGCGTTCGACACGGGCGTTGCAGGCGTCGATGCCGCACCGCCTGGCCGTGCGCGGTGGGTGTACCGCGTGTGGATTCGGAACAGAATGCAGTCCCCCACCCGTCCGCTCGCTGCGCTCACTCAAGAATGGGGCACCCTCGCCCCTCGCCCTTTTGCTCCTTCGCGCCCAGACTCCCCCGGTTTGGCTCCCGCGCTCCCTCGCGGGTAGCCTGTTGCCATGTCCAGACCGCACCCCACGCTGCTGATCGCGTTGCTGTTGCCCCTGGCGGGGTGCTTCGCGCAGCGGGCCTTCCCGGCCAGCCTCGACCGCATCCGACCGATCCGGCCCGCGGCCGCCACGAACGTCCGCCAGTGGCTCGCCGAAACCCAGCCCCAACTCGCGCCGCTGCTGCCCGAACAGCATCCGGCCCCCCTGCTGACCGGCGACCTGCTCGACGACGCCGGCCGGCCTGTCGATGTCTTCGCACACTTCGGCCGCAACCCGGATACGCTTCACACCGTCCTCGGCAACCTGACCGGACTGTCCCACACCGCCCAGGCCACCGGCAGCGATACCTCGGAAGGCATCACCCCCGCCCCGTGGCCCGGGTTCGAGGATGTCTGGATTCCGATCAACGCGGAACTCGAATACGCCGCCCGGCTCGGACTCGCCCGCGAGAACGGACAACCACGCCGCGCCAACTGCGTCGTCATCCTGCCCGGCATCCTCGGCGACCTGGCCGTCTGGCGGACCCGCGACCTGTCGATCGCACTCCGCGAAGCCGGCTTCCACGTCCTGGCCGTCGAACTTCGCGGCATGGGCAGCACCAACCGGCGCTATCCCGATGTCCACAGCATGTTCGGGGCGCTCGAAGCCGATGACCTGATCGCCGTCGCCCTCTGGGCCCAGTCCAAGCCCTATGTCCGGCAGACCGGGCTGATCGGCTTCTGCTGGGGCGCGAACGAAGCTCTGACCACCGCCTGGCACATCGGCCGACACGAGGATGACCCCGACCTGATGCCGGGCCTGCGTCCCCTGATGCGCCCGCGCCCGGCAGAGCCCGTCTTCGCGGCCGGCATGCTGGCGTTCTCGCCGGTCCTGCGCTTCGAGGAGGTCGTCGCCGCCTGCGCAACGCCTGCCAGCGTCCTCGGCAATCCCGTCATCAACAGCCTGCAGGGCACCGTCCGCGGACGCATGCAGCAGAAGCAGCACCGCGAGATCAACGGCGACCTCGGCAAGTGCATCCTGTTCGAGTTCGAACGTCACCCCGATTACTACCCGGGCATGGTCCCCGACGCGCTCCGCTTCCTGCGCCTGCTGCCGTACGAGGACAGGCCCTGCGGCCCCAAGCTGAACGTCGCCCCCATGCCGGTGCTGATCGTGCAGGGCGCCAACGACCCGCTCACCTCGGCCCAGAACGTCGCCGACCTGATCGAGCGAACACGCAACCCCAACGTGGCGGCGCTGATCCTCCCCGGCGGCGGACACGTCGGGTTCGCGCCCTACGCCCGCGACTACTTCTACAGCCTCGTGGTGGGATTCTTCGACCCGCGGACCGGGCCGGCCGGCCTCAGCGCGTTGCCGGACCCGGGAACGCCGGACCCGTCAGGTACAGATCGGCACGCAGGTATTCCGCCAGCCGCCGCCGCGCGTTCGGCACTTCCTCGCGCGCCTTGACCAGCGGCAGCAGCGCATCACGCTGCACCCACAGCACGTGCAGCAACTCGTCATCGACCGATCGCCGCCACCAGGCCGCCACCCGGGACCAGTCCGCGGATGACAACACCCGCTGCCCCAGCACGTCCTGGAGCGGCGCCCCCAGCGACTCGGCCAGCGCCAGCGCCGACGGATGCACCGCCGCGGCGGCCGCCTCGGCCAGTGCCACATCCGCACCCTGCGCCGCCCGCAGCAGCCAGTCGCCCGCATCGGCCGAACCGCCCGCCAGGGCCGCGGTCGCCGACGCCAGGTCGAACGCGCCCTCCACGCGGCCATCCGGACGAGGCGTGAACCGCAGCCGCGCCACGCTGTCGATCGTCACCAGGTAGAAGCACGCCCGCGGGTCGGCCAGCGGACGGTCGAAGCGGAACTGCAGCGTGCGAATCCCTTCGCTGTCGTCCTCGACCACGGTGGCCTCGAACCCCGCGCCACGGACCGCCTCGCCGACGGCCAGCCGCGGGCCCGCGCGGAACGCCTCGTGCACGAAGCGCCCGTTGAAACGCGAGAAGTACGGCTGCCCCTCGATCCGCACCAGCAGGGTGCAGTCGTCCACCTGTTCGAGCCAGGTCCGCCCCTCCACCTGCGTCGGCGTCGGCGCAAACGTCAGCACGTGCATCCGCTTGTCCGCGAACGCCCGCGGCGCAATCCGATCGAGCCGCGGCTTGGCATAGACCGACACGAACGGCAGGTTCAGCACATAGACATCTCGAACCGGCGCCGGCGGCGGATCGCGCAGCATCCACTCGGTCGTGAACCGCTCGGCCGCGATGATGCCCGTCCACTGCCAGCGGTTCAGCATCGTGAACAGCGCATAGCCCGCCAGTGTCGCCAGCAACAGGCCGCGCCCCAGGCGACGACGCGAGGTCGCCCGCACCCCGGCCGCACACGTCGCCAGCCCGAGCGCCATCCCCACGCCGCACAGGTAGCCCGAGTGCGGCGTCGCGATCACCGGCAGCACCGGCAGAATCGCCAGCACGATCCAGGCCGGCCACAGCCACCAGCCCCGCTGCCGACCCGAGAGCCAGGCATAGCCACCCAGGTACGCCAGCGGCAGCACGCACGTCACCAGCGTCTCGACCGGCACCTCGCGCCACGGATCGATGCGACCCGTCGGCCCGATCGTCATCGGCGCAATCCACACCGCCGTCGTCAGGTAATGCCCCAGCTTCGCCAGCAGCCAGCCGGCATACAGCAGCAGGTCGCCGTCCGGCCGCCGCGTGTACACGTCCGGCATCGGCGCCGTCACCTGTCCCAGCCGCCACCCGATGAACGCCAGGCCGATCAACGCCAGGCCCGCGTAGACCGGCATCCGCGCCCGCAGCCGCGGCCACCCGCCGGCCATCAGGTCCAGCCCGACCAGCAGCGGCGCCAGCAGCAGCGAATTCTCACGCGTGAACAGCGCCAGCACCCACAACACCAGCACGGCCGCCAGCCACCCACGCCGAACCGGCGGTGCCCCGGCCTCGTCCAGCCGCGATGCCCGCCGGTACGCCAGCAGGCCCCCCAGCAGCAGCGCCGTCGACATGACCACGTTCTGCGACGACGGCCAGGCCACCGTGATCACCGCGTGCGGGTACAGCACGAACGCGGCGGCGGCCAGCCAGCACCACCAGCCTCCGCCGACCAGCCACGCCGCGAACCGCCACAGCAGGCAGGCCGAAAGCCAGTGCAGCAGCAGGCTGAACGCATGCAGCGCAAACGGATCATCACCGCCCAGAACGTGATAGACGAATTTCATCGCCAGGATGAACAGCGGCCGACCGTAGTCCCAGCGGACCACCTTGTCCTGCCACCAGACCTGCATCCAGTCGGCCGGCTCGATTTCGAGCGAACGAAGCAGTTCGAAGTAACCCCACCCGTGGACGCGCAGGCCGCGCTGGTGCCAGTGGTCGTCCAGCACCGTGCCATCCGCGAGGCACCAGCCATGCGCGACCAGCGTCAGCAGGCCCAGCAGCAGGAAACCCGGCAGCAGCGACTGCCAGCGTTGCCCCGCCGAACCCGTGGACACCGCGCTCAACGCGAACTGGTCTGCTTGGTCGTCGAAGAGGCGGACGGCGCGGCCGGCGGTCGGATCCGCGGCAACGCGTCCGAGGCGGCCGTGCGGGCCGCCACGATGCCACCGTCGGTGGTGTACGTGCGGTACGCGCTCCAGAGCATCTCGGCGTCGTCGAACCGGGCCCGCCAGCCCAGGGCGCGCTCGGCGGCGGTCGTGTCCAGCACGAAGTCCACCGGCGCGATGCGATACTGCTCCGGCGTCAGCGGGCTCAGCCGGAACCGATCGAGACCCGCCAGCGCCATCCGCGTCAGACCCGCGGGCAGCGACCGGATCCGCGAACGACTCTCGGCCCGCGCGACCAGGTCCTCGAGCAGCGCCCGCACCGTCGGCGGATGGTGCGATCCGAGATTGAACACCCCGGCCACCCCCTGCTCGACCGCGCGCACGCAACCGTCCGCCACGTCACTGACGGCCACCATCTGGTAGCGGTTCGCGCCGCCGCCGATCATGTAGACGGTCTTGCCGGCCTGGATCCGGTCGAACAGCGTCTTCAGCACCCCCAGGCGGCCGGGGCCGATAATCAGCCGCGGCCGAAAGATCGTCACGCACATCCCGCTTTCGGCGGCCGCGAGGCAGAGCCGTTCGCAGGCGACCTTGCTTTGTCCGTAGGGACCGATCGGGTGCTGCGGAGCATCTTCGCGAATCGGGACCGCATCCGGAATGCCATAGGACATGTCGCTCGACAGCAGCACGAAGTGCCGCACGCCCGCGTCCCGGGCGGCCGCCAGCAACTGCCGGGTGGCGACCTCGTTGTGCGCGAAGAACTGTCGGCGGCCCATGGGCGGGACGCCGCTGTGGTACTGCCGGGCGGCGGCGTGGACGACCACATCGACGCCCGCGCAGGCCTGCCGGGCGATCTCCTCCCGGGCCAAGTCACCCACCAGGGTGTTGGCATCGGCCCGCGCCAGGTCGACGCCCAGCGTCTCCCAGCCCAGCCCGCGGAACTGACCGACCAGTTCACGCCCCAGCAGACCGGCCGCACCGGTCACGAGCACGCAACCGCGCTGCGGGGGACTCGTCTGCGGGGGTGTTGCTGTTTGCACCGATGCCTTTCGTGAAGCGACCGCAACCCGGCCGATTCGCCGCCGATCGCGGTCCCGGGACAGGCCGTTGCGGATCGCCGGCCGCCTGCGCCAATGAACCAGTTTCGACGCCCGCCGCGCCCGTGTCAACGAATCGCGCCCCGGGAACAGACACGCCGGCGCCATGCCGGTTGGCACGCGGCGCGGTATAGTCTCCTGTTTCCCGAGGCGCCGCCCGAACGGGCCGCCGGCGACCGGCACCACAGAGGACCCAATCGATGCAACAGACTCCGCTGCACGGCTTCCACTGCCAGGCTGGCGCCACGATGGTCGACTTCGCCGGATGGCAGATGCCGGTCACCTACGAGGGCCTGGTCGCCGAACACCACTACACCCGCCAGCACGCGTCGATGTTCGACGTCTCGCACATGGGGCGCGTCGAGTTCTCGGGGACCGACGCCGAAGCCCTGCTCGAACGCCTCAACACCCGCCCGATCGCCAGCATGACGCCCGGGCAAAGCCGCTACAGCCACATGTGCCGCGAAGACGGCGGCATCCTCGACGACGTCATCGTCTCACGCCTCGAAGATCGCTTCCTGGTCGTCTGCAACGCCAGCAACCGGGCGAAACTGCTCCCCTGGTGGCAGCAGCACGCGGCCGGCCTGCAGGTCGAGATCAACGACCGCACCGAATCCACGGCGATGATCGCGATCCAGGGTCCGGACGCGATCGAACTGATGAACGAACTGCTGCCGATCCAGATCGACGACCTCAAGCGCTACCACTTCCGGGCCGGCAACATGTTCGGCAACGAGTACCTCGTCGCCCGCAGCGGCTACACGGGCGAGGACGGCGTCGAGATCATCTTCCCGGCCAGGTTCGCCGAGACCGCCGCCAACATGCTGATCTCGCGAACCGCCGGCATGGACCGTCCGATCAAGCCGGCCGGCCTGGGCGCCCGCGACACGCTCCGCACCGAAGCCGGCATGCCGCTCTACGGCCACGAACTCAGCGAGGACTGGGACCCGATCTCGGCCGGCCAGGCCTGGGTCGTCGGCAAGGACAAGGACTTCATCGGCCGCGAGGCGATCGATCGCGTCCGCGCCAACCCGGAGAAGACGCTGGTCGGCTTCGAGGTCGACGGCAAGCGCACGCCGCGCCAGGGCGCTCCGATCGAAAGCGACGGGCAGGCCGTCGGCGTGATCACCAGCGGCATCAAGAGCCCGACCCTCGACAAGATCATCGCGATGGGCTTCGTCCCGCCGGCGCTGGCCGAAGCGGGCACCGGCGTCCGGATCGCGCTGAAGGCGACGACCCTCGACGCCCGCGTCGTACCGCTGCCGTTCTACAAGCGCTGAACCGGACCCCGTCCGACCCCGCCGGATGACAAGATCACAGGCGGGACGCCTGTGCCACAGAAGCCTCGGCTGACGAGATCACAGGCGAGGGCATCTTGCGGAACACCCGCGATCCGTCAGCGCGGAGAACGCACCGCCGGGATGCCGGCGGCACTCCCCACGCGCGATGCCGATGCACGCGTCGTGCAATGATATGACGCGGGCCGACCTCTTTCGCTCGTCCAGGGCAACACGGTCTCACTGCTCTTCCGACCGATCCTCGTCCTCCTTGCGGGGGCCGATGCCGACGATCTGTTCGGCCGGCAGTCGTTCCGTCGGGGTCGGCGCGGCGTAGGCGCCGGTTCTCAGCCGCGGCGACGTGTCGGCCACCCGGGCGGCAAGCTGGTGCAGCGTATCGACCGGGAACCGGCAGCCGATCTGCTGTTCCTGCCAGATCTTGAAGATCTCCTCGTAGCTTCGGGCGATCTGCGGGTCGCTCTCGGGGTCGCTGGCGGCGGCCTCGACGAAGCGGAACACGGCCGGCAGGTTCTGGCCGAGGCTCGGCGGGATCGTGTAGCGTTTCTGGAAGCTCATCAGCTTGTCGTACTTCGGCGTTCGATACGCCCGCGTTTCGTTGAGTTTGCCGACGCGGATCAGGCTGGACAGGTGCAGCGTCATGAACGCGTAGTCGTCCCGGATCAGCTTGTCCATCTCGTCGATGATCCGCTGTCCGAGAGCCTGGTTGATCTGCGGCAGCACGAAGTCGTTCGGGCCGGACAGGCTGTTGAACACCTGGAAGGCCGGGCCGAGCGAGTGGAACGGCGGTTTCTCGGGGCGGCGGAGGGTCGGGTCGTTGTTGTAGCCCAGCGTGCAGCGGAAGCGGACCTGGTCGCCGGCGAACTCGAGCACGACGTACGGGTGCGTCTTGAACGGGGCCGACTCGCGGCCGCTGTCCATCAGGTCGGCCAGGCGTTCGGGCCCGCGCAGCATGAGTCGGGCGGTCACGTCGCAGCCGTCGGTGTGGGGGATGCGTTCGGCCGTGAACTTGTCCAGTTCGGACCGGGCCGAGTTGACCGACGCGAGCAGGTTCAACTGCACCCTGGTCGAGACGAGCGACTCGGACCGTCGCGGGGCGGACCCGCGGCGTCGTCCGCCGATTCCGCCGGTTCGGTTCTCGGCGATCCAGAACAGCGGGATCGGCGGCGAGAAGGCCATGTGCGAGGCGACGTAGTACTCGGGCGCGGTCTCCTCGCCCTGCGGGTCCGGCCACAGGACGCCGAACGAGCATGAGGTCAGGCTGAACGTGACCAGTTTGCTGATTCGCACGTTCTCTTCGCGAAGATCCAGTTTCCGCCACAGGCAGCGGCTGTCGCGGTGCGTGTTGCATTGGCTGTCGCCGTCGAGTTCGACTTCGACGGTCGGGCGGGCGGTCCGGGTCTTGTAGTCCGCGCCGGTCAGGTGGTAGATCTGCGCGTCTTCGCTGGTGCTTGTGCCGTGCGCGTAGATGCTGTCGAGGTAGTAGCCGTCCTCGCGGCGTTCGGCGAGCATGGCGTGATCCCAGCCGAGCATCAGCACGTGTCCGGACTCGGCATCGCCCGCGGTGGTCGGGTAGTAGGCCGAGAACTTCAGGGCCATGCCCGGGATCCCTTCCTTGATACGCCGGATGACGTCGCCTTCGTCGAAGCCGGCGCCGCGCGTCGTCGCGCACCGGGGCGGCAGGTTTTCGAACTCGAAGTTGACGGCCTCGAACCGGCCTTCCGCGGGACGTGTCGACACGGGCGGGCTCCTGGGGGAGAGGGGGTTAGCTGCGATGAACCGCCACGAGCTGTGCGCGGGTTTCGGCGTCGACCTGTCCGCTGGTGTTGGCCAGGGCGTAATGCCGCTGGAAGTCGCGCACCGCCGCGGTGGTCGCGTCGTCGTAGGCGCCGCTCAGGCGTCCGGCGAGGAAACCGAGGTTCTTGAGTCGTTTCTGCAGCCCGCGGACGGCGTCGACGGGTTCGAGGTCGCCGAGCGTGAACTCGTAGGTCTCCTGTCGCTCGGCGAATTCGATGACGGCCAGCCTGGCCTCGGGCGGAATCGGTTCGCGTACGAAACCGCTGCCGTCGGTGAAGCCTTCGCGGACGAGGCCGTCGATGTCGATCGTGTAGGCCTCGCCGGCGTAGGGGGCGCCGTCCTTGTCCTCGAACCCGATCTGGAGTTGTTCGGGTACGCCGCGGCGCCGGAAGCGATGTCGCTGCTCGGGTGCCAGGGCTTCCTCGCGAAGGCGCTTCTCGGGAATGTGCATCCGGTCGCCCGGCAGCAGCACGTTCATGTTGACGCGGGCCTCGCGCAGCGCGGTGTTGCCCGGGTCGTTCCAGAGCGTCTCGGGGTACAGCCCGTGGTCCATCGCGATGCTCGAGGTGCAGTCGCCTTTGCGAACGATGTATGCGCCGGTGCCGACCGGTTCGGCTTCGGGCAGCGGCTCGGGCGGAGGAGGTTCGGTCGCGGCTTCCGCGGCCGGATCCATCGCGGTCGCCAGCCGCTGCTGAAACGCATCGGTGTTCGTCGCGGTAGCGGCGGGCGGCTCGGCCGGCGCGGGGGCCTTGGCCCGCTGCATGGCGGCCTGCAGGCGTCGGCTGAACTCGGACTGGTCGGGCGTGTCGGGCATCGCCGCTCGGCCTCGCGGAAGTGGGTCGAAGGAACCGCGGCTGAGGATAGCACTCTGGTGGGAGCGGCCGCAACGCCAAACGTCTCGCCGGCAGCGCGGAACGACCGCCCCGGATCGGTCCGAGGCGAGGCGGTTCTCGCGGCCTGTCGCGGCGCGACGGGCTCGGAAAAATCGAAGACGCAACCCGCTGTCGGCGGGCCGCTTACGGGCGCTTCAGGTGTTTGCCCGCTACCGCCTCTTCGCTCTGGCACCGAAAATGAACTTGGGTGGGGGGTACCCCGGGGACGACGGCGGCAGGTTGGAATTCAGTTCGGGTGTGATGAAGTCAGGGTGCGGCACCCACGCCGGCGCTGCCACGCGAATCCGTGGAACGCGGCGTCGATGACGCACCCTGCGCGTCTCGCACAAGGCGGACCGGGGACCGCGGGCGCGCCGGGCGCGCCGGGCGCGCCGCTCGAACCCCTGGTCCCCGACTCCGTCCTTCGATTCCTACCGGCCGCCCAGGCCGCACCGCTCGTAGAGTTCGGGCTCGCTCCGCTTGAAGTGCGCCTCGTCTTCGAATTCGTACACCTTCCTGACGCCGTCCTCGACCAGCTCGACCCGCACGCCGTCATCGCCGATCGAAACCTGAAGCTGCGTCTCGTGCGCCCCGCTCTGGTCGCTGGTCGACATGCTCCGCTGCCGGCGGATCACCCGCTGCCGGGCCTGATCGCCGTGCTGCAGCGCCGCGGTGGCCCGTTCGTGCGCTTCGCGAATCCGCTTTTCGATCTTGGCCGAGAAGTCGCGCTGCATCCGCGGCAGATCCTTGCCACCCGGATGCATGAAGATCATCGCGCCGCTCCCGTGACCCGAGTGTCCCTGGAACATCTCGAAGGCCTCCGGATCCTGCGCCTCGAACTGCTCGGCGCTTTCGTACTCGTCGACCCGCTCGCCCGCGTCGTCTTCGCGCACGACGCGGAAGGTGCCGTCCGCGTTCCGCTTGATCTCCAGGGTCTCGTCGCCGTCGCTGCTGCGGATGACGATCTCCACGTCGCCGTCGACTTCGCCCAGGTCCTTCCAGTTGAAGTCAAAATCGAATTCCATCCCGGGGAAGCTCCGCATGCGGAAGCGCGGCATCATCCCGCTGTTGTCCGGGAACTGGAAGTCCTTCAGTTCCTCCAGGTCGAACTCGTCCAGCAGTTCCGACAGGTCACGCATCTGGCCCAGCGGCTGCATCTGCCACTTGCCGTCCGGGGTCACCACCATGTTGTGCCCGAAGTAGTTCGTGTCGTTGCCCGCCATGGCCGGCTCGTCGTACTTGTACTCGTGGCTCGGATGCTCCGGGCGGTCCGCCGGACGAATCCAGAGCGACTGCTCGGCCCCGCCGCGAATCACGACCACCTTCGCCCGCCTGCCGACGCCGACCTCCGCGATCCGCTCGACCAGTTGCTCGCCGGTCTCGATCTCCTCGCCGTCGAACGAGACCACCACGTCGTACTGTTCCAGGCCCGCTTCGTCGGCCGGGCTGCCCGCCACGACGTTCGAGATCATCATCCCTTCGCGGTGAATGTGCGCCGCCAGCGCGTCGGGAACCGGCACCATCCGCACGCCGATCCAGACCGGCGAGACCTGCACGCTGGCCGCGATCACGTGGGCGGGTTCATCGCCGACCACCAGCGACAGGGCAACGTTGCCGTGTTCGTCCGGCACCGCGTCGACCTGGATCGTCGCCTGCTGCGCCAGCGGGCGGCCGGCCAGAAGAAACACACCACTCAGGAACAAGGCTTTCAGAATCAACATCGTCCATGCCCTCTCAGAAGTCGCGCCGCAACTGCAGCAGTCGCGTCCGCGTACGATTCACTTCAATCACCAGGTATTCCCCGGGTCGCTCCCCGGGCACCACGATCCACTCGCGATCGGTATCAGCCATCGGCACGCCCAGCCGTTCGACCGAACGCGCGTCGTCCGTCCAACTGTCCGTGGTCGTCGGGGGCGGCGCGAACCACGAGGCCCGACTCGCATCCGCCGCTCCGCCGGCGCTCGGCCGCTCGAGCGGCTGCAGCCAGACGAGCATCGCCACGCAGGCCGCCAGCGCCAGGCCGGCCTCGCGCCAGATCGACGGCCGCCGCAGGACCGGACCGATCCCCGGTGCGGCGACTGCCGCCCGAATCGCATGCCCGGCCTCGCGATCCAACGCCGCGTATTCCTCGAACAACGCGTCCGCACTCGGGTTGCGTCGCAACGCGCGCTGCAGGTCACGCCGCTCTTCGGCACTTGCCTCGCCGTCGAGGCACCGCGAAATCAGGCGCTCAAGTTGTTCACGCGGATCCGTCATGTTCTACCTTCCCTCGCAGGGCCTCCCGCAATTGGCGCCGGGCGCGAACCAGGCGCGTTTCGACCGTCTCGACCGGCAGGCCCAGCAGCTCGCCAATCTCGGCGTACGACCAGTCTTCCATGTGCCGCAGCACGAACGGTTCGCGATACAGGGCCGGCAATCCCTCGATCGCCCGCAGCAGTTCCTCGCGAACCTCGCCGCCGATCGTGATCCGGGCCGGGTTCACCTGCGGGCCGTCCCGCACCGGCTCGGCCACCGCATCGAGCGCGACCCCCTGGCGACGCCGGGCGGACTGGCCGGCATCGATGGCGGCGTTCCGGGCCACCGTGTAGAGCCACGACCGCAGGCGCCGTGGATCCTTGAGGCCCGGCAGCCGCTGCCAGACCTGGGCCCAGACCTGCTGGGCGATGTCGTCGACCATCTGGGCCCGTCCGACGACGCCGAAGATCACGCCGCGAACCAGGCCGTCGTGCTCGCGCACCAGCCGGTCCGCGGCCTCACGGCTGCCACGCTGGGCCTCCGTCACGGTCGCCATGGTCGCATCAAGCTCCAGTGCCGCACCAGTCATATCACCCGTAGTGGACGGGCTCTTCCGCGCTTCCATGCCAAAAAATATACCTGCCGGGACGGGCCCCAGGGAGATCGGAGCAGGCGGGCACGGTCGCCGGGGTACGCGGCCCGCAGAGGGCGCGCGGCCGGCGGCGGTGGCCCGGGCCCGACGCGAAACGCGGACGCCTATGCCATTGCGAATGCCAATGCGAGGTGCGAGTGCGAAGGCCAATGCCAATGCCAATGCGAGGTGCGAAGGCGAAGGCGAGGTACGAATGCCAATGCGAATGCGAGGTGCGAAGGCGAAGGCGAAGGCGAAATGCGGACCCGCGAACGCCCCCACGAAGACGCTTGCGGCCCCGCTCGTCCCCGGGGTACCCCCCCACCCATGTTCATTTTCGGCGCCAGATCCGAACAGCGGTAGCGGGTAAACACCTGAACCGCCCGTAAACGCCACGCCCGAAGCAGCTTGCGTCCAGGATTTTCGGGCCGCGCCGGGCCGGCGTCGCCCGGGCGTCCCGCCGGTAACCCGGCCTTGCCCGCTCTCTCGCTCCCACGCCCCCTTTTCCCTACACTCGCATCAACCGATACCCCCGGAGACATCCACATGCCGCTTCCCAGGGTCCTGCGCGACATGCTCGCCCTCCCGACCGCCGCCTTCGTCGAACACGCCGTCCTCGACTACATCCGCGACCGCTGCCGGCAACTGCCCGGCGTCACCTGCAAAGCCGATCGCTACGGAAACCTGCTCGCGCATTATCGGTCACGACCGCCGAAGAACCGCCGGCCGCTTGCCTTCAGCGCACACACCGACCACCCCGGCTTCGTCGCCCTCGAGATGGTCGACCGCCGCACCGTCCGGGCCGCCTTTCGCGGTGGCGTCTACGCCGACTACTTCGACAACCAGCGCGTCCGCTTTCACTCCGACGGGAAGTGGATCCGGGCCCGCGTGCAGGAAGTCACCAAGACCAAGTCCGTCTACCGCCTGATCGGAAACATGCGCCTGCCCGAGGAAGTCCTGCTCCGGGTCTCCCAACCCATCCAGCCCAACAGCCCCGGCATGTGGGACCTGACCGAACCCCGCCTCCGCGGCGACATCGTCCACGCCCGCGGCTGCGATGACATCGCCGGCGCCGCGGCCGCCCTCGCGCTCCTCGAACGACTCGCCCGCAAGAAGACCCGCGCCGAGGTCTACTGCCTGTTCACCCGCGCCGAAGAAGTCGGCTTCATCGGCGCCATCGGCGCCTGCAAGGCCCGCACCCTGCCGAAGAAGATCCCCATCGTCGCCATCGAAACCAGCAGCGCCCGCGGCGGTAACGCCACCATCGGCGACGGCCCGGTCCTCCGCGTCGGCGACAAGGCCAGCGTCTTCACCCCCGCGCTCACCGACCACTGCGGCCGCGTCGCCGCCACCCTCGCCCGCCGACGCAAGACCTTCCGCTATCAGCGCAAGCTGATGGCCGGCGGCACCTGCGAATCGACCGCGTTCTGCGCCTACGGCTACGAAGCCACCGGCATGTGCCTGGCACTCGGCAACTACCACAACATGGACGTCGACCGCCACCGCATCGCACCCGAAACGATCAGCCTGACCGACTGGAAACTGATGGTCGACTGGTTCGAAGCCCTCGTCGTCCACGACCCGGGCTACCTCAAGAACGACCCCGCCATGAAGGCAGACCTCGAAAAACGCTTCGCCACCTGGGAAAAGTACTTCTGAGGACCAGCGGAGCAAGTGACAAGGGCTCGCTCCGTCGCGCCCTTTGCTCCCTGACCATTTGAGACCACGACGTGGAACTTGACCCCCACGATCCCGAAACCCGGCGCTTCCCCACCAACGCCGATGCGCAGCAGGCCCTCGCGGACTGGAACCGGCAACTCTACCGCATGCCTGGCTTCTGGCTCGCCCTCGCCGCCTACACCGCCGCCGTCGCGGCGACCGCGTTCCTGCTTGCTCTGACCCTCCGCCTCTGGATCCCCATGCCGACCACCCCGGCCGGCCGGATGATCCTCGTCATCGCCGCCGGACCGATCCTCGGCGCGTGCATCTGGCTCGGTGCCACCTGGATCGTCCGCCGCCGCTACCTGCGCTTCCTCCGCCGGCGACTCGTGACCCTCGGCGTACCGATCTGCCTCGCCTGCGGCTACGACCTCCGCGGACAGGAACTGCCACGCTGCCCCGAGTGCGGCCGGCCAACCGCCGAAAACTGACCCCAAACCGAAAACCCGGCCCGCCCGGACCGTATAATGCAGGCAGCCGGCGACAGCGTCGGCCGGCCCGCGCACGCGCTTGTTGGGAACCCGAATGGCCAAGCCATCCTTCGCAGATCAGTCCCGCGACGACTTCTCCGTCGTCCGCGAGCGGGCTCTGCTCGTCGGCGTGCTGCTGGGCGGTGATCCCATCGGCGATCCGCTGGCCGAACTGAGCGAACTGACCGAGTCGGCCGGCGCCGACGTCGTCGACTCCGTCCTGCAACGCCGCCGCTCCTATGACCCGGCCACCTGCGTCGGCAAAGGCAAGCTCGAAGAGATCCGCCAGCGGTCCGACGTGCACGACGCCAACGTCGTCATCTTCGACAACGACCTGAGCCCGACCCAGATCCGCGA
Source organism: Phycisphaerae bacterium (assembly GCA_030428945.1). Classification (GTDB taxonomy): domain Bacteria; phylum Planctomycetota; class Phycisphaerae; order UBA1845; family Fen-1342; genus JAUIEC01. Next base: position 119,615 of record JAUIEC010000006.1, on the reverse strand, counting down.
AATCGAGAAAGCGGTCCAGCGCAAGGTGATCGACCGCAGCGAACTGATCCTCGATATCTTCGCCTCGCGGGCCCGCACGGCCGAGGCCCGGCTGCAGGTCGAACTCGCCCAGCTCGAATACACCGCCCCGCGTCTGCGCGGCATGTGGACCCACCTCGAACGCATCGCCGGAGCCGGCGGCGGTGGAGGGGCCGGCGCCGTCGGCGGCATCGGCACCCGCGGACCCGGCGAACGCCAGATCGAAATCGACCGCCGCCTGGTCGGCAAACGCATCGCCATGCTCAAGGAAAAACTCGCCGCCATCGACCGCCGCCGCACCCGCGAAGTCCTCGCCCGCAAGGAGTTCTTCCAGGTCTCGCTCGTCGGCTACACCAACGCCGGCAAAAGCACCCTGATGAACACCCTGACCGGCGCCAAGGCCAAGGCCGCCGACCGCCTGTTCATGACCCTCGACACCCTGACCCGCAAGTGGGAACTCGGCCACGGCCGGGCCGTCCTGCTCAGCGACACCGTCGGCTTCATCCGCGACCTGCCGCACCACCTGGTCGCCAGCTTCAAAGCCACCCTCGAAGAAGCCATCCACGCCGACCTGCTGCTGCACGTCGTCGACGCGTCCAGCCCCGACGCACTCGAACAGATCAACGCCGTCGATACCGTCCTGACCGAACTCGGCGCGGACGGCAAACAGACCATCCTGCTGCTCAACAAGATCGACGCCGTCGAGGACCAGTCTGTCCTGACCGTCCTCCGCAAACAGCACCTCGACGCACTCGAAATCTCGGCCGCCCGCGGCACCAACATCGACCACCTGACCGAGGAAGTCGACGCGATCATGCAGGGCCACATGCAGCGCCTGCGACTCAGCATCCCGATCGCCAGCGGCAAGGCCCTCAACTTCCTCGAACGCTACGCCGACGTCCTCAGCCAGGAATACGTCGATACCCGCGTCATCGTCGACGTCCGCATCCCCCCCCGCGCACTCGAACACCTCCACACCCTCGCCCGCGACATCCAGCACATCGACGTCGCCTGACGCCGCCGAGCCGCCCCCATGACAGGACCAGAGGTGTGGGCACCAGGCAGGCCCGACCCTGGGGCCGCATGAACATGGCGAAGCCCTGAAGAACCCGAACCCGACACGCGACGTTACTTCAGCCGTGGAAACGACTTGGACACTCTGTGTGGAAAACCGCGTCGGCGGCCCCCTAGCATCCCCAGCGGATCATGTCTTCGCCGAACGGGTGAATCCCGCGCCAACAAATCAGAGGGATACGGAGCAATCAGAATGAAGAACTTCCTGGGCATCCTGCTCGGCGGCGCACTGCTGACCAGCGCGGCCAACGCCGGCACCGTCTTCGCCGAACCGTTCGACAGCGCCGCGGCCGATGTGACCATCAACGCACAGTCCGATACGCTCGCCACCTTCGTCGACTACAGCAACTTCAGCGTCTTCGGCACGGCCTTCAGCATTCCCGAAGCCCCCCGGCCGATCCCCGGCGGCGCCGCGACCCGCGGCGTGCTGGCCCAGGCCAACTTCTCGGCTGGCGTGGCGGCGGGGCTGAACATCGTGGCCGGTGCCACGCCGATCAACTTCACCGGCGACTACACGGTCTCGTTCGATGCCTACATGAACCTGAGCACCGATCCGTTCCCGGCCGGCTCGACCGAGCAACTGCTCTGGGGCGTCGGCACCGACAGCGCTGACCCGATCGAGGCCCGCAACAACCGCGGCGGCGGCGCTGCCGGCACCTGGGGCTGGCTGGCCAACGAGAACGGCTACGGAACGGAAGACGCCGCGATCAACGAGGGCGACGTCGAACTGGCCGACCTGGGCGACACCCAGACCGGCGAAGGCGCGCCGTTCGACGCGGCCTTCGACAACCTGCTCGGCGGTCCGCACGCCGCGCCGGCCCTGCAGTGGGTCCGCGTGGACATCGAAGTCGCCGGCGGCATCGTCAACGTCCTCTTCAATGACGTCCTGTTCTTCAGCGAGGCAAGCGCTTCCACGGACGGGTTCGCCCTGCTGGGCTACGAGGATCCGTTCAGCTCGGTCAGCGATCAGCCCGACCACCAGTGGGCCCTGTTCGACAACTTCACCGTCGTCCCCGAACCGACCTCGCTCAGCCTGCTGCTCGTCAGCCTCGGCCTGCTCGGCCGGCGACGCTGAACGCGTGGTGAAAACGTGAACATGTGATGGAGTGAAAGAGGCTGGCCCCGCGCCACCCGCTTTCACTCTTTCACGTGTTCACTCCTTCACTTGACGCAGTCCGAGAAACGCCTCGGCGTTCTCGACCAGCAGGCGCCGGGCCACCTCGTCCGGGAAGTCCATCGACCGGATCAGGCTGCCCGGCTGCTGCTCACCCAGCGGAAACGGGTAGTCGGTCCCCAGGCAGATCCGCTCGTCGCTGAAGATCTTCAGCAGGTACCGCAGCGCATCCGCGTCATGCGTCAGCGAGTCCACCCAGAACCGCGCCGGCGTCACCACACCATCGTCCTCCCGCGCGACGTACGCCCGCGGATTGATCGCGTTGTCCAGCGCCACCAGGTCCTGCCGACAGTGGAACCCGTGCTCGATCCGACCCAGCGTGAACGGAAAACTACCGCCGCCGTGCGCGTAGCACACCCGCAGGTCCGGCAACCGCTCGTGCACGCCACCGAAGATCATCGAACAGATCGCCCGCGACGTCTCGGCCGGCATCCCCACCAGCCACGGCAGCCAGTAGCGCCGCATCTGGTCGGCACCCATCATGTCCCACGGATGCACGAATACGGCCGCCCCCAGCCGCTCGGCCGCCTGAAAGAACTCGAACAGTTCCGGCGCGTTCAGGTTCCAGTCGTGGTCCCGCCCGTCGAACCGGTTCGCCTCGACGTGCGTGCCGATCTCGACCCCCGACAAGCCCAGGCCACCCCGCTCGGCCGGCAGCACGCACCGCTCGAGCTCGCCGATCGCCCGTTGCGGATCCTGCAGCGGCACCGTCCCCAGCCCGTAGAACCGGCCCGGGTAATCGCGGATCACGCCGGCGATGTGATCGTTCTGCAGACGGGCGAACTCGAGCGCATCCGCGCCCCGGGCCCAGTAACAGAACAGAACCGGAATCGGACTGAGCACCTGCTGCGAAACCCCGGCCACGTCACAGTCGGCAATCCGCGGCCCAGGCGCCCAACAGACCTCCCCCACTTCGCGAAAGAGCCGATCCCCGATCATCATCCGCGCCCGACAGCCCTCACAGGCCTCCAGCCGAATGAACCCCTCGTAACCAAACTTCTCACACCAGTCCGGCCAATCGGGAGGCATGATGTGCGTATGCAGGTCTATCACGGCGAACCCCGGCGCAACGGCGTGGTCACATCAGTAAGCAAGTAAGCAAGTCAGCAAGTGACCAAGTGGTGCCCCGGCAACTCTGCCTTGCTCACTTGCTTACGTGCTCACTTGCTTACTTGAGATGCTCGGGCATCTGATAAGGCCCCGCCTTCGGGACGCGTGTGCCGCAGTTCCTGCAGGTCGATTTCTCTTCGTCGGCCCAGAAGGACTCCATCGCCTCGCGGAAGTGCTCGACGATGTCCTTGCAGTCGAACTCGACGTCGTGGACCAGTTCCTTGCAGTTCTCGCAGTAGAACACCATGTGTTCCATCTCGCCGGGCGGGCGGTTGCGCTCGACCACCACCCCGATCGTCCCGGCCGGGCGGCAGGGCGAATGCGGCACGTTCGGCGGAATGAAGAACGTCTCGCCTTCGTGCACGACATAGTCCTTGATGTCGTTGTCCTCGCGAATCCGCACGACCATGTCGCCCTTGACCTGGTAGAAGTACTCCTCCGAGGCCGTGATGTGGAAATCGTTGCGGGCATTCGGCCCCCCGATCACCATCACGAAGAAATCCTCGCCGCAGTACAGGTACTTGTTCCCCACCGGCGGTTTCAACTGGTCGCGATTCTCCTCGACCCACTTCATCAGGTTGATCGGCGGCAGCACTTTCGTCGTCGTCGGCGTCTGCATGATGTGTCTCCAATTTCGTGCCCCCGGCAGTGTACCCTCGACACCGCGAAAACGTGAAAACGTGATGCCGCCAAAAAACCCCGCACACCTCCTCGCTCCCTCGCTCCCTCGCTCCCTTGCTCCCTTGCTCCCTTGCTCCCTTGCTCCCTCGCAGCAAAGCTACATCGCCGCCCCGTCCCGGCAACTGTACAGCCAGCGGAGCGTGTCCGGATCGCCGCCGTCGGCCGAGAAACGCCGGATGAACGCCTCGACCGTCGTCGCCCGGTGCGGGTGGGACAGGTGGTTCAGCCCGTGACAGGCCGCCAGTTGGCAGTCCAGGTTCTCGATCGCCAAGATCCGCTGCAGCGTCGCGAAGATCGCATCACGCTCGGCCACCTCTTGCGGCGTGTCCGGGGTGTAGTCGCCCTTGACGGCCGGCCGGCCGTAGGCCTTCCGAAAGCCGCCGATCACCGCCTCCCACCACATGAAGAAGGCCGACCCGACGAAGTTCTCGGCGATGTAGCGGTAAACGTCTTCGTACGGGATCGCCATCGCCTCGATCGCCTGCAGGCGCAGCCGGTGGGTCGGCCGGGCTTCCGGCGGCCAGATGTCCTCGGTCAGCCGGTCGGACCACAGCACGTTGGCGGTCCCCTGGGTCAGGGTCCAGGTGACCGACTCGATCCGCGCGGCGTCGGCCTTGTACAGCCACAGGATCGCCCGCGACTCCTCGCAGAAGCGAATGTAATGCTCCAGGTGCCGGCGCGCGTCGGAGATGTCGAAGACCGACCACGTGAACGCCCGGGTCGGCGAGAGGGCGAAGAAGAACTTCAGCCACGCGTCGAACGTCAATACCGAGAAATCTACGTCTTCCGGTTCCGGCAACGCCCTGCCCCCCTGATCCGTGACCCGCGAGCCTGACCCCTGCACCCTCACCAGCTATGATAGCCGCGTGAGCAGCACCTACGATCCATCTACTTTCGAGCCGACCGAAGCGTTCGCCCTGCGGCTGGATGCCGCCGATCCGCTGGCCGCCTTTCGCCGGCGGTTCGCCTTCCCCCAGCATGATGGCCGGGACGTGATCTACCTGGCCGGGAATTCGCTCGGGCTGATGCCGCACGCGGTCCGCGACGCGGTCGGCGAGGAACTGGACACCTGGGCCCGGCACGCGGTCGACGGCCACTTCGAGGGCCCGCACCCCTGGTATCCCTATCACGAGTTGTTCCGCGACTCGTGTTGTCGTCTGGTCGGGGCCCGTCCGGAAGAGGTGGTCGTGATGAACACGCTGACCGCCAACCTGCACCTGATGATGGTCAGCTTCTATCGGCCGACCGCGTCGCGGTTCAAGATCCTGATGGAGGACACGTCGTTTCCGTCCGACACGTACGCGGTGCAGAGCCAGTTGCGCTGGCACGGCTACAACCCGCATGAGGGGTTGCTGCGTGTCCGCCCGCGGGAAGGAGAGCACCTGCTGCGGACCGAGGACATCGAGCGGATGCTGGCCGAACGGGGCGACGAGATCGCCCTGGTGCTGTTCGCGGGGGTCAACTACTACACCGGGCAGGCGTTTGACCTGGAGCGGATCGCGACGGCCGCCCGGCGGGCGGGATGCGTGGTCGGATTCGACCTCGCGCACGCGGCCGGGAATCTGCCGTTGTCGCTGCACGACTGGGATGTCGATTTCGCCTGCTGGTGCAGCTACAAGTACCTGAACGGCGGGCCCGGTTGCGTGGCCGGCACGTTCGTGCATGCCCGGCACGTGGCCGATGCGGGTCTTCCGCGGTTCGCCGGATGGTGGGGCAACGATCCGGAGACGCGCTTCCGGATGCACCTGAACGAAACGTTCGCGCCGGTGGCGTCGGCCGATGCCTGGCAGTTGTCGAATCCGCCGGTGCTGGCGCTGGCCGCGTTGCGGGCCTCACTGGCGATCTTCGACGAGGCCGGGATGGCGGCGCTGCGGGCCAAGTCGTTGCGGTTGACGGGGTACCTGCTCGACCTGCTGGATCGCATGGCGGTCGAGGGGGGCGGGGCCCGCGGGTACGAGGTGATCACCCCCCGGACCGAGCGTGCGCGGGGCTGCCAGGTCTCGTTGCTGGTGCACGGTGATCGGCCGCGGTCGTTGCAGGAACGGCTGCAGGGGGCGGGCGTGATCAGTGACTTCCGCCCGCCGAACGTCGTGCGCGTGGCGCCGGTGCCGTTGTACAACTCGTTTCACGACGTCTGGCGATTCGCGGCCCTGTTGCAGGCGCACGCCGAAGACACGCCGGGCTGAGGGCGGCCGACCGTCCCGGCCAGCCTCCACCTCCGCGGGAACCGGCCCCGTCACTCCAGTTCGAACGCCGGCGCGGCCATCCCGTCCGTGTCGACCCAGTGCGGCAGCCACGCGAGCGTGAACTTCTCGACCTCGAGCGTCGACTTCTTCGGACGGATGCGCAACTCTTCCAGTTCAAGCTGATCGACCGTGGCCGCGTCGGTGATCTCGTCGAGCCGCTCCTGCAGGTCGGCCTCCATCTCGGCCAGTTCCTCCCGCAGCGCCTCGACCGTTTCCTTCGCACGCGTCACGTCGCCACGCTGCTGCATCGTCCGGCCGGCCTGGCGTGCGGCCGTGCTCATCTTCGTCCGCCGGCCGCCGAACAGGGCCCCGAGCAGGCTCGAGCCCATCGACAGCACCGTCTGGAATCCGGCCTGCTTGACCTGTGACCGTTCCTTCTCGACCCGCTGCTCGGCCTTGCGAATCCGCTCCTCGAGCCGCGCGACCTTCGGCTCGAAGCGCTTGCGGAGCTTCTCCAGGTCCAGGTCCCGCTCCTCGTGCAGCTTGTGCCGCAGGCTCGCCCGGAAGTCGGCCTCGCTCTCGTTCAGCCTGCTGTAGGCCTTCAGCGCCTTGCACCGCAGCACCAGCCCGTCGCGCGTCCGGTACAGGTGGTCGACCAGGTCCTTCTGCCAGCGCTTGAACTGCCGGGCGCTGGCCGCCTCGGCCGGGAGCGCCGCGAACGATCCCTGCTCGTCCGCCTGGTCGTCCAGGTCGAGCGACGCCGGTGAGAACGCGATGCCGGCATCCCACGGGTCGTCGATGGTTCGCTTGCTGAGCGGAGCGTAGAGACCCTCGCCACGATACTCGTCGATCCCGGCCGAGGTTCGCGTGTAATGCAGTTGCGCCGTGGCCACCAGGGCCGGCTGATAGGTCAGTTCGGCGCCGTCGGGGCCGCTGAGTCCGACCGGCACGAACGCCTGTTCGATCTCCGGCGGCAGCACCGGGCGCGGCGCGCGCTTCCTGGCCGCTCTCTTCGGTTTCGGCCGGGCGGCGGCGATCGCCTGCTGCTGCTGCGCGACGCGCGGGGCCATCAGGTCCTGGATCTGGGTGCGGGTCAGCGGGCCGCGCAGGTATGACAGGGCCCAGCGGGTGTGCATCAGCACCGGGCCGCCGTCGTGCACGTTGTTCATCAGGAACACGCGGCTGTCGAGGGCCTTGATCAGGTCGACCAGTTCCCTGCGATCGAACTGCGAGTCGGTGCTCTGCAGGCCGTCAAGCAGGCGGGCCCGGTCGCGCTCGGTCTGCAGCCGGCCGATGAACCACGTGCCGGCATTCGACAGGGCCTTGTAATCCAGGTCAACCGGGTTCTGCGTGGCCAGCAGGACGCCCAGCCCGAACGCGCGGGCCTGCTTCAGCATCGTCAGCAGCGGGAGCTTCGACGGCGGGTTCGCGGTCGGCGGCAGGTAGCCGAAGACCTCGTCCATGTAGAGGATCGCCCGCAGGCTGCCGGTCCCGGGCTGCTGCCGCATCCACGCGACCACCTCGTTCAGCAGCAGGGTGACGAAGAACATCCGCTCGGCATCGGACAGGTGGGCGATCGACAGGATCGAGATCCGGTTCCTGCCGTCCGGTGTGAACATCAGCCGCTGGATGTCGAGCGGTTCGCCCTCGATCCAGGCCGCGAAGGTCGGCGACGCCAGCAGGTTGTTCAGCGCGAGCGCCAGCTCGAAGCGATCCTTGGCGGGGTAGAACGAGTCGAGTTCGAACACGCCGAGACGATCGAACGGCGGCTGCTGAATCTCCTGGATCAGGCGGGCCAGGTCCAGGTCGCGCCCGTCGCGCCAGGCGCGGTCGATCAGGTTGCTCAGCAGGATGTGCTCGCGACTCTTGACCGGGTCGGCGTCCACGCCGAGCAGCGCGAGCAGTGCCGAAACGTACGCCTGCGTGCGTTCGCGCAATGCATCCGCATCGGCCAGCACCTCCGGCGGCGGGGCGGCCAGGCTGCGAAGGACCTTGAGCTGCAGGCCGGTCGCGCTGCCGGGCGTGTAGATCGCCACGTCGGCCGCGTCGCGCAGCCGCTGGATCCGGTCCGGCCGCTGGTCCCACGACGCGAGGCCCTTGCGCCACAGTTCGGCCCGGTCGGTGGCGTAGTCCTCGACCGTCATGCCCTTGCGACTGGCCTCGGCCGGATCGACCCATGGCGCGAAATCCTCGCCGCGCAGCTTCGGGAAGTTCAGCGCCAGGTTGCCGAGGTCGCCCTTCGGATCGATCGCAATCACCGGAATGCCGTCGATCGCGGCCTCCTCGAGCAGCGAGACGCACAGACCGGTCTTGCCGCTGCCGGTCATGCCGACGCAGACCCCGTGCGTGGTCAGGTCACGGGCGCTGTACAGCAGCAGGTCATCGGTCGGCGCAGCCGCCGCGGGATCGTAGACCTTGCCGAGATAGAACTGATTGAGCTTTTCGTAGGCATCCATAGCCAGACCATAGTGAGCAAGTGAGCAGGTAAGCAAGTACGCAAGGGGGCCGAGCGGCGACATCCCCCGAGATGGTCACCCCCCGGTCTTCCTAGCTCCCGGCCCCCCCTCCGTGCGTTGCTGACGAGACGATCTGAAGACCACCGTTTGGCACTCCTCGCAGCGATGCGCCTCGATGCCGTCGGGTTCCGCGGCCGAAAAGCGAAACGAACGAACCCTTGGCTTCTCCCGAATCGGCGTCGGTCGAGCAATCTCGGTTCGGGGATCCACGGCACTCCAGTACAGGCCCGCCTCCCCCTCTTCACCAGCCAGCAGAAAGCCGACCTTCATCGGCTTGCCGCACGTTGGACACGCGTCGGGCAGATCAAACCCGGGCATCAGGTCTCCTTTCGGCATTGCAGGAAGCGCGGCATAGTCCTGGCGGGACACCCTGTTCCCTGTTCCCTGTTCCCTGTTCCCTCCCATCACAACCCCCGGGTGCGGCGGCTGCGGGTGACGTCGGCGAAGATCCGCCGGGCGTGGTCGAGGTGGTCGCTGTCCATCAGGATGTCGGCCCCGAAGCCACTGACGGGGGGCTGAACCGCGCCGACCCAGCCGTCGGCCGAGATCCGCTCGCTGACCAGATCGTACAGAAACGGCTCGGTCCGCCGCAGTTCGGCCACGTCCAGTTCGTACAGCAGCACCCCTGAACCGGTCGGCAGCGCGGTCTCCTGCAACTGGCATCGGGCCAGCACGCTGCGGCTCAGCCCGCAGGCCGTCCGCAGCGTCTCACGCAACTGGCCGGCGATCCGGGCCCAGTCCACCCCCGTCCGCCGCACGAAAACGAAACTGTACCGCCGCCCGGCCGTCAGGTTGCCGGCCAGGGTGGCCAGGAACCGCCCCGGCGTCGAGACGCCGCCCTCCTCCTCGGAGACGTCGAGCAGGTAATCAGTCCGCATACCCAGCGTCCGCGTGTGGCGGCTGAACCGTTCCAGCACCAGCGTCTCCTCGTCCAGGATCAGCCCCGGAACCGCCCCGATCTGGGTGGCCGAGCGGACCGCGTCGCCGATCATCTCGCCCAGGGTGTGCCCGACCCGACGAACCAGGGCCGCGTAGCGCTCGGTGGCCCGTTCGACCCGCAACAGGCGCTTGTCGATCGCCTGCTCCCAGGGGGCCAGTTCGGGCGGCTGAACGGTCGGCAGCGGGCGGCCGAATACAAGGTCATCAAGCGAGACCTCCAGCACCGATGCCAGCGCCACCAGTCGCTCGAAGCTCGGGCGGGCCGAGCCGCGCAGGTACTGCGACAACGTCGACGGAGAAATCGCCAGTTCGGCGATGATTTTCTGCCTCATCTCCCGGCCGCCCTGCTCCTCGATCAACGCCGCAAGCCGAGCTTCAAACTCAATGGATACCAGCATTCAAATCACCTTCACTGCGTCATTCTGCCAACATGACGTAACACACAACAGGAATGTGATTTTAACAAAACCACCTGTGATTCTGGATGAATAAACCGGTTTGATTCGGATGGGTTGCGGCGCAATACTCAGACTGGAGAGCCAGTTGGCCGAGAGGAGGGCCCCGCCATGTTTTCCGCCGCGACGATGCTGTTTCTGACGCTGGACCCGATCGGCAACATCCCGCTGTTCCTGTCCGTCCTGCAGAAGGTGGAGCCCGCCCGGCGGACCCGCGTGGTCGCCCGCGAACTGGTCTTCGCGTTGCTGATTCTGCTGGCGTTCCTGCTGGCCGGGCAGCATCTGCTGGAGTTGCTCGGGATCTCGCGGCCGTCGTTTACGATCGCCGGCGGCGTCCTGCTGTTCCTGATCGCGCTGCGGATGGTCTTTCCGGCCCTGAAGACCAGCAACGGCGAGGACTGCCTGGAGGCGCCGTTCATCGTGCCGCTGGCGATCCCGCTGACGGCCGGTCCCTCGGCGCTGGCGACGGTGCTGGTGATTGGCAGCGGCGAGGTCTCGGGCTGGACGCTGGGCGTTGGAGCGGTTCTGATCGCCTGGTCGGTCACCGGCGTGATCCTGTTGAGCGCGACGCAACTGTCCCGCTTTCTCGGGAACCGCGGGCTGATCGCGATGGAGCGACTGATGGGCATGCTGCTGGTCGCGATCGCGGTCGAGATGCTGCTGAACGGCGTCGGTGAGTTCATCCACATTCAGCGCAGCGGCCCGGGCGGAGCGGGGCCGGCCTGACCGGTGAGGGCACACGGATGGAGACCAGCTACACCTGCCAGGCCTGCGGGGAAGAGATCGTCATCCCGATCGACCTGTCCGCCGGACGCGAGCAGGAATACGTCGAAGACTGCCCGGTCTGCTGCCGGCCGAACGTGATTCGCATTCACCTGGATCGCGCCGGCGAGGTTTCGGCCGACGGAGCGCCGGAACAGGATTGGCAATAACCCGGATACAAAGACGCGGGCGCCTGGATCGAGGAACCGAACCGGTCCGGTTCGTCATCGAAACGGGGAAGACGTGAAGGCGCGGGAAGAGCGGTAACCGCCGCAGGGGACGCTCCTTCTGCGCGCAGGCATCCTGCCGGTCGCGCCGGCCCGTCCGGTCTGCCAGCCGGGCCGCAGCCCGGCCGCCTCGGACCATCCGGGCGGCAGCGGGCGCGTCCGCGCGCAAAAAAACCTTGCGGGTCGGCGCGCCCGGTGACTAGCCTGATGGTCATTCCGCACGGCAGATCCCCCCTGTGGTGTCGTTCGCGCGCCGTGCCGAGCAAGTCCGGCGACGTCTCGCCATTCTGGAGAGGGTGAAGAAAGTGCTACGCTGCCTGGATACCCGCGTCGTGCGCACGTCCCTGTGCGCGGTTGTCACGTGCCTGCTGTTGCCGCTGCCCGGGCTGGCCCAGCCGAAGGTCAACGGGAAGATCCCGCTGCCCAACGCCGTTCCGCTGGGAGACTACGGCGACGCGCCCGACGGGGTTCCGGCCGGGTACGACTCGCCCGACGAAGGTGTCATCGGCCGCTTCCCGACCCGCTTCGCGACGACCAACAGTCGCTACGGCCTGCCCGGGATCCACATGGAGCGGACCGGCAACGACCACCTGGGCGCGGACGTCAGCCGCGAGCGCGGTGCGCGGGACTTTGCCGACCCGGACCTGCGCGAGAACCTGATCAACGATGACGCCTTCGACGACGGACTGGTCGGCGCGCCGTGCCCGGTGATCCAGGGTGTGCTCGCGGACCCGGCCGGCGTCACGCTGCAGGTGGACGTCACGCTGGGTGCCAATGCCCCGCCCGGCAGTCGCTACCTCAACGTGCTGATCGACCTGAACCGCGACGGTCGCTGGCGGAACGCCGACCCGAACCTGCCGGAATGGGTCGTGGTCGATTTCGAGATGCCGGCCCTGACGCCCGGAACCACGACAACCGTCACGACGCCTTCATTCCTGATGCCGCTGAACCTGCCGTCGGCCTGGATGCGGGTCACCGTCACGCGCGAACGGGTCAGCGACGCCATCGCGATCGACAGCACCGGATGGGACGGCAGCGGCATGTTCGCCTTCGGTGAAGTCGAAGACTACAAGCTCGGCAGCTACATCGCCGGTGCCTCGGCCGCGGCCAGTGCGGCCGCATCGGCTCGCGCTTCCGCGGATGCGGTCGCCTTCGCGTTCGCCACGGCGCAGGCCCAGGCGGCCGCCATCGCGGTGGCGTGTGCCGATGCCGAGGCGTTCGCGTTCGCGATCGCCAGCGCGTGTGCGAACGCCGAAGCACACGCGTCCGCGGCGGCGAGTGCCTGGGCCGAGGCGCAGGCCTACGCGACGGCGGCGGCTTCGGCCTGCGCCGGTTCGTCGGCCTGGGCCAGCGCCTACGCCTTCGCGTGCGCGGTCTGCCAGTGCGCGAGTGCCTGTGCCTACAGCGAGGCGTCAGCCGCGGCGAGTGCAGCGGCCTGTGCGGCGGCTTCGGCATCGGCCAGCGCGTCGGCCAGCGCGGCCGCGGAAGCGAGCGCATCGGCCAGCGCGGCCGCATCGGCGTGTGCCAGCGCGAGCGCCTTCGCCAGCGCGGAGGCCTCGGCCTGCGCGGCGGCGGCAGCCTCGGCATCCGCGGCGGTTGCAGCCCTGGCGACGGCATCCGCGTCGGCGGAGGCGGAAGCGACAGCGGCGGCCAGCGCGGCCGCGGCGGCGTTCGTGGCGGCCTGTGCGGGTGATGGCGAAGCGGTGGCGGCCGCGGTCGCCCAGGCGACCTTCAGCGCGTCGGCGGCCGCGAGTTTCAGCTTCTCGGCCAGTGCGTCGTTCGCGGCCGTCGCGGAGGCGTTCGCGGCGGCCTCGGCCTCGGCGTCGGCGAACTTCGCCTGGTCGTCATCGGCTTCGTACTACGCATCCTGGGCGGCGAGCGCCTCGTTCTCGGCGAGCTGGTCGGCCTCGGCGGCATTCGAGAGTTCGGCGGCGGCGTCCGCGGTCTCGCTGAGTTACGCCGAAGCGCTGGCGGCGGCGTCCGCGACGTGCACGGACGACTGCGTCCGCGAGGTCTGCTGCGATCCGAACAATCCCAGCCCCTGCGAGCCGAACGAGCCGAACGACCCCAACGTGGATCCGAATGACCCGAACGTCGACCCGAACGATCCGAATGTCGTGGATCCCAACGAGCCGAACGACCCGTGCGACCCGAACCTGGGCCTCGAGGCCTGCTGTTTCCCGGATGGCAGTTGCGCGGACATGACCGCCAACGACTGCATCTTCCAGGGCGGCTCGCCGCAGGGGCTGGGCAGCGACTGTGGTTCGATCGCCTGCCCGCCGGACCCGAACATGCTCGAACCGTGCTGCTTCCCGGACGGATCCTGTGCGGAGATGGGGATCAACGAATGCCTCAGCGCGGGCGGCACGCCGCAGGGGCCGGGCGGCGACTGCACCACGGTGGCGTGCGCGCCACCGCCGGAGGCCTGCTGTTTCTCGGACGGCTCGTGCAGTGACCTGGACCCGAACGACTGCATCAGCCAGGGCGGTACGCCGCAGGGGCCCGGCAGCGACTGCGGGACCGCGTTCTGCGAACCGCCGACCAGCGGCTGCTGCTTCACTGACGGCACCTGCGCGGAACTGTCCGAGGGCGACTGCATCGGCTCGGGCGGCACCTATGACGGGACCGGCGACTGCTCGCTCGTCGCCTGCGTCGCCGTCGACCCGAACGATCCGTAGGTCCTGACTGCTGCCGTAGTTATCCCTGACGGGCCTCCGCCACGCGCGGGGGCCCGTTTCTTTGGTGGCGACCTTTTCACCGGGCGGACTGATTTTCCGCCCGGATCACGGCCGGCAGCCGGTCCAAAGGGTGCCGGCGTGACGCTGCCAGCGAGGACCGAACGAGCCGGAACCGCCGGCACCGCACACGAACGCCACTCTTCCGCCGGCCGCGATTCGACGCGATCCGTCAGGCAGCGCACAGTAACCACGGCTCCGGCCTGGAACGCAGACGAACAAGGAACGAACCATGAAGATCATCTCGACCGCGGTGGCCGGCGGAGTGCTGCTGGCCGTGGTGCTGGTGCTGGGCGGCGCGAGCCCCCGCGACCAGGAGCGTGGCCTGCTCGAAGCCGAGGTCCGGCGCGGCGACCTGCCGATCGAAGTCGAACTGTCCGGCACGTTCAAGGCCGACGACCTCGACGAGATCCGGATGGAACCCAAGTCGTACCGCGGTGAACTGATCATCACCCGCCTGACGCCGGAGGGACGTTCGGTCCGCGAAGGCGACGTGCTGATCGAGTTCGAACGCTCCAGCGTGGCCGACGCGATCGAGGACGCCGAAGCCGACGTGCAGAGCAAGCAGGTCGACCTCGCCAAGGCGCGGGCGGAACTGGAAAGCTGGCAGATCGAGCACGATCGCCTGGCGATCCGCACCGCGGCCGAGATCAAGGAAGCGCTCGGCGACCTGGAGAAGGCCCGCGAGGAGGCCGCCCTGTCGCTCTCCGATGAAGAACAGAAGGTGACCGACGCCCGCGACCGACTCGAAGACGCCCGGATCGACCTCGAACAGTTGCTGCTGCTCTACAAGGAGCGCGAACTGCACACCGCCACCGAAGACATCCTGGTCAAGCAGGAACGCCGCAAGATCAGCAAGCTCGAGCGCGACCTGGAAATGGCCACCGCCCGACTGGCCATCTGGAAGACCTACGAATACCAGCGCGAGGTCAACAAGAAGCAACTCGACTACGACGACAAGCTGGCCGACAAGCAGAAGGAAGACGTCAACCAGGACGCCGAACGACAGGAGAAGCAGTCGGCGGTGACCAAGGCCGAGCGGGCCCTGAAGACCGCCACCGAAAAAGTCGACAAGCTCAGGCAGGACCTCGAAGCGCTGGTCGTCAAGGCCCCGCGCGACGGCGTGGTCTTCTACGGCTCGCTGGACGAGGGCGACGGCTTCTCGAACGTCGTCATCGCCGGGATCGGCGGCAGCGACGACAACATGAAGATCGGCGGACGTGTGCGGACCCACACCGTCCTGATGACCGTCGCGTCGATGGACCAGTTGTCCGTCAAGATGAAGGCCCGCGAAGGCGACATCCAGCACCTGGCGGCCGGCCTGCCGATCACGATTCGCCCCGACGCGTACCCGTCCCTGGCGATCGAGGGCGAACTGGAGAAGGTGGACGCGGTCGCCAGCCGGACGGGCTTCCTCAGCGAGGTCCGCGAGTTCACGGTGCTGGGCAACTACGAGGGTTCGCATCCGCAACTGCGCAGCGGCATGAACTGCCGCGTGACCGTCCACGCCGGAACGGTGCCGGACTGCGTGCAGGTCCCGATCCTGTCCGTCTTCAACGAGGGCGACGAGTTCTACGTCCTGGTGGTCGACGGCAACCAGCGGACCCGCCGGCAGATCCGGATCGGACAGGCCAACGCCACCATGGTCGAAGTCACCCAGGGCCTGCGGGCCGGCGAACGGGTCGCCCTCTACGACCCGGCGGCCGGGTAGCCGACCAAGGAGCGCAACGGTGCTGATCGAACTCGAAGGAATCCGCAAGACCTATCGCATGCCGGGCGAGGATGTCCACGCCCTGCGCGAAGTCTCGTTCAGGGTCGACACCGGCGAGTTCGTGTCGATCGTCGGCTCCTCCGGATCCGGCAAGACCACCCTGCTGTACCTGCTGGGCCTGCTGACCGAACCGAGCGCCGGGCGCTACGCCTTCCTCGACCGCGACGTCAGCGCCCTGCCCGACGCCAACCTGGCCGAGATCCGCGGGACCGAGATCGGCTTCGTCTTTCAGTCGTTCCACCTCGTCCCGCAGCTTTCGGTCGTGCAGAACTTGCTGCTCTCGGCCCGCTACGCCCGCCTGAACGAGGAAACCGGCGCGACCGAAGCGCGGGCCCGCACCCTGCTCGAACGCGTCGGACTCGGACATCGGCTGACCCACCGGCCGCGGGAACTCTCCGGCGGCGAGATGCAGCGGGTCGCCATCGCGCGGGCCCTGCTGACCCGGCCGCGGCTGATCCTGGCCGACGAACCGACCGGCAACCTCGACGAGCAGAACGGTGGCCAGGTGTTCGCGATCCTCGAAGAACTGTGCACCGAGGGCCACACGGTGGTCCTGGTGACCCACGACCTCGAACTGGCCGAGCGCACGCCCCGCCAGATTCGCCTGAAAGATGGAGCCCTGATCGACGATGTTCAGCAAGCTGCTGTCTGAAGCGGCCGGCAATCTGCTGCTTCACAAAACCCGTTCGCTGCTGGCCGCCCTGGGGATCATCTTCGGGGTCGCCAGCGTGATCTGCATGATCTCGATCAGCGAGGTCGCCCGCCGCGATGCGATCGGCCGGATCGAACGACTCGGCATTCGCAACGTGATCCTCGACAGCGTGCCGCCGCAGTCGGTCCGGGCCCGCCGCCGCGAACAGGCCCGGAAGAACTGGTGGGAGGAATACGGCATTCGCGAAGCGGACCTGCAACTGCTCCGCGATACGATCGGTCCGGGGACCGAGAATCCGGCCATCGAACGGATCGTCCCGATGCGGCTGATCAACGAGGAGGTCGTCGTCGCCGGTGACGGAACCGACGTCGGCGTGGTCGCCACCTCCGAAGCGTTCACCGAAGTCATCGACGTCAAGCTGCAGCACGGACGGTTCCTGCGGGCCGTCGACCAGGCCACGCTCGGCCGCGTCTGCGTGCTGGGCGCTGAAACGGTGCGCGAACTGTTCCCGCTGGCCAACCCGATCGGACAGCAACTGGAAATCGGCAACGTGCACTTCACGGTCGTCGGTGTGCTCGAAGCGCTCGGGCGCGTCGGCACGTCGGGGGCGCTGTCGAATCCCGACCGGATGGTCTGGATCCCGTACGAAACGGCCCGGGCCCGCTTCGGACTGCTCAACGTACGCCGGGGCAGCGGCGTCAACGAAGCGGTGCAGGTCGAGGTCGACCGGGCCATCATTCAGGTCGCCGCCGACACGCCGCTGACCGCCATCGAAGGACTCGTCCGGCACCTGGTCACCGAACGACACACCCAGGACGACGTCACGATCACGATCCCCTACGCCCTGCTGCGCGAACAGCGGCAGGCCGAGCGGATCTTCCGCTGGGTGATGGGCTCGCTCGGCGCCATCTCGCTGCTGGTCGGCGGCGTCGGCATCATGAACATCATGCTGGCCAACATGGCCGAGCGACGCCAGGAGATCGGCCTGCGCCGCGCGCTCGGCGCCAGGCGCAGCGACATCGTGCGACTGTTCATGGCCGAGAGCATGCTGCTGTGCATCATCGGCGGACTGTTCGGGGCGGCCCTGGGCGCCGGGCTGGCGATGCTGGTCGGCAACCTGGCGCAGTGGACCGTGGCGTTCGAGGCCTACTCGTTCCCGCTCGCGATCCTGGTCAGCGCCGCGACCGGACTGATCTTCGGCACCGCGCCCGCGGTCCAGGCCGCCCGCGTCGACCCCGTCCTCGCCCTGCGTGTGGAGTAGTTCCGATGTGCAGACTCGCCCTGCTGATGCTGCTGAGCGCGCTACCGGCCCTCGCCCAGGCACCGACCTCGCAGCCGGACCTGGCCAGCCAGTTGACGCCGCCGATCCACGGGAAGGAACTGCGAACCCGGGCCGCCGATGCCTACGCCCGCGGACTGGCCTACGTGCTCGCCACCCAGAACGCCGATGGCTCGTGGGGGTCGCACGACCCGGCTGCACCGATGCTGAAGGACTTCGGGTTCGGAACCACCTCGCGCGGCGCGCAGGACGGCGTGCGAATGGCCTGCACCGCGATCATCGCCAAGGCCCTGCTGCGCGACCCGCAGCCGACCGCGGCGATCAACGAGGCGATCCGCCGGGCAACCGACGCCCTGCTGGCCCGGGAGAAGATCCACTACGAAGCCGGCGAGGCGTTCAACACCTGGGGCTACGGCTACAAGCTCGACTTCCTGTGCGCCCTGATGGCCGACCCGCGCGGCAGCGACCGGCGGGAAACGCTCCGGGAAGCGGCCGCAGGCTGCGTCCGCGGCCTGCTCCGCTACCAGCAGAGTGACGGCGGCTGGAACTACTACGCCAGCCCGCTCGCCCGCGGCAACTCGATGTCGTTCAACACCGCCAACATCATCGACGCCCTGGCGCGGGCCCGGGCGCTCGGTGTCGCCGTGCCGCAGGGCATGATCGCCGATGCCGTGCGCGTCCTGCTGCGAATGCGAACGATCCGCGGATCGTTCCTCTACGACGCCCGCTTCATCCGGCCGAGCGGCGCCGTGGCCGAGTTCGTCAACGACGTCGGCTCGCCCAGCCGGACCGCAGCCGCCACGCTCGGACTGATCCGAGCCGAGGCCCTGAAGCGTTCCGACGCCCGCATTGCCGCCCGCCTGTTCGCACAGGATGAGCACTGGCTCGAAGATGGCCGCAAGCTGATCGTCCCGCACACGGCGGTCGACCAGATCTCCGGTTACTTCTTCTTCTACGGCTACCATTACCATGCGGAACTGCTGGCGCTGCTCGGTGATGAAGTCTCCGCCGAGCGCTGGGAGCGCAGCGCGTGGACGATGATCCGCACACAGGAAACCAGCGGCTGCTGGTGGGATACCGCCGCGGCCGCCTACGGTGACAAGTGGGCCACCGGCTTTGCCCTGATGGTGCTGCAGCGCTACCTGCACCGCGACCCCGACAGCCCGACCAGCCAACCCGCCCCGGACCAGGAGTGACAGCATGCATCGCCTTACCCTGCTCGCCCTCTGCGCGTGCCTCGGACTGACCCTGGCCGGCTGCGGAGATCCGCCGAACCGAACCACCGAAAGGGCGGCGCTGACCGGCGTCGGCCAGCCACGACCGCTCGGCTGGCTGGCCGGCAGCGCCCGTCCCGGCTCCGATTCCCGTGAAATCACGCTCGACGGTCGCGGGCAACTGGCCGGCACGCTGATCGTCGACGCCGTTGCCGCCGCGGGACCGCTGGCCTCCGCCGGCGTGCAGACCGGCGACGTGCTGGTCGCGGTCGATGACCGGCCGCTGCCGATCAAGGACGATCCGACGCTCGACCTGCTGAACGAACTCGAGCAGGCCCGCAGCGCCGGTGGAACGACCGCGACCCTGACGCTCCTTCGACAGAGCGCCACGCAACAGGTCGAGATTCCCCTTCCGGAAACCAGCCTCGAGGACGGCCTGCCGCTCGACGTCGCCCGCTTCAACCATGGCGCGGCCCGGGCCCGCGCGACCCTCGACGCCGGACAGATCTCCGACCCCGCCACCCTGGCATACTGGGGCCTGGCCCTGCTGGCCGGCGGCGAGACCGACCAGGACCGCCTGGCGGCTATCGCCGAACAACTGCACGAACGCCTGGCCGCCAGCGCCGACGCCACCGCCCTGAGCGCCGCCATCCAGTTCGAAGCCGAACGCATCGGAGCCCTGCCGGATGATGTCCTCGTGCGGATCGCCGAAGAGAGCGCCGCCCCGCGCCTGCCGACCGGTCCCGGCGGACCGTCGTTCGAAGGCGCCATGGTCGTCAACGATCTCTCCGAACTGCCGGACGACATTCGCGAAATGGTCGAAAACGCGATGGCCAACTCCGAAGGCGGCTCGGGCGGCGGCGTGCAGATGATGATGATCGGCGGCGACGACAACGACGACGGACCCGACCCCGAGATGCTCCGCGAATCACTCGGCCTGCCCGAGGACGCCGAGATCAGCTTCACCACGTCGGTCGTCGGCGGCCCGCCCCCGACTGGGGCCCGCATGCTCCGCACCGGCGGACCGGTCGCGCAGCGGGTGCCGCTGGATCCGATCCTCCAGGAACTGGATCCGGGACGCCCGCCGCGCCTGGCCGAACTCGATCGCATCGTCACCCGCCTGGTCGCGGCCCGGAACGAGGATGGCAGTTGGGGCTCCGGCGCGGAAACGTTCCGCACGACCACCGCGGCCCTGGCCGCACTCGGCAGCGCGCAGCGGGTCGGCCTGGCACTGCCGCCTGAACCCATCGAGCGCGGCGTCACCTGGCTGCGCGAGTCCGTCGCCGAAGGCAAACTGGCCGGGAGCGTCGCCCGCGGCGCCGATCGACGGACCGAATGGGTCCGGGCGGCCCACGCGTTGCGGGCCCTGCACCTGCTGAACTGCAGCCGCGACGACGAACTGCGGACGCGACTGGAGCAGTTCCTCGGAACCGCACAGGCCGCCGAAGCGGCGACGGCCGAGGACCTCCTGAGCCACGCCCTGCTCGCCCGGGCCGGCGGCGTGACCGCCTGGCAGCGCTTCTACGACGACGCCCGCCTGCGACTCGTCGCCGCCCAGACCATGGATGGCCGGTTCGACTTCGCCGGTGACACGCAACGCGACACGGCCGTCGGCGCCCTGCTGCTGGCGCTCCAGCACGAACGGACCCCGGTCCTGACCGGCACGGCCGGCAACCCGGCCGCCGGCGAGATCGACGGCTACGGCCGACCCCCTGCGCCGATCGCGATGCCGGAAGCGGGCGGTCCCGGGGGCGTGCAGATGCTCGGCGGGTCCGGACAGCGGCGGGCGGTCATGCAACGCATCGCGATCAGCCCGGACGGCAGCATTGACATGGATGTCGACGTCGAAGACCTGCCGCCGGCCGAGGATCCGGACTGAGCCACGCGACCCCGCCGCACCGAACCGCCCGCTGCCGGACGCGGATCAGGACCTGTCGAGCCGGTAGGCTTCGTCCGTCGGACGCAACGGACGATTCAGCCACAACGGCCGCCGCAGACCGAACTGCTCGACGGCGTCCGAGCGCGTCCGCGTAAGCCACTCGCGATAGACCTGCATCGATTTGTCGGTATCGACCACCACGTCGCCGGACCGGTCGCCCGCCTCGGCCCGCGTGACGGTGACGCGCTGATGCCAGCAGTGCATGCCGCTGATCGGATCGGGGTGCACCGGGAAGGTCAGGTTCTGCGGCACGCCACCCTCGCGCCACCAGATGCGGCGGCTGTCCGGATCGCTGCTCTCGAACGGGCCCGGGCCCTGCTCGGTCTGCAACTTCCAGGTGCCACCCTGCTGGCTGATCCGCACGACCGATCCGCTCCAGCGACTGTTGCCCGGGTCCTGGCTGCGACGCCAGCGCCCCAGGTGGTGCGAACAGGCCACGACCCCCGGCCGGATCGCCTCGGTCACCCAGACCTTGTCGACGAAGTGTCCGATCTCGGTCGCGACCCGCACCAGGTCGCCGGTGCGAACGCCCAGTCGGGCGGCGTCGCGGGTGTGCAGCCAGACCGGGTTGCGCTGCGAGATTTCGTTGAGCCACTTGGCCGATCCGCTGCGGGTGTGAATCAGCGTCGGCAGCCGGAAGGTCGGCAGCAGACAGAACGTGCCGTCGTCGGCCTGCTTGTCCTCCCAGCCCTGCTGTTCCGCTTCGCTCTCGTAGATGTGGCTGCGGATGTAGCCCGGCCGGGCGTGCTCCGGCCAGCCCCAGGCGACCATCGTCGGGCTGTGAAACTCGAGCAGGCGCGACTCGGTGTGGAAGCCGGCCCGGACAACGCCGTCGCGTTCGACACCGATCACCTTCCCGTCGCGGGTGACCGCCCCGGTCTCCGGATCACGCGTGCTGCCCGCCAGGGCCTCGTCCGGGACCGCCTGCTCGTGCTGCTCGTAGACCCGGTCCTGCACCTGGAACGCGCCGTATTTCCGCATGTAGTCCAGCGGGGTCATGCCTTTCTCGGCCGCCGCCTCGGGCAGGCCCGCGACGCGCTCGAACAGGTATTGGTAGTATTCCTCGACGCCGAGTTTCTCGCCCGGCCGCTGCCTGCTTTCGAAGTACCGGCGAATGCCGAGATCGCCGTCGGGATCGATCGCCCACGACAGTCCGATCCAGAACTCGTCCTCCTCCCAGACCTCGCCGGGGTTCGTCTCGCGCGTGTCGCCCACCTCCCGGCCGTCGGCCTGGGCGGCCGCCCGCAGGACAGGCTGGCGAAAGGCGACCCAGGTGGCGTTGTGCGTTTCGTAGGTGGTCAGGTCATGCCGTTCGGGCCCGTGCCCCATCGGCAGGACGTAGTCGGCGAAGAAGGCCGTCTCGTTCCAGGTCGGCGTCAGCGCGACGTGCAGGCCGATCCGGCTTTCGTCGCTGAGGGCTTCGATCCAACTGAATCCGTCCGGGTAGGTCCAGACCGGGTTGAACACGCGCGTGAAGTAGACGTCGATCTTCCCGCGCCCCTCCTTCAGGAAGTGCGGCAGCAGGAAGCTCAGTTCGTAGTGCGTCAGCGGGTACTCGCGCGGCCAGTGCATCTCGTTCCACTGCGTGATCGGCGGCGGCGGATCGATCAGGCTGGCCTTGTACTTGTGCCAGGCCGACGGGCTGCAGCCACCCTGCGTGCCGACACTGCCGGTCAGGATGTGCAGGAAGAACAGGCACCGCGAAACCTGCCAGCCACCCAGGTGAGCGCTGGCCGCACCGCGCCAGGTGTGCGACGCGAAACGGGACCCGGCCGCGCCGATCCGGCGGGCGACGTCCTCGATCATCGTGGCCGAGACCCCGCACTCGCGCTCGGCGAACGCCGGCGTGAAATCGGCGTACGCGCGCCGCAGCAGTTCGTGGAACGCATCGAAGTCGCCGGCCACGCCATCGGCCGCGAGCGTCTCGCGCCAGTTGACCCAGCGCCGCATGAAGTCGCGGTCGCAGAGATTCTCGCGCAGCAGCACGTGCGCGATCGCCAGCAGCAGCGCGGCCTCACTGCCGGGCCGGGTCGCCAGCCAGTAGTCGGCGTGCGAGGCCGTGTTCGACAGGCGCGGGTCGACGACCGCCAACTGGCAGCCTTCCTGCAGCGCCTGCGAGATCCGCTGCGCGTGCGGGTTGAAGTAGTGCCCGCTCTCGAAGTGGGCGTTCAGCGCCAGGATGAACTGCGCGTTGGCATAGTCCGGACTCGGACGATCGTAGCCCATCCACAGGGCGTAGCCGAAGCGGGCCCCGGCCGAGCAGATGTTGGTGTGGCTGTTGTGCCCGTCGATGCCCCAGGCCCGCAGGACACGATCCATGTAGCCCTCGGCCCCGGGCCGGCCGACGTGATAGACGACCTCGTCCTGCCGCTGCTCCCGCAGCGCGGCCCGCACGCGCCCGCCGATGTCCGCCAGGGCCGCGTCCCAACTGACGGCCTGCCACTGCCCGCTGCCGCGCGGTCCGCTGCGCTTCATCGGTGTCAGGATCCGGTCCGGGTCGGTCACCTGGTTGATCGTCGCCGGCCCCTTCGCACAGTTCTTGCCGCGACTGCCGGGATGCACCGGGTTGCCTTCGAACTTGCGGATCTGCCCGCTGTCCTTGTCGACATACGCCAGCAGACCGCAGGCGCTTTCGCAGTTGAAGCAGGTCGTCGGCACCAGGCGATAGTGCCGGGCCACCGCCCGCCGCGGCCAGGCGGCCGGATCGTACTCGACGTGATCGTGCCAGGTGTCGGGCTGGGGATAGCGGAACAGCGGCAGCGGATTGACGCTCGCGCGGGCCTCGTCATCGCTGCCGGGAATCAGCCCGAGCGAGACGGCCATGCGCTCAATCGCGGATCGTTGCGGCTTGTACGGTTTCAAACCCACACTCCTGCCCGACCGTTGCCCGGCGAAAGGCGTGCACGCGCACTCCCTGCCTGGCACTCTCCGATGCGCACCACCCCGGACGCTTCAGCTCAGCGGCACCCGCTGCGGCGCCTGCACGACCACGTGGTTCTTCGCGACGATGTGCACCAGCAGCCCGATCGCCGCCAGCACAACCGGCCCGCCCGCCAGCAGCACGACCAGCGGCAGCACCAGCCCCACCGCCACCACGCCGCCCCAGAACCAGCCCGCGAACGGACCACGCAGGATCAACCCGGCGGCCACGTGCGCATTCTCGGTCTGATGCCGGGGAATGAACTCCAGCGCCGTCAGAACCGCCAGCACGATCGCA
The DNA here is from genome assembly GCA_030428945.1 of Phycisphaerae bacterium. Taxonomy (GTDB): domain Bacteria; phylum Planctomycetota; class Phycisphaerae; order UBA1845; family Fen-1342; genus JAUIEC01. The sequence goes on along the minus strand of JAUIEC010000006.1, from coordinate 95,666 downwards.
CCCGTCAGCAGCGCGTTGTCCGGCAACGCCACCGTCAGACCGCACAGTTGCACGACGGCCGCGCCGGCCACGAGCGCATCCGCCAGCATGCCAACACCCAGCAGCGGGTTCTGCCAGTAGTCGCGCCCCTTGGCCTGCGCGAACAGGAACGCCGTGTAGACCGCCACGCCGCCGGCCAGCAGCGCCGTCGGGACACCCAGCGCAAGCTGCCACCCGCGCCCCGCGCCCGCGCTGCCAAGCAGCCACGTCAGCAGCACCAGCGGGGCGAAGGCCGTGATCAGGTACGCCCCGCGCACCAGCCAGCTCTTCCACTGCGGTCGCAGCAGCACGTACAGGAACCGCCGCGGCTGTTTCAGGTCGCCGACCAGCAGGCCGCCGGTGATGCCCAGGAACAGCAGCGCCAGCAGCATCGCGCCGGTCGGCAGCGCCGCGCCGCCGGTCTCGGCCGCGGCGTACGCGAGGATCGGCACCAGCACCAGTCCGGTGGCGACCGCCTTGGTGCTGACATAGGCGCTGACCATCCAGCCCCACGTGCCGGGCTTGGGTTTCTGGTCGTAGACCCGGCGGGCCCGCTCGGCCTCGTCGGCCGCCTTGCGCATCTGCGGCAGCGAGACACTCGTCGGCGTCCCGCTCCACAGGTAGTTCTCGCGCGGACCGGCCAGGCCCGGGTTCATCGCGGCCGTTTCACCGCCGACGTAGAACAGCTTCGGGTCCGTACCCTTCTCGACCTTCGGATACTGGACGCGCTGCTGTCGATCGAGCAGCGCGATGCGGCTGTCGGGATCGTCCAGGTCGCCCGAGACGATCGCCTCGACCGGACAGACCACCACGCAGGCCGGCTCGTACCCGGCGTCGACCCGATGCGTGCAGTAGTTGCACTTGGCGGCCGTGCTCGTCGCGGGGTCCAGGTAGAGGGCATCGTACGGACAGGCCTGCATGCAGGCGGTGCAGCCGATGCAGCGGTCGTTGTCGAAGTCGACGATCCCGTCCGGGCGGCGATAGAGCGACGTGACGGGACAGATCTCGACGCAGGGCGCATCGGCGCAGTGGTTGCAGCGCTGCACGCTGAAGCTGCGGCGGGCGTTCGGAAACGCGCCTTTCTCGATGTACTTGACCCAGGTGCGGTTGACGCCGAGCGGAACCTCGTGCTCGGACTTGCAGGCCACCGTGCAGGCGTGGCAGCCGATGCAGACACGGTTGTCGATCGCGAAGCCAAAGCGCGGCATGTCTGCTCCCGGTCAGATTCACCAGTGGGTGCCGCACGGTACCGCGCCGCGGGTCCCGGCTCAATCAGCCCCGACGCTGCCGCAGGTACTCGGCCAGCATCTCGCGCCACGGCGGACAGGCGTCCAGTCCCAGCTCTTCCAGCCGCCGACTGCGCAGCGCGGAGAACGACGGACGCCGGGCCGGCAGCGGATAGTCCGACGTCGGAATCGCCGCGACCTCGCGGTCGGGATCGACGCCGTGAATGATCGCACAGGCGAACTCGTGCCACGAACAGCGGTCCGGGGCCGTGACGTGCAGAATCCCCCGCGGCGGATGCGGCGCCAGGCCCGCCAGCACCCGCGCGAGCGCATCACTGCTGGTCGGCGACAGCACCTGGTCGGCCACCACCCGGATCGGCCTGTCACCATCCGCCAGCCGCAGCATCGTCTCGACAAAGTTCCCGCCCTTGCCACGCGCACCCGCCACGCCGTACAGCCCGCACGTACGCACGACCAGCGCCCGCGGACACGCCGCCAGTGTCTCACGCTCTCCCGCCAGCTTGCTCGCGCCGTAGACACTCAGCGGGTCCGGCACGTCGTCCTCCAGGTACGCCGTCCGCCTCCCCGGCTGACCCCCGAAGACAAAGTCCGTGCTGATCTGAATCAACGGAACGTCGAGCCGCGCGACCGCCGCCGCCACGTGCCCGGCACCGGTCGCGTTGACCGCGTGCGCGGCCCGCGGATCCTCCTCGCAGCCGTCGACGTTGGTCATCGCGGCCGCGTTGATCACCAGGTCGGGCCTGGCACCCGACAGCGCCGCAAGCACGCCAGCGGTATCGCGAATGTCGAACTCAGGCTGGTCGAGCAGAATGCACTCGCCCGGCAGGTGCCGCTGCAAGTCATGGCCAAGCTGCCCCCGCCCGCCGACAATCGCGATCCGCACACCGTGCTCCCTTCTGGCAGTGGAGAAGTGAATGCGTGAAGGGTGAAGGAGTGCCTCGCGCCCCCTCTTTCACTCTTTCACTCTTCCACCTTTTCACCATACTGAAGTTCGTAGTACTTGAGGTACGCCCCGGTCTTGATCGCCCGCCACCAGTCCTGGTTGTCGCGATACCACTGGATCGTCTCGGCCAGTCCGTCCTCGAAACGGACCTGCGGCTGCCAGCCAAGCTCCTGCCGCGCCCGGCTGCTGTCGATCGCATAGCGCAGGTCGTGCCCGAGCCGGTCCTGGACGTATTCGATCCGCGACTCGTCACAGCCCAGCCCGGAAAGGATCGCCCGGGTCAGTTCCAGGTTGGTCTTCTCGCTGTCCGCCCCGACGTTGTAGACCCGGCCGGGCGTGCCCTGTTCGGCCGCGGCCAGGACGGCGTCGCAGTGGTCGCGGACGTGGATCCAGTCCCGGACGTTCTGGCCGGTGCCGTAGACCGGCACGCTGCGCCCTTCGAGCAGGTTGGTGACGAACAGCGGGATGATCTTCTCGGGGAACTGGTACGGGCCGTAGTTGTTCGAGCAGCGCGTGATGATCGTCGGCAGGCCGTGCGTGTGGTGCGCGGCGTGGACCAGCAGGTCGGCCCCGGCCTTGGAGGCGCTGTAGGCGCTGCTCGGCTGCAGCGGCGAATCCTCGACGAAGCGGCCTTCGGGCCCGAGCGAGCCGTAGACCTCGTCGGTCGAAACCTGCACGTAACGCTGCACGCCGGCCGTCCGCGCGGCATCGAGCAGGGTCTGCGTGCCGCCCACGTTGGTCTGCACGAAGGCGGCCCCGCCGTGAATGCTGCGGTCGACGTGCGACTCGGCCGCGAAGTTGATCACGACGCTGACCCCGTCGAGCGCGGCGGCGACTTCCTGCTGGTTGCAGATGTCGCCGCGGACGAAGGTCATCCGTCCGCCGTCCGCCAGGCCGTCGAGGTTGGCGAGGTTGCCGGCGTAGGTCAGGGCGTCATAGGCCACCAGGTGCAGGTCCGGACGGACCTCCAGCACGCGACGGACGAAGTTGCTGCCGATGAATCCGGCCGCACCGGTAACCAGCCAACGGGACATCAGGAATCGCCTCCTGGCGTGTGGGGTCGAGGGCGCGGTGCACTTCGGCCGCGCTGCCTTGCTGACCTGCTTACTTGGTCACCTGCTCACGGTCGGGGCTGACGGGGTTCTCGCCGGGGACCTTGTTGGCGCCGCCCTCGGCCACGAGCTTGTTGGCGTGCAGCAGCGAGTCGAACGTCCCGGCGTCGGTCCACCAGCCGTCGAGGATGTCGTACTCCATCGTGCCCTGTTCGATGTAGCGGTTGTTGACGTCGGTGATCTCGAGTTCGCCGCGGGCGGACGGTTCCAGGCCGTCGATCCATTCGAAGACCTGTTCGTCGTACATGTAGATGCCGATCACGGCGTAGTTGCTCTGCGGCCTGGACGGCTTCTCCTCGATGCGGACGATCCGGTCGTTCTCGAAGACGGGCACCCCGAAGCGTTCGGGGTCGTGGACCTGCTTGAGGTAGATGCGACCACCGCGCGGCTGGGTGAAGAAGTTGGCAACGCCTTCGCGGATGTTGTTCTCGATGATGTTGTCGCCCAGCACGACCACCAGCTTGCCGCCGTCGGCGAAGTCGCGGGCCAGGCCGAGCGCGTCGGCGATCCCGCCCTCGCCCTCCTGGTAGGTGTAGTGCAGTTCCTTCAGGCCGAACTTCTTGCCGTTGCCCAGCAGCTTCAGGAAGTCGCCGGCATCGTTGCCGCCGGTGACCAGCAGCACATCCCGGATGCCGGCCTTTACCAGGCACTCGATCGGGTAGTAGACCATCGGCTTGTCGTAGATCGGCAGCAGGTGCTTGTTGGTGATCCGGGTCAGCGGCGAAAGGCGCGAACCAAGTCCGCCCGCGAGTACGACACCCTTCATCTCATCCGTCCTTTCGCGACCAGTCGTACGGAATCGACGGGTCATGGGCCGGCAGGCGAATCTCGTCCGGCTTGTCGTAGTTGAAGCGCTCGGTCGGCACGTTCAGGATCATCGCCGGCTCGGGACTGATGCACTTGAACCCGTGCATCACCAGCTTCGGAATCTTCAGAACGCTGCGGTCGTGCTGGCCGAGGAAGAACTCGTTGACCTCGCCCTTGGTCGGCGAATCCTCGCGGCCGTCGTACAGCACGATCTTGGCCATGCCGGTCAGCACGCAGAAGTGGTCGGTCTGCAGTTCGTGCATGTGCCAGCCCTTGACCACGCCGGGATAGGCGCAGGTCACGTAGACCTGGCCGAACTGCTCGAAGATCTCGTCGTCGTTGCGGAGAATCTCCATCAGCCAGCCGCGCTCGTCCGGAAACACTTTCAGCTTCTTGAGCTTCGCACCATCAATCACGCCACGCTCCCAAGCGAGTTCTTGTCTGTCAGATCATCACCGTCCGGGGACTCGCCGCCCCCGCGCTGCCCCGCGTCCCAGATCGTCAGCTTGTGCTGCGGCAGCAGACGGCTGACCGGAACCGGGCGACGACCTCCCAGCGACAGGAACGTCCAGATGATGATCTGAAGGTCCAGCCAGTACGAGGCCGTCCGCACGTACAGAATGTCAAAGTGAATCCACTGGTGAAAGTCCCCCAGCGAACGCTCGCTGCGACAGATCTGCCAGAGACCCGTGATCCCCGGGCGAACACTCAGCCGGGCATTCCGCCACGGAATGCAGATCTGGTTCTCGCGGAACGGAGACGGCCGCGGACCCACCAGCGACATCTCGCCCAGCAGCACGTTCCAGAGCTGCGGAATCTCGTCTATGCACCAGTCCCGCAGGATCCGCCCGATCGGCGTCACCCGCGGATCATTCGGAATCTTGAACTGCGGCCCGTCCACCCCGCTCTGCTGATACAGCTCACGCTGCCGCTCGTGCGCGTCCTGCGCCATCGTCCGGAACTTGTAACAGTTGAAGGGCTTGCCGCCGCGACCCTCGCGACTGTGCGCGAAAAACACCGGCCCGCGCGAGGTCGCCTTGATCAGCACCGCCAGCACCAGCGTCAGCGGCAGCGTCACCAGCAGACCGACCGCCGCCACCGTCACGTCCGTGATCCGCTTCAGCCAGCGGTACGCCCGCGACCGCGGCCGGCTGTGGGCCGGGTCAAGCTGGCTCCGCTCATCGTGCAATCCGATCGCCGAAAACGCCGTCGCCTCCGCCAGCGACGCGTACTCGCTTTCGTCACTGCTGCTGTTCTGCTGGCTGAACGCGATCTGGTGCCGGGCCGAACGCAGCGGCGCCAGCACCGCCTGCGGCACCACCACCGACTGCACCACCTGGGCCTGGTTGCCGACCACCGCGCCCGCCCCGACCACCGCCGGGCCGATCAGCAGCGCTTCACGCTCGACCTGCGCGCCCGCGTGAATCACCACCGGACCCAGCACCACCGCGCTGACATCGACCTCGGCCGTGTCGGCCACGTACACGCCGTCACCCAGCTTGTTGTAACCATCGAGCACCGACGGCATCCGCCGCAGCGCATGCTCGTTCAGGTCCAGCACACCCCGCGGCTGATGCAGATCCACCAGCGCCGTCTCGAGCGTGATGTCGTGCTGTGGCAGACCCGCCGACGCCAGCGACGCCCGGATCCGCATCAGCGACTCAATCGTCGGCTGACCGCCCACCCGCAACGACGACGCCGGCACCAGCCCCGCAAACACCCCCCGCGGCTGCATCCGCGTCACGTTGTCGTAGTACCGCTGCACCCGCCGAATGTTGCCGTGATCGTCAAACAACGCCAGCTCTTCGGTTCCCGATGCGCTCCCGTCCATCCCCACCAGGAACTGCGCCACCCGCACGTCCGCCAGGTCCTCCACCAGCCGCTGCAGATCCACCCGCTCGATCGGACAACACCGCGGATCCACCACCAGCAGCATGTCCGACGGCTCGCGCTCCGCCAGCCACTGCGAAAATCGCTGAGACACCGGCCACTCCACCGCGTACGGCGTCTGGCCGAGCAACGCCTCGCGATAGGCCGGATCCAGCCCGAACGCCGAAAAGATCGTCGGACGCTGAAACGTCACCGCCGAAATCTCGCGGCACAGACGCGCCAGCACCGACTCGGCCCCGGCCGGCATCCCGAGCACACCGCTCGACGCACCGCACGCTCGTGCGTACGCCGGCTGGCTGTCGATGATGACCGGGAAAATATGCAAACTCAGGCCCCGTCAAGAATGTCGCCGGAACCATGCCCGGCATACGCCCGCCCGTAATGATAGGCCCCATGGAACGCCAGGGAACGGCGGCCCGCGTTGAAAACCGTCCCCAGCAGACGCCCGCCGGCCGCCCGCAGATACGCCACCGCCTCGAACACGTCGTTTCGGTCGCAATGCTGCTCACGCACCACCAGCACCGTGCCGTCCACGTCACGAGACAACTGCCGCGCATCCGCCACCGGCAGCACCGGCGAAGTGTCCAGCACCACCACGTCGTAATCCTCACGCCAGGCCGCGAACACCGACCGGGCACCGTCCGTCCCCAGCACCGCCGCCTCGTCCGCGGTCGCCGGACGCGCCAGCGGCAGCACATCCACCGCGCTGGACCGGTCAACCCGAATGCCTTCCGATCCCGACACGCCCGCCAGCGCCTCGACGAACCCCTGCCCCGAAGCCTCGAGCCCCAGCCGCCGGGCGATCGCCGGATTCCGCAGGTCCGCATCCACCAGCAGCGTCCGCTTGCCAAGCTCCGCCAGGCTGCGGGCCAGTTCGATCGCCACCGTCGTCTTGCCCGCCGACGGCCCGGCACTGGTCACCTGGATGATCGAACCACCCGGGCCCGACAGCCGGGTCAGCAGCGCCGTCCGCACCATCCGGATCGACTCGTGCCGCAACGCGAAGGCCTCCGGAGTCCCGGCCGGGGCCGCCGACAACATCCCCAGCGGTGTCCCGAAATGCTCGGCGAACAGCACTTCGCGATGGTCCATCCGCCGCAGATCACCGCCCAGCACAACCCGTCCAATGCCGCAGCCCAGCCCCAGCACGCTCGCCAGCAGCACCGTGACGGCGCCGACCAGCGGACGATGATCCACCTCCGGACGATGCGCCGGCGTGGCTTCGGCCACCACCTGAAGGTCCGCCACCGCGGCCGACGGCACATCGTCGTGCAGTCGGGCCCGCTCGGCCCGGGCCTGGTCGCGGGCACGCTCCAGGCGGACCAGTTCCTCGGCCGCCGCGAACTCCTCGTCAAACGCACTGCTGCGACGCGCGATCAGGCCGTCCAGCGAGAACCGCTCGGCCCGCAGGGTCTCCAGGCGGCGGCGGAGGGTATCGGGCTGTTCGGTCGCCGGCAGCCCGCGGGCCGGCACCGCCAGCGACGAACCCTTCAGATCGGCGAGGATCGTCCGCTCGAGCCCCGCGCGGCGGGCTTCGACTTCCTGAACGTGACGGCGGCGCGCCAGCAGCTCCGGATGCGATGCCCCCAGCCGGTCCGAGGCGTTCGCCAGCGCCGTGCGGGCACCGGCCAGGTCGGCCTCGAAAGCCTGGTAGCGCGGATCAAGACGAACACGCTGGCGCAGTTCGGTTTCAGGGGGAATCGGCGTCGCGGCGATCTGCGACTCGACCACCTGAAGCTGGCCGACGCAACGGGCGATCTCGACATCCAGCTCATCACGGCGACGCTGCAGATCAGTCAGGGTCGACCGCTGCTGCGTGACCAGCGGTTCCGGCACCAGCACCTGGATCGAACGCCGCAGCTCGTCGATCCGCTGATCCTGTTCGGCAATCACCCGGTCCAGCGACTGCAGTCGCCCGCGCCGCGCCGCTTCCGCCGCCGTCGCCTCTGTACGCACGGCCGCCTGCTCGGCCAGGTAGGCGCGCGCCAGATCGCCCGCGACCTCGGCCGCGATGCCCGGATCCGGCAACCGAACCTCGAGCATCAGCAGCGGTGCCTGCAGCGACGCGCTGGTCGCGTCCGTCAGGATCGCGGCCGCGCTGCGGGAGCGGCCCAGCGCCTGCCACAGCGGATGTTCCGTCGAGACCAGTTCCGCCGCATGCCGCGCGGCGACCGGACCGCGAATCGCCGGACTGACGATCCGCCGGGACTGCGTCGCCAGCCAGGCCTCGAAATCCGGGTCCCGGTGGCCATGCGAGCCCGCCGGCCGGGCCGCGATCTCGACCCGCGCCCGATAGACCGGCTGCAGGAACGGCAGCAGCGAGAAGCCGGCCGCCAGGGTCAGGATGAAGGTCAGGGTCATGCTGCGCCAATGTCGCAGCAGCAGGGAGAGCACACCGGGCGGAGGCAGCGGACTTGCCGCCGGCGGCCGCAGTCCGGGAGGTTGAATTCGTTCGACCCGCGCCAGAGGCGTGGGAGCCTGGTCATCCGGCCGGTTCATCCGTGAAGCCTTCCTGTGGTGACCGCAGCGTCTGTTCGAGTGCCCGGGCGAGCGGATCTCAGACGGAGGCCGACAGGCGTTCGACGACCTCGGTCGACCGTTGCCGCGTCGCGGGCCGCCGCGACCACAACTGCTGGTGCGGCTTCGGCTTCCAGTACGAGCGACCCTCCGCGATCAGCGTGCTGATCAACTCCGTGCCGGGGCGCAGTGCCGCGCCGTAGGTCAGGACGGAGCTGTCCAGACGGGTCCCGTGGCCGAGGTCGCAGTCGGTCCAGAGGGCCGAGCGGCTGATGACGGCGTCATGTCCGACGCGGCAGCCTTCGCCGACGACGGTCGGGCCGACCAGGACGACACCGGCCTCGAGCCGGGCGCGCGGTCCGACCACGCACGGCCCGATCAGACGGGCCGTACTGGAAATATCGGCGGTCTTGTGCACCAGGCTTCCGCCGAAGCGTTCGAAATCGCGGCCGATCATCTCGCCGGCGACGAGTTGGCGGACGATGAACTCGTGGGCCATCAGGTAGCCGAGCAGCCCGGTCACGCGGAAGACGCGATCGTGGATGATGTACGGCAGGACCGCTTCGCCGCGGCGGCGGAGGGCCGGGATCATCTCCTCCTTGATGTCCTGGTACCCGCGATCGCCGATCGCATCGAGCACCCGGCGTTCAATGACATAAACGCCAGCCGGACGGAGGTTTGTGTCGTTCTTGTTGTCGTCGCTGCAGTGGCTCGTCAGCACGACGGTCATCCCGGCGCGACTGGCGACGTGCGTCTCGACCAGCTTGCGAAGATCGAACCGCGGCAGGTGATTGGCGTCCGCGACGATGAAGCGGTCCGCGTCAACCTGCTCGGCGACGTCGTGCACGCATCCGGCGGGCCCGCGCGGCGAGAAGTCCTCGTAGTAATCGAGGTTGGTGTCGAAAGCGGCCCCGTCGCCCAGGCAGATGCGGGCGACACGCGAGGCGCTGTTGGCACACAGCGTCACATTGGGGGTTTCACCATCGGCGAACCAGCGCAGGATGTATCCCACGAGCGGAGACAGGCCGACCGGCATCAGGCAACGAGGGACTACACTGTCGAGCGAACGCTCGTCCCAGTGGTGCACACCGGCAAGCAGAATGCCGTGTGTGCGATCGTGTCGGGTACCCACGCCAACACTCCTCTCTCGCTGGCCCGACAGGCGGCCAGCAGCAGGCTCACAGCGGTAGTGCGCTTCGGCCGGTCAGAGATGCCAGAGACCGGCCTTTCATGTGCCCATCGCAGAGGCGCGGAATCCGCGCCAACCCTCGAAACCCAATGGCCCCAGTCCGGGATCACTCCCGCCACCCAGCAACAGGCACGCCCCAACCACTACGTGAGACGTGCGAACGTTCTGGGACCTGACAAACCCTTCTATCCCACCTCAGTTTAAGTTCAGGGATTCCGCGGATCAAGCGCGATTTGATTTCCCGTCCATGTCCGTACCGAAACTGAATCCCATACCAATGCAATGCTTGCGCGCCTCGTAACTGTTACAGGACCTGCACCCCTGCAACTGTTACACCGTCGCCAGCGCAGACCCCAGACCCAGCGACCCCACCTGACTCCGTATCTCCTCCAGGTACACGCCGTTCATCACCAGAATCAGTTCCGGCGGGTCCGCCTGCAACGCCTCCGGCGAAACGATCCGCTGACCCGTCCCCGCCACGAACCTGCCGTGCTTCCGCGGATTCACGTCCACCACCAGCGGTACCCGGTCCACCCCCGCACCCAGCAGGTTCAGAAACGTCACGCCCTTCGATCCACCACCCCAGACCACCACCCGACCGGCCGCATCCGCCACGCGCCCGCGCCACTCGGAGACCTTCGCCTGCTGCAGCGACCCGAAGTCCGCGACCATCCCCGCGATCTCGTCCGGCGTCGGACCGGGAATCGAACCTTCCGGCCCACCCGCCAGACTGCCCTCGACCCCCAGGAACTGCCCCGCGTACAACTCCTGAATCTCGCCGACCTGGTAACCCGCGCGGGTCAGCAGCCGAGCCAGCGCCGGCGGGGTGAAGTACGAACAGTGCTCGTAGATGATGTCCCAGATCCCCATGTCCCGCAGCGTATACAACGCGTTCGGAACCTCGAGGTAATAGTCCGGACGGTTGCCTGTCAGCACGATCTCCCGAATCTCGCGCAGCCACTCCAGCGGCCGCGGAATGTGCTCGAGCACGTGCCGCGTCAGCAGGAAGTCCACCGGCACGTCGGTGTGTCGACGATCGAACGGAACCGCTTCGATCCGCAGACTGCCCCGCCCCGGACGCGCCACGTGCTCGGGGTTGTGCCCCGGATCAAAGCCGCGGCCGACGTTCTCCCCGCGTTCGCACAGGCTCGCCAGGAAATCGCCGAACCCGCACCCGAGTTCCAGCAGGTTCCGGCCCCGCAGGTCCCAGCGCTCGACCAGTCGATCGGCCAGCGCGTCGGCGAAAGCCTGGAAATGCGGCGAGAAGTGCAGCGAGTTCTCGTAGGTCCCCTCGTACGCGATCCGGGCGGAATCAAATGCCACGTTGTAGAGCAACCCGCACGCCCCGCAGTGGGCCAGTTCGATCGCGCCGCGCGGACTGGCGAGCGCCTGTTCCGCCGTCGGCCAGAGGACATTGCAGAACACCGGCACGGCCGGGGCCTCGAAGAACACCTCGAGGGCGACGGCATCACAGGCCGGACATGGCTGGTCTACGGAACGCATCATCGGGCCCGCTGCAGGATTCGTGAGAAAGACGCCGGCACCGCCGCCACGCGTCAGACGGCTACCAGGCGCGCGTCGATCTCGAGACGATCGAGATCGGCCTGGATCTCGTTGGTGTAGATCGGGTTCATCGCAATGACATGCTGCGGACGGTAGTCGGCCAGTTGCTCCGGCCCGATGATCTCCTGGCCGGTGATCGGCATGAAGCGCCCGTGCTTGTGCGGATTGATGTCGACCACGTGCTCGATCTCGTCGACCAGCCCGATCGTGGTCAGGAACGAGACCGCCTTCGATCCCGATCCCCACAGGACGACCCGCTGCCCGCGGGCGTGCGCCTCGCGAACGTAGCGGCCCCAGTACGTGATCTTCTGCGCGCAGGTCCGCCGGAAGTCGGCCACCGCCTGCAGCACCTCGGCGACGGGCTCCTCCTCGGGCAGGTGGCCGGTGGTGGGGCCGCCGGCCGGGAGGGCCGTGATCAGCAGGTACTGATCATCGTAGACCAGTTCGAGTTCGGTCACGTTGAAGTGGTTGTCGCGGAACACACGGGCCAGCGAGCCGGGGGTGAAATAGGAACAATGTTCGTAGTACATGTCCCAGAAGGCGCCCTCGCGCAGCACCCGCATGCCCTCGGGCAGTTCGAAGAAGACGATGCTGCCCTTGTCGCCGATCGCCCGCCGGACCATCGCCATGAACTCGCCGGTCGGGCCGATGTGTTCGAGCGTGTGCCGGCAGCAGACGAAGTCGGCCTGCAGGTCGGTGTACTTCTCGCTGTAGAAGTCCTGGATGAAGTCGATCCGGGCGGTGCTGTCGGTCCGTTCGGGTCGATAGCTCGGATCCAGTCCGATCCCGGTGTTGGGTCCCGTTTCGCACAGGCAGACGAGGAACTCGCCCTTGCCGCAGCCGATCTCCAGGGCGGTCTTGTTCCGCAGGTCGTGCTTCTCGACCAGTTGTCCGACCAGGTCGCGGGCGAAGCGGTTGAACGTGTCGGAAAACCCCTGCGTCTCTTCGTAGTCCTGCGAATAGTTCTGCACGCTCGCGTCGTAAGCCGTATTGAACAGGAAACCGCACGACCGGCAGACCGCCAGGTCCAGCGGCCCGCACTGAAACGACAGCGCGTCGGCCCGGGTCGCCATCAGCAGGCAACTGTGCACCGGAACGCGGGCGACGTGGTAGAACCGTTCGGCCCCCGGGGTCAGGCAGTTCGGGCAGACGCAGTCGGGCAGGTACTCCTCGGGAAAGGAAACCTGGTCAGGCAGCGTGTTCATTGGATTTCGATCTCCGCGCCAGAAAGTCAGATCGTCTTGCGATGGAAGACCTCGAAGCCTCCCATGAAATGCTGCAGGAAATGCCCGTCACCCATGTCACCGAGCGTCACCCAGGCCGGGTTCGATTCGTGCCGCACCGTCTGCGAACGATGCTCGGCCAGCGCCCGGCGCTTCGCGTCGACCGCTTCCGGCGAAGCGGCATAGGCCCGCAACTGGAACCGGATCGCCCAGCTTGCCCGGGCCGCGTCGCGGGTGTGCGCCAGCATCTTCTTCCAGGACCGGCGACCGGGACCCGGCGACCACGGCCAGCGCGACCAGAACCAGACCGGGTACTCGAACACGTCCAGGCCGTGTTCGCACGCCTCGGCCGCATCGTAGAAGATCTGGCTGGCCGCCAGGTGATCGTTGGTCGAATCGCCCCGGAACGGGACGAAGGCCTGCCGCGGCGGAAAGCGGGTCAGGATCTCGCGCAGCGCCGCGGCCGCCGCCTGGCGATGCTGGATCAGGCTTCCGTCGGGAAAGTCGAGGAAGTGAATCTCGCGCGGGTCCAGGCCGAGCACGCGCCCGGCCGCGAGAGCCTCCTGCCGGCGCAGGTTCAGCAGGTCCTGGCGACGCATCAGGTGCCCGTTCCGCTGGCAGTCATCGGTCATGAAGACCACGTGGACGGCCGCGCCGGCCGCTTTCTTGGCGGCGATGGTGGCGCCGCATCCGAGGGTCTGTTCATCCTGGTGCGGGGCAATGACGATGGCGGGGGCGGTCAACTGGTCCGCGGTCCAGGTGCGGGTCCGGCGGGTCAGCTTGTCGAGATAGCGTTTCCGCAGGTTTGCGCGCACCGACACGCTCCGCTGGACTGGTCTGACTGGTCGCGGGCCCGTCGCGCGCCGGCCCGGTGCCGGACGCTGCGCAGACGCCAAAGCATACGGCCTCAGCGGGCCGAGGGTGCGTTCGAAAGATCGGCCGGTTCAATAATCTCCGGTCGGGGGATCGGGACGATGAAGCGGCCACCCCGCCGGCGGTACTCGTCCTGGGCGCGAAGAATCTCCTTCTTCAGGTTCCAGACCAGCAGCAGGCAGTAGGGCGGCTGATCGGCCAGCAACTGGTCCGGCGCCACGATCGGAATCCGGACGCCCGGGACGGTCTTGCCCTGCTTGTGGACGTTCATGTCCATCACGTAGTCGACCAGCGTGTGATCGATGCCGGCAAAGTTCAGCATGATCGTGCCCTTGGCGGCGGCGCCGTAGGCCACGATCCGGTTCCCGGCCGCCTTCAGCCCGGAGACCAGCGTGTGCAGGTCGCGTCCGATCGCTTCGACGCGATGGCTGAAGTCTTCGTAGAACGGGAGGGCGGTCATGCCGTCGGCCCGCTCGGCCGCCAGCAGGTCGCTGAACGAGGGATCGCGGTTCTCGTGCTTTTCGATGAACAGCCGCAGCGATCCGCCGTGGCTGGCCAGCCGCTTGACGCGGTTCAGGTAGAGTCCGTGCCGCCGGAAGAGGTGATCCAGGGCGGTCACGGAGAAGTAGCACAGGTGTTCGTGGTAGATCGTGTCGAACTCGCAATGTTCGATCAGGTCCCGCAGGTACGGCACCTCGATCACGGCCACGCCGTCGTCCTTCAGGATCGCCGCGATGCCCGCGACGAATCCGTTCGTGTCGGCCACGTGGGCGAGGACGTTGTTGCCGCAGACCACGTCCGCCTGCCGTCCCTCCGCGACGAGTCGGGCGGCCAGGTCGGTGGTGAAGAAGTCGCAGAGCGTTTCGACGCCGATCCGGCGGGCGGCTTCGGCGGGCCCTTCGGCCGGGTCGATGCCGAGCACGGGGATGCCGTGTTCGACGAAGTTCTTCAGCAGGTAGCCGTCGTTGCTGGCCAGTTCGACGACCAGGCTGTCGGCCCCGAGTTTCCGCTCGGCGATCAGGTCGAGGGCGCTCTGGCGGGCGTGGGCCAGCCAACTGGTCGAGAAGGAGGCGTAATAGGGATAGTCATCACAGAACAGTTCTTCGGGCGGCACCGTTTCGAGGATCTGGACCAGGCTGCAGGTCCGGCAGAAGGCGACTTCGAGCGGGTAGCGCTTCTCCGGCGACGCCAGTTGTGCCTCGGACAGGAACCCGTCCGAAAGCGGCATGTGTCCGAGGTCCAGCACGGGCGCCAGGGTCTGTTCCTGGCAGATCCGGCAGCGGGCGGTGCGGCAACGCGTTTCGATTTCACTCACGTCAGACACCCCTTGATCAGCAGAGAAGGGAAGCGCGAACGGATGACGGGGCCATGCGACCGGGCGCTCACGCGTTCACGCTTCCACGGGTTCATTCGTTCACGGTCGTGCCTACCGGACCGTCTCGGCCTGCACGCGCAGGTCGCGATCCAGGTGACCCTTTTCGAGCAGCATGCGGATGTGGCCGATCCGCTGGTAGACCGGACCCTCGAACTCTTCGAGGGTCAGACCGATCCGCGTGTAGGTATCCAGCAGTTCGCGGGCGCCCTTGCGAACGTCCCATTGCGGCTTGAAGTGTTCCAGTCGGGCGGCCGCCTTGTCGCAGTTGACGCGGTAGTTCCGCTTGTCGGGACTGGCGTTGTCGGCGAAGGTCAACTCGCAGTTCGGGACCGTCTCGGCCACGACCTGGGCGATTTCGCGCACGCGGTAGTTCTCGTCGGTGCGTCCGATGTTGAAGGCCTCGTTGTGGATCACGTCGCGGGGGGCCTTCAGCACGGCCACGAAGGCCCGCGAGATGTCCTCGATGTGGACGATCGGCCGCCAGGGCATGCCGTCGCTCTTCATCATCACTTTGCCGGTGGTCACGGCCCAGGCGACGAGGTTGTTCAGGACCAGGTCGAAGCGGATTCGCGACGAGGCGCCGTAGGCGGTCGCGTTCCGCAGGTAGGTCGGCGAGAAGTTGTCATCGGCCAGTTTGGCGCAGTCGCGTTCGGTGAAGACCTTGGACTCGCCGTAGGGGGTGACCGGGTTGAAGGCCGAGCTTTCGTCGAGGAAGTCCTGGCCGCCGGCGCCGTAGTTGCTGCACGAGGACGAGAACACGTAGCGGCTGCAGCCGGCCTGTTTGGCGAGTTCGGCGAGGCGGACGGAGGCCCGGTGGTTGATTTCGTAGGTCAGGTCGGGGTTCAGGTCGCCGAGCGGGTCGTTCGACAGGCCGGCCAGGTGCAGGACGGCGTCGACGCCTTTCAGGTCGGCCGGGGCCACGTCGCGAACGTCTTTCTCGATGCTCGGGACGTCCGGCAACTGGACCTGTCCGAAGGTGCAGCGGCGGTAGAGGTCGCTGTCGAGCCCGACCACTTCGAAGCCTTCGTCGAGCAGCATCTGCGTCAGAACCACACCGATGTAACCGCGGTGTCCGGTGACCAGTACGCGCATTTTACTTCTTCTCCCAGGTTGCCCAGGGCGCGTCGCCCTGATCCCACAAATCCTGCAGGAGCTTCTTGTCCCGCAGCGTGTCCATGCACTGCCAGAATCCCGTGTGGCGATAGGCCATCAACTGCCCGTCGCGGGCGAGGCCTTCCATCGGCTCGCGTTCCCACTGGGTCTGGTCGCCTTCGATGTAGTCGAAAACCTGCGGCTCGAGCACGAAGAACGCGCCGTTGATCCAGCCTTCCGCCGTCTGCGGCTTCTCGCTGAAGGCGACGACCTGCTCGCCCTCGAACTCCATGTGTCCGAAGCGGGCGGTGGGACGGACGGCCGTCACGGTCGCCAGCTTGCCGTGACTGCGGTGGAACGCCAGCAGGCGGGCGATGTCCACGTCGGCGACCCCGTCGCCCCAGGTCAGCATGAAGGTCTCGTTGTTGACGTAGGGTTTCAGCCGCTTGATGCGGCCGCCGGTCAGGGTGGCCTGGCCGGTATCGATCAGTTCGACGGTCCAGTCGGGTGTCTGCCCGCCGTGTTTCTCGACCGAGCCGGTCCCGAGATTGACCTTCAGGTGGCTCTCGAGCGAGGCGTAGTCGACCATGTATTTCTTGATCACCTCGCCCTTGTAGCCCAGGGCGATGACGAATTCGTTGTGCCCGTAGTGGGCGTAGTGGCTCAGGATGTGCCACAGGATGGGCCGGCCGCCGATTTCGACCATCGGCTTGGGCTTGATTTCGGTTTCCTCGGCGAGGCGTGTGCCGACACCGCCAGCCAGGATGGCTACCTTCATATTGGCCAATCTCCTTGCAACGGGCCGGCCGGGCGAGGCCGGACTACCCCAGTGCCATCGAACCTTTCGGGGAGGCAGTGCAGCGAAATCCGGTCCCGGGGCGTTGCCGCGGTGCTGCCGGGCCTTCCAGTCAAGCGACTGGGGCGGATGGAATCAACGCGGGCGGGCGAAAAAGGCGGACTGGCTGACTGCTCGGTCATCGTTGAAATGCCGCCCCCAACCCTTGGACCCACCGCATCGTAGGCCTCTCCAGGCTGCCCTGGCGACCCCAGTGTCCTGAAATATCAGGCCTTTGCCCGAATGGCAGCGACGCGGGAATCCGGTAATACGGCCCCATCGGGGGGCAGTTTTTCGTGAGCGATTCCGGGCCGGGCCCGCGCGAGTGGTCCACATCCCCCAGGGCCCGCGACCGGCTGCCTCGGACCCGCCCCCGGCAACCGCCCCCCGGCCGCCCGCGACCGGGTCAGCCCTGCAGGGCGTAGTGCCGGCAGAAACTCTCCAGCCGCCCGCCGGGCCCGACTACGTGCACGCAGCAGCGATCGATTCGATCCTGGTCGTAGCTCCAGGCATCCATGAACGGCTTGATAAAGATCCGGAAGACATCGTCCGGCCCCACCTCCAGTTGCTTCAGCATCGCCCCCAGCGGCTCCGATTCGCACCCGCACCGCGACAGGTCCTCCAGGTCAAAGTTGACCCGGTCCTTCAGGAACCCCTGGACCGATCCGAAATCGACATACTTCGACACCGGCTCGACCGCCTCACCCCGCCGCAGCAGGTAACCGATCGTGTGGCAGTTCGGATCGCCGCACGGCAGCGGCGTGAAATCACGCTCGCAAAGCAGCCCGTCACTCTGGGCCACCAGGCCAAGCACCATGTCGGCCACGTTGTACCGCCGCTGCGGAGCGGTCCGCGCGACCCCCGCACCGGTCAGCGGCACCCAGTGCGTGCGGCCGGAACCGAACATCGGCTGCAGCGTGATGCCGCGCACGGCCGAATGCGCCAGCCCGTACCGCAGCGTCGCGCCGAGTTGATCGACGTTCTCGTCCGTGACGGTCATCGCCAGCGTCGTCGGCAGCCCCAGCCGTTCGGCCCGCGCGAGCACCTCGCGACGGATCCCGCGCAGGTCGGCACCCCGCAGGTCCGCCTGGCCGGCCTCCTGCGGGCCGTCGAACTGCAGGTACAACTCGAACTTGCGGTACCTGCGATGCAGCCGGCCGAGGCCTTCCGCGAAGGCATCGTCGCGGGCGATCCGCACGCCGTTCGTGTTGACCAGCGTGTAGCCGATGTCGGCGCGCTGCAGGACCTGCTCGAGCAGTTCCGGGAACCGCGGATGAATCGTCGGCTCGCCGCCGGAAAGCTGCAGGATGTCGAGCGGACCCTTGCGGGCGATGACCGCATCGATCCGCCGCCAGAATTCCTCGGCCGACAGGGCGACGATCTCCTCCGGCCGCGTGAAAGGGCTGTTGGCATAGCATGTCGGACAGGTCAGATTGCAGCTTTCGACCAGTTCGATCAGTGCGATGCAGGTGGCCGCGTGCTCGACGATCGCGTCGCTGTGTCCGGGCCCGCACTGGCAGGCGTTGTCGGCCCCGACGCTGTCGTAGTAGAACCGCCGGTCCGAACTGAGCAGCGCACGGAAGCCGCCGTGTTCCGGACAGTGCTTGTCGAGGAACACCCGTCCGCCATCTTCGCAGACCTCGCCCGGAATCTGCCGGCGGCACTCCGGGCACAGGCTGGTGGTCTGCTTGAGAATGTTCCGGACCGGCAACATCGGACCTCTCCTGCCTCTACCAGATCAGCAGCGGAAACATGCCGACCAGGAAGCCCAGCGCCGCGGCAACATCCTGGATCGCGATGTACGCGATGCACGCACTCGGCAGCACCCGCCCGTGCACCCGTCGGCAGACCATCCTGCTGGTCACCAGCATCGCGGCCAGAACCAGCAGCAGCACTACGATCGGGAACAGCACGCCCACCAGGCCCGGGGCCCGCGAGGCGGCCGCCAGCACCAGGAACACCGGCCAGAACGCGATCGCCGGCCAGCCCAGCAGCAGCAGCGTGGGGTATTGGACCCGACCGACCTGGCCGAGGCAGTGCCGGCAGACCGGCCCGGCGTCGAAGACCGGCAGCAGGTAGCGGCACTTCTGGCAGTGTCCCGCGGGAATCGTCGGATCCCAGACGATGTCGCAGTCCTGCCCGCACTCCGGGCAGGTTGTTCCGGCCGCCCCGGTCAGATCGTAGTCACAGCGCGGGCAGCGCCGCAGGCGCTCGGACATGGACGAAACCTCGCAGGCGAACCGTCAGCGAGGATAATCCATGCGCGGACAACCGTCTCGCGCCCGGCCGGTTACGGGCAGGTCATCCCGAACGTTCCCAGCACGATCGCGAGGTCGCTCAGGTCGACGTCGCAGTCCCGGTCCACGTCGCCCGGCAGGGCCTGCACCGACAGGAACGCCGCGGCGCTGCGGGGGGCATTGCAGGCGCCGATCACCGTGACGTCGTAGACGCCGCGGGATTCGTCGGTCGCGCCGGCAATGGTCAGCGTGTCGGTCGTGACGCCCTGGTGGACCGCGTCGTTGGTCAGTGGCTGACCGTTTCGCCGCCACTGGTAGTGCAGCGGACCCGGACCCGCGGCCTGCACGCTGAACTGCACGAACGCCCCGGCGAACACCTCCTGGCTTTCCGGATGCCGCGTGATCGCCACGGCCGGACCATCGTGCAGCAGCACCGCGATGTTGTCATCGACGAGGTCGGCCGTCACCAGGTCCGGGGCACCGTCGTTGTTCAGGTCGCCGGCGCACACCCGCACCGGGCGTGTTCCGGCGGTCAGATCCAGCGGGGTGCCCAGGGTGCCATCGCCCTGCCCGGTCAGGATCGAGACGGTTCCGGCGGTCGAGTTCGCCGCCGCCACGTCTGGGTGGCCGTCGCCGTTCCAGTCACCCACCGTGACATCGAACGGGCCGTCGCCGGCGTCGTAGGCGACCGGTGCGGCGAGCGGGCCGGACCCGCTGCCGAGCAGCACGGCGACCTGGTCGGTGGCCAGGTGCGAGACCACGACGTCGAGCCAACCATCCCGGTTCAGGTCGGCCAGCGCGAGCGATCCCGGGTTGCCGCCGGTCGGGTGGGTCTGCGGCGTGG
Source organism: Phycisphaerae bacterium (assembly GCA_030428945.1). GTDB lineage: Bacteria > Planctomycetota > Phycisphaerae > UBA1845 > Fen-1342 > JAUIEC01. The sequence continues at coordinate 75,901 of JAUIEC010000006.1, read as the reverse complement.
CGAAGCTCCCGTCGCCAGCGCCGGCCAGGACGGCAACGGTCCCGGCGCCGAGGTTGGCTGTGACCAGGTCGACGTGGCCGTCGCCGGTGATATCCGCGAGGGCGACGTCGTAGGGTCCGCCGTCGGTGGGAAAGCTGGCGGGGGTCGTGAAGGTACCGTCTCCGTGGCCGGTCAGGACCGAGATGTCCGCGCTGCCTCGATTGGCGACGGCAAGGTCGAGGATCCCGTCACCGTTCAGATCGCCGATCGCCAGGCCGCGCGGGTTCCGGCCCGCGCCGTAGTCCACGGCTGGCGCGAACCCACCGGGGCCGCCGAGCAGGACGGAGATGCCGACCATCGGATCGTTCGCATCGCTGTGTTCGTTGGCGGCGACGGCGTCCGGCCAGCCGTCGGCGTTCAGGTCACCGACGGCGAGAGCGGCCGGACCGGGTCCGACGGGGAGGTTGGTCGGCGGGCTGAAGGCGCCGGTTCCGTCGCCCATCAGCAGGGTGATGCTGTCGGAGAACGTGTTGCCGACCAGTGCATCCAGGTTGCCATCCCGGTCGACATCGGTGAGGGCCAGGGCGAAGGGTCCGTCACCCGCGGGGGCTGCGGGGCCGGGGGCGAAGGACACCGGGCACTGCCCGAGGGCCGTCGCGCCCCCGATTCCGATGCACGCGGCGACGACCACCGCCCACCGTTGTTTCGTTTCCGTCAGCATGTCTGTTCCTCCGGCGACGTTGGCGAAGATGCCGATCCGCGCGGGCCGCGCGGTGCCGCCCGCCTTGATTGGGAACGCAGGCGGGTCCGAGGTCGCGCAGTGTTCGGGCGGTTTTTCCGGATCTCCGTCAGAAATGTCGGCAACGCGGTGGTCCGGACCCCGGAACTCGTGCCCGGCGGGCAGGGGCCGGAAGAATCTGCGAAGTCTCAGGTGTTTGCCCGCTACCGCGGATTTCGGCTGGCACGGAAAATGAACTTGGGTGGGGGGGTACCCCGGGGACGATCGGGCCGCGAACGCGCGGCGGAAGCCACGACCAACGCGCGAGGAAGGCCGGAGGCTGCGCACGGACGGTGGACCGGGGCCGGCGCATGGACGGTGGACTGAGGCGGCGCACAGACGGAGGACCGGGGCCGGCGCACGGACGGAGGACCGAGGCGGCGGCGCGGTAAGGCGCGAATCCGTTACCATTCCTCCGACGCGAAACCACGGAGCCGACGCATGCTGGATTTCACCGGTAAACACGCCCTCGTCTGCGGCAGCACGCAGGGCATCGGCCGCGAGGCCGCCCACCTGTTCGTCCGCCAGGGCGCCCACGTCACCTTGCTCGCCCGGAACGAGGAAGCCCTGCGGCACACGCAGTCCGACCTCGGCCCGAAGTACGTCGATATCGCCGTGGCGGACTTCACCGACCCGGCCGAGGTCCGCGAGACGGCCGAGCGGGTGGTCGCCTCGCGACTCGTGCAGGTCCTGGTGAACAACACCGGCGGCCCGCCGGCCGGTCCGCTGCTCGAGGCCGACGCGGACGCCTTGCAGACAGCCTTTCACATGCACATTCACAGCAGTCAGCAGTTGCTGCAGGCCATGGTGCCGGGCATGCGGGCCAGCGGATACGGGCGGATCGTCAACATCGTCTCGACCTCGGTCCGCGAGCCGATCCCCGGGCTGGGCGTCTCGAACGTGATGCGGGCGGCCGTGGCGGGCTGGGCGAAGACGCTTTCGCGTGAACTGGGGCCGGACGGCATCACGATCAACAACGTTCTGCCCGGCTACACCGGGACCGGCAGGCTCGACAAGCTGATCGCGACCCGGGCGAAGAAGCAGAACGTTCCGCCCGAGCAGGTTGCCGCGGCCCTGAAGGCCAACGTCCCGCTCGCCCGCTTCGCAACGCCGGAAGAGGTCGCCAACGCCGTGCTGTTCCTGGCCAGCCCGGAAGCGAGCTACATCACGGGCGTGAGCCTGGCCGTCGACGGCGGGCGGATGACCAGCATCTGAGCCGGGTCTCAACCACGCGGCGATCCGCACACGCCAGCGACGCGGCACCGGACCGCCAGCGACCGCAGCGGGAAAAATCCCGAACCCAACTCGCCGCACCGGAAGGAGTTACACGCGCTTCAGGTGTTTGCCCGCTATCGCGGACCTCGCCTGGCACCGAAAATGAACTTGGGTGGGGGGGTACCCCGGGGACGACCCGCACCAGCCGGGACCTGCCCCGGATCGGGCCTACGACTCCGTCCACGCGTCGCCCGGGTCCGTCCGCAAGCCCCGCTGCCGGGCCCGGTTCAGATGCAACTGCAGCACATCCGGTCGCGCGTAATGACCGGACGGATCAAAACTCTGCCGGGCGGCATACACCTGCTCAATGTCCAGGTCCGTCGTGATCAGACCTTCGCGCCCCACCACCGGCTCGACCTGCCAGCTCCCGTCCGGCCGCGCAATGCACGACCCCCCGTCGTAGAAGACCTCCTCGTCACCGCACATCCGCGCCCGCAACGGAACGTCGGCCGGGACATCCTCCGGGCGAATGAGCCCGCTCGCGGAAAGGACGTACGAGCGCGACTCCTGTGCAACGAACCGCGTAATGTCCCGTGTCAGCCGCTGACACCCCGGCCAGATCGCCACGTGCAGGTTGCAGCCCTGCGCCTGCAGCGCCGCCCGCGCCAGCGGCATCCAGTTCTCCCAGCAGTTCAGACTGCCCAGCGTGAACGGCCCGACCTCGTGCGTCACCAGGCCGTTGCCGTCACCCATCCCCCACGCCAGACGCTCCTCGTACGTCGGCATCAGCTTGCGATGCACCGATACGATCGCACCACCCCGCTGAATCGTCACGCACGAACAGTACAACGTGTGCCCGCCCCGATCCGCCGCCCGCTCGGCCACACCAAGCACCACCACGCAATCGGCCTCCCGGGCCGCCACACAGACCGGTTCCAGATGCCCGGCCTCTATGCTGACGCCCTGGTCGAGATACGCCGCGTGCAGTTGCTTCAGGTCATCCGCCTCGAAGCGGGCCCCATCCACGCGACACAGCCAGAGCGGATACGCCGGAACCAGCGACTCGCCGAATGCAATCAGCCGCGCGCCGGCCCGCCCGGCCTCCTGGATCCGCTCGACAACACGCGCAATCGTCGCATCACGATTCAGCAGAACCGGCGCGATCTGTGCGATGGCGACACGCATGCGGTGACTCCGAAAGATGCGGGTATGCGACCCGAAGGGCGCCGCAGCCGCTACCGCCCGGTGTGTCCGAACCCCCCGTGCCCGCGGGCGGTGTCCGTGAGTTCCTCGACCTCGACGACGGTGACGTGCGCGATCGGGGCGATCACGAGCTGCGCGAAGCGCATGCCGCGCTCGATCGTGTAGGGGGCCGCGCCGACGTTGCCGAGAATCACCTGCAACGCGCCGCGGTAGTCGGCGTCAATCGTGCCCGGCGCATTCGGCAGGCTCAGGCCCCACTTCAGCGCCAGCCCGCTGCGGGCCCGCACCTGGCCCTCGTATCCGGGCGGAATCTCGACGAACAGACCGGTCGGAACCAGCTTGATCTCGCCCGGCGCAATCGTGATCGGCTCGCGACAACTGGCGTGCAGATCCAGCCCGGCCGACAACTCCGTCTGGTACGCCGGCAGCGGCAGGTCCGCCGCATCCGGCCCGCGTCGAATCTTCAATTCAGGCATGCGCGGATTGTAGCGGCGATGGCCCCCGACCGAACCGCTTTTCGCCCGCCGCGGCCCCCCGTGGCGCAACCCGGTTCCTCCACAGGAGGCAACCGGGACGGCAATCCGCCGTGGTCAGCCTCCGCGTACCACCGCGGCCGGGGCGTGCGCGGTAATCGTAGCGCTCGGCATGATCGCTTCGCTGTCCGAGACCGGCATGTCACGCGGCTGCCCGCGCCAGGTCTCCAGCACGCGCAGCAGAAGTTCCACCCGCGAGACGACCTGCATCTTGCGGAAACAACTGCTCAGATGCTGCTTGACGGTGTCGCGGTCAATTCCGAGCCGCGCCGAAATCTCGGCGTTGCTCAGGCCGCGACAGGCCCACCAGGCACATTCACCTTCCCGCCCGGTCAGGCGAAACGTTCGGACAACACGCGGCCAGTCACTGTCATTCAGTAAGGGTCGGAACTGCATCATCGTATTTCCAGACAATAAGCGGGGGCGGAACGCGCAGCGCATCGGCGCGTTCCTCCCAATCGGCGCTTGTCGTGCCCGTGGCGTCCCGTGCGCCACAACTTGCGCATTTTTCCTGGGTAAAGCCCCCCGGCGAGCATCGCTCCAATGCCGGGCGACGCTGGATTGTTGCATCCGCCGGGTGTCCCACCAAAGGTGGTCCAGCCGTTTTCGGACCCGCCGCCCACCAACCGAAAACGAGTACCGGAGGAGGGGCTCGAACCCTCACTCCCCGCTAGGGGAACGGGATTTTGAATCCCGCGCGTCTGCCAATTCCGCCACTCCGGCATCCACCGACGGGAGCGATCCGCCGAGCCGCGCATGCTAGCCATGCAGCCCGGCAAGGTAAAGAACACGCTCCCGCGACCAGGCGACTGTCCACATGTCCAACCACGCCGCCACGTCTTGCACCACCGTCCGGGTTTCCGAAAAACACCCGAAAAACGCGGAAAAACCGGCTTCGACGCAAGAACCCGCAACGCCCGACCACATCTGGCCCCTGCATGGCGACAGAGACCATGCACCGTTACGAGACTGCGGAGTTCCTGCCCATGCGTCACACCACCACCACCCGCCTGCGACGACTGCTGCCTTCCTGCCTGGCCATCACCATCACCCTCGCCGGAAGCGGATGCGTCCCCGAACTGTTCAACCTCCCCGGCTACACGCCCGGCCAGGGCAGCGACGGTCCCGCCAACGTCCGCATCGGAGCCGACAACAACAACAACGCCAACCCCTTCGTCCAGCCTCAGGACCCCGCCCTCGCCGGCGGCGATCGTGATCAGTCCCTGCAGAACGGCGACGTGCTCTTCGGCACAGCCACCGCCGACGTCCTGATCGGACGCCTCGGCTCCGACACGCTCCTCGGATACGACGGTGACGACGTGCTGATCGGCGGAACCGAACACTTCAGCAGCAACAACCGCGACCGCGCCTTCGGCGAATACGGCAACGATGTCTTCATCTGGACCCCGGGCGACGGCAGTGACTTCTTCGACGGCGGACCCGGCCTGGATGTCATCATCTTCGGCCTGATCGCGGAACGCGAAAACGGACAGACCGTCTTCCGCGTCGCCAACGACCAGCAGGCCGGAGACATCGTCCTCGATCCGAACACCAACCTGCCGACCGTCGACGTGACCAACTCACCCGGGTTCTGCACCGTCCTCGACGCCGCCACCTCGGCCGAAGCGGCCGCCGAACTCGAAGCCCTCGACCTCGACCACCTGGTCCGCTTCTCGATCCGCGGCATCGCCGACGCCTTCGAAGCCGGAACCCAGACCGACGACAACGGCCTGCGCGTCACCCTGCACCTGCGACGCGTCGAGTTCGTCGTCTGTACCGCCCGCAACGGCGGCGAAATCGAAGTGCTCGACCTGCGAACCAGCCCCCCGACCGTGATCAGCCTGGCCGAACTCGCCTCCGAAGTCCCGGCCGCCGCCGACCTCGCCTTCTGAGAACGCCCCCACGCACAAGCCGGCGGCTCTTGAGCGAGGGACCGCCGCACCGGCCCGGCCTCCGTGCAAACGCGCGGAGGCCGGTCAACCGGTCTCGGCCACGGGATTCGTCCATCAGATCAGGAATGATGCCGCAACGACCGGCCGGCCGCTGCCCGATCGAACCCGCCGCGATTCAGCCTTCGCGACGAAGCCCGCGCCCGATCACGATCCGCTGCACTTCGCTCGTGCCCTCGTAGATCGTCGTGATCCGCGCGTCCCGGTAAAGCTGCTCGACCCGGAACTCGTTGACGTAGCCGGACCCGCCGTGCACCTGCACCGCCCGGTACGCGATCCGGTTGGCCGCCTCGCTGGCGTAGAGCTTCGCCATGCTGGCCGCCTGCGTGTAGTCACGCCCTTCCTGCTCCAGCCAGGCCGCCTTGTCAATCAACTGCTGGGCCGCCATCAGCTCCGACTGCGTGTCCGCGATCATCCACTGCACCGCCTGGAAGTCCGCGATCGGCCGACCGAACTGCTCACGCTGACGGGCATAACGGACCATCTCCTCGTGACAGGCCTGGCCGATGCCGACCGCCTGGCTCGCGATTCCGATCCGGCCGCCGTCCAGGGCGCTCAGCCCGATCCGCATCCCCATCCCCTCCTGACCCAGCAGCCGGTCCGCGGGAATGAAGACGTCTTCCAGGCTCATCTCGGCCGTCTCGCTGCCGCGAATGCCAAGCTTGCCCTTGATCATGTTGCGGCTCACGCCGTCGCTGTTCGCATCCAGCAGCAGCATGCTCAGGTCCCGACTGGTCCCCGTGTTGTCGGTCCGGGCCAGCACCACGAACCAGCGGCCGGTGACGCCATTGGTCACCCAGAACTTCGAGCCGCTGACCCGATAGCCACCATCCACCCGCTCGGCCCGCGTTGCCGCCGACCCCGGGTCACTGCCCGCGTTCGGCTCGGAAATCGCGAACGCCGCCAGGTTCCCCGACTGACACAACTGCGGCAGCACCTCGGAGCGGGTCTCCTCGCCCGCGAAGCGGTGCAGGATCAGCGCCACCATGTTGTGCACCGCCACCGTCACCGCCACGCTGGCCGAACAGGCCGCCAGCTCGCGAATGATGTGCGCATACGCGACCACCGGACAGGCCAGCCCGCCGTAGGCCTCCGGAACCCGCAGGCCCAGCAGGCCCATCTCGTACAGCACCTTCAGGTGCGTGCAACAACTGGTCTCCGTCCGGTCCCATTCCCGGTCCCGCTCGATCAGATCGCCCCGCGCAAAATCGCGCACGGCTTCAATAAGGAGGGAATCGTCCTGCGTCAGAAGAGCGCCCATAGCGCTGACCACCTCGGTTGCTGTTGGCCGAACCAGAAATCAAGGTAACGGGATGTTCCGCTGAGGTTACGATTCTAGCAACCCGGACGCCCCGGAAGCCAGCCGTCCCGGGCCAATCCACGGAGAGGATTGCATGCGAAGCACCGAAATCGGACTCAGACTGCTCCTGCTGGTCGCCCTCGGCCTGCCCGCCGCCGTCGCCGAGACCCCCAGGATCACCTACGAGCCCACACCCGATCACCCCGGCCTGACCGGCCGACTCGGACGCTGCCAGCAACTGCGGGTCCTCGAACTGTGGGGCACCCGCCAGCAGGCCGGCTACACCCACGGATACCTGCTCGCCAGCGAAATCATCGACCTGATCGACGGCTACGTCCTCGACGAGAACATCATCGCCGACCCCGCCACCTACGAAACCCTGCTCGTCGCAAACGTCGATCGAATGTTCACCTTCAGCCAGGCCGACCGCGAAGAACTGCAGGCCATGCTGAAAGGGGCCCGCGCCCGCCTGGGCGATGACTTCCGCTCCGCCCGACTCGACCGCCCGCTCGACCTCCGCGACCTGATGGTGATCAACACCATCGCCGACTGGTTCGGTTTCCTCTGCTCCTCCCTGTCCGTCTGGGGATCCGTCAGCACCGACGGCGAACTCCGCACCGGCCGAAACCTCGACTTCCCCAACACCCCCATCATGGCCCGCGGACAGATCGTCCTCTTCTACCAGGCCGATCCGCGCAACTGGGCCGCCGTAAGCTGGCCCGGCCTGATCGGCGTCTATACCGGGTTCAGCGCCGACGGCATCACCATGCTGATGCACGACGCCAACGGCCTGGCCGCCAGCCGCTCCAACGGCTTCGTGCCGCGATCCCTGATCCTGCGCCGCGCCCTCGTCGCCGCCCGACCCGAGAGCTTCCTGACCGACGTCGCGGCCGTCTTCCGGCAGAGCCCGGTCATGGTCGGCAACAACATCCACGTCAGCGGACCGGGCGATCCCCCGGCCGGCGTGTTCGAGTACGACGGTTCACCCGGGGACGACGGCGTCACACTCCGCCTGGCCCGTGACAACGACGCCCACCTGCAGTCCGCCCTGTGGTGCACCAATCACATGCGAAGCCGCCGGGCGCCCGACCCCGGCTGGCGCTTCCCGCGACTGACCCGCAAGGTCAACCACGCCGCACAGTACGAACAGCCCATCAGCCGCGAACGCCTGTTCGTCCTGATGGAGGAAGTTCGCCAGGAGATGACACTGCACACCGTCGTCTTCGAACCACGCCAGCGCACGATGCACGTCCGCATCCCGGTTCTCAGCGATCAGACCGTCACCTTTCAACTCGACCAGTGGTGGCGCCGGATCGAAACCACCGCCGGAAGCAGGCCCTGAACGATGGTGCACACCACCCGAATCCAGATCGCCACCGAGGGAAACGGCCAGGTCACCGACATCAATGACCAGGTCGCCCGGGTCGTATCCAAGGCCCCCCTGCGATCCGGCCTGGCCTGCGTGTTCGTGATCGGCTCCACCGCCGCCATCACCACCACCGAGTCCGAACCGGGCCTGCTGACCCACGACCTGGCCGCCTTCTACGAGCGGATCGCGCCCGAGAAAGCCTACTACAAGCACGAAGCGACCTGGCACGACGACAACGGACACGCCCACGTCCGGGCTTCGTCGCTCGGCCCGTCCGTCACGATTCCGATCGTCGACGGCCGACTGACCCTCGGCACCTGGCAACAGATTGTGCTGCTCGATTTCGACACCCGCCCGCGCGAGCGGGAGATCGTCGTGCAGTTGATCGGGGAGTGATGGTGCGCGCCGCGCCGCGGCACGCGGAACTCAACGCGATGCGAAATCCCGCACCGCCAGCGGCCAGGCCCAGACATACGCGATCAGGCTGATCAGCGCCGCCACGCCGGTGATGATCGCCGCGATCAGGCCCGGACCCTCCGAGCCCTGGTCATACAGGAACAGCGTCGCCATCCCGACCAGCACCGTCGCGATCAACGCCCCCCCCGCCACCACGGCACTCCGCCCGCGAACCGACCGACCGATCGGAACCGGCAGCACCTGGGCGAAGGCCCCCTGGGCACCGATCATCAACGCCTGAAACGACACGGCCAGACCGACACCGTAAAGCCCCAGCAGGCCCCACTGCTGCCAGGCCTCCAGCCCGGCCATCCGCGCCGAAGAGAAAAACGCCTGGTGCAACCCGAACGGCAACAGCAGCCCGACGATGAACGGCAGGTAGTATGTCCACGGTCCCATCAATTCCGTCCGCCGGTTACGGTTTCTGTTTCGCGTAATGCCCGCTGCCGCATTACTATAGGAGGTTTGCCCGGCGGCGCGTAGCCAGGCGCGGCCACCGGCCACGCCACCTCCGCCTGACAGCTTTTGACAGTCCGAACAGGGTATCGGCCACCATGCACAACGTTGCCATCGTCGGCGCCACCGGCGCCGTCGGACAGGAATTCGAACGCGTCCTCGGTCAGCGGAACTACCCGGCCGCCTCGTACCGGCTACTCGCCTCCGCCCGCTCCGCCGGTCGGACGATCGACTGGCTCGGTCGGCAGCAGACGATCGAACTCCTTACACCCGAATCGTTTAGCGGCATCGACGTGGCCCTCTTCAGCGCCGGGGGAAGCGTATCGCGCGAATTCGCCCCCCACGCCGTCGCCGCCGGCGCCACCGTCATCGACAACTCGTCCGCCTTCCGCATGGACCCGCAGGTCCCGCTGATCGTCCCCGAGGTCAATCCCGACGCCATGGCCCAACACGCCGGCATCATCGCCAACCCGAACTGCTCCACCATCCTGATGGTCGTAGCGCTCTGGCCGCTGCACAGGCAGTGGAAGGCCCGTCGGGTCATCTGCAGCACCTACCAGGCCGCCAGCGGGGCCGGCGCCCAGGCCCTGACCGAACTCGACAACCAGACCCGCGCGGTCCTCGACGGCCAACCCGTCAGTCCCGAGGTCTTCCCGGTTCAATGCGCATTCAACGTCTTCAGCCACAACTCGGCCATGGACGAGACCGGCTCGAACGTCGAAGAGCTGAAAATGGTCCACGAGACCCGCAAGATCTTCGATGAGAACGACTTGCCCGTCACCGCGACCTGCATGCGCGTGCCCGTCCGCCGGGCCCACCTCGAAGTCCTGAACATCGAGTTCCAGCAGCCCGTCGACCCCGACCAGGCCCGCGCGTGCCTCGCCGGCGCGCCCGGCATACGCGTCGTGGACGACCGCCAGGCCGGCGATTTCCCCACCTCGATCGCCGCCAGTGACATCGATGACGTGCTGGTCGGCCGGATCCGCCGTGACCCGACCGTCCCCGGCGGGCATGGCCTGCAACTGATCTGCGCCGCCGACCAGTTGCGCAAAGGGGCCGCCCTGAATGCCGTCCAGATCGCCGAACTCCTGGAGACACCGGCGTGAGCGAGACCGAAACCAGACTGCCCCGCCTGCAGGCCAGCTACCCAGTCGTCCCGGGCGTCATCAAGAGCGACTACGAAGACTTCCAGGTCGAGGAACTGCCGCTCTATGACTTCAGCGGCGAAGGGACCCACACGTACTTCCTGCTCGAGAAAGCCGGCCTGACCACCATGCAGGCCGTCCACGACCTCGCCAGAGTGCTCGAAGTCCGCCGCATGGACATCGGCTACGCCGGCCTGAAGGACGCCCGGGCCGTCACCCGCCAGTGGATGTCGGTCGAGCACATCGACCCCGAACGCCTGCTGCAGATCGAACTGCCGCGCATGAAGGTCCTCGACGTGACCCGTCACGGGAACAAGCTCAAGCTCGGACACCTGCGGGCCAACGCCTTCCAGATCCGCGTCCGCGACACGAACCCCAATCTCCTGGCCCGGCTGCAGGACCAGCTTCGCGCCCTCGAACAGACCGGCGTGCCCAACTACTTCGGCAGGCAACGGTTCGGCGCCCGCGGCGACTCCTGGCGCGTCGGCGAGGCCATGATCCGCGGCGACCTGACCGCCGCCCTCGACCAGGTCCTCGGCCGACCCGGCCCGCTGGACCGCGGCGACATCCTCCGGGCCCGCGAACTCTACGAGGAAAAGCAATACGGCCAGGCTTTCCGCAAGTGGCCGGGCATGTACCGCGACGAACGCCGGGCGCTGCGGACCATGGAACGCACCAAGGGCAACCACCGCCGGGCGTTTCTCTCGATCGATCGCGGACTGCGCAAGTTCTACGTCTCGGCCTACCAGTCGCACCTGTTCAACCGGATCGCGGCCGACCGGGTCCGGAGCGGCACCCTGGGCACGCTCGAGACCGGCGATCTGGCCGAGGTGCACCGCAACGGCGCGGTCTTCGAGGTCCTCGACGGTGCGGTCGAGCAGCCGCGGGCGGACGCATTCGAAATCAGCCCGTCCGGCCCGCTGTACGGCTATCGCATGACCGAACCAGGGGGTGCGCCCGGCCGGCGCGAGGCGGAACTGCTCGAGTCCAGCGGCCTGACGCCGCGCAGTTTTTCGACCGGTGCCCTGCGTGTGAAGGGTGCCCGCCGCGGCCTGCGCTTCCAGCCGCGTGATGCCCGGATTCAACTTGGCGCTGACGAACGCGGGGCCTATCTTCAGCTCCACTTCGTTCTGCCGAAGGGCAGCTACGCCACGGCGCTATTGCGAGAGCTCTTCGACGAAGGGGAGCTGCTTGCTTCAGGGGAGCGCGGCGGGCTGCGGGAACGCGAGACACCAGCACATTAGATTGGGCTGTGAATGATCGACAGGCATGAAGTCGCGCTGGACCGCCTGCTGAGCGTGGTCCGGACCGACTTTCCGGAAACCTATCGCGCGTGGTTCGATACCCTCGTCGCCGAACCGGTGCAGGGCGGCGTCCTGCGCGTGCACGTCCGCGAGGCCGCCCAGAGCCGCTACCTGCACGAACAGTGCACCCAGGCCTTTGTCGATGCCGTCATGTCCTGCACCGGACACCTGGTCTCCGTCGAATTCGTCTGCGACGCCGGCCCGCAACGCACCCTCGCCACCACCGAAGCCAACTTCCTGACCCAGCTTCCCGTGACGCCCGACTACACCTTCGACCAGTTCGTCGTCGGCCAGTCCAACCGCCTCGCGCACGCCGCCTGCAAAGCCGTCTGCACACAGCCCGGAACGCTCTACAACCCGCTGTTCGTCCACGGACAGTCCGGTCTCGGCAAGACCCACCTGCTGCAGGCCACCTGCGCCGCCCTGCGCAACGGCAGCACCCCGCTCAACGTCATCTATGTCACCTGCGAGACGTTCATCAACGACTTCGTCCGCGCGATCGAATCCGGCCAACTGACCGAATTCCGCGAGTGCGCCCGCTGCGCCGACGTGCTGATCATCGACGACATCCAGTTCCTGGCCGAACGCGAGTCCAGCCAGGAGGAACTGTTCCACACGTTCAACGTCCTGTACCAGTCCCGGCGACAGATCATCCTCTCGGCCGACTCCCCCCCGGGCGAGATCCCGACCCTGGAAGACCGCCTGATCAGCCGCTTCAACTGGGGCCTGGTCACCCAGATCGACCCGCCCAACCGCGAAACCCGACAGGCGATCCTGCACAAAAAGGCCCGCCTGCGAGGCTGCGAGGTCCCCGACGAGGTCCTCGACCTGATCGCCGAACGCGTGCAGTCCAACGTCCGAAACCTCGAAGGCGCACTGACCAAGCTGATGATGGAAGCCCAGATCGGAGACGACGCCATCACCCTCGAAAGCGCCGACCGGATCCTGGCCGACTTCGACGGCCGCCCCGCCAAACCGCTGCAGGTCAGCGACATCATGGACGCCGTCTCACGCCACTTCGGCGTCCGACTGCCCGACCTCGTCGGCCGGAAGCGATCCCGATCAGTCAGCTTCCCCCGGCAGATCGGCATGTACCTCGCCCGCCGCCTGACCCCGCTGAGCCTCGAAGAGATCGGCTCGCACTTCGGCGGACGCGACCACTCGACCGTCCTGCACGCCGAACGAGTCATCGAAGCCGATCGCGAGCAGGAATCCGAAACGGCCGAGACCCTGTCATTGCTCACCCGCCAGTTGCTGGCGCGCCGTTGACCCAAGCCACCGCCGACCGGCGATCCGCTGTCAGAACCCGCCGAACTGTTGCCCCGCGCCACCACTGTCAGCAAACCGGACCGGGCCGCTGACACCTGCCGGGCTTCGCTCAAGTCCCTGCGAAAGACGGCGGTTAACGCTCCGCCCGGGACGCGGCTGACAGCCCTGACAGGGCTGAAGAAGAAAGAGGGCGAGCTATCTTTTCTCTCTCTGAATACCAGTCTCCCGGGCCCCCCCGACAGTCCCCGCCGGACCCTCCTCCCGGGTTGCGGACGACTGGCGGAAAGGCGCGTTTTCCGGTAGATTTACCGGGTCCCAGTGAACTTGCAGACAGAGTCCAGGAAGGCCGGCAGCACACATGAAAATCATCCTCCCCCGACACGACTTCCAGGAAGCCCTGCAGGCCATCGCCAGTGTCACCGGGGGACGCACCACCAAGCCCATCCTGGACTGCGTGCGACTCGTCGCCGGACCCGAAAAACTCGAAATGTCGGCCACCGATGGCGAGATCGGCCTGCGGCTGTCCGTCCCGGCCCTCAGCGTCGAGGAACCGGGCGAGAGCGTCGTCCCGGCCGACCGACTGCTGAGCATCGTCCGCGAACTCGGCGACGTCGAGGTCTCGCTGGAGACCTCGGACCCGTACTGTACGATCCGCGGCGAAGGCCGCAATTTCCGGATCTTCATGATGAGCCCCGGCGACTTCCCGCCGGTGGCCCAGTTCGAGGACGCTCCCGACCTGGTCGTCAGCGGGGCCGAACTGCGGCGGATGATCCACCTGACCAGCTACGCCGCGGCCCGCGAGACGAGCCGCTACGCGATCAACGGCGTCCTGTGGGAGAAGCAGGGCAAGCGTCTCTTCATGGTCGCCACCGACGGGCGGCGCCTGGCCCGTTCCGGCGGCGCCATCGTCGAAGCCAGCAGCGGCGACTTCCAGATCATCGTCCCGGCCAAGGCCCTGACCGTGCTCGAGAAGGTCTTCTCGGCGCCGCCCGATGGCGAGGGCTGGGGCATCGACATCAAGGTCATGCCCAACCAGATCCTGATGCGCAGCGGTGACCGGCTGCTGTCCTCGGTGCTGGTCGAGGGGCATTTCCCGAAGTACCAGGACGTGATTCCCAAGAGCAGCGACAAGCGGGCCACGCTCGACCGCGAGGAATTCTTCCACGCCGTCCGGCAGGCGGCCCTGCTGACCACCGAGGAATCGCGGGCCGTCAAGCTGCAGTTCACGCCGGACAAGCTGGTGATCACCTCGCAGTCCCCGGAACAGGGCGACGCACGGATCGAAATGCCGATCTCGTTCGACGGCGAGGAACTCGAAATCGGGTTCAACCCGGCCTTCGTCAACGAGGCCCTCAAGGTCTGCCCCAACGGCGACGTCTATCTCGAAATGCAGGAGAGCCTGCGGCCGGGCGTGCTGTGCGGCGAAGACAAGGCCGATTTCCTGTACGTCATCATGCCGGTCTCTCTTTCGACCTGAGTGCACCCGTCATGGATGAGAGTCATTACCGCTGGACACTGCAGAACCGCTGGACGTATCGGCCGCAGCCGCTGTTCGGCTCCGGCGCGGATCGGCGCGTATTGCGAACGGCGGCCCGCGCGGCCCGCATGCGGACCCGCGTCATGCGGGCCCTCGAGAGCCTGCTTCCCGCGGACCAGCGGGACGTGATCAGCGTCGGCCAGGTCAGCGAAGACTCGGTCGGCCTGCGGATCAGCGACCCGGTCATCGGCGAGGCGCTCCGCCGGCAGCAGCAGCGATTGCAGCGTGATCTGGCCAGTCGCGTGTCCGGGCTGCGCCGCCTGACGCTGCAGGTCACGGAAGATCCCGGGGGCGTGAATAACGATGGCTGAAGAAGTGCTCGACAGCAAGGGTGATGGAATCCGGGACAACCACTGTCCCGCCTGCGGCAGCGACCTGGCCGGCCGGGCCGGGGACGTCTGCCCCAAGTGCGGCGCGGCGACCGATGCCGGCGGCGGCCCGGCGCCCCGCACCAACGAGTACGACGAAAGCAACATCCAGGTCCTGGAAGGCGTCGAACACGTCCGCAAGCGGCCGGCGATGTACATCGGCGACACGACCACCTCCGGCGTGCACCACCTGGTCTACGAAGTGGTCGACAACGCCATCGACGAAGCGATGGCCGGCGTCTGCACCGACATCTCGGTGACGATCGAAGCCGACGGCGCGATCACCGTCCAGGACAACGGCCGCGGCATTCCGGTCGGGTTCAAGAAAGAAAAGAACATGACCGCCCTCGAGCTGTGCCTGACCACGCTCGGGGCCGGCGGCAAGTTCGACCGCGATTCGTACAAGGTCTCCGGCGGCCTGCACGGCGTCGGCGTCTCGGTCGTCAACGCCCTCTCCGAACGCTGCGAGGTGAACGTCTCGCGCGACGGCGGCATGTACGTGATCGGCTTCGAACGCGGCAGGACCACCCGCCCGTTCGAACAGATCGGCGAGACCGACAAGCACGGCACCCGCGTCAACTTCAAGCCCGATTCGGACATCTTCCCGGACATCAACTTCAACTACGACACGCTCGCCAAGCGCCTCCGCGAACTGGCCTACCTGAACCCCGGCCTGCGCATCGTCATCCGCGACGAACGCAGCGACCAGGCCGACGAGTTCTGCTTCGAGCACGGCATCCGCCAGTACGTCGAACACCTGAACGACGGCAAGAACGCGATGCACCAGGCCGTCCGCTTCACCCACGAAGACCACGACCTGCGACTGATCTGCGACGTCGCCTTCCAGTACACCGACGGCTACGCCGAGAACACCCGCTCGTTCGCCAACAACATCAACACCGTCGAGGGCGGCAGCCACCTGTCCGGCTTCCGCTCGGCCTTCACCCGGGCGATCAACAACTACGCCCGCAAGAACAACCTCTACAAGTCCAGCGACCCCACCCCCCAGGGCGAGGACATCCGCGAGGGCCTCACCGCCGTCGTCTCGGTGATGGTGCCCGAACCGCAGTTCGAAGGGCAGACCAAGACCAAGCTCGGAAACAGCGAGGTCGGCACCTTCGTCGAAACCACGCTGAACGAAAAACTGGCCGGCTACCTCGAGGAACACCCGACCGAGGCCAAGCGGGTCATCGGCAAGGTCGTCCAGGCCGCCCAGGCCCGCGAAGCCGCCCGCAAGGCCCGCGAAACCACCCGCAAGTCCGCCCTCGGCGGCGGCGGCCTCTCGCGGAAACTGGTCGACTGCTCCGGGCGTAACCCCGACGAAACCGAACTGTTCATCGTCGAAGGTGACTCGGCGGCCGGATCGGCCAAGGGCTACCGCGACCCGAAGACCCAGGCGATCCTGCCGATCCGCGGCAAGATCCTGAACGTCGAAAAGGCCCGCCTGCACAAGATTCTCGCGCACAACGAAATCGTCGAGATCATCAAGGCGCTCGGCACCGGCATCGGCACCGAAGAGTTCGACATCAGCAAGCTCCGCTACGGCCGGATCATCCTGATGACCGACGCGGACGTCGACGGCTCGCACATTCGCACGCTGCTGCTGACGTTCCTGTTCCGGCACCTGCGCCCGCTGATCGAGGCCGGACACGTCTACATCGCCCAGCCGCCGCTCTACCAGCTCAAGAAGGGCAAGCAGGTCGAATACGTCATCGACGACGCCTCGCTCAACCGCCGCCTCGGCGAACTTGGCCGCGAAGGCACCGCCCTCGAGATCCGCCGCGGCGGGGACACGCCCCCGCGGATCCTCGAAGGAAACGAACTCAGCAGCCTGGTCGCCCTGCTCGAACGAATCGACGCCAACGGCCGCGTCCTCGGCCGCCGCGGAATCCTGCTGCGCGACTTCGTCGAGCGCTACTGGCCGAGCGGCAGCCTGCCGACCATCCGGGCCCTGTTCCAGGGCCAGGACCACTACTTCGCGACCGAGGAGGAATTCGAGGTCTTCGAGCGGCAGCACGGGGCCGACGGCGAGAACGTCGTCCGCAGCGACCTGTCCGAAGCCAAGAGCCTCGCCGATGCCTTCCGCAACCTGGACGACTACGGCTGCAGCCCGGACGACCTGTTCCTCAAGCGCGAAGAGCAGGTCACCGGCGAACTGACCGACGCAGTCTTCATCCTCCGGCACGGCAGCGACCTGACCGAACTGCACAACCTCTCCGAGGTGGCCGGCGGCGTCCGCAACATCGGCGGCCGCGGCTGGGAAGTGAAACGCTTCAAGGGTCTCGGCGAGATGAACAAGGAAGAACTCTGGGAAACCACGATGGACCCCGCCAACCGGGTGCTCCGCAAGGTGGTCGTCGGCGAAACCGACAGCGACATCGAACAGGCCGACCTCGACGCGGCCGAAGCCGATCGCATCTTCAGCATCCTGATGGGCGAGAACGTCGAACTTCGCCGCGACTTCATCGAACGCAACGCCGTCAACGTCAAGAACCTCGATGTCTGACGCCGCGTCCTGTTCCCGGCCTGCACGCCTCTCCGTTCACGGCCGAAGTGCCTGAAAACCCGCAACCGGAACACCGACAACCGAACAGGCGCACGCCATGCCGACCGAAGAGAACATCAACTGGATCTTTGAGCACACCCGCGAACTGGCCGCCAGCGGCGAAATCGACTGGAGCATCGACGATGTCTGCTGCTGGTCGTTCATCTTCGCCGACCCGTCCGAGGAGAAACTCGTCGCGGCCGCCGAACACCTGTTCGAGCACGAGTACGACGTGCAGGGCCTCTTCGCGGCCGAGGAAAGCGAGGACGACGAAGACGGCGACGACCCGGAGATGATCTACCTGCAGATCGACCAGGTCCAGATCCACACGCCCGCGTCACTGCTGGCCGAAACCGAGAAGCTCAAGCAACTCGTCGCATCGTTCGACCTGGCCGAGTTCGACGGCATCGAGGTCGGCCCTGACGAGGAACCCGAAGACGAACCCGAAGACGAAAGCGACTGAGCGAATCAACGCGGGCTGAGAAGACACCGCGCCGAAGCAGCGCACGCCTACTTGCGCTTGCGCCTGCGGGTTGTCCGTCGCTTGCCGTTGCCGTTGCCGTTCTCTTCGAACAGGCCGTCCGGGGCCGGCCCGGTTTCGTTCTCGGGGATGATCACCGTCGCATCGTCGTTCGCGAACGCGTCGCGCTCTTCCTTCTTGATCCGGTTGCCTTCCTCGTCGAACTCCATGTCGGCGTCCTCGGTCCGCGCCCGGGCCAGCTTCTGCAGCGAGGACAGCAGCCGGTCCTCGCTCGAACCCGTCAGGTTGCTGAGCGCGTCCGCCACGTCCGGAATGTAACGCTCGAAGATGTTGCGGCGATCCGCCTCCAGCTTCTGCCGCCGCCGCCGACGCAGGTACGTGCCGAGCTTGCGGCCGCACTCCATCAGCGCCAGCTTGATCTCCTTGCGAATCTCGTCGTAGTCCGCGATCGCCTCCTTGCTCTCGCTCGTGAACGGCACCCAGACGCTGGCCATGTGCACCAGCACCACCAGCGGTCCGACCGGGGCCGCGCTGCCCGGCTGCGAAATCCCGTAGTTCCGCCAGTCCACGTCCAGCACGCTCTTGAACGCACAGCAGGCACTCTGCTGGTACAGCAGCGGCACGCGGTTGGCGAAGCGGATGATCCGCGCGCTGTCCTCGCTGGTCAGGTTCCCGCCGTAGGCAATCGCAATCTCGATCTGGAACGGGTTGCCGCGATACACCGTCGGCTTCCGCACCGTCGCCGTGTAGAACTCGGCCGTCACCTCCTTGCAGATCCCGGCCAGCAGCGCCCGCGTCCCGATCGGGGCCAGGCAGTCGGTCGGCGGTGCCATCACCTTGACCTCCTGCATCGCCTTGTAGAGCCGCTCGACCTCCTGGCTCGACAGCCCGCCGCAGCGGGCCCGCGGACTGAGCTTGGCCGCGTCGCAGATCGCCTGCGAGATCCGCGAGGTGACCCGCGAGAACTCCTGCTGCAGGTACGCGCTCAGCCCCGGCACACGCTCACCCTTCTTCGCCGGGGCCGCCTCCTTCAGCATCTTCATCAGCACGCCCAGCTCGATCCCGTACGGGTGCGGCTTGATCTCCTTCGTCTCGGCCGGCAGATCCTGCGAGCCGCGCGGAAACGCGCGGTGCTCACCGGTCGGCGCCTTGTAACGAATCTCCGCGTGCGGGTTGGCGATCGCGGTCTGCTCGATGTACTCGTCCACCGACTGCCGCCCCTTCGCGTAGCTGGCAACCAGCTCGATCCGGACCTGCGTGCCGCGCGACCATTCGACCTCGACCTCTTCGTCCTTGATGACGTCCGGACGGTTCTTGGCCGTGTCCATCGCAATGTGGAAGTGATGGGCCACCTTCCGCGGACTCGTCCGGCTGATCACCTCGACCGGCTTGCCCGTCGTCAGCAGCCCGTACATGCCCGCCGCCGAAATGCCGATGCCCTGCTGGCCGCGCGACATCTTCAACCGGTGGAACTTCGATCCGTACAGCAGCTTGCCGAAGATGTTCGGAATCTGGCCCCGGACGATCCCCGGGCCGTTGTCCCGAATGCTGACCCGGAAACGATCCTCGGCCAACTGGTCGATCGTCACGTCCAGGTCCGGCAGGATGCCCGCCTCCTCGCACGCGTCCAGGCTGTTGTCGACCGCCTCCTTGATCGTCGTCAGCAACGCCTTGCGCTTGTTATCGAAACCCAGCAGGTGCCGGTTCTTCGCAAAGAACTCGCTGACCGAAATATCACGCTGCCGCGTCGCCATCGTTTCGGCCGTAACCGCTTTCCTGGCCTTCGCCCCGCGGGCCTTGGACGTCTGACGGGCGGCGGTCTTCGGCACGCTGACTTCTCCGGAATCGGTCTCGGTCTCGGCTTGCGGTTCGGGGTCGGAATCGGGAATGAACTTCGGATCAACGCCGCCAACCTTGACGGCCGGCAGTTCGTCGAACAGCGACGGTGAGTCTTTGGTACGGCTCCGGGCCATCCTTGGCACCTCATGCTTGCGGCGAGGAATGCAGGTTTGGTCGCTATACTAGCAGTCTCTGGGGGACTGTACAGGGACCGCCCGCCGCCGCGCGGCCCGAACGCGGGAGAACCGATGGCACTCAGCGCCGCCGATCGCCGACGCCTGGCCGCCCAGGGACACCACCTCCAGGCAAAGGTCGTTCTGGCCGAACAGGATGTTTCCGATAATGTCGCCACGCAGGTCGACGCGATCCTTGCGCGGCAACCCCTCGTCAAGGTGCGGGTCAACACCCGCGACCGCGAAATCTGCGCGGCCATCGTCAGCCAACTGGCCGAACGCGTCACCTGCGAGGTCGTTCAGCGGGTCGGGCGGGTGGCTTTGCTGTATCGCGAGCCCGCCCCTGCCGATAGCCAGTGAGACGCTGACCTGCCGCTGGGAGAACAGTCATGCAGCGCTTCCACAAGATCGGGATTCTGCTGACCGGATCGCCGGCGGATGAGCCCGCCCTGAACTACGCGGCCGAGATCGCCGCCCTCGCCGCCCCGGAACGCATCCTGTGCGTCTGCGAGCAGCAGATGCACGGCCAGCCGACCGGCATCGATCCCGCCGCCCTCGAGCAGCACCTCCGCGAGCGCGTGGGCGCCGAACGGGCCGGCGCGGTTGAGTTCCGCAGCAGCCAGGGACACGCCCTGACCGAGATCCTGCGGGCCGCCCGCGACGAGGAATTCGACCTGCTGATCAAGGGCCGCCGCCTGCCCGCCAACGAACTGAGCAACGCCTCGGCCGCCCGCCTGGCCCGCAAGGCCCCCTGCACCACGCTGCTGGTTCCGACGCAGCCCTACGTGCACATGAGCCGGCTGATGGTCCCGGTCGACTTCTCCGAGCACTCCCGCATGGCCCTCGACCTGGCCCTCGAGATCGGCCGCGCCACCCAGGCGGCCGGCCAGCAGGCCCAGGTAGTCGCGATGAGCACCTACGCGGTCAACTACGGCTATGCCAAAATCGGGATGACGATGACCGAGGCGGCCCGGAAGATCGCCGACGCCACCCAGCAGCAGTTCGACCGCTTCCTGGCCGACTTCGACATCAGCGGGCTGGACTTCGACACCTTCATGCTGTGCACCGGCCGCACCTCGCGGGGGGTGCACGAGGTGGCCACCGCCCGCAAGCTGGACATGATCGTGCTGGGTTCGCGGGGCCTGACCTCGTCGGCCGCCGCGGTCCTCGGCAGCACGACCGAGGACATCATCACGGGCGCCGCCCTGCCGGTCCTGGTGGTCAAGAAGAAGGGCGAAACGGTCGGCCTGCTGAACGCCCTGCTGAACCAGGTCACCACATGAAGTGGAAAGTGAAAGAGTGAAGGTGTGAAAAAGGGCCAGGTGTGCCCCTCTTTCACTCCTTCACATTTTCACTCTTTCACCGATTCAGTCGGGTATGACAACCGACCTGGGATCGAAGGTCGGCTTCGGGAACTGCATGTTCAGGCGCTCGAACGTCTCGACCAGCACGCGCGCCACCAGCAGGTTGCGGAACCAGCGGCGCTCGGCCGGGATGATGTACCACGGCGCGTGCCCGGGCGAACAGCGCTGCAGGGCGACCTGGTAGGCCTGCTGGTACTCGTCCCACTTCTCGCGGACCGGCAGGTCGCCGGGATCGAACTTCCAGTGCTTCTCCGGCCGGTCGAGGCGGCGCTGCAGACGCTGCTTCTGGTAACGCTTCGAGATGTGCAGGAAGAACTTGACGATCGTCGCGCCTTCCTCGGTCAGCATCCGTTCAAAGTCATTGATATGGTCGTAGCGCTTTTCCCAGCGCTCCTTCGGCACCAGGTTGTTGACGCGCACGACCAGCACGTCCTCGTAGTGCGAACGGTTGAACAGCACCGTCCGGCCGTTCCGCGGCGCGTGGGGGTGCACCCGCCACAGGTAGTCGTGCTCGATCTCCCGCGAATTGGGTTTCTTGAAGTTGACGACCTTGACCCCGGCCGGCCCGACGCCGCTGAAGACGGTCCGGATCGTGCTGTCCTTCCCGCTGGTGTCCATCCCCTGCAGGACGATCAGCATGCCGCGGGTCCGCTCGGCATAGTGCAGTTCCTGCAGTTCCCGCAGCCGCTTGCGGAGCCTGCGGAAATGCTTCTCGCCCTCCTCGCGCTCCAGGCCGCCGTTGTCCTCGGACGGAATCTTCGAAAGGTCCAGCGGCAGGTCCGGCTTGACCCGATAGTCGTCGGTCTTCATGGGCTCTCCCTCGGAGAGGTGAAAAAGTGAAGGAGTGAAAGGGTGAAAGAGGAAAGACGCCTGAGGTTCCGGCCTTCTTCACTCCTCCACTCTTTCACTATTCTTCACCGGGCCTAGTCCAGCCACTGCTTGTCCTTGAGCTTGCGGGGCATGTACTCATCCGTGATGAAGCGGAAGTTCTTGGCGGAGAACGCTTCCAGTTCGAGCTTGACCCCCAGCGCTTCCATGTGCTTGATCTCGCGCTGCCAGGGCCGCTTCGCGAACCACGGGTAGTTGCGGATCTCCTTCGCGCGGCGGCGGTCTTCGTCGGTCAGCGGCATCGGGATCTGGCTCGGAATGTCGAAACGGTCCGCGTCGAAGCTGCTCATCCCGATGAAGCGGGCCGCGGGGATCGCCATCCGACGACTCTCGAACGCCAGGTTGATCGAACCCTGCTTCAGCACGCTGTAGATGTAGTAGCCCCACGGGTCGTTATCGACCAGCACGTAGACCGGCAGCTTCAGTTCATAGTGCATCCGGTGGATCAGCCGCCGTACGCCACGCGGCGGCTGCCCTCCGCCGTGAATGATCATGCACTTGTGCTTCTCCCAGAAGCGGGCCTCGTTGAAGTGCCCCCAGACCGCACCCTTCTCGATCAGCAGGATGAACTTCGCGCTGCACTTCTTGAACTGAATCACGCTCGATTCAACGATGCTCGGGACACTCCAGCCACCCGAACCCAGCGCCGTCAGGTCAATGTCATAGCCGTTGTCCGTGATCACCATCGGACCGACCAGCGTCCCCTTCGGCTCCGCCCGCACGCCAAGCTCCTCGCGGAGCGCATCGACCGTCACCTCGACGTCCTCGATGATCGGGTCCGACTCACCCTGCTCGTTGAAGATCAGCTCCTTCGTCTTCGGCTCGCCCGGCAGCGTCCGAATCGGAATCTTCAGGTTGTAGAACACGTCACGCAGGCTGGTCGTCACCTCCTCGTCAATCAGCCGCTTGCAGACCTCGGCCACCCGCACCGTCTGCATGAACTTCTTCGCCTGGCTGCCCTCGCCCTTGCGGCGACCCAGCAGGCTGAAGAAATGCCGCCGCGTCGTCGCGTCCAGCAGCTCAATGATGCCCTTCTTCGCATTGAACCGGACGTTGCTCAGCGTCCGCGACGGGATGTCCAGGAACGGATCCTGCGACTCGCGGACCAGCCCGACGATCTCACGGGCCATCCCCTGGATCCGCTTGCCGGCCGCCTCACGGTTCGGCTTGCCCGCCGTCCGACGCGACGCCTTCGGCTTGCCGGCCACACCGGCCGCCTTTCCACTCGTCTTCCTGACAGTCCTGCTGGTGGTCTTCTTGGCCACGGGAACTCCCTTCTCCTCAGTGTGATCAAAGAGTAGCCGAAGGGAGCGAGGGAGCAAATCAGCCAGGGAGCCAGGGAGCCAGGGAGCAAGGGAGCGAGGGAGCGAGGGAGCGAGGAAGAGGGAACCACCCCGCAGGCCCTTGCTCCCTCGCTCCCTGGCTCCCTTGCTCCCTCCTCAGAGAAGATTCCGCGTGACCTTCAGCCGCCGCAGCAGCGGCCGCTTCTTGTCCTGGTGCTGCTGCATCCTGCCGGAGATGTCACGCAGCGTGCAGACCGTCTCGACGATGTTCGGGCCCTTGTTCAGCAGCACGCACTCGGCACGGGCACTCATGGCCGCGTCGGTCACCTCGGCCCGGGTCGGCAGACCCTTCTTCGCCAGGCATTCCAGCACCTGCGTCGCCCAGATCACCGGCAGGTGGGCCGCCTCGCAGATCCACAGCATCTCCTCCTGGATCTCCGCCAGACGCTCCCAGCCACACTCGGCCGCCAGGTCGCCCCGGGCGATCATCACCCCGGCCGCCGGCTGGCGCAGCACCTCCAGCAACAGGTTCGGCAGGTTCTCGAACGCCTGCCGCGTCTCGATCTTCAGCACGATCGGCATCTCCAGACGCCCCAGCCGCGCCAGCGCCGCCCGCAACTGCCGAATGTCGTCCGACTCGCGAACGAACGAGTAATTCACCACGTCCGCCAGCTCGGCCACCACCGCCAGGTCACGCAGGTCCTTCTCCGTCAGCGCCGGAACGTGCAGCGGCGTGTCCGGAAGATTGATGCTCTGCCCCGGCCGAAGCTTCTGCCCGCTGCCACGGGCCCGCACGATCTCGATATCCAGAACGTCCGGATCCACCTGCCGGACGATCCCGGCCAGCTTGCCGTCGTCGAACAGGATCCGGTCCCCGACCCGGGCCTCCGCCAGCACCGTCGGCAGCGTGCAGCCGATCTGCGCCGCCCCCACCCGGCAGCCCTGCTCGTCGATCGCCGCCGGGCGTCCGCGATGCTCCGGGCCCGTCAGCAGCAGCTCATCCCCCGGACGCAGCCGCAGGAACTCGTGGCCCCGCCGCCACGGCCCGCTCCGCGTGTCGATCGCCCCCGTCCGGATCTTCGGCCCGGCCAGGTCCATCGCGATCCGGCACGGCCGCTGCATCTGCCGGGCCGCCGCCCGCACGTGCCCGGCCATCGCCCGCCAGGCCTCGGCATCGTCATGCCCGCAGTTGATCCGCACCGCGTCCACGCCCGCCCGCACCAGGTCATCGGCCAGCCGCGGGTCGTCGGCCGCGCTGGGCGGCAGGGTGACCATGATCGCGGGATTGCCACGCGACCGCGGCGCCCCCAGCAGGCGGCTGATGCTCGCCCGCCGGCGGGTCTCGCTTTGGTCATAGGTGACCGGGACGTACCGCGCCGGCAGCGGCCGCGGCTCCAGCCCGGTCATCCGCCACATGATCCGCAGCACGGCCTCGACGTTGGCGAGCACGTGCGACTCGCACCGCCCGAGCGTCGAGAGACCCCGGACCGCGAGTTGCCGCTGAACGCCGCGCAGGTCGCGACTGCGCAGCGCCAGGTAGTGCAGCAGGTTGCGGGCGCTGCAGCGCTGCTCGTCCGGCAGGCCCCCCAGCAGGTGCGTCCGGTCCGTCTCGAAGGTCAGCATGTGCGTGCGCAAATCAAGCAGGTGATCGATCAGGTGCAGCGCATCGGGACCGTCCCACAGGTCCTCAACGCCCGCAGCCCGCGCCGGCCCGCTGGACCTCCTGGCATGCTCGGAGTGAGAAGACATGGATCAGAACCTCCCCCGCCGGGCAGGCATCTGACCATCAGAACGCGATTCAGGCGTGCGTTTGCACCGGCCCGATGCCGGCACGGCGAAGCGCGGCGACCCGGATTCGCCCGAACCGGGCAACCGTCCGCTGTGTCCGCCCCCATCATACCCGATCCCCACCCCTTTCGCCGCCTACCCGCCAGCGGTTCCACCCTCCCCGGCGATCGATCGACGGCCCTTCCGCCTCGGACAAAAAAAAGCGGCGCCCGGACCGCAGTCCGAACGCCGCTCCGCTTTCGCCGTGGATCCCGGCCGTCAGCGATCAGTCACCCTTCGGAGCATCCTTGACCTTCAGCTCCGTCTTCTTGAACGCGTACCCCTGGGCCTTCAGCGCCTTCGCGAACTTGGCCGGGTCGGCCGCGATCTTGCCGGCGCAGTCGCCGCAGCAGGCATAGATCGTGTGCCCGTTGACCAGCTCCACGCCGGCCTCGGGGTTGATCGGGTTGCCGGAGATCGGGCACTTGGTCTGGAACGTGTACGCCCCGGCCAGCTTGGCCTCGTACTTGGCCGGATCGGCTTCGAACTTGCCCTTGCAGCCGGCGCAGCAGAACGCGACCTTCTGCCCCTTGTGCTCGACGCTGGGCGCGTCCTTGCCCAGGGGGTTGCCGCTGATCGGGCAGGCCGTCTGCACCCGCGGCAGCTTCGCGATCGCCGCCCGCTGGGCCGCGACCTGCTCCTTGAACCTGGCCGGGTCCTTCTCGAACGGGGCGATGCAGCCCGCGCAACAGAAGTACACCGGGCCCTCGGGCGTGTCCGACTTGACGTTGAAGACGATCGGACTGCCCATCACGAAGCACTCCGGCCGCTCCGCCGCTTTTTCTTTCGCCGAGTCCGCGGGTTTGACCGCCGTCTGCCCGAGCGCGACGGCCGAACAGGCCAGAACCGCCAGGGTGATCAGGGTGTGACGCATGAGAATCCTCCGTGTGTGTCGTGAATGCCGGTGTAAAGATTCGCCCAATATAGTATCCCGCCGCCCGGATGCCGTCGCAAGCTTCGGGCCGGGCCCCGCCCGGCGTTGCCCGGCCGTGGCGGTGGGCTACAATCGACCTTGCGGGAGTGTCTCCGGACCCCGGTTTCCCGGTTCCGGGGCAACGCAGATGGGAGTGGCAGCGTGGGCACAAGCGTGAGCAACCGTCAACTCGAACGGCACCTGGAGCGGCGAACGCACGCGATCGGCATGCGGTTCTTTGACGAGATCGAAGCATCGGCCCCACCGTTCTGGCATGCCGAGTGGTGGGAAGAGCAGGGCATGCAGCAGATGATGCAGGACGAGTGGCTGAAGGTGCAGGCCTTCCGCTTCATCGACGTCCTGCCGGCACTGCAGACCCGCAACGACATCGCCCGCCACCTGTCCGAATACTTCGTGCATCCCGCCATGAACGGCGGCGGCGGAAGCCCGCCCGAAAAGGCAAGCTGGCTGGTCCCCTTCTTCGGCAGGGCCATGCGGTTCCGCCGCTACGGTTCGCCCATCGCCCACTTCTGGTCCTGGCTCGCCAAGACCTCGGCCGAGACGATGGCACACCGCTTCCTCGCCGGACAGACCCCCCGACAGGCCGAACAGCGGATCCGCAAACTGCGCGATCGCAGCCTGGCCTTCAGCGTCGACGTCCTCGGCGAAGCCGCCGTCTCCGAGAAGGAAGCCGAACACTACGCCAGCGTCTATCACGACCTGATCATCGAACTGCCGCGCCACGCCGAGAACTGGCCCGCCGAACCGCTCGTCGACATCGGCGGCAGCCAGCCGATCCCGCGGGTCAACGTCTCGGTCAAGCTGACCTCGCTCTACTCGCAGTTCGATCCGATCGACCCGCAGCGCACGAAGCAGGCCGTCAAGGATCGCCTGCGTCCGCTCCTCCGAACCGGCATGGCCAACGGCGTCCACGTCCACATCGACATGGAACACTACGCCATCAAGGACCTGACGCTTGAGATCTGCCGCGAGGTCTTCTGCGAACCCGAGTTCCGCGACTATCCGCACTTCGGTCTCGTGCTGCAGGCCTACCTGGTCGAAGGCGACGCCGATGTGGCCGACACGGTCGCCTGGGTCCGCAAGCGCGGCGCCCCCATCTGGGTGCGACTCGTCAAGGGAGCCTACTGGGACACCGAAACCGTCCTGGCCGAACAGTGGCGCTGGCCCTGCCCGGTCTGGCAGCAGAAGTGGCAGAGCGATGCCTGCTTCGAACGCATGGCCCGCGTGCTGATCGAGAACAGCGAACACACCCGCGGCGCCTTCGCCAGCCACAACATCCGCAGCCTGTCCTACGCCATGGCCCTGGCCGAGGAATACGGCCTCGACGGATCGCGGTTCGAACTGCAGATGCTGTACGGCATGGCCGACCCGCTCAAACGGGCCGCCGTCGCCATGAACAAACGCTGCCGGGTCTACACGCCCTACGGCGAACTGCTTCCCGGCATGGCCTACCTGATCCGCCGACTGCTGGAAAACACGTCCAACGAGTCCTTCCTGCGGCTGACCGTCGACGAGTCGACGCCGCGGGACGCCCTCCTGGCCCAGCCGGGACCCCCGACCAGCGGCTCCGAAGAGTCGCCGGCCATGACCGCCGTTGCGAAGGAAATCGACATGCGGGAATTCACCAACGTGCCAGATACCGATTTTTCGCGCCCCGAAAACCGCGACAGGATGGTCGCCGCCCTCCAGCAGGTCCGCGGAGAACTCGACCAGGTCCACCCGCTCGTGATCGACGGCCAGCACATCCGCACCGACGAACTGCTCGCCTCCTGCAACCCGGCCCGACCCGCCGAGGTCATCGGACGCGTCTGCATGGCCGACGATGAACTGACCGACCGCTGCGTCGCCGCGGCCGCCACCGCCTTCAAGACCTGGCGGCACGTCAGCGTCCCGGAACGGGCCGAGTACCTGTTCAACGTCGCCCGCCAGATGGAGGCCCGGCGGTTCGAACTCTCCGCCCTCGCCTGCCTCGAGTGCGCCAAGCCGTGGCGCGAAGCCGACGCCGACATCTCCGAGGCGATCGACTTCTGCAACTACTACGGCCGCGAGATGATGCGGCTCGAAGCCGGACGCCGCCGCGACGTGCCCGGCGAAACCAACGAGTACTTCTACACCCCGCGCGGCGTCGTCGCGGTCATCGCCCCGTGGAACTTCCCGCTCGCCATCCTGACCGGCATGGCCACCGCCGCACTCGTCACCGGCAACACCGTGATCATGAAGCCGGCCGAACAGTCGATGGTCATCGCCGCCCGCCTGATGGAGATGTTCGAACAGGCCGGCATCCCGAAGGGCGTGCTCAACTTCCTGCCCGGAACCGGCGAGACCGTCGGCGCCCGACTGGTCGAACACGCCGGCGTCAACATGATCATCTTCACCGGATCGCGACAGGTCGGCTGCTGGATCAACCAGCGGGCCGCCGCCACGATCACCGCGCAGCCCGGGCTCAAGCGGGTCGTCGCCGAAATGGGCGGCAAGAACGCCACCATCATCGACTCCGATGCCGACCTCGACGAAGCCGTCCACGGCGTGCTCTACTCGGCCTTCGGCTTCGCCGGTCAGAAATGCTCGGCCGGATCACGCGCCATCGTGCTGGCCGACGTGCACGACCGCTTCGTCGAACGCCTCGTCGAAGCCACCCGCTCGATCCAGGTCGGCCCGGCCGAGGCGCCCGGGACCTTCGTCCCGCCGGTCATCGACGAGACCGCGGCCGAGAACATCCGCCGCTACATCGAGATCGGCAGGCAGGAGTCGACCTGCGCGATCGAGGTCGACGTCAGCGAACTGGTCCGCGAGAGCGGCGGCAGTTTCGTCGGCCCGGCCGTCTTCACCGATGTCACCCCGGATGCCCGCATCGCCCAGGAAGAGATCTTCGGACCGGTCGTCGCCGTCATCAAGGCCCGCGACCTGACGCAGGCGATCGAGATCTTCAACGGCACCGACTACGCCCTGACCGGCGGGATCTACTCGCGCAGCCCGGCCAGCCTCGAACGGGCCCGGCAGGAATGCGACTGCGGCAACTTCTACATCAACCGCAAGATCACCGGCGCGCTGGTCGACCAGCAGCCCTTCGGCGGCTTCAAGATGTCCGGCATGGGCAGCAAGGCCGGCGGCCCCGACTACCTGCTGCAGTTCTGCGAACCCAGGACGATCACCGAGAACACCCTCCGCCGCGGGTTCGCCCCCAGCGAGGAAATCGCCGAAGTCCTCGGCTGACCGGCCGCCACGCGGAAGCGCGAGCGCATCACCATGTGTGCATCTGCTCCGTTGTCGCCTCAACGCGAGTGGATCACTCGGCGGATCGAATCGCCAAGCGGTGCGGCATCGACGCCTGGACCACCCGCGTCGGATGCAATCGCGGTCTGCCGCGTCGATGACGCACCCTACGGCAGCGCGCATCACCATGTGTGCCACTGCGATCCTCGCAGTGCGTAGCGGCCCGGCGATCTTCGCAGTGGATGGTGCCGCCGCGACCTTCGCATTGCGTAGCGCCGCGGCGATCCTAGCAGTGCCCCGGTGCCACTGCTCTTGAGCGGTGTCTTCTCACCGCGAGTTGCCCTCGCAGGAAGAAACCGCCCCACCGCGTCGCGCCGGCTCACCTGCATACTTGCTCACCTGCTTACTTGCTTACTTGCTTACGCTCATTTGCTCGTCCTCCGAAACACGCAGACAACATCCGCCTGCCTGCTGTTTGGATGCACCGGCTTGTCCAGGTCGTATCGCCGGTCGAACACCCCGCACGTCTCGAACTGCCCGCCCCCGGTCACCAGGTCCAGCAGCGACGCGCGCGTGTAGGTCCGCATCACGTCGTCCGTCACCAGCGTGTACGGCGATCCGTCGCCCGTCACCGCCAGCACCGCCCGCACGATCGTCGTCCCCGCCGCCGGACCCGGCTCCCGCGTGTCGAACACCGCCGTCTCGATCGTCACGCCGTCCCGCTCCATCACCCAACTCTCCTCGTCCGTCACCTCCGGCGGACGATCCCCGACATCCAGCCCCAGGATCAGCAGCCCCCCCGGACGCACCGCCCGCGCAAACTGCCCCACCGCCGCCTCGGCCGCTCCGGGAGCGCTGGCGTGCCGGAAGCTGTCGATCAGGATCGGAAGCACGTCGATCCGCCCAACCGGCCGCCACGCGCCGGCATCTCCGACCTCCCACCGGACGGAGACCCCGACCCTCGCCGCACGGTCCCGGGCGAAGTCCACCGCCGCGGGCACCAGGTCGATCGCCTCGACGGCCAGGCCCCGGCGGGCGAGTTCGATCGCGATCCGCCCGGTCCCGCAGAACGGCTCGTAGCACGTCCGCACCGGACCCGCCGCGAAGCGCGCGGCCGCCTCCAGAACGAAGTCGACCTCCACGCCCGGGTCCCAGCCGAAGGCGATGTCGTACAGGTGCGGATACTCGTACCAGTTCGCTCGAATCGTTCGCATGCCGGCAGTGTAAGCCCCGGCGCGAAAATCCGGCGAAATCTGTGCCGTCACAAGTCCCGCTGACAGGACAGGATCGGGTGTTGCTGACAGGTCCGCTGACAGCTTGTCCACCTGCTGCCAACTTCAACCCCGCCCGCCCCGACGCTACGCTCGCGAGTTGGTCCGGATTCCCGTCCGGCGGCGCGGCAGCGCCACGCGCTCGGGGCCCGGCGGAACTCTTCGTGGCAGGGAGGCGTGGCGCATGGGATTCGCAAGCGGGGCCGTTTCGTACCAGAGGTTCTTCATCGAGGGCAGCTTCCCCGGCGAAATCGACGACACGCTCGTCGACGCCCTGCAGCAGCGGGCCTTCGACCGCACCGCCCCGCAACCGGATGACACCCAGATCGGCTGGATCGGACCGCGACACCTGTTCGACACCGAACTGCACGCCGACGCCCTCGCGGCCGGACGCTTCGTCCACCTCGCCGTCCGACTCGACCGCCTGAAGGTCCCCGGCAACGTCCTCCGCAGCTACATCCGCCTCGAAGAGCAACAGGTCCGCGAGGCCCAGGGCCGCCCGATGCTGACCAAGGGCGAGAAACGCCGCGCCCGCGAAGCCGCCATCATCCGCGCCGACGAGGAAATGCGGGCCGGAAGCTTCCGCCGCATCACGTCCTATCCCGTCCTGATCGACCTCGAACGCCGCGAACTGTTCCTCGGCAGCACCGGGCAGGGCCTGGCCGACAAGGTCATGGAACTCTTCCGCATGACCTTCGCCGCCGCCCTGAACCCCGCCACCCCGGCCGGCATCGCCGAACGCATGCTCAGCGACGAGTTCGAAAAACTCGAACGCGTCGAACCCCTGCGACTGGTCGCCCCGCCCACCGAAGACGCCACCCTCGACGGCGACCCCGGCGACCTGTCCTTCCTCGGCCGCGAGTTCCTCTCCTGGCTCTGGTACCGGATCGACGGCGCCCAGACGCTGCAACTCAGCGACGGCGGCGAACTGACCATCGCGATCGACAAGACCCTGCGACTCAAGTGCGACTACGGCCTGACCGGCACCGACGCCATCTCGGCCGACGTTCCGACCCAGTTGCCGGAAGCCCGGGCCGCCCTCCGGAGCGGAAAGCAGCCGATCAAGGCCGGCCTGGTCATCGGAGCACCCCTCGGCGAGTTCAGTTGCGCGCTCGACGGACAACGCTTCACCCTGTCCGGCCTGAACGTCCCCGAGGACCGCTCCGTCCAGGACGCGGCCGCCCGCCGCGAAGCCCGCTTCGAAGCGATCTCCGATGTGGCCGCCCTGCTCGACGCGGCCTTCGAAGTGTTCCTGCTCCGCCGCCTGCGAAGCGACTGGGACAACGAAGCCCGCGCCATGGCCGCCTGGGCCGCCGGCACACCCGCCACCATGTTCAGCGTCGCGTAGCACCGAACCGAGAAAGCGCGAATGATCCTCATGCACCCGCTCACTTATTCACGCTTTCACGCTTTCACCCATTCACCCATTCACCCAGTCCCAGTGACCCTGTAACGTTACATGCGTGACCCGTGCGCAATTCGCGGTTTCGATCCTCTATACTGAGGTCGAAATCGGAGGTCCGCATGAATCGCCTGGCGTCGTTCCGCGAGTTCCGCGAGCGCATGAACGAGCGCATCCGCGCCGCGAACAACCTGAACATCAACCGCTTCTTCACGCTGGATACCAAGGCGTACGAGGACGGCGCCCTCGACGCACGCACCAAGGAAGTCGCCGGACTGTCGGCCTCCCTCGTGCTCCGCTGCGATGACTGCATCGCCTATCACATCATCCGCTGCAAGGAACTCGGCGTCACCGACCAGCAGCTTTTCGAAGTGCTCAACGTCGGACTGATCGTCGGCGGCTCCATCGTCATCCCGCACCTGCGGCGGGCCGTCGAACTGCTCGACGAACTCAACGACAGCCCGGCCGAATAGACCACCCGCAAACGAGGTTTCCCATGCTCCGCCCGCTCTCCGCCCTGCTGATCACCCTCGGATGCGGCCTCGCCGCCGCCCAGCAGCCGACCCAGGTCAGCTTCCTCTGGCACATGCACCAGCCGGTCTACTACCCCTACGAAAACCCCGTCCAGGTCGACAACGCCGGACGCTTCTCCTACAGCGTCGTCGACGTCCACAACCAGCGACTCGGCCCCTACACCGCCTGGCCGGCCAACGCGATCGCCGCCGGCAGCGGCCTCAGTCACCTCGGCGCCCAGGTCAGCTTCTCCGGATCGCTGATCGAAAACCTGAACAGCCTCGCGGCCGCCGGCGTCAACGGCGGACAGTGGGTCAACTGGCAGAACGGCTACGCCGGGGCGATCGGCATGTCGACCTCGCTCGGCAACCCGCGCCTCGACCTGGTCGCCTTCGGCTACCACCACCCGCTGATGCCGCTGCTCGACGAAGACGACATCCGCATGCAGATCCGCCTGCACAAGGCCATGCTGCAGCAGACCTGGCCGGGCACCGCCTACTCCCGGGGCATGTTCCCCGCCGAAACCGCCTTCTCCACCCGCATGATCCCCGCCCTCGTGGCCGAAGGCATCGAGTGGATCATCGTCGACAACATTCACTTCGACCGCGCCTGCGTCGGCTATCCGCACACGCCCGCGTCGAACCTGTTCCCGCCGAACCCGGCCGACCAGATCAACCCGAACCCGACCGACAGCGGCGGCGCCTGGCTCAGCCTGCAGAACCTGTGGGCGCCCAGCCAGGTCAGCGCCCCGTTCGGCTACCGCCCGCACTATGCCGAATACGTCGATCCAGACACCGGCGACGTCAGCCGGATCGTCGTCGTCCCGGCCGCCCGCTACGAAGGCAACGAGGACGGCCGCGGCGGCTACGGCGCGTTCCTCTACGACCAGGTCATGGACGCGTACCTGCCCTACAACACCGACCCGGACCACCCGCTGCTGGTGCTGCTGCACCACGACGGCGACAACTTCGGCGGCGGCAGCGAGGCGTACTACAACTCGAACTTCCAGGCGATGGTCAACTGGGTCTCCGGCGATCCCGACTACGACGTGACCACCATCCAGGACTACCTCGACCGCTTCCCGGTCGATCCCGACGACGTGATCCATGTCGAGGACGGCAGTTGGGCCGGGGCCGACAACGGCGACGCCGAGTTCAAGAAGTGGCTGGCCGACCCCGACGGCACCGGCTGGAGCCCCGACCGCAACAGTTGGGCCGTCCTGACCGCCGCCAAGAACCACGTCATCACCGCCGAGTCACTCGCCCCGGTCGTCAACGTCAACAACGTCATCAACGGCACCGGCAGCAACACCGCCAAGGCCTGGCGCTTCCTGCTGGTCGCCCAGGCCAGCGACTACTGGTACTGGGACGGAACCGAGATCTGGGACTCCAACGTCACCCGCGGCTGCAACCAGGCCGTCGCCTTCGCCGCCCCCGTCATCAGCGGACAGGCGGACGCCGTCGGGCCGACGATCTTCACGCCCCAGCGCGAACCCTACAACCCCGGCGGCTTCGAGTGGGGCGCCACACCCGAACCCTCCGACTTCGAAGTCTGGACCTACGCCTACGACGTCAGCGGACTCGGCCACGTCACCCTGCACTGGCGCGTCGATGCCGACGGCAGCAATCCGCTCGACTCGTCCGACAACGAAACCTACGCCGGTGGCAGCGAGGTCGGACCCTGGAACGCCGTCGCCATGACCTCGTCCGATGTGCCGCCCCCGCCCGGCATCCTGGCCCCGACCCACCGGGCCCTCCGCTACGGCGCCATGATCACCGGCCAGCAGGACGTCCTGATCGACTACTTCGTCGAGTCGCAGGACCTGGCCGGCAACGTCCGCCGCTCGCCGATTCAGCACGTCTACGTCGGCCAGGCCGCCATCACCCCCGGCGGCGACGCCGTCACCCTCGACCCGAACGTCCCCGTCGCCGGACAGAACGTCACCATCGGATACGATCCGACCGGCGGCCCCCTGGCCGCGGCCGGCACGGTCTACCTGCACTACGGCTTCGACAACTGGGGCAGCGTCGTCAGCCCCGACCCGGCCATGAGCTACAACGCGACCAGCGAACGCTGGGAACTGACCGTCCCGGTCGCCGCGACGGCCACCCAGCTTGACCTGGTCTTCAACGACGGAGCCGGCACCTGGGACAACAACGGCGGCGCCGACTGGCACTTCACCGTCGACGGCGGAACCACCCCCGGCTGGCAGATGGACGGGCAGCTCGACGCCGGCGCGACCCTGGTCGCCAGCGACAACGGCCGCAACCTGTGGATCGACTTCGACGGCACCACGCTGTACGTCGCAACCGAGGACGCCGGCGAGGGCCAGGACCACTTCATCTACGTCGCCAGTCCGCCCGGCAGCCTGCAGCCCGCCAACTGGGCCAAGGCCGGCAGCATCGCCGCCTGGGAGGCCTACCTGGCCGACGAAAACGACAACGGTTTCAACGACTGGTTCGACGCGAGCGGCACCCGCCAGTCCGCCACCGGCGCCAACGGCGGTGTGCTCGAAGGCACGCTCGACCTGGCCGGCGAGTTCGGCAGCGTCCCGGCCACGATCCACCTCGCGGTCGGCGTCTACGCGACGGCCGACGGCGGTGCGCTGCAGAGCGGCATGCAACTGCCCGCCAGCGTCGACGGCAACGGCAACCTGAACGCCTCCGAGTACCTCGCGATCGATCTGGGCACCTTCGGCGGCGGCTGCGTCGAGGACTTCAACGGCGACGGCACCGTCGACCTGAGCGACCTCGCCACGCTGCTCGGCAACTTCGGCAGCACCAGCGCCACGGCCGCCGACGGTGACACCGACGCCGACGGCGACGTCGACCTGAGCGACCTCGCGGCCGTGCTGAGCGCGTTCGGGACTTCCTGTCCGTAGTGAAGTGAAAGTGTGAGAATGTGAAGGAGTGAAAGAGGTTCCGATTCTGGGCCTCTTTCGCTCCTTCTTCACTTCTCGTCAGGCTCGGGGTCTCGTCGGGTCGCGATCCAGTCGGGGATGTCGTTGAAGTACGTACCGCATTCCGGGCAGCGCTTTTCGTCGAACTTGTCGTGCAGCAGGTGGCCACGCAGCGAGTAGCCGCATCGCAGACAAGTTGGCTCCGACGCAGGCCTTCGGCCGTCGTCTCGATGGAAGAAGCGAAGCAGGGTGAACACGAAAATCGCGAACCCCAGCACAAGCAGGACGAAGAAAACCAGAAGGAACCATCGCAGGTCGGGCAACAACGAAGCCTCCTTCACGCTTTCACATTCTCACTCTTTCACAGGCCGTGCCAGGGCCCGAAGAATGATGTTGGCCGCCAGCCTGGCCGTGATCCCGTTGATGTCGTGCAGCGGATTGACCTCGGTGATCTCGATCAGCCGCGTCCGCGGATCGCCGGCCGCGACGTCGGCGATCTCGCACACTTCGCGCGCGGTCAGCCCCATCGGGCTCGGGTCGCTGACGCCGGGCGCTTCGCAGGCCCGGACCACGTCCATGTCGAAGCCGTAGAAGACGGCATCCGCGTCGCTGCCAGCCACGATCGAACCGACCGTCGCGCCGACACCGCCGCTGCGCAGTTCGTCCAGGTAGTGAATCGTCGCCCCCGTCTCGCGCACGTAGTTCCGATACGCCACCGAGTTCGCGTACGAGTTCGTCCCCACCTCGTGGAACCGGGCCGGCGCGACCGCGCCCTCCTCCAGCAGCAGGCGGTAGGACGTCCCGCTGTTCCGCGGCTGATCGGCCCGCACGTCCAGGTGCCGGTCGATGTTGAAGACCAGCGGACGCGCCGCCACGCGCGACAGCGCCACGCCGTCCGGATACGAAATGTCGTTGCCGCCCCCCAGCACCACCGCGATCTTGCCGTCCGCCAGGATCCGCTCGACCGCCGCCGCCAGCAGATCGTGCGTCCGCTCCAGCGTCGGCGCAATGCGGACATCCCCGGCATCGAACAGCCGCAGCGACGCGTGCGCCTCGCTCACCGGGAAACGGTACAACGCCCGGCGGATCTCCGTCGGCCCGTGCGTAGCCCCGATCCGGCCCCGACAGCGCCGAACCCCCTCATCCTGCGGACAGCCGACCACCACCACGCGCGCCTCGGCATACGCGTCGTCCCCGCGACGAACGACATCGCCGAACCGCGGGTCAAGCGCGTCGCCGCGACTGTAGAACAGGTTGTCGGCCGCCGGTTGCAAATGCTCGAAAACCATCTCGCTCCCTTGCTTCCGTCTCTTCCAGGTCGTACCGACGGGACCGACTCGGCCACACTCACCGATCTCTCACGCCTGCCCGTTCGGCACGATCACCGCCTTGCCGGTCTGCCAGTCGGCCACGGCCGCGAGCGCCTCGTTCGCCTGCGCCAGCGAGAAGCGATGCGTGATCAGTTCGTGGAACGGATACGCGTCACGCCGTGTCCGCAGGAACTCCAGCGAGGTGATCCAGTGCTGCGGTTCGCTGCCCCAGGTGCCCAGCACGGTCAGTTCCTTCCGCGTGATCACGTGCGGATTCAGCATCGTCGGACCCGCGTCGCCGTAGTGTCCCAGCACCAGGTACTTGCCGCCGTCCCGGCACAGGTCCCAGCCCTCCGCCACCGCGTTCGGAATCCCGACACACTCGACCACCACGTCCGCGCCAATCCCGCCGGTCGCGTCCAGCACCAGCCTGCGCCGCGCGTCCGGGTCAGGCACCTCGTCAATGTCGATCGTCAGGTCCGCCCCGAACCGCCGGCACCGCTCCAGCCGGTCACGCGGACCTCCCACCACGATCAGCGGTCGCGCACCCGCCTCCTTCGCAATCGCCAGCGCCGCCAGCCCGACCGGACCCGCCCCCTGGATCACCACCGACTCGGCCCACTGCATCGCCAGCTTCTCGAACCCGTGAATCGCCGTCACCAGCGCGCAGCCCGCCCCGACCACCGCCTCACTCGGAAGATCATCCGGCAGCCGGAAGACGGCCGTGTCGGCATACAGGAAGTGATACTGTCCGTAACCGCCCAGCAGGTGCGGCGCCTGCCGGCACGAAATGTTCACACCATAGGCCGACCGCTTCTCGCAGCGGCTCGGCAGCCGATAGACGCGACAGTAGCGGCACGACCGGCAGGTCCGCCCGACCGTGAACGCGATCCGGTCACCGATCCGCAGCGGCCGGCCGACGAAATCCGTCGCGCCGCTGTCCCCCAGCGCGGCGATCCGCCCGGTCGTCTCGTGCCCCAGGATCAGCGGAAGCGGAATCGCGAGCTGACCCTTGTGCAGGTGCACATCCGTCCCGCAGATCCCCGACAGGTCCACCTCGACGATCAACTCGCCGGGCTCCAGCCGCTCCGGCAGCGGAAACTCCCGCAGCGCCAGTGGCCGGTTGAAGGCATCCATCACCGCACACTGACAGGTCCCCGGCAACGACATCACGCGCCTCCTCGAATCCCGCAGGACGTCTCCACCGCCCATCCGCGGAAGCCGCCACTAGACTACCCGGGCACCTGGGACCCGAACAGCCGGACGCCACGCGGCCATCCTGCCGCTATCATCGTGAGTCCGACGAAAGAGGAGTCTGCGCATGGCAACGCAACAGGCGATGTTCGCGGCCGGGTGTTTCTGGGGCGTCGAGGAAACCTTCCGCGTCCTCGACGGCGTGGTCGCCACCGAGGTCGGCTACGCCGGCGGACAGACGGCCAACCCCAGCTACGAACAGGTCTGCGGCAAGCGGACCGGGCACGCCGAGGTCGTCCGCATCGAGTTCGACCCCGACCGCATCACCTACGAAAAACTGCTCGACATCTTCTGGAAAGCCCACGACCCGACCCAGGTCAACCGCCAGGGACCCGACGTCGGCTCGCAGTACCGCTCGGCCATCTTCTTCTTCGACGAGCAGCAGCAGCGGGCGGCCGAGGCCGCGCGGGATGCCCTCGACGCCGCCGGTCACTTCCCGCGCCCGATCGCGACCGAACTGACCCCCGCCGGACCGTTCTACCGGGCCGAGGAATACCACCAGCAGTACCTCGCCAAGCGTGGCCAGGGCAGTTGCCGCCTCTGATGGCCGAGCCCGTCGACTACGACTGTCTCGCCTGCGGGGCCTGCTGCCACGGACTCGATGTCCTGCTGGACAACGCCGACCAGGATCGCTTCGAACGCCGCCCGGACCTGCTCCGCAAGACGCGCGAGTACTGGTGCGGCCAGACCGTGCTGTTCATGCGCCGCGACGACCGCCACGACCGCTGCGTCGCGCTCGAAGTCACCCCCGGCTGCTGGAAGTGCACGATCTACGACGAACGCCCGCAACTCTGCCGCGACTTCGAAGCCGGCAGCGAAGACTGCCGCACCGCCCGCCGCGCCCGGGGACTCCCCGTCTGAAGCACACAACCCGCCCCCAGAAGGTCTCGCGCCACCCTTCGGTGCCACGGCGCTGGTGCCACTCCCCTCTTGAGCTCTTGAGCAGTGTCTTCTCCGCGCAGCTTGCAGTCGCTACTTCTGCGCTCTCCGAACCGCCTCGTAGTCCACCGGACGCTTCGCGTTGAACGCGTCGACCGCTTCGCGCGTCTCGGGTGCGAGATTGTGAATCGCCAGCCAGTCGCGGGCGTGACCGATCGTCTGGTGCCACGACAGGTCGCGCCAGAAGTTCAGTTGCTGCTTGGTGTACCGGATCGCTTCCGGCAGCTTGTTCACCAGCTTGCCGACCATCTCGTCGACCGCCGAATCAAGCTCCGCCCGCGGCACCACCCGGTTGACCAGGCCCCACTC
The DNA here is from genome assembly GCA_030428945.1 of Phycisphaerae bacterium. Classification (GTDB taxonomy): domain Bacteria; phylum Planctomycetota; class Phycisphaerae; order UBA1845; family Fen-1342; genus JAUIEC01. The sequence goes on along the minus strand of JAUIEC010000006.1, from coordinate 36,596 downwards.
CAGGGCCCGGGCGGCCGGGATCTCCTCGCACAGCATCAGGATCTCGCGGGCCCGGCGATCCCCGACCAGCAGCGGCAGCCACTGCGTCGCCCCGCCGGCCGGAACGCTGCCGTGAGCCGGACCGACCTGCCGGATGTAGATGTCGTCGGCCGCGACGGCCAGGTCGCACGACATGTTGAACTCGTTGCCGCCGCCGACCACGATGCCGTTCAGCCGCGCGACCGTCGGCTTGCCGATGTTCCGCAGCTTCTCGTGCGCTTCCACGAACGCCCCCATCCACTTCCAGTACTGCTGCGGGCGGTCGACGCACTCGCGCTGCTGTTCCTTCAGATCCGCACCGGTGCAGAAGGCCCGGTCCCCGGCGCCCGTCAGCACCAGCACCGCGATCGAATCGTCCCAACTGACATCCTCGAACGCGTCACGCATCTCCCGCAGCGTCCGGAAATCGAAACAGTTGTAGACCTCCGGGCGATTGATCGTCACCGTCGCCCGCGGTCCGTCCTTCTCGTAGATGATCCGCTCGAATCCAAAGTCCGCCGCGGGTCTCCCGGTGATCGGCATCCAACGTCCCTCACGCTTTCCGTACAACAATCCGGCCCGTTTCTAATCGCGGCCCACCCATCCGCCGCGCATGCTAACCGATGGGATCGGGGGACGACCGCGGGAGAACGCAGACCATGCTGGCCGAAACCGCCGGAATGAACGATGCCACCTTCGTCGTCGTCGGACTTGGCCTGATCCTCGGCAGCGGCGTCCTGATGGCCGGCCTCCCGTACCTGCTCGCCTGGGCCATCGAACGAATTGGCTTCTGGCTTTCCGGATCCGCCACCGCCCCGCCCGGAAGTCTGGCGAAAGCAACCTCGATCGTTTTCCGTTGTCTGTGCCTGCTCGGCCTCGTGACCGGCCTGTGGCTGGCGGTCGAGTACAGTCTGCCTGTGAGGTGAGAAATGAAGGTCTGGATCGAATCCGTCTGCCTGGCCGCCCTCGCCGCCGTCGGATGCTACCTGCTGATCGATGGCGCCGGCCGTTACCGGGTCGGCAAAGCCTCCGAAACCTGGCCGGTGACGACCGTCACGATCCTCGAAACCACCGTCGAGAAATCCTCGTCGCGCCACTCGACCTCCTACGACCCGATCGTGCGCTACACCTACACCGTCGACGGACAGGACTACCAGTCCGACCGCCTGCAGGCCTCGCTCAACGGCGGCAGTCGCCGCACGGCCGAGAAAGTGCTCGAGCGGTATCCCGTCGGCAGTCAGCACACCGGCTACTACGACCCCGAGCGCCCCGACCAGGCCGTCCTGCTGCCCGGCACCAACTGGAAGAACTACCTGCAACTTGGCGGAGGACTCGTCGCCATCCTGATCGGGACCTGCGGCATCTGGCAGGCCTGGCGCGGACGGAACCAGCCCGAAACCGGCGCTGACCTGCCACTCGAAAACAGTAACCAAGTAACCAAGTAAGCAAGGTAAACAAGGCAGACACCGAAGGCGATCAGGTCGGCGAACCCGACGTGTCCTTCCGCGATGGTCACTCCTTGCTCACTTGCTTACTTGCTCACTTGCTTACTTGGTCACTTGCTCACTTGGTTACTTGCTTACTTGCTCACTGTTTCTCAGGATGATCTTCCCGAAGTGATGCCCGCTCTGCATCATCCGCAGCGCCTCCGGCAGTTCGTCGAAGCCGTACTCGGCACCGATCACCGGGCGGATCGACCGGTCCGCCAGGAACGCCAGCAGATCCTCGAACGCCGCCCGCGAATCGACCAGCACGCCCGCGATCCGGATCCGCTTCATCAGCACCGCCGCGATGTCCGCCTCGCCCTGCAGACCCGTCAACGCGCCCAGCATCGCGATCCGACCACCCGCCCGCGTGCAGCGCAGCGACTCGGCCAGCGTGCCGATCCCGCCGTTCTCCACCACCAGGTCCACCCCGACACCATCCGTCGCCGACAGCACCTCGCGCGACCAGCGCGGATGCGTCACGTAGTTGATCCCGACATCCGCACCCAGGTGCGCCACCCGCTTCAGCTTGCCGTCGCTGCTGCTCGTGATCAGCACCCGCGCGCCCAGCGCACTGGCAAGCTGCACCGCGAAAATCGACACCCCCCCCGTCCCCAGCGTCAGCACCGTCTGACCGGCCAGCAACTCACCTTCCGTGACCAGCGCGCTCCACGCCGTCAGCGCCGCAATCGGCAGCGTCGCCGCCTCGCCGAACTCGTACATCGCCGGCATCGGCAGCAACGCACGCTCCGGAACCACAACCTGCTCGGCCGCCATCCCCGCCCCCGGCGTCCCCAGCGTCGTCGCCAGGTACTCCGACCGGAACGGACCGCCGCCCCAGTCCGCCACGAAATGCGTCACCACCGCGTCGCCCGCGCGGAATCGCGTCGCCCCGGGCCCCGTCGCCACCACCGTCCCGGCCGCATCGCTCAGCGGCGTCGCCGGCAGCGGCAGCTTGCTGTTGTACCCGCCCCCGATCACCAGCAGGTCGCGATAATTCAGGCTCGCGGCCCGCACCTCGATCAGCACCTCGCCCGCACCGGGAACCGGCGGATCAACCTCGACAAGCCGCAGATGTTCGAGACCGAACTGGTCAAACTGATAGCGTTTCATGGCCGTAGCATACCGCGACGCCCCGCCCGGCCCGTCGCCCCGCTCGACGAAAAACACGCCAGGCCCGAGAACCGCCGGCCGCCCGCGGTACAGTCCAGGCATGACCGACCAACCGCCCGGCACCGCGGGTGATGCCGACCTCGATCCGGACAGCGCCCGCGCCGACCATGATGACCATCAGCCTCGACCGCGCCGCTGGAGGAAACGCGTGGTTCACGCTCTCCGTTTCCTCGTCCTGTTGTATGTCGTCTGGCTGTTCGCCCTGTGGACCCTGCAGGAACGCATGCTCTTCCCCGGCTCGGTCGCCCGCCGCGTTCCCGCTCGGGATCGCTGCCCGCCCGATGCCGAAGTCATCGTCCTGACCACCGAACAGAACACCCGCACCGAAGCCTGGCTGCTGCCCGCCCCGTCCCGGACCCCGCGACCCGCGCCGCTGCTCGTCTTCCTGCACGGCAACGCCGAACTGATCGACGACTGGCCCTGGCGCGTCCGCCCCTGGCTGGATCGCGGCTACCACGTCCTCCTGCCCGAGTACCGTGGCTTCGGACGCTCCACCGGAACCCCCGGACAGGACGCGATCGTCGGCGACACCCTCGCGCTGATGCGACAGGTCCGCGCCCGGCCCGACGTCGACCCCGGGCGCCTCGTCATCCACGGCCGCTCCATCGGCGGATCGATCGCCGCCCTCGTCGCCGCCCGTCAGACGCCCACCGCCATGATCCTCGAATCCGCACCCGCCGATGTGACCCAACTGACCGGACGCTACCTCGCCCCGGCCTTCCTGCTGCGCCACCCGTTCCGCGCTGCCGAGGCGCTGCGCGGACAGCCGATTCCCACCCTGATCATGCACGGAACCCGGGACCTGACCGTCCCGTTTCGACAGGCCGAACTGTTCGACCAGGCCCTGCCCGACGCCACGCTCGTCCCGTACGACTGCCGGCACAACGACCTGCCGCCGGACTATGACCACTACTGGCGGCAGATCGACGCCCTGCTCAGTCGCGTTCCGAACCTGCCGGCAGGACCATGATCGCGTTCGCCACCGCCCGCTCACCGGCCCGGTCGAACCGGTCGTTGTCGCACGGATGATTCACCACGCCCCGACCCGCCAGCCACATCGTCGAGGATCCCCCGCCGTCAAGATTCAGCGACCGGCCGCAGCCCAGCGCGTTCATCGTCTCTCGCAGTTCCGGCAGCGTCATCCCGCCGGCCGACTCCGTCCGCCCGTCCACCGTCACCAGCACCAGCGTCTGACCGTCCGGCGACAGGCCCACCGCCGTTCGCGGGTGCCGCTCCAGCGCCTCGTGCCGCGGACGCGGAATCCCGTCCCAACTCAGGATCGGACCCGCCGCCAGCACCGAGGCCGGCAACGTCGCCGCCTCCCATCCGACCTTCGGCCGACGTATCAGCGACACCGACCCGTCCGCGCCGATCGTCACCGCCCCCATCCCCCGGCCGCCCACCGTCTCGGCCAGGACCCGCCCGTCAATCTTGAAGAAGCAGACCGAACGACCCGCCTGCTCGCCCCGCATCAGGAAAAAGCTGCCGTTGACGGCCGCCAGCGCCGCGTGCCGCGTCGCGATGCTGCTGGTGGCCTCCCGGCCGTTCTCGCTGGCGGCCAGGCGCACGCGGAGCGGCGACCGCAGATCGACCCGCAGCACGCTGATGCACTGCGGGGCACCGAACAGGTCGGCGAAGCGGCACTGCTGCCACGTCAGCCCCTCGGCCGGCGTCGTCCGCTCCCATTCCGCCCGTGCGATCAGCGACGCCGCGTCGCGGGTCGGATGATCCGCCGAACGGCACCCGGCCAGCAGCACCAGCAGCAGCAGCGCCGCCCGCGCCGGACGACGCGCCGCGGACGCTATACTTCGGGCATGGCACGAACGGGGCAGTTGCGAATCCATGAGATCTTCCACTCGATCCAGGGCGAAGGAACCCGGGCCGGCCAGCGGTGCGTGTTCATCCGACTGACCGGCTGCCACCTCCGCTGCACCTATTGTGACACCGAGTACGCCTTCTACGAGGGCGACTGGCGGACCATCGACGACATTCTCGAGACCGTCGGCACGCACAACTGCCCGTTCGTCGAAGTCACCGGCGGCGAACCGCTGCTGCAACCCAACGTCTACGAACTGTTCGCCCGCCTGCTCGACCGCTGCGAGACGGTAGCGGTCGAGACTTCAGGCGCCGTCTCGATCGCTCGCGTCGATTCCCGCATCGTGCGCATCGTCGACCTCAAGACACCTTCCAGCGGCGAAGTCGATCGCAACCACTGGGAGAACATCGACCTGCTTACGCCCCGCGACGAGGTCAAGTTCGTACTGGGCGACCGGGCCGACTACGAATGGGCCCGCGATGTCATCGGGCGATATGATCTCACCCGCCGGTGCCCGGTCCTGATGGCACCCGTCACCGGACAGGCCAACACCGACCTGCTGCAGCTTGCCCGGGGACACCTCGACCCGCGGTCCCTGGCCACCTGGATCCTGGACGATCGGTTGAACGTCCACTTCGGCCTGCAACTGCACAAGATCATCTGGTCCCCCGAAACACGCGGCGTCTGAGAGTCCCGATGCAGATTGAACTGGTCAAGTCGTTTCGCTTCGAAGCCGCCCACCTGCTGCCGACCTTCCCCGAAGGTCACAAGTGCCGCCGCCTGCACGGGCACAGCTTTCGCGTCGACGTCCACGTACGCGGCGACCTGCCGCCCGATCAGGGCTACCTGGTCGACTATGGCGCGATCAAGAGCGCCTTCGCCCCGCTCCGCGAACGACTCGACCACCGCTATCTCAACGACATCCCCGGCCTCGAAAACCCGACCGCCGAGAACCTCGCCGTCTGGATCTGGAACGAACTGAAACCCGCCCTGCCACTGCTCGCCGCCATCACCGTCCACGAAACATGCACCAGCCAGTGCATCTACCGCGGCCCCTGAAAAGCGAAAACGCCGCGGGGCCCGAAAGCCCGACGGCGTCTTCGATCTTATTCCGCTGCCCGGCGTGGCCGGACGATCAGCCTAGTCGCGGAAGAAGAAGTTCCAGACGAAGATTCCGATGCCGATGGCCAGAATCGTGCCGAGGATGCCGAGCGAGCCCAGAATACCAGTCAGGTTACCGAGCAGACCACCATCAGTTTCCATTGCATTCTCCTTCCAAACCATGATTCCCGGGCACCCGCGGCCGCTTCCTTTACAGGGGGAAAGGCCGTCGCCCGAGTGAATCGAGAAAGCCTAAGCGCTCTCCCATGCGCGTCAAGCGTACCGCGCAGATTCTGCCGCACAAGGACCCCCGACCGGCTATAATGCCCGGCGATGCAAACTTCTGAAAACAAACACCTTCCGTTGATTTCGGTGGTCGTTCCGGTCTGCAGCGAAGCCGACAACGTCAGCCCCCTCGCCGCCCGAATCGCCACCGCACTCAGCGCCACCGGCCTGCCGTACGAACTGCTCTTCGTCGACGACGGCAGCACCGACCAGACTCCCGACCGACTCCGCCAACTCGCCGCCGCCAGCCCCGCCGTCCGCATCCTCGAACTGTCACGCAACTTCGGACACCAGGCCGCCCTCCTGGCCGGACTCGAACACGCCCGCGGCGATGCCGTCATCAGCCTCGACGGCGACCTGCAGCATCCACCGGAACTGATCCCCGAACTGATCGGGCACTGGCGGGCCGGCGCCGAAATCGTTCAGGCCGTCCGCCGCGATCCCGTCGGCGGCAACGCCCTCAAACGGGCCGGATCGCGCTGGTTCTACCGCCTGCTCGGCGCCGCCACCCGACTCGATCTGACCCCCGGTTCCGCCGACTTCCGACTCCTCAGCCGCATCGCCGTCGACGCCCTCGTCGCCTGCCGCGAACGCTGCCGCTTCAACCGCGGACTCGTCCGCTGGATCGGGTTCCGACAGGTCCAGGTCCCCTACGACGCCGCCGAACGACTCACCGGGCACAGCAAGTACTCGCTCCGCAGCATGCTCCGCCTGGCCAGCGACGCCCTCTTCTCGTTCTCGATCCTGCCCCTGCGACTCGCCGGACTCGCCGGAGGACTGATCTCGCTGGCGGCCATGGCCTACCTCGCCTTCGTGCTCGGCGCCCGCATCTTCCGCCCGGATCTCGTCGTCCCCGGCTGGAGCTCGATTCTCGCCAGCGTCCTGCTGATCGGTGGCGTGCAGTTGATCGTGCTCTGGATCCTCGGCGAGTACGTCGGCCGCCTCTACGAGGAAGTCAAACAGCGACCCAGCTACATCGTCCGTACCGACTCCGCCGCCGCCACCACCGACGTCGTCACCATCGCCCGACAGGAAGTCGTCCTCAGCGAACGCGACTGACCCGCTACGGCGCCGCCGAACCGTCCGCCTTGACCGACAACAGGCAGCGGCAACTGGTCGTGATCGGACTGTCGGCCCCCTGCCAGACCTCGTCGAACGCGGCCCGCGCGGTGGCCGCACCCCCGGCATCACCCTGCGCCGCCAGCGACTGGCTCAGCCCCAGCAGCGACCACCCGTTCCGTGGCCACCTCGCGAGATCCTCGCGATAGACCCGCTCCGCTTCGGCGAACTTGCCGTCCTTCAGGTAGACCGCCCCCAGCGTGTGCCGCGCCGGCTGCAGCCACTGCGGCGGCTCGCCGTACCCCAGCGTGTCCTCGAGCGCCACCGCCTGCTCCAGCAGTCCGGCCGCCTTCTCCAGGTCATCCTGCTGCAGCGCCAGTTCACCGGCCACGAAGAAGTCGCTGACCAGCAGGAACTTCAGCGTGACGCCGTAGAAGTCCCCCATCTGCGCCGGCGTAATCGCCCGCATGGCGGACCGGAACGCCGCCTGCTCCCGCCTGGCCTCATCGAACTCGTGCCTGGCGGCATACGCGATCGCCCGGTGCGCCCGCCAGATCGCCTTCGACAACGCACCGCCACCCGCCGGCGCGGGTTCGGCCAGCAGCGCGTCCCAGCGACCGAAGCGCTTGTGAACATCGTAGACCGAGCACATCAGCGGCCCGACGAACGGCAGTTCCGGCGGCGTGTTCTCCCAGATCAGGCGGGCGGCCTCCAGGGCATCCTTCTCGCGCCCGACCATCATCGCCGAGAACGCCAGCATGTGCGCGTTGTGCGCCATGTAGCCGTGCTGCGTCAGTTGCTTCGGCGACAGTCCGCGATACCGCGCGTCGCTGCGGATCGCCTTCTGGTTCTGCTCGATCGAACGATCCCACATCCCGACCTGCGCATAGATGTGCGACGGCATGTGCAGCAGGTGCCCGCTGGCCGGCACCCGGTCGGAAAGCGCATCCGCCGCCGCGACCCCGCGGTCCTTCTCGTTGCTCGGCTCGACCGCGTGAATGTACAGGTGGTTCGCGCCGGGATGATCGGGCGCCTCCGCCAGCACCCGCTCGAGCACCGACACGATCGTCCCCGTGTCCGCCCGGGCCGGCGTGCCGTCCGGCCGGTACAACTCCCACGGGTGCCGCTGCATCAGCGCCTCGGCGTACATCACGCCGATCTCGAGATCATCCGGAAACCTCGCCCGGACCTCGGCCATCGCGTCGCTGAAGGCCCGCTCCAGGTGCCGGCGATCCTTCGGCGGCGGATTCTCGTAGCGCTTCGCAAGCGCCTCGATCAGCGCCCGCTCCACGTCCGTCTCATCGTCGACCGCCGCCCGCGCCTTCTGCAGAGCGTCCCAGGCCGCCTTCGAGCGGTACGGGTTCATCACCGGATCGTTGTAGTTCGGACCCTGCGCGTACGAGACGCCCCACCAGGCCATCGCGCAGGACGGATCAATCTCCGCGGCCCGCGTGAACGACCGGACCGCTTCGTCATGATTGAACGCGTACAGCCAGTTCAGACCCTGGTCGAAGTAACGCTGCGCCTCGTCCGAGTCGGTCGTGACCTTGCGGGTCAGACCCCCCATCTCCTCGAACAACTGCGGCGATCCCAGACCGCCGTAGACCATGTAACGGCTGACACTGCAGCCCGCCGTCAGCCCGACCGCGACGATCAGCATCCCGACAACAACGATCTTCTTCATGGCGAACTTCCGCAGGGCCTGGAATCGGCAAACCCCCGAACGGGGGATCGACCCGGCACCTTAACCGGGCGGCGGAAGCGCGTGAAGCGGTTTCCCGTCGGCGCGGGACGCGTCAGACCAGCAGCGGCGTCCCCGTCATCTCCTTCGGAATCGGCAGGCCCATCATCTCCAGCGCCGTCGGCACGACGTCGGCCAGGCGACCATCGTCGCGCAACTTCGAACCCGCAAAGGCCTCGCCCACCACGTACAGCGGAACCGTGTAGGTCGTGTGCGACGTGTGCGGACCGCCCGTCTCCGGATCGATCATCTGCTCCGCGTTGCCGTGGTCGGCCGTCACGATCGCGCAGCCACCCTTCGACTCGATCGCCGCCAGCACCCGGCCGACGCACGCGTCCACCACCTTGCAGGCCTGCGTCGCCGCCGCCAGGTTGCCGGTGTGCCCGACCATGTCCGGGTTCGCGAAGTTCAGCACGATGAAGTCATCCACCCCCGTGTCGATCCGCGCCAGCATCGCGTCCGTCAGCGGCAGCGCCGACATCTCGGGCTGCTGGTCGTACGTGCTGACCTTCGGCGAAGCGATCAGCCCCCGCTCCTCACCCGGGAAAGGCTCCTCGCGGTAATCGTTGAAGAAGAACGTCACGTGCGCGTACTTCTCCGTCTCGGCCGATCGAAACTGCCGCAGGCCCAGGTTCGCCAGGTACTCGCCCCCGGTGTTGATCATCTTCGGCGGCTTCGGATACGCGACCTTGACCGGCAGGCCCGCCTCGTAGGCGGTCATCGTCACGTAGTCGATCTCCGGACGCGCCTCGCGGGAGAAACCCATCTCGCGAACGGTGCCGGTCCGATCGCGCCCCTCGAACGGAAACGCGTCCAGCGTGAACGCCTTGGTCAACTGCCGCGGCCGGTCGCCGCGGAAGTTGTAGAAGATTACCGCGTCCCCGTCGCGGATCGTCGCCACCGGGTGCCGCCCGTCCTCGCTGATCACCGTCGGCGGAACGAACTCGTCGCCGTGCATCGTCGGCTCGCTCGGATTCTCGTAGTAGCGCCGCAAAGCCGCGCCCGCGTTCGGGGCCGCGTCGGCGTCGCCGTGCACCAGCATGCGATAGGCCCGCTCGGTCCGCTCCCAGCGGTTGTCGCGATCCATCGCCCAGTAGCGCCCGCACAGGCTCGCGATCTGCCCGACCCCGATCTCGCGCAGCCGCGCTTCGATCTGCGCGACGTACTCGATGCCCGACTCCGGCGGCGAATCGCGACCGTCCATCAGGCAGTGCACGTTCACCCGTTTCAACCCCCGCCGGGCCGCCAGCTCAACACACGCATACAGGTGCTCCAGACGCGCGTGCACCCCCGTGTCACTCGCCAGGCCGATCACGTGCAGACTGCCGCCCCGCGCCTGGCAGCGCTCGACCGCGCTGACCAGCTCCGCGTTCGTGTAGAACGACCCGTCCTCGATCGCCCTGCTGATCCGGACCGCGTCCTGGTTGACGATCCGCCCGGCCCCGATGTTCTGGTGCCCGACCTCGCTGTTGCCCATCGTCCCGTCCTGCAGACCAACATCCAGCCCGCTGGTCCGGATCAGCGTGAACGGACAGGTCCGCCGCAGACGGTCGTCCACCGGCGTCTCGGCCAGCCTGACGGCATTGGCGTGATCCCACTCGGCATGCGGATTCTCACCCCAGCCGTCCCGGATGATCACGATGCACGGTCGTCGAATCTTCATCGTCGTTTCACCACCTCGTGAACCCGCCCCTGCGGGCCCCGCGCCACCACGGAGAAGCACAATCGGACCCGCTCGGAGCGTAGTCGAAGGGCCCCCCAGATGCTACGATGCCGCTTCGCGCCCGGGCGGCGCAGCGGGCACAACCGAACCAGCGAGACCGTCATGCAGATCGAAAGCGGACCGGCCAGCGGCGACCGAAACCGATACCTGATCATCTTCCTGATGACCTTCGCCTTCGCCGGCTACTTCTTCTACGACGGCATCTGGGGCTACCTCGCCAAGAACCGGGCCGAAGCCGCCCGCGTCCTGCCCGGAAAGATCGGCATCCAGCAGTCCGACCTGCCCGAAACCTTCGGCGATACCCCCACCAAACCCGAAATCGACAAACTGCTCGAAAACCCGCCCACCGAACCGGCCAGCCTGACCGAGCAGTTCGGACAGCCCATGCACGTCAAGCCCGGCCTGCAGGGCGAAACCTACCAGTACTACGTCAGCGACTACGGCATGCTCGAAGCGAAGCTCCGCTTCGGAAAGATCGTCCCCGAGGGACTCGTCTGGACCAAGTGGGCCAAGACCCGCGAGGAAATCCAGTACCAGATCTACGTCTGGGGCGCCCTCTGCCTGGCCGTCGCCCTCTACGCACTCTTCCGCCTCCTGGCCCTGCTCGGACTGCGCGTCACCATCGACCAGCAGAAACTGGTCTACAACCGCACCGAAATCCCCCTCAGCGCCATGAAGCAGTTCACCAACTTCAGCCCCAAGGGCTGGGTCGACCTCGTCTACGACAGCGGCGGCAGCGAACGCAGGCTGCGACTCGATAACTACCGCGTCGACCGCTACGACGAAATCCTCGACCACATCTGCCAGCACACCGGCCTGTCCGACCCCCGCCCCCAGGACCAGCCCGAGAACGACCCGGACACCGACGCCGACGAGGAAGAAAACTCCCCCGGGCAGTAGAATGAAACCGGCAAGGCCGCCGGCAGCCCGTCAACCTGCCCGCCCGCCTCGCCGCGTAGGAACACACCATGCGAAAGCCCGTCGTGCTGATCACCGGCGCCAACGGAGAGATCGGCCATGGCCTGATCGACTACTTCTCGCACCAGACCCACCAGGACATCGTCGCCCTCGACCTGCACCCCCTCGACGAACAACTGCAGCGACACTGCCACGCCAGCATCGTCGGCGACATCGTCGACCAGAACCTGCTCCAGCGACTCGTCAGCGAATTCGAAATCCACGCGATCTACCACCTCGCCGCACTGCTCTCGACCCGCGCCGAATACACCCCCGACGCCGCCCACGCCGTCAACGTCAACGGCACCCTCAACCTGCTCAAACTCGCCCACGAACAGGCCCGCTGGCACGGAAACACCGTCAAGTTCCTCTTCCCCAGCTCCATCGCCGCCTACGGACTCCCCGATCGGGCCGCCAAAACCGACGCCGGCCGCGTGACCGAAACCGAGTTCGCCTTCCCCCGTACCATGTACGGCTGCAACAAGCTCTACTGCGAACAGCTCGGACGCTACTTCTCCGACCACTTCCGCCAGCTCGCCCAGGATCCGGCCCCCAGCGGCGTCGACTTCCGCGCCCTCCGCTACCCCGGCCTGATCAGCGCCCAGACCGCACCCTCCGGCGGAACCAGCGACTACGCCCCCGAAATGCTGCACGCCGCCGCCCGCGGCGAACCCTACAACTGCTTCGTCGACCCCGAAGTCGTCATCCCCTTCATGGCCATGCCCGATGCCATCGACGGACTCGTCCGACTCGCCGAGGCCGACGCCGGCAAGCTCCGCCAGCGGGTCTACAACGTCACCGCCTTCAGCCCCTCCGCCGGCCAGATCCGCGAGGAAGTCCTCCGACACTTCCCCGACGCGCAGATCGGGTACGAAGTCGATCTGCCACGGACCCGCATCGTCGACTCCTGGCCCGCCGACGTGAACGACACCCCGGCCCGCCAGGACTGGGGCTGGGCGCCACGCTACGATTTCGAAAGCGCCTTCCGCGATTACCTCGTCCCCGGAATCAGCCGGACGGCACAACAGAGCCATGGGTGAAACGTGAAAGTGTGAAGATGTCAAAGAGGCCGGCCGCCCGACTCTGCGTTTCCTTCGCGCCGCCCCCTTCAGCGCACCACGAACCAGTCATTGCCGGGAGCACCAGGCAGGTGAGCAGACAGGCAGCGAAGAATCAGGACCCGATAACCGCCTCGTGGAACCCGCTGTTCCCGGTTCCCTGTTCCCACCCCCAAGGACGCCCCCCATGCGAACCCTGATCCTGTTGATCGCCCTGGCCGCCGTCGCGCCCGCGCAGGAAGACCCGCCCGCGACCACCCAGCCCGTCGTGCAGCCGAGCCCGCGACTCGCCACCGGCTTCCTCTACCGCCAGGTCACCTACGAAGACAAAGCCTACCCCTACGCGATCTTCGTACCCCCGACCTACGACCCCGCCCGCGAGTGGCCCGTCATCCTGTTCCTGCACGGCAGCGGTGAACGCGGCAGCGACGGCTTCAAGCAGACCGAGGTCGGACTCGGACGCGCCATCCGCCGAAACGTCGAACGCTGCCCGGCCATCGTCGTCTTCCCCCAGTGCGAAGAACGCGGCATGTGGACCGGACCCATGCTCGAGATGGCCAAGGCCTGCGTCCAGGAAACCGCCAACGCCTATCGCCTCGACCCCCGCCGCTTCTACGTCACCGGCCTGTCGATGGGCGGCGCCGGCACCTGGGAAATCGCCACCCAGCTCCGCGGCAAGGTCGCCGCCATCGCCCCGATCTGCGGCTTCATCGGACCCTGGCGGCAACCCCCCGAAGCCGAGGCCGTCGGCCAGTTCGCCGACCAGCTCAAGGACATCCCCACCTGGTGCTTCCACGGCGACGAAGACCGCGCCGTCAACGTCGAACACTCACGCATCCTCACCACCGCACTCAAGGAACGCGGCGCAACCGTCACCTACACCGAATACCCCGGCGGCAAACACAACATCTGGGACAAGGTCTACGGCCAACGAGACTTCTGGGCCTGGCTCTTCAGCCACAAACTCCCCGAGGACGAGTGAAAGAGTGAACAAGTGAAAGAGTGAAAGAGGGCGCCCCATCAGCGTCTCGCCGGTCCTCCAGGCCACGCTGCGGTCCTTCCCTCACCACCCTTTCACGACCGATTCTCCGTGTTGATCGCAACGCATGGCAGGCAGCAACCGCCGGATCGCGCGAACGTTCCAGGCTTTGCCAGCTTCCTCGCGCGGCCCAGCTGCCAGCCGAGGATCATGAATCGCCGGGGATTGCCCAGGGAAGAAACTCGCGAGTTGCTGCTGAGGCTTCGCCAGTGCCCGGTGGACACAACCTTCTGACGATAGGTCGGGCGCGCGGGCACGGCGAGGACGGTCCCGAAAACCACCCTGGTGACCGATGGCACCCACTCAGGTTGGCCCGCAGAGTTCTCTCGCGGTCCCCGCAGGTCCAGCCCACTGCAGGTGTTGCGTTCAGACTGTGTTTTGACACCGCACGGGAGTCCTCTATCCTGCAAGCCAGCCGACATTGGCTTGTTCTTCGATGGGCTTGCTCTTCGATTGGCTGCGGGTGCGGAGGTTGATCCAGCTGCGGAATGCCGTTGCTCTTTCCGCACTGCTCACGTTGCCACCTCCTCTTCAAGTCCCTGGACCCATGTCCTCAAAGCAGACGAGGCCCTCTTCTCGCCAAACCCCCGCCAATGGTCGATTCCATCTTGCACCGAGATCGGAAGCTGGTCATCCCACCATTGAATTCCGCGCAAACAACTCTGGACACACGCGTCGGACTCTAACTCCAGGCCTGAAACCAAGACAGATGAAAGAGTCTGGTTGAACTCGTTCTCCCAAGGTTCGCCTTCTGTAAGTAGGGGCAAACTATCCCACCAGCGAAAGCACGGCTGAAAACCCTCCGTCACCCAAACTAACTCATCGCCGAATACTGGCGCCATCAGGTGTTGGAAGACCGGACGCATAGCTGCCAGACAACGATGTCGCTTCGGCCAAGGGACCTCTTCCGCCTTGATCGCGAACATCACACCAGACCGACTACCGCGAACCAAGAGGCCCAGTCCATGCTTGATGCTCGGCTTGTCGTACCGTGCGAGCAAGAAGTCCGGCGCCTCGAACAATCGCGTCAGGAACTCGAGCGTCTCCGAATGGCCAACTTCCCAATTCACGGTATTGAGCGGGTGGAACGGTTGCCCGAAGAACAGGTCGACTTGTTGATCAAACTCTGATTTCATGTTCACACGATCCCCGTCTTCACAAGACCCGCCACCAATTCAGCAAACCGAACAGGCAGACAGTGAGCAGGGACCTCGAACGCAGGCCCCTGTTCCCTGTTCCCTGTTCCCTACTCATACCACTTGTGACTCTTCTTCATCCGCTTGCGATTCTGCTTGTGGATCTGCTTCCAGCGGTCACGCCGCGCCCGTTGCAGGTTCGGATCCTCCCGGGCGGCCTCGAACTCCTGCTCACGCTGCAGCTTCTGCAGGCTCGCCAGCCGCTGCGGATCCAGCGTGCCGTCACCCAGCGCCCCCTGCACCGCGCACCCGGGCTCACCAGCGTGCGTGCAGTCCCGGAAACGACAGCCCTCCGCCAGCGACTCGATCTCGCGGAACGTGTCCGATACGTCCGCATCACCCGTCAGGTGCAGCTCCCGCATCCCCGGCGTGTCAATCAGCACCCCTCCACCGGGCAGCACGAACAACTCGCGATGCGTCGTCGTGTGACGACCCTTGGCATCGTCCGCCCGAACCGACTGCGTCGCCTGACGCGACACCCCCAGCAGCGCGTTCGCCAGCGTCGACTTGCCTACCCCCGACGAACCCAGCAGCGCCCCCGTCCGGCCGTCCGACAGGTACCCGCGCACCGTGTCGACCCCGTCACCCTCCAGGGCGCTCAGCGTGTGCACCGCCGTACCCGGTGCGCAGACCTCCACGGCCGCCAGGCGCTCCGCCACGTTCGCACACAGGTCAACCTTGTTCAGCAGCACCACCGGCACCGCACCGCTCGAAAACGCCAGCGCCAGGTACCGCTCGATCCGCCGGACGTTGAAGTCCGCGTCCAGACCGCTCACCAGGAACACCAGGTCGATGTTCGCGGCCACCACCTGCGCCGCCGTCTTCCGCCCCGCCATCTGCCGGACGAACATGCTTCGCCGTGGCAGGACGTGTTCGATCACCGTCGTCCCGTCCACGTCACGCACCGCGACCCAGTCACCCACGGCCGGCAGGTCGCGGGCGTCCACCGCCCGGTTCCGCAGGCGCCCCGAGATCCGGGCCAGGCCGGCAGGACCACACCCCTGGGCCAGCCAGGCGTCACGCTCCTGGCGAATGATCCGCGCCGGGCGCAGCCCGACGTCTTCGTGCGGCTGAAACGCACCCGCCAACGCGGGCGTCCAGCCAAGCTGCTGCAGAGATTCCATTGCTGTAAAACGCTCCATCCGGCCCCCCGGCCGGAACGGGTCTGATTCGATCCTTGGCGGTGAAACGGCGCAATCCAGGCGCAGGCGATTCACCAACGAAACGTCGGGGTCGCGCGGCCGCACTGCGGTTTTCGAACGGAAGAGTCAGTTACCGAACGGCAACGGCGGAGCTAGCGCGCGCAATGCACCCGGGGCTTGGCGTGACAGGTGGCTTGCATAGTCTGGCCCTCCGCTTCAGAGAGACGAGTCATCCACAGACTGGAAAGATACCGAAGCGATTCCCCCGAAACAAGGAAAATCACCACCGGACAACGACGGTCAACCGCCGGCGTAGCGCGGCTTGAAGTACGCGAACCGCCGGATCCGGTCCTCGATCCGCCGCCCGAAGCCCGAATCCAGTTCGCGGAACGGCACGATCTCGGCGTGACCGTCGAAGAACACGGCGCCGACCCCGCCCGGGTGCCGCCGGTCGTTGGCCACCCGCGGGCGCGTCGCGAACGGCAGGTGCGCGAAGACGAACAGATCGTTCAGCTCCGCCCAGCCCTGCTCGCCCACCTCCGGCAGACACTCGTGCGCTTCGGTGATGTAGACCCGCTCGGCCGAGTTGATCGCCGACGGCGGAATCAGCCGGTTGTCGGTGTACAGGTTGTTGTTGGCCGTCCCGTCGATCAGCACGGTCGAGCCCGGCTGGCTCAGCCGCGAATACGCCAGCCGCGGCGAGTTGTCGCTGGTCGCACAGTCGCCGGTCTCGCCGTTCGGATTGTCACCCGGACGACGGTCGTACGGCGTCGGGAACGCGTTGACCACGTAGTCCATCAACTGGTCAGGCTGCGGATGCGTCGGACACTGAAAGAGCTTGGCGTCCCGCAGCGCGTTCCGGAAACGATTCTTGTTGCCACGCCGCCACAACTGCCGCGGGTCAACGTCCACGTACCCCATGCCCGGCATCAGCGCCGCCACGAAATGCGTGTTGTCCGTCTCCGCGTGAACGATGTAGTCCTCGTTCTGCTCGGCGTAGAAGAACGCACCCTGCCCCATCGTCCGCAGGTTCGTCTGACACAGAAGCTGCTTGGCCTGGTCGCGGGCCGCCCGCAGACTCGGCAGCAGAATGCTGATCAGCAGCGCGATGATCGCCACCACCACCAGCAACTCGATCAGCGTGAACCCGCCACGCCAGACATTCCGACTGCGCATCGCTCAACACCCCAAAAAGAAACCAGGGCCCGCGAACGAACCTCACCATCGAAGAATTGCGTTACTTTTCAGAGGTTAGCGAAAAGGAAACCACCCGGCAAAGAAAAAGACCCCGGACGGTCGCACCAAAAAAGTGAACGGCTCGCTGGATGGGACCAACGCCGATCGATCGACCACGAGTCGCCAGCCTGCTTCCCCCGCGGAAGCCCCGAACCGGCGACAATGCGCGTGAAGCGGGAACGGCAGCCCGCTAGCAGACGCTGACCCGCCGACCGAGACGTCGCTTGTTGCGGATGATCTTGCGACCACCCGGCGTGCGCATCCGGGCCCGAAAACCACACTTGCGCTTCCGCTTGATCTTGCTGATGCGATGCGGGTAATGCATGACCCGGTCCCCTGGCTCTCAAACGTTACGAAATCTGCCCAAGCCCCGCAGCGCCCGCCAGGCACTGACCGGGAATCGAGCACTATGCCTCATCCCCGCCCAAAGGTCAAGCGCCACGCCTCCCCCGCCCCATTCCGCTCGACCCGGAACGGAAAACCCCTCCGACTCGGCCACCACCGCCTTTTCACCCCCGCCGCAGGCGGCTAGATTGTCATCTCGGAAACGGCGACCAGCCACACATTCTGCACAGGAACACAACCTATGAGCGGATCGGCGATCGGCGACAAGGCGGTCTTGATCGGCAAGCTCAGCGTCCGTATGACGGCCCAGGCCGGATCCGGACATCCCTCGAGCGCCCTGTCGTTAGCACATATCATTGCAGAACTTATGTACCGCCGCCTGCGGTTTGACCCCGCCAACCCGTGGGACCCGCGGGCCGACCGCCTCGTCCTCTCCGCCGGACACGCCGTCCCCGCCGTCTACGCCGCCTACGCCGACCTCGGCGGCGTCATCGGGCACGGTCCCGACGACGCCCGCCCCCTCACCGTCGGCGACGTCGATGACCTCCGCGAACGCAACAGCTTCCTCGACGGACACCCCAACCCCGCCGAAGGCTTCCCCTTCTTCGACGCCGCCACCGGCAGCCTCGGCATGGGACTCAGCGTCGCCGCCGGTCTCGGACTCGCCGCGCGAAACGACGGACTCGACCGCCGCATCTACTGCCTCATCGGCGACGGCGAGGCCCGCGAAGGACAGATCTGGGAAGCCGCCGACTTCATCATCGACAACAACCTCACCAACGTCATCACCGTCATCAACTGCAACGGCCACGGCCAGGCCGACGCCGTCTCGAACCAGCAGTCCCCCGAACGCCTCGCCGCCAAGCTGACCGCCTTCGGATTCCAGACCAGCGTCATCGACGGACACGACCCCGACGCGGTCGAGGTCGCCTTCGCCCAGGCCGGCCAGAGCGACAAGCCCCTCGCGATCGTCGCACGCACCGTCAAGGGCTGGGGCGTCGAGCAACTGCTCGACGGCGGCAACTGGCACGGCAAACCGCTCGGACCCGACGACCTCGCCGCCGCCGAAGCCAGCCTCGACAGACACGCCAGCGGAAAACCCGCCGACATCCGACCACCCGCCGCACCCGCCGGCGACGCCCCCTCACGTCCCGAACCCGCCGCCGCCGCCTGGCCGTCCTTCGAGGCCACCCTCAAGGATGCCGGACTCGGCGGGGCCCTGGACAAGGGCAAACTCGCCACCCGCCGGGCCTACGGAGCCGCCCTCGCCGCGGCCGGCAGGGTCCTGCCGCAGGTCTGTGCCCTCGACGCCGATGTCAGCAACTCGACCTTCGCCAACATCTTCGCCAGCCAGCACCCCGAACGCTTCTTCGAGTGCAAGATCGCCGAGCAGAACATGGTCTCGGCCGCCGTCGGCCTCGCCGCGACCGGCATGATCCCGTTCGCCAACAGCTTCGCCAAGTTCCTGTCGCGGGCCTACGACCAGGTCGAACTCGCCAGCGTCTCCCGGGCCAACATCAAGCTGGTCGGCTCGCACTCCGGCATCTCGCCCTGCGCCGACGGCCCCAGCCAGATGGCACTGGTCGATGTCGCCTACTTCCGCGCCTTCGGCACCGTCCGCGGCGACGACCGCAAAAACCCCCTGTGCTGGTTCTTCCAGCCCGCCGACGCCCGCGCGGCCATCGAACTGACCCGCCTGATGGCAACCACCCCCGGCCTGTGCTACATGCGGACGCATCGCCCGGATGTGCCGTTCATGTACGACGCCAGCACCACCTTCGAACTCGGCGGACTCCACACGCTGCGACCCGGCGAAGACCTCGCCCTGGTCAGTTCCGGGTACACCCTGCAGGCCGCGCTCGAAGCCGCCGACAAACTCGCCTCCCAGGGCGTCCGGGCCGGCGTGATCGACATCTACAGCCTCCCGGTCCAGTCCGACCGCCTGCTCGAAGCCCTCGCCCGCTGCGGAAACACCGCACTCGTCGTCGAGGACAACTACGGCGGCGGCGTCGGCTCGGCCGTCGCGGAAATCGCGGCCGAAGCCCCCGGCGGCCCGCGGGTCCGCTGCCACCACGTGCAGCGACTGCCGAAATCCACCCGGACCCCGCAGGAGGAATTCGAGTACTGCGGCGTCGCCGCCGGGCAGATCGCCGACCAGGCCCTCGCCATGCTGCGCCAACCCGCTTAGGCTGTCGCGATTGTGACCGCGGCCACGGGCCGGATGCCCGCGCGGCACGGTTTCACAGGCGGGACGCCTGTGCCACAGTGGCTGATCCACAGGTCGGAAGCCTGTGCCACAATGAGGCGATTGCACCAATCGCCTGTGAGCAGAGTCAGCAAGCGACCAGGTGAGCAAGGTTTGGAGAAACAGCCCCTCACGCACAACTCTGTTACTTGGTCACGTGCTTACCTGCTTACTCAGGGGCTTTGCGTTCTGACGCAAAAGCCTCACAATGGCCGGGGATTCATGACGGGCGGATGCGCCCGTGCGGAATATCGGAAGGAGCGTTGCGATGAATCTGGTGACCGGAGCAAGCGGACTGCTGGGCAGTCACATCGTCGAGCAGTTGCGCAAGCGCGACATGCCGGTCCGTGTCCTCGTCCGCCCGGGCAGTGATCGCAGTTGGCTCGAAACGCAGGGGGTCGAGTTCGCCGAGGGCGATGTCACCGACCCCGCCTCGCTCGCCAGGGCCTGCGAAGGCTGCGATGTCGTCTACCACAGCGCCGCCCGCGTCGGCGACTGGGGCCCCTGGGAAGAGTTCCAGCAGATCACCATCGACGGCACCCGCAACATCATCGAGGCCGCCATCGCCGCCAGCGTCCGCCGCTTCGTGCACATCAGCTCGATCAGCGTCTACGGTTACCACACGAAGAAGATCACCGTCGATGAGACCTTCGACCTCGGCTACAAGATGTACGAATGGGCCTACTACACCCGCAGCAAGGTCGAGGCCGAGAAGATCGCCTGGCAGGCCCACAAGGACGGCCGCATCGAAATGACCGTCATCCGCCCGTCGTGGATCTACGGCGAGCGCGACCGCACGACCATCGCCCGACTCTACAACATGATCAAGGCCGGCAAGGCCAAGATCCTCGGCCCGGGTCACAACCGCCTGAACGTCGTCTATGCCGGCAACTGCGCCGAGGCGGCCATCACCGCCGCCCACCTCGATAAGGCGATCGGTGAAGCCTACAACTGCAGCAACGACGGCGAAATCACGCAGAGCGAGTACTTCGAACTGCTCGCCAAGGCGATCGGCGCACCGCCGCCCAGGCACCACGCACCCTACAAGGCCGCCTACACGGTTGGCTTCCTGCTCGAGTGCTGGGGCCGTCTGACGAAGTCGAAGAAGCCGCCGTTCGTCACGCGCTACGCCGTCTGGCTGATGGGCCGCCACGCCTACTTCAGCGCCGACAAGGCCCGCCGCGAACTGAACTGGAAGCCGACCGTCACCTACCAGGAAGGCATCCCCAACACGGTGCGCTGGTACCTCGATCAGCAACGCGGCGGCGGCAGCAGCGCCCCCAGCAAGCCCCGCCCCGAGCCGGCCACCGTCTGATGATCCGCGCGGTCGCCGTCGCGCTCTGCGCCGCGTCACTCTGCGCCCTGACCGGCTGTTTCTCAGGCTGCGTCGTCGGACCACGCGCGCAAATCGAAGCCAGTCTGCAGATACAGGCCGACGCCTGGAACGCCGGCGACATCCCCGCCTTCATGCAGTACTACTGGAACGACCCCGCACTGACCTTCAGCTCCGGCGGCGAGACCCGCAAGGGCTGGCAGGCCACCCACGATCGCTTCGTCCGCCGCTACCCCGACAAGGCCGCCATGGGCAAGCTCGACTTCAAAGTCGACCAGGTCGAAATGCTCGGCAGCCACGCCGCCTACGTCCTCGGCCGCTGGCACCTGACCCGCGAAGAACCGATCGGCGGAAACTTCTCCCTGGTCTGGCGCAAGCTCCCGGAAGGCTGGCGCATCGTCCACGACCACACCTCCGTCCTCCCCCCGTAGACACCGTTAAGGAGCGCCGGGTGCCCCACCCGCCGGGTGCCCCATCCTTGAGTGAGCGCAGCGAGCGGAAGGGTGGGGGACTGCCCGATGCCCCACCCGCGCCGTCCACCACGCATCGCCCCCGCAAGCCCATCACCGCTTCGCCAGCGCCAGCAACCCGCGACCCAGCGCCGACAACCGCGGACGCTGCTGACTGACCGCCACGTAACTGCTGGCGAAACGCTCGAACCCGCCCCCCGCATCAACCGCCACCTCCCGCGGCGCGACCGGCGCAACCTCCACCGGCGACGACCCGAAACCACGCGCCCAGAACCCGATCGCGAACCCGACCAGGATCACCGCCGCATATCGCGCCAACCGACCGGCCCGACCCGCGTCCGGCACCCGCAGCGGCAGACCCGCGACCTCCTGCTCAGCCAGCGACAGGTCCGGAAGACCCGCCCGCAGACCCGCCTCGGCCGCGCGAAGTCCTTCCACCCGCGCCCGCAACGCGGGGTCACGCCGCAAAGCCGCCTCGACCCGCGCCGTGTTCTCGGCATCCAGTTCGCCGGCCAGGTAATCGACCAGTCGTGGATCATCGTGCGTCATGACACTCTCCGCTGTTTGTCATCGCCCAGTCGCGCCCGCAGCGCATCCAGCCCCCGCAGGTAATGCGTCTTGGCCGAGGACACCGAAATCCCAAGCTCGTCCGCGATCTGCGGAAAACTCAACTCGTCACAGACCCGTGCCAGCAGGATCAGCCGCTGCCGTCCGCTCAGTCGACCCAGCGCCCGCCGCAGTCGCGCACCCTCGTCCGGATCAACACCCGCCTCCGCCGCGGCCGGCGCCTCGGACAGGTGCCCCGCCGCCGGACGTCGTCCCGCCGAGCGCCAGCGATCCATCGCCAGGCGCTGCGTCGTGGTCCGCAGCCACGCCACCACCGTCGCCACGCTGCTGCCGCGCTCCGGTGGCCGCCGCAGCATGCGAACGAACACGTCCTGCACCAGTTCGCGGGCGTCCTCGCGGTTGCGGCACAGGAACAGGGCCCAGCGGTACACGACGGCCCGCTGCGCCCTGAAGTATGCCGCGATCTCCTCACGCGACAGTCCCGGCATCTCAACGCCTCTCGACGCTCGTCGCCCGCAGCACGTGCGTGCGGTCCATCAGCGCCTCGCCGACGAAGCTCCACTTGACCGCCTTGCCGTCCAGCTCACCGTCATGGGCGATCACCCGACCCGGCAACTGCACGCTGATCTGGAACGACTCGTCCGAGAGGTCCTCGGTCACCTCGTGCCGCCGCGCTTCAAAGTCGATCGCCGAGAAGAACTCGTCCACCTCGCGACGCGGCACCCGCCGCTCCTGAAGCAGATCCGCCATCGCCTCGCGGGCCGCCGCACGCAACTCCGCCGAGAAACCCTCCAGGTCCGGACCCGCGTCCGGACGACTCAGCATCCCGACCACCTCGTCCAGCTCCGCCGCCACGTACGGACCCCGAAACTCCGCCCGCGCATCCAGCCGCAGATCCAGCGGCCAGACCTCCTTCATCTCCGCCAGGCCGGCCTCGACGTACTCCATCTGCCGCGCCAGCTCGTAGTCCCGCAGCAGGCCAACCGCCTCCCGCTGCTGCACCGGATCCGCCTCGGCGAACTCGGTCTCGCCCAGCTTCTCCTGCCACAGCTTCCCGAACATCTCCTGGTGACGCTTGTATCGAGCCATCTCACGCGGCTCATACGTCCGCTCGAAATGGTAGTACACTCCGTCACGCCGACGCTCGATCGTCAGCGTCGTCGGAAATCGCAACGCCACGTCAACGTCGTCACCCGTCGCGAACGTGTCCGGCCACTCGTCCGGCCGGAACGCCTGCCGCCCGCGCAACGTCCGTTCGGTCTCGCCGTCCTCCTTCTCCTGGTCCTCGAACTCGACCGCCCAGCCGCCCTCACGCGTCGCCATCGCCGCCGGCCCCGAAAACTCGCCGACCGCCCCCTTGAAGGTGACCTCCATCTGCATCGACCCGTTCCGCCGCACCACGATCTTCTCTTCACGCTCCAGGCAGCCCGTCAGACTGACCGCGGCCGCCAGCAGCACCCCAACTGTCATCCAGGTTCGCATGACTGATCTCCTTCCAGCATGACCACCCCTATAGACGCCGAACCACCCCGGATCGTCGACAGCAAAACCGCGCTTTCCGGCCCCTCAGCCTCGTGTCACCACGAACATCCGCCCCCGCGGACACCCGGCGTCCTCCGGATGGGGCGCGAGCGGCTCGACCTCGACCCGCAGACCCGCCGCCTCGGCCGCCTCCGGGAAACCGTCCGCCGTCTGCCGGTAGCTGTCCACCAGCAGCGCCCGACCGCCCGGTTGCAGGTGCCCGGCCAGGAACGTCGCGATCGGCTCCAGGTTCCGCAGTTCGTACAGCACCTCGCAGGCCACGATCTGATCGAAGCGCAGATCGTCGTACACTCTCCGCCAGTCGATGAACCGCCCAGCCGGCGGACGCAGACCGTTCACGCGGGCCGTCTCGGCCACGAACGCCAGGGCATCGTCCTCGTAATCGCTGGCGACCACGTCGTAGCCCCGCTGGGCGGCCAGCAGCGCCACCAGCCCCAGCCCGCAGCCGAGCTCCAGCACCCGCTGCGGCGGATCACCGGCCGGCGGCCAGTCGGCCACCACCCGCGCCAGCAGCATCGTCGCCGGCCAGAACTCCGCCCAGTACGGCATGAATTCGTCCTGCTCGAAGCGGGCGACCACGCGCGGGTCATCGACCAGGTCCTCGAAGTTGGCCGGCCCCAGCAGGCGGATCTCTCCGCCACCAAGCCGAAACGTGCGGACCTTGACCGGATAGCCTCGGAGTGTGCCGGGAGAATTCATGTACACCACCAGACGTGACAGCTACCATGCGCCGCGTGCGCTTCCGCGAATTGTACTCGCTTCGAGAGCAGCCAGATGGCAGTTGAACCGGCCCGGTCGTCGCGCGCGGCCCTGATCCCGTTCGCGATCGAACACGCCGAACGAATCCCCCAGTGGGTCCGCGACGAGCGGGAAGCCTTCTGGCTCGCCCCGCGCTCCCGCCTGCCACTCACCGCCCAACGCGTCATCCAGTGGGGCGAGGCCGAGGGCGAACGGTTCACACTGCTGGCCGACCCGCACGGACTACCCGTCGGCTACGGCGAACTGAACCGCCTCAGCCGCGATCCCGGAACCTACTGGCTCGGACACCTGATCATCGATCCCACCCGTCGCGGATGCGGCTTCGGCACGCAACTCACCCGCCTGCTGATGACACGCGGGTTCGCACGCGGTGCCCGCCGCGTCACGCTCGTCGTCTTCCCCGACAACCACACCGCGATCCGAGCCTACGCGCAGGCCGGCATGGACGTCGACGGCTACGAAACCCACCACTTCCCGCTCTACCGCCGCAGCGTCCGCCTGACCCGCATGGCCATCTCGGCCCGGGAATTCCAGCGACGCAGTACGCCCTGACCCGCCCCGCGCTCTCCGCGCAAAAGAAAGAAGGAGCGCGAGGGATCGCCTCGCACTCCTTCCGTAGCTTCCGCCTCAGCCTTCGCCGCGTCCGCTCTACGGGCGACGATACCCGCGCCCGGCCCGCAACTGGATCCGCGTGCAGGCCTCGTTGTACAACTGATCGTACAGCACGATGAAGTCGCGCTCGTAGCGATCACCGCGGGCCCGGATCATGTCGTACCGCTGCATCGCCTGCTGCTCGCGAATCTCGAGAATCTGCAGATCCGCCGTCGTCCGGTTGATCTCGATCTCCAGTTCGCGCCGAACATCGCCGGCGTGCGGATCCCGACTCGCATCCCGCAGGTTCGCCTGGCACTGCGCCAGGTAGAAACGCGTGTCGTCCTGCGCCTGACGCAGGTGCGCCAGCCTCTGCGCGTGGAAACGGGCCGCCGGATTCCGACCGAAACAGCTCTCACGGGCGATGTACAGCATCAGGTCGTCAAGATCGATCGGATCGGTCCGGTCCCGCAGGCTCGCCACGAAGCCGCCCCAGGTCCGCAGCGCCCGCTCGTGGTCGCCGCTGTCGAACAACCGAATGACCGTCTCAACCTGCGTGATCCGCGGCGGCTCGAAGCGATACACCTCGAGCGACGGCGAACGCATCACCCGCGTCAGCTCACGCACGTCCAGCTTGGTCCGCGGCCCCGAATCCACCCGACGACGAATCTGAATGTGCCGGTACTCCGGGGCACTGTCCACGTAGATCCGGCTCGACACCGCCGGCGGCGGCGGGTTCGGCGGCACCGGCCGAATCGGTACCTCCTTCAACTGCCGCCGGGCACCCTGCGAACGACCGTCACTCTTCTCCTGCGCAACCGCCGGCAGGGCCATCCCCGCCAGCAGCAGGCCGATCATCACCTTCCTCATTATCTACGCTCCTTTCGGGTTGCGATCACCTGGTCCGGTCCGGGCCGATCCATCCACACCATGCAGACACCGCGCCGCGCCGGACAGTGGCTGAATTGTACCGCGGACCGTGGCCACGGGCGTCCCGTCCCGGAAGCGGTACACTGTCCCCCGGCCCCGGCACACCGCCCCGGCCTGATCCACCACCGGAGACTGCCGGACATGGGACCCGAACAGAGCCTGGTTCGCGAATTCCACCAGAAGTACGGCGCCCCGATCAGCAACCGGGCCGCCCAGATCCCCCCGAAAGACCGACTCCGCCGCGCCCGGCTGATCATCAGCGAAGCGGCCGAGTTCCTCGAAGCCGCCGACAAGGACGACTTCGTCGAGATGGTCGACGCCCTCGCCGACATCCTCGTCGTCACCTACGGCACCGCCATCGAGATGGGCGTCGATCTCGAACCGATCTTCGCCGAAGTCCATCGCTCCAACATGAGCAAGAACGGCGGCAAGGACCCCGGCGGAAAGATCCTCAAGGGGCCCGGCTTCTCACCCCCCGATCTGCCTCCGCTGCTCCGCGAGCAGGGCTGGACCGGATGACACCCCACCACCGCCGCGCGGCCCGCCAGCATGCCGGGCGACCCAGGTGGTCCACCCCCGCCATCGCCCTGCTGACCCTGACCCTGGCCGCCTGCGAACGACCCGACCCGTCCGCACAGGTCACCATCTTCGCGGCCGCCAGCACCGCCCCCGCCCTCGAAGCCCTCCTGGCGGACGATCCCGCCGTCCGGATCAGCGCGGCCGGTTCCGGCAGCCTCGCCCGCCAGATCGAACTCGGCGCCGCGGCCGACCTGTACCTCTCCGCCGACCCGGCCTGGGTCACGTACCTCGAAAACCTCGACCTGGTGGCCGAGCGCGTGCCCCTGCTCGGCAACACGCTCGTCCTCGCCACTCCGGCCGGGGCGGCCCCGCCCGCATCGCTGGCCGACCTCCGGGCCGGAACGGGCCGAATCGCGCTGGGCGACCCGGAATCGGTTCCGGCCGGCCGCTACGCCCGCGAGATCC
The DNA here is from genome assembly GCA_030428945.1 of Phycisphaerae bacterium. Taxonomy (GTDB): domain Bacteria; phylum Planctomycetota; class Phycisphaerae; order UBA1845; family Fen-1342; genus JAUIEC01. The sequence continues at coordinate 9,802 of JAUIEC010000006.1, read as the reverse complement.
TCCGCCGGGCGGGCCTCTGGGACGAACTCGCCCCCCGCCTGGTCTATGCCGGCGACGTCCGCCAGGTGCTGCTCCTGCTCCGCCGCCGCGAAGTCTCGGCCGGGTTCCTCTACGCCAGCGATCTGGTCGGCGCCCCGGAAGTGGCTGCCGCGGTTCGATTCGACGACCGCCCGGGTGGCGTAGTGACCTGCGAACTGGCCCTGCTGCGCCCGGCGGCCGAGCGTTCCGCGGCTCGCGCCCTGTTCGAGCATTTGCGGCAAGTCGCTGCGAACGATGGCTTTGCGGCGTATGGCTTCAGCCGGCCCGCGACCCGATTGCCGGGGGCCGACTGACTCGCCATAATGGTCGAATCGCATCGGTTCGCCTCCCCCGGGCCGGTTGCTCGGCCGCGGGCTGTGCGGTCGGTGGCCAGAGATAGGTGGGGAAGAAAAGGACGGGCAGCACCGATGTCCCAGGACGACTTCCTGCCCCTCCGTGGCTACGACCACGTCGAGATGTATGTCGGCAACGCCCGCCAGGCGGCCCACTATTACCAGAAGGTCTTCGGTTTCACCCCCGTCGCCAAGATGGGCCTCGAAACCGGCATCCGCGACCGCGCCAGCTACGTCATGCAGCAGGGCAATGTCCGCTTCGTGCTGACCAGCGCCTACGGCCCCGATCACGAAGTCACCCGCCACCACGCCCTGCACGGCGACGCGGTCCGCACCGTCGCCCTCGAAGTCCGCGACGTCGAAGCCTCCATGGCGGCCGTCCGCCAGCGGGGTGCGACCATCGAACAGGCCACCGAGGCGTTCGAGGACGAGGACGGCGTGATCAAGACCGGCGTGATCCGCTACGCCGGCGACACCAGGATCAAGTTCATCGAGCGCGGCAACTACCGCGGCACCTTCGCCCCCGGCTACAAGCCGATCGAAGCCCGCCCGACCGAACCCGCCGGCCTGGCCGCGATCGACCACATCGTCACCAATGTCTACCTGGGCGAGATGAACTACTGGGTCGGCTGGTTCCGCAACATCCTCGGCTTCTCGCAGCTTGCCCACTTCTCGGACGACGACATCTCGACCGAGTACAGCGCCCTGATGAGCAAGGTGATGGAGAACGGAACCGGCAAGTGCAAGTTCCCGATCAACGAACCGGCCGAGGGTCGCCGCAAGAGCCAGATCGACGAGTACCTCGAATACTTCCAGGGTCCCGGCGTGCAGCACATCGCCATGAGCACGGGCGACATCTGCGCGACCGTCCGCCGCCTGCGTGAGCAGGACGTCGATTTCCTGCGAGTCCCCGACACCTACTACGCCGACCTGCGCGATCGCGTCGGCGACATCGACGAGGACTTCGCCGAACTGCAGGAACTCGGCATCCTGGTCGATCGCGACGACGACGGCTACCTGCTGCAGATCTTCACCGGACCGGTCCAGGACCGCCCGACGATGTTCTTCGAAGTCATCGAACGCCACGGCTCACGCGGCTTCGGCGTCGGAAACTTCAAGGCCCTCTTCGTCTCGCTCGAACGCGAACAGGAACGCCGCGGAAACCTCTGACCGGGAAACCAGACAGAGTTCCCCGGTGCCACGGCCTGGCGCCGAACGCGTCGCAGGCCCGGCGCCGCGGAGCGGAATCGGAAACCCGGACCCGCCGGGCGGGATCGCAAGCCTGGTGCCACTGCTCTTGAGCAGTTCCGTCCCCCCGGGGCGGTTCGTCACGCGTCGATGTCTCAGGGATTCGCCGGAGCCCGTTATCCATGTCCGAGTCGATCGAAAGCAAACGGGCGCCCGAACCGGTCGGGGCCTACCCGCACGCCAGGCGGGTCGGCAACCTGCTGCTGCTCTCCGGCCTCGGCCCGCGCGAACGCGGGTCGAAGAAGATCCCCGGCGTCGAACTGAACGAGGCCGGCGAAATCGTCTCGTACGACATCGAGGCCCAGTGCCACTCGGTCTTCCGCAACATCCGGGCCGTCCTGGAGGAGGCCGGGTCGAGCTGGGACCGCCTCGTCGACGTGACCACGTTCCTGACCAACATGCGCGACGACTTCGCGACCTACAATCGAATATACGCCGAGTACTTCGCCGGGCCCGGAAAACCCAACCCGGCCCGGACCACGGTCGAGATCAACTGCCTGCCGACGCCGATCGCGATCGAACTGAAATGCATCGCCACGATCGGCGACTGAGAGGTCTGCTTCATGCGCGTCGTGCTGCTCATTCGACATGCCAAGGCCGGTGATCGCGACGACGCCAGCGGCGAGGACCACCTGCGCACCCTGACCAGGAAAGGACGCGTGCAGGCCCGCAACCTGGCAGAGAACCTCGCCGAACTGCCGGTCAGCCAGGTCCGCAGTTCGCCCGCGGTCCGCTGCGTGCAGACCGTCGAACCGCTGGCCGCCGCCCTCGACATGTCCGTGCTGGTGGACCCCGAACTGATGGAGGGGCACCCGATCGTGCTGCCCCAGGACGAGGGTGTGTTCGTGCTCTGCGCGCACGGGGACAACATCCCGGCCGCGCTGACCGAACTGGGAATCGAATGGCACGCCTGCCGGAAGGGTTCCTGCTGGCTGCTGCGCTTTGACGACGATGGTGAACTGGAAGAGGTGGCCTACGCCGAGACGCCGTCCGAGTAGACGGCCCCGCCCGGCGGGCTGACCACGGGGAGTAGACAATGATTCAGCGTCACACGCTCGGCCGGGTGCCGGCCAAGCCGCACACGACCTTCTACGACGACGACGGCAAACTGCTGATGGAGCAGATGGTGACGCGCGAGGGGTTCAACGGCCCCTTCTCGATTCTCTACTACCGCGTACCGCCGACCGACGAGTTCAGCGTCGAACCGCTCGAACTGCCCGACTTCTGCCCGCACCAACTGCTCGAACGGCAGCCCCTGCACCGCCGGCACATCCGGACGCAGGACCTGCAGCCCGGCGGCGACTTCCTGACCGCCCGCAGGACCCTGATGGTCAACCGGTACCTGCAGATCGGAATCGTCAAGGTCGACGAACCGGCCGTGCACTTCTTCTCGAACGGCGACGGCGACGAATGCTGGTTCATCAAGGAAGGCAGCGGATACCTCGAGAGCGTCTTCGGGATCCTGCCGTTCAAGAAGCACGACTACGTCCTGATTCCACGCTCGACGGCCTACCGGCTGCACTTCGACAACGACACGGCTACGGCGATGGTCTTCGAGGGGCGCCCCTGGATCGGCGTGCCGAAGGACTACCGCAACGCCTACGGGCAGATCACCGACTACGCCCCGTTCACGCACCGCGACTTCCGGATCCCCGAGCGCCTGCTCGATCCGGCCGGGGTCGACGGCTACGAGATGCCGTTCAGCATCGTCACCAAGCAGATGGATGACCTGACGGTGCATCGCTACAAGCACTTCCCGCTGGACGTGGTCGGCTGGGACGGCTTCGTCTATCCGGTCGCGTTCAACATCCACGACTTCCAGCCGAAGACCGGCCTGGTGCACCTGCCGCCGACGATTCACACCACGTTTGCCGGCGACGGCTTCGTGATCTGTTCGTTCGTGCCGCGGCACACGGACTTCCACGAGAAGGCGATCCCGTGTCCCTACGCGCATGCCAGCGTCGACATGGACGAGATCCTTTATTACGTCGAGGGCAACTTCGCCTCGCGCAAGGGCATCGATTCCGAATCGGTCAGCCTGCACCCGCTCGGTGTCAGCCACGGCCCGCACCCCGGCACGTATGAAGCGTCGATCGGCAAGACCCGCACCGACGAACTGGCCGTGATGTGCGACTCGTACGATCCGTTCCGCCTGACAAAGTTCGCGGCCGGCATCGAGGACGAGGACTACCACCAGACCTGGGTCACCCGCGAGGGCGAGTCGACCTGGAAGAAGTAGTCCAACCGCGCTAGCCAGCCCGAAGTCCGGCAGTCCCTTCGCGCAGCGGAGTCTGGTTGTCCCTTCGCGCAGGAATCGTAGGGTGCGTCATCGACGCGGCCGCCCGCGCTGGCATCCGCCCGGCGACAACAGGCGTCGATGCCGCACCGCTTGGCAACTTCATCGTCCGGTCGAAGCCATTCGCCCGGAGCAGGCACTGCTGTTGAGTTCTTCGAGCAGTGCCTTCTCCGCGCGGCATCACCAGCGGAGACCCGCTCATGGGACAGATCACGATCGCCGCCTTCCGACCCAGACCAGGTAAGGAGGCCGACCTCCTGCAGGTCATTGCCGACCGCCTCCCCCTGTTGCGCCGACTCGGCCTCGCCACGGACCGCGCGGAGGTCCTGATGCGTTCGGCCGACGGCGTGATCATCCAGGTTTCCGAGTGGGCCGGCGCGGACGCGATTCGCGTCGCGCACGAAACGCCCGAGGTCCTCGCCCTGTGGGACCGCTTCGAGGCCTGCTCGGAGTACGCCAGGCTCGACACGCTGGCCGAGGTCCACGAGGACTTCGCCACCTTCACGGCCCTCTGACCGCGGGAAGCGCGGTAGCCGCCGCATGGGCCACTGCGGCGCGTGCCACTGCGATCTTCGCCGTGCCTGCTCGGCGCGCGTCAGCCGCCGGCTTCGACGCGTGACCGCCGAACCTCTCTCACTTCTTCGCGGCCGCACGACACAGGTTTGCATTGCCGCATCCGGAGTTTTTTGTCAGGATCGGGTCGCGGCGGCGACCAATCGGGTCAGCGGAGTCGGTGCCGACGCTTCCCGGTCGCTTTGCGATCGGGCGGTGGCGATGCTCGACAATGTCATCAGGAGACGACGAACACCTGGGGAGGTGCGACATGTTCTGGAAACGACTTTCGTGCGCAGCCGCCGTGGGCGGCCTGCTGGCAGGCGGCGCTTTCGCGCAGGAAGCCCGCTATCGCGTTCACTTCAACGCCAGTTGGAGTGCGGCCACGCATCCGGGGGCGTTTCCGGTCAACGCGCACTTCTCGCCGTTGATCGGCGCCTCGCACAACGACCAGGTCACGTTCTGGGAGCCCGGCGGACTCGCAACGCCCGGGATCGAGAGCATGGCCGAGACCGGCGCGACCAGCACGCTGGGTTCCGAGTTCACCGTGGCGATGAACGCGGGGAATCTGCACCGCCGGTTCACGGGCACCGCCCTGTTCGGCCTGCCCACCACGGAGAACAACGCGCTGGCTGTCAGCGTTCAGCATCCTCGCGTGACCGCGGTGACGATGATCGCGCCGAGTCCGGACTGGTTCCTGGGTGTGAACGGGGTTGAGTTGTTCGCCGGCGGGGTCTTTCTCGACAACGTGACGGTGGACCTGTACCCGTGGGATGCGGGCACGGACAGCGGGTTGAACTTCACTTCGGCGAACAGCGACACGAACCCGGCCGAGCCGATTCGTTCGCTGGCGGGCGAGATCCCGTTCGCGGGTCTGCCGCCGATGGGGTCGTTTACGTTCATCCTGCTTGACCTTCCCTGCCCCGGCGACACCGACGGTGACGGCGACGCGGACCTGGACGACCTGGCGACGGTACTGGCCGGCTTCGGGCTGGCGAATGGCGCGGTGGTTGCGGACGGTGACGTGACCAACGACCGGGCGGTCACGCTGGATGACCTGGCCGAGGTGCTGGCGAACTTCGGCGAGACCTGCATGCCGTAGAGGTGACGCGCGGGGCGATGCGCCACCGCTGTTGAGCGGTGTCTTCTCAGCGCGCCGACGTTCTGGCATGTATCCGTCGAATGCGGAGCGCCCGATTCCTCACCTGAAATCGAACGGCCGATCTGGTTAGAATGTCCCGCTATGGATGGGCAGCAGCCAGAGCCGTTTTGTCTCGAGTGCGGGTATGACGTGAGTGGTCTGCCGGGGTCGCGTTGTCCGGAGTGCGGGACGGCGTTTGACCTGGTGGAGGTTCGCGCGTCGTTGCGTCGCTGGTCGATGACGATGCCGCAGATCCTGGTGCGCCTGATGGCGGCGCCGGGGGCGTTGCTGGCGTTTTTGTTGGTGGTGATGCTGGCCGCCAGCATGGGTGATCGGGGGCGTGTGGCGCAGAACGTGATGCAGTGGTTCGGGTGGCTGGTGGTCTGGGGCAGTCTGATCGGTTCGCTGTTTGCGTCGGTGCAGGTGGCTCGCGGGCTGTGCTGGAACCGGGCGATTCGGCGGCGGCGTTCGCCGTACTACCGGCACAACATGTTGTTCATGGGGCTGGTGGTCCCGGGGCTGTGGTGCGTGCAGGTGTTCCTGGCGGTCAGCGGATGTTTCTGCGCGGTGATGTCGGTCGCGTAGTCGTCGCCACGGCGATCGAGCGGGATCGATCGGTCGACGTCCATCATCGCGACGCCGACGGGTTCTTCGCGGAACCCCGAAAATCTGGGGTGTTTGCCTGATACCGGCGCGGTGCCGCCCCGTGGTACGATTGAATTCGGGGGTGGGGGCGCCCCCGGGGGGATTGTTCCGCTTCAACCGCGAATGGGCCGAAGGTGCGCGCTGCCGGCCAACAGCCCCCGCCATCTGGCACGCACCCGCGGCAACGCCTCTCAACACCTGCCGCAATGCCCATCATTCGCGGCAACGCCTCTCAACACCCGCGGCGGTGCCCACCACCCGGGGCGACGCCCATCACCCGCGGCGACGCTCTTCACCACCCGCGGCGATGCCTCTCATCGCACGCGGCGCTCTTCCCATCATCCGCGGCGACGTTTCTCGTCCTCGCTGGCGCGCTTCAGCGTCTGCTGCTCGACATAACTCAGGCTGTTGATCCCGCTCTTGTGAACCTTCGCCAGGATGCGGTCAACCTCGTCCTGCTGCTTGCGCTTCTCGTCCAGCCGCGCCTCCCAGCCGCCCGGGTTGGGGTTGTAAGGCTCGTCGTCGTCAACCTCGGCCTTCTTGCGCGCCCCGAACAGACGTTCCCAGATACTCTTCTTCCGCATGTTGTAGCGCTGCACCGGGGCGTACTTCATCCGCTCATCAACCACCATCCCGTACTTCAGCATCTGCAGACGCTGGTAACAGGTGAACCCGCCGAAGATCGCGATGAACAGCAGCATCCCCCCTTCCCGCAATCCCCACAGCCCCAGCAGCACCGACCCCGCCAGCCCGACCTGGCACGCCACCTCCGTCGAACGATGCACACCCATCGACGGCCACAGCATCACCTGGAACAACTGCCCACCGTCCATCGGATAGATTGGCAGCAGGTTGAACGCCAGCAGCCACAGATTCACCCGGTAGAACATCCCCAGGTAGCCGGCCCACTGCGGCGCATCCAGCCAGTGCTCGAAATACACCGCCCGGGTCAGCGGATTGATCCCAACGATCTCCAGCGAACCCGAACCCGCAATCAGAATCCCGGCCGAGATCAGGCAGAAGACCAGGTTGACCGCCGGCCCGGCCGCCACCGTGACGAACTGGGCCCACGGCGTCATCGGTGCGTGGGCGAAGGCCAGACCGCCGAGCGGCCAGAGGACGATGTGGCTGGCGTCGCCCCCGACGGAGCGGGCCCCGAAGCAGTGGCCGAACTCGTGCAGCAGGATGATGCCGAACAGCATCGTCCAGAAGCCGACCTCGTACCAGACGTACGGCCCGGCATCGAACAGGCGGAAGGCCATCAGGATCAGGAACAGGATATGGATGCGAATGTCGATGCCGAACAGTCGGCCGACGTGAAAGGACATGTTGAAGAAGTTCATGCCGAGGGTGTCCTTTCCGCGTAACGTTCGTAATACAAGAAGGTTGCGATCGTCTTGGCGTCTCGTACCCGCCCCTGGCGGATGGCGTCGTGCAGTTCGTCCGTGCGCATCGGCTGAATCGTGATTCGCTCGGTAGCTTCGTGTGCGGTCGGCCCGGGTGTCAAGCCGGTTGCGACGAAGGCGTCGATGAACTCGTTACAGAAACCGGGAGCGGTATAGTAGGAAACCAGCGGCTCGAGTCGGCCGGCCGAGTAGCCGGTCTCCTCGCGCAGCTCGCGGCGGGCGGTCTCGATGGTCGGCTCAGGCGGCTCGCGGGTCCCGGCCGGGAGTTCCAGCAGGGTCTCGCCGACGGCGTGGCGCTGATTCCGGATCAGGATGATGCGGCCATCTTCGGTGACGGGCAGAATGACCGCAGCCCCGGGGTGCGTGACGACATCGAAGTCGCCGTCCGCGGTAGCGCGGGTTTCGACGCTGAATTTGCGGCTTTTGAAGCGTGTTGTGCCGATCGCTGCCGACTCCGGTTGGGGGCACCCGCCCGCATTTCGCGCGAGATTATATCCCCCCTGCCGGATCGGTGTTGCTATGTAGTATAGAAAACATAGAATCCGCGGCGGTTGTTTCACGTGAAACACGGTTGTTTGGGGAGGGAGCCAAGGAGCTAGGGAGCCAGGGAGCGAGGGAGCCAGGGAGCGAGGGAGCCAGGGAGCTAGGGAGCGATCGGGGGATGGAGCTGGGGACCAACGATGGCGGAGGTCTGGGTGCCCTGCCGACTGTCCGCAGATGCGCAACGCTGTTTCACGTGAAACACGCTCAGTCGGCCGATGGGACCAGCGGCGACGAGGGGCCCTTCAGCTCAGCATACGTCGGTCGCGGATGGCCGCAGCGGGTCGGGTGTGCGCAACGCTGTTTCACGTGAAACACGCTTGCGCCCCCGCCGATCACGCATACTCGGCAGCCTCCCCCCGGACATCCCTTGCTCACTTGCTCACCTGCTCACTTGCTTACTCAGAAAAGGCCCGCATCCGGGCAGGGACGCGAGCCTTTCGAGTGGACCGGGTTGTCGTTGGGAGACCTCAGTCGAGGGTGCTGTCCCCGGAGAGTCGCTCGGCGATCCGGTCGAACTCCTCCAGGCTGGCGTAGCGAATCACGATTCGGCCGGCGTTCTTCCGCCGCGACGGCTGCAGCGAGACCGGCAGGCCGAGGGATTTGCTCAGGCTGCGCTGCACATCCTCAAGGTGCTTGGAAGGGAGGTTCGGGGCCGGCTTTTCACGTGGCTCCGGCGTTTCGCGGGTCAGAGCCTCAACCTGGCGAACAGAGAGATTGCGGCGGATCGCCAGGCGGGCGAGCCCAAGCTGACGCTGCTGATCCATGACCCCGGCCAGGGCCCGGGCGTGTCCCATGTTCAGTTCGCCCCGTTCAAGCATGCCCTGGACTTCCACGTGAAGCCCCAGAAGACGCAGGTAGTTGGCGACGTTGGCCCGGCTCTCTCCCAGTCGCTGGGCCAGGTCCTCGGCCGATTTCCCGAAGGTGTCCAGGTAGTTCTGGTACGCGACCGCCCTTTCCAGCGCATTCAGATCTTCACGCTGCAGGTTCTCGATCAGCGCCAGTTCCACCGACTCCTCGTTCGAAACGTCCCGCACCAGGGCCGGAATCCGATCCAGACCGGCCGCCCGGGCCGCCCGCCAGCGCCGCTCGCCGGCGATCAGCTCATACTTCCCGTCCTGCGCGGGCCGAACCACCACCGGCTGCAACAGACCCTGGGCGGCGATCGACGCGGACAACTCCGCCAGGGCCGTCTCGTCAAAGACAGACCTCGGCTGGTTGCGGTTGGGGATCACCTGTTCCACGGGAAGCGTGTGGACGATCTGCTCGGGCGGCGTGGCCGCCGAGACGGCCTCGGCCGTTGTGGTCTCGGCAGGGGGCGCGGTCGCCACCCGGCCACCACCCGCCGGGCGGGCCGCGTCGTCGGGCGAACTCTTGCGAGCGGTACTGATGATTGCGCTGAGGCCCTTGCCGAGCCGATTCGCCTTGGCCATGTCGTCCGTCCTCCGTGCGGTCCGTGATTTGTGCCCGGAGAATACGCTGCGCCGCTGCCTTCTGCAATGCTGACACTCGTTTGTAAACACCGTGATTCCTCGTGAATCCCGTTCCCTGCCATCTATGACACCATATTATAGCAATTCTAGGCAAATGTGGCGAAGTATAG